>NZ_JACVAS010000002.1:0-1304786 GCF_014852025.1 Ensifer sp. ENS10
CCAAAGGTCGCGTCGAGCGGATGAACCGGACGCTGCAAGATCGCCTGGTCAAGGAATTACGGCTGGCGGGTATCGACGACATGGAGGCTGGCAATAGGTTTTTGCCGGGCTTCATAGAGCACTACAATGCGCGGTTTGCGATCGTCCCTGCCCGACCCGATGACCTGCACCGCCCGCTGAATCTCGCCCCGGATCGGTTGCGCGACGTCCTGTGCAAACGTGAGCAGCGCTATGTTGGATCGCAGCTGACGTTTTCGTTCGAGCGCCAGCGGATCATGCTCGAGGAGACCGAGGTGACACGCGGCTTGGCTGGTCGCTATGTCGAGACCTATGCCTATGCCGATGGTCGATTGGATGTGCGGTGGAAAGGCCATTCCCTGCCCTACCAGATGTTCGATAAGGACCAGCGGGTGACGCATGCGGCGATCACCGAGAACAAGCGGCTCGGTGATGTCCTGGCCTATATCAAGGAACGCCAGGAGCAGCAGACGCAGCCGGCGGTGAAGACGAACAGCGAGAAGAATGGCTACAAACCGCGTGGCCGCAAGCCGGGCAAGCGGACGGATTTCATGAACGATCCGGTGGTGATTGCTCGGCGCGAGCAGGCCCTGTCCCGACTTGATGCTGCGGAATGATCCCCTGACCGAGCTCTCAAAGCTAAAGCCGAAGGAGTGCTCCCCACCCGCCCCGATCTGATCTTGCAACCGGGTCAGCCGGTCAGATCGGGGCTGGTCGCTGTGCAGTAGGGCAGCTCAAGTGACATTTCTACTTTGCGCCAAAGCGGACAGTTCAACCTGGCCGCCACATTGTGTGTGACCGGGCGGATTCCATTTTCAAATGCAACATGCCAATCGATTCCACCCTCACCACTTTGTCGAACGCAATGAGCCGATGCAAATGAAGCAGTCTGGTGCGGGTCTCACCTTCGCCCCGTTCAGCTTATGCCGTTTCGACCTCGGCGCGATTCGCCATATAGGCCGACGGACTGGGCGCGCTTTTCATCATCGTTTTTCGCCAGGCTTCCTGCTCGGCATTGATCAGAGCCAGTTCCCAAACACAGGCAACAACAGGTCTCCGTACGGTGTCCAAGGGTTCAGCAGCCGAATAAAGCTTCCGATAGATATGCTGGCAAAGAACCGAACCCTGTATCCACCAATGGGCCGAGATGGAGATACCAAGGGTGCCGGCATGAACGATCACAAAGCCCATGCCGTTGCTATCACCTTCATCCGTGACACGCGGCAAGACGTCATGTCGGATGAAGGACTGCGCCAACGCCACCATCGGCCCATCGATTTCCTTGCGATCGGCAACGAGGCCATAGGCCTTGAGCTTGAGACCGCCGATGTCCCATTCACCCAAATTCAAAACAGGACGCGGCTGGTAGATTTCGATTGTCTTCGCGCTCATCGCAATCGCTCCATACGGGCATTTCGAGGCAATCATCACTGCAGGTTACAGGATCACCATATGTTCAGGTCGCCGCGCCCCACAACAGGCTCGCCCCCGAGCCAAGCAAGAGCGCGAGCCAAGGCGACGGCCGCGATGTGGCGGCAGGGTCCAACTCGGTCTTTGTGCTCGCCACACACCATGCCGCCGATACATGCGATCACAGTCGCGTTGAAGGCAATCCCGCGCCAACTCTCCCCGAAAACGTCGCTTGCCAGCAGGAGCGCCCCCGGCCAAATATCACCAATTTATGATATTTAAAGTAATATACATAAACTGTGATATAAGTGATTGAATTTGAACACATGTATTGTCTTGCGTGCGTTGCGAAGACGCCTAAAGAGACTGGCGCCTCCGTTTCCAAAGCGCACCGCTGTCCTATGCTCTTTGGAAGCTGGCTGCATGGAGATCGGCGATGTTCAGGACCTTTGCCATTGCCCTCGGACTGACGACCCAACTTTTCACTGCAAGTGCGGTCCGCGCCGATGAACCTGTCGATACCGCGCGCGCGATCATTCAGGAGCAGATCGCAGCCTTTCTGCATGATGATGCAGAAACCGCCTATTTCTTCGCCTCACCGGCGGTCCGCGGCAAGTTTCCCGACAAGACCACATTCTTCGACATGGTCAAACGCGGCTACCAGCCCGTCTACCGGCCCGGCAACTTCGCCTTTGGCCGGTCGAAGGTCGTCGGCGATCAGGTCCTGCAGGAGGTGTTGATCTCGGCCCCTGATGGCAAGGACTGGACGGCAATCTACCAACTGGTGAAGCAACCGGACGGGAGCTACAAGATCAACGGCGTCATGATGCTGCAGGCAGCACCGGGGCCGGCGATCTAGGCCCTGCACAAAGCGCCAAGCGTCCTCCAACCGTCAGACCGGCGGAAGGTCCCCTCGCCGCCAGGTTTCCTGAGTTTCCGCCATGAAGTCGGCGAAGCGACCTTCGTCGATCGCCAGACGGATGCCGGCCATGAGCTCCTGGTAATAGGCCAGGTTATTCCAGCTCAAGAGCATGCCGCCGAGCGACTCGTTCGAACGGATCAAGTGATGCAGATAGGCGCGCGAATAGTCGCGCGCCGCCGGGCACGAGGATTCTTCGTCGAGTGGGCGCATGTCTTCGGCGTGCCGCGCATTGCGCAGGTTGATGCGGCCATGACGCGTGAACGCGAGGCCATGGCGCCCCGAGCGGGTCGGCATCACGCAGTCGAACATGTCGATGCCCTCGGCCACCGACCGCAGGATATCATCGGGCGTGCCGACCCCCATGAGGTAACGCGGCTTGTCCACCGGCATGATCGGGCAGGTAATGTCGAGCATGCGCAGCATCACTTCCTGCGGCTCGCCGACGGCCAGACCGCCGACAGCGTAGCCCTTGAGATCGAGCCCCTTCAGCGCCTCGGCCGAGCGTTCGCGCAGCTTTGGAATGTCGCCGCCCTGCACGATACCGAACATCGCCTTGCCTGGCTGGTCGCCGAAGGCCACCTTGCAACGCTCTGCCCAGCGCAGCGACATTTCCATCGCGCGCTCGATTTCCTTGGGCTCGGCCGGCAGCGCCACGCATTCGTCGAGCTGCATCTGGATATCGCTGTCGAGCAGGCCCTGGATCTCGATCGAGCGTTCCGGCGACATGTGGAAGAGCGCGCCGTCGACATGGCTCTTGAAAGTGACGCCCTGCTCGTCGAGCTTGCGAAGGCCCGCAAGCGACATGACCTGGAAGCCGCCGCTGTCTGTGAGGATCGGTCCCTGCCAACGGATCAGGCCGTGCAGACCGCCGAGCCGTGCGACGCGCTCGGCGCCGGGGCGTAGCATCAGGTGGTAGGTATTGCCGAGAATGATGTCGGCGCCGAGATCCTTCACTTGGTCGAGATACATCGCCTTGACCGTGCCGACCGTGCCAACCGGCATGAAGGCCGGCGTGCGGATCGTGCCGCGCGGCATGGACACTTCGCCGCGACGGGCCTTGCCGTCGGTCTTGTGAAGCTTGAACTGGAAGGTCTCGGTCATCTAGTCTTTCCGGAAAAGCAGGCTGGCGTCGCCATAGGAATAGAAGCGGTAGCCGGTTTCGATCGCATGTGCGTAAGCCGCGCGCATAGTTTCCAGGCCTGAGAAGGCCGAAACCAGCATGAACAGCGTCGATTTCGGCAGATGGAAATTGGTCATCAGCATGTCGACGGCGCGAAAGCGGTAGCCGGGCGTGATGAAGATGCCGGTCGGCCCGGACCACGGCTTGACGATACCCTCTGCCGAGGTCGCGCTTTCGATCAGCCGGAGCGAAGTCGTGCCGACGCAGACGATGCGGCCACCCCTCGCCTTCACGGCGTTCAGCCGCTCGGCGGTGCGGGCGTCGACGTGGCCGATCTCCTGGTGCATCACATGGTCGTCGGTGTCGTCGGCCTTGACCGGCAGGAACGTGCCCGCCCCGACATGCAGCGTCACAAAATGCCGTTCGATGCCGGCCTCGTCGAGCTTGGTGAAGAGACGGTCGGTGAAGTGCAGTCCGGCGGTGGGCGCGGCTACGGCGCCCTCCTCCCGGGCATACATCGTCTGGTAATCGGCGCGATCCTGGGCGTCCTCGGCGCGCTTGGAGGCGATGTAGGGCGGCAGGGGAATGTGGCCGACCGCCATGATCGCCTCGTCGAGCGACGGGCCCGAGAGGTCGAAGCGCAGCGTCACCTCGCCGGCATCGCCCTTTTCCTCGACCGTCGCGTCGAGTGTGCCCAGCAGGCAACTCGAACCGCCATGGCCGAAGGCGATGCGGTCGCCGACCTTGAGGCGCCGCGCCGGGCGGGCAAAAGCCTTCCAGCAATCGGGTGCCGTGCGCATGTGCAGCGTCAGCGAAACCGGTGTGGTGATCTCCTCGCCGCGGCGGCGGATGCCTTCCAGTTGCGCCGGGATCACCTTGGTGTCGTTGAAGACCAGTGCGTCGCCTTCCCTGAGGAACGACGGCAGATCGAGCACACCCTTGTCGGACAGAACTTCCGCGCCATCAGGGCGAACGACAAGCATGCGGGCGCTGTCGCGCGGGCTTGCGGGCCGAAGCGCAATCGAGGTTTCCGGAAGGTCGAAGTCGAACAGGTCTACGCGCATTGTTATCTTCAGACAAAAGCAAACCCGCCCCGGCGCAGTTGGCGACCGGGGCGGGTCCGTGCATTAGCGCAAATCAGGCGTCTGCGGCAACCCGCATCGTGACGATCGAGTCGGGATCGCGCACCGGTTCGCCGCGCTTGATCTTGTCGACATTGTCCATGCCTTCGATGACCTGACCCCAAACGGAGTACTGCTTGTTGAGCCAGGGGGCATCGGTGAAGCAGATGAAGAACTGCGAGTTTGCCGAGTTCGGCATCTGGCTGCGGGCCATCGAGCAGGTGCCGCGAACGTGGCTGACGTTCGAGAATTCGGCCTTCAGATCCGGCTTGGAGGAGCCGCCCATGCCGGCACGCGCCGGGTTGAAGTGCTCGCCGCCGGTCTTGCCGTACTGAACGTCGCCGGTCTGCGCCATGAAGTCCTCGATCACGCGGTGGAATACCACGCCGTCATAGGCACCTTCGCGAGCCAGTTCCTTGATGCGGGCGACATGACCCGGAGCGACGTCAGGCAGAAGCTCGATGACGATCTTGCCCTTGGTGGTCTCCATGATGATCGTGTTTTCCGGATCCTTGATCTCGGCCATGGGTTTTCTCCTTTTGTTGACTTTACTTGCCGACCTTGACGTTGATCATGCGGTCGGGATCGGTGACGGAGCCGTTGTTGGCATCGTCGCCGAGCTTGATCTTGTCGACGTTCTCCATACCCGAAACGACCTTGCCGACGACCGTGTATTGGCCGTTCAGGAAGTCGCCCGGTGCGAACATGATGAAGAACTGCGAGTTGGCGCTGTTCGGATCCTGCGAGCGCGCCATGCCGACCGTGCCGCGTTCGAACGGAACGTCGGAGAACTCGGCCGGCAGATCGGGCTTCGACGAGCCGCCGGTGCCGGCAGCCTGTGGCTGGTAGCCGTTTTCCATATCGCCATACTGCACGTCGCCGGTCTGGGCCATGAAGCCCTTGATTACGCGATGGAAGGCAACGTTGTCATACTCGCCGGCGGCGGCAAGCGCCTTGATCTGCTCGACATGCTTCGGGGCAATGTCCGGACGCAGTTCAACGACGACCGGCCCATCCTTGAGCGTGATCGTGATGAAGTTGTCGGCCGATTGTGCGATCGCCGTTCCCGTCCAGGAGGCAAGCGCAAGGGCGCCGGCAAAAGCGAGGTGGAGGATTTTCATGGTTTCTCCCTGCGTGGTGTAAAGAGGGCCGCGCCTCAAGCGCGGCGTTTGGCCTGCAGTGCTTGGTAAACTGCCGCGGGCACGAAGGCGCTGACGTCACCGCCCATGGCGGCGATCTGGCGGACCAATGTGGCCGTAATGGGCCGCGATGCCGTGCCTGCGGGCAAGAATAGCGTCTGGATGTCGGGGGCCATCTGCCGGTTCATGCCGGCCATCTGCATCTCGTAGTCGAGGTCCGTGCCGTCGCGAAGCCCGCGCACAAGCAGTTTCGCGCCGCGCTCGCGCGCCGCGTCGACGACCAGATTGTCGAAGGCGACGACGTCGATATCGCCGACCCGGTCGGGCAGGAATTCCTGAAGCGACCGACGGATGAGTTCGGCGCGTTCGTCAAAGGTAAACAGCGGCGCCTTCCCCGGGTGGATGCCGATTGCGACGATGACCTTCGCCGCCACATTCAGCGCCTGCACGAGTACGTCGAGGTGGCCGTTCGTCATCGGATCGAAGGAGCCGGGATAAAATGCCGTGGTCATCGCACCTGTTTCCGTTTGGTGAAGCCTTTTGTCACGGACGGCGACGGATCGCAAGAGTTGTGCCGATGGCTAGAGCTGTTCCCTGGGAAACAGCGGGACAGAAAGAATGAATGCTAAATGAATGCCATGTTCAACGGTGCTTCACACGCAGAACGCTAGTGTAAGCGCAGTAAACAACGGAACTTTTCGAACGTACTGCCGTTTAGGATGCGAAAGGATTACGGCTATGGGACTTGCTCTGTTTTCGATGGCGATGTTTTTCGCGATGCTGTTTGCGACGATACATGGACTTCGCAATGAGTCCCGTGCCCGGCGCGAGCAATTCGTGACCCAGAAGATCTTCCGTTGATGGAGGGCGTCATGGCCACCCTGTTCATGATCGCGGCAGCGGTCATCAGTTTCGTTTTTTTGATCGATTTTGCCCGGACGATACGCGACCTCCAGCGCGATCGCCAGGGTTCGGAGGGGCTTGACGGTTTCAACGTTTAGCGGTTTCGAGGCTTCGGAATCGAAGCTTGGTAGTAGGCGACGCCGTTCCCTTCCCCTGAGGCGGTCGCCATTGCAAGCCGGACGGCATCCCCTGCCCGTCCGGCTTTTTCTTTGCCCGCAGCCTGGAGCCTATCTCTAGATCGCGGTCTGCCTCGGGGGCGTGGTCGAAATCGCGCCGATCATCCGGAAGAAGCGCCAGTTCAAAAGCACGGCGGCTGCCGCGAGTCCGAGGACGAAGCCGAACCAGACGCCCATGCCGCCGAAGTTGAACGGAAAGGCGAAGGCCCAGGCGCAGACGAAGCCGATCGGCCAATAGGAGATCAACGCCAGCAGCATCGGCACCTTGGTGTCCTTCAACCCGCGCAGCATGCCGGCGGCGATCGCCTGCATGCCGTCGACGAGCTGGAAGGCGCCGGCAATGACGATGAGCGGCGCGGCGAAGGCCAGTACTGCCGCGGCATCCGGGCGGTTGGTGTCGAGATAAAGGGCGGCGAGATGGCTCGGGAACAGGGCAAAGATCGCGCTTCCGACGACGGCAAAGCCCGCACCGAGCACCAGTGATGCAACCGCCGCGCGCCGGACGCCCAGCATGTCGTTTCGGCCGTAGGCAAGGCCGACACGCACCGTGGCGGCTTGCGCGAGCCCGAGCGGGATCATGAAGGCGAGTGAGGCGAACTGCAGGGCGATGCCGTGCGCGGCAAGTTCAATCGTGCCGATCGTGCCCATCAGCAGCGAAGCGACGGTGAAGAGGCTCACTTCGGCAAGGATCGTCAGCGAGATCGGAATGCCGAGAGACACGACCTCCCAGAACGCCGTCCAGTCAGGCCGCCAGAATCGGACGAACAGTTCGTACTGGTTGAGCTCAGGCTTGCTCTTGATGTAGCCGATCGTCAGCGCCGCGCCGAGCAACGCAACGCCGAGCGCCGCTACCGCTGCACCGAAGATGCCGAGCTGCGGGAAGCCGAAATGGCCGAAGATCAGCACGTAACAAAGAGCGGCATTGAGTACGAGAGTCGCCAGCGTCACGTAGAGAATGATTCCTGCCCGCTCGAGGCCGCTCAAGAAGGCTCTGAGCACCATGAAAATCAGGCCGGGAAAGATCGCCCACTGGGCGATGCGGATGTATTCCCCTGCAAGGGCTGCGACCTCGGGTTGCTGACCGGCGAAAAGCAGGATCGGTTCGGCCATCCAGAGCACCGGCGCCGTCAGCACCCCGTAGAGCAGCACGACCCACATGCCCATGCGCACGGAGCGGCGCACCGAAACCTTGTCGCCTCGACCAACGGCTTGGGCTGCCATCGGAACCACCGCGTTGGCAAAGCCGTTCCCGAAAACATAGACGGTGAAATACATCTGCGTCGCAAGAATGATCGCCGCGAGTTCGGTGGCGCCGAGCTTGCCCACCATCAGGACGTCCGTCGTGTTGATCGCGAGCTGGGCGAGCTGGGCGCCGATAAAGGGCACGCCGAGATAGAAGCTCGCGCGATAATGCATCCGCCAGGAGTTGTCGGTCGTCAACGGCTTCGGGCTCGCATTCGCGGTCAGCATGGCAGATTCCTGGCGGTCGATGCGGCCTCGGCCGCAACTAAAGGTCGGAGGGAGGAAAACCGGAGATAGAATACCCCCGGGCAAAGAGCCAGCCGCAAGGGCGAGGTTGCTCAAACTTTCATCGATAGATCACGAAAATTGATCAATTTCCGTGCATTCTTGGCTGTTCGATCCCTTCAGCCTCTTCCGCTGCTGCAACCGCAGCCGCAGCCGGCTCGATAGCCTCCTCCAGCCCTTGCGGTCCTACCGCCCTGCTTCTGGGTATCTTCAACAGGAACACGACGAGCGCGCCGACGAGGAAGCAACTCGCGAGCGCATAGGGCGCACCGGCGAAGGCGACGGGAGCGCTAGGGCTGGTGAAATAGCCGAAAGCCTGGGTGAAGACCAGCGGGCCGATGATCGTGGTGATGCTGCCGATGCTGGTCAGCGCGCCCTGAAGTTCTCCCTGTGCCGATGGCGGCACGTGGGCGGCAGCGATACTGCGCAATGGCGGATCTGCGAGGCTTTCGAGCGCGGTTGCGATGATCACCGCATAGATCATCCACCCCTGCCAGGCACCCGCATAGCCGATGGCGCCAAGGGTGGTGAAGGTCAGTCCCAGCACCGCCGTCCGCCACTCGCCAAGCCGTGGCACGACGCGCGGCAGTATGACGGCCATGACGAACGCGCCGCCGATGCCGAAGATACCGAGAGATAGCCCGATCTGCCCCTCGCTCCAGCCATAGCGGTAGTTGGATACGAAGGACCAGACCGCCGGATAGACGGAGTGGGCGAGCCAGAAGAGAAAGAAGACGAGCCCAACCCAGCCGATGCCTGGGTAGTTGCGCATCTGCTTGAGGGCGCCGAGCGGATTGGCGCGCTTCCACTCGAAGCGACGGCGATTGGCGCGATCCAGCGTCTCGGGCAGCAGAAATACGCCGAGAATGAAATTGACGAAGGAGAGCGCCGCGGCACCGTAGAACGGCACGCGTGGCCCCAATTCGCCGAGCAGACCGCCAAGCACCGGGCCGAGGGCGAAGCCGGTCCCGAAGGCGATGCCGATCAGCCCAAAATTCTTGGCGCGGTTTCCGTCATGGCTGATGTCGGCGATATAGGCCGATGCGGTGCCGAAACTTGCACCGCTGATGCCGGCGAGCACACGGCCGATGAACAGCATCCAATAGCTGGTGGCGAGCGCACAGATCAGATTGTCGAGTGCGAAGGTGAAGACCGATGCGAGCAGCACCGGACGGCGGCCGAATCGGTCGCTGAGGTTGCCGATCAGCGGCGCGAAGAGAAACTGCATCGCCGCATAAACGAGCAGCAGCCAACCACCGTCGATTGCCGCTTCGCTGATATCGGAGCCGGTCAGTTCCTCCAGATAGGTCGGCAGCACTGGAACGATGATCGCAATGCCGATGATATCCAGGAACAGGATGAGGAAGACGAGGAACAGGCCGCGTCGCACAAACTTCTCGTCGCGCATGCGATCCCTCCCCCGAGCGGCCTGCCCCGGGATGCGGGACAGAACATGAACAACGCTACCAATTTAGGTGTAACGGATCATTTCGCGCGAAACAATCCGTGAACGTCTCAAATTATCTGATGGGACTATCGCAATGGTTGATGTGACGGGTGACGTGCATCTGCCTTCACCCGTTGTCGCGCCGCTGTTCAAGCTTCAAGAAATCCACGAAGGCGCGCAGCGGCGTCGGCATATGCCTGCGGCTCGCATAGTAGAGAAACGGTCCGGAAAAACTCGTCGTCCAGTCTTCAAGAATGGGCCGGAGCCGTCCTGCCGCGATGGCCGGGGCGACGAACTCCTCGAAGGTCCGGATGATGCCAAGCCCGTCAAGGGCAGCGCCGAGTTCGAGGTCGATCGTATTGGCGGTCACGACGGCAGGAGGCGCGATCGTCAGCGCCGCCTCCCCTTCACCGAACTCCCAGGGAAGAGAAATGCCGCTGGCGAAACGGTGGCGAATACAGCCATGGTCAAGCAGATCGCGTGGATGTTGGGGCACGCCGTGCCTGGCGAGATAATCCGGTGCCGCCGCGGTGACGTAGCGTTGCCGGCTCGGCCCGATCGGTATGGCGATCATGTCGCGCTCGACCCGTTCCTCATAGCGAACGCCAGCGTCGAAACCCGCCGCCAGAACGTCGACGAACCCATCTTCCGCCGTCACTTCCAAGGAGATTGCCGGATGCTTGCTGAGGAAGCGGCCGACGATCGGTGGTAGGATTTCGCGGGCAACGATGGTCGGGACATTCAGTTTCAGCGTTCCCGCCGGACTGTCGCGCATCTCGTTGACCTGATCGAGCGCGCCGGCAATCTCGCCGAGCGCCGGCGTCAGCCGATCGAGCAACCGCATGCCCGCCTCCGTCAGTGTCACGCTGCGGGTCGTGCGGTTGAGCAGGCGCACTTGCAGCTTGGCTTCGAGCCGTCGCAGCGCCTCGCTCAGCGACGACGCGGAAACGCCGCGCTTCTTGGCAGCGGCGCGGAAGCTGCGCGTCGCGGCAACGGCGGTAAAGGCATCGAGATCTGCAAGCGGCAGGTCGTTCATTGTGCGGAATTTCGTACAAGTCGTTCGATTGAGGTCGGATTATCGCACGACGCCAAAGGAAGTAAACAAGAGACCGATCAACGGCCGGCGGATTTCGGCCATGTCGAAGGAGAACGAGAATGGATTACGTTTCACTCGGAAAGACCGGCCCCTCGGTGTCGGCGCTCGGACTCGGCTGCATGGGCATGTCCGGCATGTACGGCCCGGCCGACCGTGCCGAAAGCATCGCCACCATCCACGCCGCGCTGGAGGCCGGCATCACGCTGCTCGATACCGGTGACTTCTATGGTATGGGCCACAACGAGATGCTGATCGGCGAGGCGCTGAAGGGCGGTAGGCGCGACAAGGCGCTGTTGAGTGTGAAGTTCGGCGCATTGCGCGATGCTGCGGGCAACTGGGCTGGCTATGATTGCCGGCCGAAGGCGGTTCGCAACTTTCTCGCCTATACGCTGCAGCGGCTTGGCGTCGATCATATCGACATCTATCGTCCCTCAAGGCTCGATCCCGACGTTCCGATCGAAGATACCATTGGTGCGATCGCTGACATGGTGAAGGCTGGATATGTCCGCCATATCGGCCTCTCCGAGGTTGGGCCCGAGACCATCCGCCGCGCCGCTGCCGTCCACCCGATCTCGGATCTGCAGATCGAGTATTCGCTGATTTCACGCGGCATAGAGAGCGAGATCCTGCCGACCTGCCGCGCTCTCGGTATCGGCGTCACCGCCTATGGCGTGCTGTCACGCGGCCTGATCAGTGGCCACTGGCAGAAAGGCGCGGCCGGCAAGGGCGATTTCCGCGCCATGAGCCCGCGGTTCCAGGAGGGCAACATCGACAAGAATCTCGCCCTCGTCGAAGCGCTGAGGCAGGTCGCTGAAGAGAAGGGCGTTTCGGTGGCTCAGATCGCGATTGCCTGGGTAGCCGCCCAGGGCAAGGACATCGTGCCGTTGATCGGTGCACGCCGGCGCGACCGCTTGGCGGAAGCCCTCGCGTCGCGCGATGTCGATCTCAGTGCCGGCGATCTGGCGGTGATCGAACAGGCGGTTCCGAAAGATGCCGCCTCGGGCGCCCGCTATCCCGAGGCCCAACTCGCCCATATGGACAGCGAACGCTGACCCGACAAACGAAAGGGCCGGCAATCGTGCCGGCCCTGACGGTTTTCTTGTATAGAAGCGGCTAGACGGCGCCCGAGAAAGTATCGCAGGCCGACATCTTGCCGCTGTCGAAGCCACGCTTGAACCAGCGCATGCGCTGTTCGGAGGTGCCGTGGTTGAAACTCTCCGGAACGACGTAGCCCTGCATCCGCTTCTGCAGCGTGTCGTCGCCGATCTGGGTGGCGGCGTTCAGCGCCTCTTCGAGGTCGCCTTGCGAGAGCAGGCCCTTCTGCTCGGTAAATTTGCCCCAGACGCCGGCGAAACAATCGGCCTGCAGTTCGACACGCACCGACATCTGATTGGCTTCGGTTTCGCTCATCGACTGGCGCATCTGGTTGAATTTCGGCAAGACGCCGATCAGGTTCTGGACGTGGTGGCCGACCTCGTGCGCAACCACATAGGCCTGGGCGAAGTCGCCGGATGCATCGAACTTCTGGGCGAGTTCATCGAAGAAGCTCATGTCGAGATAGACCTTGTGGTCTCCCGGGCAATAGAACGGTCCGGAGGCGGCGGACGCGAAGCCGCAGGCGGAGCGCACCTGGCCGCGGAAGAGCACCATCTTGGGCTCTTCGTACTGTTTGCCGCTCGCCTGGAAAATGCCGTTCCAGGTATCCTCGGTCTCGGCGAGCACGGTCGCCATGAAAGACTTCATTTCCTCTTCCTGGGCCGAACCACGCGGTGCCGGCGAGCCGTCACTCTGCTCGAAACCGGGCAACTGTACCTGACCGCCGCCACCTTCCAGCACCTGCAGCATGTCGATGCCCATGGCCTTGAGGATAAAGTAGAGGATGACGAGGAAGATGATCGTTCCGAAGCTCATGCCGCCGCCGGCGCGCCGCATACCGCCTCCGCCGCCCGGCATGCGGAAACCACCGCCGCGCCCGAACGGATTGCCGCCACCCGGGCTCGCGCCGCGCTGGTCTTCGATGTTTTCGGATTGGCGGCGGCCTTTCCATTCCATGATCTGTCCTCCCAGCCTCTGTAAAAAGGGCGTTGTCGGTTTGCTCTTTTATAAGATGCGCCCAACGTCGTTGTAAAACGCAATCGCCGCCCGTAAGTTCGCGATCTGGCCAAACTTTTTGCGGCGGCTGCTAGCTCCCGCTACGGATATCGGCAGCGAAAACTCCGCCGGCTGAAGTCTGCTCCGCTCTCCTTGACGCAAAGCCGCTTTGCCGCTCCTAAGCCACCCGCAGAGCGGGACGAGGCGGAGCCTTCGTGAAGGCGTTGCGGCTTGAAGGAATCGGTCGCCTCGGCGTGGAAGAAGTGCACAAACCCCTGCCCGATCCGCACGACCTGCTCGTCCGGGTCGAAGCCGCCAGTGCGCGCCGTCGGCGCCTAACGCTTTGGCGCGGTTTTAGTGCCGCCGAGCGAGCGATAAAGCAGAGGACGCGCAAATATGCCGGCTTCTTGTCGATTCCGGTATTTTCGGGGTTTCGCTTGCAGATACATTTGCCTATAAGCCGCTTCTAGCCTGAAAAGACCATCAATGCGTGCCCGGCCGGTGACCTCCCACTTTGGCCGGTTTTTCGCGCAGCTAGAAACGGATGACCGACCATGCCGAAGCGCCAAGATATCAAGTCCATTCTTATCATCGGCGCGGGGCCGATCGTCATCGGTCAGGCATGCGAATTCGACTATTCCGGCACCCAGGCCTGTAAGGCGCTGAAGGAGGAAGGCTACCGCGTCATCCTCGTCAACTCCAACCCGGCGACGATCATGACCGATCCGGGCCTCGCCGACGCGACCTATGTCGAGCCGATCACCCCGGAAGTCGTCGCCAAGATCATCGCCAAGGAGCGCCCGGACGCGCTGCTCCCGACCATGGGCGGCCAGACCGCGCTCAACACCGCACTGTCGCTGCGCCGTATGGGCGTTCTCGACCGCTACAATGTCGAGATGATCGGTGCCAAGCCCGACGCGATCGACAAGGCCGAAGACCGTGCCCTCTTCCGCGAGGCGATGGCGAAGATCGGCCTGGAGACGCCGAAGTCGCGGCTGGCGAACGCCACCGACATCAAGGACCATGACCGCAAGGTGCATGAGGCCGAGCGCGCCGAACTGAAGGGCCGACTGTCCGGCCCGGACCTCGACAAGGCGCTCGACGAGCTGGAGAACCAGTGGAACCTCGGTGAAGGCGACCGCAAGCAGCGCTATCTGAACCATGCGATGGCGATCGCCGCGCAGGCGCTCGACGATGTTGGCCTGCCCGCGATCATCCGCCCGTCCTTCACGCTCGGCGGCACCGGTGGCGGTATCGCCTATAACCGCACGGAATTCTTCGACATCGTCGGCAGTGGCCTCGACGCTTCGCCCACCACCGAAGTGCTGATCGAAGAATCGGTGCTCGGCTGGAAGGAATACGAAATGGAGGTCGTCCGCGACACGGCGGACAACTGCATCATCATCTGCTCGATCGAAAACATCGATCCGATGGGCGTGCACACCGGCGATTCGATCACCGTTGCTCCGGCGCTGACGCTGACCGACAAGGAATACCAGATCATGCGCAACGCCTCGATCGCGGTTCTGCGCGAGATCGGCGTCGAGACCGGCGGCTCGAACGTGCAGTTTGCCGTCAACCCGAAGGACGGCCGTCTGGTCGTCATCGAAATGAACCCGCGCGTATCGCGCTCCTCGGCGCTCGCCTCCAAGGCGACCGGCTTCCCGATCGCAAAGATCGCGGCGAAGCTCGCCATCGGCTACACGCTGGACGAACTCGACAACGACATCACCGGCGGCGCGACGCCGGCCTCCTTCGAGCCCTCGATCGACTACGTCGTCACCAAAATCCCGCGCTTCGCCTTCGAGAAGTTCCCGGGCGCCTCGCCGGTCCTGACCACCGCGATGAAGTCGGTCGGCGAAGTCATGGCGATCGGCCGCACCTTTGCCGAATCGCTGCAGAAGGCGCTGCGTGGCCTTGAGACCGGCCTCACCGGCCTCGACGAAATCGAAATCCCCGACATGGACGACAACGGCGATGGCCGCAACGCCATCCGCGCCGCGATCGGCACGCCGACGCCGGACCGGCTGCGTATGGTTGCCCAGGCGCTCCGCCTCGGCATGAGCGAGGCAGATGTTCACGAGGCGAGCAAGATCGATCCGTGGTTCATCGCCCAGTTCAAGGCGATCGTCGACATGGAGGCACGCATCCGCGAGCACGGCCTGCCCCAGGATGCCGAGAACCTGCGCATGCTGAAGGCCATGGGCTTCTCCGATGCGCGCCTCGCTACGCTCGGCGGCAAGCGCCCGAAGGAAGTGGCCGAACTGCGCAACGCGCTGAATGTTCGCCCGGTCTACAAGCGCATCGATACCTGCGCCGCCGAATTCGCCTCGCCGACCGCTTACATGTACTCGACCTACGAAACGCCCTTCGTCGGTGCCGCCCGGTCGGAAGCCGGGGTTTCCGACCGCAAGAAGGTCGTTATCCTTGGTGGTGGTCCGAACCGTATCGGCCAGGGCATCGAGTTCGACTACTGCTGCTGCCACGCGGCATTCGCGCTGAAGGATGCCGGCTACGAAGCGATCATGATCAACTGCAACCCGGAGACGGTTTCGACCGACTACGACACCTCCGATCGCCTCTATTTCGAGCCGCTGACGGCCGAAGACGTGATCGAGATCATGCGCGCCGAACAGGAAAAGGGCGAACTCGTCGGCGTCATCGTGCAGTTCGGCGGCCAGACGCCGCTGAAGCTGGCCGAAGCGCTGGAAAAGAACGGCATCCCGATCCTCGGCACGGCACCCGACATGATCGACCTTGCCGAGGACCGCGACCGCTTCCAGAAGCTGCTGATGAAGCTCGACCTCAACCAGCCGCGCAACGGCATCGCCTACTCGGTCGAGCAGGCCCGCCTGGTCGCTGCCGAGATCGGCTTCCCGCTGGTCGTGCGCCCGTCCTACGTTCTTGGCGGCCGCGCCATGCAGATCATTCATTCGGAAAGCATGCTGCAGACCTATCTGCTCGACACGGTTCCGGGCCTGGTTCCGGAAGACATCAAGCAGCGCTACCCGAACGACAAGACCGGCCAGATCAACACGCTGCTCGGCAAGAACCCGCTGCTCTTCGACAGCTACCTGACGAATGCCACGGAAGTGGACGTCGACTGCCTCTGCGACGGCAAGGACGTCTTCGTCTCGGGCATCATGGAACACATCGAGGAAGCCGGTATCCACTCGGGCGACAGCGCCTGCTCGCTGCCGGTGCATACGCTCGACACGGCCATGGTCGACGAACTCGAACGCCAGACGGCAGCGCTTGCCAAGGCGCTCAATGTCGGCGGCCTGATGAACGTGCAGTTCGCCATCAAGGACGGCACGATCTACGTGCTTGAAGTCAACCCGCGCGCATCGCGTACCGTGCCCTTCGTCGCGAAGACGATCGGCGCGCCGATCGCCAAGATCGCAGCCCGCGTGATGGCCGGCGAAACGCTCGACGTCGCGATCGCCGCCTATGGCGAGAAGCCGGATCCGCGCAACCTGAAGCACATTGCGGTGAAGGAAGCGGTCTTCCCCTTCGCCCGCTTCCCCGGCGTCGACACGCTGCTCGGTCCGGAAATGCGCTCGACCGGCGAAGTCATCGGTCTCGACACCGACTATGCGCTGGCCTTCGCCAAGTCGCAGCTCGGCGCAGGCGTCGACCTGCCGCGCGATGGAACGGTGTTCGTTTCGGTGCGCGACGAGGACAAGACCCGGGTTCTTCCGGCGATCCGCATTCTCGTCGATATCGGCTTCAAGGTCATGGCCACGGCCGGCACCGCGCGTTTCCTCGGTGAAAACGGCATTGCCGCCACCAAGGTCAACAAGGTCCAGGAAGGCCGGCCGCACGTCGAAGACGCGATCCGCAACCGTCACGTCCAGCTCGTCATCAACACGACCGACGGCAACAAGGCGATCTCGGACTCCAAGTCGCTTCGCCGCGCGACGCTGATGCAGAAGGTGCCCTACTACACCACCATGGCCGGCGCGGAAGCGGCAGCCCATGCGATCAAGGCGCTGAAGGCCGGCAGCCTCGAAGTGCGTCCGCTGCAGAGCTATTTCAAGGCCTGATACGACGAGCGGCGCGCGACAATCTCGCGCGCCGTTTTCGCTCCCCGCGAAACGATCGTCCGTGTGGGATGCCGTATGGCGCGACCTTTGTCCGGCACCTCCGGCTGAATGCCCGATGAACGAGCGGTTCAGCCTGCATTCTTCCGCACCATGCTCTTATACGCCTGCGCACTTCGGGATCGGAGAAACCTCCGGCATGGCGCGATATGGGGCAAGATCGTGCAACTCTATTTCTTCGATCTGCATTGCGGCGACGAGCACTTCGTCGACGAGGACGGCATCATCCATTTCGATGAGGGCTCGGCCCTCTATTATGGTCAGCGCATCGCCGACAAGATCGGCCGCGACGCGGACTATGGATCGCTGAAGGTCGAAGTCTTCTCCAGCAATCGCAGGCTGCTCGCAACGATCGTGCCATCGATCGGGCGCGGCGGCGAGCAACGGGCGCTTCTTGGGCGCCGTCACGTCGGTACGCCGCTCCACGCAGCTGCCTAGAACGTCATCTGTCTGAACGCACGGCGCTCTAGTCTCCTGCGAGCGCCCCGAGCGCCGCTCCTCCTTGGGCGTGCCGCGATCGTTTGCCTGCAAGCCGCACGGTTCTGACGCCGAAATAGAGCGATGCCGTCGATATCACGGATGCGACCACAAAGACGGTGAACAATGCGCCATGCATCGTCGCCACGCTTGCCTTCTCGTCAAAGCCGCGGAGATTTGCGGTAAGCCCGCAGATTGCAGCACCGATGGCGTAGCCGGCCGATTGCAGCGTCGGCAAAAAGGCTGACGTCTTGTCGCGTTCCTTATGCGGCGACACATCCATCATCAACTGGCTGAGCGTGCCCCAGGAGATGCCAAAGCCGGCGCCAATCGCGATCTGGCTCGGAAAGACCAGGCGGAATTCGTCGATGGCGACCGCGATCGTCAGGCCGGCAAGTCCGATACTGAGAAGAGCCGGCCCGGCCTGGATCAGCTTCACGCGCAGATCATGTGAGCGCAGGCTCGCAACGAGAATTGCGGTCAGGCTCCAGGAGATCGCCATCAGCGCGCCGGAAAAGCCGGCGGCCGTCGGGCTGAAGTTCCACACGTGCTGCAGGCCGTAGATGAGGTAGATCGAGCCGGATGCCTGCGCCAGCGGCATCAGCAGCACCACCCAAAGGCCGGTGCCGAGCGGTTTTGCGAGCGTGAAAGCGCCGGCAGGCAGGATCGAATGTTCTGCGCGCCGGTCGGTCTGGACCACCGCCCAGAGGATCGTTAGCGCTGTCGCTAGCGCTGCGACCATCAAGGGGACGCTTCTGGCCGTGGTCGATACCGATATCAGCAATATGCCGGTGCCGACGATGACCAACCGTAGAAGCGGGATCGGACGTGATTTCGTGGTTGGTATCTTCTGTGCCGGCACGATGGCGAGGACGAGCACGACGAAGATTGCGGCTGCCGGAATATTGACGCCGAAGGCCGCCCGCCAGGACCAATGTTCCGTCAGGAAGCCGGAGACGAGCGGACCGCCAAAGGCAGCCATCGCCCAGACGATGGCTTCGGCTCCGAAGACCTTCGGCACCAGCCGCGGCGGGAAGAGTTCCGGGATCAGTGCGTAGCAGACCGCGGCGATGATACCTTCGCCGAATCCCTGGAACACCCGTCCGGCAAGCACCTGCGGCATGCTGCTCGCGGTCGTCGCGATCATGGTTCCGGCGACAAATACGACGGCGGCAGCAATCAGCGTGCCACGTGCGCCGAACCTCGCCTTCAGATTGGCGGCAAGCGCCCCGCCGAGAATCGCAAAGACGAGATAGAGCGTAACCGCCCATGAAAGCAGCGTGGCGCCGCTGATCTGCGCGACAGCCGTCGGTAGCGCCGTCGAAATGAAAAATTCATTGAACGCAAAGAGTGCGACCCCAAGGCAAAGTGTGACCGTTGCCGCCAGATAGTCGGGCCGGAGCAGTTCGCTCCAGCGGCCATCCGCTTGCGGCTCCGCGTTCGGGCCTGTCTTGATGTGGTGATCCTTGGCCAGATCCATGGGCCATGCTTCCTCGTGATATTCTGCAGGAGCAGTTCTGATACGACCTCAACCGCAGTTGAGGTAAAGCTGTTTCTGCAAAACTTGCCACCGGTTTCCTTCGTCTACAAGTTGCGGATGGTTTGTTGGCTTCGGTGGATGGTGGCGAAATATCTGGCTTTCGCGCTTCCGTTTCTGCTATAACGAAGGTTCGAAGTTTCGGACGGTTCCGGTGTTTACGCGCCGGAGACCGTTTTCTTTTGCGTTGGCGCCGCCCAAAGGGCGGCGCCTCGTGCTTGATGAAGGACAATGAAATGGTCGAAAAAGTGCCGATGACACAGGGTGGATTCGTCAACCTGCAGGAGGAGCTGCGCTGGCGCCAGCAGGAAGAACGACCACGAATCATCGAGGCGATTGCCGAAGCCCGTGCACATGGCGACCTGTCGGAAAATGCCGAATACCATGCCGCCAAGGAGGCGCAGAGCCACAACGAAGGCCGCGTCACCGAGCTCGAAGACTTGATCGCCCGCGCGGAAGTCATTGATCTCTCGAAGATGTCCGGCTCCAAGATCAAGTTCGGCGCCAAGGTCAAGCTGGTCGACGAAGACACCGAAGAAGAAAAGACCTATCAGATCGTCGGCGACCAGGAAGCCGACGTGAAGGCTGGCCGCATCTCGATCTCGTCGCCGATCGCGCGCGCCCTGATCGGCAAGGAAGTCGGCGATTCCATCGAAGTGAACGCCCCCGGCGGCTCCAAGGCCTACGAAATTCTCGCGGT
Organism: Ensifer sp. ENS10; assembly: GCF_014852025.1. Classification (NCBI taxonomy): domain Bacteria; kingdom Pseudomonadati; phylum Pseudomonadota; class Alphaproteobacteria; order Hyphomicrobiales; family Rhizobiaceae; genus Ensifer; species Ensifer sp. ENS10. Next base: position 19,788 of record NZ_JACVAS010000002.1, read on the forward strand.
CAACTGGGGCTGATCAGCCCCGGCAGGGGCGAAGCCTCCCTTCGCCCCATTTCTCTCTTTCCAAAAGACGAACGTTGCTCGCGCAAGGAGTGCGCTTTCGTGGCCGATATCCGGAACGTCGAGGTCATCGCTCCCAATTTCAAGCGCCGCCTCTCGGGCGTGACGTCCACCATTATCCAGTTGGTTCCGATCCAGCGCGCGCTTGGCGAAAAGGTCGCCGTGCTTGGCCCGGGGCTGCCGGACACCCTGCCCTCGATCCGATTCCGCGATCTCCTGCGCTTGTGGAGCGCACCGGATGGCCGCCCCTGCCGGGTCTGGCATGCACGCCGTAACGTCGAGATGCTGCCGGCAATCGTGCTGCGCGATCTGCTCGGTATGAAGCTGAAGATCGTCTTCACCTCGGCTTCGCAGCGGCGCCACACCGGCTGGAGCAAGTTCCTGATCTCCAGGATGGATGCGGTGATTGCGACGAGCGGCAAGACCGCCGCCTATCTCGAAGTGCCGAACACGGTCATCCTGCACGGCATCGACACGAAACGCTTCCAGCCGCCGGCGGATACAGTCGCCGCCAAGTCTGCGCTCGGGCTCGATCCGGCGCAGAAATATGTCGGCTGCTTCGGACGGGTGCGTAAGCAGAAGGGAACCGATCTCTTCGTCGATAGCATGATCGCGTTGCTCCCCTGCCGGCCGGGCTGGAGCGCCATCGTCGCGGGGCGCGCGACCGGCCCGCATGTGGCGTTCGAGAACGAGTTGAAGGAACGGGTCGCAAAGGCCGGGCTGACGGACCGCATTCGTTTCGTCGGCGAGCACACCAACATTCCCGATTGGTATCGCGCGCTTGATCTCTTCATCGCGCCGCAGCGCTGGGAAGGTTTTGGCCTGACGCCGCTCGAAGCCATGGCAACCGGTGTGCCGGTTATTGCGACCGATGTCGGTGCGTTTTCGGAACTGGTCGTCGTCGGCGAGCAGGAAACCGGTACGGTCATTGCGGCAAACGATCTGCAGGCGATGGTTGAGGCGACTGCCGGCTTCATGGATGATGATCGCCGCCGCACGATGGCAGGCGCCAACGGCCTGGGGCTCACCTGCGCCTCCTTCGCCATCGAGGGCGAGGCCCGTGCGATCAACGCCGTCTACGAACGGCTGATGCGTTCCTGATCGGCTGCCATTCGTGTGGCAGCCGCGCGAGCGAAATTAGCTCAGCGCCTGGAAGCGAAGAGCTTCAAGTAGGCGTCAGTGATCGCCTGCTTCGAGAACTGGTTCATCAGCGTCTCGTGGCCGCGTTCGGCAAGGCGTTCGCCCAGTGACGCGTCGCTCGCGATGCGGTCGATCGCTTGCGCGAAACCGTCGGCGTCGCCGATATCGACCATCAAGCCGTTCTCGCCGTCGCGCATGAACCATTGCGGCCCTTCCGAACGGCTGGAGACGACCGGCGTGCCCTGGGCCCAGGCCTCGAGGATGACATTGCCGAGCGGTTCATGGCTCGATGCCATGACGAAAATGTCCGAGGCAGCGAGGAAAGGCCGCGTATCCTTCTGCCAGCCAGCAAAGCGTACGCGCTTTGCCACCCCGAGGTCGGCCGCAAGTTTCTTGAGGTTTTCCCGCTCCTCGCCGTCGCCGACCAGCCAGAGATAGGCGTCCGGCACCTTGGCGATCGCCTGGATCAGGGTGTGGAAGCCCTTGCGCGGCACGAACCGCCCCATCGACATGACGACCGGCACATTCTCCGGCGTGTCGAGCGTGGCGCGACTGACTGGCGCGACGCGTTCCGTCCCGGTGAAGTTGGAGATCACTTCGACGTCGCGTTTCCAGCCGATCTTGCGCACATGCTCGGCAATTCCGGGCGTGTTGCAGACGAGACAATCCGTGTTACGGAAATAGTCGAGGCGCAGCGGATAGTCGCCGAGCCGGGAGATCTTGATGCAGCCCTTGTAGTTCGGCATCAACCGGCTGGCGCGCGGCATCCAGGCAAAGAGCGCGTCCGGCTTCTCGCGGCGCGCCATGCTGCTGACCTTCATCGGCAAAAGGATCCGGTCGAGCGACAGGTTGCGGAAATTGCTTTCGATGATGCGCGTCGCACCTTCGATATCCTTCCGCCAGATGCGTCCGGGCCGGATGACCGAGGTCTGCTCGACGCCGCGCTCGCCAAGCGCATTCACCAGATGAACGAAGAAGCGCTCTGCGCCGCCGTCCTTGCCGAAATGAAAGTGCATGATTTTCATGGGAACCTCACGGACTGGTCTGGCGCCGATCCATGTCGTCATGGTTCGGACGGCGCTTCAGCGCGTGCCTCTGATAGATCTTGGCTGCGGTCAGGAAGGCGTAGACTGCCCCCGTCGTCGCTTCGATGAAACCCGGAAAGCCGCAGCGCCAAAGGCCATTGCGGAAATAGAGCCGGTAGAAATAGAGCGGTGGGCTGAACAGCATCTTGTAGGGTCGCGCGGACTTTCCGGCCGCAAACTGCTGGTCTGCCTTCAGCGTCGAGTATTTGTTTTCCTTGAGGATCTGTTCGTCAATGATCAGCGGCCGGTAGTGCAGCAGGCTGCCCTTGCCTGCGGCGCTGACGGCACCGTCCGGAACGATCCCCTCATGGACCTTCTGATTGAGGTCGTAGCGTCCCCTGCCCTGGCGGATCAGCCTGAGGTTCCGCCGCTCGTGCACCCGCTCGGGCGTGTAGCCGTAACCGATCAGATAGGGCCTGCGGGCGACGCGCCAGCCGACCGTCTCCGCCGGTGCATCGAGCAGCGATGGCAGCAGCGCCTTCAGCGGCTCATCGAGGCGTTCGTCGGAATCGATGTTGAGGCACCACGGCTGCGTGCACTGATCGAGGGCGAACTGCTTCTGGCCGGCATAACCCCGCCAGGGCTCATGCAGGAAGCGGATCGGCCAGCCCTTGTCGATATAGGACTGCACGAGTACCGGCGTGCCGTCGGTCGAACCGGAATCTACGATGACGATTTCCGCGCATTGCTCGAGGCTCTCGATGCAATTACCGAGGTAGGCTTCTTCGTTCTGGCAGATGATGAAGGCGGAAAGCGGAAGCTTGCTCATGGGCGGGCCTTAGATCTGAACGAGGCCGATATCCTTGACCTGGCGAATGGTCAGCATCGTGCGCACCGTGTCTACCCGTTCGTTGGCCGTCAGCACTTCGATGACGAAATCCTGGAAGGCCGTCAGATTCTCGGCGACACAATGCAGCAAAAAGTCGCTTTCGCCGGAAACTGTCCAGGCTTGGCGGACGATCTGCCATTCGGCGGTGGCGGCCGCGAAAGCCTTCAGGTCCGCTTCCGACTGGCGCTTCAGACCGACCATGCAGAAGGCGACGAGATCGAAGCCGAGTGCCGGTGCATTCAGCAGCGCGTGATAGCCCTTGATGACGCCGGTTTCCTCGAGCTTGCGCACGCGCCTGAGGCACGGCGGCGCAGAGATGCCGACCCTTTGGGCGAGATCGACATTGGTCATCCGGCCATCACGCTGGAGCTCGCGAAGGATCTTGAGATCGATTGCGTCGAGCTCGACTTGTTTCGTCATGAACGTTCGTCCTTTTTGCGTGGTGACATTTTGCGCGAGGGCAAAGTCAAAAACTTTGTATTTGCTGACGGTTGAGCTGGCCCCGATGGCCGGCGATGTTGACTGGTGCGTCCCCTATCCCGGCGCAGCCGCGATCATCTCGGTCGAGATTCTCGGCAAGGCGCGCTCCAGGAGGGCGAGGTCGTCTCGAGTCGGTGCGTGGCCGAGCGCAGCGCGATGGAACCAAGCACGGCCGGCATTCAACCCCATATGCTTCTCCAGCAAAGTGAATCCGCGTGAAATATCGCCAAACCCGCTGGACAACAAGCAGTCCCGCCGACTATTCGCGGGAAAATGGCATGGCTGACACCGGTCTTACCGCAAAAATGGGCCGCCACCGTCCGAAGCGGCATCGGCTTGGCCCGATGCGGCATTCATTCCGCTGTCGCACTGCTCCCGGCGCATGGCTCGGTAAAGACGGATCGCATGGCCGAAACCTGGTGCACAAACGCGTCATCTGGTGGCAAAACTAGGCTTGGCGCTCAAGCACTTGTGTGTATCAGGGCCGACGCCCTTGAAAGTCGTGGTAGGGAATACCTAAACTATGGAACTATTTCCCATTGACGCAATGGAATCGGACGAGAGCGTTCCCTCTCCCCGTGAACGAAGGACAAGACTATGACTGCCCGTCACGTGAAAGTGCTGATCATCGGCTCCGGCCCGGCCGGTTATACGGCCGCCATCTATACGGCGCGCGCCCTGCTCGAGCCGGTGCTGATCGCCGGCCTGGAACAGGGCGGCCAGTTGATGATCACCACCGACGTGGAGAATTATCCGGGCTATGCCGACCCGGTCCAGGGCCCGTGGATGATGGAGCAGATGCTGAAGCAGGCGACCCATGTCGGTGCCGAGATCGTCAACGATCTCGTGACTGACGTCGATCTGTCCGTGCGTCCGTTCCGCATCAAGACCGATAGCGGCACCGACTGGACGGCGGACGCCCTGATCATCGCCACCGGCGCCAAGGCGAAATGGCTTGGGATCGAGACCGAGCCGACCTTCATGGGCTTCGGCGTCTCGGCCTGCGCCACCTGCGACGGTTTCTTCTACCGCAACAAGGATGTCATCGTCGTTGGCGGTGGCAACTCGGCCGTTGAAGAAGCGCTTTACCTGTCGAACCTTGCCAAGACCGTCACCGTCGTGCACCGCCGCGATTCCTTCCGCGCCGAGAAAATCCTGCAGGAGCGCCTGTTCGCCAAGCCGAACGTCAAGGTGATCTGGGACCATGAGGTCGTCGAATATCTGGGCGCACCGGCCAAGCCGCCGATGCCCGCCTCGGTCGACGGCGTGAAGCTGCGCAACACCAAGACCGGCGAAACCTCCGACATGGTCACCGACGGGGTGTTCGTCGCGATTGGTCACGCCCCGGCGGTCGAACTTTTCAAAGGCAAGCTTCGGCAAAAGTCCAACGGCTATCTGTGGACCGCGGCCGATTCGACGGCGACCGACGTGCCCGGCGTTTTTGCCGCAGGCGACGTGACGGACGACATCTATCGTCAGGCGGTGACGGCGGCCGGCATGGGCTGCATGGCAGCGCTCGAGACCGAGAAATACCTGGCGGGTCATATGCCCGTCGCAATTGCAGCCGAATAGAAGCTGCGAATCGGGGTGGTGCCGCTGAGGCACCTCGCCCCGTGTGGGAACAGACGCATCAGCCACATCCGGAAGACAGGACCCCGTCTTCCGGAGTGGTTTCTTATGGGGGACTTCATGTCGCTGGACTGGGACAAACTGCGCATTTTTCACGCGGCGGCCGAGGCTGGGTCGTTCACGCATGCGGCAGACAAGCTCCATCTTTCGCAATCGGCGATCAGCCGGCAGGTGAGCTCGCTTGAGCAGGACGTCGGCATCAAGCTGTTCCACCGCCATGCGCGCGGCCTGATCCTCACCGAACAGGGCGAGATCCTCTACCGGACGGCGCACGAAGTGCTGATGAAGCTCGAAAGCGTCAAGGTCCAGCTGAGCGAAACCACGGACAAGCCAAGCGGCAAGCTGCGCATCACCACGACCGTCGGCCTCGGCCAGGGCTGGCTCACCGACAAGATCCAGGAGTTCATGTCGCTGCACCCGGACGTGCAAGTCCAGCTCATCCTCGACAATGAAGAGCTCGACGTGAACATGCGCCATGCGGACTGCGCCATCCGCCTGCGCCAGCCGCAGCAGTCGGACCTCATTCAGCGCAAGCTGTTCACGGTGCACATGCACGTCTATGCAGCACCCTCCTATATCAACAAATACGGCGAGCCGCAGTCGGTCGAGGATCTCGACAATCACCGCATCATCACCTTCGGTGAGCCGGCGCCGAACTATCTGCTCGACGTCAACTGGCTCGAAATCGCCGGCCGCGATTCCGACAATCCGCGCGTGTCGCACCTGCAGATCAACAGCCAGACCTCGATCAAGCGGGCCTGCCTCCTGGGCATCGGCGTTGCGATGCTGCCTGACTATATCGTTGGCCGCGATCCGGGCCTCATACAGCTTCCGATCAGCGCCGACATCCCCTCGTTCGATACCTATTTCTGCTATCCGGACGAGATGAAGAATGCCGCCAAGCTCAAGGTCTTCCGCGATTACATCGTCGCCAAGGCCCGGAACTGGAACTTCTGACGTTCAATCGGCAAATGCTCTTTTTGTGAGCATTTCTTGGCTGTTCCCGTAACTATATGTTTTTAATTTGATATTTTGAATGCGCCCTCTATTTTATGCGGCGCATTTTCTTTGTGCGATGCAGAAATGGGCAGGGATGCGCACATGACATGGCTGTCATGCATATTAAATGATTGCTGCCCGCCCAAAAAAGCAGCATACCAAACTCAGCTGATGCATCTTTGGTGGCTTCTCCTCCCAGTGCCACCGCAGCAGCTGTTCCCCTCTGGAGGTTTAATTACCTTCACAACTTATAAGGGCCCAAGTCATCTTGTGGCCCTCTTTTTTTGTCTACTGTTTGAAGACGAGCGAGCAGTGACGAAAATCACAGTCGGCTATTGAAAGCCGATACTTCGCTTCCCATATCAAAATGCAGCTGATGCATTCTTGGTGGCTCCTCCTCCCCCGCCACCGCATTAGCTGTTCCCCTCTGGAGGTTCTTATTACCTTCACAACTACAAGGGCCCAAGTTTTCTTGAGGCCCTCTTTTTTTGCCGTCATGGTGTTCACGGTCTTGTGATTTGAATATCGAGTTTTGGCGATACATCTATCGCTAAAACACGATATGGCGATATACAATGGATCGAGACGAGATATTGAAGGCGCTTGCCCATCCAGTGCGGGTGAACATCCTCGCCTGGCTGAAGGAGCCTCAGCTCCATTTCCCAACACAGGAACATCCGCTCGATCTCGGCGTATGCGCCGGTCAGTTCGAACGCTGCGGCCTGTCGCAGTCGACCGTTTCCTCGCATCTCGCAGTGCTTCAGCGCGCCGGCCTCGTGACAACGCGCCGGGTTGGCCAGTGGATCTTCTACCGCCGCGATGAAGAGACGATTGCCGCCTTCCTCAAAAGCATCGGCGATCTCTAAAAGCAAACAGCTCCTCCCAAGCAGACCTCCATGAAAGGACCTCCCATGGCCTCGCTTTTCGACCCCATCACCATTGGCGACATCGCGCTGAAGAACCGCATCGTCATGGCGCCGTTGACACGCAATCGTTCTCCCGGCGCCGTTCCGAACACACTGAACGTCACCTATTACGAGCAGCGCGCGACGGCCGGCTTGCTGATCACCGAGGGAACGGCGATCACCCAGCAGGGCCAGGGCTATGCCGACGTGCCCGGTCTCTATACGCCGGAGGCACTGGAAGGCTGGCGCAAGGTGACGGATGCGGTGCATGCGAAGGGTGGCCGGATCGTCGTCCAGATGTGGCATGTCGGCCGTATCTCGCACAATTCGCTGCAGCCGGATGGTTTGAAGCCGGTTGCGCCCTCTGCAATCCGTGCCAAGTCCAAGACCTATCTGATCAATTCTGACGGTACCGGTTCCTTTGCCGAAACCTCCGAACCGCACGCGCTTGATGTCGCCGAGATCGGAGGTATCGTCGAGGACTACCGCAAGGCTGCGCGCGCTGCGATCGACGCCGGCTTCGATGGCATCGAGATCCATGCGGCCAACGGCTATCTCATCGACCAGTTCCTGCGTTCCGGCTCGAACCACCGCACGGATGCCTACGGCGGTTCGATCGAGAACCGTGCCCGCTTCCTGTTTGAGGTCATGGATGCCGTGACGAAGGAAATCGGCGCCGGACGCGTCGGCATCCGCCTTTCGCCCGTCACGCCGGCCAACGACGTTTTCGATCCGGAGTCGCAAACGCTCTTCGGCTATGCGGTCAAGAACCTCGCTCGTTATCCCCTCGCCTACATCCACATCATCGAAGGCGCGACGGGTGGTCCACGTGACCATCAGCAGGGCGACCGGCCATTCGATTATGACGCGCTGCGTTCCACCTATGTCGCGGCGGGCGGCAAGGCTGCCTGGATGACGAACAACGGCTATGACAGAGCGCTGGCGGTGAAGACGATCAAGGACGGCGAAGCCGATCTCGTCGCTTTCGGCAAGTCGTTCATCGCCAATCCGGATCTCGTCGAGCGGCTGAAGCTCGACGCCCCGCTCAACCCGCCGGACCAGGCGACCTTCTATGGTGGCGGCGCCAGGGGCTACACCGACTATCCGGCCCTTGAACAGGTCGCCTGACGCTCCCACATGGCCGATGCCCCGTCACCCGACGGGGCATTTGTCCATTGGGAAATTAACCCCCTATGTTTTCTAGATATTTTGAAAAATGGTCATTGCAGCCTGACGGCGAAATTATCATTACGCCTTCCAGCCATCTTCATCCCGTCCGCTACCGCAACCAGCCAGCGATGCTGAAAGTCGCGCAGGATCCCGAGGAAAAGTTCGGTCGCCTGCCGATGCTCTACTGGAACGGGCACGGCGCCGCGCAGATCTATGAGTCCGATGGCGATGCCGTCCTGATGGAGCGCACGGACAGCCAGCGCAACCTGTTCCACATGGCGATGACGGGAAGCGATGAAGACGTGACGCGCATCATCTGCTGCACGGTTGCCGAGCTTCATGCTCCGCGTTCGACACCCGTTCCCCAGGATCTCGTGCCGCTCGACAAATGGTTCGCTTCACTTGAGGCGGCGGCTCCTGCTCACGGCGGCTTTTTTGCCCGTGCGCTTGCGGCGGCGAAAGGCCTGTTTGCCGCTCCGGAACCACCTGTCGTGCTGCATGGCGACGTGCATCACGCCAACATCCTTGATTTCGGCGACCGCGGCTGGCTGGCAATCGACCCGAAGCGCGTCCTTGGCGATCGCGGCTACGACTATGCCAACCTGTTCTGCAATCCGCAGCTGCCACTGGTAACCGCGCCGGGCCGGCTGCAGCGGCACCTGCCCATCGTCGCCGAGGAGCCCGGCCTTCACCCGCGCCGGATCCTGAATTGGGTATTGGCCTATGCCGGGCTTTCCGCCGCCTGGTTCCTGGAGGACGGTGACGACTTCGGCGTGGAGAGCGACCTGACGATGGCGCAGATCGCAATCGCCGAGCTCGACCGTTGAGCTCAGCCGGTCCTCAACAGGACGACGGCGTAGATACAGGTCTCGCCGCTGGCGTTGCGGAAAACGCAATCCTGCGGCGGGCCAAGCTCCAGGCAATCCCCCACGCCGAGAACATGGGTCTCAACGCCTTCCACAAAGGTCAGGCTGCCCTGCTTCACCCACATCCATCGACGATGAAGCGCATAGGCGGATGCCGGGATCGGCACGTCGGCGCCTGCCGGAAGCTCGATCTCGACAAGTTCGAGCGGCAGCTCGGACATCGGTGACACGTGGCGCCGGAGATATCCTGTTTGTGGATCGCGCCAGACCGATTGATCCTGGCGTCGCGACAGCCTGCTCTGGCTCATTTCTGCGCGCGCGATCAGGCTGGACATGGTGAGCCCGAACGCGCCCGCAAGCTTGGCGAGCAATGTCGCGGTCGGGCTGCTGTCGCCCCGCTCGACCTTGTGGATCATCGCACGCGAGACACCCGAGCGCTCCGAAAGCTCGCTCAGCGACCAGCCGCGCGCTTCTCTTTCGAGCCGAATTCGTTCACTGAGCCGTTGATCCAGGCTGTCTACTTTAGTATCCATATCGTAGTCATATAGTGAACGAATGTGAGGAGCAAGCATGCTGATCAGGGCGGCCATCCAAGACGATCTGCCAGTCATCTGCGAAATCTACAACGACGCCGTGGCGAACACGACAGCGATCTGGAACGAGACTCTGGTGGATGTCGCCAATCGAACCGCATGGCTGAAGGCCCGCGCGGACGCAGGCTATCCGGTGCTTGTGGCCGTCTCCGACGAAGGCGACGTCGTCGGTTATGCGTCCTTTGGCGATTGGCGCGCCTTCGATGGCTATCGCCACACGGTCGAGCACTCCGTCTACGTTCACAAGCATCGGCGCGGCGGCGGCATTGGCCGCAAGCTCATGGTCGCGCTGATCGCCGAGGCCGAACGGCTGGGCAAACACGTGATGATCGCGGGCATCGAATCGGAGAACACGGCCTCGATCCGCCTTCATGCCCAACTGGGCTTTGTCGAGACCGGCCGCATGCGCGAGGTTGGCACGAAATTCGGCCGCTGGCTCGATCTGACATTCATGCAATTGGTGCTCCCGACAGGTTCGCCGCGCTAGGCCGCCTCGACAATGACCGTTTGTCGAGGCGGTCTTAGATGCTATGTACGCGCAAGGATTGTTTCTGGAAACACTTCAACGTGGGTCTTCGGCGGAAGGTGAGATCTGGCGCTTGGGCACGGGTCGCGAGAGCGGCGCTGGCGCTGCTTGTCGGCATTCCGGCATACCGAGCGGTCCCCGCGGCCGCTCGTATCGATGAACTCGTCCCCCAACCGAAATGCGTCTATTCAGGGCGGTCGGTCATCGATCCGGCGAAGGCACTCTGCATCAGCAAGGAGAATTTCGCCCGCGATGTTTGCGGCGTGATCGACCATTACGCGACGGTGAACGACCTGCCCGCGGCCTTCTTCGCCCGCCTGATCTGGCGTGAAAGCCTGTTCCGGCCGAATGCGGTCAGCCCCAAGGGGGCCGAAGGGATCGCGCAGTTCATGCCTGGAACGGCGAAGATGCGGGGGCTCAACAACAGCTTCGACGTCGTCGAAGCGCTGGGCAAGTCGGCGGAATATCTGAACGAGCTCAAGTCGCGCTACGGCAATCTCGGCTTTGCCGCCGCCGCCTACAATGCCGGAGAAAACGGGCTGGAGCGTTTTCTCGAGGTCGATTGGCTGCCGACTGAGACGCGCAACTACGTCCTGGCGATCACCGCCTACAGCGTCGAGGACTGGCGCGACAATCCACCGAAGACGCTCGACCTGATGCTCGACAAGGGCAAGACCTTTCTCGATGGTTGCGTGGCGCTCGCCAGCACCCGCAACCTTCGCGATATCGAGGTGATCGACGAAGCCGAATGGGCGCCCTGGGGCGTGCAACTCGCCGCGCACTTCCAGAAGTCGGTGGCGCAGCGATTGTTTGTGCGTGCTGCCAAGCGCCTGCCGGAACCGATCCGCAGCGAGAAGGCCCTCCTCCTCAGGGAGCGCAATGCCAGCTTTGGCCTCAGGATCCGCTACGCCGCACGCATCGGCCGCGAGACCCAGGCGGAAGCAAACAAGCTCTGCGCCACCATTCGCAAGAGCGGTGGCGCCTGCCTTGTCTTCAGGAACTGACGCCGGCTGCAACGGTTCGACGCGCTAGCCATGCGGTTAGCGAAGGGATTCACGCAAGAACGCGATCACCGGTGGCTGTGCTGCCCTCTGCCTCTGTCGGCATGCAACCAAGTCCCCTGAGCGTCGTTGCAACCGCCTCGTCGATCGGCGTATGCGGTTCTTCGCCGAGAACCGCCAACAGCCGCTCGTTCGGCATTCTCAGAGGCTCGCGCCAAACGTAGCGCATCTTGCGCAGTTCCCTGAAGAGCGGGACGAAGGGCGCGGCAAGGCCGATCAGCCACCAGGGAAAAGCCCGAACGGGTAGCTCCGGCTTACCGACGACGCGGAGGATCGCCGCCACCATCTCCGTTCCGTTCCGGTCGAGGAAGCCGCGCATGTGATAGACGGCAAAGCGCGGCAGGCTTTCGGCACGCTCGACGAGGCGGATCATGGTTTCCGCGACATCGGGTAGATAGGCCCACTGGTGCGCGGTGCCTTCATGGCCGGGATAGGAAATCGCCGTCAGCGGTTTTCCGGGCTTTACCAGCCCTTGCGAGAACCAGTTGTTGGCGGCTCCCGGGCCGAAGAAGTCTCCTGCCCTGACGATGATGACGCCGATGCCTGCCTCGGACGCGTCCTTCAGGCGACGTTCCATCTCCTTGCGGATCAGGCCCTTGTCGGTGTCCGGGTTCTGCGGTGCGTCCTCGGTCAGAACGGGAAAGGCATCCCGGCCGAAATTATAGATCGTTCCCGGCAGGAGGATGCGCGCGCCTGAGGCTTTCGCAGCAGCGATGGTGTTGTCGAGCATCGGCAGCACCAGGGTTCCCCAGTTGCGGTAGCCGGACGGATTGACGGCGTGCACGATCAGATCGACCCCTTGCGCCGCAGCGTGAACGTCGCGCGCGATCATGGCATCGCCTTGCCGCCAGTCGAACGCCGGCTCCGCCTGCGCCGCCTTCTCGGCGTTTCGGTTCAAGGCGCGCACCTGCCAGCCGCGTTTGCTGAGCCCGCGTGCCACGGCGCTGCCGATGCCGCCCGTCGCCCCGAGCACCAGCGCGATCCTCATTCTTTCCCGCATCTCGGCCATGTCTCGCTCCATCCGTTTCGATGAAGACAGGATCACGCATCGCCGAGCTAAACGGAATTGCCGAAAAGTCTTGACCAGATATACTGAAATGTATGAGCAGAATAGATTTGAGCTGGGACTTCTACAGAACGTTCCTCGCGGTGCTGCGGGAGGGGTCGCTGTCGGCGGCCGCCCGCGAGCTCGGCTTGACGCAGCCGACTGTCGGCCGGCACGTGGACGCCATGGAAGCGGCACTCGGCTATCCGCTCTTCGTGCGCTCCCCGCATGGCCTGCTGCCGACCGATGCCGCGCTGGCGCTGAAGCCCTATGCCGAGACGCTCTCGGCGACATCTGCGGCACTGTTGCGGGCGGCGTCCAGCCAGCGTGATGCCGTCAGCGGTACCGTGCGCATCAGCGCCAGCGAGGTCATCGGCATCGAGGTCCTACCGCCGATCCTGGCGGAGCTGCACGAGGCCTATCCGGAGCTGACGATCGAACTTTCCGCCTCCGATGCGGTCGAAGACCTGTTGCGCCAGGAGGCCGATATCGCGGTGCGTATGGTCGCGCCCGCGCAGGATGCATTGATCGCCCGCCACCTCGGCGTCGTCCCCATCAGTTTTCACGCCCACCGCCGCTACATCGCGCGGCGCGGCATGCCTCGGGCACTGACCGACCTCGCGGATCACAGCCTGATCGGCTACGACCGGGAAACCGCGGCGATCCGGGCGATCATCGCACGTTCGCCAGAACTGCCGACGGCACGGTTTGCGCTCAAGGCCGACAGCAACCTTGCCCAGTTCGCAGCGATCCGCGCCGGCTTCGGCATCGGCATCTGCCAGAACGGACTGGCGGCGCGCGACCCCGACCTTCTGCCGGTGCTGCCTGGCCTCTTCGAGATGAAGCTCGACACCTGGCTGGTGATGCACGAGAACCTGAAGACGGCGCCGCGCTGCCGCGTCACTTTCGATGCGCTCGCCAAGGGGCTGCGCGACTACATTCGCGGTGTCGCACCCGCGGCCCAGGACGGGGATGCTTCCACTTAGAGCAACTCCAGGAAAAGTGCGAAACGGTTTTCCGTCCGGAATTGCGTAATTTCAAAGACTTAGGTCATTTCAGTGTTTCAATGAAACACTGAAATGATCTAGCGCGGCGACTACCCATCAAGCAGCGTTGTGCCGTAGGAATTGTCGATGACGCAAAGCCATTTGCCGGCATCCGTCTTGCGGAAGACATAGGTCGCCCGCCTCACGATGGAGACATCGGCGCCCTCCGCGTCCACCGTATCGAGCACCGTTTCCATGATGACGAGCGCGGTGTCGCCACCTTCGATCACTTTCATCTCGCCCTGGCGGACTTTCATCTGGTTCTTGAAATGGGCGGCGATCGCCACGAACGCTTTTTGGATCTGGGACTTTCCGGTCGCGTTGAGACCGGGTTTGACGACCAGTGTCGCGTCGTCGGCGTAGAAATCCATCAAGCTCTCAAAATCTTCCCCCGTGATTGCACGGTCGGCAGCTTGGATAACCTGTTTCAGTTCGTGATCTGACATGTCCGTCTCTTGGGTTTGCGCAAGACGGATAAACAAAACCCGCCTTGCGGCGGGTTGCTGCTTTTGGAAAAGGAGCGCGCGTCAACCCACCATTCGAAGAATGGTGCGAATAATCGAAGCGTTGACGTTGCCGACATTTTCCATGGTTCGCGTGTAACGCGCTTCGATCTCGTGGGCAAGTTGCGTCGCTCGCAAAGGGACGCGTGCGCCGCCAATAGAAAAGCCCGCCAAGATGGCGGGCTTTCAAAATCCTTGGCGCTTCTATCGCGTGGGCAGTTAACCCTCGGATTCAGCTGGCGTTTCCGGCGCTCCGTTCTCGACAGCCGCCTCCTCGCCTTCCTCGTCGCCGTCAGGCTCGCTGATGCGCTCGACCGAAACGACCTTCTCGTCCTTGGCGGTCGAGAAGATGGTGACGCCCTTGGTCGCGCGGCTCGCGAGCCGGACGCCATTGATCGGCACGCGGATCAATTGGCCACCATCGGAGACGAGCATGATCTGGTCGTTGTCTTCGATCGGGAAGGCTGCAACGAGTACGCCGATTTCCGTCGTCTTCGAGGTATCGGTGGCGCGGATGCCCTTGCCGCCGCGGCCCGAGGTGCGGAAATCGTAGGACGACGAGCGCTTGCCGAAGCCCTTCTCCGAGACCGTCAGCACGAACTGTTCGCGTGCCTTTAGTTCTTCGAAGCGTTCGTTGCTGAGTTCGCCACCGTCGGTGACTTCCTCGCCGACCAGAGCGATTTCTTCCTCTTCGCCGTTCGTCGTGCGCCGCTCGGCGGCTGCACGCTTCAGATAGGCTGCCCGTTCCCACGGCTCAGCATCGACATGGCCAAGGATCGCCATCGAGATGATGCGGTCGCCGTCGCCGAGGTTGATGCCGCGAACGCCGATCGAGTTGCGGCCGGCAAAGACGCGCACGTCGTCGACCGGGAAGCGGATGCACTGGCCGAGCGCCGTCGTCAGCATGACGTCGTCATGCTCCGTGCAGGTGTCGACGGAGAGGATCTCGTCGCCCTCCTCCTCGAGCTTCATCGCGATCTTGCCGTTGCGGTTGACCTGGACGAAGTCCGACAGCTTGTTGCGGCGAACCGTGCCGCGGGTCGTCGAGAACATGACGTCGAGGTTTTCCCAGGTCGCCTCGTCCTCGGGCAGCGGCATGATGGTGGTGATGCGCTCGCCGGGCTCCAGCGGCAGCATGTTGATCAGCGCCTTGCCGCGCGATTGCGGGGTGCCGATCGGCAGGCGCCAGACCTTCTCCTTGTAGACGATGCCACGCGAGGAGAAAAACAGAACGGGCGTATGGGTATTGGCGACGAATAGCCGGGTAACGAAATCCTCGTCCCTGGTCGCCATGCCCGAGCGGCCCTTGCCGCCGCGGCGCTGCGCCCGGTAGGTCGTCAGCGGCACGCGCTTGATGTAGCCGAGATGCGAGACGGTCACGACCATATCTTCACGGGCGATGAGGTCCTCATCGTCCATGTCAGGGCCGCCTTCCATGATCTCGCTTCGGCGCGGGGTGCCGAATTCGTCACGGATAGCGATGAGCTCGTCCTTGACGATGGTCATGATGCGCAGGCGCGAGGACAGGATGTCGAGGTAATCCTTGATTTCCTCGCCGATCTTGTTGAGTTCGTCGCCGATTTCGTCGCGGCCGAGCGCAGTCAGGCGCTGGAGGCGCAGGTCGAGGATGGCGCGGGCCTGCTCTTCCGACAGGTTGTAGGTGTTGTCTTCATTGATCCGGTGGCGCGGATCGTCGATCAGCCGGATGAGGCTGTCGACGTCATGGGCGGGCCAGCGGCGTTCCATCAACTGTTCGCGTGCGGTCTGCGGATCGGGCGCATGCCGGATCAGCTTGATCACTTCGTCGATGTTGGCAACGGCAATTGCGAGACCGACCAGGACGTGGGCGCGGTCACGCGCCTTGCGCAGCAGGTACTTCGTTCTCCGGCTAACGACTTCCTCGCGGAAGGAGACGAAAGCACGCAGCATATCGAGCAGCGTCATCTGTTCCGGCTTGCCGCCGTTCAGCGCCACCATGTTGCAGCCGAACGAGGTCTGCAATGGCGTGTAGCGGTAGAGCTGGTTCAGGATGACGTCGGCATTGGCGTCGCGCTTCAGTTCGATGACGACGCGATAGCCTTGACGGTCCGATTCGTCGCGCAGATCCGAGATGCCCTCGATGCGCTTCTCGCGCACGAGTTCGGCCATCTTCTCGATCATCGTTGCCTTGTTCACCTGGAAGGGGATCTCGGTGATGATGATCTGCTCGCGGTCGCCGCGCATCGGCTCGACATGCGCACGGCCACGCATGATGACCGAACCGCGGCCGGTCTCGTAGGCCGAACGGATGCCGGAGCGGCCGAGGATCAATGCGCCGGTCGGGAAGTCCGGGCCCGGGATGATCTCCATCAATTCCGGCAGTTCGATCGCCGGATTGTCGATCAGCGCCATGCAGCCGTCGATGACTTCGACCAGGTTATGCGGCGGGATGTTCGTCGCCATGCCGACGGCGATACCGCCGGCGCCATTGACGAGCAGGTTGGGGAACTTCGCCGGAACGACGGACGGCTCGCTCAGCGTGCCATCATAGTTGTCGCGGAAATCGACGGTTTCCTTGTCGAGATCATCGAGCAGCGTATGGGCCGCCTTCTGCAGGCGGCATTCGGTGTAGCGCTCGGCTGCCGGCGGGTCGCCGTCGACCGAACCGAAGTTGCCCTGGCCGTCGATCAGCGGCAGGCGGAGAGACCAGTCCTGCGCCATACGCGCCAGCGCATCGTAGATCGCTGCGTTGCCGTGCGGGTGATACTTACCCATCACGTCCCCGGTGACGCGGGCGCATTTGACGTATTTCTTGTTCCAGTCGATGCCGAGCTCGCTCATCCCGTAGAGGATGCGGCGGTGCACGGGTTTCAGACCGTCACGCACGTCGGGAAGCGCGCGGCTGACGATGACGCTCATCGCGTAATCGAGATAGGACCGCTGCATTTCCTCGATGATGGAAATCGGCTCGATGCCTGGCGGAGTTTTTCCGCCGCCGGGAGTGCTTTGCTCAGTCAATGGTGATCACGATCTTTGTTCAGAATCAGTCGGATATTTATAGCGGATTGCCACGGGAAGCGCCAATTTGCGGCCCTTCGCGCCGTTCACCCGCCAACCTGTGAAGATGTCACTGTAACGCTTTGATTCGCTGCATGATTCGTTCGACAGTCCAGATCAGGAGCCGAAGAGCCATGCGGCAGTTGTGAACAGTCTTTTGCCGCCGGAGCAGGCTTTTCTAGGGCATCGCGCGGGAAATCGGAAGACCCCTGCCGCCAATCGCCGCGACGCCGCGCATTTGCGGTCCGATTGCCGCAAGGGATTGCTCATTAAGTCATTGCTGAGACTTTGTTTGCCGCCCTCTTCCCAAGCCCGTGCCGCTTGCCTAACAATGCCTTCATGCCACCGGGAAAACCCGGGGCGAAATCCGGAAGGGGAAACGGATGTTCAATGTCGACCTCCTGGTCAATGCACTCACCACGCTTCTCGTCACGCTCGATCCGCCCGGCCTCGCGCCGATCTTCCTAAGTCTGACGGTCGGTCTCAGCCGACAGGAGCGCTTTCAGGTGGCCACGCGCGGCTCGCTGATCGCCTTCTTCATCCTTGCCGCCTTCGCCGTGTTCGGCAACGGCATCCTCGGGCTGCTCGGCATCTCGATCGGCGCCTTCCGCATCGCCGGCGGTCTTCTACTGTTCTGGATCTCTTTCGAGATGATTTTCGAGAAGCGGCAGGAACGCAAGGAAAAGACCGGCGAGAACGCGACCACCAAGGATCACATCCATAACATCGCGGTCTTTCCCCTCGCGCTTCCCCTGATTGCCGGGCCAGGCGCGATCTCCGCGACGATCCTGCTCGCCGGCTCGTTCCCGACGGCGGTCGAGCGCACGCAACTCTTGATCGTCATCGCGCTGTCTATGCTCAGCCTGTTCCTTGCGCTCGTCATCGCCGAGCGCATCGACCGGTTTCTCGGTGTCACCGGCCGCGCCATCCTGACGCGCCTGCTCGGCGTCATCCTGGCGGCGCTGGCGGTGCAGTTCGTTGTCGACGGCGTCAAATCGGCAATGGCGCTTTAGAGCCGCGGCTGATCGCCTTTGTCGCCGAACGAGCGACAAAGAGAACGGACAACAAAAAACGCCATGTCCCAGAGGACATGGCGTTTTGCGTCAATACTGATCGACACTGATCGATGGGCGATCAGAACGGAATGTCGTCGTCCATGTCGCGCGAGAAGCCACCGCCCTGGCCGCCTTGACCGCCCTGGCCACCGCCCGAACGGCCGCCACCGGAAGACTGGCGCGACTGGTCGTAGTCGTCGTAACCACCGCCGCCACCACCGCCGTAGTTGCTGCCGCCAAAGTCGCCGCCGCCACCGCGGCTGACGCCGGAGCCGCCGCCCTCGCCGCGACCGTCCAGCATCGTCAGCGTCGAGTTGAAGCCCTGCAGCACGATTTCGGTCGAATAACGGTCGTTGCCGTTCTGGTCCTGCCACTTGCGCGTCTGCAGCGCGCCTTCGATATAGAGCTTGGCGCCCTTCTTCACATATTGTTCGACGACCTTGCAGAGGCCCTCGTTGAAGACGACTACCGTGTGCCATTCGGTCTTTTCCTTGCGCTCGCCGCTGTTGCGGTCGCGCCAGGATTCCGAGGTTGCGATGCGCAGGTTGGCAATCGGCCGGCCGTCCTGCGTGCGCCGGATTTCCGGGTCTGCCCCGACATTTCCGATCAAGATTACCTTGTTGACGCTTCCAGCCATGTTGCTTTTCCCGTGGTTTCACCGGGCCGCCGGCCCAGCTTGGAATTTCAAGAGCGCGCATCTTAGCGGTCCGATGCCGCCGATACGCCCCGCCTCGCACATAATCCACAACAGATTTGGTCGTTTTATGGGCGATTTGTTCTTTCTTTGTTCTAGTATTTGGCTATGATCCTGTCAACCGACTCGAATTGGCCGCCTGTTTTGCCGATTGCGCCTCGACATGGGCGTTAGCGTCATTACATAGGGGGCTTTCAACCGACATGCAAAAGCTGGCTTCCGATGAGTGAACTCAAGACCATCTCCATTCGTGGTGCGCGCGAGCACAATCTGAAAGGCATCGACCTCGATCTGCCGCGCAACAAGCTGATCGTGATGACCGGACTTTCCGGCTCCGGCAAGTCCTCGCTCGCCTTCGATACGATCTATGCCGAAGGGCAGCGCCGCTATGTCGAGAGCCTGTCGGCCTATGCGCGTCAGTTCCTCGAGATGATGCAGAAGCCGGATGTCGACCAGATCGACGGCCTGTCGCCGGCGATCTCGATCGAACAGAAGACGACCTCGCGCAACCCGCGCTCGACGGTCGGCACGGTCACCGAAATCTACGACTATATGCGCCTGCTCTTCGCGCGCGTCGGCGTGCCCTATTCGCCGGCGACGGGCCTTCCGATCGAGAGCCAGACGGTCAGCCAGATGGTCGACCGCGTGCTGGAATTCGGCGAAGGCACGCGCCTTTACATTCTTGCGCCGCTCGTTCGCGGCCGCAAGGGCGAATACAAGAAGGAACTCGCCGAGCTGATGAAGAAGGGCTTTCAGCGCGTCAAGGTCGACGGCACCTTCTACGAGATCGCCGAAGTTCCGGCGCTTGACAAGAAATACAAGCACGACATCGATGTGGTGGTCGACCGTGTCGTCGTCCGGCCCGACCTCGCCTCGCGCCTCGCCGACAGCCTGGAGACCTGCCTGACGCTGGCCGATGGGCTTGCTGTGGCCGAGTTTGCCGACAAGCCGCTGCCGCCGGAAGAAACCGCCGCCGGCGGTTCGGCCAACAAGTCGCTCAACGAGACCCATGAGCGCGTGCTGTTCTCGGAAAAATTCGCCTGCCCGGTCTCCGGCTTCACGATCTCCGAGATCGAGCCGCGCCTGTTCTCCTTCAACAACCCCTTCGGCGCCTGCCCGACCTGCGACGGCCTCGGCAGCCAGCAGAAGATCGACGTGGCGCTGATCGTTCCGGAGGAGCACCGGACGCTGCGCGACGGCGCGATTGCGCCCTGGGCCAAGTCCTCCTCGCCTTACTACAACCAGACGCTCGAAGCGCTCGGCAAGGCCTTCGGCTTCAAGCTCGGCAATCGCTGGAACGAACTGTCCTCCGCAGCGCAGAATGCGATCCTGCACGGAACGGAAGAGAAGATCGTCTTCCACTATGAGGACGGCGCTCGTTCCTACAACACCACCAAGAATTTCGAGGGCATCGTGCCCAATCTGGAGCGTCGCTGGAAGGAGACCGACAGCGCCTGGGCGCGCGAGGAAATCGAGCGCTACATGTCGGCGGCGCCCTGCCCGGCCTGCGCCGGCTTCCGGCTGAAGCCTGAGGCGCTTGCGGTCAAGATCGACAAGCTGCACATCGGCCAAGTCACCGAGATGTCGATCCGCATCGCGCGCGACTGGTTCGAAGCGCTGCCGGCGCATCTCAACACCAAGCAGAATGAGATCGCGGTTCGCATCCTCAAGGAGATTCGCGACCGTCTGCGCTTCCTCAACGACGTCGGCCTTGAATATCTCAGCCTGTCGCGCAACTCCGGAACGCTCTCGGGCGGTGAAAGCCAACGCATCCGGCTCGCGTCGCAGATCGGTTCGGGGCTGACGGGTGTGCTCTACGTGCTCGACGAGCCGTCGATCGGCCTGCACCAGCGCGACAACGCCCGCCTGCTCGAAACCCTTCGCCACCTGCGCGACATCGGCAACACCGTGATCGTCGTCGAGCATGACGAAGACGCGATCCTGACGGCCGACTATGTCGTCGATATCGGTCCGGCCGCCGGCATCCACGGCGGCGAGGTCATCGCGCAAGGGGCGCCCGCCGATGTCATGGCCAATCCGAAATCGCTGACCGGCAAGTATCTGTCCGGCGAGCTTTCGGTCGCGGTTCCGAGCGAGCGCCGCAAGCCCAAGAAGAAAAAGGAAATCACCGTCGTCGGCGCGCGCGCCAACAACCTGAAGAACGTCACCGCCTCGATCCCGCTCGGCGTCTTCACCGCCGTAACTGGCGTTTCCGGAGGCGGCAAGTCGACCTTCCTGATCGAAACGCTCTACAAGTCCGCCGCCCGCCGCATCATGGGCGCGCGCGAGAACCCAGCCGAGCATGACCGTATCGATGGCTTCGAGCATATCGACAAGGTGATCGACATCGACCAGTCGCCGATCGGCCGCACGCCGCGTTCGAACCCGGCGACCTATACCGGCGCCTTCACGCCGATCCGCGACTGGTTCGCCGGTCTGCCGGAGGCAAAGACGCGCGGCTACCAGCCGGGCCGCTTCTCCTTCAACGTCAAGGGCGGCCGCTGCGAGGCCTGCCAGGGCGACGGCGTCATCAAGATCGAGATGCACTTCCTGCCGGATGTCTACGTCACTTGCGACGTCTGCCACGGCAAGCGCTACAACCGCGAAACGCTCGATGTGCACTTCAAGGGCAAGTCGATCGCCGACGTGCTCGACATGACGGTCGAGGAAGGCGTCGAGTTCTTTGCCGCCGTCCCGGCCGTGCGCGACAAGCTGGTGACGCTCAACCAGGTCGGCCTCGGCTACATCAAGGTGGGTCAGCAGGCAAACACGCTCTCGGGCGGCGAAGCCCAGCGCGTTAAGCTCGCCAAGGAACTGTCGAAACGTTCGACAGGCCGTACGCTTTATATCCTCGACGAGCCGACGACCGGGCTGCATTTCCATGACGTAGCCAAGCTTCTTGAAGTTCTGCATGAGCTCGTCAACCAGGGCAATTCCGTCGTCGTCATCGAGCACAATCTCGAAGTCATCAAGACCGCCGACTGGGTCATCGACTTCGGTCCCGAGGGCGGCGATGGTGGCGGCGAGGTCATCGCCAAGGGCACACCTGAGGAGGTGGTCAAGGAGAAGCGTTCCTATACCGGCCAGTTCCTGAAGGAACTTCTCGATCGCCGGCCGATGAAAAAGGTCGAGGCGGCGGAGTGAACGCCTCGGCGCCTATCAGCGACCGGAAGAGGTGAGCGCGTTGTGATGCGGCCTGCGCGTTTGGAAGATCTGGCTGCGATGCAAAGCGTCACGGAGGCGGCCTACGAGCCCTATCGGGCGCTGCTTGGCGGGCCGCCGCTCCCGGTAACCGAAGACTACGCGCCCCGCATTCTTCGCAGCGAGATTTGGCTTCGGGAGCAGGATGACGTTGTCGCGGCCCTTGCCGTTTTCGAGCGGCACGCCGATCACCTGCTGATTTTCAGCATTGCAGTTGCGCCAGCCTGTCAGGGTCAGGGGCTGGGCATTGAACTGCTGAAATTCCTGGACAGCAAGGCGGTCGAGTGGGGCTTGCCGGAGGTGCGGCTCTACACCAATTCACGAATGGAGCGAAACATCGCGCTCTATCGCGCCTATGGATTTCAAGAAACGGGTCGCCGACCCAATCCCTATCGTCCAGGGTGGACACTCGTGGACATGACGAAATCGATCAAAGACTGAAAGCACGCGGTCAAGCGACGACCGTTGTTGAGGAGGATGGCATGGCAAAATCCGGAAAGATCCGCGTTGGCATCGGCGGCTGGACCTTCGAGCCCTGGGAGGGCACCTTCTATCCGAGCACGCTGGCCAAGAAGCGCCAGCTCGAATTCGCCGGCAAGCAGCTTCGCGCGATCGAGGTGAACGGCACCTATTATTCGTCGCAGAAGCCCGCGACCTTTGCCAAGTGGGCCTCCGAAGTGCCGGAGGATTTCATCTTTTCGTTGAAGGCAAGCCGCTTCGTCACCAACCGCAAGGTTCTCTCGGAAGCCGGTGAATCCATGGAGCGATTCCTGACGCAGGGCTTGACCGAGCTTGGGCCTCATCTCGGACCGATCCTCTGGCAGTTCGCGCCGACGAAGAAGTTCGAGCCTGACGACTTCGAGGGTTTTCTGAAACTTCTGCCGGCAAAGCAGGATGGGCTTCCGCTCCGCCATGTGGTCGAGGTGCGCAATCCCACCTTCCAGGCTCCGGAGTTCGTGGCGCTGCTGGAGAAATACGGCGTTGCCGTGGTGCTCGCCGAGCATGCGGATTATCCGATGATCGCAGATGTCACCGCCGACTTCGTCTATCTGCGTCTGCAGAAGGGCAGCGACGATATCGAGACCTGCTATGCGGCCGACAAGCTCGACCTTTGGGCCGAGCGCGCCAAGAGCTTTGCCAGTGGCGACGAACCGAGTGGGCTTGAAAAGAGCGCCCCGGACCGCAAGGCCAAGAAAGAGCCGCGCGATGTGTTTGCGTACTTCATCACCGAGGGCAAGGTGAATGCGCCGAATGGTGCCCGCGAGTTGCAGAAGCGCGTCGATTGATTTCCAAGGCGGGATCAGTGCGTGCCGCTGATCCCGCTCACCCCCTCACGAACCTGCCAGTCTTTGCACGTGCGCCGTTTCACTGGCCAAGAGTGAGATCTAAATAGGCTCTATAGGTAATGCCGGTACTCCGTTCGGAAGCCAAAAGGCCAGCGGCCTCAAGGCGTAAGGCGCGAATCACCACGCCCACCCCATATCGTTTTCCTGAGCGCAACCGAGGGTACCGTTGGGGATGGTTTTTATGCGGTTTTTTACCCGTCAATTTTTTGATTTGGCGCTGACCGTTGCGTTAGTCTCACAGGCAACCTCTGGAAGTGCCTGATTTTCATGGGGTTGGCCGATGTCCCCGTTTTCCACAGTCGGTCCACACAACATCTAGCGCTCAAACTTCCGTCACAAACCACCCCTTGACGCCCCCGGACGATTCACGGTTAATGGATTTCACGTTGCGACGGCGGCGGACCGGATTGTTTAGCGCCCGGTTCATCTCACCAAATCGGCGGTTCTGACAGGCGGCAGTCATGGATTTCACCATGCGGTCGCCGTGAGGATTTCTGTGCGATTTTTTGGGCCTGCTGGGGCAATATTTGGCTGGCATAAAGATGCTGTTAACACTATATTTAGTGCTTGCAGCCAGCCTATCTCACAAGATACAGGGTCACCCAGTTATGGGTTTCTCTCCAAGGACGGAAGCTGAGACTGGCTGCGGGATGCCCCTCGCGGCCGGGCGGGGACAATTGCGCCTGTGGCAGGCGCTAGGCAACACGAAGGACCAGGGACAATGAAGATCGAACGTCGTTTCACGAAGGCCGGGCAATCCGCCTATGCGGAAATCGAATTCCGCAAGGCTACGAGTGAAATCAAGAACCCCGATGGTTCGATCGTCTTCCGCCTTGCCGATATCGACGTGCCGGCCCAGTTCAGCCAGGTCGCTGCCGACATTCTCGCCCAGAAGTATTTCCGCAAGGCGGGCGTGCCCGCCAAGATGAAGCGCGTCGAGGAGAACGATGTCCCCT
The DNA here is from genome assembly GCF_014852025.1 of Ensifer sp. ENS10. Lineage (NCBI taxonomy): Bacteria > Pseudomonadati > Pseudomonadota > Alphaproteobacteria > Hyphomicrobiales > Rhizobiaceae > Ensifer > Ensifer sp. ENS10. The sequence goes on from NZ_JACVAS010000002.1 coordinate 44,010, forward strand.
CCTTCCTCTGGCGCTCCGTTCCCGATCAGGACGCGCTGAAGGCGCTGCCGAAAGAAGAACACTACGGTTCCGAAACCGATGCTCGCCAGGTCTTCGATCGCCTGGCCGGCACCTGGGCCTATTGGGGCTGGAAGGGCGGCTACTTCGACACCGAGGAAGACGCGTCCGCCTTCCAGGACGAACTTGCCTATATGCTTGCCACCCAGCGTGTCGCTCCGAACTCGCCGCAATGGTTCAACACCGGCCTGCACTGGGCCTATGGCATCGACGGCCCCGGCCAGGGCCACTTCTACGTCGACCCCTTCACCGGCAAGCTGACCAAGTCCAAGTCGGCCTACGAGCATCCGCAGCCGCATGCCTGCTTCATTCAGTCGGTCGCTGACGATCTCGTCAACGAAGGCGGCATCATGGATCTCTGGGTGCGCGAAGCGCGCCTGTTCAAGTATGGCTCGGGCACCGGCTCCAACTTCTCGCATCTGCGCAGCGAAGGCGAAAAGCTCTCGGGCGGCGGCAAGTCCTCGGGCCTGATGTCGTTCCTGAAGATCGGCGACCGCGCCGCCGGCGCGATCAAGTCGGGTGGCACCACCCGCCGCGCCGCCAAGATGGTCGTCGTCGACATCGACCATCCGGATATCGAGGAATACATCAACTGGAAGGTCAAGGAAGAGCAGAAGGTTGCTGCCCTCGTCACCGGTTCCAAGGTCGTCGCCAAGCACCTGAAGGCGATCATGAAGGCCTGCGTCAACTGCGACGGTACTGACGACGCCTGCTACGACCCGAAGCAGAACCCGGCGCTGAAGCGCGAGATCCGCGCCGCCAAGCAGGCGCTGGTTCCGGAAAACTATGTCCAGCGCGTCATCCAGTTTGCAAAGCAGGGTTACAAGGACCTCGAGTTCAAGACCTACGACACCGACTGGGATTCGGAAGCCTATCTGACGGTTTCCGGCCAGAACTCCAACAATTCCGTCTCGATCAAGGACGACTTCCTGCGCGCCGTCGAAGCCGATGGCGACTGGCACCTGACTGCCCGCAAGGACGGCCGCGTGATGAAGACGCTGAAGGCGCGCGACCTCTGGGAATCGATCTCTTACGCTGCCTGGGCGTCTGCCGATCCGGGCCTGCACTTCAACACGACGATGAACGACTGGCACACCAGCCCGGCCGCCGGCCCGATCCGCGCGTCGAACCCGTGCTCGGAATACATGTTCCTCGACGACACCGCCTGCAACCTCGCCTCGCTGAACCTGATGATGTTCAAGGATGCAGCGACCAAACGCATCAACATCGCCGACTACGAGCACGCCGTCCGCCTGTGGACCGTCGTCCTCGAAGTCTCGGTCATGATGGCGCAGTTCCCGTCCCGCGAGATTGCCGAACTCTCCTACGAATACCGCACGCTCGGCCTCGGCTATGCCAACATCGGCGGCCTGTTGATGTCCTCGGGCATCCCCTATGACAGCGCCGAAGGCCGCGCGATTGCCGGTGCGCTCACCGCAATCATGACCGGTGTCTCCTACGCCACCTCGGCCGAGATGGCAGAGAAGCTGGGTCCGTTCCCGGGCTTTGCGCCGAACCGCGACAACATGCTGCGCGTCATCCGCAACCACCGCCGCGCCGCCTATGGCGAGACGACCGGCTACGAGGCGCTCTCGGTCAACCCGGTCGCCCTCATCCATGGCGACAACCCGGACCAGGACCTCGTCATCCACGCCATGAGCGCCTGGGACAAGGCGCTGGAACTCGGCGAGAAGCACGGCTACCGCAACGCCCAGGCGACCGTGATCGCGCCGACCGGCACGATCGGTCTCGTCATGGACTGCGACACGACCGGCATCGAGCCCGACTTCGCGCTGGTCAAGTTCAAGAAGCTCGCCGGTGGCGGCTACTTCAAGATCATCAACCGCGCCGTACCGGAAGCGCTGCGTTCGCTCGGCTACAGCGAAAGCCAACTCGCCGAGATCGAGGCTTACGCAGTCGGCCATGGCAACCTGAACCAGGCGCCGGCGATCAACCCGTCGACGCTGAAGGCCAAGGGCTTCACCGACGAGAAGGTGGAAGCGGTGAACGCCGCGCTGAAGAGCGCCTTCGACATCAAGTTCGTCTTCAACCAGTGGACGCTTGGCGCCGACTTCCTGAAGGGCACGCTGAAGGTCACGGACGAGCAGCTCGGCGCGATGGACTTCAACCTCCTCGACCATATGGGCTTTACGAAGAAGGACATCGAAGCGGCCAACATCCACGTTTGCGGAGCGATGACGCTCGAAGGCGCCCCGTTCCTGAAGAACGAGCACCTGCCGGTCTTCGATTGCGCTAACCCCTGCGGCAAGATCGGCAAGCGCTACCTCTCGGTCGAAAGCCACATCCGCATGATGGCGGCTGCCCAGCCGTTCATCTCGGGCGCCATCTCCAAGACGATCAACATGCCGAACGAGGCGACCGTCGAGGACTGCAAGAACGCCTACATGCTTTCCTGGAAGCTGGCGCTGAAGGCGAACGCCCTTTACCGCGATGGTTCCAAGCTGTCGCAGCCGCTGAACGCCTCGCTGATCGAGGACGACAAGGACGAGGATGCGCTGGAGGATCTGATCCAGGCGCCGGCCGCCGCTCAGGCCGTGACCATCACCGAAAAGATCGTCGAGCGCGTCATCGAAAAGGTGATCCGCGCCCGCGAAAAGCTGCCGAACCGCCGCCAGGGCTACACCCAGAAGGCCGTTGTCGGTGGTCACAAGGTGTATCTGCGCACCGGCGAATTCGGTGATGGCCGCCTCGGCGAGATCTTCATCGACATGCACAAGGAAGGCGCTGCCTTCCGTGCGATGATGAACAACTTCGCCATCGCCATCTCGCTCGGCCTGCAATATGGCGTGCCGCTCGAAGAATATGTGGAGGCCTTCACCTTCACCAAGTTCGAGCCGGCCGGCATGGTCCAGGGCAACGATGCGATCAAGAACGCGACGTCGATCCTCGACTACGTCTTCCGCGAACTCGCCGTCTCCTATCTCGGCCGCCACGACCTCGCCCATGTCGACACGTCCGATTTCAGCAACACGGCGCTCGGCAAGGGGATCCAGGAAGGCAAGACCAACCTGATCTCCACTGGCTGGACCCGTGGCTACAAGCCGACCATCGTCGGTGGCACGGCCGAACGCGCCGGCGAGCCGAAGGGCTCGGCAACGGCTGCTCCTGCCCGCGCCTCTTCTGGCGCAACCGTAACGGCGATCGCCGGCAACACGGTGCGCAAGATCGAGACGACAACCGCCATCGCGACCTCCGAAATCGTCGCCTTCAAGCGCGATTACGAAGAACGTGCGGCGGAATTGGCCGAAGAGATTGCCGAGGAAACGGCTGAGACGGTTACGGAAGTGACGGCTCTCTTCTCCGACAAGGCAGCCGCCGAAGCGGCATCGGCCAAGACGGACGCCAAAAAGGTGGAGGCCGAGCGCCGCGCCCGCTCGATCATGCAGGGCTACACCGGCAACATGTGCACCGAGTGCCAGAACTTCACGATGGTGCGCAACGGCACCTGCGAGAAGTGCGACACCTGCGGTGCGACGAGCGGCTGCAGCTAACCTGCTCCACCGAGATGGTGGTGGTTGTGGTGACGTATCAATCAGTCACGCGGTTTTCATGGAACGCGTGACTGTCCCCCGACCAGAATTTTGCCCAGGGGCGTTTGAGCCGTGCCCCTGGGTTTTTTCGTGGATGGGACGTGACTCGGTCAGTCAGCGCGTCCTGTCGTGCTTGTGTGCAAAGCTGACGCCGCTGTTGCCGCTCCCAGGGCAGATACCGCTCTGCTGTCCTGCAGCACGATGCGCGATCATCCATATCGTCGGCTGCCGTTCACATCCTTGCCGATGATCTCCCGGATGATGGTCAGGGTCTCCCTCGCCGCCTCTTTAGGTGCAAGCGCGGTATCGGCGACGTTGCTGACCAGTTTCGTCATGTCGTGATCGATGTCCTTCTCAGCCCAACGCTTGCCTTTGGCGACGGTGATATAGACCGAGTAGGCGTGGTGCATGGTTCCGGGCCGCTCGCCGATGATGTGGAGAATTCCGCGGAAACTGTTGGGGTCGGCATCCTTAAAGAGCATCTCGCCGATCCTGTAGCCGGCCCGCACCCTGCCGCTGGTCACCAGGATGTTCTTGTCGCTCACCGTGACACCGGCGTCTCCAAGCAACCTTCGCATCTCTTCGAGGTAAGGCGCTAGATGCCCGTCATCCATGATGGCCTTGGCATTGAGACCGTCCGATATGACGATCTGACCTTTGGGCATGTCGGCCTTCCACGAAGCCCTTACCCGCTCAATCTCCTTGATGGAATCCGGGCTCAGCGTTTCACCGGTGGTCGGGTGCGCAATGTAGTCGTTTCGGTCCTTGGACAGGGTGCGAACCGGGACGACGCCGGGCACGGCAGCGATAAACTCCGGCGTAAGTTCGGCCCAAAGAGATTGTTTGGCGTCGTCATATAGACCCCTTACTTTCGTCGCGAGCGCAGGGTTGAGATCCCAGATCTTCTCTCCGTGGCCCGTCGCCAGGTCGACGCCTCTCGCTTCGACCTCCATCATCATCTGCCTGCCTTCGGCGTAGACAGTTTCCTTTGGCCGCTTGTCACCCTTGGCGAGGCGGTACTGGTAGTAGACCCAGAGGGGATCCCCGTAGTTTGACGTGTAGCTGTTGTCGTTGCCGACGATCCCGATGCGTTTGTAGAAATCCCACATCGCATCGTTGACCTTGAAGCCAAATTTCTCCCGTACGCGCACGTGATCCTGAAACGCGGTCGTGAGATAGCTCAACATCGGGTCATTTTTGGTGGGCAGAGCAATTAGGTAGGCCGGATTGGCCGGCATGATCTGGTCCTGGCACCAATCCAGATCGTCCAGGCTGACAGTCATATGCAGGGTGGTGCAGATATCGAGGCCGATGGTCAGCCCATGGAGCTTGCCCATGACCATGTCTTCGAGGCAGCACCGTACGAGTTGTTCGCGACTCTTGAAGACCTCCGGCCCGATGAAGCCGGCAACATCGTTGACATGGAGCCATGCGCCCTTGGGCTGCACCTTCGCAAGCTCCATGCTGACCGCTCTGCTGAAGCCATACTTTCGAGACTCAAGCACCATCATGTCGACGCCGTTTGCCACGCCGTTGGTGAATTCCGAGCCCTGCCCGGTCTCGAAGTAGAGGCCATATCTTTCCCCTGCCTTCGCGCTTGCATATTTCAGGATCTTCTCATTGGTGATGTCGAAGATCTTGTTGCAATCATCCGTTCCTGCGAGGCTCTGGAACACCGTGGAAACCGTTCCGGGGAAGCTCTCGCTCACCTCGGCCTGAACGTCGATGTGGGCGAGCACGCACCAGGGAATGACGTCAACCAGCTTGAAGGTATCGACGATATCCTTGAGGGCACGTTCCACCGTGACGACGCTGTTGACGGTACTGTCCACCGGGTTAGTGCCGATGACGATGTCGCCAGTCGCATAGGAGAATGCGTCGAAGACCTGCCACATGATGTCGTCGGGGTGGTCGGTTGGCGAATTCGGCTGAATACGCGCGCCCATATACCCCTTGGCCCCCAACTTGGTGCCGGGCATGACGTTGAAGATCTTTTGGCTGACGGAGATGAGCTCTTCGTTGCTCATCAGTTTCGGCACGCAACCGATCGTATCGCTGGTCAGCCCATTCATGATGCCTTTGATCTCTTCTTCCGATGCAGTCAGGAGAAACTCCTTCAGCTGGCCCATGGTCCAGTCTTTGACCTTTTCGTGCTGGGCCTGGTCCGTTGTCTGCCAGATCAGCCTTTGCAGATCGTCCTCAAGCAGCGGGCGCTGGTGAAGGTCTCCGATCTTCGTGCTTGCCAGAAGGGTCCGGGCGTTCGTTCGCGATGTGTCATTTTCCGCCACCACCCCGATCGTCTGATCTCCTTCCTTGAACGCGTTCGCACACCCCAGCACCTGCCGATAGGTCGTCTCGTCAAAACCGCCCTTGATCCTGCTGATATAGGCAAAGACGTCCTCGCCCTGCTTCACCTCATCGATCACAAGGGTGCCTCCGCCCGGTGCTGCCCGGGCAGCCTGGCTGTATGTGGCGAGCGTGGCCGCCGCAGTCCCTGCCACCAGCAGGAGATCTCGTCTGGACAGACCGTGCTGATCCGAGAACATGCCCTTGCTCATTGCCATTTCCTTTCTGCAAAAGGTCTCCGGGCATTTCGCCAAACGGCCCTGGTGAGGACGGCGATTTGAGGAGGCGCGCAGTTTGGGTGCGCAATACATTCTCCACTCCGGGCATGGGCCTGCTATTCCCATCGATCGATGCGGCACCGTTCCTTTGGCGGAAACGAAGCGGGGCCTCTCGACCGGACGGGCACGGCTGCGCCGGCTACTGCAGGCTCATGACGATGCGCCCGTCGATCTTGCCGGCCTCCATCCGGTGGAAGATCTCATTGATGTTCTCGAGGCTGTCCCATGAGAAATGCGGCGCCACCTTGCCTTCAGCCGCAAACTGCAGCGATTCCTCCAAATCCTGGCGGGTGCCGACGATCGATCCGCGCACCGTTATGCGCTTGAGCACCGTTTCAAATACCGGCACGGAGATCATCCCAGGGGGAAGGCCGACGAGCGCCATCGTGCCCCGTGATCGCAGGAATCCGAACGCCTGTTCCATTGCAGCAGGTGAGACCGCAGTTACGAGCGCCCCATGCACGCCGCCGGTCGCCTTGATTACCTGCTCTACGGCATCCTTCGCCTTACCGTTGACTGTAATGTCGGCGCCCAGCTGCTTTGCAAGTGCCAGCTTGTCGTCAAAGATGTCCGCGGCGACGACATGCATGCCCATCGCCTTGGCGTACTGCACAGCCATGTGGCCAAGGCCACCGATGCCGGAGACCGCGACCCATTCGCCGGGGCGGACTTCCGTTTCCTTCAGGCCCTTGTAAACGGTCACGCCGGCGCACAGAACCGGTGCAGCAGGGCCGAACTCCAGCCCGGTGGGCAGGCTGCCGACGAAGTCAGGATCCGCCAGTCCATACTCGGCAAATGTTCCGTCGACGGAATATCCGGTGTTCGACTGTGATGCGCAGAGTGTCTCCCAACCGGTACGGCAATGCGGGCAGTAACCACATGCGCTGTGAAGCCAGGGAACGCCGACCCTGTCCCCCTCTTTCACTCTCTTGACACCGGCACCCACTGCCGAGACATAGCCGACGCCCTCGTGTCCCGGAATGAACGGCGGGCTAGGCTTTACCGGCCAGTCTCCATTTGCTGCATGGAGGTCGGTGTGGCAGACGCCCGTTGCTTCATATTTGACGAGGATCTGCCCAGGTTGCGGCGTCGGCACCGCCACCTCCTCGATCACAAGGGGCGTGCGGAACTGCCGAACGACGGCGGCCTTCATCGTCTGGGCCATTGCTAATCCTCCTCCAAATCGCCGGGCCCACTGAGAGGCCCATTAAGGGAAGTGCGGAGCCGGCAGGCGCCCATGTCGGATACCGAAAAAGTGCACATTGATCCGGGCGCCATGGACGTTCGCGGCCGGGACTCGGGCGTCATTCATGGCTGACGCGCTCCGGCAAACTTGAACGAGGTTCGGGTGATGCCGTCGCTTGTATTAGCCTAAACCCGCGAGCATGGTTCGACAAGCGCATGGGGACGTGGCCTACGGTAACATACGGCGGCACGCGTCAATGACGCCCGTGCAGCTACAAACGCGCAGTCCTAGCCTGTGGCGCGACGCGTTCAGAACGATCGAGCTCGGCGCTCGAGAAGGCATCAGACCCGCCCAAAACCTGGCTGGCTCTGCTTCGAATCTGGCGCGCTGAGACCGGGGCCGCGACCGGCGGGCTCGACGCCACGGATGGCAACGGCTGGGCCTTCGTCCACTATCTCGCCATTGCCGAGCAGTATCGCGGCCAGGGCCTTGGCTTGACACGTTCGAATTCCAGGCCCGTCCCTTCATGAGAAGCTCGGTTTCGAAGTGTTCGGCGAGCTCGCAGGAGGACTGGGGGCGCGATTACGCGCTATTCCTGAAAAAGCGATCCTGAAATCGAGCACCGAGCAGCGGCGCGGACTTCCGGCCTATGGCGTCGCGTCAAGCCCCTCTCGCAACTCGTTCGGCACGACCGGGCCGGCCATCCAGTGTTTTTCATTTATAACGTGGCTAGATCGCACCCACTTGGCGATGCCATCAAAGAACCGAGCAGCGCTGCCCGCGCCCGCGGGGTAAGGCATCCGGTCGGCGAGCCGGACGACAAAGCCTTCCTGGCGCGACGTATCCAAGCCCGCTACCACATTTTGGATGACGTCATCGCTGAACGGTCCATCATAGAGGACCGGAACCGGCTCGATTTCCAACATTTCCAGGATTTCGAGCGTGGTATCCCAGTTCAGAAGCTCATTGCTGTCATCCCAGACGCCAAAGCCGTAAAAGAACGACCGCAGGGCGTTGCCGGATATGCGGGTATAGGCAACCGAGTGCCGGGCATAGAGATACTCGCCGGAAATCCGCCAATCATCCGGGATATGCGGTGCACGGCGCGCGTGGTAAGCGCGCAGCCAGTCACGTGACGGATGATAGCCGCTGTCCGGCGATCGGGCATAGGACCTGACCGTGGTCAGAGTCGTGCATTCGCCATCCATTTTTTCGGTAATGATCACACGTTCCCCCCGAAAGGGCGCAAGGTCCGGTATCCGCTTGTCGTCGCTTTGGAGCCCGGGACTTGTCGGCAGGTGATAGGTACGCGGGTATTTCAGATCATCCATCAGAACGTCTCTGCACGAACGGTGTGGCGTTGTCGATATGGGAATGTGCTCTACCTGTCAAAGTTGCACGCGCGAACACGACTTTGGCGAATGACCTGCCGCGACCCTTGTATTTCGAGCGGACCAAGGTCTGCTACGTTGCCCTTGCAAAGACCGTGGATTTGTTCATGATCCCACTTGCAATGGGGCCGTAGCTCAGTTGGGAGAGCGCCGCAATCGCACTGCGGAGGTCGAGGGTTCGACTCCCTTCGGCTCCACCAGAACACAACCGCGCGCGTCGAGAGCTAGTTAAATCCAATCGGGCTGTGCACGAGTGTTTGGGCTCGACTAGAAGCTGCAGCACGGGTTCTGCCAGCGCCAGCGCTCAACTCGAACATCTCCCCCACGAACAGGTTGTCGAACCGCCGCGATAGGTTTACCTTACGCCCGCTAATGACGGTACCAAGGTCCTTTTCGGAGTTGGATCGACATGCGCGTCAAAGATGTGATGACGACAAAGATCGTCAGGCTTTCGCCTGACAACAGCGTCAGACAGGCAGCCCGGATCATGTTCGACAGCCACGTCAGCGGCCTTCCGGTCGTTGACGATGAAGGCCGTCTCATTGGGCTGATCAGCGAGGGCGACTTGATCCGGCGGACGGAACTCGGTGGCGGCGGACCGCTGGCGGACGTGACGCTTGCGGCCGATGACAGGGCCCACGCCTATATACGCCGATCCTCCTGGAGGGTGGGCGACGCCATGACAGCCGATCCCGTTACCATCGACGAGGATGCGCCGCTCTCGCGGGTGGCGGCGCTGATGCAGGAACGTGGCATCAAGCGCCTTCCCGTTCTCAGGAACGGCGTTCTGGTCGGCATCGTCAGCCGCGCCGATCTGTTGCAGGCGGTTTTGTCGGCAAAGCAGGACGAGACGGCCGCGGGTGATGAAGCGATCCGGCGCAGCATTCTCGTGCGCCTCGGCGAGAACACCGGCCTCGAAGGTCTGGATGTGAAGGTCGCAGTGACCGATGGCATCGTTCATCTCTGGGGCAACGTGGAGACGGCCGAGTGCCGGAGGGCCGCACGGATCGTGGCCGAAAATGTCCGTGGCGTTCGGGGCGTGGTCGAGCACTTCTCGGAACCATATCCGCAATAGCGCCCCTTTTAATTGTGCCGCGACACGCAGGTGTTCGCGACACCGAGTTGGCAAGACGATCCCAGCCGCTGTCGTCCGAAGACAGGTGTTCCATCATTCTGCCCGTCGCCGGCAAACAGCAACGACCGTAGCGAATTCAAGAGACTGCAGTGGCTTGCACGACTGCAAGTCGGAGAAATCCAGGCAATGTCCTAATGATCGGGAGGTTCAGATGGTTTCGCCTGAAACGGTATCGATGAAAGAGACGGCATCCGGGAGCTCGCATTCAACAACGCCATTGTCGGCAGACGAACTCCGCCTGATGGACGCCTATTGGCGCGCCTCGAACTACCTTTCTGTCGGCCAGATCTATCTGCTCGACAATCCGCTCCTGCGCGAGCCGCTGAAACGCGAACACATCAAGCCGCGCCTGCTCGGCCACTGGGGCACGTCGCCCGGCCTCAACATGCTCTATGTGCATCTCAACCGCGTGATCAAGCGCGACGACCTCAACATGATCTATATCATCGGGCCGGGGCACGGCGGGCCGTCGCTGGTGGCGCATGCCTATCTCGAAGGGACCTACACCGAGTTCTATCCGAACATCGGTGAAGATGCCGAGGGCATGCAGCGGCTCTTCAAGCAGTTCAGCTTTCCAGGTGGCATCCCGAGCCATGTGGCGCCGGAAACGCCCGGCAGCATCCATGAGGGCGGCGAACTCGGTTACGCGTTGAGCCATGCCTACGGTGCCGCCTTCGATAACCCGGACCTCGTCGTCGCCTGCGTGGTCGGCGACGGTGAGGCCGAGACCGGGCCGCTTGCTACCGGCTGGCAGAGCAACAAGTTCCTGAACCCTGCCCGCGACGGCTGCGTGCTGCCGATCCTGCACCTGAACGGCTACAAGATTGCCAATCCGTGCTTCCTCGCCCGCATTCCGCGCGACGAGTTGCAGAAGTTCTTCGAGGGCATGGGCTACAAGCCCTACTTCGTCGAAGGGCATGATCCGGCAAGCGTGCATCAGCAACTCGCAGCTGTGCTCGATACGGCGACGGCCGAGATCCGGCGGATCTGGGACGATGCCCGCGTGAGGGGCAATCTGAAGCGGCCGGCATGGCCGATGATCGTCTTCCGCACGCCGAAGGGCTGGACCTGCCCCCCCGAGATCGACGGCAAGAAATGCGAGGACTACTGGCGGGCGCACCAGGTGCCGATGGGCGAGATGGACAAGCCCGAGCACATCCGCATCCTCGAGCAATGGATGAAGAGCTATCGCCCCGAGGAGCTTTTCAGCGATCAAGGCCGGCTGAAGCCGGAGATCGCAGCGCTCGCGCCAACGGGGCATCGCCGCATGAGCGACAATCCGCACGCCAATGGCGGCCTGTTGCTGCGTGACCTGAAGATGCCGGCGTTCCGCGACTATGCCGTCGAGGTTCCCCGTCCCGGCGGGACCAATGTGGAAGCGGCCCGCGTCATGGGCAAGTTCCTGCGCGACGTGATGAAATCCAACATGGACGCCAAGAACTTCCGCCTGTTCAGCCCGGACGAAAACAATTCCAACCGCTGGCAGGACGTGCTGGAGGTCACCAATCGCTGCTACATGGCCGAAATCTATCCGGAGGACGACCACCTCTCACCGGATGGCCGCATCATGGAGGTGCTGAGCGAACACCAGTGTCAGGGCTGGCTCGAAGGCTATCTGCTGACCGGCCGCCACGGCTTCTTCTCCTGCTACGAAGCCTTCATCCACATCATCGACTCGATGTTCAACCAGCATGCCAAGTGGCTGAAAGTCTGCAACGAAATTCCCTGGCGCCGGCCCGTCGGGTCGCTGAACTACTTCCTGAGTTCCCATGTCTGGCGGCAGGACCACAACGGCTTCAGCCATCAGGATCCCGGCTTCATCGATCACGTCGTCAACAAGAAGGCTGACGTCATCCGCGTCTACCTGCCGCCGGATGCCAACACGCTGCTGTCTGTCACTGACCATTGCTTGCGCAGCCGCAACTACATCAACGTCGTCGTGGCCGGAAAGCAACCCGGGCCGCAATGGCTGACAATGGAACAGGCCGTGCGCCATTGCAGCATGGGCGTCAGCATCTGGGATTGGGCGAGCAACGATGCCGACAGCGAACCGGATGTCGTCATGGCCTGCTGCGGCGACGTTCCGACGCTCGAAACGCTGGCCGCGGTGCAATTGCTGCGCGAGCATCTTCCGGAAGTGAAAGTGCGTGTCGTCAATGTCGTCAACCTGATGAAACTGCAACCGGCAGAAGAACATCCCCACGGCCTCACGGACCGTGACTTCGATGGTATCTTCACCAGGGACAAGCCGATCATCTTCGCCTTCCACGGCTATCCGTGGCTGATCCATCGCCTCACCTACCGCCGCACCAACCACGGCAACCTGCACGTTCGTGGCTACAAGGAGGAAGGCACGACGACGACGCCGTTCGACATGGTGGTGCTCAACGAGCTCGATCGTTTCCATCTCGCCGGCGATGTCATCGACCGCCTGCCCCAACTCGGGGCGCGCGCCGCCTATTTCAAGCAGGCAATTCAAGCCAAGCTGATCGAGCATCGGGAATATATCGAGAAGCATGGCGACGACATGCCGTCGATCAGCGGTTGGAAATGGGGCGTTCAGGGTGCGCAACAGGCGAAGCCGAGGACGTCGACCGAGGGTGACAACGTGTAGCCCGCAATGAAGGATCGGTCTGATGGTCCGGCCAGTTGGCAAGGTTGACGTCAGTGCGACACATCAGGCAGGCGTGCCTCCTGACACGATCCTGCTTTCGAATGGGCACTACAACGTGCTTCTGACCGAGGCCGGCGCCGGGTATGAAACCTGGCACGGCCTCGATATCACGCGTTGGCGTGAGGACGGCACACGCGATTGCTGGGGCCAGTTCTGCTACATCCGCGACCTTGAGAGCGGTGAGGTCTGGTCGATTGGCCGGCAGCCGATCTGCCATCCGGATGCGATCTACGAACACACGTTTCGCGGCGATCGTGCCGAGTACCGCTGTTTGCTCGGAGACATCGATATTCGATGGGACGTGTCGGTCGCACTGGATTGCGATGCCGAGGTGCGTTTGCTGAAACTCTGCAACAAGGGTAAGAAAGCGAGAAAGCTTGAGCTGACAAGCTATTCCGAAGTCTGCCTGAATGGCCGAAGCGCCGATAGCGCACATCCGGCATTTGCCAAGCTTTTCATCGAAACCTGGTTCGACACCGAAACAACCGCTTTGTTCGCGCGGCGCCGGCCGCGCAGTGCATCGGAGCGCCCCGTCTGGGCGGTGCACGTGTCTGCGTCAAGCCGCCAGGGCCATGCGGTGGAATATGAAACGGACCGCTACAGATTTCTTGGCCGGCGGCGGACGGCTTCAAACCCTGACGCCCTGGCGCCGGGGAGCCGTCTATCAGGGACGACGGGTCCCGTGCTCGACCCTATCTTCAGCCTGCGCCGGACAGTCGATCTGGAACCCTCCGGAGCGGAAGTGATCGCGTTCGTAACGGGCGCAGCCGATAGTGATGTAGACGCTGCCGCAATAGCAAGACGCTTCGCCAATATCGACGCCGCGCGCCAAACGTTGGTGGATGCCGAGAAAAACAATGAAGGCCCGCCCCGGTCACCCTCTCCTCAAGAGTTGGCCGTCTACAATCGGCTCGTAGCACATCTGGCATTTTCTGTTCCCGGCTTAAGGGAAGGCAGCACGCCCGACACGAGGCGGCTGAACCGCGACGACTTGGGATCGGCGGGACTATCGGGAGCCATCCCAATTCTCCTGCTGCGTATCGACAAAACAGGCGAGGACTCTCTCGTCGACAATGTCATCAAGGCCCACGCATTCCTTGCCAGTCGCGGATTTCCCTTCGATCTCGCGGTCCTCGATGAAAGGGAAGCCAGCGAAAGCTTGCAGTTGAGCGCCAAGGCGACGGCCCATGTGGAGCAAACCCTCGGCAAAGCCGGGGGTATTCATTTCCCACCGAGGGCCAGTGTTTCGGCCAGTGCAGAAAATGCGATCACGGCCGCCGCGCGCCTCGTCCTTTGCTGCAGTCAAGGATCCCTTTCAGATCAACTTTCGGCGAGATCGGCCACCACTTTTCCGACGCTGAAGGAGACCAGGACGAATGTCTCCGCCGCGCACGAAAGGCGTCACGAGGCACCACAGGATAGCCTGCTTTTTTGGAATGGCCGTGGAGGGTTTACCAAAGACGGGCGCGAATATGTGATCGCAGCGGACGCGACGCCAACGCCGTGGTGCAACGTCCTTGCCAATAGCGCGTTTGGCTGCCTGACCAGCGACAGCGGTCTTGGGTACACTTGGGCGGGCAACAGCCAACTGAACAGGCTCACGCCTTGGTCAAACGACTCGGTCTCGGACCCGCCGAGTGAAGTTATCTACTTGCGCGATGAGCAGACGGCGGAGCTATGGACGCCGACGCCTTTGCCTCTTGGCCAAACATCGACGACGAGAACGAGGCATGGCCAAGGTTACACGTGCTACGAAAGCAGTCGCGGACCATTGCATCATGAAATGGCTGTCCACGTGCCGGCCTCGGGAGCGATCAAGGTTGTGCGCCTTGCTATTCGCAACGACGGAAAACGACTTCGCCGCCTTACCGCCACCTACTTCGTTGAATGGGTCCTCGGCACGCTGCGCGAAAGCGCATTCTCCCGGATCGAATGCGAATTTGACAGCGAGATCGGTGCTATCGTTGCCCGGAGCGTCTGGGAGGGTGATTTCTCCGGAACGCTCGCATTCGCCGCCTCAAGCGCGCCTGTCCGATCGTTCACATGCGATCGGCGCGCGTTCCTCGGCAGAAACGGTTCCACCGCTCAGCCGGTGGGATTGGAAGGCTTCGATCTTGGGGGACAAACCGGTTCTCTGCTCGACCCCTGCGCAGCCCTCATGGTCAGCGCCTCAATCCCGCCGGCAGTGACCGTCGAGCTGGTATTCGTGCTCGGGCAGGCCGAAAGCCGCGAGGAAATGCGCAGGCTCGTCCGCGAACATGCCGAACCGAGGGGCGCCAGGAACGCGCTGGCAGCCGTTTCACAACAGTGGGATCATCTGCTGAACGCCGTCACGGTCCGAACGCCAGATACGGCCTTCAACCTCATGATGAACCGCTGGTTGCTCTATCAGGTGTTGGCTTGCCGTATCTGGGCGCGAACCGGGTTCTACCAATCCGGCGGCGCCTATGGATTTCGCGACCAGCTGCAGGACGTCGCAGCCCTCGTCCATTGCGCGCCCGATGAAGCGCGAGCGCACATCCTTCGCGCTGCCTCGCGCCAGTTTACCGAGGGAGATGTTCAACATTGGTGGCATCCGCCATCGGGTGCCGGCGTGCGCACACGCATGACGGACGACCTCTACTTTCTGCCCTACGTCGTCCATCACTATGTATCGGTCTCCGGAGACTACGGGCTCCTCAGCGAGCAGGTTCCTTTCATCGTCTCGCCGCCTCTAGAGGACGAGGAGGAGGAGCGTTACGAGGTGCCTCCGGCCAGCCAGGAGAGCGGGACCGTCTATGAGCACTGCTGTCGGGCCCTTGACCGAGGTTTGCGGCTAGGCAGCCACGGGCTTCCGCTTATGGGAACGGGCGACTGGAACGACGGCATGAACCGGGTCGGCGCGGAAGGCAAAGGCGAGAGCGTATGGAACGGATGGTTCTTTCTGACCGTCCTTGGATCCTTTGCCGCCATCGCATCGGCGATGGCAGATGACGAACGGGCCAAATCGTGCAAGGAGCGCGCCGAGACCCTGCGCATATCCCTGGAAACCCACGCCTGGGATGGCGCCTGGTATCGCCGTGCCTACTTCGACGATGGTACGCCCCTCGGGTCCCTGTCGAACGACGAGTGTCAGATCGACGCGATCCCGCAGGCCTGGGCAGTTATCTCGGGTGCTGCAGATGCCGAGCGCGCCGCGCAGGCAATGCGCGCGGTTTGGGAGCGGCTCGTTCGTACCGACAACGGCTTGATACAGCTTTTCGATCCGCCGTTCGACAAGGGCTCGCTACAGCCCGGCTACATAAAGGGCTATGTGCCCGGAATTCGGGAGAATGGCGGCCAGTACACCCACGCGGCCACGTGGGTGGCGCTGGCGACAGCATTGCTGGGGGATGGCGATCGGGCGTTTCAGCTCTGGAGCATGCTCAATCCCATCAACCATGCCCTGTCACCCAAAGACACCGACCGTTACATGGTCGAGCCCTATGTTGTCAGCGCCGACGTCTATGGGGCCGCTCCTCACACCGGCCGCGGGGGCTGGACCTGGTATACGGGATCGGCGGGCTGGCTGTACCGCGTTGGTCTTGAGGCCATTCTCGGCATTCGCCGTCAGGGGCCCCGGCTTTTTGTCGAGCCATGCATACCCGCCGGGTGGTCAACATACGAAGTGGACTTTCGTCATGGCAGATCAACCTATCGTATCAAGGTGAGCCGAGATTCCAAACGAGGACAGAAGCACTATTCGCTGAGCCTTGATGGCAGGAAGGTCGCTGACCGAAGTGTTCCACTCGTGGATGACGGACGAGATCACGACGTCCGCCTCGTGGTGGCCTAGCCATGCCGGGATTGTTGTCGACAGATCCCGAACTGAACCGGATGCCGACCGAGCAGGATCTTGCCCGGCTGCAGTTCACGACGCTGCTGTACTATCTGCATTGCACCAATCCCGACAACGGTCTGGTGCGCGACAAGACGCAGGAAGATGCACCCGCAAGTATTGCGGCGATCGGCATGGCGCTCGCGACGATACCCGTGCTTATCGAGCGGGGCATTGTCATTCGCAAGTTCGCCGCAAAGATCGCGCGTCGACGGCTGCAGTTTCTTCTGCAATGTCCGCAGGGGCCGGAGCCGGATGCTTCCGGCTACAAGGGCTTCTTCTATCACTTCCTTGACATTGAGTCCGGCAGGCGCGTTTGGGAATGCGAATTGTCGACGATCGATTCCGCCTTCCTTTTTGCGGGGGCGTTGACGGTGGCCGCCTATTTTGATGGCGATACGCCGGATGAAATCGAAATTCGCCGGTCGGCAAATGCGCTCTATGAGCGTGCCGACTGGAACTGGGCCTGCGATCATGGACTTACGCTGACCCATGGTTGGCGGCCGGAGAACGGCTTCATTCCCTATCGCTGGCGCGGCTACGATGAGGGCCTGCTTCTCTACATACTCGGCCTCGGCTCGCCGACCCATCCGCTGCCGGCCGAAGCCTATGCCGCCTATACTGAAAGCTACGACTGGCGGAACCTTTATGGTCGCGAGCTGCTCTATTCGGGCCCTCTCTTCACGCACCAGCTCTCGCATATGTGGATCGATTTCCGCGGGATCCGTGACGAGTTCATGCGCGAACACAATAGCGACTACTTCCAGAACAGCCGGCACGCGACATTCGTCCAGCAGGAATATGCCATCCGCAATCCGCTGAATTTCGTCGGCTACGGCGAGCATTGTTGGGGGTTCACGGCGAGCGACGGGCCAGGCTGGACCAAGCGCACCGTGAACGGCAGCGAAAGGGAGTTTTTCGATTATCTCGCCCGCGGTGCGCCCTTCGGCCCGGATGACGGAACCGTGTCGCCCTGGGCCGTCGTCGCCTCGCTGCCGTTTGCGCCGGAGATCGTCATCCCGACAGTCTGGAACTGCGCCCGCATGAAGCTCGGCATGACCAGGCTTTATGGCTTCAAGCCATCCTTCAACCGAAGCTTTCCGGTGGAAGGAACCGAAACTGGTTGGTGGGTCAGCCCCTACCACTTCGGCATCGACCAGGGCCCGGTTGTCCTGATGATCGAGAACTACCGAACAGGCTTGCTGTGGAACATCATGCGCCGGTGCGCGCCCGTGGTGGTGGGTTTGAGGCGAGCAGGTTTTTCCGGCGGCTGGCTCTGAGGGGGCGGCCAAAGCCTGTCACTTTGGGCCGGCGGCCGCTGGCCACCAGGCTAGCCGAGCCTTTTCCCTCTTGCGAAGGCGCGCTCGCGGCAGCCAAGTGATCGATGGAAAACGATCGCAGTTACCGGGGGGCGACGATGCCCTGGTAGTAATCGCCGTCACCGCCAACATAGTGCGTGCCACCGCCGCCGGTCTGTGAGCAAGCGGCCAGAGTGACGAGTGCGAACAGCAATACGATCGTTCTCATGAAGTCGGTTCCTTTCGGGCCTTAACAGCGGCTATGTCCTTGAGACTAGTGGGTATATGAGGATTAGCGTACGGGACAAGCAGCATATAGTCGGTGGTATAACAAAACGTTTGATCGTTGAAGATGTAATTTGTACCGGCGATCACTTGGCCGCTCGTGCATCCCGGATTTCCATGGATTTACGTAAATCTTGGTCAATAATCGATGAGCGCGGCTAGATCGGCTGCTGCTTGTTCCCCTGCTCCCGCTCCTGCCAGTACCTGAGGCGAAGCCGTGGCGCCATGATCCAGGCGACGAACGGCGTCGTGACAAAGCAGGCGACGACCAGGGCCGGGATCGAATACTTCGCGTTGTCGGCGAGAACCGGGATCGACAAAACCGTTACGATGCCGATCCCGAACAGGATGGCATTGATCATCAGGCCGACCATGATGGCGAGTTGCAGGCGGACGGACATTTCGACCTCCCCGAGCTTCGAGGCAACGTTGCACCCCAAAGAAAACTTTCCGGCGTTGATTGTATCAGAGATCGCGAATTCGCGAAATGGTCGAAGGTGCAGAGCCGCAACCGGCCGCGCCGGCGACAATGCGTCACGCATGGTGCGCCGCCCCTGTCGCGCGCGAAAATCCGCCCTATGCTCTTAGGCGAGTGATTGAAGACGCATGATCGCAACGCACGCAGAGCGTCGGCGATGCGACCTCAATCGATGCCGCCTGAGGGAGACCGCATGACGAGCCCATACGAAACGCTCGGCGTCAGCCGCGAAGCGACACAAAAGGACATCCAGAGCGCCTATCGCAAGCTCGCCAAGAAATTGCACCCGGATCTTAACCCGGGAGACAAAGGAGCGGAGGACCGCTTCAAGGCTGTTTCGGCGGCCTACGCCCTCCTCAGTGACGAGGAGAAACGCGGCAAATACGATCGCGGCGAAATTGACGAGACGGGTGCGGAGACTGCACCCCGCCACTACTACCGCGACTATGCCTCGTCTGGAGATACGGCGGGACGCTACGAGAGCGCACATGGCTTTTCGGATTTCGCGGATGCGGACGATATATTCTCGAGTTTCTTTTCCCGTCGCAGCGGCGGCCAGCAGCAACGCCAGCGCGGCCGTGATCAGCACTTTTCCATGGAGATCGGCTTTCTCGACGCGGCCAACGGCACCAAGACCGAGATCAGCCTGCCGGGCGGCGGACCGGCGCTCGATCTCACCATCCCGCCCGGCACGCGCGACGGCCAGACGCTGCGGCTGCGTGGCAAGGGCGAACCCGGGTTCAACGGTGCGCCGGCCGGCGACGCGCTGATCGATATCCGCGTCAGGCCGCATCCTCTTTTTGCAACCGATGGTGACGACGTTCGCTACGAGGTGCCGATCTCACTGAGTGAAGCGGTGCTCGGCGGCAAGATCCGGGTTCCGACGATCGACGGGGCGGTCAATGTCACGATCCCGCCGCACTCCAACACCGGCAAGACATTGCGTTTGAAGGGCAAGGGCCTGCACAAGTCCGGCGGCGGCCATGGCGATGCCTATGTCAGCCTGAAGATCGTGCTGCCGCAGACCCCCGATCCGGCGCTATCCGCCTTCGTTGAAAGCTGGGCAGACGGAAAGACGGAAGACCCGCGCAAAGACATGGGAGGGCAAGCATGAACGACCGCGAATTCTGCGAACACCTCGACATCGAGGTGAAGGTCTTGCGCATCTGGATCGAACAGCGTTGGCTGATGCCGCGCGAGGCCGACTCCGGCTGGCTTTTCGAAGACGCCGACCTCGCCCGCGCCCGTCTGATCCAGGATCTGACAGGTCCAATGGGCGTCAACGACGACGGCGTTGATGTCGCCATGCGGCTGCTCGACCAGATCCACGGCCTGCGCAGCCGCCTCGCCGTGTTGATGAACGCCATCCGATCCCAGGAACCGGAAGTTCAAAGGCTCATCCTGTCCAGAGTTGAGGACGAATAGTCTCTGTCCCGCGCGTCCAGTAGCCCGATCGTTTCGGCGACGAACAAGGTGTCAACGAACTCCGTCAGATCGACGATCCACCCGTCACGGAACGTGAACTTGTCGATGATTTCGGTCCGTTGACGGGTTTGCGATGGAATGAAGCAAACGACGCCGGCGCGGTGGACGACGATAGTATCGCCGTCAGCGTAAGCGCCAACCATCTCCATCTCGCTCAGGTCCCAGTTCTCAACGAGGGCCTGGAAACTGCTGCGCACCGTTTCCGGCGTGTTGACCCCGAGCGCCATCGTGCCGAGCCTGCCGTTTCCGACGATGCGGAAGCTGAAGTCCGGATCGAGTTGCGCCATCATGGTGTCGAGGTCGTTGACGTTGCGGGCAAGGTAGAGGGCCCGAATCCTGGTTTCCAACACGCTTCGCTCGGTCATTTGAAGCCTCTCCGTTTCTATCTGGGCGAGTGTGCGCGAACTTTAGTAATATCGCAAGTAAAGGTTCGCGCTTCGGGATTCGTTCACCGCAACTGCCACGAATCTGGCCGTCGTTAGGATTTTATTAAAAGGCAGGTGCCGGTTTTTACACGCCTGCAAGTGGAGTTGAGCGACAAGAAAGGATTGAACGACGGGAAGGCAGGAAAGACGTGACACAGGTCGTCACAGTATCCGCGACGACAGCGGCCTATGCAGCGGAAGCGCTGAAGCCGTCTGCACGCGTGCGGGGTGACGGTCCGACCGACGAAGCGATCACGCTGCTTTCGATCCGGCGCGCCGAGGAGCCCGCGCTGACGCCGGTCTCGATCCCAAAGACCAAGGGCGCCCTGCCCCTCTCCTTCATGCTCATGAGCGCCGATGGCCGGTTGCCGGAACGCTCGGAAGCCGAAGCGCTGCGCCGCTATCTCGAATTCATGCGCGATGACGACGACGGAGCCGAGAGCCGCGAAAACGAAGGCCGGCAGGATGAACCGGCCGGCCAAGAGGATGAAAGCGACGCCGCCTGAGGCGTCACAATCTCTCAATCAGTGATGCTTGTGGCCGCCGGCCGCCGCGCCGCCCTTGGCCGAGCCAACCGGGAATGCCGCATCGACCTTGCCAGCCTTTTCGAAGACGAGCGTGACGGGAACGGCATCACCTTCCTTGAACGGCGTCTTCACGTCCATGAACATCAGATGCAGGCCGCCGGCCTTGAGCTCGACCGTTTCACCGGCCGGTACTGCAACGCCGTCATCGAGCTTGCGCATCTTCATCACGTCGTTTTCCATTTTCATCTCGTGGATCTCGACGCGAGCAGCCGCGGGGCTTTCGACGGCCACGAGCCGATCCTCGCCTGCCCCGCCATTCCTGATCGTCAGGAAGCCGCCGCCGACCTTGGCGCCCGGCAACATGGCCTTAACCGAGCCGCCTGATATCTCGAGGTCGCCAAGTTTCGCTGCCCCGTCGGCAGCAGCCATATGCCCGCCATGGCCGGCATGAGGATCGGCAGCGTCGGCCATGGTTACCGTCACGGTCGGCGCCGGGCTCTTCAGGTCATGCGCGTTCTGGCCTTCGGCAGCAACCTGATCCCAGACGACCTTGCCTTCGGTTCCGCAAAGCTGCGTGGTCGGGAACGCAAGCACGGTTTCCTTGTCGAAGCCCGAGAGTTTGCCGCGTACGACAAAGGTGTCGTAGTAGTCGTCCGAGAGGTTGCCGCCCTTCCAGCGGATTTCCACCGGGCCGGACGAGACCTTCTCGCCATGATTGTCATAGGTTTTCTGGTAATCGCCCTTGATCACCTCGAGCTCCCAGCCGGGCTTCGGCTGCGGCTTGGCGAAGACGAAGCCTTCGGGCAGCTTGATCTGCACTTCCGTCGTCGGCTTGCCGTCGCAGCCGTGTGGCACCTGCAGCACCGCCTTGAAGGTGCTCTCCACCGGCGCCGTGTCGTTTTCGAAGGTGGCGTGCGCGTGGGCAATGCCGCTTGCGGCAAGGCTAAGGCCGAGCGAAAGCGAAGCCAGTCTGGTCGTGTTCATGTCGTAATCTCCTGACCACGGGCGTGGTCCAAGCCGCTTGAGGGCGGCGAATTGTAATGGGAATGCGAGAGGAGGATTACGAACGCACAGGCGGCCCGCGCGAATGCGGCAGCAGGCGCAGATGCTGATGGGGCGTGGCGTTCTCAGCGAGAACCGGCGATAGCTGCCATTCGCCGGCATCGGCGCGAACGCTCTCGGTCGGCGGAACTGGCAGGAGGATCGAACCCGAGAGCCGGCAGGCTTCGCAGATCGGGGCCATCGATTGGCCCTTGCCGCTTTGGTGGTCGACGCCGTCCAGGCCGAAGCAGATTTCGGCCATCGAACCATCAGGCAGCTGATAGGCGGCGATCTCGGCCGGCGTCAGCGTCTTGGCCATGAGCGGCTTGTGGGCAAAGGCCAGGAAAACGAGCGCGAATACGGCGATCAGCCGCACTGCTATCCCGAATTTTCCTTCGCGCCCTGTCATGGTCATCCCCGGTATTTCACTTGGGTTATCCTCAACCGGAGAAGAATGCAAAGACAGAATTGCCGCACCCGCCCGGGCTGCGGCCTTTGGTCGTGCGACAAAAATGTGTTTCACCGCGACACCGCCCCCTTGCCAAGCTCCCGCCTTCGCCGTTATCTGGAGACGATCTTGTTGGGAGAAGCCGGCTCAAACCGGTGCCGAAGGAGCAACCGCCCCGGAAACTCTCAGGCCAAAGGACCAGCAAGGTGCCGGTAGGACTCTGGAGAGAAGCGTTTCAACGCTCGCCGAAGGGATAACAATCTCAGGCAAAGGGACAGAGGGGGCTCGAATCGACGGCGATTGATGCCGGAAGTGTGAGCCGGCGCGGGAGCGCCAGACCTGGAGGCCGGATTTGGAACAGAATCCCCATTTGAAACATACGCCGCTGCATGCGCTGCACCTTTCACTCGGCGCGCGCATGGTGCCCTTTGCCGGTTACGACATGCCGGTGCAGTACCCCGATGGCGTGATGAAGGAGCACCAGCACACCCGTGTTGCCGCCGGTCTCTTCGACGTTTCGCATATGGGCCAGGTCATTGTCCGGCCGAAGTCCGGCAAGATCGAAGATGCAGCGCTTGCGCTTGAAAAGCTGGTGCCGGTCGATGTGCTCGGCCTTGGCGAAGGCCGGCAGCGTTATGCGATCTTCACCAATGCCGAAGGCGGCATCCTCGACGACCTGATGATCGCCAACCGTGGCGACCACCTGTTCCTCGTCGTCAACGCCGCCTGCAAGGATGCGGATTTCGAGCATCTGAAAAAGGGGCTTGCCGACACCTGCCAAGTCACCATGCTCGACGACCGCGCGCTGATCGCGCTGCAGGGTCCTCATGCCGAAGCCGTGCTGGGCGAATTGTGGGCCGATGTCTCGGCCATGCGCTTCATGGACGTCGCCGAAGCCGATCTGCATGATGTTGCCTGCATCATTTCCCGCTCCGGCTACACCGGCGAAGACGGTTTCGAAATCTCCATTCCCGTCGCATCCGCAGTGGATGTCACACAGCGGCTGCTCGAGCATCCCGATGTCAAGCCGATCGGCCTTGGCGCGCGTGATTCGCTGCGTCTGGAAGCGGGTCTTTGTCTTTATGGCAACGACATCGACACCACGACCACGCCGGTCGAGGGCGCCATCGAGTGGGCGATGCAGAAGGCCCGGCGGGCCGGCGGCGCCCGTGAGGGAGGCTTCCCCGGTGCCGATCGCATCCTCGGCCAGCTGGCCGATGGCGCTTCGCGCCGTCGCGTTGGTTTGAAGCCGGAAGGACGCGCGCCCGTGCGCGGCGGCGTCAGCCTTTTTGCGGATGCCGAGGGCAAGAGCCCGGTGGGTCAGGTGACGTCGGGCGGCTTCGGTCCCTCCGTCGATGGTCCTGTCGCCATGGGCTATGTCGATGCCGGCCACACGGAAAATGGCACCACCCTTTTTGCGGAAGTGCGCGGCAAGTACCTGCCGGTAGCGGTCGCCGCCCTGCCCTTTGTCAAACAAACCTACAAACGCTGATCAGGAGAAAGCGCAAATGTTGAAGTTCACCGACGAACACGAGTGGCTGAAGGTCGAAGCTGGCGTCGCAACGGTCGGCATCACCGAACACGCAGCCGGCCAGCTCGGCGACCTCGTCTTTGTGGAACTACCGGAAACCGGCTCCACTTTCGCCAAGGGTGACACGGCGGCAACCGTCGAATCCGTCAAGGCAGCATCCGACGTCTATTGTCCACTTGATGGCGAAATCGTCGAAGTGAACCAGGCGATCGTCGACGACCCGTCGCTGGTCAACAGCGATCCGCAGGGCGCTGCCTGGTTCTTCAAGCTGAAACTCGCCGATCCGAACGCAGCCGACGCCCTTCTCGACGAAGCGGCCTACAAGGAGCTCGTCGCCTGATGAGCATGCCCAAGGATTTCACCTTTACCGACTACAAGCCGTATGACTTCGCCAACCGGCGTCATATCGGCCCGTCGCCGGCCGAAATGGACGAGATGCTGAAGGTCGTCGGTTACCCGTCACTCGACGCGCTCATCGACGATACCGTGCCACCGTCGATCCGCCAGAAGACGCCGCTCGCCTGGGCCGCGCCGATGACCGAGCGCGAGGCGCTCGACAAGATGCGCGAAACGGCCAACCGCAACCAGAAGCTCGTGTCGCTGATCGGCCAGGGCTATTATGGCACGATCACGCCGCCGGTGATCCAGCGCAACATCCTGGAAAACCCGGCCTGGTACACGGCCTATACGCCCTACCAGCCGGAAATCAGCCAGGGCCGCCTCGAGGCGCTGCTCAACTACCAGACCATGGTCTGCGACCTGACCGGCCTCGACGTCGCCAACGCCTCTCTGCTCGACGAAGCGACCGCCGCAGCTGAAGCCATGGCGATGGCCGAGCGCGTCTCGAAGTCGAAGGCCAAGACCTTCTTCGTCGACGAGAACTGCCACCCGCAGACGATCGCTCTCCTGAAGACCCGCGCCGAGCCGCTCGGCTGGCAGATCGTCATCGGCAATCCCTTCACCGATCTCGATCCGGTCGATGTTTTCGGCGCGATCTTCCAGTATCCGGGCACCTACGGCCACGTGAACGATTTCACCGGCCTGATCGCCCGCCTGCACCAGACCGGCGCGATCGCAACCGTCGCCGCCGATCCGCTGGCGCTGGCTCTGCTGAAGTCGCCCGGAGAGATGGGCGCCGATATCGCTATCGGCTGCACCCAGCGCTTCGGCGTGCCGGTCGGCTATGGCGGTCCGCATGCGGCCTATATGGCGGTCAAGGACGCGCACAAGCGCTCCATGCCCGGCCGCCTCGTCGGCGTATCGGTCGATGCGCGCGGCAACCGCGCCTATCGCCTGTCTCTGCAGACCCGCGAACAGCACATCCGCCGCGAGAAAGCGACGTCGAACATCTGCACCGCCCAGGTGCTGCTCGCCGTCATGGCCTCGATGTACGCGGTGTTCCACGGACCGAAGGGCATCAAGGCGATCGCCCAGAGCGTTCACCAGAAGACCGTGCGTCTCGCCATGGGCCTTGAAAAACTCGGCTATACCGTAGAGCCCGATGTGTTCTTCGACACGATCACCGTCGAAGTCGGCAAGCTGCAGGGCATCATCCTCAAGACCGCGGTCGCCGAGGAAGTGAACCTGCGCAAGATCGGCGAGACCAAGATCGGCATCAGCCTTGACGAGCGCTCGCGCCCGGTCACGCTCGAAGCCGTCTGGCGCGCCTTCGGCGGCGACTTCAAGGTGGAACAGTTCGAGCCGGGTTACCGCCTGCCGCAGCCGCTGCTGCGCACAAGCGAGTACCTGATGCACCCGATCTTCCACATGAACCGCGCAGAAAGCGAGATGACGCGCTACATCCGCCGTCTGTCGGACCGCGACCTCGCGCTCGACCGGGCGATGATTCCGCTCGGCTCGTGCACGATGAAGCTCAACGCGACCGCGGAAATGCTGCCGATCACCTGGCCGGAATTCTCCGAGATCCATCCCTTCGTGCCGAAGGAGCAGGCGGCTGGCTACCAGCACATGATCGAGGACCTGTCGGAAAAGCTCTGCGCCGTCACCGGCTACGACGCGATCTCGATGCAGCCGAACTCGGGCGCGCAAGGTGAGTATGCCGGTCTGTTGACGATCCGCGCCTATCACATCGCCAACGGCAACGGCCATCGCGACGTCTGCCTGATCCCGACCTCGGCGCACGGCACCAACCCGGCCTCCGCGCAGATGGCCGGCATGAAGGTCGTCGTCATCAAGGTGAGTGAAAACGGCGACATCGACATGGACGATTTCCGTGCGAAAGCCGAGCAGTACGCGGAAAACCTCTCGTGCTGCATGATCACCTATCCGTCGACCCATGGCGTGTTCGAGGAGAACGTGCGTGAGGTCTGCGAGATCGTGCACAAGCACGGCGGCCAGGTCTACCTGGACGGCGCCAACATGAACGCCATGGTCGGCCTTGCCCGCCCCGGCGACATCGGTTCCGACGTCAGCCACCTCAACTTGCACAAGACCTTCTGCATCCCGCATGGCGGCGGCGGTCCCGGCATGGGCCCGATCGGCGTCAAGGCGCACTTGGCCCCGTATCTCCCCGGCCATCCGGAAACGGACGGCCATGAGGGTGCGGTCTCGGCGGCTCCCTTCGGCTCGGCTTCGATCCTGCCGATCTCCTGGAGCTACTGCCTGATGATGGGCGGCGAGGGCCTGACCCAGGCGACGAAGGTGGCGATCCTCAACGCCAACTACATCGCTGCCCGCCTGAAGGGTGCCTACGAAGTGCTCTACAAGTCGTCGAAGGGCCGCGTGGCGCATGAGTGCATCATCGACACCCGCCCGCTGGTCGAAAGCGCCGGCGTCACCGTCGACGACGTGGCCAAGCGGCTGATCGACTGCGGTTTCCATGCGCCGACCATGAGCTGGCCGGTTGCCGGCACGCTGATGATCGAGCCGACGGAATCGGAAACCAAGGCCGAGATCGACCGCTTCTGCGATGCGATGCTGGCAATCCGCGAGGAAGCCCGCGCCATCGAGGAAGGCCGGATGGACAAGGTCAACAACCCGCTGAAGAACGCACCGCACACGGTCGAAGACCTGGTCGGCGAATGGGATCGTCCCTACTCGCGCGAACAGGCCTGCTACCCGCCGGGCGCCTTCCGGGTCGACAAGTACTGGTCGCCGGTCAACCGTGTCGACAACGTCTTTGGCGACCGCAATCTCGTCTGCACCTGCCCGCCGCTGGAAAGCTACGCGGAAGCGGCAGAGTAACGTCAATAAAGCCGGCGGGGCGCTCGCTCCGCCGGTTTCCTCAGCGCCTTCTGGCGCCCGTGGCAGCGCGCAGCGCGTGCCCGCATCCAGATTGATTCCCGAAATCTACAAGGATCGACACCAGGACGTGACGCGTTCGTCCGCCCGCGTTTTTTGGCGCGCACTTACCGACGCGTGGTCATTCCGGGAGGCAGGATGGTGTTTTCAATCCAGAAGCGGACGAAGGCCTCGGCAAAGTGCCTGTAGCCGGCGACCGAAGCAGGTTTGGCGACATAGGCATTGGCGCCGGCGCGGTAGCAATGGAGCACGTCGGTCGGATTGCTGGATGACGTCAGCACGATGACCGGGATCAGGACGGTCGCCTGCCCCCTGCGGATGCGCCGCAGAAGCTCGATACCGTCGCTGCCGGGCATTTTGATATCCAGGAGCACAAAGTCGAAATGGGTGCGGGCAAGCTGGGCGATCGCGTCGTCCGCATCCGCCGCCAGCACCAGATCGATGGTCTCGTCGACCTGTGCGAAGGCACGCATGACGAAGCGCGCGTCGTGCGCGTCGTCCTCCACCAAGAGCAGTCGCTTTGGCGTCGAGACCACCTGTTCCGCCCTAGTTTGCCTTCCGTAGCCGCCTCGGAAGAAGCACGATGAAACGTGCGCCTTCGCGGAAGGTGGTGTCAAGTCGGATCGAGCCGTCGTGGCTTTCGGCTATGCGCTTGGCAAGTGCCAGACCTATCCCCGTGCCGCCATAGACGGTCTCGTCCTTGTGCAGCCGCTGGAACACTTCGAAAATCCGCGTCGAAAAGCGCGGGTCGATGCCGATGCCATTGTCTTCGACGACCAGCTCAACGATCTGATCGGCGACGCCGCCGTGAATGCAGATCACCGGTTGGCGGTCGGTGTGCCGATACTTGATCGCATTGCCGATCAGGTTCTGGACCAGGCGGCGCAGAAGCTCCGGGTCCCCTTCCACTTCCGGCAGGTCGCCAACCTCGAAGGTTGCCTGCGCGTCCTGTATATCACCGGCCAGGATCGTCAGCGTCTCGGCAACAATGTCTGTGAGCCGCACCTCCGTCCAATGGGTGATCCGGTGCGCGATCTGCGCATAGTCGAGCAGGCTGTCGATCACCCGGTTCATGCGTTTCACGCTGTCGCGCAGATGACGCGCATTCTCGGCGAGTTCAGCCTGGCTTCCTGCCGCCAGATCGTCCTCGATCATTTCGGAGAACATGGAGATGTGTCTGAGCGGCGCTTTGAGGTCATGGGAGACCGTCGCGGTGAATTGACCGAGGGCCTCGTTCTTGTGCTCGAGTTCCTGCCTCTGGCGCTCAAGCGCGAGCTCGGCGCGTTTGAGATCGGTGACGTCGACGCGTGCGACGACGGTGTTGCCGTCCTTCGCCTTGATATTCTCCACGCGCAGCCAACGATCGTCGGCATAGCGGTATATCTTCGGGCGACCATCGGGGTGACGGAAATCGCGCAGGCGCGAAGCGATCCACTCGTCGCCCTCGCGGGTGCCCGGCAAGGCATCGGGATAATGGCCGCCCTGTCGCGCCAGAAGCAGGATTTCTTCGGCCGTGATGCCGGGCTTCAGCGCTGCCCCCGCCGGCCCGCAGATTGCCTGATACGCCCTGTTATAGACGACCAGCCGCTCTTGCCGGTCGAAAATGGCAAAGCCCTCTGGCATCGCTTCCAGCGCTGCGTTGAGCATATTGGAAGCCTTCTGCCGCTCGCCCACAGCCTCCGTGAGATCGGAAACGTCGCGGATGATGCCGATGAGCGCCAGTTCCGCGCCCTGATCGTCGAGCAGCGGCGTCGTGCGAAGGTGGCCGGAAAATGTCGATCCGTCGCGCCTGACATAGAGATAGTTCGACGTCCGGGCCGCGGTTTCGTCCACGCGTGCCGCGCGGTTCCGCAGGCGCTTCTCGTATTCCGCGTCGTTGGCGTAGATCAGCCGCACCGAGCGATCGATGAATTCTTCGGCGGGATAGCCGAACTGGCGCAGGGCGGCATTGTTTGCGGAGCGGATGACGCGCTCGGCGTCGATGATGATCACCGGATCGGGAAACGTCTCGTAGAGCGCCTTGAAGACGAGATCCTCATTGAACGCCGCCATGCCCAATCCCCCGTTCCATGTTCAAGCATCTCAGCAGAAAAATGGCCCGGCGAAAACCGGGCCAACCTATCCGTTTGAAAGAATGGAGGAAATTTAGTTGGCGCGCACCGCCGCATCGCCCTGTGCGGCCAGAGCCGCGAGGTCGGCGGGCTTCAGTTCGACCGATTCGCCACAGCCACAGGCGGACGTCTGGTTCGGATTGTTGAAGGTAAATCCGGAGCGCAGCGTCGTGACTTCGAAATCCATCTGCGTGCCAAGCAGGTAGAGCACGGCTTCGGGCGCCACCCAGACCCTGGCGCCCTGATGTTCGATCAGGTCGTCCTTGGGGTTGGGCTCGGTCACCAGGTCGACGGCATACTCCATGCCGGCGCAGCCACCCTTCTTGATGCCGACGCGAATGCCCTTGGCATCGGCACCGGCGCCTTCGACGATCGAACGGACGCGGTCGGCGGCAGAATCGGTCAGGCTCATTACGGCAAAGCCCATGGGCTCATTCTCCTTGTCGTCACCGGGGTAAAGGCCCGGCGCCTTACAGAATCAAATGTAGTATCCGTGCCTTAACGGATCAATATGCGGCGCCGGCTCAATACCAGCCGACAGCGACCTGCGCCTCCTCGGACATGCGGTCCGGCGTCCATGGCGGATCGAAGGTCATCGAGACTTCGACGCCCGATACGCCCTCGACGGCGCCGACGGCATTCTCGACCCAGCCCGGCATTTCGCCGGCAACCGGGCAGCCCGGTGCGGTCAGCGTCATGTCGATCTTGACCATCCGGTCGTCTTCGATGTCGATCTTGTAGATGAGGCCAAGTTCAAAGATGTCGGCCGGGATTTCCGGATCGTAGACGGTCTTCAGTGCGGCGATGATATCGTCGCTGAGGCGCGCCAGTTCCTCGGTCGGGATCGCCGAATGCACGATGCCCTCGCGGACATCGACCTTTTCTTCCGTTGCATCAAGGCTCATATCGGCCTCCTGGACTTTCTCTTTTGGTTCAAAAGACTACGAGAACTCTTTGAACCTTTTACCAATTTCTTAGGCGAAAAACTTGCGTGCATGCTCCAGCGCGTCCGCCAGCGCGTCCACTTCGGCCCTGGTGTTATAGAGGCCGAAAGATGCACGGCATGTGGAGGTAACACCGAAGCGTTTCAAGAGCGGCTGAGCGCAATGCGTGCCGGCGCGAACAGCGACCCCGGCGCGATCGATGACCATCGAGACGTCGTGGGAATGGATGCCGGCGATCTCGAAGGCAAAAATGCTGCCCTTATCGGGCGCGTCGCCGAAAACCCGAAGCGAATTGACCGCCGAAAGACGCTCGCGCGCATAGGCCGTCAGGTCTGCCTCATGCGCCTGGATCGCTGCGCGGCCGAGCTTTTCCATGTAGTCGAGCGCGTAGCCAAGCCCGATCGCCTGTACGATCGGCGGCGTGCCCGCCTCGAAGCGGTGCGGCGGATCGTTATAGGTGACGTAATCTTCGGTCACCACCTCGATCATCTCGCCGCCGCCGAGGAACGGCCGCATCTCCTTCAGCCGGTCCATCTTGCCGTAGAGCACGCCGACCCCGGAGGGGCCGTAAAGCTTGTGGCCGGTCATCACGTACCAGTCGCAATCGATGTCCTGGACGTCGACCGGCATGTGCACGGCACCCTGGCTGCCGTCGACCAGAACCGGGATGCCGCGTTCGCGAGCGATGCGGCAGATCTCCTTGACCGGAACCACCGTACCCAGCGCATTCGACATATGGGTGATGGCGATGAGCTTGGTGCGGTCCGTCAGGCATTTGACGAAGTCTTCGACGTGGAACGCGCCGTTCTCGTCCACCGGCGCCCAGACAAGCTTGGCGCCCTGACGCTCACGGATGAAGTGCCAGGGAACGATGTTGGAGTGGTGCTCCATGATCGACAGCACGATCTCGTCACCCTCGCCGAGCTTCGGCATGCCGTAGCCATAGGCGACCGTGTTGATCGCTTCGGTCGAGGATTTGGTGAAGATGATGTTGTCGGGCGAAGGGGCGTTCAGGAAGCGGCGCACCTTATCGCGCGCCGCCTCATAGGCTTCCGTCGCGGCATTCGACAGGAAATGCAGGCCGCGATGGACGTTGGCATATTCGTTGGAATAGGCATGGGCCACCGCGTCGATCACGACCTGTGGTTTCTGCGCCGATGCGCCGTTGTCGAGATAGACAAGCGGCTTGCCATAAACGGTTCGCGATAGGATCGGGAAATCCTTGCGGATCGCTTCGACGTCGTAGGCAGGCACCGGTACGGAGTGTTCCATGTGTTTCAATCCAATTTCGCTACAGCGCCGCGCGTCATTCCGGACGCGCTAAGGTCGCTGTAACATGTTGAACTGCTGCATAATTCTATCCCTAAATCGCTTCCGAATTAAGGAATTACGCAATAGCCTTAGGCGTGCTTGTCGAGCCAGGTCGAGATGACGTCTTCGAGTGCCTCGACCAGCGCTTCGTGCTCTTCCAGCTCTTCGACGATCTCGGCGACGAAGGCGTTGACGAGCATCGCCCGCGCCTTGTTCTCCGGAATGCCGCGCGCCAGCATGTAGAAGAGCTGGGTGTGGTCGATGTCGGTAACCGTCGCACCGTGACCGCACTGGACGTCGTCCGCGAAGATCTCCAGTTCCGGTTTCGCCGACAGGTCGGCATCGTCGGACAAGAGCAGCGTGTTGCACGCCATCTTCGCGTCGGTCTTCTGGGCGTCCTTGGCGACCAGGATCTTGCCCTGGAAGACGCCCTTGGCGCGGTCGAACACGACGTTGCGGATGACCTCCGTCGAGGTCGTGTGCGGCACGTTGTGGCCGAGCGTGAAGGTCACGTCCGTGTGGCTTTCACCACCGAGCAGGTTGATGCCGCGCAGCTTGAAATCCGCGCCCTCGCCGCTCGTCTTGCCGTGGATCTCCTGGCGCACCAGCTTGCCGCCGGCATTGATCACGAAGAGATGCAGCTTGGCGTTCTTGCCGAGGTCGAAGCGGAGCTGGCCGAGATGGGTATCGGAAATGCCCTGCTGCTGCAGGATGATCCAGATGATCTCGGAACCTTCCGCAAGCGTCACGTCGCTGACAGACGAGACGAAGCTCTCGCCGGCATCGGTCGAAAGATGCCGCTCGATCACGGTTGCCTTGGTGTTGGCGCCGAAGGCGACCGGGAAGCGCGTATGCGCCTGGCCGAGGCTCTGCACCAGCTGGATTTCCAGCGGATCTTCCAGAGCAGTTTCAGCAGCCACGTCGATTTCGAGACCGCCGCGGACAAGACCGCCATTGATGCGGCCGATCGCGTCGTCAAAGCCGAGCACGGCGAGGCCGGCGGCCGCCGAACCGTCGAGCAGGCTGTCGACATAGGAACGGACGGTCACGCCATCAGGCAGGCTGGCCTTGACCTCAGCCTGGCCGTTGCGGACGGAAAGTACTGTCGAGCCCGGAACCAGCGCATCGACGCGATCGGCAAAGGCCGTCGGGTCGGCGGCCGGCACTGCGCGCAGCAGGGTGCGCAGGTCGGTATAGTGCCAGGATTCGACGCGGCGGGTCGGCAGGCCAGCCGTCTTCAGTTCGTGCACCAGCGTGTCGCGGACCGAGAGAACCGAACCATCACCCGGCAAATCGCCGATCTGCGCGGTATAGGCATCGACGAGCGCCGTCTCGGCGGCCGTCATCTTGATTGCCTGTTGCATATTCATTCGAACACTCCTTCAACAGGCGTCAAGCCGCGGCATCGATGATGTCGGCGTAGCCGTTGGCTTCGAGTTCGTGCGCCAGCATCTTGTCGCCCGACTTGATCACTTGGCCCTTGTAGAGGACGTGCACCGTGTCCGGAACGATATAATCGAGCAGGCGCTGGTAGTGGGTGATGACGACGACGGCGCGGTTCGGCGAGCGCAGCGCGTTGACGCCGTCTGCAACGATCTTCAGCGCGTCGATGTCGAGGCCCGAGTCTGTCTCGTCGAGCACGCACAGCTTCGGCTGGAGCAGCGACATCTGCAGGATTTCGGCGCGCTTCTTCTCACCGCCGGAGAAGCCGACGTTCAGCGGGCGACGCAGCATTTCCGGAGCGATCTTCAGCTCGGCTGCAGCTTCCTTGACGCGGCGCATGAATTCCGGCGTCGTCAGTTCGTCTTCGCCGCGATACTTGCGCTGCTCGTTCATTGCCACCTTCAGGAACTGCATCGTGGCGACGCCGGGGATTTCGACCGGATACTGGAAGGCGAGGAAGATGCCCTTGGCCGCACGCTCGGAAGCGTCGAGCTCCAGGATGCTCTCGCCGTTGTAGAGGATGTCGCCTTCGGTGACTTCGTAGTCTTCACGGCCCGAGAGGATGTAGGAGAGCGTCGACTTGCCGGAGCCGTTCGGGCCCATGATGGCAGCAACTTCGCCTGCCTTCACCGTGAGGTTCAGGCCACGGATGATTTCGGTGCCATCTTCGGCGATGCGGGCATGCAGGTTCTTGATTTCAAGCATTTCTATCGTCCTCTTGGGAAACGAACGTTTGTTCGCGCGCAAACACGACGTGCGCGCCATTCAATATTCAGTTCAGGGCCTTAGCCGACGGAACCTTCCAGCGAGATGCCAATCAGCTTCTGCGCTTCGACGGCGAATTCCATCGGCAGTTCCTGGATGACTTCCTTGACGAAGCCGTTGACGATCAGCGCGATCGCCGCTTCGGTCGGGATGCCGCGCTGCAGGCAGTAGAACAGCTGGTCCTCGGAGATCTTGGACGTCGTGGCTTCATGCTCGAACTGCGCCGTCGAGTTCTTCGCCTCGATATAGGGCACGGTGTGCGCGCCGCACTTGTCGCCGATCAAAAGCGAATCGCACTGGGTGAAGTTGCGGGCGTTCTCGGCCTTGCGGTGGGCCGAGACCTGGCCGCGATAGGTGTTTTCCGAAACGCCGGCAGCGATGCCCTTGGAGACGATGCGGCTCGACGTGTTCTTGCCGAGGTGGATCATCTTGGTGCCCGAGTCGATCTGCTGGTGGCCGTTCGAGACCGCGATCGAATAGAACTCGCCGCGCGAACCGTCGCCGCGCAGGATGCAGGATGGATACTTCCAGGTGATCGCCGAACCGGTTTCGACCTGCGTCCAGGAGATCTTGGAGTTCTTGCCACGGCAATCGCCACGCTTGGTGACGAAGTTGTAGATGCCGCCCTTGCCTTCCTTGTCGCCCGGATACCAGTTCTGCACCGTCGAGTACTTGATCTCTGCCTCATCGAGGGCGACGAGCTCGACGACGGCAGCGTGAAGCTGGTTCTCGTCGCGCTGCGGCGCCGTGCAGCCTTCGAGATAGGACACGTAGGCGCCCTCCTCGGCGATGATCAGCGTACGCTCGAACTGGCCGGTGTTCTTCTCGTTGATGCGGAAATAGGTGGAAAGCTCCATCGGGCAACGAACGCCCTTCGGCACGTAGACGAAGGAACCGTCGGTGAAGACCGCGGAGTTCAGCGTCGCATAGTAGTTGTCGGTCGTCGGAACGACGGAGCCGAGATACTTCTGCACCAGCTCGGGATGTTCGCGGATCGCCTCGGAGATCGACATGAAGATCACGCCGGCCTTCTTCAGCTCTTCCTTGAAGGTGGTGACGACCGAGACGCTGTCGAACACGGCATCGACGGCGATCCTCGACTTCTGCACGCCGGCGAGGATTTCCTGTTCCTTCAGCGGAATGCCGAGCTTCTCGTAGACCTTGAGAATTTCGGGGTCGACCTCGTCGAGCGACGTCGGACCGGTGAGGCCCTTCGGCGCTGCGTAGTAGTAGATGTCGTTGAAGTCGATCTTCGGATAGCTGACGCGGGCCCAGGTCGGCTCCTCGAGTGTCAGCCAGCGGCGATAGGCGCCAAGGCGCCACTCGAGCATCCATTCCGGCTCGTTCTTTTTGGCCGAAATGAAGCGGATGATGTCTTCCGACAGGCCCTTCGGGGCCTTCTCGACTTCGATGGTCGTTTCGAAGCCGTATTTGTACTGGTCGACGTCGATCTGACGGACCTGATCAATGGTCTCCTGCACGGCAGGCATGTCGTTCTCCAATCTTTCCGGATCCAAGGTCCGGTAGCTTGTCAACACGATGCGACTGAGCGCACCGCTTATGTAATGGCTAAAAGGCGCTTTTCACCCTGTTTGCCAAGCGGAAAATTGCTTTTCCGCAATTTCGTCCCGTCGTCCGCGTCAGGCGGCCTGCCCCGGTGCCCGGCGTCGTGCTGCTACCTTTGCAAAGGCCGCGGCGCAACGTTCGATGTCAGCCGCGGTCGTCGCCTCGCCGATCGAGATCCGCAGTGCACCCTGGCGCGGATCGTAGCCCATCGCCGTCAGCACGTGACTCTGTCCCACCTTGCCGGACGAACAGGCCGATCCGGCCGAAAGCGCGACGCCTTCGAGATCGAAGGCGATCTGTCCCGTCTCGGCTTTCAGGCCAGGGAGCGTGAAGAATGTCGTGTTGCCAACGCGCGAAACGTCGCGGCCGTGTATGACCACATCCGTTGCCGCTTTCAGCATCTCGCCTTCGAGCTTGTCGCGCAACGCTCCAACGGCGCTCATCCGCTGGCCAACGCCTTCGCCGACCTTTCTGGCGGCGGCGGCAAAGCCGGCAATCGCCACAGGATTTTCAGTCCCGGAACGATGCCCCTTCTCCTGCCCGCCGCCGCGGATCAGCGGTGCGGGCATCAACACCTCGCCGCGCGCCACCAGCGCGCCTGCGCCTTTCGGGCCACCGATCTTGTGCGAGGAGAGAATGAGAAAATCGGCGTTCAGCTCTTCGATCGCCAGCGGCAGCCGGCCCGCGGCCTGCACCGCGTCGACGACAAGTATACCACCTTTGGCGCGAACGATTTCGGCAATCTCGGCAATTGGCTGAATGATGCCGGTCTCGTTGTTGACCAGCATGACGGCGACCATCGGCAAGCCAAGTTCACGGTCATGCGCTGCGAGCAGTTCGCGAAGCACCTGAAGATCGACGACACCCGCCGAGGTCACGGGGATTTCGCAAACGGCTTCGCGCGCAAAGCGTCCGCCTTCGCGTATCGCAGGGTGTTCGATCGCCGACGCGTATAGCCGGCTGATCTTGAGCGGTGTGCGGCCCATGCGGAAATCGGGCGTCAGCACCAGATTGGCCGCTTCCGTCGCCCCGCTGGTAAAGATGACGCTGGCAGCTTTCGCACCGCAAAGGGCGGCCACATCGCGGCGGGCATTTTCGATGAGCGTGCGCAGCGCACGGCCCTCGCCGTGGACGGAAGAAGGGTTGCCGACGAGGTCGATCGCGAACAGGCAGGCCTCGCGCGCTTCGCTCAGAAGCGGCGCCGTGGCATTCCAGTCCATGTAGATGCGCGAACCCGACATGATTTCCTTCGCTAGACCAACAGGCCGCAAGCCGGCAACCTCTGGCGATGCATTTTCCTTGAATTTTCCGCGTCGCTTGCCTTAAGAGACGAAGCACAAGGCGGAATGCCCGCACAGAAGTTTTGAACGGTTCTAAACTAGGTTTTAGAAAAGCTGACTGCTTTCGTCAAGACTGATCGCGATCTGAACCCAAGATTCGAACCAGGAACACTCCCGGAGAGCCAATGCCCGAAATCATTTTCAACGGACCCGCCGGCCGCCTCGAAGGCCGTTATCAGCCTTCGAAGCAGAAGAGCGCCCCGATCGCCATCATCCTGCACCCGCATCCGCAGTTCGGCGGCACGATGAACAATCAGATCGTCTACCAGCTCTTCTATATGTTCCAGAAGCGCGGCTTCACCACGCTCCGTTTCAATTTCCGTGGCATCGGTCGCAGCCAGGGTGAGTTCGACCACGGCGCCGGCGAACTGTCGGATGCGGCGTCCGCGCTCGATTGGGTGCAGAGCCTGCATCCGGATTCCAAGAGCTGCTGGGTTGCCGGCTATTCCTTCGGCGCCTGGATCGGCATGCAGCTCCTGATGCGCCGTCCGGAGATCGAAGGCTTCATGGCCGTGGCACCGCAGCCGAACATCTACGACTTTTCGTTCCTGGCGCCCTGCCCGTCCTCCGGCCTGATCATCAACGGAGATTCCGACAAGGTCGCGCCGGAGAAGGACGTGAACGGTCTCGTCGAGAAGCTGAAGGCGCAGAAGGGCATTCTCATCACCCACCGCACGGTGCCCGGCGCCAACCACTTCTTCAATGGTCAGGTCGACGGACTGATGGGCGAATGCGAGGACTATCTCGACCGTCGCCTGAACGGCGAACTGACGCCGGAGCCGGCCGCCAAGCGCATTCGCTGACCGTTTGGTAGATTGAGCAGTAGAGCCGTGCGTTCTTCGGACCGCACGGCTCTTTTCGTTTGCGGCGAGCTTTGCGTACGTTTGAGCGCTGCGCCGCGTCGCTGTTACCCTCATTTAACTCCGAAGTCCGGTCGTCCTTCACCCGGTGGGGTGATTTCAGAGCCGCGCAAACGGCGTATGGTGCAAGTCTGAGCTGTTTAAAGGACGGCAGGGTTATTTGGAGTTGATCCGTTTGTCCGTGCTGGCGTGCGCGTCACGCCAGGCGCTTTTTTGGGGGATCGCGATGACGGGAATGTTGGGCGTTTCATTTGGCGAACCGAAATGGCAGACCCTTCCGGACACTCCGGCGCTTCCAGCGGCCACGCAGAACGGGTTCGTACCGGTATCGGGTGCGGAAATCTGGTACTCGGTCTACGGCACAGGCGAGCCCATCATCATGTTGCATGGAGGCCTGGCCAATTCCGACTATTGGGGGCGCCAGGTTCCTGAACTCGCCAAGTTCTACCAAGTCATCGTTCTCGACAGCCGCGGCCACGGCCGCAGCACCTGGGACAACCTTGTCGGTTACGACCTCATGGTTTCCGACGTCGTCGGGGTGATGGAACAGCTGAACATACCCAGAAGTGCCATTGTCGGCTGGAGCGACGGTGCCATTACCGGCCTCAAGCTGGCGATGCTGCATCCCGAGCGGGTCAGCGGCGTATTCGCCTTCGGGGCAAACAGCAACCCGTCCGGAACCTTCGATCTAACCAATAGCGCCATGTTCAACGCATACGAGGCCCGGGCCCGCGTCGAGTACGAGCGGTTGTCCCGCACTCCCGGCGGATACGCTGCCTTCTATGATCAGATGCTGAAGATGTGGACCTCACAGCCAAACATGACGGACCGCGATCTCCAGGGAATCCGGGTTCCCGTCTGGGTCGTGGATGGCGATCACGAGGAAGTCATCAAGCGAACGGATACACTGTTCATCGCCGACAACATTCCGAACTCCGGTTTGCTGATCCAACCGGAAGTCAGTCACTTCTCCCTCTTGCAGGATCCTGACCAGTTCACTCTGGACATTCTTCGCTTTCTGCAGGCGAAGGGTATCGGCAAGACATCCGGCGCGCTTGCGGACGCCAGTCCAATCTATGCTTGAGCCCGCGGCCCCTAGGGGCGACCGACCCACTGCGGCACGGTCGGATTGACGACCGTGGTCGGCGTCTCCGTGCATTCGACCCGATTGCGCCCGTTTGCCTTGGCCGAGTAGAGCGCCATGTCGGCGCGCTGCATGACGGGATCCAAGGCCTCGCCGCTGCCGACGGCGGTGACGCCGAAGCTCGCCGTCACGCGCGCTGCTTCCGGCAGGCCGGCGATTTGCTGGGACATGATGGCAGCGCGCATGCCGTGCGCGACGACGCGCGCTTCTGACAAGTCCGTGCAGGGCAGAAACACCGCGAATTCCTCACCGCCAAGGCGGCCTGCCACGGCACGGTTCGGCATGACGTCCATCAGCACCCGCGCAAAACGACGGATCACCTCGTCGCCGGCGAGGTGGCCATAGGTGTCGTTGACCAACTTGAAGCGATCGAGGTCGGCGAGGATAAGCGTGCCCGGCGTCTGGGTCGCACGCGCATGCAAGAGCGGCATGACGCGATCCATGAAGCCACGGCGATTGTAGAGCCCCGAAAGCAGGTCGATTTCCGAACGGGCCTGCACATCGTCAACGATGTCCTTCACCATCACGCCGAGCATGGCAAGCCCTGCCCCGACGATCAGCATCGCGCCGAGTGCCTGGGAAATGAGCGCGAATGGGCTCGAGACGTAGTCCTGGGCGGTGACGCCCGAGCCGGCCGCAACGGCGGCATAGATTTTCACGAGATAATAGAGCGAGCAGAGCGCCAGAAGACCGAAAAGCAGCCAGTCGGAGAACGAGCGTCGCCCCGAGCGCAGCACCACGGACGCGGTCCACACCTGGATCAGGAAGAAAGGCATCTGGTAAGGGATGGCGTGCTGCCAGGTGCCGCGCGGCAAATCGTAGATCTCCATGTCGAGCGCAACGCCCACGACGAAACACGCGGCAAGCACCGGCCAACGCACCGGAACCTGATAGAAGAGGCCGAGGCCAAACCGCAGGAGACAGAAGCCGCCGAGCACGCAGGCGAAGGCGCCGATGGCAAAGAGCCGCGGTGTCGACGAGAAGGGAACGATCGCTTCGCAAACGGCAGCAAGCGACGCGACGGTAAAACCGGCCGCGCACCACAGCGCCGCGCGGCGCTGTCGGCTCTTTACGGCAATGGTGAGGAATGCGACCGTGAAAATCTGCGCAATGATAAAGTTCACAGCCAGCAGAGAGATCGCACCACCCATCGAAGAACCCGAAACCTTCGTCCTGCGGCTAGCCGCCTTTCGCCACCTCCGGTGGTCGCGGAGGCCGATCCTAATTGGCCGATGCGAAGAATTGATTAATCCATTCGGTGGATAGCATATACCGTTTCGGGCCTATCAGCGAGCAGGTCTGGCGGCTTGTTTTCCGCCCGTGACAGGCCGCCGGACCCCGGTCGTTCCCGGATAGGTCAGCGGCAAGCCCTGCAGCGATCTTACGGCGAGATAGGCCCAGGCCTCGGCCTCCATGGAATCGCCGTTAAAGCCGGCGTCCTCCGCCGGCAGCACCGCTGCACCCTCTTCCTTGGCGAGCGCCGCGAGGTCGCGCATGATCACCGGATTGAGGCGGCCGCCGCCGCAGATGATGTAGGTCGATGGCCGCTGCGGCAGGTGTACGGCCGACTTGAGGATCGCCGCTGCGGTCACATGGGCAAGCGTGCGGGCGCCGTCGGCAAGACCGGCGTCGCTTCCCGTCGGCGGCGCAAAATCGTTTCGGTCGAGCGACCGGCGCTGCTTCGCGGTGAAAAAGGGATTGGCGAGGTAGCGCTCCGCGAGATCGGGAAGAACGGCGCCCTCGCTGGCGATCATGCCGCCCTGGTCAAAGGGAATGCCGGCATGTGCCTCGACCCATTGATCGATCAGCGCGTTGCCCGGGCCGCTGTCATAGGCAACGAGCGTTTCGCCCGCGCCGATGAAGGTCAGGTTGGAAATGCCGCCGATATTGACGAAGACGACCGGCGCCGCGAGACCGGCTGCACCCCGCGCCAGAGCGGCGTGATAGGCGGGGATCAGCGGCGCGCCCTGCCCGCCATGCACCATGTCGTTGGCGCGCATGTCGTAGACGACGTCAATAGCCGTTTCGCCGGCAAGCAGCGGGCCGTCGCCGATCTGTACCGTCAGGGCTTCGTCGGGACGGTGCAGCACGGTCTGCCCGTGGAAGCCGATCACGTCGATAGCCGTCGGCGACAGGTCGTTTTGCTGCAGGAAGGCTTTGACTGCTTCGGCATGCCGCAGCGTCAGGTCGCGCTCAAGCTGCGACAGCGCGCCGGGCCTTTGATCCCGTTGCGTGATCGTCTTTGCGTCGACCAGTCCCTGCTTCAGCCGGTCGCGAAAGCGGGCGTCATAGGCAAAGCCGGCGGAGGGGCCGCGCTCGACGATGTCTTCGCCGTCGGTCCTCAGCATGGCGACGTCGATGCCGTCCATGCTCGTGCCGCTCATCAGGCCGATTGCCGTTCTTGTCCGTGTCATGCCGTCAACATTTCCAGAATCACTTTTGAAGTGATTATGCGCGGAAACAGTGCTAAACGCCCGTTCGTTCAAAAACTTCCCCGCAAGAGAGACAGATCATGTCCGGTTTCAAGTCCGATTTCCTTCACACCCTCAGCGAGCGTGGTTTCATCCACCAGATCTCCGACGAGTCTGGCCTGGATGAACTGTTCCGGAAGGAAATCGTGACGGCCTATATCGGCTTCGACCCGACCGCACCGAGCCTGCATGCCGGCGGTCTCATTCAGATCATGATGCTGCACTGGATGCAGGCGACCGGCCATCAGCCGATCTCGCTGATGGGCGGCGGCACCGGCATGGTGGGCGATCCGTCCTTCAAGGACGAGGCGCGCCAACTGATGACGCCGGCGACGATCGAAGCCAATATCGCCAGCATCAAGACGGTCTTCTCCAACTATCTCACCTATGGCGACGGCCCCAAGGACGCGTTGATGATCAACAACGCCGACTGGCTGCTCGGCATCAACTACCTCGAGTTCCTGCGCGACGTCGGCCGTCACTTCTCGGTCAACCGCATGCTGTCCTTCGACAGCGTCAAGACGCGGCTCGATCGCGAGCAATCGCTGTCGTTCCTTGAGTTCAACTACATGATCCTGCAGGCCTACGACTTCGTGGAACTGCACAAGCGCACCGGCTGCCGCCTGCAGATGGGCGGATCGGACCAGTGGGGCAACATCATCAACGGCATCGACCTCGGCCACCGCATGGGCACGCCGCAGCTTTACGCGCTGACCTCGCCGCTTTTGACGACGGCGTCGGGCGCCAAGATGGGCAAGTCGGTCAACGGCGCGATCTGGCTCAACCCGGATATGCTGTCGGCCTATGACTTCTGGCAGTACTGGCGCAACACCGAGGACGCCGACGTCACCCGCTTCCTGAAGCTCTATACGACGCTGCCGATGGCGGAGATCGAGCGGTTGTCAAAGCTCGGCGGATCGGAGATCAACGAGGTCAAGAAGATCCTGGCGACGGAAATCACCGCCATGCTGCACGGCCGATCGGCCGCCGAGCAGGCGGCGGAAACCGCGCGCAAGACCTTCGAGGAAGGCGCGCTCGCCGACAACCTGCCTTCGGTCGAAATCCCGACCGCCGAGCTCGAAGCCGGCCTCGGGCTTTTGACGCTGATCGTGCGCGCCGGCCTCGCCGCCTCCAACGGCGAAGCCCGTCGCCACGTGCAAGGCGGTGCCGTCAGGATCAACGACGAGGCGGTCAGCGACGAGCGTCGTCTGATCGGCACCGGTGACGTCACCGCCGATAATGTCGTCAAGCTGTCGCTCGGCAAGAAGAAGCACATCCTCGTGCGCCCGGCTTGAGCCGAGCCACAACGAATAGATGACTGAGGCCGGCCACCACGCCGGCCTTTTTCATTGGAACTCGAAGATGCTGCGGAAGACGCCCGGCGCGATGATCGACAGGGGATTGACCGTCAACTTCGGCTGATTGAAGGGACCGTTGAGCTTGAAAGTGATGCCGAGCAGGCCGCGGTCGCGGCCATTGCCGAGCAGAACGCCGATCAGCGGCAGTTCGCCAAAGATACGGTTCAAGCCATAGGCCGGCATGAAGGTGCCGGTCATATCCATGATGCCGTTGTTATCGCGCACCGTCCCCTGGAAGGTCGCGCCGACGTCGGTGCCGCGCAACACGCCGCCATCGACGCGGATCGCGCCGCGGTCGAGCGCGAGCTGGGCGAAACCGCGCTCGAAGCGGGCCGAGCTCACGTCGATGTCGCGGCGGACGGCCTGGTTGAGGCTTCGCCCGTCGGCGCCTGTTGGCGTCGACACCATCGATTGCAGGCGTTGTTCGCCGACGAGCTGGAACTTGCGGATGTCGACGCTCCCGCGCCAGGAACGCCCGCCACGATCGCGCAGTTTGAGATTGAGCAGGCCGCCGCGCATGTTCTGGTAGATATCGGCAAAGCGTGCCAGCGCGCCGGCGTCGCCTGTGGTCAGCTCAAGCGTATTATCGGCGCCGGCCTTGGCAATCCGGGCGACAAGTGCCTGACCGCTGCCGGTGACAGCCGAAAGATTGACGTCCTCGATCTGGCTGCCGCGTTCGGCATAGACCAGGTTCACATTCGACAGGGATTCGCCGTTGAAGCCAGTGACGCGATCGAGCTGTGCCTTGATGGTGATGTCGTCGCCGCCGCCCTGGCTCTGGTCGCTTCCCGCCTTCATCTGCGCGAGGATCGGCCTGATGTCTGCAGCGGCGCCGCTGAGCGTGGCCGTATAGCCCCCCTTGCCGCGGTCGACCGAAACCTTGAAGTCGTCGCCCTGGGCCAGTCGGACGTTGTCGAGGCGGGCGGAGACCAGTCCGCCACCGTCCACCTGCAGATCACCCCGTGCACCGAAACCGTCTCCGGCGACGGCAAAATCGGAGATGACGACGGTGTCATTAGACTTGCTCGCCGTGAAACGCGCCTCCGCCGGAATGCCGGCTCCTTTGCTCCAGCCGATCCACGGCAAGGACAGAGCGGCCTTTGCGAGCCCGATCTTCGCCTCTACCCGATCCTGATCGCCAATCGTCACGTCGGCACTGATCGGTCCGGAGACGATCTTCGACAGGCCCGGCGCCAGCTTCTGCCAGACACCCTGGTCCAAGGTGCCTGAAATCTCACGCGAGCGCTTGACCTTCGAATCGCTATCGACCGGTTCCGTCAACGCAATGCTGACCTTGGCGCCCTCCAGTTGCGCGTCGGCATCGAGCACGGCCTGCTGATTGTCGACCCGGAACGTTCCGACGAGGTCGGATACCGGCCGGCCATAGAACGCCCTGTTGACGCTGACCTTGTCCAGTTGCATCTCCACCTGCCACAGCGGCTTGGGCGGGCGCTGGTCCGAGATCAGGCCGAAGCGCGCACCGACAAGCGCGGTGAGAGGACCGCTGAAGTCCTCCGGCAGCAGCGACGTCTTTTGCAGTGCCTGGATCGGTTTGTAGGTGACGAGTTCGGCAATCGCATCCGCAGCACCTCCAACCTCGATCTTCATCTCCGCCATCAGCGGCTTGGTGTAGACATCGGGGAGGATGAAGTCGCCGCCGTTGAGCGCCACGGACCGTCCCGACGGGAAATAGGCGGTGCCCTGCCCGATCTCAACCGTCATGCGCTGGCCGCTCAGCTTGAACTTGCCGGAGGTGTCGCGCAGCGGCGGTATCTCGCCGGTTATGTTGATGCGGGTGTCGTCGATCTCGAAGTTGATGTTGAGCTCCTGTTCGTTGAGCTTCAACTCCCCTTCGTTGTTGGCAATCCGGCCTTCGGCAACTGACACTTCGATGCGCGCATTGGTGACTATGCCGCCGAAGAGGTTGCCGATCGCCCAACGGCGAGCGCCCTTGGCGATCCACCACGGCCACAACTGCTTGACGGCCGTCGCCTCCATGCGGT
The DNA here is from genome assembly GCF_014852025.1 of Ensifer sp. ENS10. Lineage (NCBI taxonomy): Bacteria > Pseudomonadati > Pseudomonadota > Alphaproteobacteria > Hyphomicrobiales > Rhizobiaceae > Ensifer > Ensifer sp. ENS10. Next base: position 88,579 of record NZ_JACVAS010000002.1, read on the forward strand.
CGCTGACGGCGGCAAAGCTGATCTGCGGCGAGGTCTTGCCGAAGGCGACCGAAAGCGAGCCATACATCGAGCCAAGCGGGCTCGACACGGCGAGCTGATCAAAGATCAACCGGTGGGTGTCTGCGGTGAACCGGCCGCTTGCCTTGGCATCGAAGGTCAGCGGCTGATCGGTGACGTCTTCCGGGGCCGAGCTTGCGTTCTTCAGGAGGAGATCGATCGCGAAGCCATTGTCCGTGGCGCCGGCAAGTTTGTCGAGGTCGATGACCGCGCCGGTGAACGGAAAGGTCGAGCGGCCGATCTTGACGACCGATGGCAGGATCTCGACCGCGGAGCGCCCGAAATCATAGGCGATGTCCATTTGCGACGGATTGAGCGTCGAGACGAGGCCGCCGGCATGGAAGGTGCCCTTGGAGGTGCGCACTGCCACGCGCAGATCCGGCTTCGCCTCCCCGACTGCCCGCGTCGCGTTCAACGTCAGCCCTGCCGTCGCGTCGATGCCAAAGGCCTGCTCCGCACCCGACTTGCCGTGGTAGAAGAACGGCGCGAGAGGCAGATTGGTGATCGCCGCATCAAAGCCGGTCACGTGCCCTCTCTGGCCAAGCGCGTCGGCGGTGATATCGACCTCGACACCATCGACGGTGGCGCTGCCCTTGACGCTCATCGAACCGCTGGCATCCCGGTTGAATTCGAGTGCGGAGGCGACGACCGGAACGACGCGGTTGCGGGCGCCGACGACGGAAAAACTGAAGTCGGAGAGTGTTACGGTCTGGCTGCCCCGCCCGGCCGCCATCTGCGACATGCGGTCGACATGGGAGAACAGGGCCTCGAGCGCATCGCCGACATCGGCGATACGGATCTTGGTGAGATCGAGCGGCTCGCCCCGAGGAAGGAGCCCGGTATCGAAATCGCCGCCTTCCGCTTCAAGGCTGGAGACGGCGATGCGGCCGGTCATCAGCGCCAATGGGTCGAGTGCGATCGAGATCGAGCGAAGCTTCGCGACGGGTTGGCCGGATGCCGCTTCGCTGAGCGCCACCTCGCGGGCCTTGAGCGCAATCGCGCCGCTTGCCGTCACGCGCACGACCGTGCTGCCGACGTCGGCGCGGTAGGCGTCTCCGAGCGCAGCATTGAGGGCCGTCCGGGCACGCGCGTTCAGCGTGCTGTCCATCATGCCGCTTTCGATCACGGTCACGAGGATCGCCCCTATGATGAGGGCGAGCAGGGATATGGACAGGGCAATTTTGGCACAGAGACGCAGCAGGGCGCGCTTGCGTGGTGCGTGCACGATCATGGGATCGTGAGCCTGCGCCGAAGGCAACGCATGCAGCGCGACGATGTCTTTCTTGCGAAAGCCGACTTTTTCGCCGCGGATCTCACTCATCAGCGCGGACGTCCTCCGTTCGATACGAGCTTTTTCGCCGCGCCTTCTTTTCAATCGTTGCGGACGGCTGGTTCTCGTTTCCTGTAGACCACATGTCGTCGTGCAGAGTCACCATGAGACGCGGGACCATGCTGTGGAAAGCCACCACCCTCAACGGGAATCGCGCGGGCGAGCGACTGCAACGTTTCGTAGCGGCTGACGCCGTCCGAAACCTGTCGAATCTAGCACAAATGCGCTGGACGGCAGTCGACGAATTTCGATATGCCCTACAGCGCGGCGTGCCTTAAGAGGCGCGCAGAAGTCGCTGTAGAACTTTGAGTTGCCGCAGATTTCGCATTGATCGGCAACGATCAAGGGCCACATGCAGTAGCGTTCGATTGTCTGCAAAACTTGGCAGAAGGAAGGTTTAATCATGGCAAGACCCGCTCCCGGAGATGTCGCTCCCGACTTCACGCTGCCGCGCGATGGCGGCGGCACGATCTCGCTTTCCGCCTTTCGCGGCCGCCCCGTCGTGCTGTTTTTCTATCCGAAGGACGATACGCAGGCCTGCACGCTGGAGGCGATCTCGTTCTCCGAACTTGCCGAAGAGTTTGCCGCAGCCGGCATAACGCTGATCGGCCTCTCCCCCGATTCGGTGAAAAAGCACGATCGCTTCGCCAAGAAGCACAACCTCACAGTGACGCTCGCTGCCGACGAGGAAAAGGCGGTGGTGACTGCCTACGGCGTCTGGGTTGAGAAAATGATGTACGGCCGCAAGTACATGGGCGTCGAACGCAGCACCTTCCTGATCGGCGCCGACGGCGTCGTCGTCAGGGTATGGGAAAAGGTGAAAGTCGACGGTCACGCCCAGGAGGTCCTGGCCGCCGCAAAGGCCCTCTGAGGAAACCCATGACCGAATTGCCCGTGTTTCACAGCCTGCGGGGCGGCGCAGTCGAAGCGATTCGCGCCGCCGACCTCGAGGTCAAGACGGCGCTTGCGCAAGAAACGGCACGGCGCTGGCAGCGCCGCACGCTGTCGCTGCGCTCGCCGCTCGACCGACCCGTTCCGGTTCGCCCCGGGCGGCCGGACAAGCCCGTACTGACACCGCCGACGCAGGTGAAGCGGCGGTCGCTCGGTTCCCTCAAGGGCCGCATCGCCTTGCTGCACTCGATCGCCCATATCGAGTTGAACGCCGTCGACCTGGCCCTCGATATCGTCGCCCGCTTTGCGACCGAGCCGGTGCCCAATTCCTTCTTTGACGGCTGGATGCGCGTCGCCTTCGAGGAGGCCAAGCACTTCCGGCTGGTCCGGCAGCGGCTGAACGATCTCGGTGCAGACTATGGCGACATGCCTGCCCATGACGGGCTCTGGCAAGCGGCGCACGATACCCGCAACGACCTGACGGCCCGCCTTGCCGTGGTGCCGCTCATTCTCGAAGCGCGCGGTCTCGATGTGACGCCGGCCCTTCAGGCCAAGATGCGCGAAACCGGCGACGTCGAGAGCGCCGCCGTTCTGGATGTGATCTACGAAGACGAGAAAGGCCATGTTGCCGTCGGTGCCAAATGGTTCCGTTTCCTCTGCGCCCGCGAGAAGAAGGATCCCGCGGTGACCTTCCAGGCGCTGGTGCGCGCCAATTTTCGCGGACCATTGAAGGCACCGTTCAACGACATTGCCCGCGCCGAGGCAGGCCTGACGCCGTCCTTTTATCGCTCGATGACCGCCTCGACCAACCGATAGCCGCATCACGCAACCGCAATCATCCTTACCAATTGTTAACCCTAACGAAGTGTAATGATCCGCAGGTGATGCGAGGCAACGCGCACATGGCGGGAGAGAACGGGTGTCTGGACGTTCGGCAAATCGTGCCTTCGGAAAACGTAAGGAAAATCACGTTCTGATACTGGCAAGTGGCGACAAGGTTCGCCACATGACGGTTCGTCCCTGGATGGCGGCAATCGCCGTATCCTTCGCCGGCGTCTGCAGCATCGGCTATCTCGCGGCCACATCCTATCTGGTCCTGCGCGACGATCTCATCGGCGGCACGATCGCCCGCCAGGCGCGAATGCAGCACGAATACGAGGATCGAATCACGGCATTGAGAGCGCAGGTCGATCGCGTCACCAGCCGGCAACTGCTCGACCAGCAGGTGGTCGAAGAAAAGGTCGAGAAGCTGCTGCGCCAGCAGATGGCGCTGACCTCGCGCAACGGAAAGCTCGGCGCCCTGGTCGAAAGGGCCGAAAGTTCCGGCCTGACGACGGAAAGCAACGGGACCCCGGAGATTGAACCCCTCGCCTTTGAGAAACGGGCCGACGCCAGCAGCGGCGGCGTAAAGGCGATCGAGAAATTGATGGGCCTGAGCGGCGCGTCGGTCACCGGTGCAATTCGTCCCGCTCCCCTCGCCTATGCCGCACCCGATGCGGCCGAATCGACCTCGGACCGTGCCGACCGGATATTCTCCAAAGTGACGCTGTCGCTGAAGGACGTCGAACTCGAACAAATGGCGCGACTGAAGCAACTGACGGATGGTGCTGCAAAGACGTCGGGTGCGATTCGCTCGATCGTCGGTCGGACCGGCGTCGACCTGCCGGTCGGCGATGTCGCAGCAATGGTCCCCGTCGCGACGTCTGACTCTGTCGATAGCGCCATTGGCGGCCCGTTCGTCGAACCGGCGAATGATGACGAGTTCGGCCAGTCGCTGGCGGCTCTCGATACGGCTCTTCTGGAACTGGAACGGACCCGGGCGCAGGTCCGCGCGCTGCCGTTCGGCAACCCGTCTCCGGCGAGCGACATCACCAGCGACTTCGGCAACCGTCTTGATCCGTTCCTCGGTCGCCTGGCGCTCCATGCCGGCATCGACTTCCGCGCGACGGTCGGCACGCGCATTCGCGCGGCCGCGCCCGGCACCGTGACGAATGCCGGCCTGACCGGCGGCTACGGGAACATGGTCGAAATCGACCACGGAAACGGCGTGTCGAGCCGATACGCCCACCTTTCCGCCGTTCTGGTGAAGGTTGGCGACCAGGTGACGGAAGGTGAAGTCATTGCCAAGTCCGGCAATACGGGTCGTTCCACCGGTCCGCACCTTCATTATGAAATCCGCCTGAATGGCGAGGCGGTGGATCCCATGCGCTTTCTCGATGCCAGCCGGAAGCTCGCCTCCTACATGAACTGACGGGTCGTTTGGCTGTCTCCAGGTCTTGCGCGGCTTGACAAGAAATGCGACAGATTCGCCACTATTTACCTTTTGCTGCTTCAACGTGCTGGATTTCTTGACTTTCAGCGACGTTCAGCTTATGAGCGCGGCCACGTCTCGTGCGTTTTCCATCGATCGATCAGTGTTCTATTGAACCGGAACGGAAACAGATTTCCCTTTGACCAATTTTGCTGACCTTGGCCTGAGCCAAAAAGTTCTCTCCGCTGTCACCGATGCGGGCTACACAATCCCGACCCCGATCCAGGCTGGCGCCATTCCGCCGGCCCTGCAGCGTCGTGACATTCTGGGCATCGCCCAGACGGGAACGGGTAAGACCGCTTCGTTCGTGCTGCCGATGTTGACGCTGCTGGAAAAGGGCCGCGCGCGCGCCCGCATGCCGCGCACGCTCATCCTGGAGCCGACGCGCGAACTCGCCGCCCAGGTCGCGGAGAACTTCGACAAGTACGGCAAGAACCACAAGCTCAACATCGCGCTTCTGATCGGCGGCGTTTCGTTCGATGAGCAGGATCGCAAGCTCGAGCGCGGCGCAGACGTTCTGATCTGCACGCCCGGCCGCCTGCTTGATCACTTCGAGCGCGGCAAGCTGCTGATGACCGGCGTCGAGATCCTGGTCATCGACGAAGCCGACCGCATGCTCGACATGGGCTTCATTCCCGACATCGAACGCATCGCCAAGATGATCCCGTTCACGCGTCAGACTCTGTTCTTCTCGGCGACCATGCCGCCGGAAATCCAGAAGCTCGCCGATCGCTTCCTGCAGAACCCGGAGCGCGTCGAAGTCGCCCGCCCGGCCTCCACGGCACAGACGGTGACACAGCGCTTCGTCGCGGCGCACGCCAAGGATTACGAAAAGCGCGCGGTGCTGCGCGATCTGATTCGCGCCCAGGACGATCTGAAGAACGCCATCATCTTCTGCAACCGCAAGAAGGATGTCGCCGACCTCTTTCGGTCGCTCGAGCGTCATGGCTTCTCGGTCGGCGCCCTGCATGGTGACATGGACCAGCGCTCGCGCATGGCCATGCTTGCCGGCTTCAAGGACAACAATATCACGCTGCTCGTTGCATCCGATGTTGCTGCCCGCGGCCTCGACATCCCCGATGTCAGCCATGTCTTCAACTTCGACGTTCCGATCCATGCGGAAGACTATGTTCACCGGATCGGCCGCACCGGCCGTGCCGGTCGCTCTGGCGCCTCCTTCACGCTTGTGACCAAGCGCGACACGAAGTTCTCCGATGCGATCGAGAAGCTGATCGGCCAGAAGGTCGAATGGCTGAACGGCGACCTTTCCAATTTGCCCGAGCCGATGGAAAGCCACGACAGCGGTCGCCGCGATCGCGGTCGCGATCGCGATGGCCGCAAGGACCGGAAAAAAGATGGGGATCGCGGCCCGAGGGCTCGCGCCGATCATAAATCCGATACCGTGCGTGTCGATAGTGAGGCCGAAGTTGCAACAGTCGTGGAAAGGGCGGAATCGGTGAAACCGGCACGCAGCGCAGAAAACAAGCAGGGACAGAACAACCGCGCCGATCGTCCGGTGCGCGCATCGAACCCGGCCAACGATGACAATCGCGATCGCCGCAACCGTCACCGCCGCGACTATGATGACGGCCCGACGCCCGTTGGCTTCGGCGACGAAATCCCCGCTTTCATGCTGATTGCCGGCAAGGCCTGATTAAACCTATGGGCCTGCCGGGCATCGATTTTCCGGGTCTCGGCTGCGGACTTGCAATCGTGCGCGACGGCAAGATCCTGCTCTACAAGCGCGTTAACGCGCCTGAAGCCGAGCACTGGAACATCGTCGGCGGCAAGGTCGATCATATGGAACGCTCGGAAGCCGCAGCGCGGCGCGAGGCCGAAGAGGAAAGCGGCCTCCAGATCCGTTCGAGCGAGTTCCTCTGCCTCAGCGAACAGGTGATCGAGGCTGACCGCCAGCACTGGATCTCGATGATCTATGTGACCCGGGACTTTATCGGTGAGCCTGAACTCACCGAGCCGGACAAGCTTTCCGCTCTCGGCTGGTTCGATCTCGATGCCCTGCCCCAGCCGCTGTCACGTTTTACGGCCGACGCAGTCGATGCGTTGCGCAGGCTGGAGCACAAGAGCGCCGTGCGTTCAAGCGAAGGCACAAAGGACGCTCTAGCACTTTGATTATAGAGCATCTTTCCGCCTCCAGTGATTCCACTTGAGAGCGGGATGCTCTAGCGGCGCAGTCGTCGCGGATTGCCTCCGCTGGCGGGTTTATCCTCTATTTTCTCGATCGTAACGCTGCTTCATAGGCAAGCCGCACCCAGCGCGCCATCTCGTCGGGGTCGTCAAAGGCGTCGTCCGGTATGCTCCAATAGGGCATCTTCACCGGCTTGCCCTTGCCATCATAGGCCCATTGCCGGGAGCCGGCCGCCTCGAAGGTCGGCGCCGTCTGCTCGTCCCCCTTCAGGAGGATTTCTCCGTCCACCTCGAGTGCGAAGATGATGCCCTGGCAATAGATCCCCTTGCCGCCGAACATCCGCTTGATGGTCACCGGCCCCAGCGTCTCGAACATCTCCTCGATGGCAGCATTGTCCACGCGTTCATTCCTCCAGGATACCGCCGGCAGCCACAATCTGCTCCGGCGTGTCGAGATCAAGCCGCGCCGCCGAACCAAGCTCGACATCGATGACCGGCAGTCCGCACTTCTCGATGATGTGCCTTGCGCCAACGTCTCCAACCAAAAGACGGACAGCGGAAAAGGTTTGCCGCGGCAGGATGACCGGATTGCCGCGTTGCCCATCGGCGGTTGCCCGAATGACGGCGCGGCCGCCTTCGGCCGCAAAACGATCGAGCAACCTGCGCAGATCGTCGCTGCTGACGCCCGGCATGTCGGCGAGCATGACCAACATGCCCGCGGATCGCTCGTTGATGGCCGAAAGTCCAATCGTCAGAGATGAGGCCATTCCGGACATGTAGTCTGGATTCGAGACGAGCTTCGCGGGCAGACCCTCCAACGCAGCGCGGATATCGGTCTCGCGGTGGCCGGTGACCACGACAACCCCGCCGGGGGCCGCAGCAATCGCTGCCTCGACGCTGCGGCGAACCAGCGGCACGCCGTCAAAGGTCGCCAGCAGCTTGTGCCCGCCGTCCGGTCCCATCCGGCTGGCGCGGCCGGCGGCCAGAACGACGATCTCGACCGGTCCTAACGGCAACGCCGTTGCTTTTTCGCGCGGCTGCGGCCGGGTCGGGATTTCGCCGAGCAAACCACCGACGCCAAGGCCGGTTATGTCGTCGAAGCTCGGCCACTCGCCGGCGAGGATACGGTCGAGGATCCAGTCGAATCCGTTCTCGCGCGGGCTGCGGGCGCATCCGGGAGCCCCGATCACGGGGATCTCGCCGACACGGCCAAGAACGAGAAGATTGCCGGGATCGACGGGCATGCCGACATGATCGACGACGCCGCCTGCCCGACGAACCGCCGCGGGAATCACATCATCCGGATCGGCGACAGCGGAAGCACCGAAGACCACCAGCAGGTCATGGTCGGCCCGGAGTTCGTCGATTGCCGCGGCGACCGCGCCTTCCGTGTGTGCGACGCGTCGCTCGGTCACAAGCTCGCTTCCCGATTGCCGCAGGCGAGCCGCCAGGATGGTTTTCGTCTTGTCCATGACCTGGGGTTTCAGTGTCGGCAACTGAGTTGCTATTAGCGCTGCGCGTCGCGCGGAAAAGGGTTTTACTTCGAAGGCGGCATGGCTCCGGAGCAGCTTCTGTGCTTCCTCGACGAGTTGGCCGGCCACGGCGAGTGGAATGATCTTGATCGTCGCGACCATGTCGCCGGCCTGCACAGGCACATGGTCGGCAAGGCAGGCGAGCGTGATGGCGGGATCGATGCGGTTCAATCGGTTGACGGTGTCGCGCTTCGCGACGAAGAGGCCGGCAACCCGAGAGTAGACGTTCACACGCCCGGTTGCCGCCTGAGAGAAGCGCAGGTGGTCGGGTGCAATTGCCGCCGCAATGCGCGTTGCGGCCTCGTCTTCCATGAGATCGCCGGGGTCAAGGCGCGCAACAACCACCTCCAGCGTGCCGCAGGCGATCAAGGCGGCGATATCGGCGGGCGAAAGCCGGTGGCCCTTCGGCAGCCGGATCTCATCCGTCTTGACCGCATGCGCCAGCATGGCGCCCTCCGCTTCGCTGGTCTTGACCGGCCCGAACCTCACGCAATCACTCCTTTGACATGGCTGGTATCGCGGCGCCGTAGCGCCTCGATGATTTCGGCCAGGATGGCGACGGCGATCTCGGCCGGGCTCGCCGCACCGATATCGAGGCCGATCGGTGCGCGGATGCGGGCTATGTCAACATCGGAAACACCGGCCTGTCGCAACCGTTCGACCCGTGTCGCATGGGTTTTCCGGCTGCCGAGCGCGCCGACGTAGAAACAGCCGGCTGCAAGGGCGACCCGGATTGGTTCGTCGTCGATTTTCGGATCATGGGTGACGGCCAGCACGGCGGTGAAGCGGTCGAGCGGCCTCTGTTTCAGGGCATCCTCGGGCCATTCGGCGATGAGCTCGACGCCTGCGAAACGTTCCGGCGTTGCGAAGGCAGTACGCGGATCGATGATCGTCATGTCGAAACCGGCAACGGGCGCCAGCTGGGCCAAGGCCTGTGAAATATGCACGGCGCCGATGACGAGAATGCGTGGCGGCGGCAAGTAGACATTGAGGAAGAAAGAGCCCTGCTCCGTCTCCACGATCCCGGCCTTGCCGGATTGCAGGGCGCGCGCGACCGGGCCGCGCCAGACATCCGGACAATCATCGCCCTCGAGATAGACCTGGCTGCTGCTGCCGGCTAGAGCGCTGACAGTGACAACCGCCCGACGCGCCGAACGCGCCGCATTGAGTGCTTCAAGAATCCTCCGTTCCATCGCTAGCCTTCGACCCGTTCAACAAGGACCCGGATCCTGCCGCCGCAGGAAAGTCCCACGCGCCAGGCGGTTTCGTCCGCAACGCCGAAATCGAGGATCCTTGGCGCGCCCGAAGCGATGACATCTGCCGCTTCGGTGATGACGGCGCCTTCGACGCAGCCGCCGGAAACCGAGCCCTGAAAATTGCCGTCGCCGTCGATCACCAGATGGCTGCCGACGGGGCGCGGCGCCGAGCCCCAGGTTTCGATCACGGTGGCAATCGCCACCTTACGCCCTTCCTTCATCCAGGCTTGGGCGATGTCGAGCGGATCCAGAACATTTGCAGCTTCCAGCATGTTGCCACCCTCCCGCCGGACAGATCAAGATCTGAGGAACCGCCGCGGGTTAGCCTGCCGGGAACCCTGCCCGGAAAGCGCCTTCACCAGTTCCCCAATCGATTCAAGATTGTGCACCGCCCGGAATTCGTCAACATGCGGCAGCATCGCTCTGACGCCGCGCGCACGCGCCTCGAAGCCGTCGAAGCGCAGCAGCGGGTTGAGCCAGATCAGCCGGCGGCAGGACCGGTGCAGTCGATCGATTTCGATTTCAAGATCGCCCACATCGTCACGCTCCAGGCCATCGGTGATCATCAGCACGATGGCGCCTTGTCCGAGCACGCGCCGCGACCAGCGTCTGTTGAATTCATGCAGCGTTTCGCCAATGCGCGTACCGCCGGACCAGTCCTTCACCGCAGCCACGCAGTCGTCGATCGCGGCATCCGGATCGCGATTGCGCAACTGGCGGGAGACATTGGTCAGCCGTGTGCCGAACAGGAAGGTGTGCACGCGCCGCCGCTCCTCGGTCAACGCATGCAGGAAATGCAGAAAGATGCGGGTGTACTGGCTCATCGAGCCCGAGATGTCGGCAAGCACGACGAGCGGCGGATGCACCACGCGCCGCTCCCGGAACCGCGGCAGGATCAGTTCCCCGCCGAAACGCATCGCGTCACGCATGGTGGCGCGCGGGTCGATGCGGATCTGCCTCTTCGATGGGCGGAAGCGACGGGTTACGACACGGTCCATCGGCAGCGTCAGCGCGGCAAGGGCGCGTTTCGCCTCGGCAAGTTCGGCAGCACTCATCTGCGCGAAATCGGCCCGACGCAGGAGCTCGCGGCCCGAAACCGTGAAGCGCGCATCGATATCGATCTCGGGTTCCTCACGTGGCGGTCGATCCGCTTCGTGCCCGGAAAGCAACGCATCGCTGACGCGTGTCTCGCCGGCACGCCGCTGGTGCCGCTCGCTTTCGCGCTCCGGCGCCAGCGGCGACATCATCGCGATCATCTTCTCGACGAGGCCGCGCGAGCGCCAGAACAGCCGAAAGGCTTCGTCGAACACCGGCTGGTCCTCGTGGCGCTTCACGAAGACGCATTGCAGTGCGGCGTAAAACGCATCCCGGCCGCCGATTCCGATCAGTGCCACCGCATCGATGGCATCGGCGATGGCACCGGGCCCGATCTTGATGCCGGCGCGACGCAGGGCGCGTGCGAAGAAGACGATGTTGTCGGCAAGCCGGCCGTCGCTTTCCCCAAGCGGCGGGACAATGGCACCATCCCTGTGCTCCTCCCGCTCCTTCATGGTCAGCCCGCCGCCAGCAGTTCCGCCTTGACTTCGGCGAGCAGCTTGCGCCCCTCGGCACCCTCGATCCTGGCGATGTCGTCCTGATACTTGAGCAATGTTCCGAGCGTATCGGCGATCGTTTCCGGATCGAGCGCCAGCCGGTCGAGTTCCGTCAGGGCCGTTGCCCAGTCGATCGTTTCGGCGACGCCGGGGTTCTTGAAGAGGTCGATTGTCCGCAGCCGCTGCACATAGGCGATGACCTCGCGCGACAGCGTCGCGTTGCAGCCGGGTACCTTGCGGCGGATGATTTCCAGCTCCTGCGCCGCCTTGGGATAATCGACCCAATGATAGAGGCAGCGTCGCTTGAGCGCGTCATGGATTTCGCGGGTGCGGTTGGTGGTGATGATGACGATTGGCGGTTCGTCCGCCCGGATTGTTCCAAGTTCCGGTATCGTGACCTGAAAATCGGACAAAACTTCGAGCAGGAACGCCTCGAAGGCCTCATCTGTCCGGTCAAGCTCGTCGATCAGGAAGACAGGCGCGCGGCCCGCGCTGGAAGAAATTGCCTGCAGGACCGGGCGGCGGATCAGGAAGCGTTCGGAAAAGATATCGCTTTCGATCCGTTTTCGATCGACCTTGCCGGCTGCTTCCGATAGGCGGATTTCCAGCATCTGTGCCGGATAGTTCCATTCGTAGACGGCCGAGGCGACGTCGAGGCCCTCATAACATTGCAGCCGGATCAGAGGCCGATCGAGCGCCTTTGCCAGAACCTTGGCGATCTCGGTCTTGCCGACGCCTGCTTCGCCCTCGAGAAAGAGCGGGCGCTTCATCCTGAGCGCCAGAAACAGCACCGTCGCCAGCGCCGTTCCCGCGAGATAGTCATGCGCCTCCAGCAGCGCCATCGTCTCCTCGATGGACTGCGGCAGGGCTGTGGTCGCCTGTGTCGCCATGTCTCCTCCGCCACGGCTCGAATCGATAACTTGATGTGAAAAGCGAATGAATTCACTCTTCCAACTCAAAGGCTTATGGCGATCTTCTCATGTCTCGATGGGCACGAAATCTCGCCACGTAAAACTTATAGCGAGTGGTATCCGCGGTCCACATAAATGAGTGGCGGCCGCGCCGGCCCGATGGCGACATCGACGACCTCGCCGAACAGCACCAGATGCGTGGCGATCGTCTTCACCTCGATGAGCCGGCAATCGAACGAAGCGATCGCGTTGGTGAGGATCGGAGAGCCTGTCGTCAGCTTGGTCCACTGGCCAAGGGCAAAGCGCAGATTCATGTCGAGTTGATCGCGGCCGGAAAAAGCGTGTGCCATGGCGCGATGTTCATCGCCAAGCAGATTGAGCGCGAAACTGTCGCTGCGCGTGAAGATCTCATTGCGCGGATTGGCGCCGTTGAGGCAGGCCAGAACCGTCGGCGGACTGTCGGACACGGAGCAGGATGCGGTGACCGTGACACCGCGCCGCTCGACACCATCGGCCACGGTGATGATCTGCACGTGACCGGCCAGGCGACTCATGGCGTCGCGATAACTGATGGGGTCCAGCCGGCTCTTGTCCAACAATTCTTTCTCCGAGCGAAGTCAGCCACATACATAGACAGTACCGGGAAATATGAAACCCGCTGCAAGGAGAATCTTGCAGATCTGCGACACGGCAGCGACGCGGATAGAACCATCCGCGTCCGAAGTCACATCTTTTCCTTTGACGCGGTAGGGCACATCCTTAAAACATGCGGCCACTACCGTGCCGCGCGCCAGTCGCGACCGGCACGGAAAAGGCAACGTAAGGGCTCGCCGCGGGGTCAGGATCCCTCCTGATCCGGGGAAAATGCGGCAGCGGAGAAAATGGATGCTTCGATTGATCGTCGCCAGCCTTGTCGTGGCCGGACTGGTACAGGCCGCACCCGCCGCGGCAGCCGGCATCAAGGTGGCCGTCGTCGCGCCGGTCGAAGGCCCGTTTGCACCTCTCGGCAAGCAGATCATCGATGGCGCCGCGTTCCAGGCCGGCGATCGCGGCAGTGAGATCGTCGTCATTCCAGAGACTTGCGATACGGCCGGCAACGAAGCGCTGACCAAGGCGCTGCTTGCGGCAGGCGCCGAGGCAGCGATCGGGTTTCTCTGCACCGAAAGCCTGGACGCCACACTTCCGGCACTTGCCGAAGCGGGCCTTCCCGCCATCACCCTCAGTGTGCGTTCCGATGTCCTGATGGAAGATGCGCTGAAGAAGAAGTGGCCGCTCTTCCGTCTTGCGCCGAGCGGCAACGCCGAGGCTGCCAGCATCGTCGACACCATCGTCCAGCGCTGGAAGGACAAGCCGATCGCGTTGATCGACGATGGAACCATCCACAGCCGGGAACTGGTCGAAAGCGTGCGCTCCGCCCTCGGCGAAATTGGGCTGACACCGGTCTTCACCGACACCTATCGGCCCGCCCAGGAGCAGCAGGTCAACCTGGTGCGGCGACTGGTGAAGAGCGGCGCGACCCATGTCTTTACCGGTGGCGACAGGCAGGACACGGCGGTGATCGCGCGCGATGCGCAAGGCGAAGGCGCGAGCCTCACCTTGCTCGGCGGAGACGCGCTGAATGCCGCCGATCTCACCGTGCCGCTCGCCGATGGCGTTTTCGCGGTCACCCTGCCGGACGCATCGCAATCGCCCGAGGGCAAGCCGGTCGCGGACGCCTTGCGGGCCGCCGGAACCGAACCGGATGGCTACGTATTGTCCGCCTTTGCGGCGGTCTCCCTGCTCGAGCAAGCCAAGGACCAGGCGGAAAAGGACGACAAGCCCCTTCTCGACGCATTCGCCAAGGGACCCTACCCGACCGTGCTCGGCCCCATTGCCTTCAACGCGCAGCACGAGCGCGCCGAAAATCCCTATCGCCTGATGCAGTGGCAAGGCGGCCGCTTCGTGCCAGTGCCCGCCGAAGGAACCGCCCAATGATGCGCACCGGACCGCTGAACCTGATTACCGACGTCGCGGGCCTGACGGTCGGCAATGCCGAGGACCACCGACTGAAGTCCGGCGTCACCGCCATCGTCTGCGATCCGCCGGCAACCGCTGCGGTTCAGGTGCTGGGCGGCGCGCCCGGAACGCGGGAAACCGATCTGCTCGACCCGCACAATACGGTGCAGACAGTCGACGCCCTGGTGCTTTCCGGCGGTTCGGCCTTTGGCCTCGATGCTGCGTCCGGAGCCCAGGCCGCGCTAAGAGAAATGGGCCGCGGCTTTGCCGTCGGTCCGCACCGGATACCGATCGTGCCCACCGCCATCCTGTTCGACCTGATCAACGGCGGCGACAAGGATTGGGGACGTTACCCGCCCTATCGCGAACTCGGCTTCGAGGCGGTTCGTTGCGCCGGCCCGTCGTTCGCGACCGGAACCGCCGGCGCCGGTACCGGCGCTCTGACCGCCGCCTTCAAGGGCGGCCTCGGCTCGGCATCGACCGTTCTGCCAAGCGGCATCACCATCGGCGCGCTGGTTGCGGTCAACGCGCTCGGTTCGGCGACCGTTGGTGATAGTAGGCATTTCTGGTCCGCACCCTTCGAGCTTGACGGCGAGTTCGGTGCGCTCGGCCTGCCGCATCCACTGCCCGCTGACGCCGCCGATATCCGCATCAAGTTCCGGGACCGGCAGTCCGCAGCCGCCAACACGACGATCGCCGTCATCGCGACGGATGCGGTGCTTACAAAGGCCGAAGCGAAGCGCCTGGCAATCGCCGCCCATGACGGTTTTTCCCGAGCGCTCTGGCCGGCGCACACGCCGCTCGATGGCGATCTCATCTTTGCGCTTGCCACCGGCGCCAGCGGCAAGACCCCCACACTAGAGGATTTCATCGATCTCGGCGCGGTGGCGGCATCGACGATGGCGCGCGCCATCGCCCGTGGCGTTCATGACGCGAACCCGGCCGAAAACGACCTCATGCCGTGCTGGTCGCAGCTCAGGTGACGCAGCTTTGATCGCGAGCATGTTGTTTGCGCGCCCCGCCGGTGCTATTGCGCGGAAAACACGCTGGAGTGCGCCATGACCCACCCTATCCGCATTGCTCCGTCGATCCTGGCGGCCGATTTCTCCAAGCTCGGACAGGAAGTCCGCGACGTCGTCGATGCCGGCGCCGACTGGATCCATCTCGATGTCATGGACGGGCACTTCGTGCCGAACATCACCTTCGGCCCCGACGTGATCAAGTCGCTGCGCCGCTACACCGATGCGACGTTCGATTGCCACCTGATGATTTCGCCCGCCGATCCGTTCCTCGAAGCCTTTGCGAAAGCCGGCTGCGATATCCTCACCGTGCATGCCGAAGCCGGTCCGCACCTTCACCGTTCGTTGCAGACCGTTCGGTCGCTCGGCAAGAAGGCCGGTGTCTCGCTCAACCCGGCAACGCCGGAAAGCGCCATCGAATACGTGCTCGATCAGGTTGATCTCATCCTGGTCATGACCGTGAACCCGGGCTTTGGCGGACAGAAGTTCATCGAAGCTACGGCGGAAAAGATCCGCCGCATCAAGGCGATGATCGGCGATCGTCCGATCGAGATCGAAGTCGACGGCGGCATTGCGCCCGACACGGCGGCCTTCGCAACCGGCGCCGGCGCCAACGTTCTCGTCGCCGGTTCGGCGATCTTCAAGGGCGGCTCTGTCGAAGCCTATCGCACGGCGATCGAGGCGATCCGCACGCCGGCAGAAAAGGCCTATCGATGAAGCCGCGCGCGGCACTGCCCGGCGTGCTTTTGCTGGGCGCTGCGGCAGCCGCAGCGCCGGCCTTGGCGGGCGACTATGCCGCGCTCCAGCCGATCGGCTTTTCGGCCGACGGCAATGTCTTCGCCTTCGAGGAATACGGCGTTCAGGATGGCTCCGGCTTTCCCTATTCGACCATCTATGTGATCGATACGCGCAATGACAGTTTCTTGCCCGGCGCGCCGGTGCGCGCCGTCAGCCGCGAGGATGGCAGCCCGCTCTCCAAGGCGCGTCACGAGGCACGCCGCCGTGCGGCACCCTTGATCGACGCCTATCGCCTGGCTGATGCGCCCGGGCTGCTTGCCGCCTATAATCCGATCACCGAGGCGAACGCCAAGCCGCTGGCGCTGACCTACGATTCCTTTGCGGCCGACGAAGGGTTCCGCGAGACCTATTCGGTAACGCTCGAAGAGAAAACCTTCGAGCCGGAAGGCATCTGCAAGGACTTCCTGAAGGAGGTCAAAGGCTTTCGTCTGTCGATGACGATGAAGGCCGGCAAGCCGGCAACAGACGTCCTGCAGGACGATAGCCGCTTGCCCGAGAGCCGCCGCTGCCCCGCCGGCTATCAGGTCGGTGGCGCTGTCACCCATCGGAATGACGACGGCTCCGATACCCATGTCATCATGGTTCTCGTCAAGTCGCTCGGCTTCGAAGGCACAACCGATGGACGCTGGATCGCGATCCCGACCCGGATCGCGAAATGAGCGATGCGGCGGCCGGCGTCGAGGCAAAAGCAGATCTGGCGCCGGTAGGCGTCCTGCGTCGACGCCGGCTCGCCCAATCCCTTCCGACGATGCGGGAGCTTGTCATCGGTGCGCCGCTCTGGGGCGGCGCGATGGTGCTTTCGGCCTGGTGCGGCCTCTGGCTTCGCGAGCGTGCTCTCACCTTTCATCTGTCCGAGCTGCTTCTGATCTTCGGCTTCGGGGCGCTTCTGGCCTGGGCGCCATCGCTGTTCCTGGCTCGACTTGCAGCTTTGGGGGGCCGGCCGGAAACGCGTTTTGCGGCTTACCTCTTCTTCCTTTCGCTCGGCACCGTCGCGATGACGGCGATGCTCTATGCCCTCTACTACCGGCAGTTTTACGCCCAATGGCACGCGCCTGCCGGCACCAGGACCTGGTTTTTCCAGCTCGCCTTCACCTCGCTCATCGCGTTCTACCAGTTTCTGGTGATGGGGCTTCGCCTCTATCTGCCCCTCGGTGGTGCTATACTCGTCGGCGTCAGCCTGTGGCTGGCGAGCGAGCGCACGAGCCAAACGCGTTGAGCTTCACGGCTATCTTTGCTAGAGGCACGGCCATCCTCCACTGACGACGAAAGCTAAAGCCCATGATCCCGCGCTACTCCCGTCCGGAAATGGTGGCCATCTGGTCGCCGGAAACCAAGTTCCGCATCTGGTTCGAGATCGAGGCTCATGCCTGCGATGCGCTTGCCGAAATCGGTGTGATCCCGAAGGATGCGGCCCGCACGATCTGGGAGAAGGGCGGCGCTGCCACCTTCGACGTCGCGCGCATCGATGAGATCGAAGCCGTCACCAAGCATGACGTCATCGCCTTCCTGACGCATCTTGCCGAATTCGTCGGCCCGGACAGCCGCTTCATCCACCAGGGCATGACCTCGTCCGACGTGCTCGACACCTGCTTCAACGTCCAGCTCGTCCGCGCGACCGATCTGCTGCTCGCGGATCTCGAGCATCTGCTCGAAGCTCTGAAGCGCCGCGCTTTTGAACACAAGGACACGGTGACGATCGGCCGTTCGCACGGTATCCACGCCGAACCGACGACGTTCGGCGTCAAGCTGGCGCTTGCCTATGCCGAGTTCGACCGCTGCAAGCAACGCCTGCTGGCCGCACGTGAGGAAGTCGCCACCTGCGCGATCTCCGGCGCCGTCGGCACCTTCGCCAACATCGATCCGCGCGTGGAAGAACATGTCGCCAAGGCGCTTGGCCTGAAGCCGGAACCGGTTTCGACACAGGTCATCCCGCGCGACCGTCATGCCATGTACTTCGCCACCCTCGGCGTCATCGCCTCGTCGATCGAGCGCCTGGCGACGGAAATCCGTCACCTGCAGCGCACCGAAGTGCTCGAAGCCGAAGAGTATTTCTCGCCGGGCCAGAAGGGCTCGTCGGCAATGCCGCACAAGCGCAACCCTGTTCTGACCGAGAACCTGACGGGTCTCGCCCGCATGGTCCGCGCCTTCTCGGTACCCGCAATGGAAAACGTTGCCCTCTGGCACGAGCGCGACATCTCGCACTCCTCTGTCGAGCGCATGATCGGACCGGATGCGACGGTGACGCTCGACTTCGCGCTTTCCCGCCTGACCGGCGTGATCGACAAGTTGCTCGTCTACCCCGAGAACATGATCAAGAACATGAACAAGTTCCGCGGTCTGGTTCATTCGCAGCGCGTGCTGCTGGCGCTGACCCAGGCAGGGGTATCGCGTGAGGATGCCTACCGCCTCGTGCAGCGCAACGCCATGAAGGTCTGGGAACAGGGCAAGGACTTCCTTGAGGAACTGCTGGCCGATACGGAAGTCCGTGCGGCGCTTTCCGAGGAAGACATCCGCGAGAAGTTCGATCTTGGCTACCACACCAAGCACGTCGACACGATTTTCAAGCGCGTCTTCGGCTGAGCCTGACAGTGCGCGGGTCACACGCCCGCGTTGCGCCTCATGAATATGCCCGCATTTGGCGCACATCGCTCAAATGCGGGCATTTCTTTTAGCGCGATATTCAGTGATCGTGTGTGACGATCCGGGCCTGTCAATTCAGGTTCGAGGATCACATGGCCTACAAGGACAGTACGGAGCGTGCGGGAGCACGCACACAGACGAAGATCACTGGCATGGTCACCTGCAAGACCGGGTCCAGCAACGGCGTCGTCAAGGACCTTTCGGACGAAGGCATCTGTTTCCAGCTCTATTTCGACATCGGCGCCAAGACGGGGCAGGAAGTGACGATCAGGAGCGAGGAACTGGGCTTCCTGACCGGCATGGTACGCTGGTACCGCGGCGACAAGATCGGCATCAAGCTCAATCTGTCGTCCAACACGGCGGCGCAGATTTCCTCCTACTACAAGTACTTTCGCTAAGCCGTAAGACCGGTCTTCGCTCACGCTTGAAAGCGCCGCAAGTCGATTGACCTGCGGCGCTTTTCGCGTTGATAGGTTGCGCCGTGACTCGCCTATCGTGAACCGGCGCGCGGACCTGGCTCCACCATCTTGCGATAGATATGCCATGTGGCGTGGCCGAAGATCGGCATGATGACGGCAAGACCGACGAAGACCGGGATCGAGCCGATCACCAGACCAGCCGCGATGATGAAGCCCCAGAGCGCGACGGGTACCGGATTGACGAGGGTCGCGCGGATCGACGTTTCCACCGCCGCGACGGCGCCGACATCGCGATCGATCAGCAATGGGAAGGATACGACCGTTGTCGCGAGCACGATGACGGCGAAGACGAAGCCGACGGCGTTGCCGACGAGGATCAGGTTCCAGCCCTGTTCGGTACCGATGATGCCATTCCAGAAGGCAGCGATCGAAGCCGGCGGTTCGGCCCCGAAGATTTGTACGTAGAGCGCCTGGGCGACCAACAGCCAAACAATGAAGACCACGAAGAGCATGGCGGCAACGGCCATGATCGATGGCAAGGCTGGAGAGCGATGCAGGCGAAGCGCATGCGGCCATGAATAGTCCATGCCGAGTTCACGCCGTCGACTGATTTCGTAAAGACCGATCGCCGCGACAGGGCCGATCAGGGCAAAGCCCGAGACCAAGGGATAAAGCAGCGGCAGCATGTTTGCGCCTGCACTCCAGGTAATCAGCACGGCGCCGGCAATCGGGTAGATCAGGCATAGAAAGACGTAGTGCGACGGCTTTTCGCGAAAATCTTCAAATCCGAGACGCAAGGCGTCGAACACATCCGAGACACCAATCTTCTTTATCCCGGGGTGGGCGACACTCGCATCCGCCCCCGACAGAACATGGAATGTTGTCATGGCTCACTCCTCAACGAACTAGAGCGGCCGCGGAACAGAGATGCGACGAAACAAAGTCGCACCAACCGCGACCGTCATGGCGATTATACAGAAAATGAAGGCGCTGTCGCCTGCTGCCTGTTTCTCCAGGTCGTCACCGATCCAGGGATGAAAACATCCAGTCCTTCGAGGTGCTGCTGCGACCATGGCGCCTCTCAAATAGCGCACGGCGTTGCAGGTCTTGACTTCGGCCGCTTTCAGCGCCACATCGCGGCCACTATGAAAGTATCCGACGCCCATATCCTCATTGTCCCTGGCTACACCAACTCCGGACCGGAGCACTGGCAGACCCGCTGGGAGCGCAAGATGTCCACCGCGCGCCGCGTCGAGCAGGCGGAGTGGGCAAAGCCCGTGCGTGAAGATTGGGTGGCGCGCATGATCGAAGAGGTCAATGCGGCGGAAAAGCCGGTCGTCATCGTCGCCCATTCGCTTGGCGTCGCGACCGCCGTGCACGCCCTGCCCCACTTCAACAAGCCGATCGCTGGCGCCTTCCTGGTAGCACCTCCGGATGTGGCCAATCCAACGATCCGCCCGAAGCATCTGATGACATTCGGCCCCTATCCGCGTGATCCCCTGCCGTTCCCGTCGCTGATGGTTGCAAGCCGCAACGATCCTTTCGGTTCCTACGAACACGCAGACGATATCGCCAATGCCTGGGGTTCGCTGCTCGTCGACGCCGGCGAATCGGGCCATATCAACACCGAGTCCGGGCATGGCCCCTGGCCGGAGGGAACGATGGTGTTTGCTCAGTTCCTGAGCCGCCTGAAGCCCTGATGCTTCGCCGCCCTGGTTGACGGCTTCCCATTAATCCGACGTTCATTGTCCGCGGTCATCATCGTTTGGCATGGCAACGTGACTCGTCCTCAAGGGGCGTTGAGCGTTGTCGAATCTTGATTTGCAGCCTGATTTCCGGCTCCCCGTGCCTTGGAAATGCGGCCGCAAACGCTGGACATGGGATAAGTGGCCGTCAACGAAGGTCTCACCAAAGGTGCGCGTGGCGCGCCGGCGAATTCGGATGTTCTCACGCAGGCCGCTCTGGAGCGCTTGCCGGCCGGAGCAATCATTGCCAATGATCTGGGACGGATCCTAACGACCAACGCGCGCGCCGGCGAACTGCTGCTAAGGACACCCGCTTCGCTCCGCAAAGCCCTTCTCGCAGATCTCGTGCTGGATGAGGACCGGCCGCTGTTGCCGGCGCGGAACATCTTGCCGCCCACGACGACCGCGTCCACGACGCTCCGTTTCGAAAGCCTCTCCGGTCCGCTGCCGATGCTTGTCTCCTGGTCACCTGTGCTTTTTGCCGACCAGGACGCCTTTCTCCTGCTGATGCTCCCCGCCCATGAGCTCGTCGACGAAATCGCCGGTCTTCGCAACGACGAAACCCGCTGGAAATATGCGCTCGACAGCGCACTTGAAGGCGTGTGGGATCACGACTTCGAAACCGGGAACCTGTTTTACTCCACCACCTGGAAGCGGCTTCGTGGCCTGCCCGACGATGCCGAAGTCGACGGTAGTCTTGAGACCTGGATCCAGAACGTCCACCCCGACGACCACGCGCATGTGCGTGCCGCAATCGAGCGCCAGGATTCTGGCGAGGCTGTGTTCAACACCTTCGAGTACCGCGAGCGCCATGCGGACGGGCATTGGGTCTGGATCGAGAGCCGTGGCGCGTCAGTTGCCTATTGGCCGGATGGCAGACCCTCCCGCATCATCGGGACGGACACGGACATCACGGCGCGCAAGGAGGCGGAGGCCCGTCTCGAAGAGGTCTCTCGCCGCCTGAGGCTCGCTCTCGGCGTTTCGAAGATCGGCGTGTTCGACTTCAACCTCGACGCCCAGAGGGACGACTGGGACGAGCGCATGTTCGAGATCTACGGCCTCGACCCAAGTGATGGGCCGCCGAGCTCCGAATCCTGGGAAAACACCCTGCATCCCGACGACCGCGACAAGGTCATCGCTCGGACCAACGAAGGCATCGCTTCCGGCAAGCCCTATAGCAATGCCTTTCGGATCGTGCGCCCGGACGGCACGATCCGGCATATCCGCTCCAATGCGGCGACCTATATCGATCATCTCGGGACGCGAAAGCTCATCGGGGCGAACTGGGACGTCACCGAAGACATCGCATTGCAGGAGGACTTGCGCCAGGCCCAGGCTTCCGCCGAAGCGCGCAACCGCGAGCTCGAGCTGGCGCGGATAAGGATCGAATACAACGCCCTGCACGACTACCTGACGGATCTGCCCAACCGGCGCTACCTTGACCAGATGCTGGCGGAAAACGTCGCGGTCAACGCCATCCTGCATATCGACCTCGATCGTTTCAAACAGATCAACGACACGCTTGGGCACCAGGCTGGTGATGCCATGCTGACCCATGCCGCTGCCATCCTTCGCGCGCACGCTCGACATGACGATTTCATTGCCCGTATCGGCGGCGACGAATTCGTCATTCTCTGCCGCCGCGGTCGCAACCTGCCGCAGCTCTCCGAGCTTGCCGAGCGCATCGTGCACGCCTTCCGTCGCCCCATTCCCTACGAGGGCCAGCTCTGCCGCCTGGGCGCGAGCATCGGCATTGCCTGGAAAGGGCATGACGATTTCGATGCGAAGCAGTTGTTGATGAATGCCGACATCGCGCTCTACCGGGCAAAGAGCCTCGGCCGGGACCGGGTCGAAGCCTTTTCTGAACAGATCCAGACACAAATTCTGACGGCCAAACGGATCGGCGACGATATTCGCCAGGCGATCGAGGAAGGGCAGTTCACGGTTTACTATCAGCCGCAGTTCGATGCGCGTTCGCTCGAGATAACCGGTGTCGAGGCTCTGGTCCGCTGGAACCATCCTGAGCGCGGGGTGCTCGCCCCCTTCCATTTCCTGAAGGTCGCGGAGGAGATCAATGTCCTGCCGGCCATCGACCGAAAGGTCGTAGAGCTCGCCTATGCCGACTTTCAGTCCTGGCGGCAGTCCGGCCTCGCCATTCCCAAGATCTCGGTCAACATGTCGTCGCCGCGCCTGCGTGATCCCGGCCTGATCACCGACCTGCGTGATCTGCAGATCGCCCCTGGCGTCCTCTCGTTCGAATTGCTCGAATCCATCTTCCTCGACGATCCGGAAGATGAAATCGCCGAAACCATCTCGGCCCTCGGCGCGCTTGGGATCGAGGTGGAGATCGACGACTTCGGCACCGGGCACGCCTCGATCATCGGACTGCTCAATCTCAATCCGGCGCGGCTCAAGATCGACCGGGCGCTGGTCGGACCGATGACGGAGAGCGCGAAACAGGCCAAGCTGGTCCGCGCGATCATCGACATCGGGCATTCGCTCAACATCGAGGTCGTCGGCGAAGGCGTCGAGACCTGGGAGCATGCAGCGATGCTGCGGGATCTTGGCTGCGATGTGCTGCAGGGCTACGCGCTGGCCCGCCCGATGGATCGTCTGGAGCTTGAGCGGCGCCTGCGGCGCGGATGGAAGCCGGTCTTCGGCACGGAGGACAAATAAAAACGCCCGGCTTCATGGCCGGGCGTGAATGGTCGGCATTGGTGCCTGAAGGCTTACTTGTTCTGGATCTGCTGGACGGCTTCGCCGAGAAGCTCGAGCATCCGCAAGCGGATCTGATCTTCCGTCTGGGCAACGCCTGCAGCGTCAAAGTCGGCCTTGATCTTACGGACGACGTCTTCGTGGCCGGCCTCTTCGAAGTCGGCAACCACCACTTCGTTGGCGTAGGCGTCGGCGTCGGCCTTGCCGAGCAGACCGGCAGCCCAGAGACCGACAAGCTTGTTGCGGCGCGCTTCAGCCTTGAACTTCAGCTCTTCGTCCAGCGCAAACTTCGCCTCGAAGGCCTTTTCGCGATCCTGCATCGTCGTCATCAATCGATCTCCCTGAAAATTCCATGCCGGAAACAGTTATCGCCATAAACCAAAACGGAGGTCAAACTGCAATGCGTAGTTTTCCGGTTTGATGACTTTCATGTTACCCTCCGTATGGTTCCTGAAATCGCCTTCGATTCAAGGACTACATACGTCGCAGCGCCCAAAGTGACACGGCGACCTTGACGCGTCCAGGTAGAGACGCGCGGGCGCCCTATGCAAATCAGGGGACGGGAAGATACGCCGATTGTGAAATCCGTTCTTTTCAGTTATGGACCCCGAGAGATATTCCATGCGCGCGACCCAAGAGCGCCAACAACCACAGAGACAGAATCCATGAATCGTCGCCGCCGTATCTACGAGGGCAAGGCCAAGATCCTCTATGAGGGTCCAGAGCCGGGCACGCTCATCCAGTTCTTCAAGGACGACGCGACCGCCTTCAACAAGAAAAAGCATGACGTCATCGACGGCAAAGGCGTGCTGAACAACCGTATTTCCGAGTACATCTTCACGCATCTCAACAAGATCGGCATCCCCACGCACTTCATCCGCCGGCTTAACATGCGCGAGCAGTTGATCAAGGAAGTCGAGATCATCCCCCTCGAGATCGTCGTGCGCAACGTTGCCGCCGGCTCGCTGTCCAAGCGCCTCGGCATCGAGGAAGGCACCGTTCTCCCCCGTTCGATCATCGAGTTCTACTACAAGGCCGATGCACTGGAAGACCCGATGGTCTCCGAAGAGCACATCACCGCCTTCGGCTGGGCAAGCCCCCAGGAACTCGACGACATCATGGCGCTCGCCATCCGCATCAACGACTTCCTTTCGGGCCTGTTCCTGGGCGTCGGCATCCAGCTCGTCGACTTCAAGATCGAGTGCGGCCGTCTGTTCGAGGGCGACATGATGCGCATCGTGCTCGCCGACGAGATCTCGCCGGATAGCTGCCGTCTCTGGGACATCGAGACCCGCGAGAAGCTCGACAAGGACCGCTTCCGCCGCGACCTTGGCGGCCTCGTCGAGGCCTACCAGGAAGTCGCCCGCCGTCTTGGCATCATGAACGAGAACGAACCCGTGCGCGGCACCGGTCCGGTTCTGGTGAAATAACTTTCGGGGAAAATCAAAGTGATCAAGGCACGTGTAACCGTGACGCTGAAGAACGGCGTTCTCGATCCGCAGGGCAAGGCAATCGAAGGTGCGCTCGGCGCACTCGGCTTCGACGGCATCGGCCAGGTCCGTCAGGGCAAGGTTTTCGATCTGCAGATCGAATCCACAGACAAGGCCAAGGCCGAAGAAGACCTCAAGGCGATGTGCGAAAAGCTGCTCGCCAACACGGTGATCGAGAACTACAGCATCTCGTTCGCCTGATCGATCAGGCATGAAGATCGGTCCGTGCCTTCGGGCGCGGATCCAGACGTTAAGAAACGCCGAAGCAGCACGAACGCCCAACGGAGCGGTGCTGCGATCGGGAGATGCCTGGCTCGTCGGGGTGGGGCATCAAGATTTGATCTCGCCGCTAACGGAGACAGAGATATGAAGTCAGCCGTCGTTCAGCTTCCGGGCCTCAACCGCGACCGCGACATGATCGCGGCCCTCACCAAGATTTCCGGCGAGGCTCCGGTCACCGTCTGGCAGACGGAAACGGATATCCCCGATGTCGATCTGATCGTCATCCCGGGCGGCTTCTCCTATGGCGACTATCTGCGCTGTGGCGCGATCGCAGCGCGCATGCCGGTCATGCAGGCGATCAAGGCCAAGGCGGAAAAGGGCGTCAAGGTTCTCGGCGTCTGCAACGGCTTCCAGATCCTCGTCGAGGCCGGCCTCCTGCCGGGCGCGCTGATGCGCAATGCCTCGCTGAAGTTCGTCTGCCGCGAGATCAAGCTCGAAGTGGTCAATGCCGACACCGACTTCACCCGCGCCTACTCGAAGGGCCAGATCATCCGCTCGCCGGTCGCCCACCACGACGGCAACTACTTCGCCGATGCCGAGACGCTGAAGACGATCGAAGGCAATGGCCAGGTGGTGTTCCGCTATGCCGAAGGCACCAACCCGAACGGTTCGATGAACGATATCGCCGGCGTGATGAATGCCGAGGGTAACGTGCTCGGTATGATGCCGCATCCGGAAAACCTGATCGAAGCGGCTCATGGCGGCTCCGACGGCCGCGGCCTCTTTGCGTCTGCGCTCGAAGTAATCGCCGCTTAACCATCCGGCTGATAGAAGGCATCCGACCCATCCCCCAAATGCGAGCGAGACCGTCGATGCCTTCATTTGTCCCTGCACGCCTGGCCGGCCTTGCCTGCGCAACGTTTGGCCTGGCCCTTCTCGCTTCGTGCCAATCGCCGAAGCCGCCGGCGCCGAGCCCGAACACGGCGGCACTGCCGACCATGGAGCGCGTGGCGCTTGGCGCCAACGGCTGCTGGTTCAAATCGGGCGATTCCGAGTTCAAGTCCTATCGCCTGGCGCCGGAGCTTAATTCCTTCTCGGGCCGCCCGCGCATACTGATCGTGCCGCGCAAATCGCCGGAAGCACGCCCGCTCGCCGTCGTTCAGGCCGAGGGCAACCCGGCACGCCTGCAGGCCTTCGGACCGTTGATGAGCGAACCCGTCGGCACGCGGATGGCCGCCGATATCAAGCGCTGGGCTGCCGGCGGACAGGGCTGCAAGTAGACCCCAGTCAAATTGGCGAATTGACCAATGGCCGCCGACCTCAAAGGGCGCCGGCCATTGTGCATTGTCGGACAGTCGTTCTAATCCGAGCTAGCGCCAGAACGGGACAGTCGATTCCTGGCGCGCGTCCTTCTCGGAAACACCGATATCCCTAAGCTGCCAATCGCTCATTTCCCCGAGCGCCATGCGACCGCGTCGCTTCGCCGCCAGTTCGCGATAGAGCCCCCAAAACCGCTTCAACAGGCCTTCGCGTTCGTCCGAATAGTCGCCGCCCAGCAATGTGCTGGTGCGCTCGACGGACTTCGCTTCCGCGCGGGACAAACAAATTGTATCGATTGTACTCATTGATAACCCCAATGCAGCGATTGCTATCGTTGTATCGGTGATAATTGACATATTTCGCGCTGTAATCTAAAGAATTGTCACTATGACAAGTTGGCTCCCAGACATTCAGCAGGGTCACGGTCCGCTCTATGCGCGGATTGCTGACCAGATCGAACAGGCAATTGGCAACGGGGCCCTGCCCGTCGGCGCCAAATTGCCCCCCCAGCGCAACCTCGCCTACGACATCGGCGTGACAATCGGCACGATTGGACGCGCCTACAATATCGTGCGCGAACGGGGACTGGTGAGCGGTGAAGTCGGTCGCGGCACCTATGTGCTCGATCATCCCGAGAGCCGTCCGCCGGAACAGGCGGATCCGCTGACGACCTCGCTCGCCGGCACCCGGCCGCTCGTAGCACCTGCCGGTAAGTTGAGGTTCGACAGCACAGCTGCGCCCGATATCGGCCAAGGCACGGTCTTGAGCGAGGTGCTTGGCGAGATCAGTCACGACCACCATGCGGACATCGCAAGCTACGCCCGCAACTTCCCGGACCATTGGTTCGAGGCGGGTTGCCTATGGCTGGCGCGCGGCGGATTCCGCCCGAAGCCGGAAAACATCGTGCCGACGCTCGGCGCCCATGCGGCCGTCGTTGCCGTCATCACTGCGGTTACCGCGCCCGGCGACCGTATCGCTTTCGAGACGCTCACCTATTCGCAGGTGAGCCGCAGCGCCGGTCTGGTCGGTCGCCGGACGACGCTGGTCGAAAGCGACGAGTTCGGGATGATCCCCGAAGATTTCGAGCGCGTCTGCGCGCAGCAGCATCCGAAGCTCGCGTTCCTGATGCCGAGCGCCCAGAACCCGACCGTCGCCGTCATGCCGCTTGCGCGCCGCCAGGCGATCGCCGACATCGCCCGCAAATACGGTGTCTGGCTTGTTGAGGACGATCTCTATGGCGCAATGACCGGTGATCAGACGCCGCTCTTGGCCGAGCTTGCGCCGGAACGCACCTTCCTGGTTGGCGGTCTTTCGAAGTCGGTCGCTGCCGGTGTCCGTGGCGGCTGGGTCGCCTGCCCTCCGCATTTCAGTCAGCGTATTCGCATTGCCCACAAAATGGTGAGCGGTGGCCTACCCTTCATCCTGGCCGAGCTTTGCGCCCGACTGGTGCTTTCCGGTTCGGCAGCAATCCTGCGCAGCAAGGGCATTGAAGAGGTGCGCGCCCGCGAGGCGATGGCCCGCGAAATTTTCGAAGGTATCGAGTTCACCTCGCACCCCTGTATTCCGTTCCTCTGGATGAAGCTGCCCGATCCGTGGCTCTCCGGCACCTTCAAGCAGGCTGCCCTGCAGGAGGGCGTGCTCGTCGACGACGAGGACGAGTTCAAGGCTGGACGAACCGACCGCGTCTTCCACCGCATTCGCATCGGTTTTTCCTCGCCGCCGGACCGAGCCCAGGTAAGAGCAGGTTTTCAGGCGCTGAAGCGGCTGCTCGACAGCGGGCGGGCGGGCTACGACAGTTTTGAGTGACTATAGAAATCCACGGGGTGACTTTCGGGCAAGGTTGAGCAACATACTACTTTAGCAGTTTGCGCACATGATTCGCCTCTAAGGATTCCGCATGCCGCTACCGTTCAACCCCGCCTTGTCGCGTCGCATTGCCTATCTTCTTCTCGCCACCACCACATTGACCGCCGCCGCCCCGGCCCTTGCCGCGGACGGTGTTTTCGACGAAATGCGCTTCGGCGTGACGACGTCGATCGCCGCCGGCGACAAGCAGGAAGACGGGGTCTTTCCGTCATTCACCGTGTATTTCGACCCGTTCGACGCCGATGGGGCGACCGACCTCGGCGAAAAACTGCTGCGCCCACGGGTCTATACCGGCGCAGCGGTTGCGACGTCGTCAAACGGGGTCAATCAGGCCTATGGCGGTTTGAGCTGGACCTTCGACATGACCCAGCGCCTCTTTGTCGAATTCGGCGCCGGCGGCACGATTCATGACGGCGATCTCGATGACCCCAATGGTTCCGGTCCCCAACTCGGCTGCCGCGTCCTCTTCCGCGAATACGCCGCTGCCGGCGTCCGCCTCGACGAGCACTGGAACGTCTCGGCGACCGTGGAACATGCTTCGCATGCCAACCTGTGCGACGGTCCGAACAACGGCCTGACACGCGCCGGCCTCGCGCTCGGCTACAAGTTCTGACGCTGGTCGCCGCACTGCCTTCTGCAAAGCTTTATACGGGCGTCAACCGCTGTTGATCGCCCGTATTTTTCTGTCGCGCCGCGCCGCAGCATAGGCTAAAGAAGCCGCAAAGCGCTCCCTGTGTCTGTTGCGGTTCGCACGCGCCATATTCCTCTTAAGTGGATTGCGCGCCGCCCGAAGGATTTGACGGTCGACGATGACGATTTCGAACACCCGCCCCATCACCCCGGACCTCATCGCATCGCACGGGCTGAAGCCCGACGAATACGAGCGCATCCTGAGCCTGATCGGGCGCGAGCCGACTTTCACCGAGCTCGGCATCTTTTCGGCGATGTGGAACGAGCACTGCTCCTACAAGTCCTCGAAGAAGTGGCTGCGCACGCTGCCGACCAAAGGCCCGCGCGTCATCCAGGGTCCGGGTGAAAATGCCGGTGTGGTCGATATCGATGACGGCGACTGCGTCGTCTTCAAGATGGAGAGCCACAACCACCCGTCCTATATCGAGCCCTACCAGGGCGCGGCGACCGGCGTCGGCGGCATCCTGCGCGACGTTTTCACCATGGGCGCGCGTCCTGTGGCTGCAATGAACGCGCTCCGCTTCGGCGCGCCGGATCATCCGAAGACCCGCCACCTCGTCTCCGGCGTCGTTGCCGGCGTCGGCGGCTACGGCAACTCTTTCGGCGTTCCGACCGTCGGCGGCGAAGTCGAGTTCGACGCCCGCTACAACGGCAACATTCTCGTCAACGCCTTTGCCGCCGGCCTCGCCAAGAGCGATGCGATCTTCTACTCCAAGGCCGAAGGCGTGGGTCTCCCCGTCGTCTATCTCGGCGCCAAGACCGGCCGCGACGGTGTTGGTGGCGCGACCATGGCCTCGGCCGAGTTCGACGAGTCGATCGAAGAAAAGCGCCCGACCGTCCAGGTTGGCGACCCCTTCACCGAAAAATGCCTGCTGGAAGCCTGCCTCGAGCTGATGCAGACCGGCGCCGTCATCGCCATCCAGGACATGGGTGCCGCCGGCCTCACCTGCTCGGCCGTCGAAATGGGCGCCAAGGGCGACCTCGGCATCGAGCTTAACCTTGATAGCGTTCCCGTTCGCGAAGAACGCATGACCGCTTACGAGATGATGCTGTCGGAAAGCCAGGAGCGCATGCTCATGGTGTTGGAGCCCGCCAAGGAAGAAGTCGCCAAGGCGATCTTCGTCAAGTGGGGCCTCGACTTTGCCATCGTCGGCAAGACCACCGACGACCTGCGCTTCCGCATCCTGCACCAGGGCGAAGAAGTGGCGAACCTGCCGATCAAGGAACTGGGCGACGAAGCGCCGGAATATGATCGTCCTTGGACCCCTGCCAAGACCTCGACTCCGCTGGCAACCAACGACATCCCGGCTGCTGACGTCGCCGACGCACTCGTGAAGCTCGTCGGTTCGGCCAACAACTCCTCGCGCCGCTGGGTCTACGAACAGTACGACACCCTGATCCAGGGCAACTCGCTGCAGCTTCCGGGCGGTGACGCTGGCGTCGTGCGCGTCGAGGGTCACGTCTCCAAGGCGCTGGCCTTCTCCTCCGACGTAACGCCGCGTTACGTCGAAGCCGATCCGTTCGAAGGCGGCAAGCAGGCGGTCGCCGAATGCTGGCGCAACCTGACGGCAACCGGCGCGCTGCCGCTGGCAGCCACCGACAACCTCAACTTCGGCAACCCGGAACGCCCGGAAATCATGAGCCAGCTGGTCCATGCCATCAAGGGCATCGGCGAAGCATGCACCGCGCTCGATTTCCCGATCGTTTCCGGCAACGTCTCGCTCTACAACGAGACCAATGGCCAAGGGATCCTGCCGACCCCAACGATCGGCGGCGTTGGCCTGATCAAGGACTGGTCGAAGATGGCGCGCATCCGCTTTGCTGCGGAAGGCGAAACGATCCTGCTTGCCGGTGCACCTGTTGGCCTGGGCACCCACATCGCCCAGTCGGTCTACATGCGAGACGTTCACGGCCGCACCGACGGTCCGGCGCCGCATGTCGATCTGGCGCATGAACGCAAGGTGGGCGATTTCGTCCGCGGCCTCATCGTCGATGGCCTCGTGACGGCCGTTCACGATTGCTCGTCGGGTGGCCTGGCGCTTGCGGTCGCCGAAATGGCGATGGCCTCGGGCATTGGCGCCACGGTTGATGCCGTCGGCGGTCACAACCCGATCGCGACCTTCTATGGCGAAGATCAGGGCCGCTACGTCGTAACTGTTGCCGCTGGCGCACTCGACGCGGTTACCGCCCGCGCTAAGGCCGCAGGCGTTGCCCTGCCCGTCATCGGCAAGACCGCTGGCGATGCCGTCAAGCTCGGCGATGCCAGGGCGGTTTCGGTCGCTGAGCTGCGCTCGACCCACGAAGGCTGGTTCCCGGAATTCATGCAGGGCGATCTCGCTCCCGAGAACTGAGAAACGACGACGGGAGCCGCTGATCGGCGGCTCCCGTCTGGCTCTTCGCATGCCTCGAAAGGTGTCATCTGGGGACGCGATCAAGCGTGATCATCTGATCGTACCGGCGCCAGCAACTGGCCGCCCTCACCCAATTCAGCAATTGCGTTCCGCCCCTGAATCGTGGTTCCCTAATTTCATGGATGGCGTCGGCAGGCTGCTGACGTTGCAGAATAAAAAGGGAGTTGGCGTATCATGCCCATGACACCAGGCGACATCGAAGACATGATCAAGGCAGGGATTCCCGGTGCCAAGGTCACGATCCGCGATCTGGCCGGTGACGGCGACCACTATGCCGCCGAAGTCGTGGCCGAGGCGTTTCGTGGCAAGACCCGCGTGCAGCAGCACCAGATGGTCTACAACGCACTCAAGGGCAACATGGGCGGTGTTCTACACGCCCTCGCCCTGCAGACGAGCGCGCCGGAGTAAGCCGGAATGGCTGACCTGATCAAGGAACTCGTCAGCGGCGTCGTTGACAGTGCATTGAAGGAAATCCTCAAGAAGACCGGCGTCAAGCGAACCTCGACCAAGCGGACAAAGCGCCGGACGCGGACGACTTCGTCCGGCGGTGGTATCCTCGCGGATATCCTCGAAGCGGCCATTCGCAAGCCGGCCAAGAAGCAGGTCAGCCGTCGCAAAACGGCTGCGGCGCGCAGCAAGACCCGGCGCCGCACCGCCTGACTGCATGTTTCCTTAACTCGTCGAGGATTTATGGACAAAAACATGCAGAAAATCAAAGTGCTACAGCGACCTTTGCGCGTCTGGAAAGACGCGCGCCGCTGTAGTGGTAATAAAACCACATCTTGAGGCCCATCAATATTTGTTGCGATTGGGTGGTGAAAATCACCAATATGCATGCTATCTAGAACCCAATCGATATCCGGCCCTTGAAGCCGGCGCAGGAAGGAAGACGAGATGAGCGGAATTCACGAATTCATCGACAACGAAGTCAAGACCAACGATGTGGTGCTCTTCATGAAGGGTACGCCGCAGTTCCCGCAGTGTGGCTTCTCCGGTCAGGTTGTCCAGATTCTCGACTACATCGGTGTCGACTACAAGGGCGTCAACGTGCTCGCCGATGCTGACCTGCGCCAGGGCATCAAGGACTACTCCAACTGGCCGACGATCCCGCAGCTCTACGTCAAGGGCGAATTCGTCGGCGGTTGCGACATCGTGCGTGAAATGTTCCAGGCCGGCGAACTGCAGTCTCACCTTGAGGCACAGGGCATTGCCGTCAAGGGCGCCGCCGCCTGATCTAAGGACGCCTCGTCCCGATCTTTCGGAGAAGGCGGGCAACCGCCTTTTTTGATTCTGGCTGTAATTCCGCATCGCCTAATTTTCGTTGTCCTTCAGAAGGACTTGCGCGTGCGATTCGCGCAGGTGCCGCCAAGATACGTTCAGAGCGCGCTTCCTTCGGGGAGCGAAGGGCCGGATGTCCGGCCTGTCATGAATCGGTTGCGATCGTTCGGCATAAGCTGCCTGTAGAGGGTCTCGCCTCGCCCCTTGGCGCCCGGAAAATCCGGTCCCTGCCGCTCGACGCTTCCTACGCTTCATGCCGGCCCGGTCCGTGCGGTTGGTTTCCAATCGCCCCGGCTGCACCCGCTCAATTTCGATATGTCTGCTGGCATGGCGTCAGCCGACACCCTTCTTTTCCGGATTTGCTCCGGACCAACCTGTTTCGCTTGCGCCCGGTGCGCCGCTAGGACTTTTTGCAAATGACCAGCACGACCAACGAAGACGCCCGGCCCGGGGTCACGAAATTCCAGTTCATCGCGCTGATGGCCATGCTGATGGCAACCAACGCCATCTCGATTGACATCATGTTGCCAGGTCTGCAGCAGATCGGAGCCAGCCTCGGCGTCGCCTCTGAAAATGAGCGGCAGTACATCATCACCGCCTATCTGCTCGGCATGGGGGTGGCACAGCTGTTCTTCGGCCCGCTTTCGGATCGCTTCGGGCGTAAGCCACCGCTGATTGCCGGCCTTGCCCTCTATGCGCTCTGCGCGCTGGCGATCGCGATCGTACCGAGCTTCGGCCTCATGCTGGCGCTGCGCTTCGTGCAGGGCGCCGGTGCTGCGGCGACGCGCGTCATCACCATCTCGATCGTCCGCGACGTCTATGGCGGCCGACAGATGGCTGAGGTCATGTCTCTGGTCATGATGGTGTTCATGATCGTGCCGGTTGTGGCGCCTTCGATCGGCCAGCTCATCATCAGCCTTGCCGATTGGCACATGATCTTTATCGTCGTAGCACTCTATGCCGTGATGAACATTGCAATCGTCGTGTCAAAGCTCGGCGAGACGCTCGATCCGGCCCATCGCCGCGCCTTCACGCCGGCGGTCATCCTCAGCGGTTTTCGCATCGTGCTCACGAACCGGGTGTCGCTGCTTTACACGCTCGCGACCTCGGTGATCCTTGGTGCACTGTTCGGCTTCATCAACTCGGCGCAGCAGGTGCTCGTCGGCGTCTACGACCTCGGCGTGTGGTTTCCGCTTGTCTTCGCCGCCTTCGCCAGTATGATGGCGGTCGCTTCCTTCACCAATTCCCGCCTTGTCCGCCGCTTCGGCATGCGGCCGCTATCCCATGCGGCACTCATCGGCTTCACGCTGGCGAGCTTCGTCTGGATGTCGGCCTCGCTCTATGCGCCGCTGCCCTTCCCGGTCTTCGTGGTCCTCTACTGCGCCACGATGTTCCAGTTCGGGCTGATCGCGCCGAACTTCAACGCCATGGCCATGGAGCCGCTCGGCCATGTTGCCGGAACTGCCTCCTCGGTTCTCGGATTCATGCAGACGATCGGCGGAAGCGTGATTGGAGCCTTCATCGGCCAGTCCTTCGACGGCACCGCAACGCCGCTCGCCACTGGCTATTTCACTGTCGCCGCGATCGGTCTCGTGTTCGTTCTGATTGCCGAACGCGGCAAGCTCTTCAAACCGCACCATCAGCCGGCCGGTTGATCCCAGAACCGGCCAGTCCTCATTTTTGAAGAATTTACGGGCTCATCCAATGACCACCATCACCAATCAATCCGAACATATCGACGGGGTTTCCGGGGCTCAGCGCCTCAACATGGGCATCGTCGAGTTCATCATCACCATCGCCGTCATGACGGCGAGTGTCGCCATCGCCATCGACAGCATGCTGCCAGCGCTGCCGGCGATCGGCCAGTCGCTGAATGTCGCCAACACCAATGATAGCCAGTTGGTGATCGGCGTCTTCTTCCTCGGCTTCGGCATTTCGCAGATCTTCTTCGGCAGCCTCTCCGATGCCTTCGGCCGTCGCCGCGTGCTGCTCGGCGGCCTCGCCTTCTTCACCGTGTCGATGTTCGCGGCCGCCCTCACCCAGAGCTTCGAGACGCTGCTCATCCTGCGTTTCATTCAGGGCATCGGCGCGGCCGCGATCCGTATCACCACCATG
Source organism: Ensifer sp. ENS10 (assembly GCF_014852025.1). NCBI lineage: Bacteria > Pseudomonadati > Pseudomonadota > Alphaproteobacteria > Hyphomicrobiales > Rhizobiaceae > Ensifer > Ensifer sp. ENS10. The sequence continues at coordinate 123,327 of NZ_JACVAS010000002.1, forward strand.
GCGATCGTGCGCGACTGCTTCGGTGGCCGCGAGATGGCGCGTGTGATGTCGTATGTCATGATCGTCTTCATGATCGTGCCGATCGTTGCGCCCTCGATCGGCCAGCTCGTGATCCTTTATGCCAACTGGCACTGGATCTTCATCCTGATCGGCGTCATCGGCGCGATCCTGTTCGTCTGGGCCTTTTCCCGCATGAAGGAGTCCCTGCCGCGCGAGGAGCGCATGCCGCTTTCTGTCGGGGCGGTTGCCTCGGGCTTCAAGACTGTTCTCACCAACCGCATCACCTGCGGCTACATGATCGGCATGACGCTGTTCACCGCGGTCATCTGCGCCTACATCGTCACGGTCCAGCAGATTTTCGGCGAGGTCTACGGCCTCGGTGACTGGCTGCCGATCGCCTTTGCCGGCACGGCCGGCGGCATCGCGGTCGCGAACTTCGCCAACGGCTTCTTCGTCCGCAGCTTCGGCATGCGCCGGATCTCGCACGTCTCGATGATCCTGTTCACGCTGCTTTCGGTCGTCGGCTTCGCGATGTCGCTCTCCGGCACGCCGGCCTTTGTCGTCAGCTACCTGATGTTCTCGGTGCTCCTGATGTTCTTTGCGGTGATCGCGACGAACTTCACCGCGATTAGCCTTGAGCCGATGGGGCACCTTGCCGGCACGGCGACGGCGATCACCGGCTTTGTCTCGACCACCGGTGGCGCCTTGATCGGCGGCACCGTCGGCCAGCTCTTCAACGGTACGCTGCAGCCGCTCTTTGGCGGCTTTGCCCTCTTCGGCATCCTGACGGTTCTGGCGACGCTCTGGGCCGAGAAGGGTAAGCTCTTCACCCATCCTGGCGACAAGGACGTCACCATGGATCACGGTGGCGGCCACATGTAACTGGCTACCGAATGACATGAAAAAGCCCGCCCGGAGCGATCCGGGCGGGCTTTTTGTTTCAGCACTGGCTGTTGAAATTAGACCGTGAAAACCTCGCGGCGAAGCGTCTCCCAGCTCTCCTTGTCGGTCGCCAGCAGCAGGCCGCCGTTGAGATGCGCAGGCAGATAGGGCGAACCGTCGAAGCGGGCCGCATAGGCACCGGCTTCCTGCGAAATCAGCGTTCCCGCCAAGTGATCCCAGGGCATCAGCTTCTGGTACATCAGGAAGTGCAGATGCCCGGCGGCGAAGATGCGGTATTCGTGGGCCGCGCAGCGGTAGCTGGTGGCCATACGCACCTTGGCCATATTGGCCATGACTTCACGCCGTGCTTCCTGCTGGTAAAAACCTGTCGAGGCGCCACCGACCATGGCTTCCAGCGGCACGCCCGCCGTCACCGACATACGCTCCTGCGAGCCGTCAGGACGGCACATCCAGGCGCCCGAGCCCTTCTCCGCGATCACCCAGTCATTGCCGAGCGGATCGTAGATGATGCCGGCGACCGTCTCGCCCTTTGCGACGACGCTTGCCATGACGCCGAAGAGCGGCAGGCCGGCGGCGAAATTGAAGGTGCCGTCGATCGGGTCGACGACGACGGCGAGATCGGCCTCGTTGAGCTTGTCGAGAAGGGTCGGATCGGCCGCGACCGATTCCTCGCCGACAAAAAGCGCACCCGGTGCCACCTCTTCGATACGTGACTTGATCAGCCGTTCGGCCGCCTCGTCGCCTTCGGTCACGAGATCGATCGCTTCCGACTTCATCCGAACATCGCCTGCATCAAGATTGCGGAACCGCGGCAGGATCTCTTTGACCGCCGCTTCCTGCAGGAGGTTGGCAAGGCCGGCGATGTCAACGGAATGGCTCATTCTTTGGGCTCCGGTGTAAGGGACAGGAAATCGAACAGCTTGGGATCGAGCAGATGCGACGGGTTCACGTGACCGAGCGCGCGCAGCATCGTGTCCTTGCGGCCGGGCATGCGCCGCTCGATATCGGCCAGCATCGCCTTCATCGCATTGCGCTCGAGACCATCCTGCGAGCCGCAGAGGTCGCAGGGGATGATCGGAAACTCCATCGCGGAGGCAAACTTGGAAAGATCGTCCTCGGCCGCATAGGCGAGCGGGCGAAGCAACATCAGGTCGCCTTCATCGTTCAGCAGCTTCGCCGGCATCGAGGCGAGTCGGCCACCATGGATGAAGTTCATGAAGAAGGTTTCGAGAATATCCTCGCGGTGGTGGCCGAGCACCAGTGCGTCGCACCCCTCTTCGCGCGCAATGCGATAGAGGTTGCCGCGGCGCAGCCGCGAACAGAGCGAACAGTAGGTCGCCCCCGTCGGTACCTTTTCCTTCACGATCGAATAGGTGTCGCGATACTCGATGCGGTGCTTGACGCCGATCGATTGAAGATATTCCGGCAGGATATGCTTCGGGAAGTTCGGTTGGCCCTGGTCGAGATTGCAGGCGATGAGCTCCACCGGCAGCAGCCCGCGCCATTGCAGGTCCATCAAGAGCGCCAGCAGGCTGTAGCTGTCCTTGCCGCCGGAAAGGCCGATCAGCCAGCGCTTCGCGCCCTTCAGCATGCCGAAGTCGTCGAGCGCCTGCCGCGTCTGGCGCAGCAGGCGCTTGCGCAGCTTGTTGAACGAGACGGAGGACGGCATGCGGCTGAACAGCGGATGCGTGCCGGCGTCGATCTCGCCCTCATCGAAAGTGGTTTCGGCCTGGTCTTGCGACACGTTAAGCGAAAGGTCCATGGCGGGGATCCTGTGCGGCAGGCACGGGCGCAACCCGCGCCCGGCAAATCTTGGCCTGCACTTGCCCGCTCCGGCCGTCAAGATCAAGGGAAATCGGCCGGATTGTGCTGGTTGCGATGACGCAGAAGGTCCTAGGACCCGAAGACCGACCAGCCGGTGCGCGCTGCCAGCATCTCAAGCGCCAGCGAGCCGAGCAACGAGTTGCCGTTTTCGTTGAGACCAGGAGACCAGACGGCAACGGACGCCTTGCCCGGCGCCACCGCCAGAATGCCGCCACCCACGCCGCTCTTGCCCGGCAGGCCGACGCGGTAGGCGAAATCGCCCGAGCCGTCATAGTGGCCGCAGGTCAGCATCAGCGCGTTGATGCGTCGCGCCCGCTGGCGCGAGACGACGTTATGGCCCGTCAGCGGATTGCTGCCGCCAGCGGCCAGAAACAGCCCGGCCTTGGCCAGCTGGCTGCAGGTCATCGCCAATGCGCAATGGTGGAAATAGACGCCGAGTACATGCTCCACCGGATGGTCGAGCTTGCCGAAGGAGCGCATGAAATTGGCAAGGGCGAAGTTCCTGTAGCCGGTGGCCGTCTCCGAACGCGCAACTTCGTGGTCGATGACGATCTCGTCGTCGTCGGCAAGGTAACGGATGAACTGCACGATTTCGCCGATCAGTTCCCGCGGCGTATGGCCGGCGAGGATCAGGTCGCTGATGGTGATGGCGCCGGCATTGATAAAGGGATTGCGCGGCTTTCCGCCTTCCTGCTCCAACTGGACGATGGAGTTGAAGGCCGAGCCGGATGGCTCGCGGCCGACACGGTGCCAGATGTTTTCGCCGTGTTTGCCGAGTGCCAGCGTCAGTGTGAATACCTTGGAGACGCTCTGGATCGAAAACGGCACTTCGGCATCGCCGACCCGGTAGATCTTGCCGTCGGTGGTCACGATCGCCATGCCGAAATGTTTGGGATCGACGCGCGCGAGTTGCGGAATGTAGTCGGCGACCTTGCCCTGGCCGAACCTTGGGCTCAGCTCCCGGTGGATATCGTCGATAATCGCCTGCAGGTCCTGCGCAGCGTTCTGCTCGGGCATCGGCTTCCCTCTCACTCATCGCCTGTCGAAGGGATGAAATCGCGCCATGGACGGCAGCGCAAGGTAATCGCTACCGAAAAAAAAACCGCCCGTTTCCGGGCGGTTTTCGATACGTCACAAGGCGTGAGCCCCGGATTAACGCGAATAGAATTCGACGACCAGGTGCGGTTCCATGACGACCGGGTACGGAACGTCAGAGAGGCCCGGAACGCGGACGAAGGTCGCAACCATCTTGTTGTGGTCGGCTTCGATGTAGTCCGGAACGTCACGCTCAGCGAGCGAAACCGATTCCAGAACGGTTACGAGCTGCTTGGACTTTTCCTTGACTTCGATAACGTCGCCCGGCTTGCAACGGTAGGAACCGATGTTGACGCGGACGCCGTTGACCTTGACGTGGCCGTGGTTGACGAACTGACGGGCAGCGAAGACCGTCGGAACGAACTTGGCGCGGTAGACGATCGCGTCGAGACGCGACTCGAGCAGGCCGATCAGGTTTTCCGGGGTGTCGCCCTTGCGGCGGGAAGCTTCAGCGAAGATCGCGCGGAACTGCTTCTCGCGGATGTCGCCGTAGTAGCCCTTGAGCTTCTGCTTGGCGCGCAGCTGTACACCGAAGTCCGAGAGCTTGGACTTGCGGCGCTGGCCGTGCTGGCCCGGGCCGTATTCGCGGCGGTTTACCGGGGACTTCGGACGGCCCCAGATGTTTTCGCCCATACGGCGGTCAATTTTGTACTTGGACGATTCGCGCTTGCTCATCGCATTTCCTTTCAAACAGTTACACCGGTCTGTTTCCAAACCGGATCAAGGAAACACGCCCTCCTCTGAACCCATTTTCGGGATTCTGACAGGTTTCTCACGATCACGCTGACGGAGAAGCCACGGGACATGTCAAATGAAACACCGGACATTTCTGCCCGGCGTTGGGGCGGCTTTAGTGCGTCCGGCCCCTATTGTCAACGAAATTGTGACAAACCGGCATCCGTTCAAGCCGGATCAACGGCTTCGGCCCGCTCCAGCGAGACGAGCAGTTTCCTGAGGAGCGCCGCCAATGCGGCGCGATCCTCCTTGCTCAGCCCTGCGAGGTACTGCGCCTCGTTGGTCATATCCGCACGAATCGCCGTTTCCGCAAGCGCTATTCCTTTCTCGGTCAGTCCGACGACGCTGCTTCGGCCATCGGATGCCGAGCGTTCGCGCACGATCAGCCCTGCCTTTTGCAGCCGGTCGAGGCGATGCGTGAGCCCGCCCGACGAGATCATCAGCAATGTATAGAGGTCGGTCGGCGTCAGGCGATAAGGCGGGCCTGAACGCCTAAGCGTCGAGATCACGTCGAACTCGCCGCGGTCGAGGCCGAATGAAGAGAATGTCTCCTCGATCGACGGGCGCACAAGGTTGGAAAGGCGGTAGGCGCGCCCAAGGATGGTCATCGGCTCGGTATTGAGGTCGGGCAGTTCGGCCGCCCACTGCGCCTGCAGCCGGTCGACGTGATCCCTCGCCTCGTTCTCATTCTGCATTGCTCACCTCGGTAATTCATCAAAATATCTTGACGAGAAGATAGTTTCGAATAATATCTTCTCGTGAAGATAATTCATCCACTGCAGGAAGCCAAGCCGACCGGAGATGGAGGCCAGCATGTTTCATGTCATTCCGCGTGCAGAGCAGAAGCAGAGCCCCAACCGAACCATCCTGTTTGAAGGCGGGCAATACGGCACGCCCATCTCGCTGTTCCTGATGGATGCAGCGCCCGGCCCGGGGCCTGCCCTTCACGTCCATCCCTATCCGGAGACCTGGATCGTGCATTCCGGCGAAGCGGAGTTCACTGTCGGTGAGCAAAAGATCATGGGCAAGGCCGGCGACATCATCGTCGTCGATCCCGAGACGCCGCACCGTTTCGTCAACACTGGCACCAGCCGGCTGCAGATGACTTGCATCCACGCGTCGGATCGGGTGGTTCAGACCTGGCTCTAGCGTTCGTGCGCTTTTGGCTGTGACAGTAGCCCAAAGGCGCGGGAATCGGGAATGGAGGCGGCTTACTCGGCCGCCGTGGCCGTCGTGTTGCCCATATCCGGTCCGTTCGCATCCCCCGGCGCGGTTTCGCTGCCAAGGTCCGGAAAGGCGACGATGCGCTTGCCGGAGAAGTCCGCATGGATGACGATCAGCCCATGCTCCTCGAAATATCCAAGCAGTCGGCGCGCACGGCGCGCGGAATGCGTGCCGTAGGCGCGCGCAATCATCGCGTCTGAAGGACACGGCAGGCGGCGGACAGCGGCCTGCGCCATCATCAGGAACACGGCTTGCAGATCCTCGGTCACACGATCGGCAAGCAGCAAGGCCTGCGCCCAGGTCTCGGTCGCCGCCGTCTCGGCGTCGACACCGGAACGGGCAACCGCCATCTTGCGGCGGAAGGCACTGAGGGAAAGTGCTGCACCTGACGGCAGGCGGCGAATGCGGCAACGCACCAGGAAGTCCTGGAACAGTTCTGCATCGGGACGGAAGGCCGCCTCCGGATTGGTGAGGATTTCCGCGAAGACGCTGTCGAGCAGGCTTTCTTTCTCGTCAGCGGTCATCTCCGGCTGAACCGGCCTCGCCTCGATTGGCGCTGCTGCTTCCGGCCGCGGGCGTGATAGTTCGGCGAGGATGTCCGTTGTCGGGCGCGGCGGCGCGACCGCGCGGCGCATGATCGGCCGGGTCAACTCGTCCGGGTCCGGCGTGAAGATCAAATCCTCGACGTCCTGCGGCGCCTCCGGCAGCGGCATGAGCTTCGGGCTCGTCGAACGGGCCGATGTCTCGACCGTGCCGATCGTCACCTTCAGCGGCCTGCGCGACAGCGCCGGGCCGAGTGCGACGAAGGAGCCGCGCTTGAGGTCACGGAACATTTCCGCCGTGCGCCGGTCCATGCCGAGCAGATCGGCCGCACGCAGCATGTCGATGTCGAGGAAGGTACGACCCATCAGGAAGTTGGAGGCTTCGGCCGCCACGTTCTTGGCAAGTTTCGCCAGACGCTGCGTGGCAATCACGCCGGCAAGTCCGCGCTTGCGGCCGCGGCACATCAGGTTGGTCATGGCGCCGAGCGAAATCTTGCGCACCTCTTCGGTGACGTCGCCGGCAACGGACGGCGCAAACATCTGTGCTTCGTCGACCACGACGAGCACCGGATACCAGAACTCGCGGTCGGCATCGAACATCGCGTTGAGGAACACGCCGGCATTGCGCATCTGCTGCTCGATATCGAGCCCTTCGAGCGAGAGCACGCAGGAGACGCGGTGCTGGCGAATGCGGTTGGCGATGCCGATCAGCTCCGCATCGGTCCGCTCGCCCTCGACGACGACATGGCCGAACTTGTCGGCGAGCGTGACGAAGTCGCCTTCGGGATCGATGATGCATTGCTGCACCCAGGGGGCGGATTGCTCCAGCAGCCGGCGCAACAGGTGCGACTTGCCCGAGCCGGAATTGCCCTGCACCAGCAGACGGGTGGCCAGAAGCTCCTCGATATCGAGCGAGGCCGATGTCCCTTCGGACGTCGCTCCCATGTCGATGCCGACCTTCATTTCCACCTCTTGCTGAATTGATTCGCGCTCGGGCGCAGACCGCCGAGCCGGCGACACCTAGCACGCTTTTGCCGGAATGCGTGCCTCCGACGCAGAAAACCCACAGGGAATACATGCCGGAAAGTCACCCGGAAAGCACCGGATGCACAATCCGCTCGCTGCAAGATAAAGTTGAAACTGGCTAAGGATCGTACTTTTGCGAGCAAAGACGAATGCCCATATCGGTTATGGTCGAAGCGTTTTGCCAGGGGCAGTGATGGAACACTACGAAACAGAACAACAAATGGAGATGAACAATCTCGATCAGCGCATGCGCGACGCTTACAAGGATGGGCAACGCATCACGTCAAGAGATGAAGCCGCACGCATCAGCCGTACGCACTTCCGGACCGCCTGCGTGCTGGCTGCCTTGATCGGAATTTCGCTGGCGATCTTCTTCTAGCCGATCGTCTCAGTCCGTCCCACCCGGTGCTCGACGGTCGCGTCGGGCGTTACCGTCAGGCCGAATCCCTGCATCAGCCGCCGGGTCGCAAAATCCGGCTTACCGGAGGTAAAAATTGCCGGATCCTGGCCATTCAGCGGCTCGAAGCCGTTCGGCAGCGGCACGAGCGAACGCGCCCGCCGGGCAATCGCTTCGGCCGGATCCAGCCAGTCGACCGGCCATGGCGCGAGCTTTCGGAAGACATTGGCCATGAAGGGATAGTGCGTGCAGGCCAGCACGACGATATCGGTCTTCCTGCCGTCCATCTCGACGAAACACGGGGCGATTTCGGCGAGGACCGTCTCATCATCCAGCTTCTCGCCACGAATATAGGCCTCCGCCATCCTGGCGAGGTTCTCCGAGCCGACGAGGCGCACGTGACACTGGCTGGCGAAAGACTGGATGAGATCACGCGTATAGGCGCGCTTGACGGTGCCCGGCGTCGCCAGAACAGACACAAGACCGGAGCGCGTGCGCTCGGCCGCCGGCTTGATGGCCGGGACCGTGCCTACGAAGGTCATCTGAGGATAGGCCGCGCGCAGATCCGCGCCGACAAGCGTGAACGCGGTGTTGCAGGCGATCACGCAGATTTCCGGATCATGCTCGGAAAGCAGCCGGCCGAAGAGTTCGATCACCCGCGCCTTCAGCGCCGCCTCTTCCCAGCCGCCGTAGGGAAAGCCGGCATCGTCGGCCACATAGATGAAATGCCGCTCGGGCATCAGCACCCTCGCCTCGCGCAGCACGGTCAAGCCGCCGATGCCGCTGTCGAAGACGAGAATGGGTTTCAGTTCACTCGCTGTCACCTTTGTCTCGCGCTTTCCTGTTGTGCTCGCCCCTGCTGTGATCACCCGGAGCGCCGGAGCCCCGCGGGTTTTCCCGCGTGAACCGGTCGAGCGAAGAAATGACGCCGCGCAGCACCTGGATTTCGGATTCGGTAAAGGATGGTCTGGTCAGAACAGCGCGCAGGTTTTCGACCAATTTCGGCTTTTTGTCGGCGGAGCGGAAATAGTTGCGCGCGTCGAGCGCTTCCTCGACATGCTCGAAGAGCCCCTGCAGATGTTCCTTGGTTGCCGGCCGCTGCTCGATCGCCTGGAAGGAGGTCTGGTCCTCCGATTCCATGCCGGTCTTCAGCCACTCATAGGACATGAGCAGCACCGCCTGAGCGAGATTGAGCGACGCGAAGGCCGGGTTGACCGGAAAGGTCACGATTTCGTCGGCAAGCGCCACTTCCTCGTTGGTAAGCCCGGTGCGCTCGCGCCCGAACAGGATCCCGGTCTTCTCGCCGCCCTGGAAGCGCTGGCGCAGCGTGCGCGCTGCGACAATCGGAGAGCGGACCGGCTTGTAGCCGTCGCGGTCGCGAGCGGTCGTCGCATAGACGAAGTTGAGGTCGGCAATAGCCTCTTCGACCGAACCATAGAGCTTGGCGCTGTCGATGACGTGGTCGGCGCGGCTCGCAGCCGAGCGCGCCTTTTCGCTCGGCCAGCCGTCGCGCGGATTGACGAGCCGAAGCTCTGCCAGACCGAAATTCGCCATCGCTCGCGCAACCATGCCGATGTTTTCGCCGAGCTGCGGATAGGCGAGAATGATCGCCGGTCCTTCCACCAGAAGTTCGCGCTCGCTGTTCGTACCTGCCATTTTCCCGTGCCTTCGCCTGTCGTTCGGCGCTTCCCTTGCACAAATACCGCGGAAATTAAAGTCCACTACAAATGAAGCCGGTTGAGAGAGACGCCGATCATCTCGAGACCAAGCTCCGCATCGTCCTTCGAGATCGGCAGGTGCCGATCGACCGGCGCACCGATCCGGCCGACCTCGTAGAAATAGGCGGACGCCTTGTCGCGCACCGACCGAACGAGTTCGAGATTGGCGTCGATGTCCTCTTTGAAATCGGTGCCCTCCAGCTCCGCATCCGTGCCGACGCGTCGCGCGAAGACCCGTGCCCAGTAGGTGCAGGCCATGAAGATTGCCAGCGCCTGGCGCACATGGCCGGGGCGCGTCACCAGCTGCCACGGAAGCCCGAGCGGTTTTGCCGCCGCCGCGAGCTCGCGATAGGCCCGGTCGAGCGCCTGAGAGCGGGCAACGAGAACCATGCCGGAAGTGCCGTCCCGCGCAGCCTGCAACAGGCCGATCAGTTCGTCGCACCAGGTCGCGACAGCTGCATCGAGCGTGGTGCGGGTGCGCGTCGGAAAAACGACGAAGGCGACGGCCGCACCGGCGATCGAGCCGATCATGGTTTCCTCGAGACGAAGCTGCAGGAGATGCGGCGTCAGCACGCCCATGAGGCTGTAGACCAGCGACAGCACGACGGAAATGAAGAAGGTCATCGTCGCGTAGGAAACGGCGAGGAAATAAAAGGCAAGAAAGACGCAGAGGGCGCAGAGCGGCAGAACGAGATAGATATTGCCGCCAACCAGCGTGCCGACGACGATGCCGACCACGATGCCAAAGAGGGTGCCTGCCGAGCGCTGCAGCGCCTTGACGGCCGTGTCGCCACGCGAACGTGTGTTTGTGAAGACCAGAAACGCCGCGAGCGCCGCCCAGAACCAGCGCTCGCGTGACAGCATCAGCCCGAAGACCATGGCGATGCCGGAAGCAAGCGTGATCTGGATCGCTGCCTTCAGCGCCGGGTCAGTAAGCGATGGCTTCCAGCGGCTTGGTCCGCCACTCATGTGTGCCTGCGGCTCTTCGAGGTCGGCCGGCGTCAGCTTTGCAAGGCTGCGGGCAAGCCTCTGCCTGACATTGCGAAGCCAGAGCAGCGCCTTCACCGTTTCCGCGCGGCGTGGTGCGGCATCGCCGAGCCGCGCGATCTCCTCGTCGATCCGCTCGCCGTCACGCGCCAGCATCGCCTCGACCAGTGCTGGCGGCGGCATCGACTGGAAACTCACCACGATCACGCTTTCGGCCGCGAGATGCAGGTCGAAAAGATTGACGACGACATCGGCCGAGGCGAGGCCCGGCTCCGGTTCCGGCCGCCGGTTCTCGGTCGGAATGAAGCTTTCGGCCATCAGCACCGCTTCCTTCAGCCGCTCCTCCGCCGTGTGCAGCCGACGCCGATCGACCTCGGAGAGAACCGGCTTGCGGGCGATCTCCGCCAGTTGCAGCAGCATCTGGTCGACGCGGCGCTGCACGCTGGCCGTCGCGCGCAACAGGTCCTGGTAGCGATCATCCGGCAGCAGCCGTGTGCGAACAAGATGCGCGACCGTGGCTGACACCGCCGTGCCGAAGAACAGCGCCGGCAGCTGGTCGAGCGTCGGTCGCAGATAGGCGCCGGTGAAATAGGACATGAAGGCGAACATGCCGACGGCAAAGCCGCGGGGCCCGAAGGACCGGCCATAGACGGCGAGAAATATGATCAGCAGGAAAACGACATCAGATGCGTAGCGATGAGTCTCGAGAACCGATGCAAGCCCGACCATGGAAACGCCGACGGCGACGGCGATGATGCGGGTCAGGCGCTGGCCTGCCACCGTCGTGTCGCGAACAGCGAGACCGCCTTCGATCGACAGCGATGCGGCGAGGCCGAAGGCGGCCGGCGGCAGCGGCGCCACGAGATAGTGAAACGCCATCAGGAGCAGAATGGAAACGACGATCGTCGCGGTGATGCGGGAGGCCTGCCGCAGGCGGGAGAAGGCCGGATCGTTGGCAAGAAGCCAATCGCGCATACGGGAACGAAATGCCATCGGATGCCTTTGTCTGTCGGCGTTCGCCTTCAGACGAGCGCCGCTTTCGCCAGTTGTTCCTGCATAGCGGCAGGCGCGATCTTTGCAAGGCCGGCGCGCTGAAGGCCCAGCCGGAAAGACATGCCGAAGCCTTGTTTACGGCCAGTCGCAACCTCCGTCCAAAGTTTCAACCAAGCACGCTTTGCCTTGCCGGTTCTGAGTGCTATAGGGCACAGGATTTTTCAGAGAGGAAGGGACATCGCTCCCGCTGTCCCGCATAAGCTACGAGGCATATTCATGGCAAAGATCAAGGTCGCCAATCCGGTCGTCGAGCTCGACGGCGACGAGATGACCCGCATCATCTGGCAGTTCATCAAGGACAAGCTGATCCATCCCTACCTCGACATCGATCTGGAATATTACGACCTCGGCGTCGAAAACCGCGATGCCACCGAAGACCAGGTAACGGTCGATGCCGCGAACGCGATCAAGAAGCACGGCGTCGGCGTCAAGTGCGCCACGATCACGCCGGATGAAGCCCGCGTCGAGGAATTCAAGCTGAAGAAGATGTGGAAGTCGCCGAACGGCACGATCCGCAACATCCTCGGCGGCGTCATCTTCCGCGAGCCGATCATCTGCAAGAACGTTCCGCGCTTGGTTCCGGGCTGGACCAAGCCGATCATCGTCGGCCGTCATGCCTTCGGCGACCAGTACCGCGCCACCGACTTCAGGTTCCCGGGCAAGGGCAAGCTGACGATGAAGTTCGTCGGCGAAGACGGCAAGGAAATCGAATACGACGTCTTCGACGCACCGTCGGCCGGTGTTGCCATGGGCATGTACAACCTCGACGATTCGATCACCGAATTCGCGCGTGCTTCGTTCAACTACGGCATCCAGCGCAAGGTTCCGGTCTACCTCTCGACCAAGAACACCATCCTCAAGGTCTATGACGGCCGCTTCAAGGACATCTTCCAGAAGGTCTTCGAGGAAGAATTCGCCGAGAAGTTCAAGGAACTGAAGATCTGGTACGAACACCGCCTGATCGACGACATGGTCGCCTCCGCTCTGAAGTGGTCCGGCGGTTACGTCTGGGCGTGCAAGAACTACGACGGCGACGTGCAGTCGGACATCGTGGCCCAGGGCTTCGGCTCGCTCGGCCTGATGACCTCGGTTCTGATGACGCCGGATGGCAAGACGGTCGAAGCCGAAGCTGCCCACGGCACGGTTACCCGCCACTACCGCCAGCACCAGAAGGGCGAGGAAACCTCGACCAACTCGATCGCCTCGATCTTCGCCTGGACCCGTGGCCTTGCGCACCGCGCCAAGCTCGACGGCAATGCCGAACTCGCGAAGTTCGCCGACACGCTTGAGAAGGTTTGCGTCGACACCGTCGAATCCGGCTTCATGACCAAGGACCTGGCGCTGCTCATCGGTCCCGATCAGCCGTGGCTCTCGACCACCGGCTTCCTCGACAAGATCGACGAGAACCTGCAGAAGGCCATGGCTGCCTGATAGGGCGCCAGACACTTCGAAAAACACGGAACCCGGCCATGCGCCGGGTTTCTTTTTTACCAGCACCGTCGCTCAGCTGATCTCCGCGGCGGCAAGCCCTTACGGGAACGACCGATGATCTCATTCAGACCGATGCTTGATAGCGAATACCCGGCCTATCTCGACTATTTCATTCCGGACTACGCCATTGAAATTTCGGCCAACTACCGCTTTTCCGACGCTGACGCGCTGGTGCAGGCAAGACGTGAAATCGCACAAGATCTGCCGCAGGGCGTGAAGACGCCGGGCAACGTGCTGCTCTGTGTGATCAATGAGACCGATTCCAGCCTCATAGGCTACCTCTGGTATAGACCAGACCTCGCCGGCCATTCGGTCTTCATCAGCGATTTCCACATCCTTGCCAGCCAGCAGGGGCAAGGTTTCGCCAAGCAGGCCCTCAATGCGCTCGAAACCGAGCTTTCAGCGAAAGGCTTTAAGCAGATAAAGCTGCGTGTCGCGGAGAACAATCGACGTGCCAAACACGTCTACGATGTCGCAGGTTTTCGCGTTACCGGCATCAATATGAGCAAGTTGATCAAGCCTTGCGGGCCGTGAGGGGCGAAAGCCGACGGCTCGATAGCATGCGATTGCTGGCCACGGATGTAACCGGCACTGCAAAATGGCGGACGAGGAGAGGTCGGCTCAGCCGGCCCTTCTTGTTTGTGTGGCCGGATGTCTGCGCTTGGATCGGCAGGTGCCATCAGGAAAAGGCAGACAAGGCTTGAAACCTTGTCGGCCGTTCAGAGGTGTTCCACTTCGCCGATCGCAACCGACCACCGACGTCTTGCAAGCCTCACTTCAGCGGCAGGTAGATCTCGCTCAAAAGCTCCGTCGGCGCCACTTCGCGGGGATTGTTGAGATACTTCTCGAACATCAGGCTGTCGCGGATTTCACGATCTGACTGTGGCAGCCAGGTGCCGTAGAGCCATTGGTAAGCGTTCGGCATATCCGCATAGGGACCCTTGTGGCGCAGCACGGCGTAGCGGCCGCCGTCGAGGTGCTGCGGTGTCAGCGGCGTCTCCACCGGCATCTGTTCGCGAACGCTGACGCAGGCGAAGGAGCGCAGCTTGTCGGTCGGAACCAGTTCGGGGTCGTCGAGGTAGATGCCGATCATCTCCATGTCCGGCCGGAACAGCTGGCGCGAGAACAAGGTTCCGTAGAGCGTCTCGAACGCCCGCCCGATCTCCATGTAGGAGCCGCTATGGGCGACGCCGACGAGGTCGAAGGCCTCGACCTCCTTGAGGGTGACTTCATACATATCAGGGATTCCTTCCGTTGATGCGGTTTCAAAGGCGACATGGCTGCCCTCCTTCCGGTAGCGCGCCGGCGGCAGCCCGTAAGCTCCCTTGAAGGTGCGGTTGAAGGATTGGAGATTGGGGTAGCCAGAGCGCTGCGCGATCGCTTCGACAGGAAGATCGGACTGGGCGAGATCGGCCGAGGCCCGCTGCAGTCGCAGCCGCTTCACGGTTGCGGCCAGCGTCTCGCCATGGACCGCACGATAGATGCGGTGCCAGTGGTGCGGCGATAGACAGGCGATCTCGGAGAGACGATCGAGGTCGAGATCGCCGTCGAGATGGCCATAAATGTAGTCGCTGACCCTGTGCAGGCGCCGTTCATAGGTCGCCCACGCTACCCGATCGTCCATGTCTACCCTTTCGCGCTTTGCTCACGGATCGGTAGACCATAGATCAATTTGACAAATCCTGCGGACTTCTCCGGCGTACCGCCACAATTTTGCAAGCGCCGCGACTCAAGCTAGCTCTATTATCATTGCCGTCTTGCAGGCTCCGCCCGGGATCCACCGGACGGAACTCTTCTGGCCGAAGGCCCAGCCGATGACCGATACTCTTGTTCCGAAGATCGTAAGCGTTTTCACTGAAGGATATGACGGCGCCCGCCTGCGCGCCGACGCGATCGCCGGCCTCACTGTCGCAATCGTTGCCTTGCCCCTGTCGATGGCGATCGCCATCGCATCGGGCGTCACGCCTGATCGCGGCCTCTATACCGCCATTGTCGGCGGCTTTCTTGTCTCCTTCCTCGGCGGCAGCCGCTCCCAGATCGGCGGTCCGGCTGGCGCCTTCATCGTGCTGGTCGCTGCCACGGTCAATCGCCACGGCGTCGACGGTCTCCTGCTGGCGACGATGATGGCCGGGGTGATGCTGATTGCTGCCGGCTATTTGCGGCTCGGCAAATACATCAAGTTCATTCCCTATCCCGTCACCGTTGGCTTTACCGCCGGCATCGCGGTGATCATCTTCGCAAGCCAACTGCGCGATCTTCTCGGGATCACGCTTGAGGGCAATGAGCCCGGCCCCTTCCTCGACAAGATCACCGCCCTCGCTGCCGCGATCGACACGATCAACCCGGCGACCGTGGCAACCGCGGCACTGACGATTGCTGTTATCTTCGTCCTGCGCAAGCTGAGGCCGCATTGGCCGGGCATGCTGATCGCGATCGCCGTCGCGTCTGTCGCCGTCGCCCTGTTACACCTGCCGACCGAAACGATCGGCACCCGCTTTGGCGGCATCCCCGGCGGCCTGCCGAGGCCGGCGCTGCCGCCGTTATCCTTCGACCGGGTCGCTGCGGTCTTCCCGGATGCAGTTTCGTTCGCGCTGCTCGGAGCCATCGAATCCCTGCTTTCCGCCGTCGTCGCTGACGGCATGACCGGCCGGCGTCATCGCTCCAGCGTCGAACTGATCGGCCAGGGCATTGCCAACATCGGCTCGGCACTCTTCGGCGGCATCTGCGTCACCGGCACCATCGCACGCACGGCGACGAATGTGCGGGCCGGCGGCACCAGTCCGGTGTCGGGCATGCTGCACGCGGCTTTCCTTCTCGCTTTCATGCTGGTGGCTGCTCCGCTTGCAAGCTATATCCCGCTTGCAGCCCTTGCCGGCATGCTTGCGGTCGTCGCCTGGAACATGGTCGAGAAGCCGGCCTTCATGGCGTTGTTGCGATCATCAGGCGGCGATGCCGTGGTGCTGCTCGCCACCTTTGCCATCGTCGTCTTTCGCGATCTGACCGAAGGTATCGTCGTCGGCTTCGCGCTTGGAGCCGTTCTCTTCATCGACCGTATGGCCAAGAGCATCGCCATCGGCAAAGCGAAGCGCCCAGGATCCAGCGCGGAAGAAAATGGCGCCGAGGAACACCCCGTTGCCGCCGACGACCCGGATACGGTGATCTATCACATTTCCGGCGTCTTCTTCTTCGGCTCAGCGGCAACTGTTGGCTCGGTGCTGGACCGGATTGCCGACCAGCGCCGCAACTTCATTCTTGATTGCAGCGACGTGCCTTTCATGGATTCAACCGCGGCTAATGTGATCGAAGGCACCGTCCGAAAGGCAGAACGGACCGGCGTGCGCTTCATCGTTACCGGCGCCTCGCACCAAGTTCGGCGCATGCTGGCGAGCCACGACGTGCACGAGCCACGTGTCGCAACGTTTGCGTCCATCGAACTTGCGCTCGACAACATCCGCGGTGCGACGAAAGAATAGCGAATTCAGAGCGATGCCGACGTTTTCTAACAATTTGAGGACATCGAACAAAAAAGGGCGCCGAAGTGGCGCCCTTCTAGTTTCTGTCTTTGACGGTTACCCGGCCAGTGCAACGGCCACGGCCTCGATGGCTTCGGCCGCCTTCTCACCATCCGGACCACCGGCCTGGGCCATGTCAGGACGTCCGCCGCCACCCTTGCCGCCGAGCGCGGCTGATGCGACGCGAACGAGGTCGACGGCGCTGAGCTTCGAGGTCAGATCGTCGGTGACGGCCACGACCGCACTCGCCTTGCCATCGCCGGACACGCCGACGAAAGCGACGACGCCAGAGCCGAGGCTCTTCTTGCCGTCATCGGCAAGGCTCTTCAGATCCTTGGGCTCGACGCCCGAGACGACCTTGCCGAGGAAACGAACGCCAGCGATGTCGCGGGCTGCGTCGGCGGAACCCGCCTCGCCGCCACCGCCGAGCGCCAGCTTCTTCTTGGCTTCGGTCAGTTCGCGTTCCAGCTTGCGGCGTTCGTCGAGCAGCGCCTCGACGCGGCCGAGCACGTCGCCCGGCTGAACCTTCAGCGTGTTGGCGAGTGTCTTCACGCGCTCGTCCTGCTCGTTGAGATAGGCGCGTGCGGCTTCGCCGGTCAGCGCCTCGATGCGGCGAACGCCGGCGCCGACTGCGCTTTCCGAAACGACACGGACGAGACCGATGTCACCGGTGGCCGACACGTGGGTACCGCCGCAAAGCTCGACGGAATAGGCGCGGTTGGCCTTGGAACCGTGAATGCCGCGGCCCATCGAGACGACGCGCACTTCGTCGCCATACTTCTCGCCAAAGAGTGCCATCGCGCCTTCGGCGATCGCATCGTCGACGCTCATCAGGCGCGTGGTCACCGGCGTGTTCTGCACGATGATCTCGTTGGCCATTTCCTCCACGATCTTCAGCTCTTCCGCCGTCATCGGCTTCGGATGCGAAACGTCGAAGCGCAGGCGTTCCGGGGCTACCAGCGAGCCCTTCTGGGCGACATGGGTGCCGAGCACTTCGCGCAGCGCCTCATGCAGCAGGTGGGTTGCCGAGTGGTTGGCGCGCAGGCGCGAGCGGCGCGCATGGTCGACGTCGAGCTGCGCGGCGTCGCCGGTCTTCACCGTACCTTCAGCAACGGTCGCGAAATGAACGAAGAGCCCCTCGCCGCGCTTCTGCGTGTCGGTCACGACAAGCTTGCCGGTTTCGGTGGTGATCGTGCCGGTGTCGCCCATCTGGCCGCCCGATTCGCCGTAGAACGGCGTCTGGTTGAGCACCACCTGGACCGTGTCGCCCTTGGCTGCCGAAGCGACGACGGCGCCGTCGCGCACGATCGCCTGGATCACGCCTTCGGCGGTCTCGGTGTCATAGCCGAGGAAGTCGGTGGCGCCGTGCTTTTCCTTGAGCTCGAACCAGATCGTCTCGGTCGCCGCTTCGCCCGAGCCGGCCCAGTTGGCGCGGGCTTCGGCCTTCTGGCGCTCCATGGCGACAGAGAAGGCGTCGGTATCGACGGTGATGCCCTTGGCGCGCAGGGCGTCCTGGGTCAGGTCGAGCGGGAAGCCGTAGGTGTCGTAGAGCTTGAAGGCGGTTTCGCCGTTGAACTGGTCGCCTTCCGAGAGATCGGCAGATGCGTCCGAAAGCAAGTTCAGACCGCGCTCCAGCGTCTTGCGGAAGCGGGTTTCCTCAAGCTTCAGCGTCTCGGAGATCAGCGCTTCTGCGCGCATCAGTTCCGGATAGGCGCGGCCCATCTGGCCGACCAGCGCCGGCAAGAGCTTCCACATCAACGGATCCCGGGCACCGAGCAATTGCGCGTGGCGCATGGCGCGGCGCATGATGCGGCGCAGCACGTAACCGCGGCCTTCGTTCGACGGCAGCACGCCGTCGGCAATCAGGAAAGCGGACGAACGCAGATGGTCGGCAATGACACGATGGCTGGCGCGCTGGTCGCCCTCGGCCTTGACGCCGGTTGCTTCCTCGGAAGCTGCGATCAGGGCGCGGAAAAGGTCGATGTCGTAGTTGTCGTGCTGGCCCTGCAGCACCGCTGCCAGGCGCTCGAGGCCCATGCCGGTGTCGATCGACGGACGCGGCAGGTTGACCCGCTCTTCCTTGGTGATCTGCTCGTACTGCATGAAGACGAGGTTCCAGATCTCGATGAAACGGTCACCGTCCTCGTCGGCCGAGCCGGGCGGTCCACCCCAGATATGGTCGCCATGGTCGTAGAAGATTTCCGAGCATGGGCCGCAGGGCCCGGTATCGCCCATGGCCCAGAAGTTGTCGCTCGTCGGAATGCGGATGATGCGGTCGTCGGAGAAGCCGGCGATCTTCTTCCAGAGATCGAAGGCTTCGTCGTCGGTGTGGTAGACCGTGACCAGCAGGCGCTTGGCGTCGAGGCCGTATTCCCTAGTGATCAGGTTCCAGGCAAGCTCGATGGCGTTTTCCTTGAAGTAATCGCCAAAGGAGAAGTTGCCGAGCATTTCGAAGAAGGTGTGATGGCGCGCGGTGTAGCCGACATTGTCGAGGTCGTTGTGCTTGCCGCCGGCGCGCACGCATTTCTGCGCGGTCACGGCCGTCGAATAGGGACGCTGCTCCAGCCCGGTGAAGACGTTCTTGAACTGCACCATGCCGGCATTGGTGAACATCAATGTCGGGTCGTTGCGCGGCACCAACGGGCTCGACGACACGACCTCATGACCGTTCCTGCGGAAATAGTCGAGAAAGGTCGACCGGATTTCATTCACGCCGCTCATCTTGCGTCCTATTCTTAAGCATCAATTCCGGCCCGGCCGCAGCCATCGCCGCGCCACTAAGCCATTGTCCTCAAAGCCCCGTGGCCACCCAGGGCGGCCACGCCCTCCAACGCCCTCGGCCGCCGGAACCAAAGGCTTTTATCGCTCACGTACCACACTGTCCAGACGGCAGCAAAAAACCGGCCGTCATAGGACGACCGGTTCTCCGGAAGCTTCAGTTCCTGGTGTTTCACGCCTCGGCGGCGTCGTCGCTGCCGTCGTCGGGTTCCGGGCCGCCGTTTTCGAGGAACCGGTCGGCGATCAGGCCGGCGTTCTGGCGCAGCGCCGTCTCGATCTCACGCGCCAGGTCCGGGTTGTCGCGCAGGAACGTCTTGGCGTTCTCGCGGCCCTGGCCGAGGCGCTGGCTGTTATAGGAGAACCAGGCACCGGATTTCTCGACGATGCCGGCCTTGACGCCGAGATCGACGAGTTCGCCGGTCTTGGAAACGCCTTCGCCATACATGATGTCGAACTCGACCTGCTTGAAGGGCGGCGCCATCTTGTTCTTGACGACCTTGACACGGGTCTGGTTGCCGACGACCTCTTCGCGCTCCTTGACCGAACCGATGCGGCGGATGTCGAGGCGGACCGAGGCGTAGAACTTCAGCGCGTTGCCGCCGGTGGTGGTTTCCGGCGAACCGAACATGACGCCGATCTTCATGCGGATCTGGTTGATGAAGATGACCATGCAGTTCGACTTGGAGATCGACGCGGTCAGCTTGCGCAGCGCCTGGCTCATCAGGCGTGCCTGCATGCCCGGCAGGCTGTCGCCCATTTCGCCCTCGATTTCGGCACGCGGCACGAGCGCTGCGACGGAGTCGACGACGAGAACGTCGATCGCACCGGAGCGCACCAGCGTGTCGGTGATCTCAAGCGCCTGCTCGCCGGTGTCCGGCTGCGAGATCAGGAGGTTTTCGAGATCGACACCGAGCTTGCGCGCATAGATCGGATCGAGCGCGTGTTCGGCGTCGACGAAGGCGCAGATGCCGCCCTTCTTCTGTGCTTCGGCGATCGTCTGCAGCGCCAGCGTCGTCTTACCCGAGCTTTCCGGGCCGTAAATTTCAACGATGCGGCCCTTCGGCAGGCCGCCGATGCCGAGCGCGATGTCGAGGCTGAGAGAACCCGTCGAGACGGTTTCGATCTCGATGATGCTGTCCTTCCCACCGAGCTTCATGATCGATCCCTTGCCGAACGACCGTTCGATCTGGGAAAGTGCCGCTTCAAGTGCCTTGCTTTTATCCACCGATTTGTCCTCTACGAGCCGCAAAGAGTTTTGTGCCATTTGGTCCACCTTTAGGTTATTGAAGCTACCGAGGCAATGAAGCCGCCGCAGGAGTTTTTGTACATGTTTTGTTCCGTATTTGCAAGAGCAGGACAATATATTGAAAAACAATGATTATCTTGGTTTCGTTCTTTTCATGTTCACGGGATTGAAACCATAGGTTCTCAAATGCGCGCAGTACGTCTTCAAACCTGCCCCTCAGGGCTTGGCCGATTCGCCTGAGACGAAGAGATCGGGCGCATGGGTCCTTGGAATTTGGACCTCGGCCATTGCAGAAAGCCAACAGATATTTCGGCCGATGGGCCAAGCAGAGGAACATTCATGACGGAAGCTGAAATCGCCGTCTTCGGCGGAGCGCATATCGACAGGCGCGGCCGCATATCGGGGACGACCGCACCGGGTTCCAGCAATCCCGGCACCTGGTTCGAAGAGGCTGGCGGTGGCGGCTTCAACGCGGCCCGCAACCTTGCGCGCCTTGGCCATGGCGTGCGCATGATCAGCACTCGCGGCGGCGATGCCGCCGGCGAGATGGTGACGGCGGCGGCGGCCGCAGCAGGGGTCATCGACAGCCCCCTCACCTTTCTCGATCGCCAGACGCCGAGCTACACCGCGATCCTTGAAAACGACGGCAATCTGGTGATCGCGCTCGCCGACATGGAACTCTACCGGCTGTTCTCGCCGCGACAATTGCAACGCCGGGCGCTCCGCGATGTCGTCGCCACGAGCAGGCTCGTGCTGACGGACGCCAACCTGCCGGAGGAAACGATCGCCGCGCTGGTCCAGTCGGCCGCGGGCAACGGGCGCCTCGTCGCCGGCATTGCCGTTTCGCCCGCCAAGGTCATCCGCTACCGGCCGTGCCTCCCCCATCTCTCCTTCCTGTTCATGAATGAATCCGAGGCACGGGCGCTGACCGGCAAGGACGCGGCCGAGGCGGAAGCATGGCCGGCGCTTTTGAGAAGCGCGGGCCTCAATGGCGGCGTGGTCACACGCGGCGGCCGCGCGGTCGTCGCCTTCGATGGCGACAGCATCTGCGTTGCCGTTCCGCCGGCGCTCCCGGCACTGGCCGACGTGACCGGCGCCGGTGATGCGCTTGCCTCCGGCTTCCTCTCCGCGCGCCTCGCCGGCTGCAATCTGACCGAGTGCCTGCGGCACGGCATCGCAGCCGCCGGAATCACATTGCGCTCTCCCTTGGCCGCATCCGAAGAGATGTCCGCGGCCAATCTCGAACAGGCGCTGGCTCTTGTGCCCACGCCCCAAATGCTGTCATGACAATTGCCAGCAGAACTCCCAAGGAAAGACCATGACCAAACCCGCTTCTCCCTCCCTGCCGATGGCATATTCCGACGAGGTCGCAGCCGCCAAGGCGCGTGGCGCGCCGATCGTGGCGCTGGAATCGACCATCATTACCCATGGCATGCCCTATCCCGGCAATCTGAACATGGCCCGCAGCGTCGAAGCGATCATCCGCGAACAGGGTGCCGTGCCGGCAACGATCGCCGTCATCCATGGCGTGCTGCATATCGGCCTTGATGACGCCAAGCTCGAGGAGTTGGCGAAGACGGAAGGTGCGATGAAGGTCTCGCGCGCCGACCTCGCGTTCGCGATCGCCGAGCGCCGCACGGGCGCAACGACCGTTGCCGCGACGATGATTGCCGCTGCCCGCGCCGGCATTCGCGTCTTTGCGACCGGCGGCATCGGTGGCGTGCACCGCGGCGCCGAACTCAGCTTCGACGTCTCCGCCGACCTCGACGAACTTGCCCGCACCGGCGTCATCGTCGTCTGCGCCGGCGCCAAGGCGATCCTCGACATTCCGAAGACGCTCGAAGTGCTCGAAACCCGCGGTGTCCCTGTCGTCACCTACGACAGCGAAGTCTTCCCGGCCTTCTGGTCGCGCGACAGCGGCCTCAAGAGCCCGCTGATGCTGAACAGCCCGGCGGCGATCGCCAACTTCCAGAACATGCGCGAACTGCTCGGCGTCGACGGCGGCATGCTGGTCGCCAATCCGGTGCCGGAAGAAAGCGAAATCCCGCGCGAAGAGATGGAAATCTACATCACCCGCGCGCTCGACAATGCCGAGAGCGACGAGATCACCGGCAAGGCCGTCACGCCTTACCTGCTCGACAATCTCTTCCACATGACCGAAGGCCGCAGCCTCGAGACCAACATCGCGCTGGTCGAGAACAATGCGCGCCTTGCTGGCGAGATCGCGGTCGCGCTCAACGCCAAGTAATTCCTATAGGATAACAGACGAAAAAGCCCGGCACGCAAGCGCCGGGCTTTTTCATGTCCGACTTCCACCGGCTGATGATTTCAGTGTCAGATCGCTGATCTAGGAGTCGAGCATTTCGCGCACGGAGACTGCGAGCTGCTTCAGCGAGAACGGCTTCGGCAGGAAGCCGAACTTCGCGTCGGCCGGCAGGTTGCGGGCAAAGGCGTCTTCGGCATAGCCGGAAACGAAGATGAACTTCAGGTCCGGGTACTTTTTGCGCAGCTCGGTCAGCAGCGTCGGTCCGTCCATCTCCGGCATCACCACGTCCGAAACGACGATATCGACCGCACCGTCGAGCTCGTCCATGATATCGAGCGCCTCGACGCCGGAGCCCGCCTCGTAGACTGTGTAGCCGCGCGTTTCCAGCATGCGCTTGCCGCCGCGGCGTACCGCCTCCTCGTCCTCGACAAGCAGGACGACGGCTGAATCCCCGGTGAGATCGGCCGGCTCCTCGGTCTTTGCCGCCGGTGCTGCAATCGCCTGCGCTACCCGCGCCGGAGCCGCCTCCGCCGTTGTTGTCGCCGCCAGATTGGTCTCTTCGGCCACTACCGGCACCTCGATGTGGCGCGGCAGCAGGATGCGGAAGGTGGTGCCCTTGCCGACTTCCGATTCCGGATAGATGTAACCGCCCGACTGCTTGACGATGCCATAGACCATCGACAGGCCGAGACCAGTGCCCTTGCCGACTTCCTTGGTGGTGAAGAACGGTTCGAAAATCTTGTCGAGGATCTCCGGCGGTATGCCGGTCCCCTGGTCGGCGACCTCGACCATCACGAAATCGTCGTCCGGCAACTCGCGTCGTCCGAAGGCGGCAACCTCGGCGGCAGGCAGGTTGCGCGTCCGAAGGGTGATCGTGCCGCCCTCCGGCATTGCGTCGCGGGCATTGACCGCCAGGTTCAGCAGCACCTGTTCGAACTGGCCGAGATCGGTCTTGACCGGCCAAAGATCGCGGCCATAGTCCACCTCGACCTTGACGTTGGTTCCGGTCATGCGATCGACCAGCATGCGCAGGTCGCCGATCACATCCGTCATATTGAGCACCGTCGGCCGCATCGTCTGCTTGCGCGAGAAGGCGAGCAATTGGCGCACAAGCACCGCAGCGCGGTTGGCGTTGCGCTTGATCTCCATGAGATCGGCAAAGCTCGGATCTGCCGTACGGGCCGACAGGAGCAGGTGGTCGGACGACAGCAGGATCGCCGTCAGCACGTTGTTGAAGTCGTGCGCGATGCCGCCGGCGAGCGTGCCCACGGCGTTCATCTTCTGGGTCTGCGCCATCTGGTTCTCGAGCGCCTTCTGCTCGGTGATTTCAAGCGCATGGATGATTGCCGCTTCCTCTGGCGACTGATCGCTCTGGTCGATTACGGCGTTGATATAGAAGCGGAAGTGGCGCTCTCCATCCTTCGGGTGCAGCGCATCGATCGGCGCGATGTCACCCTGCCGGTCCTTGGCTGCCGCCAGCGCCTCGTGCAGACGGCCCTTTTCGGTTTCGTGCACCACGGCTTCGATCAGCGCCCCGCGCTCGACCTCGTCCTGCGAGACGAGGCCGGAGAAGAGCTTCAGGAACGGCGCGTTGGTGCGCAGAATCCGGCCATTGCCATCGACCGAGGCGATCGCCATCGGCGTGTTGTTGAAGAAGCGGGTAAAGCGCATTGCCGCGCTCGACGCCGATTGCTCGTTGTCCTCGCCGCCCTCGCGCGACATGACGATGGTGCGGCTTTCGCCGGGTGCTCCGTCGCGCGTCGAGGAGACGCGGTGGATCATGCGCACCGGCAGGCTCTGGCCGTTCAGCTTGCGCAGATCGAGGTCGAGCATTTTGGTCTTCTTCAGGCCAGGCTCCGCCTGCACGGCCTGAACGAGCGTCAACCCCTCGCCGGCCACCAGGTCGCCGATGCTGATCGACCCTGGCTGGAACTTGGTCAGGTCGATGCCGAGCCAATCGGCGAGCGTGGCATTGATGTAGAAGATCTCGCCCTTGCGCCCGGCGGAGAAGAAGCCGGCCGGCGCGTGGTCGAGATAGTCGATCGCGTTCTGCAGTTCCTTGAAGAAACGTTCCTGGTCGTCACGTTCGGCTGTAATGTCGGCAATCTGCCAGAGATAGAGCGGGTTGCGCTCGCTGTCTTCGAGCGGCAACACCCGCGCCTTCAGCCGGAACCAATGGGCGCCGGAGCCACTGGAGGTGCTGGTCGCGAGCGGCTTCAGCAGGCGGAATTCCTCATGCCCCTGCTTGCCCTCGTGCAGACCGTTGGTTAGCCGGTAGATCGCTTCCGTCGCCTCGCGATTGCGCGACAGGATGGTTTCCAGCGACTGGATGCCGGCGGCACTCTTGGCACCCGTCAGCGCGCCATAGGCGGCGTTGGCGTAGATGATCCGGCCCTTGCGGTCGGTGACGATCGTGCCGTCCTCATGGGCATCGAGAAAGGCGCGCGCCAGTTCGTCCGGGCGCGACTGCGGCATGACCTCGATGAAGCCGATGACGGAGGAGACGAGGAAGAAGATGCCGACCATGGCAAGAACGCCGAGGATGCCGAGAACGATCTCGTTTTCCATCTCGTTCTTGAAGATCACGAAGGCGATGGCTGACACGGTGAGGACGATCGCGAGCAGAACGATCCGCAGCACGGTGCCTGGCCTGACGCCACGGTCAACAACCGGCATCTGGTAGTCGCCTGACTGCCGCAATTTCGTCATCGGATCCTCTTATGCGGCCGGCACCGCGCGCGCGGGCCGGCACTTCCGGCCGGTATCCGCGTAATCCGCCGGGCGAAATCGGTCATTCCCGATACGCCCTCGATCATTCGGACAAGAATCATCTTTAACAATCAGAGATAACAGCAA
The DNA here is from genome assembly GCF_014852025.1 of Ensifer sp. ENS10. NCBI lineage: Bacteria > Pseudomonadati > Pseudomonadota > Alphaproteobacteria > Hyphomicrobiales > Rhizobiaceae > Ensifer > Ensifer sp. ENS10. The sequence goes on from NZ_JACVAS010000002.1 coordinate 148,980, forward strand.
AAAGCACCTATGCGGAAGCATTGCAGCCAATTCACAGGGAATGTCGGCGAAGTCCTTGTCCGGGCCCGAAAAAAGCCGTCAAATACTGGCACTCGAAAGGCAGAAGGAGTTCAGCCTATGATGGAAACGATCATCGCAGACAATGGCAGCCGGTTCGTCATCGCCGCCGCAGCCGTCGCGATCGGACTTCTCTGCCTCGTGGCCGTGCTCTGGATCATGCGAAATCGTCCCTCCTCGCCCTTCATTCGCGGCGGCAAGAACCGCCAGCCGCGCCTTGCCGTGCTCGATGCCGCTGCCGTCGACACCCGTCGCCGCCTGGTGCTCGTGCGCCGCGATGATGTCGAACATCTGATCATGATCGGCGGCCCGACGGATATCGTCATCGAGAGCCGGATCGGTGCGCCCGAGGATCGCGCGGCCGTCGTGGAGCGCAAGGTAGAGGCACCGCTGGCCGTGGACAGCCGGCCGGCAACGCGGGAGCTTCCGCAACAAGCCGCACCTTCACTTGAAGCTGAAACCGTCGCCGCCGTCACGCCGGTCCGGCCCGTTGCCCAACCGGAGGAACAACCGGTCACCCGTATCGAGCCGGCCGCGCCGCCGCGCGTTGTCGTGGAGCAGCGCCCGGTCGCCGCACCCGTCCTTGCGGCCGAACAACGTCCGCCTGTCCGTCCGTCCGTGCAGCAGGCTCCGGAAATCCCGGCTGTCACGGCCGCTTCGGCGCCCCAGTCGAACTTCGAAATCGCCATAAACAGGTCCGCACCGGCGGTCCAGCAAGTCCAGGCGCAGCCAATCCCCGTACAACCCGTGCAGTTGCAGCGCCCGGCCCCCACCATCCAGCAGCCCCAGCCGGCGCCGGCCACTGCCCTCACGGATTTCGAGCGCCTGCTCGATGCGGAGATCAGCGGCGACCTGCAGCGTCTTGGCCCGGCCACAGTACCGAACCCAGGCACCGTTGCCTCCACGAACATGGTGGCACCGGAGAGCCGCTCCCTGGCGCCATCCGGCCGTCAGGAGCCGACGCTTGGCGCCCCCGGCGCCGAAGGCGGCCGCAAGGAGCCGACCATCGAAGAAGAAATGAACCGTATGCTGGCCGATATCTCCGCCGGCCGGAAGCCATAGCTTCCCCTCGCGGGTGACGCCGCTGGGCATCGCGAAGCGGTCCACCCTTGGTAAGCAATCGGTCCAAAAGAAAAAGGCGCGGTTTGAGCCGCGCCTTTTTTCAGACAGTTCCGATAGTCGGATATCTTATTCGTCCCGGTAGACCTTTTCCCGACGTTCGTGACGCTCTTGCGCCTCGATCGACAGGGTTGCGATTGGCCGTGCGTCCAGCCGCTTCAGGCCGATTGGCTCACCGGTCTCTTCGCAGTAGCCGTAGGTGCCTTCATCGAGCCGTTGCAGCGCCGCGTCGATCTTGGAGATCAGCTTGCGCTGACGGTCCCGGGCTCTGAGCTCAATTGCCCGATCCGTTTCGGAAGAAGCCCTGTCTGCGAGATCGGGATGATTGGCGCTCTCCTCTGCCAAGTGATCCAGTGTCTCGCGTGCCTCACGAAGGATGTCATTTTTCCAAGCGTTCAACTTGGCCCGGAAATACGCCCGGTGGTTGGCATTCATGAATTCATCGTCCTCGGACAGGACGAAGGTACTAAGATCGATCTTCTCACTCAACGCGATTCTCCTGAAGAACATCTCATTGCGGCGCTGTATAGACCTATGGAAGCCTCGATTCAAGCCTCGGAACAGGCACTCAACCGTATTTTAATATTGCTCGCGATTCAGGCTAACTGACGAATATTTCATCAAAATTACACATTGGAACTTGAATTCCTGCTTGTACGTACCGCTGCGTCCGGCCGTCCTCGCTGAAAAGTGACACTGATGTGTTTGCGCCATTGGATCGCCTGATCGCGACCGCGGCAAAGCGCAGCAGCTTGCCGATCCCCGGAAAAAAGCAGCCGGCAGCTTGATCTTTGCGGTTCCCGAGGGAAAAGGTGGAGGTCTGCCGGGCGGCGCGCAAGCTGTGCCCGGACAACACCATTCGACCCTGCCGCCACAAGCGACAGGCAGCCACCGGAAACCGCTCGATGCAAGACAGCGCCCCCAAGGCCCTTCGCCTTTACCTTCTGCGGCACGCACGCTCCGGTTGGGCGTTGCCCGGGCAACGCGACTTCGACCGGGCGCTGGACGAGGTCGGTTATGTCGATGCGGAACGGCTCGCGCAGATGGCTGCCGACCGCGGCATCCGCCCCGAGCGCATCCTCTGTTCCACCGCCGTGCGCTGCCGCGAAACCGCCGAACCGTTCTTTCGCACCGTCAGTGAAAGTCTCGATATCCGTTACATCGATGCACTCTATTCGGGACCGGCAACCGTCTACTTCGATCTCATCGACGCCCATCGGCATCTGAATTCGCTGATGCTGGTCGGGCACAACCCGATGATCGAGCAATTGCTTCACCGGCTGATCGGAGACGACGCAGCGCGTGAGGCGTTTGCCTACGGTTATCCGCCGGGGGGGCTTTCGATCCTCGACCTGCCCGTCGTCGCGCCGAAAGATGGCGCAGCGGTCGCGACATTGGTCTCGATCCTGCTGCCCAACCAATAGAAGAATTGCCGGATCCTCGTTGCGACCGGGGAAATATTGCCTATATCGCGGTGGCTGCCTGCGTGCGACAGTTCTGCCGGACGACGCCAGCAGAACGCCCCACGGAACTACGCCGCAAGAAAGAGCAAGATTTGGCGCCCAACCTGACCAGCTTCAAAGACGACGCCCTGATTGCGCTCGACAATCTGACCGACCGAGCCTCCGGCCTCGTCAATCCCTCCATCCGCCTCGGTGTCACCGGTCTGTCGCGCTCCGGCAAGACGGTTTTCATCTCGTCGCTGGTGCACAATCTCCTGAACGGCGGACGCCTGCCGGTGTTCGAGCCGGTGCGTTCCGGGCGGGTCTCGAAGGTCAGGCTTCAACCGCAGCCGGACGATGCCGTACCGCGCTTCCAATACGAGGACCACATCGCTGCCCTGGTGCGCGATCGCATCTGGCCGGATTCGACCCGCGCCATTTCGCAACTGCGCATCACGATCGACTATGAGAGTGCCAGCGGCTGGAACCGGCTGTTCTCTCCCGGCCGCCTGTCGCTCGATATCGTCGATTACCCCGGTGAGTGGTTGCTCGATCTGCCCCTGCTGGCACAGGATTTCCGCGCGTTCAGCAACAACGCCGTGGCACGCGCCCATGCCGCCAGCCGGAGCACCTTTTCGGCGGAGTGGCTGACGCTGGCCGCTTCGGCCGGACCGACGGCCGTTGCCGACGAGGCGAGCGCCCGCAGGCTTGCCGAAAGTTTCACGGGCTATCTGAGGGCCTGCAAGGCGGACGAACGCTCTCCTTCGACCCTCCCGCCTGGCCGCTTCCTGATGCCGGGCGATCTCGAGGGGTCGCCGGCACTCACCTTCTCGCCGCTTCCCGATCTCCCGGATGGCCGCGCACCGAAAGGTTCGCTCTGGGCGATGATGGAGCGGCGCTACGAGGCCTACAAGAAGCATGTGGTGAGCCCGTTCTTTCGCGAACACTTCGCACGGCTCGACCGCCAGATCGTGCTGGTCGATGCGCTCCAGGCGATCAACAATGGCCCCGAAGCGCTGCTCGATCTCGAGCAGGCGCTTGCCGACGTGCTCGCCTGCTTCCGCCCGGGAACCAACAGCTGGCTCTCCTCCTTCCTGACACGCCGGATCGACAAGGTGCTGATCGCCGCGACGAAGGCGGATCATCTGCATCACGAAAGCCACGACCGGTTGGAGCGCATCGCCGCGCGCCTGGTCGATCGCGCCGCGCAGAGCATCGGCATGAGCGGCGCCGGCCTCGAGGTCATGGCGCTTGCATCCGTCAGGGCGACCCGCGAAGCGACCGTCAACCACGACGGCCATGCGCTGCCGGTGATCGTCGGCACCCCGATCGCCGGCGAGGAGATCAACGGCGAAATCTTTGACGGCGAGAAGAAAACCGCAATATTTCCCGGTGACTTGCCGGAAGATCCTGAAGTGCTCTTCAAGGCGATCGAGATGCAGTCGGGCGGAACGACCTTCGTCGAAAGCGCCCACCCTCTGCCAGAGCTCAGCTTCGTCCGCTTCCGCCCGCCGCATCTCGAAGAAACCGGCGGCGGCTTAAAACTGTCGGTACCGCATATCCGTCTCGACCGAGCCATGCAATTTCTGTTCGGAGACCGGCTCGCATGAGTGACGATAGTAACGGCCGCAGCCGCCGACCCGGCGCCTTTTCGGTTGGAGAGGAGAATCCTGTCCAGGCCGCCCCACAGTCGCGCGTCCCGCGTTCGCCCGCGAGCTTCGATGACAATGTGGTGCTGACGCCGGATGCGGAAGATCCGTTCCGCGAGACCACGCTGGCGGTCGAGGCGCTCGCGTTGCCGGAAGCAAGCCCGCGCAAGCGTCGCCTGTCGGTCGGCAAGATCGCGATCGGCGCTCTCGGCATCATTCTCTCGCTGGCCGCCGGCCTTTGGGTCGACCGCCTGCTGCGCGATCTCTTCACCCGCGCCGATTGGCTCGGTTACACCGCCCTTGCCGTCGTCGCGATCGGACTGCTGGCGCTGCTGATCGTCGTTGCCCGCGAGCTCTCCGGGATGATGCAGCTTACCGCCATCCAGAAGCTGAAATCGGAAACGGAGGCTGCAGCGACCTCGGGCAACACCAAGCGCGCGCGGTCGGCGCAGACGAAGCTCGTCCATCTGCTGGCCAGCAATCCACGAACGGCACGCGGCCGCACGCGGCTGAAGGAAACCGAGGGCGAGATCATCGATGGGCCGCATCTGATCGAACTCACCGAACGCGAACTCCTGAGCCCGCTCGACCGCGAGGCCCGCCGCCTCATTCTTGCCGCCTCGAAGCGCGTATCGATCGTCACAGCCGTCAGCCCGCGTGCCTTGGTCGACCTCGGTTATGTGCTCTATGAATCCGCCCGCCTGATCCGCTCCATGGCCGAACTCTACGGCGGCCGCCCCGGCACGCTCGGTCTGCTGAGGCTGATGCGCGACGTCATCGCCCATCTTGCCGTTACCGGCTCGATCGCCGCCGGTGACAGCCTCATCCAGCAGGTGCTTGGTCACGGCCTCGCCTCGAAGCTCTCGGCGCGTCTTGGCGAAGGCGTGATCAACGGCCTGATGACAGCGCGCATCGGCATCGCGGCGATGGACCTCTGCCGTCCTATGCCGTTCCGCGCGTTGAAACGCCCTGGTATCGGCGATTTTCTGGCCGACTTAAGTCCGGGTGCCGGGCGCGCCGGCAGCGAAGGCGGCGAGAAATAGGGCATGTTCGGTTGGCACTGGAGCATCCCGCTTTCAAGTCGAATCACGTGAAAGCGGAAAGATGCTCCAGAAACGCGGAAAGATGCTCCAGAAACAAAGTGCCAGAGCGGCGTTAGTGCGTTCATCTGAACGCACGGCGCTCTAGATACCGGCATACCAGTCGTAGCCGAGATCTTCCCAATAGCCGCCGCGTCCTCCGCCAATCTTCGAGAGATCGGAGACCACTTCGATCGCCCGGATGTACTTCGCCATCTTGTAGCCGAGCTGGCGTTCGATGCGCACACGCAACGGCGCGCCGTTGGCGACTGGAAGCAGCGTTCCATTCAGGCCATGGGCCAGAATCGTCTGCGGATGGCGGGCGTCGATCATGTCGATCGATTCATAGTAGGCTGCCGAGCCCGCAAGCCCGAGCGACATGCTGTCGAAGCAATGGAAGACAACGTAACGTGCGTCGCTCTTCACGCCTGCCTCATCCAGCACTCGGGCCAGCGGCACGCCCGTCCACTTGGCGACGCAACTCCAACCTTCGACGCAGTCATGCCGTGTGATCTGCGTGCGTGACGGCATGTTGCGGAGTTCGTCGAGCGTCAGTTGCATCGGTCGCTCCACGAGCCCCGAGACATTGAGCCGATAGGCAGCAAACTCCGCGTCCTTCAGCGCGAGATAAGCCGGGTCGGTCGGGTCCGTCGAGCCGTTCGGCCGCTGCCCCTGACGGATCTCGCTTTCCGAGAACTCCGGTGCGAGCCGATCCACGGGGATCAAAAGTCGCTGCAACCGGTAGGTCAGTGTGTTGGCCGATGCGAGAAAGCCACGCACCGGATCGTCGCCCGCAAGCAACCCATCGAGCATATCGCAGCCGGCAAGCGGAACGGTGGATGCAGCCACCCCGGCGATGCCCATGAAACGACGGCGACTGACGAACAAGCGCGTCATCTCGCATTCCCTCCCTTGTGTCGATCGTCGAGACGGTAGCGGCCGGTAATCATCGACCGCATCTCGTTGATCGGCCCGGCGGCAAACACCATGAACAGGTGCACGACGAAGAACCCGACGAGAAGGAGCATAACGACGAAGTGGATCGTGCGGGCCGTCTGCCTCCCGCCGAAGAGGTCGAGCAGCCACGGCCAGGCAGCGTTCATGCCCGGTGACATCGTCAGGCCCGTCAGGATCATCAGCGGGAAAAACAACAGGAGAACAAGCGCGTAGGAGAGTTTCTGCAAGCTGTTGTAGCGCCCATCGTGGTCGAAGTGAAAGCGAATGTGCTCGGTCAAGGTGTGCGGCAACGCGCGGATATCGCCCCAGCCGGGAAGGATATCGCGCCTCAGGTGCCCATTGATCACGCTTGCCATGAACCAGATGGCGTAGACCGTCGCAAAGACCCAGGCGAAGAAGAAATGCACGACCCGTCCCGTAGCAAGGTCCTGGTAAGATGGCACGGTCAGCCAGGCGGGAAAGGCCCTGTAGGCGCGTACCTGCTTGGCCCCGCTGACGCCGAGGACGCCGGTGGTATCGAAGTTTCGCCCCAACACGGTCGTTATACCCCGGACCTCGCCATTCCGGTCGCGACTCGGCTGGATTGAAAAGACGCCGTTGTCGAAGGCGAAGCCGGATTGCTGGCCAATATAGAGCGCCGGATGCGCGTTGAAGATTTGCAGGCCGCTGAGCAGCAGCAAGAACAGGGCCACCGCCCACGCCCAATGGGTAAGACGCGTGACAAGTCGGTGCCGCCGGATCGTCAGTCTTGCCTGCGCGCGTGTCGTGATCGTCTGGGGATCATATTCCGTCGTGTTCATGGGAAATCTCCCGTTTCCCATGACTATACGTAGGGCGGTCGGGACAAGTTTCACACGCGTCCGCTGCGTCCGGCAGAGCACTTCCGGCCGGTGGCTCCGACACGCCGGAGACCCTGTGAACAATCGCCCCGACGGCCACAAAGAAGCCACAACATCAGGCGCCCGGAAACCGTCCGTTAACCATTTGCGCGCAAATGTGGCTTCCAGTTTCGGACGTTGACCCATCAAGGATCGTTTATGTTCTCGCGCCCCTCTTTGATCGCTCGCGGCACTGCCGCCATCGCGCTTGCGGCTACCGTCGGCGTTGCGACGCCAGCCCTTTCCGGCGCCAAGGACAAGGCCTTCTTCGAGAAGGTTGCCGGCCAGTGGAAAGGCCCGGGCGAGATCGTCGCTGGCAAGTACAAGGGTACCAAGTTCACCTGCGATCTCTCCGGCGAACCGGTTGCCGGTGACGACACGGGCATCAAGCTCGACGGCTTCTGCCGCGTCGGCGTGTTCAAGCAGCCGATGTCGGCGGTGATCACCCGCAAGGGCAACAGCTACAGCGGCAAGTTCCTCGACGGCGCCGAAGGCAAGGGCCTCGATGTCGTTTCCGGCAATGTCGCCAAGGACAAGGTCGTCGTCGGCATCAACCGCAAGAAGCTGAACGGCGCCATGATCGCCCGCCTTCAGGACGATCAGACGATGAACATCACCATTTCGGTCAAGGTCGAGGAGACGATGGTTCCGGTCATCGGCGTCAGCCTCAACCGCCAGCTCGATGCGATTGCCGTCGGCTCGATCAAGTAACTCCAAAGCACAGTCAAACAATAAAGCCCCGGCAGTATTTGCCGGGGCTTTATCGTTTTAAAAAGGTCTCATCGACTTGATGGGAGAGGTCAGGTGTCTGCGCGCCACCAGGTCATGTCGCCATCGGCCACCTCTATGCCTGCTACATCCGCCCCACCCAACCAGTCGCCGACCGTGCGCCCGCGCACCGGCAAATCGGCGGCGATGTCGGCAAGCGGCATCAGCACGAAGCCCCGGTCCGTCATTCTCGGGTGCGGCAGTTCCAGCCGTGTTTCAGCCTGGGCCACCTCTTCATAGGTCAGAACGTCGATATCCAGCGTGCGCGGTCCCCAGCGCTCGTCACGCACCCGCTTCATCGAACGTTCGATGTCGAGACACGTATCGAGCAAAGCCTCGGGCTTCAAAGTCGTCCTGACCTGAGCACAGGCGTTGAAGAACCAGGCCTGATCGGTCTTTCCCCACGGTGGTGTGCGATAGAGCCGCGACACAGCCTCGACGACGCAGTCGTCGCGCGCATCGAGAGCCCGCAGCGCCTCGGCCATCGCCTTGCGCGGATCGCCGAGGTTGCCGCCGAGGCCGAGTGTGGCGACCCGCCAGCCCGCCTCAGACGACATGCTCGACCGTCACTTCGACATAGTCAAGCACGCCGGGCACGGGCGCGTTCGGCTTGCGGATCGAGACCTTGGCGCGCTTGATCTGCGGAAATCGCACACAGAGCGTCTTGGCGACTTCCAGCGCCAGCGCCTCGATCAGGTAACGGCGGCGCCCCGTGACGATGCGCTCGATCTCCTGAAAGGCAATGCCATAATGGACGGTGTCTTCGATCGAATCATCGACGAGCGCCGTTCCCTGCTCGACTTCGAGCTCGGCATCCACAAAAAAGCGCTGCCCGAGGAGCTCTTCTTCGTCGAAGACGCCATGGCGCGCGAAGAAGGCACAGTTCTTGAGAGTGATTGTGTAAGTCGGGCTCATGCTTCTCCGTCCCGTCGGCTTTTCTGGGATCACGCTGATATTGGGTCAGGCCGACCTAATTCATGACGTGATCGATTCTGGTCAGTTGCAGTCGGATGCGGGAAAAGAGCCGCACGCGCTTTTCCTCATTCCGCCCTGGCCTTGAGCATAGCATCGGCCATGGCCAGCGCATCCCTGCTGTTTGCGACATCGTGTACGCGGAAAATCGAGGCGCCGGCAGCACGCAGCAGCGCGGTGGTCGCCGCCGTCGCCACATCCCTGTCGCCCGCCTCGCGGCCGCTCACCGCCCCAACGAAGCGCTTCCGGGACGTTCCGACCAGGAACGGAAGCTCGAAACGGTGCAACTCGGCAAATCGCGCCATGAGTTCGAGGTTTTCATCCGTATCCTTGGCAAAGCCGAAGCCCGGATCCAAGACGATATGGTCGCGCGTGACACCGGCGGCTTCGGCGATTTCGAGGGATCGTTCGAGGAAATGGAACTGATCGTCGATCACGTCGGCGAGCTTTTGCCGGTCGCGGCCCGTATGCATGATGCAGAGCCCTGCTCCGGTATCCGCGGCAACGGTCGCGATGTCCGGCTCGCGCTGCAGGCCGTGCACGTCATTGACGATGTGCGCGCCTGCCTCGACCGCCAGCCGCGCCGTCGAAGCGCGGTAGGTATCGACGGAGATCAGTGCATCGGTGTCGCGGCTGAGCGCGGAGATCACCGGCAGGATGCGCGCCTGCTCCTCCTCGGCGCTCACTGTCGCCGCATCCGGCCGGGTCGATTCACCGCCGATATCGAGGATCAATGCGCCCTCCTCAAGGCACCGCACGCCCTGCGCTGCCGCTGCAACAGCATCGATGAAACGTCCGCCATCGGAAAAAGAATCCGGGGTAACATTGACGATCGCCATCAAAACGCCACGCGGCCCGAGTTCCAGGCTGCGCCCATGCGCCAGCTTCCAGCTAATTTTCTGAAATGGATTGTAAGTCATTTTCCCTCACGATCCGCATTCGGCCGAGAGCCCTCGATTTGCTGTTGCGCCGGTCGTGGCTATGCCCCAAGCTTGATCGAAGTTCAACTGAAGAGAACCACGCATTGATGTCCCGAGTACGCGTCCCGTTCAAAGCCGCCCTCCTCGCTCTCCTGGTCGCCGCCCCCTTGAGCGCTGCGTCGGGCGAAACCGTGATCAACAAGAGCTTTTCCTATTTCACGATCGGTGGACGGACTGCGGAGGAACTCGACAAGGCGCTTTCTGCCGGCGGCCCGATGATGAAATCCACCGGCGCGCGCCACCCGGGCGCCACACGGATAAAGTTCGGCGGCTCCATCACCTACGTCAACCGTGGCGGCCGCTGCGCGGTCGGCTCGGCGCGCGTAACGCTCAGCACCCGCATCATCCTGCCGCGTTGGAAATACCGCCGTCAGGCCGGTCGTGACCTGGCTCTGGTTTGGGACACACTCTCGAGCGACATCAAGCGCCATGAGGAGCGGCACGCTGAAATTGCCCGCAACCACGCCCGCCGCATGGAAAAGATGTTCCTCGCCCTGAAGCCGGAAGCGGATTGCGAACGCATGCAGGCAAGCGTCGCGCGGGTCAGCATCACGGCGATCGAAGCGCACGACAAGGATCAGGCGCGCTTCGATCGCACCGAAGCCGCCAATTTCGACAAACGCATGATCCGGCTTTTGCAATACCGGCTCGAAGCGCTGAAGAAAACGCAACAATAGGTAGCGGGGGCCATACCCTGAAGAAGAGCCTGACTATAGTCCGGCTCGGCGCGATTTCAGCGCCAATACCCACAGTATTTTATTGGTGAAATATAACGATGGCTGGCAGCCGCCGACTCATCTATATTGAAACCATGGAGCGAGGGGCCGGGATAAAGACTAGCCTCCGCCGAATGAGCGGGTTAAGCGCGGCGCAGTAGTTTTGCGAAGAGCTTAAATGTTGCCGTTACTTTAGTTTAGGCGGCGTTGTTCAATATTAAAAAGAAGAAACTGAACAGCGAGGCCAACGTGGGTTCTCCTGGCGTGTCTTGGTGCTGCAGATGTCCCCTCCCTCATCTGTCAGCGATACGCCCTCCTCGCCTCGCTTGTCCAACGACTGGCGAGGCGCTTTTTTTGTGCGTCAGCTACAAATTGGCAAGGCGCCGCAGTACGGCGCGGAGGGCTAAGACATGTCGCGCAAAACTGCGCAGCGGTTTTGCGCCAACGACATGAGAAAGCGCGAGGAGCGAAACAAAAAAGATCGCGGCGCGCTTTAGGCCTGGCGCTCCGGCACATGCACGACGAGACCGTCGAGTGCGTCGCTCATCTTAATCTGACAGGAAAGCCGCGACGTCGGCCGGACATCATAGGCAAAGTCCAGCATGTCTTCTTCCATGGCTTCCGGAGCGCCGACTGCAGCCGACCAGGCGTCGTCGACATAGACATGACAGGTCGCACAAGCGCAGGCTCCGCCGCATTCGGCTTCGATGCCGGGAACCGAATTGCGAACGGCATTTTCCATGACCGTCGAGCCGTTTTCGACATCAAGTTCATGGCGCGCGCCATCAAAGGCAACGATCGTAAGTTTTGTCATGTCTCTTTCCGGAATGAACTGCTGGGACTGGCAAGGCGCAAAGCCTGTTCAGAACGCACGCCGCTCGGGCGCAAATTCAGTGGAAGTTCTTCCAACAAATCCGCCGGCCAGTCAACAACGGCAATCGCCGGGTGCCTCGCGCGCAGCAGGCGCGAGGCCGCTATCTTGAAATGTGGGACGCCGGGAGAGCGTTGGCCGTCTCCGGCGACGTCGGGCCGCGATTTAGCGGCTGAGCTTCAATATGAAGAGCTCGGCCTCCAGCACAGCGGCCGAAAGCGTGTCGGAGAGCGAGGCGTCTGCCGGGTCCTGCTCGATCGCGCCGGCAATGCTGGCAACATCGACGGCGCCGACTGCAAGTGCAGCGCCCTTCAGCCGATGGGCAGCCTGAGCGCGAAGCGTGCTCTCTCCCTCGACGATCTCTTTCATGACCTGGCGCGCCTGGCGCGCGAAGAGTTGCAGCACTTCTATTTCAAGTGCCTTGTCACCCATCGTCTGTGCCGCAAGGTGGGCGAAGTCGATCGGCTTCTTGCCGGTCGCTGCAGAGTTTCCCGGGGTGTCCGGAGCTTCGAAGGCAATCCTGAGGGCCGCCATGAGCCAAATTCCCTATTGTTTATTGCATGTTGGTCTTGTTTTCGGTGTCGCCATATTGCCCACACCTACACGCGCAAACTCAGATACACATCCTTTGCGGGTGCGGGCTGCTATCAGCTTAAATCGGGGCGCAATATGGGCAGGAATCTGGGGAAATGGTTAACGGCTGTTAAACCGTCTGATTTCCTTGTATTTTCTGGCTTTGGCACCGCTATCGCATTAAGATTTCATTAGGATTTTAATCAAGCCCGAGCGCTCATAATTGTAAGAACCCAGCTAATGTGTCACTACGATACGCTTAGGAACTTGCCTGCGTACGAAAATGGCAACCGTTCCGGTGGATAAGCTCAACTCGTGGTCCCTTTCGGCCACAAATGTGACTATCCGTCGAGGCAATGCAGTGTGTGATCAGTAGGGTATTGCGTAGATCCGATGCGCGTATCTTGCCGTCACAGCCCGCGAGGAAGGAGCCGGCCCGCCCGTTGTGCGCGAGCGCTGGCAGCTTTGTCGCTGGCAAAAGGTAATGAGGCGTATCCCTATGGCGACGAAAAAGAGCAATGAGTCAATCGACGAGAAGGCCTTCCAGGCTTTGGAAGCGGCCCTGACGATCGATTTCGACGAGCTTAACTCGAGCCCGAACGACAAGACTTCCTTGGATGATCCGGAGGAAAATGTGTCTCAGCCCGGCAATCAGGCGCCCGCGCCCGATCAGAATAAAAGAGCAAAGTCTCAACCGGAGCCATCCCGCGCTGCGCGTGCTGCCGAAGCGGCCAAGACGCTCGCCCCGGAACCTGCGCCCAAATCCCCTTCCCTTTCCGCCGCCAACGACGATGGCCGCCGTTCGCCGGCTGCGATGCTGCGCGCACTCGACGTGCGCTCCAATCGCGCCGCGATCCGGGTTGCCGCGCTGGTGTCGATCATGTGGGCCATCGCCGGCCTCGGCATTGCCAACCTGCTCTATGGCCCGCAGATCTGGCAGATCCGCTCCCTGAGCGATCTGGCTGCGACGCCCGGCGCCATTGGCGTTGCAATCGGCATCCTGCTGCCGGTCATGCTTTTCTTCTCCTTCGCCATCATGATCGCCCGTGCGCAGGAACTGCGCAACGCCGCCCGCTCCATGGCTGAAGTGGCACTGCGCCTTGCCGAGCCCGAAACAGCCGCAGCCGATCGCGTCATGACTGTCGGTCAGGCCGTTCGCCGCGAAGTCTCGGCGATGAACGAGGGTATCGAGCGCACCATCGCACGCGCCACCGAACTCGAAACGCTTGTTCATTCCGAAGTCAACGCGCTCGAGCGCAGCTACAGCGAAAACGAACTGCGCGTCCGCACGCTGGTCCAGGAACTCGGCCTCGAGCGCGAAGCGATCATTGGTCATTCGGAGCGTATCCGCTCGGCCATATCTGGCGCCCACGGCAAGCTGAAGGATGACCTGGAACAGGCGAGCGACGACATCGCCTCGCGCATCGCGATTTCGGGCGAAGCCTTCGCCTCGCTGATCGACACGCGCGCCGCAGCCCTTAGCGAAAAGTCGGACACCGCCCTGCAGTCGATCGGCACCATGCTGTCATCCCGCACGGATGCGCTGCTTTCCGGCCTGACGGCGGCCGGCCTTGGCCTCAGCACCGAATTCGATACACGGCTCGACCAGTTGAGCGAGACGCTGACGAAGCGCGGCGACGACCTGCTCAGCCAGTTCGAGACGCGCGCCTCCTCGCTCGACGCCAGCACCGAAAGGCTGAACGCGGCATTGAACGACCGCGCACGCCAGCTCAACGAGACGCTGATCGCCCGCACGCGTGACCTGAATGAAAGTCTCAGCGTCGGCCAGCAGGCGATCACCGGCGGCCTCGATCATGTCCTCGCCTCGCTCAACGCCACGCTCGACGAGAAAGGCGCAAGCTTCCGTCAGAGCCTGCGTTCCAGCGCCGACGATGCGATCATGGATCTGGACCTGCGCGGCGGCTTCTTCGAAGAAAAGCTGCAGACCACCGTCGGCCAGCTTGCGACCGCCTTCGACGAGCGTTTCCACGAGTTTGCCTCGGCCTTCGACAAGCGCGCAAGCATGCTCGACACCAAGCTCATGGAAAGCCTGCACCGCATCAACGAGACCGTCTCCGGCGGATCGGAAGCGATCGGCGGCGCGCTCGACAGCAGCATCGAGAAGATTGGCTCCGCCCTCTCCGACCAGTCGTTGACGCTGGCCGCGACGCTCGGCGCGACCCAGGACTTCATCGAGGAAACGATCACCAGCCGGACCTCGGAGCTCGGCAACCTGGTCGGCGATGCGCACAGCCGCATCGACAGCGTCCTTTCCGAGAAGACCAGCGGCCTCATGGGCGCCCTCTCCCAGGCGCAGGAGCGCATCGAAAACGGCTTCGGCCAGCGCGCCGACGCGCTTGCAAGCGCGCTCACCACCAGCGAACAGCGCCTGACCGAGGGGCTCGACACCCGCACCGCCGCCTTCGTCGACGGCCTGCACGCCGCCCATGCCCGCATCGAACAGACGCTCAGCGGCTCGACCGACGAAATCACCAGCGCGATCGCTGCCAGCCAGCACCGCCTGGACAACACGCTCTCCGAGCGCACGCTCACCCTTTCGACCATTCTGTCCATGGGCGCGGACTCGATCGACAACGCCGTCAGCGGCACGGCCGACCGGCTGGAGCGCGTTCTGTCCGAGCGTGGCGAAGCGATCTCCGAAGCGCTCACGACCCAGACGTCGGCCCTCGATGGCGTCCTCGCCGAACGTGCCGCCGCCATTACCTCGACGATGTCGTCGCGCGCCAATGAAATGGCCAACACGCTGAGCCGCCACGCCGAAGACGTGGCCGACAGCCTGACGTTCCGCGCAACGGCCGTCGCCGAAACCATGACCGACCGCGTCGGCGATATCGAGCAGAAGCTCTCCGAGAGCGTCAGCTCGATCGCAGAAAACCTCGGCGGCCGCGTCAGCCTGATCTCCGACACCCTCACCCAGACGAGCGCCCGCATCGCCGAGGATCTCAGTGGCCGCGTCGGCAAGATTTCCGACACGCTGACCGAGACCAGCGCTCACATCGCCGATGCCCTGACCGCACGCACGACCGAAGCGACCGCCTCGCTCGCCGGCAAGGCAGCCGAAATCGAGCAGACGCTGAGCGGCCGCGCCGAGCATCTGCGCGATACGCTGTCGTCGACGCACGAACAGATCCGCGCCACGCTCGACGATCGGATCAACGCGATCAACCTCGCCGTCGGCCAGGGTCGCGATCAGCTCGAAGGCATGCTGGCCGATCAGTCGACCGCTATCGCCACCACGCTCGCCACCAGCGCCAGCATGCTGGAAATGTCGCTGGAAGAGCGCCAGTCCGCGCTTGCCGGCGTCATCGACCGCAGCGGCGAAACGCTCGACACGCGCATGCGTTCGACGACGGGGCACATCGCAGACCGGCTGGCCGAGACCGCCAACCAGATCAGCCTCGCGGCCGACAGCCTCACCAACCGCGTCGACATGTCGATCAACGGCATCAACGACCGCCTCGACGATACCGGCTTGCGCATCGAGACGAGCCTTGGCTCCATTGAGGAGCGCATGCGCGAAAGCGCGGGCAACATCGGCTCGATCGTCGATGAAACGGGCATGCATATCGAAACCCGCGTCGGTGTGCTCGAAGATCGCATTCGCAACACCGTCGGCAATGTCGGCACGGTCGTCGACGACACCGGCGCCCGCATCGAAAGCAACCTCGGCGCGCTTGAAAACCGCATCCGTGGCAGCGTTGCCAATGTCGGCTCCGTCGTCGACGATGCCGCTGCCCGCGTCGAAGGCGGCCTCAGTGCGCTGGAAGATCGGATCCGCGGCAGCGTCACCAGCGTCGGTTCGGTTGTCGGCGATACCGGCACCCTCATCGAAAACAGCCTCGGCGCCCTGCAGGACCGCATCCGCGGCAGCGTCAACGACGTCAACGCCCTGGTCGACGATACCGGCCTCCGCCTGGAAGTCAGCCTCAGCTCACTTGAAGAACGCGTCCGTGACAGCGTCGGCAGCGTCAACGAGGTCGTCGACGGCGCCGGCCAGCGCATCGCCTCCAGCCTCGGCGAACGGGCGGGCGACATCGATCGCATGAGCGAGACGGCGGCAAGCCGGATCTCCGGCGCCATCGAGGCTGGTGCGGAACGCATCGCTGAACGTCTCGGCACCATGGATCGTGCCCTCAACATCGGCCTTGAAAACGTCAACCGGACAATCGAAGGCAAGGCCGCCGTTCTCGTCAGCAGCCTGCGTGGTGCGGTCAGCGAAGCGACGCAGGATCTGGACGCGGAAGCCTCCCGCCTCGAAGGCAAGACCACCGATCTCGTCAGCAATCTGCGCAGCGCAGTCGGCGACGTGGCTCAGGAGTTCGATGCAGAGACCGTCCGCATCGAGGACAAGGCTTCCGGCCTCGTCACCACGCTTCGCGGCGCAGTCGGCAACGTGGCCAAGGAGTTCGATGCAGAAGCCGTCCGCATCGAGGACCAGGCCGCCGGCCTCGTCACTACGCTTCGCGGCGCTGTCGGCAACGTGGCCCAGGAGTTCGATGCAGAAACCGTTCGCATCGAGGACCAGGCTGCCGGCCTCGTCACCACACTTCGCGGCGTTGTCGGCGATGTCGCTCAGGAACTCGGCGCAGAAGCCATCCGCATTGAGGACAAGGCTGCTGGCCTCGCCACCACCCTTCGTGGCGCCGTCAGCGACGTTGCCCGGGAGATCGACGCGGAAGCGGCACGCTCGGCCGAACTCCTCTCCAGGGCCGGCGACGACTTCGCTTCGGCGCTCGCGGCCCGTCAGGCCGAGTTCGCCAACACGATCGACCAGACGGCAGCAGCAACCGCCGCCCGCCATGCGGACCTTGCCAATACGATCGAGCAGAAGGCTGCTGCCAGCGCAGCGCGTCACGCCGATCTTGCCCGGTCGATCGCCGACGCGGCCGATACGGCAACGGCACGGCTTGCTGCCACGCACAGCCAGATCGCCAGCCACGCCGACAACATCCACCAGGGCCTCGCCAACACCGAGAAGGCACTGGAAGCGCGCGGCGAAGCGATCCGCAACACGCTCGACGACCGCACCCGCGAGCTCAACTCGATGCTCGCCGGCCGCTCGCTGGAGCTGTCGCGCCTGATCGACGAGCAGGCCCGCCCGGTCATCGACCAATATGCCGCCACTGGCCGCGAGGCCGCCGAACGCATCGCCGCCGTGACCCAGGAAAGCGCCGATCGCCTGCGCGCGGAAAATGCAGCCCTGGTCAACG
Source organism: Ensifer sp. ENS10 (assembly GCF_014852025.1). Lineage (NCBI taxonomy): Bacteria > Pseudomonadati > Pseudomonadota > Alphaproteobacteria > Hyphomicrobiales > Rhizobiaceae > Ensifer > Ensifer sp. ENS10. The sequence continues at coordinate 166,272 of NZ_JACVAS010000002.1, forward strand.
CCATTGCCGAGCGCACGGGTGAAACGCTGAACGCGATCTCGCACCGCGCCGAGGAAACGGCGAAGGCGATGAAGATGGTCGAGAACCGTCTGCAGTCGACCGCCATGGGCCTGATCGACCAGCTCGCCAACAACAACGCTGCGATCGCCACGGTCATCGACCAGGCAAGCAACAACCTCGGCGAAATGGACCAGCGTCTGGAATCGACGATAGCCCGCGTGTCGGAATCGACCCGTCAGGCCTCCGACATGCTCTCGACCTCGACCCGCCTCATCGAAGGCAAGGTCGACAAGCTGTCCGACATTTCCGCCTCCACCCTGTCGAAGATCGGCGGCATCGTCGGCCGCTTCGAGGACCATTCGAAGGTGCTCGGCCAGGCGTCCGACCTGCTCGGCGCCGCCCAGTCGAACCTCGTCAGCACGCTCGAAGAGCGCCAGGATGCACTGCGTACCCTGTCGGTCGGGCTCGTTCAGCGCTCGGAAGAGATCGAACGGACGATGCGTGCGCTTGAAGGCTTCGTCGATGGCGCCTTCCAGCGGGCCGAAGAACGCTCGGGCCTTGTCGCCGGCAACCTGCGCAGCGGCATCCAGCAGTCCTTCTCGGATGTTGGCCGCCTTCTGACCAGCGCCGAACAGCGCGCAGCCGAAGCAGCCGAAGCGATGCGCAACACGCTGGCCCAGGCGGGCGACGAAGCAGGCGCCTCGGTCGAGCAGGTCTTCAGCCGAGCCGAGGAGCGCTCGCGCCAGATCGCCGACACGCTCCGCTCCGGCGTCGAGACCTCGTTTGCCGACGTCAACAAGACGCTCTCCTCGGTCGAGGGCCGTGCGCTCGGCGCCTCGGAAGCGCTGCGCCAGGCGATCGCCAAGGTCGGCGAAGATGCCGGTGCATCGATCGAAGGCGCATTTGCCAACGCCGAGGAACGCTCCAAGGAAGTCGCCTCGCGTCTGCGCGGCAGCGTCGCAGCCTCGGTGTCCGACATCGAGCGCATGCTCGCCGAAAGCGGCAAGAAGTCTGACGGCGTCGCAGGGCAACTGCGCGACGCGGTTCGCGTTGCGATCGACGAGGCTATCGGCCGCTTCAGCGGTGCGACCGACGAAATCCGTCGCTCTGCCGGCGAGATCCGCAAGGAACTCGATATGACCCGCGAAGAACTGAAGCGCGGTGCCTTTGACCTGCCGGAAGAGGCCAAGGAAAATGCGGCGGTCATGCGTCGCGCCGTCGGCGAACAGATCAAGGCGCTGCAGGAACTGTCCGACATCATCGGCAAGTCCTCGACGCAGCTCGAGGTCGCCCAGCCGCTGCGTCAGCAGCCTGCCGCCGCTCCGGTCGCTCGTCCGGTGCAGCAGCAGCCGGCGCCGCAGCCGGTCATCCAGCCCCAGCCTGTTGCCCAGCAGCCCGTAGTCCAGCAGCCCGTGGTGCAGCAGCCAGCCGAGCAGACGCGCCGGCAGGAACCGGCCCCGGCGCTGCGCGGCAGCCTCGGCATCGAACAGCCGGCCGTTCGCCAGCCCGCTCCGTCGCAGGCGGTGACCAGCGAGGTTGCAGAAGGTGGTGGCTGGATGCGCGATCTGCTGCGTGCGGCATCGCGCGAAGAGGCCCCCTCGCCGGCGCCACAGCGCCCGGCCGAAGCACAGCCTGCGGCGCGCACCGGCGACAGCCGCAACCCGCGCCACGTCGTCGAGTCGCTGAACTCGCTCTCGGTCGACATCGCCCGCGCCATCGATCACGATGCCTCGGTCGAACTGTGGCGCCGTTACCAGCGCGGCGAGCGCGACGTCTTCACCCGTCGCCTCTATACGCTGAAGGGCCAGCAGACCTTCGACGAGATCAAGCGCAAGTATGATCGCGAACCGGAGTTCCGCACCGCCGTCGACCGCTACATCGCCGACTTCGAGAAGCTGCTCGCCGATGTTGCCCGCAACGATCCGGACAAGCGCATCACCCAGACCTATCTGACGTCGGATACCGGCAAGGTCTACACGATGCTCGCCCACGCCGCCGGCCGCTTCAGCTAAGCGGCGCTGGCATATGATAAAGAAACGGCCCCGTCGCAAGACGGGGCCGTTTTCGCTTATGCAAACCCGCCAAGACCAACCGGGACCGGTAGCAGGGGCAGTGCTACCTTCGTGCATGGGCTCGGCCGTCACGCCGACCGCCATTACTACCGCTCAAAAAGCAGGCGTCCTCCGTTATAATGTATTGGAAGCAGCGCGGCCCATCCGGCAGCGTCTCTCCGTTTTCAGATCAGGAGGCGGACATGAAACCACGGTTGAAAGTCCTTACGCTCGCGGTAAACGATCTCGAAAAGTCTCTGGCCTTCTATCGCGACGGCATGGAGCTGCCGACGAAAGGAATTATCGGCCAGGAGTTCGAAGACGGCGCAGTGGTCTTCTTCCATATGGGCGACGACCTGATACTGGCGCTCTATCCCGCGCCGTCACTTGCCAAAGATGCAAAAATAACCGCGACGCAGACGCGGCTCGGCGCAGTGTCGATCGGGCACATCGTCAAATCAAAGGAGGAGGTCGATGTGGTCATGAAACAGGCCGAAGACGCCGGCGCGACCATCACCGATCGCCCACACGACCGCTTCTGGGGCGGCTATTCCGGCTACTTCCAGGATCCCGACGGCCACCTTTGGGAGATCGCCTGGAACCCGCAATGGACTGTCGCGGATTGAAAGGCTCGGGTGGCGCCCGCTACGATCAACAAAGCGGCCGGCGGTGTTAGAAAACACAACGGCCCGTCGCAAGACGGGGGCGTTTTCATTTGCGCGATCATCACGAAGCAAACCTGCTGGTAGCTTCCGCTGCCACGTTCCTTCGAAGATGCCCTTGTGGAGGGGCGATCCTCAGTCGCGGGGTCGTCGCGGCTTGTGTCGGCTTAGTTGAAAAGGCTTGAAACGCTTTGCTCTCTCGCCGTGCGAGCTAGCGCTTCGCCTATCAACGGCGCGATGGTGATGCGTCTGATGTTGGGGGTCTCACGTTGCGCTTCGGTTTCGTGAATGGAGTCGGTCACGACCAATTCCTTGAGCTGGCTGGCACCAATGCGTTCGCAGGCACCTTCGGAAAGAACGCCATGGGTGATATAGGCCGAAACGTCCTTGGCGCCAGACATCAACAACGCTTCAGCCGCGTTGATCAACGTGCCGCCGCTATCTACGATGTCGTCGACCAGAAGACATCTCTTCCCGGAAACATCGCCAATAATGTTCATCACTTCGGACACGTCAGCACGGGGTCGCCGTTTGTCGACGATCGCAAGATCGGTACCAATGCGCTTGGCGATGGCACGAGCGCGCGCCACGCCGCCCACATCAGGCGAAACGACCATTAAGTTCTCGATGTCGTAGTGCTGCTCAATGTCACGGGTCATCACGGGTGCTGAATAAAGATTATCGGTGGGGATATCGAAAAACCCCTGTATCTGGTCAGTGTGGAGATCGACCGTTATCACGCGGTTGACGCCTGCAGCGGCGATCATGTTGGCTACCAACTTCGCCGAGATCGGCGTGCGGCCAGTGGCGCGGCGATCCTGACGGGCATAGCCGAAGTAAGGGATAACGGCGGTGATACGGCGAGCGGATGAGCGGCGCAGTGTATCGGCCAGGAGAAGCAACTCCATAAGATTGCCGTCGGCGGGGGCGCTTGTCGACTGGAGAACATAGACGTCCTCCCCGCGTACATTTTCATGAAGTTGAACGTGGATTTCCTGGTCGGCGAAGCGCTTGACCGTACAATCTGTGAGGGAAAGATCTAAGTGGTTGGCAATGGCTTCGGCAAGGGCGCGGTTGGAGTTACCGGTCACCAGCTTCATTAGCGCGATCCTGTTTCGAGGAGCCTTCGGGAGCAGAAGTTTGAGCTTGGGGCACATTTAGAGACTTGTGCGTGAAATCACAACCAGGCGCTGTACATTCTTGCGAGATGATCGGCCTCCGTTGGACCGCGGCCTTGGCCGGCTTGCCGATTGCGGACGACGAACCTATTTACGCCGTCGTCTCCAAACCAGCCGGTTAATCCGCCAGCGTAGAGCCCGACAGGAGCATGATCTCTCAACGCCAATGAACACAGCGCCGACAAATACGATGCAACCGATTGAAATCTGCGCCTGGTGTCCCGAATGGCCAACTCAGTTCGCCGTCAAGGCAAAGCTCATCCGAAGCGTGTTGGACGCGCACGCTATGCGCATCGACCACATTGGCTCGACGGCGATCCGAGGTCTGGCGGCAAAGCCGATCATCGACATTCAAATTTCGGTGGCCGATCTGCAATCCGTCGAAGTCCTGAGGGAGAGGATGACGGCCATTGGATACGTGTGGCGACCATCGAATGCTGACCTGACCAAGCGCTATTTCCGAGAGGCGCCAGGCAACGAGCGTACGCATGTTCATGTGCGCGGGCGCGGAAGCTGGAGCGAGCAATGGTCCTTGCTGTTCCGGGATTACATGCGTGCCCACGCCCATGAGCACGCGCCCTATGGAGAACTCAAGCGCGCCTTGGCGGCGCGATACCAGAATGATCGAGTGGCCTACACCGAGGCCAAGTCCGAACACCTCTGGACAATTATCCATCGTGCAGATCGCTGGGCGGCCCAAACCGGCTGGCAGCCGGGCCCGTCCGACGCTTGACCGCACGCGCCACAGCGAGCGCGAGCACTCTGCGGCCAGCGCCAGGTCGGCTGGCCCCCTGCAAGGCCTGCATCCCGCCGCGACCGGACTTCCAAAAGAAAAGGCCCCGGACGAACCGGGGCCTTTTCTTTGGATCTTAATCAGAGCCGGCTTAAGCCGGCCGACGATCAATGTTCCTTGTTGGCGTAGACCGACTTCTTCGTAAGGTAGACGAGGCCGGTGAAGATCAGCAGGAACACCATGACCATGAAGCCGGTGCGCTTGCGGTCTTCGAGGTGCGGCTCGGCCGCCCACATCAGGAACGACGCAACGTCCTTGGCGTACTGGTCGACCGTCTGCGGGGTGCCGTCGTCGTAGGTGACCTGGTCGTTCGAGATCGGCTGCGCCATTGCCAGAGCGGCAGCGTTCGCGAAGTACGGGTTGTAATGCGTGCCTTCGGCGACTTCGACGCCCTGCGGCGGCTCCTGGTAGCCGGTCAAAAGCGCATGGATGTAGTCCGGGCCGCCTTCCTGGTAGGGCCAGAACATGTCGAAGACGAACTGCGGGAAGCCGCGTTCGATGCCGCGTGCCTTGGCGATCAGCGAGAAGTCCGGCGGGGCTGCACCGTTGTTCGATGCCGCAGCCGCTTCCTTGTTCGCGTAAGGCGACGGGAAGTGGTCGGACGGCAGAGCCTTGCGGGTGAACATCTCCCCGTCCGCATTCGGGCCGTCCTGAACTTCGTAGTTCGCCGCAAACGCCTTCACCTGTGCTTCCGAGTAGCCGAGGCCTTCGAGCGTACGGAAGGGCACCAGGTTCATCGAATGGCAGGCCGAACAGACTTCGGCGTAGACCTTCAGGCCGCGCTGAAGCTGGCCCTTGTCATAGTGACCGAACGGGCCGGCAAAGCTCCATTCCTGCTGTTCCGGCTTGTGGATCGGATAGTGAGGCGTACCGCCGCCGTGCTCCTCGCCGCCCTTCGCCTCTTCGGCGATAGCTGCACCGAGACCGAGACCAGCGACGACAGCGAGTGACAGAATGCCTGTAACAAGCTTTTTCATTGTTGTGGGTTCCTTATCAATCGCTGTTCTGATCAGGCGCGCGCGGCGGCCGGCTGGGCCTTGGCATTCTGCTTTTCCAGCACCGCTTCGGTGATGGAGTTCGGAATGCGCTTCGGCGTTTCGATCAGACCGAGAACCGGCATGACGACGAAGAAGAAGCCGAAGTAGTAGAGCGTGCCGATCTGCGACATCACGACGTAGAGGCCTTCTGCAGGGCGCGAGCCGAGCCAGCCGAGCATGATGGCGTTGACGACGAAGATCCAGAAGAACAGCTTGTACCACGGACGGTAGACGGCCGAACGGACCTTGGACGTATCGAGCCAGGGCAGGAAGAACAGGACGATGATCGAGCCGAACATCACCAGAACGCCGCCGAGCTTGGAGTCGATCGGGCCGATGTTGAAGGTGATGGCGCGCAGCATCGCGTAGAACGGCAGGTAGTACCATTCCGGAACGATGTGAGCAGGCGTCTTCAGCGCGTCAGCCGGGATGTAGTTGTCCGGGTGGCCGAGGAAGTTCGGCATGTAGAAGACGAACCAGGCATAGACGAGCAGGAAGACGGAGACGCCGAGCGCATCCTTCAGCGTCGCATAGGGCGTGAAGGCAACGGTATCGGTCTTGGACTTCACTTCAACGCCGGTCGGGTTGGTCTGGCCGACGACGTGCAGCGCCCAGATGTGCAGCACGACAACGCCGGCGATCATGAAGGGCAGCAGGTAGTGCAGCGAGAAGAAGCGGTTCAGCGTCGGCTGGTCAACGGCAAAGCCGCCAAGCAGGAACTGCTGGATCCACTCACCCACCAACGGGAAGGCGGTGAAGAAGCCGGTGATAACGGTCGCGCCCCAGAAGGACATCTGACCCCAGGGCAGAACGTAGCCCATGAAGCCGGTCGCCATCATCAGCAGGTAGATGACCACGCCGAGGATCCAGAGGATTTCGCGCGGAGCCTTGTAGGAACCGTAGTAGAGACCACGGGCGATGTGCAGGTAAACGGCGATGAAGAAGAAGGATGCGCCGTTGGCGTGCATGTAGCGCAGCAACCAACCCTGGTTGACGTCGCGCATGATCTTTTCGACCGAGTTGAACGCAACGGTCGTTTCGGCGGCGTAGTGCATCGCCAGAACGATACCGGTGAGGATCTGGACGACCAGCATCACCGAAAGCATGGCACCGAAGGTGTATGCGTAGTTCAGGTTCCGCGGAACCGGATAGGTGATGAAGCTGTCGTGAATCATACGCGGCAACGGCAGACGGGAATCAACCCATTTCTCAATGCCAGTCGTCGGCGTGTAGGTTGAATGTTCAGCACTCATTATCAGTAGTCCCCTCAACCGATCTTGATAACTGTGTCGGAAACGAACGTGAAGGTCGGCACGTGAAGGTTCTCCGGCGCCGGACCCTTACGGATGCGGCCGGCCGTATCGTAGTGCGAACCGTGGCAGGGACAGAACCAGCCACCGAAGTCACCGGCCTGACCAAGCGGCACGCAGCCGAGATGGGTGCAGGAACCGATCATGACGATCCAGTTTTCCTTGCCTTCGCCGGCAGAGCGATCGACGTCGCTTGCCGATGCGTCGGCCGGAAGGTTGGCATTGCGCGCAACCGGATCCTTCAGGTCGTCGAGCTTGACGGCCTTTGCCTCTTCAACTTCCTTCTCAGTACGGTTGCGGATGAAGATCGGCTTGCCGCGCCATTTCGCCGTCAGCGACATGCCGGGCTGCAGGCTCGAAACATCAACCTCGATCGAGGCGAGCGCGAGCGTCGATGCATCCGGACGCATCTGGTCGATGAACGGCCAAGCGACAGCACCGGCGCCGACGACGCCTGCCATACCGGTAGCCAGATAAAGGAAATCGCGGCGAGTGGGCTCGCCCAAGGCCTCGCTTGAAGTGTCGTGTTCGCTCACGGCTAAACCATCCTCTCACGCAATGTTGCGGAAACCGCATCCGCCCCCGGCGAAATTCCTGCCCCTTGCGGTTTGATCCAGGTCAAGGAACCACGCCCTATTCATAGTGCTAACGCCCCCGCCGTTTTGCGCCTGCAAACACGACATCGGCACCAGAATCCGGAAAAATTCTGCGCACGCACGGCACACAGATTCCCCGTCAATCCGGCGCGTTCTATGCTTGATCGCAAATTATGTCCAGCCTTGACAAGGGCATGTGGGCAGATTGTCGCGGGGAAAAGCGCGGCCAATCGGCACAAGGACTTGACGGTCGCCAGTTAGGCTGAATTCGGGCCGGCCGAGCGGCCGTTGAAGCGGTCTTGAACCGCCCTACTCCGCCGCTTCCTCGCGGGCGAGAAATCCGCCCGACTGACGCGACCAGAGCCCGGCGTAAAGCCCGCCGCGGGCAACGAGTTCCGCATGGGTTCCCTCCTCGACGATCCGCCCCTTGTCCATCACCACGAGCCGGTCGAGCGCCGCGATCGTCGACAGCCGGTGCGCGATCGCCAGCACCGTCTTGCCCTGCATCAGGCGGTCGAGATTGGACTGGATCGCCGCTTCGACCTCAGAATCGAGCGCCGAGGTCGCCTCGTCGAGCACGAGGATCGGCGCATCCTTCAGCATCACCCGGGCAATGGCGATGCGCTGGCGCTGACCGCCCGAAAGCTTGACGCCGCGCTCGCCGACATGGGCATCGAAGCTCTTGCGGCCGCGCTGGTCCTGCAGGCCGAGAATGAAGTCGTAGGCTTCGGCCTTGCGCGCGGCGGCAATCAGTTGCTCCTCGCTCGCATCCGGCCGGCCGAAGAGGATGTTGTCGCGGATCGAGCGATGCAGCAGCGAAGTATCCTGGCTGACCATGCCGACCTGGGCGCGCAGTGACTCCTGCGTGACCGCTGCGATATCCTGCCCGTCGATACGGATCCGGCCGCCCTCGAGGTCATAGAAGCGCAGCAGCAGATTGACGAGCGTCGACTTGCCTGCGCCGGAACGGCCGACGATGCCCACCTTCTCGCCCGGGCGAACGATCAGCGAAAAATCGTCGATGACGCGCTCGCCCTTGCCGTAATGGAAACGGACGTGTTCGAACCGGATTTCCGGCTGGCTGACGGCGAGCTCTGCGGCATCGGGCCGGTCGACGAGACCGATCGGCTGCGACACGAGTTCGGCCGAGTTCTGGATCGTGCCGATGTTGCGCATGATCGAATTGAACTGGGTCATCATGCGGCCAAGCAGCATGTTGAGCCGGAGCACCAGCGCCAGCGTGAAGGCGACGGCGCCGGAACTGATCGCGCCGCCGAGCCAGAGATGGATCGCATAGATGGCGATGGCCGTGATCATCATGCCGGAAAGCAGCGCCAGCGAAGCGCGCACCGCCGTCAGAAGCCGCGTGAACGGAATGACCGCATGCTGGAACCGATCGAAGCCGGAGCGGATATAGCGGTCGTTCTCGTCGTCGCGACCGAAGAGCTTCAGCGTCTGGATATTGGAATAGGCATCGACCATGCGGCCATTCAGCATCGAGGCCATCTCGGCCGTATCGCGGGCATGTTTGCGGATGCGCGGAACGAAGTAGCGGGCGAGCGCCAGGAAGACGACGATCCAGAAGGCGACCATCGCCGCCAGACGCCAGTCGAGTTGCGCCACCAGCGCCATGGTCGAGGCCGTGTAGATGACGATGAACCAGACGACCTGCAGCAGCGAGACGATCAGATCGCTCGTCGCCTGGGCGCCTGCCCAGACCTTGGTGACGATGCGGCCGGAAAAGTCGTTCTGGAAGAAGGTCAGCGACTGTCGGGCCACATGCACATAGGACTGCCAGCGCACCAGATTGAGAAAACCGGTGATGATCGATTGTTCTTCGACGAGCGCCGCCAGCGACACCGCAATAAAGCGGAACACCATCACCGTCAGCAGCATGAACAAAAGTTCGGGGCCGTTCGCGGCGATGAGCCCGCTCCAGCCGGCTTCCGGCTTCACCGTGTCGAGAACGTCGACCAGTCGCCCGACGAAATAGAACAGCCCGGCCTCAAGCATGGCGACGAGACCGCCGAGCACGGCCATCGCGATGAACGGTCCCTTCGCCTGCCTGGCGTAGAACCAGGCGAAGCCCCAGAGCGATTTGGGCGGCTGCAGGCGCTCGCGCGGCGCGAACGGCTTGATCCAGTTCTCGAAGAGGCGGACGATGGCGCTGAGCATGGTTCCGATATAGGCGGTTCGGCGGGAACAGCAATCGGTTTCCGCACAATTGCAGATTACAAATGCGTAACGTCTAAGAGAGCGGCCCGCCGCTCTCTCGAACGGCGGGCCGACGGCATCTTACTCTGCCGCCTCTTCCTTCTCGACGTCGTCGGCGATGAAACCGCCGGACTGGCGAGACCAGAGGTCGGCATAAAGCCCGCCCTTGGCGACGAGTTCGCCGTGCGAGCCGGTCTCGACGATCCGGCCCGCTTCGAGGATCACCAGCCGGTCCATCTCCGTCAGCGTCGACAGGCGGTGGGCGATCGCGATCACCGTCTTGCCGGACATCAGCGCGAAGAGGTTTTCCTGGATCGCCGCTTCGACTTCGGAATCGAGCGCCGAGGTCGCCTCGTCGAGGATCAGGATCGGCGCGTCCTTGAGGAAAACGCGCGCGATCGCGACGCGCTGCCGCTGGCCGCCGGAAAGCTTGACGCCACGTTCTCCGACCTGGGCGTCCAGCGCCTTGCGGCCCTGGTTGTCCTCGAGCCCCTGGATGAAGTCCCAGGCGTTCGCCTTCTTCGCCGCGGTAATGATCGCCTCGTCGTCCGCCTCCGGATGTCCATAGGCGATATTATCGCGAATGGAGCGGTGCAGCAGCGAGGTGTCCTGCGTGACGACGCCGATTTGGGCGCGCAGGCTGTCCTGCGTGACGGTGGAGATATCCTTGCCGTCGATCCGAATTGCGCCGTCCTCGAGATCGTAGAAGCGCAACAGCAGGTTCATCAGCGTCGTCTTGCCGGCGCCTGAGCGACCAACGAGACCGATCTTCTCGCCCGGCTTGATGTCGAGCGACAGGTGATCGATGACGCCCTTGGCCTTGCCGTAGTGGAAGCGGATGTTGTCGAAGGCAATCGCCCCCTTGTCCGCCTTCAGCGCCTTGGCATCCGGTTCATCGACGATATCGTGCGCCTTTGTCATCATGCCGATGCCGTCATAGACCGTGCCGATGTTCTCGAAGAGCGCCGAGACTTCCCACATGATCCACTGCGACATGCCGTTGATGCGCATCGCCAGACCGACCGCAATCGCGATCGCGCCGACCGAGATCGCACTCGTCAGCCAGAGATGGATGCCAAGCGTGGCGATGGCAAAGAGTGCGATGCTGTTGTTGGCATAAACGAGGATATGGAACAGCGTCACCTTGCGCATCTGGCGATGTACGGTGTCGAGGAAACCGTCCATGCCGTCACGCGCATAGCCTTCCTCGCGGCCGGCATGCGAGAACAGCTTGACCGTGCCGATGTTGGTATAGCTGTCGACGATCCGGCCCGTCATCATCGAGCGCGCATCGGCCTGCTCCTTGGAGATCTTCTGCAGGCGCGGCACAAAATAGCTGACGATGCAGATGTAGATCGCGAGCCAGATGGTGAGCGGGATCACGAGGCGCCAGTCGGCGGTCGCCACGACCGCGAGCATGGTGACGAAGTAGCTGACGACATAGACGAAGACGTCGAGGATCTTCATCACCGTTTCGCGCACCGCAAGCGACGTCTGCATCACCTTCGTCGCCACGCGTCCAGCGAACTCGTTGGCAAAGAAGGTCATGCTCTGGCGCAGCAGGTAGCGGTGCATCTGCCAGCGGGCGATCATCGGATAGTTGCCGAGCAGCACCTGGTGCATGATCAGCGAGTCGATCGCCACCAGGCCAGGCAGGCCGATGAGGACGAGTGCGCCCATCCAGAAGAGCCTGCCGCCCTCGGCCTCCAGGAATGTGTCGCGGTTGGCGCTCGACAGCCAGTCGACCATGTTGCCGAGGAACTGGAACAGCGCCACCTCGCCGACGGCGATCAGCATGGTGCAGACGGACATGATGAGTAGCCACGGCACGGCCGGCTTGGAATAATGCCAGCAGAAGCCGAAAAGGCTTTTCGGCGGGAGCGTCGGCTCCTCCGCCGGATAGGGATTGAGGCGGGATTCAAACCAGCCGAACATTGCATTGCTCCTTCAGAGTATTTTGAAGGAAAGCGGGGTTTCCCCGCATTCTTATGATGAAAAGGTCAGTCCGGAAATGCAGCCCGAAAGAGGGTTTCGTCTTCCGGAGTCCCGGAAGCGCGTCGATCTCTTTTAAAAGATAGGTCGCGGAACCGGTCAGGCCAAACGGTGGCCCACTACTCCAGGAAGGCGTGTCAACATCAATACATTCATGTTTGCCTCCGTCGGTTCGCGTTGAAGAGGCCTGATCTCTACCCTTATTCGCGCCGGCATGCCAGATTGTCGCAGGCTGTTTCTTGCACATTTTTTCACCGTTCGGGTATCTGTTGCCGTTTCGGCACAGATTAGCGCCGGCAATATCAGCGACCGCAAAAGCACGCAGCGCCGAGCCTTTGGCAGCGGAGAACACGGATGACTGCTTCATCGGATACGCCTCCTGATCTTCAAGGTGTCGGTTTCGTCCTTCGCCGCCCCCGCGACGGTGATGTGGATGCGCGCCTGAGGCTCGGCCGCCATCCGGAAATCTACCGAATGTTCGGTGCGGGCCGGTCCTTTCCCGGCCTCTTCAGTCAGGGAGAGGCAGCCGCCTGGGTTGCGCGGATCGCCGGACACCCGGCGGCCTGGATCATCGATCAGGACGGCCTCACCGGCGAAGTGAGGCTCGACAATCTCAATCACGTCGATCGGCGTGCGAGCTTCGCCATCGGCATTTTCGATCCGGAACGCCTCGGCAAGGGGCTTGGCACGGCGGTCACCAAGCGGGTATTGGCCTATGCCTTCGATGAACTTGCCCTTCATCGGGTGTCGCTCAGGGTTCTCGCCTTCAATGAGCGGGCGATTGCCGCCTATCGCAAGTCCGGCTTCTCCATCGAGGGCCGCGAACGTGAGTCGGCTCTGATCGACGGAGCGTGGCATGACGACATCATGATGGGCATCCTGGCCGCGGAATTTGACGCGCGGCGTGATGCTACCGGAAACGAGTGACCTGACGTGAGCAATCTGCGCATCGCCCTCTACCAGCCCGACATTCCCGGCAATACCGGCACGATCCTGCGTCTTGCCGCCTGTCTCGGGCTTTGCGTCGACGTGATCGAACCGGCTGGCTTCGACCTCTCCGACCGCAACCTGAAGCGCGCCGGCATGGACTATATCGCCTCGGTGGCGCTCACCCGCCATGTCAACTGGGAGCGCTTCGAAGAGTGGCGAGCGGCGAGCGGACGCCGACTGGTGCTCGCATCTACCAAGGCTGCCCTGCCCTATACGCGCTACGAGTTTCGCCCCGACGACATCCTGCTCTTCGGACGGGAGAGCGCCGGCGTGCCCGACCACGTGCACGAGCGTGCCGACGGCCGAATCCTCATTCCAATGGCGGAGGGCCAGCGCTCGCTGAACATCGCAATCTCCGCCGCAATGATCGCCGGCGAAGCGATCCGGCAGGTTTCTCCAGCCTGACAGTGTAAACATTGCTACCTCCTTGGCTGTCGATCGAGGGGCGCCGAAAGCGGAACCGGCCACCGTCAGTGGTCGGCGCGTTACGCCGCCACCTCGTTGTAGGGTGCGCTCTTGCGCGCCTGTTTCAGTACACGCGCCCACCAGGTCAGCCGGTCGATCATCACGAACAGCGGCGCACGCAATTCCTCGGGCTTGTAGAGGTTGCCGGCAGCGTCGAACTTCGACCACGCCTTGGGGAGAGTGATCCCATCGCGCAGCGTCACCGTATGCAGCTCCCCGAACACCTGGCGCAATTGCTCGACGGCGCGGATGCCGCCCGAGGCGCCGCCATAGGAGACGAAGGAGACAGGCTTTGCGTGCCAGGGCTCGTAGACCGAATCGATCAGTTCCTTGAGCGCCGCCGGATAACCGTGATTGTATTCGGGCGTGACGACGATGAAGGCGTCGGCCTCGGCGATCTTGCGCTCGAGCCACTCGCCCGGATTGACCGCGGCCCCCAGCCCACGCGAGGTCCTCAGCCGCGCCGGATCGATGATCGTCAGGGTGAACACATCAGAAGCCGAAAGTTCCCGGATCAGCCAGTTGGCGACCGTATCGCAGAAGCGACCCTGGCGCGCGCTGCCATAGATCACGGCAAGGGTCATTTTCTCAGTCATGGGATCAAGCTCCTGTTGTCGACGTCATGGAGCCAATGCTATAAAACCTCAACAATAGTTGAGGTCAATAGCCATCATGACAGTTGTGAAAAGCAGCGAATTGCGCCGCGAGCTGACGGTCGGCGAAGTGGCGGAGCGAAGCGGCGTCGCCGTCTCCACCCTGCACTTCTACGAGGCCAAGGGGCTGATCCGCAGCAACCGCACCCGCGGCAACCAGCGCCGTTATCCGCGCAGCGTGCTGCGACGGGTCGCCGTCATCAAGGTGGCCCAGCGCACCGGCATCCCTCTGTCGGAGATCCAGGACGCTTTGTCGGTATTGCCGGACGATCGTCCGTTAACCGTCGAAGATTGGGGCAGATTGTCCGAAAACTGGCGCGAACAGCTGAACGAACGCATCGCCAACCTGATGGCATTGCGCGATCATCTGACGGGCTGCATCGGCTGCGGCTGCCTGTCGCTGCGTGAATGTCCGCTGCGCAACCCGCACGACGTGCTGTCGATGGAAGGCGCCGGACCGCGGTTGATGGATGATGATGGCCACCCTTGAGGGCAGTTAAATGAGTCAATCCGCACTCGGCAGGCGGCGCATGGTGAATTCGATCTCGTCGCCATCGAGCTGCCGCCAGCTTTCGACCTCGGTCCAGTAGGCGGCCTTCGGCCAGGTATCGAACCATTCCCGTGCCTTCGCCCGGGCGGCGCTGCGATCGAGCCGAAAGGTTTCGCGCACGAAAAGGCCATCGCCTCGTGTCGGTTTGTCCCGGCGATGCCGGGCGATCTGCCGCCGCAATCCATCGAGCGGCGGGCCTGCAGGTATTCTTGCCATGGGCTATACCTCTGATAACTAAGATAGTGACGGCGCTAGAGCTTTGCCAGAGGATTGTTCTGCGGCAGGCTCGCGCTGCCCATCAGCGCTCTGGTGCGACAGACCGCCCCGAGGTGCTGGACCGACGTTGCCATCGGCGCGAAAGTGTGAACTGTGGCGACTTCAATCGAATCGGCGGCATTTCATCGGGAAACCCGCCAACAGGACGCAATTTTCCATGGAACGACCGCAGCTCCCCCCGGGCCTCCCCGCAGATATCGAAGTGAAGAAGGCCGAGGCGCGTGCGTGGTTCGAAGGGCTGCGCGACACCATCTGCGCTGCCTTTGAAGGCATCGAGGATGAACTGACCGGTCCCCTCTCCGATCGCGCGCCCGGGCGTTTCGTCGCCAAGGATTGGAGCCGGGACGATGGCAAGGGCGGCGGTGGCCGCATGTCGATGATGGAAGGCCGCGTCTTCGAAAAGGTGGGCGTCCACACCTCGACCGTCTTTGGTGAATTCTCGCCTGAATTCCGCAGCCAGATTCCGGGCGCCGCCGAGGATCCGCGCTTCTGGGCCTCCGGCATTTCGTTGATTGCCCACCCCGTGAACCCCAACGTGCCGGCCGTGCATATGAACACCCGCATGGTGGTGACGACGAGCAACTGGTTCGGCGGCGGTGCAGACCTCACGCCGGTGCTCGACCGCCGCCGCGTCATGACCGATGCGGACACGCAGCTCTTCCATCGCGCCATGGAAATCACCTGCAGCCGCCATGCGGTCGCCGACCACGCCAAGTTCAAGACGTGGTGCGATGACTACTTCTTCCTGCCGCACCGCAACGAGCCGCGCGGAACCGGCGGCATCTTCTACGACTGGTTGCGCTCGTCGGAGGAACAGGGTGGCTGGGATGCGGACTTCGCCTTCACCCGCGACGTAGGCAAGGCCTTTGCCCTCGTCTACCCGAAGATCGTCCGCACCAACTTCAACATGCCCTGGACCGAGGAAGACCGGGATGAGCAGCTCGTGCGGCGCGGTCGCTATGTCGAGTTCAACCTGCTCTATGACCGCGGCACGATCTTCGGCCTGAAGACCGGCGGCAACGTCGAGTCGATCCTGTCGTCGCTGCCCCCGGTGGTGCGCTGGCCCTAAGGCAAGCACAGAGAACGTTTCGCCAGGCACGAACGCTCTCGCCACCTCAACTGCATATCCGCACCTTCTTCAGGATGACCCTGCCATAGGCGCCGTAGGTCTTGACGGTTTTGACGACGCAGCTCTGCCTGTAGCCATAGCTGTAGTTCCCGGCTTGCGCCGGTGTGCCGAAGGCAAGTGCCATCGCTATCGCCAGAGCCATGGCGAAAAAAGAGCCGCGCATCGATATGTCCCCTGCATGCTGATCGTGACCGCGACAGATCCCGTCGCTTGAGGAGACACATGGCACGACTGAGGATTTCCCGCTGTTTCGAATGAAACAGGCGAACAAAGCGTGGCATCCGACGTTTCCCCTGCGTTGAGCGAGGTGGATGCGATGATTTTCAAGAAGCGAACATTCTACGGCGACGAGCCGGAGCGGCAGGCCGCGGATCACCCGGCCGAGCTCGAGCGCCGCGTCGCCCATTTTCTGGCGGTGGCGCCCGGCCTCGATGCCGCCGATCTCACGGTGACTGCCAAGGGCAACACGATCATCCTTGCCGGCTTCGTCGCGACCGCGGCCGAAGCTGCCCGCGCCGAAGAGGCGGCAAGACACATGCAAGGCGTCGCGGAAGTGATCAACCGGATCGAAATAGCCGGCATAAAATAGAAGGCGTCAGATGGAGCCCAGCGTCCAGCTGACGATCTCGGCGGAAACGCTGGCGAAAGCCTGATCCATCGCCTCGATGAAGGCCGGGTTACCCGCACCCTTCACGCTGGCCGTGGCCCGAAACGCCTTTTGCACCCGCACCGTGCCATTGCGGTCGTTGAGGATTTTCGCGAAGATTTCGACGACGGCCGTATCGGCACCTTCCGTCGAGATCTCGAAGGCGCGGATTTCGGTGATGACTTGGTAATCGATCGCAAGGCCCTGGCCCGGCTTGCCGACGCCGCCGATCTTGCCGGTGTCTTCGAAGGCCTGCACGAGCTTCGACTGCACCAGCTTCGGCAGGCGATCGCTCCATTGTGCCTTGGAGAGATATTGCAGCTCGGAACCGGACAGGCGGATGACGACTTGGTCGCTGTCGAGCGCCTTCAGCGCCGTCGGCTCGGGCACCAGGATTTGTTTGCCGGTCGATGCCCGTCCTTCAACGAGAGGTGTAGCCGAAAGGCTGTACGTGTCGTTGACGGCTTTCGTACCGCAGCCGGCAAGTCCGGCTGCCAGCACGAAAATCAGGGCGGAGCGCCATGCTCCTGCTACTCGCACACCCACCAGCCCCGGAAAACTCATACTGCCAATACCCTTGTCCCAAACACCTTGGCGCACTTTTGAGCCGAAGCACAACGCCTGTTTGCCACGCCCGAATCAGCGCCGGGTACGGCCATCATATTGCTTCACCGTCTCGCCGCCAAAGAGAAGACGCTGCGGGTTCTTGTCGAATGTGGAGATGGTGTTCTCCAGGCTCTGGACCGTACGCCGCGTATCGGTGACGAGTGCTTCGACGTCGCGCAGGCCCGAGCCCGAGAAGCGCTTGAGGTTCTCGGCGATCGGGCCGATCTGCGCGTTGAGATTGTCGGCCATCTTGCGGAATGACGCGAGCGTCGCACGGGCGTCAACCGAAAGCGAAGGCGCATCCGCATCACCAAGGAAACCATCGACCTTGACGAGAATGCTGTCGACCCGGTTGGCAGAGGCGTTCAACTTGCTCGCCAACTGGGTGACATCGGTGATCGTGCGGTCGATATCCTGCTGCCGCGCCGTGATCTTTTCGGCAAAGGCGGAAATGTTGGCCACCGTCTTCCGGGCGTCTGCGGTCGCTGCTGTAATGTCGTTGACGACGAGCTCGACCTTCTCCTTGTCCACCGAGGCCACCAGCGTATCGACCCGCTCCAGCGTCTTCTGTGCGTTCTTGCCGAACTGGTCATAGGTCTCGACCGTTCGACGCAGCGCAGCAAGCGTCTCCGTCACTCCGCCCGAAGCCGCCTTCAGGTCGTTGCTGATCTGCTCGACGTTCGAAACGATGTGGTCGATCTTCTTCGGATCCACCGACTTCACCAGGGTCTCGGCAGCCTCGAGGGTCGAATCGAGTTTCTTGGAGGCTGCGCTGACCGAACCGGAAAGCTCCGTCACGCTTCTGAGGAAATCGTCAATCGCGCCGGAATTGTTGGCAAGCGCCGTCGAGAACGTCTCCGCATTGCCGATTGTTTTCGTCAGCGGGCCGCGCACATCGGTCACAAAACCCTGGATGTCGGTGATGGCGTCGTTGGCCCGGTCCATGATCTGGTCGGCAGTCGCCAGCAGGCTGGTAACGCTCGACTGATCCGCAAGGATGCGCGCCTGTGTGCCATTTTCGATCGCGGATCTCAGGATGTTCTCGTCGCCCTTGCGGCCGCCGCTGAGCTCGATATAGGCGGCGCCCGTCAGGCCCTGCACTTCCAGCGTCGCCTTGGTCGATTTCAGTACCGGCGCATCGATCGAAACCTCGGTGACGGCAATCGAATAGCGCGGGTCATTGGCGTCGATCGCAAGATTGCGCACCGTGCCGACGGGGATACCGTTGAAGCGCACCGGCGAGCCGACGGAAAGACCGTTGGCTGAACCCGGAATATTGACCACCAGCTCGACCATCTCGCCGCTGCGGCCGTATTGCGACATCCAGTAGACGAAGCCGAATGCGGCCGCGATCACGAACACCGTGAAGAAACCGACAATGGCGTAGTTCGCTTTCGTTTCCATTCGTACCGACTACCTTCGTGGCCGCTTCACCGGCTCTTGCTCCGATCTCGACATGTGTGCGTCAAAACCGCCTTCTCGAAATCATTGATCGTCCCGCACGATCGAACGTGCCCGCTTGCCCCTGAAATAGGACTGCACCCAGGGGTCGTCGCAGGCCAGCATGTCCTCCACGGTCCCCTCGACCAGAACCTTCTTCTTGCCGAGAACCGCGATGCGGTCACAGACGGAAAACAGGCTGTCGAGGTCGTGAGTCACCATATACACGGTCAATCCCAGCGTGTCGCGCAGCTTGGCGATCAACTCGTCGAACTCGGCAGCCCCGATCGGGTCGAGGCCCGAGGTCGGCTCGTCCAGGAAGACCAGGTCGGGATCGAGCGCCAGTGCGCGTGCGAGAGCCGCGCGCTTGATCATGCCACCCGAAAGCTCCGACGGGTATTTTTCCGCCGCCTCCGGCTCCAGGCCGACCAGCTCGATCTTCACCCGCGCCAGTTCGTCCATCAGGCTCTGCGGCAGATCGAGATATTCCCGCATCGGCACCTGGATGTTCTCGCGCACCGTCAGCGCCGAAAAGAGCGCGCCATGCTGGAAGAGAACGCCAAGGCGCATGTCGAGCGCGATGCGCTCGGCTTCAGTGATCTTGTCGTAGTCGGCGCCCAAGATCTCGATCTTGCCGGAACGCTTCGCCAGCAACCTCAGCACAGTGCGCATCAGCACCGACTTGCCCGTGCCGGAAGCGCCGACGAAACCAAGGATCTCGCCGCGGTAGATTTCGAGGTTCAGCTTGTCGAGCACGATGTTGGAGCCGAAGCCCACCGTCAGGTCACGGACGGAAAGAACGGACTCCCGCCCGTTCGCCTCGGTCGCCTGGTACGCATCGTGCCGTTTTTCCAATGGGTTCACGCTGTTCTCCGCCTCAAAAATCGATTGACGCGTAAAACATGGCGAAGAGCCCGTCGATCAGGATCACCACGAAGATCGACTTGACCACCGAGGACGTCACGTGACGGCCAAGCGATTCCGCGCTGCCGCCGACCTTCAACCCCTCGACGGCCGCCACCACCCCGATGATCAGCGCCATGAACGGCGCCTTGATCATGCCGGCGGCGACGGACGAAAAATCGACCGCTTCCTGCAGACGGGCAAGGAAGGTCGGGATGGTGATGCCGGAATAGCCCCAGGCAACCAGGGCTGCGCCGGTCAAGGCCGCGAAGTTCGCAATGATCGTCAGCAGCGGCAGAGCAACGGTGAGCGCGACGAGGCGCGGAAAGACGAGAACGCCGATCGGGCTCAGTCCCATTACCTTCAGTGCGTCGACTTCCTCGCGCATCTTCATCGAACCGATTTCGGCGGTAATGGCACTGCCGGAACGGCCGGCGATCATGATCGCCGTGAGAAGAACGCCGATTTCGCGCAATTGCAGGATGCCGACGAGATCGACAACGAAGACTTCCGCGCCGAAGTAACGGAGCTGGAACGCGCCCTGCTGCGCAATGATCGCACCGATCAGGAACGACATCAGCATGATGATCGGCACTGCCATCACGCCCATCCGGTCGATCTGGTGAACGATCGCCGCCGGCGAGACACCGCTGTGCCGCCCAAGCTTCAGCTGGGCGCCGCGCACCGCAGAGCCAAGAATATACATGGCAGCGACGATATCTTCCCAGGTCGCGATCATGACCTCGCCGACCGGCGCGAATATGCGCTGGAACAGCGGCACCCGCTCCTTGCCTTCATCGGGCGAACGCAGTTCTGCCGGCAAGGCGTCGATCAGCTCGACATAGCGCTGCCCGCCGTCGGCGAAGTGAACGTCATCTCTGGACGGCCCGACGACACGGGTCACGAAGCGGCGGATGATCCAGGCCCCGGCCGTATCCATCGCGGTCACGCCGGAGAGGTCGAACTGAGCGGCGCTGTCACCCTTGCGCGCGAGTTGGTCCAGCTTCGCCGCCATCGCCTCGGCTGTTTCATGCCGCCAGACGCCGGTGAAGACATAGCTTCGCTCGCCACCACTTTCGGCCAGCGCGACATCAGCGGTCATCTTGCGGGCAGGTTGCGACACGTGGCTTCTGTTTTCCCGAATTTCTACTGCATAATTCCCTGGATCGGGGTCGGTCTCAGGACAAATTTATGCAGCGGGCCTAAAGTGTTACAGCGAACTTTGCGCATCTCAACGCGCGCCGCCGTAAAGATTCGTAAATCCTTACACCGTCATAACCGCTCGTATCGTTGCTGTCACCCGAACCTTCGACCGGTGGCGATACCAGCCCTTCAGAATGCAGGCCGGAGACGTTTTCATGTCACTTTCTCTCGATGCAGCGGTGGAACATTTCCCGATCGCAGGCACCTTTACGATCTCGCGCGGCTCCAAGACGACGGCGAGCGTCGTTACTTGCCGAATCAGTGACGGCACCCACACCGGTTCCGGCGAGTGCGTGCCCTACGGCCGCTACGGTGAAACGATCGATTCAGTGTTGGCCGAGATCGCTTCCATTCGCCCGCGCATCGAGGCTGGCCTGACCCGTGTCGAACTGCAGCGCCAGATGAAACCAGGCGCCGCACGAAATGCCGTCGATTGCGCATTGTGGGACCTGGAGGCCAAACAGAAAAACAAGCCTGTTCATGCGCTTGCGGGCATAGCCTCACCCGACGCACTGACCAC
Organism: Ensifer sp. ENS10; assembly: GCF_014852025.1. Taxonomy (NCBI): domain Bacteria; kingdom Pseudomonadati; phylum Pseudomonadota; class Alphaproteobacteria; order Hyphomicrobiales; family Rhizobiaceae; genus Ensifer; species Ensifer sp. ENS10. The sequence continues at coordinate 187,486 of NZ_JACVAS010000002.1, forward strand.
CGCCTACACGTTATCGCTCGCCGAGCCAGACACCATGCGCGAACAGGCGGCGAAATATGCCCACCGCGCACTCCTCAAGATCAAGGTCGGCACACCGGACGATGCCGCGCGTATCCGCGCCGTGCGGGCGGGCGCGCCCGAGAGCCGCATCATCCTCGATGCCAATGAGGGTTGGACGCCCGAAACCCTCGCCTATCATTTCGCAATCTGCGCCGAGGAACGGATCGACCTGATCGAACAGCCGCTCCCCGCCGGGCGCGACGAGGCGCTGGCGACGATCGCCCGCCCCGTGCCGATCTGCGCGGATGAAAGCGTGCACGCGACCGAGGACCTTGCCGCGCTCGTCGGCCGTTATGACGCGGTCAATATCAAGCTCGACAAGACCGGCGGCCTCACCGAGGCGTTGCGCATGCGTGATGAGGCCGTGTCCCTCGGCCTTAAGGTCATGGTCGGTTGCATGGTCGGCAGTTCGCTGGCGATGGCCCCGGCGATCCTGGTGGCCCAGGGCGCCGATTTCGTCGATCTCGACGGGCCGCTGCTGCTCGCCGAAGACCGCACACCCGGCCTGCGCTACGAGGCTTCGCTGGTCTTCCCGCCGGAGCCGCGCCTCTGGGGCTGAAGATACCAGGCGGCGACCGCAAAGCAGCAGCCGGCAAAGGCGACGACCGACATCGAATAGAACCCCTTCACCCCGTACCAGGCGTAGAAGTAGCCCGATAGGAACGTCAAGATCGCGGTGAAGATGCCGGTGTAGAAGAAGTAGAGCCCCTGGGCGGACGCTTCCTGGGATTCCACCACCCGCTCGACGAGCTTGTGCTGCATGCCGGTGTGCATGATCGCATAGGTGAAGGCGTGGAAGCACTGGAGGATGAAGTAGCCGCTGAAACCGAGATCCATCGGGAAGATGATCCAGCGCACCACGGCGAGCGAACAGCCCGACAGGATCATCACCCAGACGCTGAAACGGCGGCTGATCGCCTTGGCGAAGATGAACATCGTCACTTCGGCGGCCACGCCCGCGCTCCAGAGCAGGCCGATCTCGGTGCCGCTGTAGCCGATGTGCTGCCAGTAGATCGCCGAGAAGGCAAAAAGCATCGCGTGGCTGGCATTGACCAGCGTCACACCGATCAGGAGCAGCTGCAGGTCGAGCTGCTTGAGCGACTTCGGCGGCGGCTCGGTGAGCGCGGTGATCGGCGATGGCCGGCGCGGCTTGCCGACACGCGGCGCCGCATAGGCCATGGCAATCGTCAGGCCGAAACCGATCGCCATCGCCGGCAGCACCATGTCGCTGCCGAATATGCCGACCATCCAGCCGCCGAGCATGGTTGCGCCGATGAAGGCGACCGAGCCCCAGAGCCGCATATGGGCGTAGTCGAAGCCCCAGCGGCGGACGCCAGAAAGCGCGATCGCCTCGACGATCGGCACATAGGGCGAATAGACCGCCGATTGCAGCGTGTAGATGACCAGCACCGGCCAGAAGTCGCGGAAATAGAACAACACCAGAGCGGTTGCGAGCGACAGGAAGCCAGACCAGATCAGCACGATCGTCCGCTCGCCGAGGCGGTCGGCGATGACGCCGGCGATCGGCGCGGTGATGACGCGCACGAACATCGGCAGCGCCAGCACGACGCCGATCTCGAAGTCGCTCATCGAGAGCGTGCTGAGCCACATCGGAAAATACGGCATCGCGAAGCCGTTGACGATCAACGGCGCGCAGAAGAGCAAGGCGATGCGAAGCGCGAAATGGCGCGGCGGAGGGCCCACGGATGCGGGCGCTGAGGAGGGAATCATCGGCTGACCTGATGGCTGTGCTCAATCTCTAGCACAGCCCTGGCATGCCTCGCCATAACCTAGTTTTCGCGACAGGAGGTGACCTGTCGCTCTCCGGTTACGCAGCGCGCTGTGTCAGCAATTGGGCAAGCAGCTTGTCGGCTTCACCAGAGGCTTCGCCCTCAAGCGCGCCACCGCGCATCTGATGCCAGGTGATGAGTTCCATCGTGCCATCATGGTGCTCGGCGATCGCCGTGCAGCTTTCCACCCAGTCACCGGTATTGATGTAGCGGATATCGCCGATGTCCTCGATGACGGCATGGTGGATGTGGCCGCAGATCACCCCTTGAGCGTCGTGGCGACGGGCTTCCTCGGCAACCACCTTCTGGAACTCGCCGATGAAGTTGACGGCATGCTTCACCTGGAGCTTGGCCCAGGAGGAGAACGACCAATAGGGCATGCCGAGGCGGCGGCGAATGGCGGCCAGGCCGATATTGATGGCGATCGCCGTGTCATAGGCCCAGTCGCCGAGATAGGCGAGTACGCGGGCATTGCGGACCACGACGTCGAATTCGTCGCCGTGCAGCACCAGATAATTACGGCCGTCGGCACCCTCGTGCATGTAGCGCTGCGCCACCTCGATGCCGCCGAAGTGCACGCCGGGAAAATCGCGCAGGAACTCGTCGTGATTGCCGGGGATATAGACGATGCGGGTGCCCTTGCGGGCCTTGCGCAAGAGCTTCTGGACGACGTCGTTGCAGTTCTGCGGCCAGTACCAGCTGCGCTTCAGCCGCCAGCCGTCGACGATGTCGCCGACCAGCACGATCGTCTCCGCTTCGTGATGCCGCAGGAAATCGAGCAGGAAGTCCGTCTTGGCGGCCTTCGACCCGAGATGGACGTCGGAGATGAACAACGTCCTGAGCTTTCGTACGGAGTTGTCTTGCTGCGCCGTCATGCCAGCCTCGTCTTTAATTACGCTTCCTGCCCCCGTGAAAACCAGACTCGTGTTTCAGGAAGATGACATGAGCGCCTTGCCGCCGGTCTGGCCGCCGAAATCAGCACGGCAAAACTGTACCTCGCTCCGAATTCATGCCAAAAGGCACGACCACGAATGAGGAATGTGAGAGCATGAACACGGGCGACAAGACGAAATCCCACATCGGTCCGGCCAGCGGCGACATCGACCAGCAGGCCCTTTTCTTCCACCGTTACCCGCGCCCGGGAAAGCTCGAAATCCAGCCCACCAAGCCGCTCGGCAACCAGCGCGATCTGGCACTCGCCTATTCGCCCGGCGTGGCCGCGCCATGCATCGCCATCCGCGACAACCCGGAAACGGCCGCCGACTACACGGCGCGCGCCAACCTGGTCGCGGTCATCTCCAACGGCACGGCCGTGCTCGGTCTCGGCAATATCGGGCCGCTCGCCTCCAAGCCGGTGATGGAAGGCAAGGCCGTCCTTTTCAAGAAGTTCGCCGGCATTGACGTCTTCGACATCGAGATCGACGCTTCGTCCATCGAGCGCATGGTCGACGTGATCTCGGCGCTGGAGCCGACCTTCGGCGGCATCAACCTTGAAGACATCAAGGCACCGGAATGTTTCGAGGTTGAGCGCCAGCTGCGTGAAAAGATGCAGATCCCGGTCTTCCATGACGACCAGCACGGAACGGCGATCATCGTCGCCGCCGCCATCCTCAACGGCCTGGAACTCGCCGGCAAGGATATCGCCAAGGCGAAGATCGTGACGTCGGGTGCCGGTGCGGCAGCACTCGCCTGCCTCAACCTGCTCGTCATCCTCGGCGCCAAGCGCGAGAACATCTGGGTGCACGATCTCGAAGGCCTCGTCTACAAGGGCCGCGAAGTGCTGATGGACGAGTGGAAGTCCATCTACGCCCAGGAGAGCGACAACCGCGTGCTCGCCGACAGCATCGGCGGCGCAGACGTCTTCCTCGGCCTTTCCGCTGCCGGCGTCCTGAAGCCGGAGCTGCTGGTTCAGATGGCCGAAAAGCCGCTGATCATGGCGCTTGCCAACCCGACGCCGGAAATCATGCCGGAAGAGGCCCGTGCCGCCCGCCCGGATGCGATGATCTGCACCGGCCGCTCGGACTTCCCGAACCAGGTCAACAACGTTCTGTGCTTCCCGCACATCTTCCGCGGCGCGCTCGATTGCGGCGCAAGCACGATCAACGAAGAAATGAAGATGGCGGCGGTCCGCGCCATTGCCGGCCTTGCCCGCGAGGAGCCGTCCGACGTTGCCGCCCGCGCCTATTCCGGCGAAACCCCGGTCTTCGGCCCCGACTACCTGATCCCCTCGCCCTTCGATCAGCGCCTGATCCTCAGGATCGCGCCGGCCGTCGCCAAGGCGGCCGAGGAAAGCGGCGTCGCCACCCGTCCGATCCAGGATTATGACGCCTATCTCGACAAGCTGAACCGCTTCGTATTCCGCTCGGGCTTCATCATGAAGCCGGTGTTTGCCGCCGCGAAGAACGCCCAGAAGAACCGCGTGATCTTTGCCGAGGGCGAAGACGAGCGCGTGCTGCGCGCCGCCCAGGTGCTGCTGGAAGAAAGCACGGCCCGGCCGATCCTGATCGGGCGTCCGCAGATCATCGAGACGCGCCTGCGCCGTTACGGCCTGCGCATCCGTCCGGATGTCGATTTCGAAGTGGTGAACCCCGAAGGCGATCCGCGCTACCGCGACTATGTCGAGGATTATTTCGCCCTCGTCGGACGCCTCGGCGTCATCCCGGAGGCGGCCCGTACGATCGTGCGCACCAACACGACGGTGATCGGTGCGCTTGCGGTCAAGCGCGGCGAAGCCGATGCGCTGATCTGCGGCGTCGAAGGCCGGTACTCCAGGCACATGCGCGACGTTTCGCAGATCATCGGCAAGCGTGAAGGCGTGCTCGACTTCTCCGCCCTCAGCCTGCTGATCTCGCAGCGCGGCGCGACCTTCTTCACCGACACCTATGTCAGCTACTGCCCGAGCGCCGAGGAGATCGCGCAGACGACCGTCATGGCCGCGCAGGAAATCCGCCGCTTCGGCATCACGCCGCGTGCAGCGCTCGTCTCGCATTCGAACTTCGGTTCGCGCGACTCGGAAAGCGCCACCAAAATGCGCAAGGCGCTTCAGCTCGTGCGCGAACTCGCGCCTGACCTCGAAGTCGACGGTGAAATGCACGGCGATGCGGCGATCTCGGAAGCGCTGCGCCAACGCGTCATGCCGGACAGCAGCCTGCCGGGTGAAGCCAACCTGCTGGTCTTCCCCAATCTCGATGCCGCCAACATCACGCTCGGCGTCGTCAAGACCATGACCGACAGCCTGCATGTCGGTCCGATCCTGCTGGGTTCGGCGCTTCCCGCGCACATCCTTTCGCCTTCGGTCACATCGCGCGGTGTCGTCAACATGGCGGCCCTCGCGGTCGTCGAAGCCAGCCATCCGGGCTGACATGATACCGCGGAGATCGCCTTCGATCTTCGCAGCTATCAGGCGCCAGACCGGCGCCCCCAATGCCATATCCAGGCGTCGCGCAGTTGTTGAGCGCGACGCTCTATCGCCCGAGAATCACAGCGGAATCATCCTCTGCTGCCCGCTCGCGCGATCCGGTCGCAAGAACCGGCAATCGAAAATTGCAAAATTGGCACCACACACCAAACGGGTAAGTTTGCGCTGGACAAAAGGTGAACCTCTAACCATGCTGTGGCTTCGGACGAGATTCGGTGTTGTGGCATGACTGAGCAGCAGGCTGTCCTCGACATGCTGGAAATCCTGGAAGGCGGGGGCTGTGTCGAGCCCGCTCATTTCTTTACGCTGATGCGCCGCACGTTCCGCATTGCCCATCTCCTGTACCTCGAAGCCGAGCCCTATGCGGACGAGCTCAAGATCTGCCGCCTGCATCACACCTTCGGCGCCTATGCCGCCGAGATCTACCGTTCGCGCGGCCTTCACCGAATCGATCCGATCCTGAAGCTCGCGCTTGGCGGCGTGCGCCCGGTGGAATGGACGATGGCGCGACATCGGTTCCCGGAATGCGAGCCTTTGTTCCAGGCCGCGCAGGAAATCGGCATTTCCACCGAGGGCGTTGCCTTGCCGCTGCCATCGCCCGCAGGTCGGACGGCGCTGCTGGCAATCAACGTCAACATGCCGGCCGACGAATGGACGGCCTATCGGCGCCAACATCTGCGCGATTTCCAGCTCGCCGCGAATCTTTTCCATGCGGCCATGCTGGAACATGGCGCAATGGCCGGCGGCCTTTCGGCGCGTGACATGCGCCTCACCGGTCGCGAAACCGAGGTTTTGACCTGGGCCGCCGCCGGCAAGAGCTATTGGGAAATCGCCACTATCCTCGGCATTTCCGAACGCACTGTGCGCTTCTTCATGACCAATGCGAGGCGCAAGCTGAATGTCGTCTCCAACACGCAAGCGGTCGCCCAGGCCGTCCGCCATGCGCTGATCCCCACCGTTTGACGCAGCTCGCGCCAATGCCCTCCCAAAACCCCTCGAAATCTAGTGGGAAATATCGCTGATTTAAACTGTCACTACCGACAGTTACGCGACCGCCGCCAGCCTGACAGCATCCGCCCATCCCAAGACAAGGATGGAGAAAAAGATGATCAGGATCCTGAACGGAAAGACCCGAGCACAGCACCCGCAGGCCGTCGACGACATGTTCCGGCTGCGCAAGCGGGTCTTCCACGATTTCCTGAAATGGGACGTTCAGACGGACGGCGCATGGGAAATCGACAACTACGACACGGCGAACCCGCTCTATGTGCTGTCCTACGCTCCCGACGGCCGGCTGCGTGGCTCGCTGAGGCTGCTGCCGACGCTCGGTCCCAACATGTTGGACGATACCTTCCCGATCCTGCTCGGCGACAATCCGGAAATCCGCAGCGCCTCGGTGTGGGAATCGAGCCGCTTCTGCATTGAGCCTGAGATTTCGCAGGACCGCGCCTCCAATCAGGTGACGATCGCCGCCGCCGAGTTGATGTGCGGTGTCGGCGAACTCGGTCTCGCCTCCGGCATCAGCCACATCGTCACGGTCACCGACGTGTTCCTGGAGCGCATGTTCCGCCGCATGGGATGCCCGGGCGAGCGCATTGCCGAACCCCATCGCATCGGCTCGGTCTTCGCCGTTGCCGTCGCCTGGGAAGTGACTAACGACCTGCTTCAGCGCATGAAGGCCATTGCCGCCATCGAAGGCACCGTTCTCGAACGCCCGATGTCGCTCGAAACCGCCCGCGCCGCTTGAATGCCATCGCCGGCCGGAGCCGTTAACGCAAACCGCCGCTTGTCGTTGCACGATCACCGACAAGCTCTATGATGGAGGTGAAACAGGAATTGCCGCTGGCAGCCGCCCATATCAGAAGGCCGGCATCATGCGGCATCAGGAAGAGACTTCGCCCGTGTTCCCGCGCTTGAAACACGTCGCTGTGGTGCTTGTGCCGCTGGCCCTGGTCGGTGCCGATCCTTCGCTGGCATCGACCGTGTGCGACCGGCTGAATACCCGGCTTGCGCAACTGCCCGACATGGTCGCCACCACTGCGGATGCCCGGGACTATGCCAGCGCCATCTCACGACAGAATATCGAGCTGCGCCGGGCGAAGAACGACCGCCGCCGCGCGGGCTGCGGTGGCGGCAGCGTCGTCACCTTCGATGGCGGCGACCCCGACAGCTGCGGGGAGCTCGACAGCCTCATCGCCGAGATGGAAGACAATCTGCGCATGCTGAAGTCGGAGCGCGAGCAGATCGTCGCCGGCGGCAGCGAAGACAGCCGCCGCCGCATCCTTGCCGCGCTTGAAATCAACGGCTGCTACAGCGACAGCGAGGAGTTCGCCAGCGTCGAGCCCGAAGAGCCCGAAACGCACCGCAACATCATTGCCGACCTGCCACCTGAGGACGCCTACGGGCCGATGCTCGGGCATAACGAAGACAGTTATGCGCCGCAGGATGGCTATTACCGCGGAACGCTCAGGACCATGTGCGTGCGCACCTGCGACGGCGCCTTCTTCCCGATCTCCTCGGATGCGACGCCGGCCGACTTCCCGCGTGACGAACAGGCCTGCCGGGCGCGCTGCCCTGGCGCCGAAACGGAACTCTACTTCCACGATATCAACACGGAAGAGAGCGAACAGATGGTCTCGGCCGTGACCGGGCTACCCTATACCGAAATGCCCAATGCGTTTGCCTATCGCACCCGCGGCATCAGCAAGCCTGGCATGTGCGGCTGCCAGATACCGCAGACTGCCGCAACCTCGCCGAAGACGACCGGCACCAAGATCGGCGACGATCAGTCGTCCATCGTCGTGATCGAAACCAAGAAACCGGCGGACACCACGACCGCCAAGGCGCCGGCCGAGGAGCGGCCCTACGACCCGTCCAAGAGCAAGGTGCGCGTCGTCGGCCCGACCTTCCTGCCGCAGGAAGAAACCTCGATCGACCTGAAGCACCCGAAGGGACCGGCCTATCAACCGGTCCAGAACTGATCCTGGCGCCGCCTTAAAGCCCGTCGCGATCTTTTAGATTCGCTCATTGCACTTTAAGTTTTTGATACTTCGCACGTCGTTATCGCAAAACCGCTGCGCACTTTTGCGAGACGGGTTTTAGGAACTCTCGCCGCAGTTCCCCCAGCCTTCCTCAAACACCAGCTCTTCCAGCGGCAGGCGTTGCCGCCATCCCTTCACCGCCAGTTCGGGCTGCTGGTAAAGGCGATCGACATAACCGAGGCAGAGCCAGGCGACGATCTCGATATGATCGGGAATGCCGAGGATCGCCTTGATCTCGGCCTCGTGAAAGATGCTGACCCAGCCGACGCCAACTCCTTCGGCGCGGGCCGCAAGCCACAGGTTTTGCACGGCGCAAACCGTCGAATAGACATCCATCTGCGGATTGTGCGTGCGGCCGAGAACGACGGCGCCGCCGCGCGTGCGGTCACAGGTGACGCAAATGCTGAGCGGTGCCTTGCGAATGCCTTCGAGTTTCAGCGAGCGGTATTTGGTCTGCTGCTCTGCCTCGAACATCAGCGCCGCCTCATCATTGGCGCGGCGAAACGCCTGCCAGACGCGCTCGCGCGTTTCTGCCCCCCGCACCAGTACGAAATTCCAGGGCTGCATGAAGCCAACCGACGGTGCACTGTGCGCCGCCGTAAGCAGGCGTTTCACCAGATCGTCGGGAAGAGGCTCTGCCAAGAATTCGTCGCGCACGTCGCGGCGTGTTTCGATAGCGCGGTAGACAGCCTCCCGCTCATCCAGCGAGAAGGCACCGGCAGCCGCAAGGCCGCCCTTCGGTTCAGTCAGCATCGTTCGATCCCCAACAATGCGAAAACCTCCCGCCGTCCGCGCGGGGTTCGGTCTATCTCGCCAGGCCGGTCTTCTGACTTCGGTTCAACCGGTCGCCTCACCTTCCCAGATCGATTTAAGATCCAGTGGCAAAACCTTGAATCAATTCAAGGCACTTGTAGAGGCGACCGTCCCCGTCACAGCGTTGGGCACGTTCCGGAATGACACCGGATTCCCGATTCTCCCGCTTGCGCGGGCACCTGACGGCGTCATAAGGGCACAGCCACCAGCGAAAGACAAGCGCCCGTCAGAGCGGGATGAGGAAAAGTGCACGCAGTTTTCCGCCCGCATTCCGCTCTAACTTCTAAGGACCGATCACGTTTATGATTTTGGATCGATCCGACCCAAAATCTTCGTGATCTAGAGCGGCGCCACCGGATGGGGCGAACCGTCATAGCCGCCCCAGACCGATTGGTCGAAGCAGATCACCGATCCGGTCATCAGCCCGGATTCCGCCGAAGACAGGTAGGCGCAGGCTCGCGCCACCTCGGCCGGATCGACGAGCCTGCCGAAGGGTTGGCTGGCGGCCGCCTTTTCGAGCCAATCCGCGGCAGCGCCGTGAAATTCGCGCTGGATGCGGTCCTCGCCTTCGGAAGCCATCCAGCCGATATTCAGGCCGTTGACGCGGATGCGGTTGCGCAGAAGCGCATAGGCAGTGTTCTTGGTCAGCGTCTCCAGAGCGCCTTTCGACGAGCAATAGGCCGCAATGAAGGGCTGCCCGGCCATTGCCGACATCGAGCCGATATTGACGATGGTGCCTTCCGTTCGCTCGCGCCGCATCACCTTCACCGTCTCCTGCATCAGGAAGAACGGCGCCCGCACATTGATGGCGAACATCCGGTCGAAGAGTTCCGGTGTCGTGTCCAGGATCGTGCCGCGATCGGTGATGGCGGCGGCATTGACCAGCGCATCGACCCGACCGAATTCCGCATCGCAGGCGGCAACGACCTTGCGCGCGTCGTCCACCTTTTCAAGATCGGCCTCGACATAGACCACTTTCGCGCCGCTTGCCTTGCCGATTTCTTCGGCCTTCGCCTTTCCCTTGGCGGTATTGCGTCCACAAATGACGATACCCGCCGCACCGCGTTCGGCGAATAGACCGGCGATCGTTGCGCCCAGCCCTTGCGTGCCGCCGGTGACGATGGCGATCTTGCCTTGCATCTGTCCGTTCATCGAGTTCCTCCCTCGCAGATGATCGTGTGAAACAGCTACGGCTCCCGAGCGAAACGCACCGGGAGCCTGTCAATTGTGAGACTGACCCGTCAGCTCAGCTTGCGCTTCGCCTGCGCGTCGAGTGCCGACTGAAAATCCTGCTCGCTCGTTCCTGCGGCCAGTGCCTCGCGCATCAACTGCGCCTGGGTCTTCGGCGCCAGCCCGCCAAGCGGCGGATCGCGGTCGAGATTGGTTGGGAAGGAATAGCCCTCGGCGCAGGACGCGATGGCATTGGCCGCTTCCGCTTCGGTCAGCTTGCCCTTCGCCAGCAACGCCTTCAAGGCCGGATAGAGCGTCGCGCTCATCGTCAGCCGATCGACCGTTTCCATCGCCCGGCCAAAGGCCGAGGACACCTGCAGCAGGTTCGCCACGCGGCGGATGTCGGTGGAGCGGTTGTTGCCGGCGGCGTGGAAGAGCGCCGGATTGAAGAAGACCACATCGCCCTTCTCGAGCGGAAGCTGGACATGATGCTCGTCGAAATAGGCCCGGAACTCCGGCCGATTGAGCGCCAGATAACCCGGCACATAGGTCTGGCTATAGGGCAAAAACAGGGTCGGCCCGCTTTCAAGCGGCATGTCGCAATGGGCGACCGCCCCTTGCAGGGTCAGCACCGGCGAAAGCTTGTGAACATGGAGAGGGTACTGCTCGATCACCGCGGCGGTCTGGAAGCCGAGATGGTAGTCCCGGTGCGCCGATTGTGCCGCGCCGCCCGGATTGACGCGGTTCACCTGCGCCGTCATCTGGTAATTCGGCCCAAGCCAGGCTTCGCTGACAAGCGCAATGATGGCATTGCCGTAGTAGGCGGCAAAATTCGCCGGCGCCTTCAGGCAGTGCTTTTCCAGCGAGTTCCAGATGCGATCATTGGCGCCAGGCTTGGCGAAGTGGTCGCCGCCGCCGCTGTTGCTGCGATGCTGCTCCTCGATGATCTCGTCGAAGACGGTGCTCGCGACATCCACCGCGGCGGTGTCGGCAAAGGCGCGCTTGAAGACCGCCACACCGGGGCCGGTCGCCAGCGCCTCACAGATTTCGGCAAGCACCGCCCGCCGCGTTTCTGCATTGCCGCAGGCGGCAATCAGCTCGACGCTATTGTAGATCAATACGTTCTGGTCGCAGCTTGAAGCATAGGGATAGTCGGCCAGGTTGGTCCGACGCTCGACTTCCGCGCGGAACGCTTCGATATCGCAGGCCGCTTCGGTGAGCCAGACACGCTCGATCCGCTGCCTCGCACTGTTGTCGGTCTTCATCCCGTTTCCTCCTCCGGAACATCTTGATGGACACGACTATAGGCGGCGGCAAAACATGATATAGAGCAAGAATCCATCAAAAATCCATCAGGAGAGCAGCGGCGATGGCCCATCCGTTTCTGGTCAAGGACATTGCCTTTCAGGCCGGCCTCAGTACCGCGACGGTCGATCGCGTGCTCAACGAGCGCCCGGGCGTTCGCCGCCAGACCATCGCCAGGGTTCGCGCGGCCATCGAGGAGCTGGAGAAGCAGCAGGCGGGGCTCGACATTCAGGGCCGCAAGTTCGCGATCGATATCGTCATGGAGGCGCCGGAGCGCTTTACCGATGCGGTCCGGCGAGCCTTCGAAAGCGAGGCCATCACGCTGGCGCCGACGATCTTTCGCTGCCGTTTTCACTTCGCCGAGACCATGCGCCCGCAGGACATCGCGCAACTGCTCGACCGCATCCGCCTGCGCGGAACCGACGGGCTGGTATTGAAGGCGCCGGATGTGCCCGAGATCGTCGGCGCCGTCGCACGCTTCGAGACAGGCGGTATTCCCGTCGTGACGCTGGTGACCGACCTTCCCAACTCCCAGCGCACCGCCTATGCGGGCGCCGACAACCGGGCGGCCGGAGAAACGGCTGCCTATCTGATTGGCGAACGCTTTGCAGGTGCCGCGGCCACGGTCCTCGTGACGCTATCCAGCGGCCGCTTCCGCGGCGAGGAAGAGCGGGAGATCGGCTTCCGCCGAGTGCTGCGTCAGCACTATCCGACAATCAGGATCGTCGAGATCAGCGAGGGGCATGGTCGCGATAGCGAAACCGGCGCGCTGGCGGACGCAGCGCTCGCCGCCAACCCCGACATCAATGCCGCCTATTCGATCGGCGGCGGCAACCGCTCGGTGCTGGCAGCCTTCGATCGCCTCAACCGCAACTGCGCGCTCTACATCGCCCATGATCTCGACGATGACAATCTGGCGCTGCTGCGCGCGCGGCGCATTCATTTCGTCCTGCATCACGACCTGAAGACCGACGCGCGCACGGCCTTCCGCACCATCATGCTTTACGGCCGCGTGCCGTCCGCCGCAGTCGGCCCTCAGCTTTCGGCCGTGGTGGTCATCACGCCCTATAACGTACCGGAGTAGAAAAATCGCCCAGGCCGCTTGGCCCGGCGGTTGGCTGCTCGCCGGTGGTTTCACCCGGCAGCACCGTATCGTCAGCGGTCTCGACGCGGTTGCGGCCACGTCGCTTGGCAAGATAGAGCGCCTCATCTGCCGCCAGCAGCAAGGCACGCGCGGTCAAACCATGGCGCGGCGCGAAGGCGATGCCGGCGCTGCCGCCGACGACCAGCAGCTGGCCGTTGAACCCAACTGGTGTCTGCGCATCGGCGACAAGACCGGCCGCAAGCCCACGGGCTTCGGCCTCGCTGCAATCGCCGAGGATGATTGCGAACTCGTCGCCGCCGAGCCGTGCCACAGTACCCTTGGGTCCGGCGCGGTTTCGGAAACGCTCGGCCATAGCGACAAGAACAGCGTCGCCGGCCGCATGACCATAGCGGTCGTTGACCGCCTTGAACGCGTCGAGGTCGGCATAGACGAGCGTGAACGGGTGCGTCTTTGCCTTCAACAGCGCCGCCGCCAGCATGTCGTCGAAGCCGCTGCGATTCAGCAGCCCCGTCAGCCGATCGTGCTTGGCGAGGTGCCGGTTGAGTGCCTCGCTCTGCTGCAAGGCGGCAAAGAGCGTCGAGAAGCGGAAGGCAACGAACGCCATCAGCAGCGCTGCGACGATTGCCATCACGATGACGCTCGGCAGCAACTCGGCGCGCACGAACCCGCCAGGCGATTGCGGCATCCAAGCCGCCACCAGACAGGAGGCGTCAGAACAGCGGCCGACCGATGTGTAGACGCTGCCCTTCGGCCGCTCGGTCAATGGCACGAAAGCAAGACCCCGGACGCCCAAACGCGTCGCGATCTCTCGCGTCATCTTGGCCGTCACCGGTCGCACCGAAACCATGAGCACCGGCGCCCGGCGCTCCGCTGGAACGGCCAGCGTTTCCGGGATGACCGCCTGCACCACGGCGACGCTCATGCGCCCGTCGATCTCGCGCAAGTCCACGGCGTGGATCCCGGGTACGGACGGCATCAGCGATTGCGGGTCGGGCGTCACGACATCGAGCACGTAGGAGCCGGGGTTGTTTCTGAGCACGTTATCGTAGCGGCGTTTGGCCTCGTCGAGCAGGTCATCGACCTCTTCGAGCGGGACACGGGCCGTCTCGCTCGGCACGGCAACACCGTCCTTCAACACAGTCGACGTGTTGTGATCCACGCCCGTCATGATCAGCCAGGAGAAGCCGTAGTCTTCCCACAGCCAGCCCGACAGCTCGTCCGCAACGAATGCGTCGCTGACGTGCCCCTTGGCCAGTTCTTCGTAGGTCTTGTCCCAGAAGGAAAGCTGCGCCTGAAACTGAACGACGGCATCCATCTGGTGGCGCAGTTCGTTTGCCACCAGCCGGCGCTCCGCCGAAAGGCCGAAGCGATCCGCCTCGGCGACGGACCGATCCAGAACGAAAATGAGGCTCGCGATGATCAGAACCGCGACCAGGGTGCAGGCGGCATGGATCGCCCAAACCGTTCTGCTCCGCTTCGCCAGCCGCAAAGTCTTGTCCATGATGCGATCGCCCCCTCGTCCGGCCGGCTGTCGCGCGCATTCTCGCGCCTCTCCAAGCGCGATACGCAGCCACGGCGGCCAACTTGGGCAGCACCGTAGCGATCAAAATCAAAGTTTGGCTTAAATAAGCTGGTGTTGAAATACTTAACGATTTCAACCGGCTGAATCCGCCAGCAATCAGCAGTCGCAGGCGGATTACAGGGAGCGCAAACCAATGTCAGCGCTCCCCATTTGGACGGAGCGTTCTATTTCGGAACGGCTGCCGGGCGCAGCAATGCGATGACCTCCTCATTGCCCTTGTCACGCGCCAGATCTCGTATCGAGGGGCCCGCGACACCGTCACGTATGCCGGCGTTTGCGCCTCGATCGAGAAGCAGCCGCACAGCGGCCGGCTGCCCGTTGACCACGGCGAACGCCAGTGGCGTCATCCAATCCTGTTGCGGTTCCGGACGGCCGCGCCCCCGGAACCTTCCGAACGGCGTTTCGAGCAACTCTGGCTCCCGATCGAGGATTTCGGCAACCCATTCGACCATGCCGAAGGCCGCGGCCGCGAAGATATCCAGCGGCTGCTCCTTCAGGAAGCGCACCATCTCGGCCTTGCCGTTGTACTCGGCCCAGCCGATCGGCGGCGCATGGTGGTAGGGATCACGGGCCGTTGAATTGGCACCGTGATCGAGCAACAGCTTCGCCATATCAACATTGCCGTGCAGTGCCGCCTCGTGCAGCGGCGTGCGCGATGTCATGCGGTTGACGTCGAAGCCGAGCGACAACATGAGCGTGGCTTCGGCGCGCCTGTCGTCACCCGCCGCCTCGTGCAGAAGCGCCGGATGCGCGGTCTGCGCGCGTGTGATCAGCGTCGGATCCGCATTAACGAGCGCCCTCGCCGCATCGGCCTTCATTTCTGAGATAGCCCGGGCCAGCCGGTCAACATCGTCCAGCGGTGCCTCCGTTGCCCCGCGCGAAACGAGAAACGCAGCCAGCGCCGCATCACCGCCGAGCTCTGCCCATTGATAGGGCGTCCGGCCCTTGATGGGACGATTGACGTCGGCACCATGCTCGACCAGCAGGCGCACGCGCTCGCCCATGCGTTTTTCGAGCGCCCAGGCGAGCTGGTAGTCGAAAACGCGTTCGCCGTTTTCAACGAAACCGCCATCGTTGCGAACCAGCCAATTGTTCCGATCGTTGGCGCCAAGGCCATAGTCGAGCAAAAGCTTGAGGCACGTGTTGTCCGGCTCGAACATCCGGTTGTACAGCGCCTGGCTGTCATTCGCCCTGGCACCGGCATCGAGCAGCAGCCGCGCGAAAGCGACGCAATCCGGATGTTGCGGCTGCCGCTCGGGGCCGGCCTCGCCTTCGCCGAAGACGCCCGTCAGCGCCGTGAAGCGGTACTGACCGTCGTCAAGCCAATGCGCATCGGGACTGGCACCCCGTTCGATCAGGCGTCGGCCGGCGGGCAGAGAGGAATGGCCGGGAACCCGGGCATAGGCAGCGTAGAGCAACGGCTCCCAGTCATACGGCCCGCCGCGTTTGCCTACGAGTTTCGGATCGCGATCGAGCCAGCGGTCAATTGCCTCTACGTCGCCGAGCGCGGCTGCAACGTGGATGCTGTCGCCGGCGATATCGGGATGTTCTTCCAGCAGTGCAAGCGCCTGGGTGAACCGCTCGGGATCAGCGGCTATGTCGCCGAAGTAGGAGACGGTCGCCAGAGACAGAAAGCGGTTTGCAAGCTGCTCGGTTGCAGGTGCATTGCTCCCGGATTTCTCAAGATGCCGCTTCAGCCGTGTCCAGCTCGAAAAGCCGAACTCGCGGGCGAGCACCAGTTGCGCATCCTGGAGCCCCATTGCAGCGGGATCGGCAAAATAGGGAAACGCCCGCTGCCTTGCACTGGCATCATCGGCCTTCACGGCTTTCAGAAAAGCCTTGGCCTGCTTGCGGATCGTTTCGAGGGTAAGGTTCGCGGGAAGATCGCGCGCGATCATGAAAGACCTCCTTTCATTCACGTCCGGTATCCGCGCCCACAGACTGAAAAGAGGTGTGGCAACCAAGTTCAGTGAGACAGGTGGGCCTTGCCCTTCCCGCGGATCGGATGCGCCCTGCGAACGAGGTCATCGCTAGCACGCTGCCCTTATACTTGTCGAGCGCGCTCAGCTTTCAGGCTGATACCGAACGAAGGCGAAGCGATCGCCTGACGGCGACCAGTTGGGAACGTTGATGGTTCCCTGCCCGCCGAAAAGTTCGAACAGGATGCGCGGGTTGCCGCCGTCCATATCCATCAGCCGCAGGCGGACATCGAGATCCCTCGGATGATCGAAAACATCACCGTCATAGGAGAGCACCAGCAGATGCTTCCCATCCGGCGACGGATGCGGAAACCAGTCGCCATAGGGGCTGTCGGTGATGCGCGTGACGTCACTGCCATCGGGGCGGATGCGCCAGATCTGCATGCGTCCGGTGCGGCTGGAGTTGAAATAGATCCATTCGCCATCCGCCGACCAGTCGGGTCCGTCGTTGCGCCCTTCCCCGTGGGTCAGCCGCTGCTCCTCGCCGCCATCAACCGAAATCGTATAGATGTCGAAGACTTGGTCGCGGATGCCGCAATAGGTCACCCTTCCCCCATCCGGCGACCAGCCGTGCCAATAGGACGGCAGATTGCGGGTGACGAGCCGCGGCGTGCCGCCTCTAGCCGGCAGCAGATAGATCGCCGACTTGCCGAACTCGGTCTTGTCGCTGATCGCGATCGTGCCGCCATCGGGCGAAATGCCGTGATCGTTGTTGCAGAGCGTGGCAAAGCCGGTGTCGATCTCCACCGGCTCCGAACCGTCGAAGCCGAGGCGATAGAGCCGGCCATCGCCGTTGATGACCAGATGCGTGCCGTCCCGCGACCAGTTCGGCGCCTCGACCAGCCTGTCGGTCTGCCAGACGACGCGCGTTTCACCGGTAACGATGTCATAGGTCTCTATGGAACTGCGCATCCCTTTCTCCCGCCACAACCAAGGCAGCTATTTGCGTTCTTCGCCTCTCGGCAGCGTCGCCGAGACCTTGGCGCAGATCGACTGCATCAAATTGGAATTGCGTTGGTCTCGCCAGGTCGAGACGACGCCCCAGGCCAACAGCAGAAGGATGCAGACGAAGGCCACGCCGACGATGGCGCTACTGCCGCTTGCAAGACCATAGATGCCGAAGACCGCCGGCGTCGCGAAATAGGCGATCTGCGCCGAGAGCTGCCGGCCAGCAGAAACGTCGCTCAGCGACCACAGCCGGATCAGCCGGATTTCCTCGTCCGTGAACTCCGGACAGCTTTCCTTGCCGTCCCGCCCTTGGCCGAACGCGCTCATCGGCTACCCTCGATCGCGGAAGCGGTTGGTGATCGGGTACCGCCGGTCGCGGCCGAAATTCTTCTTGGTGATCTTGACGCCCGGCGCCGATTGCCGCCGCTTGTATTCGGCAATGTAGAGCAGGTGTTCGACCCGGTGAACCGTCGCCTCGTCATGGCCACGGGCGACGATCTCGTCCGTCCCCATTTCCTTTTCCACCAGGCATTCGAGAATGTCGTCGAGTACCGGATAGGGCGGCAACGAATCCTGGTCCGTCTGGTTGGGACGCAATTCAGCCGAAGGCGCTTTGTCGATAATATTTGGGGGAATGACGACGCCAGAGGGGCCAAGCGCGCCCGGCGGAACCGTGGTGTTGCGCCAGCGCGAAATCGCATAGACCTCCATCTTGTAGAGATCCTTGATCGGATTGAAGCCGCCGTTCATGTCGCCATAGAGCGTGGCATAGCCGACCGACATTTCCGACTTGTTGCCCGTCGTCACCACCATCGAGCCGAACTTGTTGGAGATCGCCATCAGGATGGTGCCGCGGGTACGGCTCTGCAGGTTCTCCTCGGTGATGCCGGATTCGGTCCCCTCGAACATGTCGGAGAGCGCGCTTAAGAACCCTTCGACCGGCTCGGAGATCGGCACGATATCGTAGCGGCAGCCGAGCGCTGCGGCACATTCCTTGGCGTCCTTCAGCGATTCCTGCGAGGTGTAGCGATAGGGCAGCATGACGGTGCGCACCCGCTCCTCGCCGAGCGCATCGACCGCCAGCGCCGCGCAGATCGCGGAATCGATACCGCCGGAAAGGCCGAGTACGACGTTCTTGAAGCCGTTTTTGTTCACATAGTCACGGAAGCCGAGCATGCAGGCGCGGTAGTCCGCCTCCTCGCGCTCCGGCAGGCGCGACTGCAGCCCGCTTTCGCAATGCCAGCCGCTTTCGCCCTTCTTCCATTCGACGATCGAAATCGCCTCTTCGAACTGGCTCATCTGGAAGGCGAGAGACTTGTCGGTGTTGAAGGCGAAGCTTGCGCCGTCGAACACCAGTTCGTCCTGGCCGCCGAGCTGGTTGGCATAGATCATCGGCAGGCCGGTCTCGAGCACCTGCTTGAGGACCACCTGGTGGCGCACATCCACCTTGCCACGAAAATAGGGCGAACCGTTCGGCGACAGCAGGATTTCCGCGCCGCTTTCCGCTAGTGTCTCGCAAACGCCGAGATCGCCCCAGATGTCCTCGCAGATCGGAATGCCGATGCGCACGCCGCGGAAATTCACCGGGCCCGGCATCTCGCCCTGGTCGAAGACGCGCTTCTCGTCGAACTCGCCATAGTTCGGCAGATCGACCTTGTCGCGGAACGCGATCACCTTGCCATCGTCAAGCACGGCCACCGAATTGTGCCGGCCGGTCTTGGCCTGGCGCGGGAAGCCGATGATGACGCCCGGGCCGCCGTCCGCCGTTTCGCTCGCGAGCTTCTCGACCGCCTGGAGGCAGGCCTTCAGGAATGCCGGCTTCAGCACGAGATCTTCGGGCGGATAGCCGGAAATGAACAGCTCCGTCAAAAGCAGGAGATCGGCGCCCTGGCGCGCCGCATCGGCACGCGCCTCACGCGCCTTGGCCAGGTTTCCGGCGATGTCGCCCACCGTCGGATTGAGCTGGGCGATTGCGATGCGCAGGAGCGAGGGGGCGATCTTGTGAGCGGTCATGAGCGGGCCTGTCGGTCTGTTCTGAGCGATTGCGTCTGACTTTCGCAATGTTCTTTAGCGCAATCCGCCGGAAAATACCCACAGGCAATCGCCGCTCCGCGAAAAAAACCGAAAAATTCTGTCTTTCCCGGTTCTTATGAAGGGCCGTTGCAGCGCCCTCACGCGACGAAAAGCTGTTCCCAAACCCCGTTAAGAAACCATTCATCCCCTGTTCAAAATGACGGGCGTATGACAGTTACACGACACATTTATGAAACTGGAGAACATGTTGGCTAGTATCGATTCCGCTGTCGCGAGAGGTTCGCGCGTCTATGTCGATAGACCCGGCTTCACCGCACGGCACGCCAAGACGCTTGCGGCCACCCGCAGCGCATTGTTCTCCCTTTTTGTCGCAGCCGCTCTCGTCTTCGCCGTCGAGCTGATCGTGCGCCAGTCGATGGCCGATACGCTCGCCTATATGCTCGACCCGACGCGCCCGGCGCTGACGACTGTCGGTGCATTCTTCCTGATGCTGCTGGCCGTCGACGGCATTTTCGGTCGCGAACATAAGTCGGCCGTGGTGATTGCGCCGCTCGCCATCATACCCGCCGTCGTCTGCCAGCAGAAGCAGGTCTTCCTGTCCGATCCGCTTTATCCGACCGATTTCCTGTTCGGCCGCCAGATCATGGAATTGATGCCGGTGCTGGTGAAGGACCGCCCCTGGACCGCCGTCGGCATCGTCGTCGGCCTCATCGCCGCCGTTGCCGCCATCGGCCTCTTGCTGCGCTACGCCTGGCGCAATTTCCCCAAGCTGACGCGCCGCGAGCGCATCGCTCGTGCGGCCTTTGCGCTGCCGCTGCTCTTCGCCTTCTGGCACATCATGGATTACAACCAGTTCTCCTGGATCCGTGATCGCCTGAAGGTCATCCCCATCATGTGGGACCAGACCGAGAACTATAAGCACAACGGCTTTGCGCTTGCCTTCGCCATCAACCTGCCGATGGCCAATGTCAGCGCGCCCGCTGGCTACATGGCCGACGCCATCGATCGCATTCCGGTGAAGCCGCTTCCGGCTGGCACCTCGCACCGCGGCAAGCCCGACGTCATCGTGCTGATGAGCGAATCCTTCTGGGATCCGACCCGCCTGCCCAACGTCAAGCTCTCGCCCGATCCGATGCCGACGATCCGCGAGATGCAGTCGGGCAACGTCTTCTCGCCGGAATTCGGCGGCATGACCGCCAATGTCGAGTTCGAGGCGCTGACCGGCTTCTCCAACGCCTTCCTGCCCTATGGCAGCATTCCGTACCAGCAGTACATCCGCAACCCGATCCCGTCGCTCGCTACCTTCTTCCGTGGCGAAGGCTATGTCTCGCGCGCCATCCATCCCTTCCAGAGCTGGTTCTGGAACCGTACCGCCGTCTACAAGGCCTTCGGTTTCGACACCTTCAAGTCGGAAGAGAACATGCCGCCGATGCAGAAGCGCGGCATCTTTGCCTCGGACGAGTCGCTGACGCATGAGATCATCCGCCAGGCCGACGCCATGGACGATCCGTTCTTCTTCTTTGCGGTGACACTGCAGGGCCATGGCCCCTATGAGGCAAACCGCTATGCCAAGAACACCATCAAGGTCGAAGGCAACCTGCCCGAAAGCGACCGGCAGGTGCTGGAAACCTATGCTCAAGGCATCAAGGAAGCCGACGAGAGCCTGAAGAAGCTGATGGACTGGGCAAAGAAGCGCGATCGCGAAACGATCATCGTGCTGTTCGGCGACCACCTGCCGCCGCTCAACACGGTCTATACCAGCACCGGCTTCATGAAGGGCGTCACGGCGGAGCGCAAGGGCTCGAAGGACCAGATGAAGGCGCAGCACGAAACGCCGCTCGTCGTCTGGTCGAACAAAACAGGCCCGAGAAAGAACGTCGGCACGATCAGCCCGGCCTTCCTCTCCTACCAGATCCTCAAGCAGTCCGGCTACGAGCACCCCTATTACACCGGGTTCCTCGGCAAGGTTCATGACCAATACCGGGTCGTCGACCGCTACATGCTGATCCGCAGGAACGGCAAGGAAGTCGCCGAGTGGTCGCGCCAGCCGAAGGTGCCGGCTCTCTTGCGTGACTATCGCTTCCTGCAGCACGACATGATGTTTGGAGACCGCTTCTCGACCGACCGGTTCTTCAAGTCCCACGCCGACCTCTTCGCAAGCGCGGCCGAGACCCACTGAACCACGAGCGCCGGACCGGCCACACCCGGTCCGGCTCTTCATGCTCTCGGTCGGCCAGATTTTTCCGCGACGCAAAACCGCCACGCACATTTGCTGGAAATGCTCTAGATTTTCTCCGGTCAACCCCGGAGATCGCCATGCCGCATTTCAACAACATCTCGCACCAGTTCTTCGGCAAGCCGCTCAGCGAACTCGGCGAGATCGAGCGCCGCATCCTCGCCTACGCCCGCGAGCGGCGCACGCTGACCACCGATACCAATGCGGCCTTCGCTGCCGAGCAAACCTTAGGCGACAGGCTCGCCGACAACATTGCCCGCGTTGGCGGCTCCTGGAGCTTCATCGTCACCTTCTGCAGTTTTCTCGTCTGCTGGGTCATCGTGAACTCGGTGCTGTTGGTGACCGGAGCGTTCGACCCCTACCCCTACATCTTTCTCAACCTCGTGCTTTCCATGCTTGCCGCACTGCAGGCCCCAATCATCATGATGTCGCAGAACCGTCAGGCCGAACGCGACCGCTTCGCAGCGTCCAAGGACTACGAGGTCAATCTCAAGTCGGAAGTCGAACTGATCGCCCTGCATCACAAGGTCGACGACGTGTTGCTGCGTGAGATTTCGGAACTGCGTGCCGACCTCGCAACGCTCAACCGCCAGCTCGAGCACTACCGTCCAGCACCCGGGCAGGACTGACCGAACACCCACGACACGCAGGATCAGATCCCGCGGTGCCGCGGCGTAGCGCGGGCGCCCACACCCCCGCTTCGCTGCCATCGGCAACTTATTGGAGTATGAAAAAATTAATATTTGAGGACCATCTTATGGGTGCAGGGACATTCGAAAAAAAATACAGCAACGTGGGTACGCGGAGATGCTGCAATGTCCAACTTCAAGCGCCTTTTCGGCGGCCGAGACGGCGCCGCTGCAATCGAATTCGCAATCATAGCGCCGCTCTTCTTCCTTTGCGTGCTGACCTTGATCGCCTACGGCGTCTATCTCAGCACAGCGCATTCCATACAGCAGATCGCCGCCGATGCCGCGCGCACAGCCATCGCTGGACTATCCCAAGGCGAGCGTGAACGCCTCGCGACCGACTACATCCGCCGCACCACGATGGATCAGGCCTTCATCAAATCCTCGCGTATGACCGTGACCGTCAAAGACGACGCCAGCAACGCCAACCAGTTCACCGTTCGGATCAAATACGACGCCGCCGACCTCCCGATTTTTAACCTTTTCACGTTCGCGATGCCGAGCAGCCAGATCGAGCGCTTTGCAACCATACGCGTGGGAGGGGTCTGACATGGCGTGGAAATCAACGCGACTGCGCACGCTGCTCCGATCACAAGACGCCAATATCGGCATCTCTGCCGCACTGGTCATGCCACTGGTCATCGCCTCAATGGGGCTCGGCATCGACTACGGCTATCTCACCGTGCAGAAACGTGAGATGCAGTCGGCGGTCGACCTTGCCGCGATCGCAGCGGCCGCCAATATCACGTCGGCCGAGAAGGCCGTGCTCAACCATTTCTCCAACAATGGCCTCAACTACGCCGTGGCCACGCCGACCGGGCTGATGACGGTCGATGGCAAGGTGCTGCCGCTGAGCGATGTCGGCACGGGCAAGGTGGATGGCGTGGCCACGCTGGCGCGCGGCCGCTATATCCCCGACCCGTCCGTCGAGGCCGGACAGCGCTTCATCAAGGACGCAACGCCGACCGATGCCGTTCAGGTTCTGCTGGAAAAGAAAGGCCAGATCTTCCTTGCCTCCATGTTCAGCGCGCCGCCGGATTTAAGCGTCATCGGCACGGCCGCCAGCTCCAAGATTGCCGCCTTCTCTGTCGGCTCGCGTCTCGCCAGCCTGAACGACGGATTGTTGAATTCGATCCTCGGGCAAATGCTCGGCACGACCATCTCCCTCAAGGTGATGGATTATCAGGCTCTCATCGACGCCGACATCGACGTCCAGCCGTTCCTGAAGATCGTCGCGACAAAGCTGAACCTGACCGCCGCCTCCTATGAGGACGTGCTGAAGGCCAATCTGACCATGCCGCAGTTGCTCTCCTCGATGCGGCTCGTCCAGGGTCTTTCAGGCACAGTGACAGCCGCGCTGAAGAGCATCGAGCTTTCGACCGCAAACAACAAGAAGACCGTCACACTGGCCCAGATCCTCAACCTCGATCCGAAAAAGAGCCTGCAGATCGATGCCGGTTCCGATTGGGCGATGAAGATCAGCGCGCTGCAGATCGTCTCCGCGGCCGCCGCAATTGCCAATGGCGAACACCAGATCGCGCTCAACGCCGTGACCGGGCTTCCCGGCATCGCTTCTGCCAAGGTCAAGCTCGCGATCGGCGAGCCGCCGGTCCAGACGCCCAGCCACCGCCTCGGAACCCCGGGGGCGGCCGTGCGCACCGCCCAGACCCGCCTCGCCGTCGAAGTCAACGTCGATGGCCTTGCGGCCCTTGCCGGCATCCGCATCAGACTGCCGATCTACGTCGAACTTGCCTATGCCGAGGCGAAACTTGCCGACATCCGCTGCTACGGCGGTACTCCGGAAAACGCGGCGGTCAGCGTCGACGCGGTGCCGGGCATTGCCGAGATCGCGATCGGCGACGTCGACCCGGCAGTGCTCTCGAACTTCTCGTCGGATGCCCGCGTGCAAAGGGCCCGCCTCGTCGATGCCCTCGTCGTCAAGATCGATGCGCTCGCTCATGTCGAAGCACAGAACCTCAAGGTCTCGCGCCTGAGCTTCAGCCCATCCGAGATTGCGGCTCGATCGATCAAGAGCGTCTCCACGAAGGATATTCTCACCTCCACGACCCAAACGCTGCTCAACAACCTCGACGTCAACATCCAGGTTCTGTTCCTCACGCTCGGCAGCCCGACGATCGTCCAGCAAGCCCTGGCCCAGACCTTGGGTTCCGTCACCAAGCCGGTCGATGATCTCCTCTACAACCTGCTCCTGCTCGTCGGCGTCCGGGTCGGCGAGGCCGATGTACGCGTCACCGGCGTCAAGTGCCAGCCGCCTGTGCTGGTGCAATGATCGAGATCCAGCAATCGAACGGGGCGCCTGACGGCTGAACGTCAGGTGCCCCGTTTGAACAAAATCGGTTGTTCGCACGTTATGGGCAAGCTACTCCTACTAAAAGGGGTTAGGCTGAGTGGCGGCTGGCGACCGGGCATCTTGAAATTCAAGCATCCGGCACGCCGCGCAAGCTTCGGGGGGTGTGCGCAGCAAATGCGTGTCGTGGCAGAGCATGAGGGCGTTGCGCCAGTTGGTGCGCTTGCCTTCACCGCAGAAGATTTTCGCAATCATCCGAACTTCCGGGCGATCCTTCAGGCGAGCGCCCGCGATCTGATGTCGGTGTTTGATGTCTTCCCTCGAGTTGCCCGCCTCGTCGCCTCCCATCAGAAATGGACGCTGAGCCAAGCCGTCTACACACTTCACCTCGAGCGCGATCCAGCGAATCCGGAGACGGGTATCACCACCGCGCGCCTGCTAAAGTTCATGCATGAGATGGGCGGCGCCAGCCGCAATACCGCTGCCGCCTTCATTGCCGAACTGCTGACCTACAAGCTGCTGCGCGATACTAATGGCGGTCGTGCCAGAAAGAAAGTGCGGCCCCTGGAGCCGACCGAAATCAGCGAAGGGGCGATGTTGCGCTGGTTCATGAGCCAGATGGGCACGCTCGACCGTTTCGACGGCAAGGGCCGCCTTCAGCGCGTCGAAGCCGATCGGACGATCTTTGAGCGCGCCCAACCGATCGCCACCCGCCTGCTGCTCGCCGACCGGCGGTGGAACGAGCCGCCGGAAGCTGTGGCCGCCTTCGTCTGGACCGAATGCGGCGGCCTGCTGCTCGACGATCTCATGTCGCGGCCGCAAAGCCTCGATCCGGTCGACGGCAAAGTCTGGCTCGAAGCGAGCCTCTCGGAACTCGCCACGCACTACATGATCTCCAACACGCATATCAGGCGCATTTTCACCCGCGCCCAGGATGCGGGCCTCATCGGCCGCGCCGGCGAAGGCCAGCGCGGGCTGTTCTGGCTAGGCGAACGCCTGCTCGACGAATATTGTCAGTGGCAATCGGTCAAGATGGCCGGCCTTGCCAATGGCTATGAGCAGGCGGTTCGGCAGGCAAAAAGCATGCCGGAGTGATCGCTCAGCTGCGTCCGGCCGCATATTTCGGCAAGTCGTCGGTGATTTCGTAGAAGTCGCCCTGGTCTTCGCAGAAGATGTGATAGCCACCCTTCAGCACGGTCGGCTTCTCGAAGGCCCCAGCCATGATCGAGATGTAATCCTGCCCGTCGCCCTTCCAGAACAGGGCCGAGCCGCAGATCCGGCAAAAGCCACGGCTGGCGCTGTCGCTTGCCCGATACCAAGTGACATGCTCCATTCCCTCGACCTCAAGGCCGTCGTTCCGGACATTCGTCGCGGCGTAGTAGAGCCCGGTCTGCTTCCGGCATTGGCTGCAATGGCAGTAGATCAGCTCGCGCAGCTCGCCCTGTGCGGCAAAGCGCACTGCCCCGCAAAGACAGCTTCCCTTGTGAACGTCCGGCATTGTTCCCCCAAAGCGAAATCGTGATGCATCACCCTGTCATGCGGTGGATAAGGCGGCACGATTGCGCGCGCCGCTTCCTGCTCCAGACACGAAAATGCCGGACCAGCTTCCAGAGCGGGCCCGGCATTGTCAAATTCAAAACTCCCAAGCGACGTTCAGAAACCCTGAACGATGCCAGGGGATTAGATCAGCCGTTGACGACCATCTTCTTCTCGTCGCGGCCGCCCTTCATGCGCTCGGCCAGCAGGAACGCGAGTTCCAGCGCCTGGTCCGCATTGAGGCGCGGATCGCAATGGGTGTGGTAGCGGTCGGCAAGATCGTCGCCGGAAAGCGCGCGCGCACCGCCGGTGCATTCCGTCACGTCGTTGCCGGTCATCTCGATATGGATGCCGCCCGGATGCGTGCCCTCTGCCCGGTGAATCTGGAAGAAGCTCTCGACTTCCGACAGGATCCGCTCGAACGGGCGGGTCTTGTAGTTGTTGAGCGTGATCGTGTTGCCGTGCATCGGATCGCAGGACCAGACGACCTTCTTGCCTTCGCGCTCGACCGCACGGATGAGGCGCGGCAGATGCTCCGCCACCTTGTCATGGCCGAAGCGGCAGATCAGCGTCAGGCGGCCGGCTTCGTTGGCCGGGTTCAGAAGATCGATCAGCTCCAGGAGACCATCGGCCGTCAGCGACGGGCCGCACTTGAGACCGAGCGGGTTCTTGATACCGCGGCAGTATTCGATGTGCGCATGGTCGGGCTGGCGGGTACGGTCGCCGATCCAGATCATGTGGCCGGAGGTGGCGTACCAGTCGCCCGAGGTCGAGTCGACACGCGTCAGCGCCTGCTCGTAACCGAGCAGCAGCGCCTCGTGGCTCGTGAAGAAATCGGTCTCGCGCAGGCTCGGATGGTTTTCCGAGGTGATGCCGATCGCCTTCATGAAGTCCATGGTCTCGGAGATGCGGTCGGCGAGCTTGCGGTAGCGCTCTGCTTGCGGGCTATCCTTGACGAAGCCGAGCATCCACTGGTGCACGTTGTCGAGGTTGGCATAGCCGCCCATGGCGAAGGCGCGCAGAAGGTTCAGCGTTGCAGCCGACTGACGGTAGGCCATGATCTGGCGTTCCGGGTTCGGGATACGCGCTTCCTCGGTGAACTCGATGCCGTTGATGATGTCGCCGCGGTAGGACGGCAGCGTCACGTCGCCCTGCTTCTCGATGTTGGACGAGCGGGGCTTGGCGAATTGGCCGGCGATGCGGCCGACTTTCACCACCGGCTGCTGTGCGCCGAAGGTCAAGACGACGGCCATCTGCAGGAATGCGCGGAAGAAGTCGCGGATCGTGTCGGCGCCATGCTCGGCGAAACTTTCAGCGCAATCGCCGCCCTGCAGCAGGAAGCCGCGGCCTTCGGCAACATTGGCAAGTGCACTCTTCAGACGGCGCGCTTCGCCTGCAAACACCAGCGGCGGATACTTCGCGAGGCTCGCTTCGGTCGCCTCAAGCGCTGCCAGGTCCGGATAGTCCGGCACCTGCTGGATGGGTTTCTGCCGCCAGCTGTTTGGAGTCCAAGTTTGTGCCATTTCGATCACCTGTTGTCTGCCGCGGATCTATCCGCGCGGGTCGCGCCCTGACGGCCGAAGGTGGCCGCCCGGTATTCGGAAATTTCACTCATGTCCGCGTGCCCTGCCCCAACGCAAGATTATTGCGCCAAGCTCGCCCGAAGCCGGTGACTTCGCGGATGCGGGCTTATAGACGTTAAGCGAAGGCTTGGAAAGACATCCTACCAGAATTCATCGGCTCCGGCGCCTGCAAAGCAAGGCACCGGCTGCCGGGGCCTCAGACCCGCTCGCCCTTGCGGATGCGGTAGGACGGCGAATACATCGTCACCAGTTCTTCCGCCGCCGTCGGGTGCACCGCCATCGTCCGGTCGAAATCGTCCTTGGTGCAGCCGGCCTTCAGCGAGATGCCGAGCAGCTGGGCCATCTCGCCCGCATCATGGCCGAGGATGTGGGCACCAAGCACCTTGCGGTCGGCAGCGTTGACGATCAGCTTCATGATCATCTTTTCCTTGCGGCCCGAAAGCGTCGCCTTCATCGGCCGGAATTCGGCGCGATAAACGTCCAGCTCGTCGAAGCGGCGCGTCGCCTCTTCTTCCGTCAGACCGACGGTGCCGATCTCCGGCTGCGAGAAGACGGCGGTGGGGATCAGGTCGTGATCCGGCGACACCGGATTGTTCTTGTACTCGGTCTCGATGAAGCACATGGCCTCGTGGATCGCGACCGGCGTCAGTTGCACGCGGTCGGTGACATCGCCAAGCGCATAGATGCCAGGCGCACTGGTGCGCGAGAACGCATCGACGATGATGGCGCCGCGCTCATCGGTCTTGACGCCAGCCGCTTCGAGGCCGAGGCCCGTGGTGTTCGGCACGCGGCCAAGCGCCAGCATCACCTGATCGACGGCGATGTCGCCGTGCTTCATCGTGCGCGCGACACGCTTCCCAGCATCATCGAGGGCGACCGACTGGATAAGGTCCTCGCACAGGATACGGATGCCCTTCTCTTCCATGGCCACATGCAGCCCGCGGCGCAGGTCTTGGTCGAAGCGCGACAGAATTTCCTTGCCGCGATAGATCAGCGTCGTCTCGACGCCGAGGCCGTGGAAGATGTTGGCGAATTCGACGGCGATGTAGCCGCCGCCCGCAATCAGGATCGACTTCGGCAGCTCCTCGAGATCGAAAGCCTCGTTCGAGGAAATGCAGTGCTCGTGTCCCGGCAGCGCGTCATGCGGCGTCGGATGACCGCCGACGGCGATCACAATCCGCTCGGCCGTCGCCGTGCGGCCGCTGTCGAGCAGGCGAACCGTATTGGGACCGACCAGCTCGGCGCGCGTATGCAGGATTTCGGCGCCGGCATTGTTCAGACCCTTCTGGTAGAGCCCTTCGAGCCGGGTGATTTCCTGTTCCTTGGCGGCGACCAGTTTCTGCCAGTCGAACCGGCTTTCGCCGACCGACCAGCCGAAACCGGCTGCGTCCTCGAAATGTTCGGAAAACTGCGACGCGTAGACATAGAGCTTCTTCGGCACGCAGCCGCGAATGACGCAGGTGCCGCCGTAGCGAAACTCCTCCGCAATCGCCACCTTCTTGCCGAGGCTCGCTGCCAGGCGCCCGCTCCTGACGCCGCCGGATCCGCCACCGATTACGAAGAGGTCATAGTCGAAAGCGGGCATGGACAGTCTCCTGAAAGCAGCGGCCGAAATGGCGAAATGGAAAGCGCGCCGAACGATCTCGCGTTCGGCAGCCGGTGCGACCAGCCGAAGGCCGCGCCGCAGGCACATATAGTGGTGCCTCCGGCCAAAAGAAAAGCCCGGATCTCTCCGGGCTCCTCGAAACGTGATGAACCGTGGCCGGCGACGGTTATTGCGCCGGCGCCTGGACGGCGCCCTCGGCAGCCGGCTGCGTGCTGCCAACCTTTTCGTCGAGCGACTTGGTGGCTTCCTGGGTCAGATCGCGGGAAACGCCTGCGGCCCAGATGTCGGCGGCCTTCAGCAGTTCGCGCGAAGCGATCGGGCCGTTATCCAGGAGCTTCTTGCCGGCGGACGAGCCGTAAAATTCGGTGATCGCGTTCAGTTCTTCGAGCGAGAAGGTCTTGGCGTAGATCGTCGCCGCTTCGTTCTCGAGATCGGCACGGCGCGCGGCAAGGCTAAGTGCCTTCTCGTCGACGGTTGCCGTGATCAGTTCCTGATGGTTCGGCGATGACTGGATCAGCGTGTTCTTCAGCCGCTCGGCAAGGTTCGGCAGAATGTTGTCGAAGCTGTTGGTCACGCCAAGCGCTGCGATCGTCGCGCGCGCTGCCTTGATCTGCTCTTCGGAGACGTCCTGGGCCTGCACCGCCGGAATCGATGCGGAAAGCAGAATCGCGGTGGCAGCGAATGTGCGGACAAGACCTGCGAGTTTGTTCATTTTTACCCTTGCTCCTGTGTTTGTCGCATGCTGCCCGGGCGATTTCCGCCGCCAGGCCCGCATGTGTGGAAACCTGTTGTCTTTACCGCTCCCAGCCCATTGCGGGCTGTCGGGAGCCAGCTCAGGACGCAGTCAGAATGCGTGCCTGCTCCGGCCCTGCAATGATTGCCAGCGACGCGATATCGATGAAAAGCCCGTGCTCGACGACGCCGGGAATGGCATTCAGCTCCCCCGCGAGCGCATCTGCATCAGGAATACGGCCAAAAGATGCATCGAGAATGAGGTGTCCACCGTCGGTCTTGAAGGCGCCGTCGTGCGATTGACGCACGGCGATTTCGCCGGAAAGGCCGAGCCGCGAAGCGACTTTCTCGATCGCGATCCGCGTTGCCACCTGACCGAAGGGATTGACCTCGATCGGCAGCTTGAAGGCACCGAGGACCTCGACCACCTTCGATTCGTCGGCGATCACGATCATTCGCTTCGACGTGCTCGCGACGATCTTTTCGCGCAGCAACGCGCCGCCGCCGCCCTTGATCAGCCGCAGCCGGCCATCGACCTCGTCGGCGCCGTCGATCGTCAGGTCCAGTTCCGGCAGCTCATCGAGCGATTTCAACGGCACACCGAGTTCGAGGCAGAGCCGCGCCGTGCGCTCCGAAGTGGGAACGCCTTCGATGCGGAAGCCGGAGGCGACCTTCTCGGCCAGCAGCCGGACAAATTCCTCAGCCGTGGAGCCCGTACCGATGCCGAGGCGCATGCCGTCTTCGACATATTCCAGAGCCGCAGCCGCGGCTTTGATTTTCATTTCGCGGGCGTCCATGCGCCAGTCGCTCCCTTGTAATTCCGACGGACGGCTTTGCTGCAAGCAGCGAACGGCCGGCCCGTTTTCCGCTGAGACACTTACACGCCCGGCGACGCAAACAAAAGTCAAAATGAAATTGCCGCCAAGGATTCCGCAGGACTTGGGACATGTACTCCCCATTGCATTCTGCTGTCACTTCGCCTACCCGAACGGCAACGTTTCCGGTGCCATGAGGTTTTTCGGTGTCATCTCCCATAGTCGTCTTCGATCTCGATGGAACGCTTGTCGATACCGCGCCGGACCTGGTCGCGAGCCTCAACCATGCGGTGACCCAGGCCGGCATCGCACCGGTCGGCTATGCGGATCTGACCCATCTTGTCGGGCACGGCGCACGCGCCATGATCGAGCGCACCTTCGCGCTCCGGCAAAAGCCGCTCGCTGAAGACGTCCTGGAATGGCAGCTCAAGGAGTTCGTCGATTTCTACCACGGCTCGATGCCCGGCGATTCGCTGCCCTATCCGGGCCTCATCGACGCGCTCGACCGGCTCTCCGGCGCCGGCTTCAAGCTGGCGGTCTGCACCAACAAGCCGGAAAAGCTGGCAACGCGCCTGCTCGAACGCCTGGGGCTGATCGAACGCTTCGCCGCGATTTCGGGTGGCGACACTTTCGAAGTGCGCAAGCCGAACGCCGAGCACCTCCTGAGAACCGTCACCAATGCCGGCGGCTCGGCGGAACGCTCGGTGATGGTCGGCGACAGCCTCAACGACTTCCTCGTCGCCCGCAATGCAGCGGTGCCGTCGATTGCGGTTCCTTTCGGCTACTCGGACGTTCCCGTCGAAAGTCTCGAACCGACGAAAATCATCAGCCACTTCGACGAGCTGACACCGGAACTGGTCTCGGCGCTGCTCGAGACCCGATGATCGAACAGAAAAAAGGCCGCTCGAAGCGGCCTTTTCTTATTCTTGTGTCCTATCCTTCGGCCCTGCGGGCGCCGCGCGTCGCGTCAAAGGCGCGGTTCATGTACATGTCGCGCTCATAGACGTCGTCGAAATACTCGACGACACCATCCTTGTTCGGCCAGGCCGTGAAGTAGGCGACATAAACCGGCACCTTCACCGGAACCTGCAGCGCCTTGTTGCCGCCGCCGGCAATCTCCTTGCCGACGTCCTCGACGCTCGTGCCGAGCACGGCCGCCGCCATCAGGCGCGGATCGGCAAGCCGCACGCAACCGTGGCTGAGTGCCCGGTTGTCGCGCTTGAAGAAGCTCTTCGACGGAGTGTCGTGCATGTAGATCGCATGCGCGTTGGGGAACAGGATTTTCAGCTCGCCGAGCGCATTGTCGCTGCTCGGCGGCTGGCGTACTGCGACCGAAGCGGTTGAGCCGTTCCAGTTGACCGACGCCGACGGAACCGGCCGGCCGCCGACCTCGACCTGGTAGCCCATGCGATCGAGATAGTTCGGGTCGCTGCGGAGCTTCGGCAGCATCTCGTTGACGATGATCGACTGCGGCACGCCCCAGTACGGATTGACCTCGACGGTCTGGATCTCGTCCTGGAAGAAATAGGTCTGGTTCGTCTTCGAGCCGACGACCACGCGCATCGAGAACTGCTCGGCGTCCTGGTCGGTATAGGTCGCGGTGAAGGCCGGTTGGTTGATGAAGACGTAGCGGCCGCCGAGGCCATCCGGCAGCCAGCGCGCCTGCTCCATGGCGATCTCGAGCTTGTTGATCTTGTTCGCCACGCTGTCGCCACCCGTCAGGATGCGCACCGACGCCTGGCCGACGACCCCATCAGCCTTCAGCCCGTGTTCCTTCTGGAAGGCCTCCACCACGGTTACCAGTTCCGGCGTGTATTCCGGCGCTCCCTGGTAAGCGGCAAGAACCGCCGCATGTTCGGTCTTCAGCGCTTCCGAGCCCTTGAGGCGAATACCGGCAATGATGTTGGCGAGCTCGGGATTGCTCTGGCCCGGCTTAAGCAGCGTGCCGGGCGCGATCTCGACGCGCTGCTCAGCGCCCGTTTCCGCCCTCAGCTTCTCCAGTTCGACGGAGAGTGCCGCAAATTGTGCGCTCTTCGGGTTCTGGTCGTTGAGAAGCGTGGCGACGTCGTTGCTCGCAGACAGCTTGTCGAGAAGCGGGGCGAGTTCGACAGTCTTGCGCTTGAAGTCGTGGTAGCCGGAGATCTTGTTCGGATCGATGCGGCCGCGCACGGTGTCCTGCGTATAGGTCAGCGTTGCCGCCGACAGCGCGATTTCGAACTGCAGCAGTTCCTTTTCGCGCGCGATCATGTCGCCGCGGTCGAAAGTGTCTGCCGGTACGTTGACGGCATAGTCCTGCGGGTCGAGACCGACCTTGGCGGCATCGGCGAGGACGGCGACCGCCGCCTTTGCCTTGGCGTTCACGCCTTCGGCGCCGATCCAGATGTAATCCATGCGGGCGCCGTAATGGGCTTCGACCGCCTTGGCGACGTCGCCGGACGCGCGAACGTTGATATCCGGCAGGAACTGCCGCGCGTCGGCAAGCGGCGTGCGCAGCATCGGCGGCAGCGCATCGTTGCGCACGGAGCCGGTAACGACCGGGTCGAGCAACTTGTCGGTTGAGATGCGACGCAGCGGCTCCGCCTTGTAGGTGTAATATTTGGGGCCCGTGACCTTCGGCAGCGGCTTGGCCGCCTGCTGCGGGTCGACCATCGTGCCCATGCCCGGCAGCGGCTGGTTCGGCTGAACCTGCTGAGCCTCGGTCTTCTTCCGGCCCGCCCGGATGAAATCGCCAAATGTGAAGGCCGAAGCCGGCCGCACATCCATGGTCGCGATCGCACAGCCGCTCATGAGCGCCACGACCGCTGCCGTCTTAATTACTCTCATATGAAACTACGTCCCCGTATCGCGTTGTCGCCGAATTCGACTGAAGCCAGATTCTCGCCACGCCCTCGTGCACTGAAAGTTATAGAAAAGGATGGTGAATGAAAAGGAAACGCGCCCGCGAACATCGACCTTGAATCTCCTTCCTCGTCCCAGCAAACGCCTCGATTCCATAACGTTCGAAGGGGGATAAAAATTTGATCCATATGGATTTTATTTCAGCGGAAGGTCATGGGCCGGTTGCAGCCGCCGATTGGCGGCTAAAAAGAACGCCGCGCCTGTGACCTAAAAATCACAACGGCGCCCGCGGCCCGCAAGCGACCGAATCACCATCGTTCCGGGCCGGCCTTGTTGCACGTCAACGTTTCAAACGATTGTAGCATGGCAAGCCGCGCCACGCCCCTTTACAAGCTCCGGCAGGCGGGGCAGAGAGAGGCCCGGCACCCTGGGGAGATGCGCCACCCGGCCCCTCGCCCAGGCTTCATGAACCGCATGATCCAAGGCAGGTATCACGATGACATCGACGCGCACGGAAACAGACACGTTCGGCCCCATCGAAGTGGCAAGCGACCGCTATTGGGGCGCCCAGGCCCAGCGCTCGCTCGGCAATTTCAAGATCGGTTGGGAAAAGCAGCCGGCCTCGATCGTCCGGGCGCTCGGCATCGTCAAGCAGGCAGCCGCCCGCACCAACCAGGCGCTCGGCCGTCTGGATTCCACCGTCGCCGATGCCATCGTCAAGGCATCGCAGGAAGTGATCGACGGCAAGCTCAACGACCATTTCCCGCTCGTCGTCTGGCAGACCGGCTCGGGCACCCAGTCGAACATGAATGCCAACGAGGTGATTTCGAACCGCGCCATCGAACTGCTCGGCGGCGTCATGGGCTCGAAGAAGCCCGTGCATCCGAACGATCACGTCAACATGAGCCAGTCGTCGAACGACACCTATCCGACGGCGATGCACATCGCCTGCGCGGAACGGGTGATCCATGACCTGCTGCCGGCATTGAAGCACCTGCACAAGGCGCTGGAAGCCAAGGTCAAGGCATTCGATCACATCATCAAGATCGGCCGCACCCACACCCAGGATGCAACCCCGCTGACGCTTGGCCAGGAATTCTCCGGCTATGCCGCGCAGGTCGCTTCCTCGATCAAGCGCATCGAGATGACGCTTCCCGGCCTTTGCGAACTCGCCCAGGGCGGCACGGCCGTCGGTACCGGCCTCAATGCGCCGGTCGGATTTGCTGAAAAGGTTGCCGACGAGATCGCCAAGATCACCGGCATTGACTTCACCTCGGCGCCGAACAAGTTCGAGGCGCTCGCCGCCCATGATTCCATGGTCTTCAGCCATGGCGCGATCAACGCGACGGCTGCAGCCCTCTTCAAGATCGCCAACGACATCCGCTTCCTCGGCTCCGGCCCGCGCTCCGGTCTCGGCGAACTGTCGCTGCCTGAAAACGAGCCTGGCTCGTCGATCATGCCCGGCAAGGTCAACCCGACCCAGTGCGAAGCGCTGACCCAGGTCTGCGTCCAGGTCTTCGGCAACCACGCCGCCCTCACCTTCGCCGGCAGCCAGGGCCACTTCGAGCTCAACGTCTTCAACCCGCTGATGGCCTACAACTTCCTGCAGTCGGTGCAGCTGCTTTCCGATGCGGCCGTGTCCTTCACCGACAACTGCGTCGTCGGCATCGAGGCACGCGAAGACAACATCAAGGCGGCACTCGACCGCTCACTGATGCTGGTCACCGCCCTCGCCCCGAAGATCGGCTACGACAACGCTGCCAAGATCGCCAAGACCGCCCACAAGAACGGCACGACGCTGCGCGAAGAAGCCGTCGGCGGCGGCTACGTGACGAACGAAGAGTTCGACGCGATCGTGCGCCCCGAAACGATGATCGGCCCGGCCTGATCCATTTTGACACACCACGGCGCCTCAACGGCGCCGTGGGTTCAAGTCGCAAACGCTAGGATAGATCGGCGGGAATGGCCGCAGTCGATCGAACTGCGGTGCACCGCGGCGGCAAATATTAAGACTTCGCAAATCATTTGCCCCTAAAAATCATAACCCGTAAGCAGTGATTAATATTAGGGGGTTTGCACATGCAAACGGCAAACTCGGGCAAAGCACAGACGCCCGATATCGCAGCGCAAGTAACCCATGCCATGCGCATGATGGGTGTCGCGCCTATCCCCCGCAACTACGAACTCTATTACGAAGCCTATCTCGGCTCCAACCCGCAGCTGTCGAAAGAACTCGCGGCGCTCGGTAGCCGCGCGACCCAGGAAGAGCTGGATGCGATCGGCGCGCAGTACTTCAGCCACATCCACCGCTCGAACGGCATCGAGCGCGCCCACACCACCCTTGCAGCCAAGCTTGCCGAGCTCGTTACCCTGTTGCGCGACGAGCAATACGCGCTTGAGAACTACAACAAGGTTCTCGATGAGGCCTATGTCAACATCGTCAGCAAGAGTGCATCGAGCGCGGATATCCTGCGCCACGCGATCGGCATCCTGACCGAGGCGACGGCCGAGACGATGAGCCAGGGCAAGGAGCGCGTCGAGACCGTTGTGCAAAAGTCCTTCGAAATGGAGGTCATCCGGCAGGAACTCGACGAGTACAAGCGCATCGCCAACACGGATTCGCTCACGCGTCTCGCCAACCGGCGCGCCTTTGACGACAATCTGGCGGCCGTCTACAACAATGAGCACCTGAGAAATTACACTGGCCTGCTCGTTGCCGACATCGACCATTTCAAGAAGGTCAACGACACGTTCGGCCATCCGGTCGGCGACAAGATCCTCGCGACCGTCGGCGGCGTCCTTCGCGCCAACCTGCGCCGTGAGGCGTTCGTTGCCCGCACCGGCGGCGAGGAATTTGCCATTATCCTTGGCGACAGCACCCAGGAAGAATGCCTGCAGATCGCCGATCGCATCCGCACGGTTCTTGCGGCAACGCCCTTCCGCAATTCGAAGACCGGTGTCAACTACGGCCCGATCACGCTTTCCGTTGGCGTCTGCATGGCGACCGCAGCAGAAGACCCTGTCGATCTCTACAACAAGGCGGATATCGCGCTCTATTCGGCCAAGAATGGCGGGCGCAACAAGACCGTTCTCTTTGAAGACGGCATGCGCAAGGAATCCGGCCGCAACTGGCTGATCTATCGACGCTGACCTACGGCGCTCTGCGATCGAACTGACAATCGGCGCTCTTCATGGGCGCTCTTTGTTTGCCGCTGCTCGGGCATGCGTGAAGCACCGCCCGCTCTGAACGCTGCGAGGCAGCCGACTAGTGGCCGCAGGCATCCGCGCCCGCCGCCCGCGCGATCGCGATCAGCTCCGGCCGGTACTCGAAATGCATCGTATCGAAGTGGTACCAGCGGCCACCCCAGATGAAGCCGTGCTTCTCGAAAATCTCGACGATATCCAGCGGATAGCGGTTGCGATAGCCGTGCACCCCCTTCCCGGACCAGCGCCAGTAATCCGCAAAGCCCGTATTGAGATCGATCGCCGCGCCGAAGCTATGGACCGACAGCGTGGCAGCACCGGCAATCGGCCGCCAGTTGAAGGTGCCGGCGCTTGGGCTGAGATAGCGTTTGAGTTCAGCATGTCGCGAAAGATCCGCGGCGATCGCCTTCAGCGCCGCGGCCGTTCCGTGCTTCCGCGTCACCCGCAGCCGCTCGCCGAACCAGTCCACAGTGACGAGATCCCGCCTGACAGCCGTAGCACTGCTGCCATAGAGCCGCTTCAACAGTGCTTCGCTGCGGATGCGACCCGGATCGAAATCGACGGCCGGCGCTTTCGCACACGCGCCCAGCGGATAGATCTGTGACAGGCTGTCCTCGATATCCGCCGCGGCCAGTTTCTCGGCATGGCTCTTCTTCTTGCCGTCGTCGATGTCGAGCGGCGCCCCACCATCCCTGAGAACCAGGATATTGCCATCGATCCGCTCGATGGCATCGGGGTAGGCCTTAGCCAGCAGGCTGAGCTTCTCGGATAGACTTGACTCGCCGGCTGTCGCCTTGCCGGCCAAGAGCGCGAGCAGGAGTGCTGATGCACCTGTCAGAGCCTGCCGCCGCACCCTTGCCTCCACCCGCGCGCTTCGCTGAGATGGGCGACCGTACCGGTCAGCCCCCCGCAGCAGCCTACCACATGGTCTTGGCGGCGCGCTCCGGCCATTCGCGGTCATAGGTTTCGCGGTCGAAATCCGCCTTGGCCGCCTTCAGCAACGTGCCGGGCGTCGGCAGCGATGCCGGATCGAGGAAGCGTTCCGGGTTCCAGAGCTGCGCCCGCATGACGGCGCGGGCGCATTGGAAATAGACTTCACCGATGGTCACGACAATCACGCTGCGCGGGTGCTTGCCGTCAACCTCGAAACTCCCAGTCAATTCCGGATCGATGCTGAGCACCGCCGTGCCATTGATGCGCATCGTCGTGTTCGAGCCGGGGATCAGGAACATCAGCGCGACGCGCGGATCGCGGACGATATTGGCGAGCGAATCGACCCGGTTGTTGCCGCGCCAGTCGGGAAGCAGCACCGTCCTGTCGTCGGCGATCCGAACCACGCAATCGTCGTCACCGCGCGGCGAACAGTCGAGGCCTTCCGTCCCGACGGTTGCGAGCGCGCAGAAAGGCGAGGCCTCGATCATCAGCCGATACTCCGCCGTCAGCGTCTTGGTGACCTTGGCCACCGATGCTTCGCTGACACCGCCATAGAGCGCGTTGAGTTCCTCGACCGAGGTGATGACCGACATGCCGTCCTCCAATACCGAAAAATCTCCGGATCGATGGCGGGGCGCGGATTGCGAAGCGATTCCGGAGGCTAAAGCGACCCTTCGACCGATAGCATGACAGTCTGATGACGGCAGCTACGAAAAATAGTCAGGCGGCGGCTTTTTGATCTTCCGCGTGTATGAAGGCATTGATCCGCGCGATCACGGGTGCGGCCGAAACGATGCGGCGATGGCCGAAACCGTTTGCCCAAAACATCTCCACGTTCGGCCCGGCCGCTGCATAGCGGCGGGCGTGCTCGGCGGCGACCTCCTTGTCGTCCTCGGCATGGATGACCAGCGTCGGCACGGCGAGGACGCCGATGATCCGCGCGGCGTCGAAATCCTCGAGGCGTCTGCCGGCGAGACGCTCGACAACATCTTCGAAGGCCGCCTGCGTCTTCGGCGCCAGGCGAAGAATTTTGCCGAAACGTTTGAAAAGCCAAGTCATCTCGCTCGGCGCGCCGATCAGCACCAGCTTCTTCGCCACATGGCTGCGCACGTCGCAGACGATGCCGCCCGCCGCACAAGCAAGGCTTCCCCCGCCAAAGGAATGACCGACGCAGACATCGAAATTGCCGAAATGCCGCCAGGCGGCGTCGATCGCCCTGACCGCTGCAGGCATCGTGAGTGTGCGTCCCGGCGAACCGCCATGCCCCGGCCAGTCGAGCGTCACCACTTCAGCGCCGCCTTTGACCAGGCCATCGATCATCGCAGCCAAGTAGTCGCTGCGCGATCCCCAGCCATGCACGAGCAGGATGCGCTTGGCGTTGGCGGCATTGCGCGGAGCGGCGAACTGGCGTGCCAGCACCCAGCCGCCGGCATAGGAAAGCGTCACCGGCTGCCCCGTGGCGATCACGGGCGCCGCGGCCGCGAGCGCCGCCCTCTCCTTGGCGTTCTTAGGCTTCCGGCCGGGCGTCACGCTGAAAAGCTTGAAGGCAAGCCTGCCGGCGGCCTCGGGCGAGAACGCTGCCACGCCTTTCAGCGTGTGGCGGATGACCTTGATCGCAAAGGGTGCCATAGTGGGAATCTCTTGTTATGTTCAATGCTGAACATAATTGTACAACGTTGAACAAAAATCAAGTGACGACAGAACACCATTTCCCTTGGGATCACCCCCGTTTCCGCAGCTGGATCGCGGTTGCGCGCGCCTGCCAGCTCATGCAGCAGACGGTGACGCGCGAGATCGCCCATCTCGACATCAAGCCGCCACACCTCGATATCCTGATCAACCTCTACCGCTTCGACGGCATTTCGCAGCAGGAACTGGCACGCAAACTGCTGGTGGGCCGCTCCAACATGAGCATGCTGTTGCCGCAGCTGGAAAAGCGCGGCCTGATCCTGCGCCGCGGTGACGAGAAGGACAAACGGGTGCTGCGGTTGTCGCTGACACAGGAGGGCCGCAACCTTACGGAGGCAGCCATGGAGATCCACACGGCGCTGATCGAGAAATTGCTGGACGACGAGCCGTTGGAGGACTGCATGGTGGTCACCCGATCCATGGAGCGGCTGATCGGGATACTGCTGAAAGAAGAGGACGAACTGGCCTGACGACAGGCACAGTCGAGATCAGCGCGGCTTTTCCGTCTTGTCGCGCGACATGCCCTTCTCAGCGAGTTCCTGTTCATAAGCACCGAAGAGCTCTCCACCCTTCTCGCCGAGTTCGCGCAGATAGCTCCAGGTGAAGATGCCGGTATCGTGAAAATCGTCGAAACCGATGCGCACCGCGTAGTTGCCGGTTGGCTGCACTGAAATGATCTGCACGTTGCGCTTGCCGGGCACCGTCACCCGTTGGCCCGGCCCATGGCCCTGCACTTCGGCAGACGGCGATAGTACCCGCAGCATCTCCGCCGAGAGATCGAAGGATGCGCCATCGTTGAAGGCGACGACGAGCCGGTGGCGATCCTTGGAGACACGCAGTTCCGTCGGCCAGATTTCACTCATATTGCCTGCTCCTGTTCGCGAACGGCAAACGCGATGCCGTCCATTCGCCGTGATCCGCCTGAAAGCTCCATCGCACCTTGCTTGCTGAAACCTCCTATCCCTGATGCGGCTTTGACTTAGGGATGAGTATGCACTAGCGCAGAAATCGGCTGGCGAGAATTACCCTGCTCTTCCGATCAACACTTTGCGACAGTATGCGCCTTGACGCGAGCAGGTTCGACAACGACATTGAAAGGGCTGGGAGAAAGACGTTTTGAACACAGCCACGATAGACAGGTTCGGCGCCAGGCCGCTAGAGCAGAAGACCGTTCCAATGATCGACCCCTTCGGTCGGGCGATTACCTATCTGCGCGTGTCGGTCACCGATCGCTGCGATTTCCGCTGCACCTATTGCATGGCGGAACACATGACCTTCCTGCCGAAGAAGGATCTGCTGACGCTCGAAGAATTGCACCGGCTCTGTTCCGCCTTCATCGCCAAGGGCGTGCGCAAGCTGCGGCTCACCGGCGGCGAGCCGCTGGTGCGCAAGAACATCATGTTCCTGGTGCGTGAACTCGGCAAGGAGATCGAGGCCGGCCGGCTCGACGAGTTGACGCTGACGACCAATGGCTCGCAGCTCGCGAAATATGCCTCCGAGCTTGTCGAGTGCGGCGTCAAGCGCATCAACGTCTCGCTCGACACGCTCGATCCGGCGAAGTTCCACCAGATCACCCGCTGGGGTGACCTCTCCAAGGTCATGGAAGGCATCGACGCGGCCCAGGCTGCCGGCCTCAAGATCAAGATCAACGCCGTGGCGCTGAAAGGTTTCAACGACGCGGAGATCCCCGATCTCATGCGCTGGGCCCATGGCCGCGGCATGGACCTGACGCTGATCGAAACCATGCCGATGGGCGAGATCGAAGAAGACCGCACCGACCACTACCTGCCGCTCTCCGAGATGCGCCGGCAATTGGAACAGAGCTTCACGTTCTCGGACATCCCCTATCGCACCGGCGGCCCTGCCCGTTATCTCGAGGTTGCGGAAACCGGCGGACGGCTCGGCCTTATCACGCCGATGACGCATAACTTCTGCGAAAGCTGCAACCGCGTCCGCCTCACCTGCACCGGCACGCTCTACATGTGCCTCGGCCAGAACGACGCGGCCGACCTGCGCACTGCGCTCCGCGCCTCCGACGACGATGCCTATTTGAGCCAAGTGATTGACGAAGCGATCGGCCGCAAGCCGAAAGGCCACGACTTCATCATCGACCGGGAGCACAACCGCCCCGCCGTCGCCCGCCATATGAGCGTCACCGGCGGCTAACCGTCCCGCACGACACCACTTTGGACGAACAACCGGCAGGCGGCCCCTCAACCGCCTGCCGGCACCTTCTCCCTCGCCAAGCGGGGAGAAGGGAATGTGGGGCACACGCTCGTGTCCCCACGTACTCCGCACAGATGCGTCGACGGCTTGCGCTTTCCGGCGACCTACATTCGGATGTCTTGCCGCAGTGCACGTCCCCCTCGCCCCGCCTGCGGGGAGAGGGTTAGGGTGAGGGGCTGACAAGCCGGGCGGCAAGCCTTGAAAGCCGCCGTCGGAGGAACAGATCAGGCCGCGTAGCTCCCGCGCCCCTGCGCCTGCGCACCCATCCCCTCCGTACCGGTGCGGAAGCGCTCGATCTTCTCGTTAAGCGCTTCCACCTGCCGGCGAAGCCCGTGGATCTCGGCGGTGTTCTCCTCGACCATCGCGGCGTTCTGCTGGGTGATCAGCTCGACCTCATGCACTGCAGAATTGACCTCGTTGAGGCCGGTGTACTGGTCGGCTGCCGAAGCCTCGATATTGCTGACGAGGTCGTGGATCGTGGTGATGTGGCTGTTGATGACGGTGAGCGCATCGCCCGTTTCCTGCACCAGAGCAACGCCGCTCCGCACCTGCGCCGAGCTTTCGGAAATCAGCCCCTTGATCTCGCGAGCAGCTCCTGCGCAACGCTGGGCAAGCTCGCGCACTTCCTGCGCCACGACGGCAAAGCCACGGCCCGCCTCGCCTGCCCGCGCCGCCTCGACGCCGGCATTGAGCGCCAGGAGGTTGGTCTGGAAAGCGATCTCGTCGATGACGCCGATGATCGTGCTGATCTTCTCCGACGAGCGATTGATCTCCGCCATGGCGTCGATCGCCTTGGCCACCACCTGGCCGGAATGCTTGGCATAAGAATTGGTTTCGCCCACCGACACCGTCGTCTTGCGCGCACTTTCCGCCGTCGTGCGAACGATCTCCGTCAACTGCCGAAGGGCACGCGAGCTTTCCTCGAGTGCGGCCGCCTGCTGCTCGGTGCGGCGTGCCAGGTCGTCAGCCGACGACGCGAGATTGCCGGTGCCACCGGTGATCTCGCCTGTAACGACACGCACGTCGGCCAGCGTCGCGCGCAGTGCCTCGACCGCATTGTTGTAGGTGCGGGCCATGATGACGTAGTCGGCCGGCAGGTCCTCCGCCATGCCTTCCTCGAGATTGCCGTCGGCGAGAGCAGCGAGAACATCCGAAAGCGCATTCAGCGCCTGCATCTGCTCGGCCTCAACCCGGGCACGCTCCGCGGCGCGGCGCGCTTCTTCTTCTGCCGAAAGCGCACGCGCCGCCTCCGCCTCGCGCCCCAGCCGCACGTTCTCGAGGGCATTGTCGCGGAACACGGCAACGGAGCGCACCATGTCGCCGATCTC
This sequence comes from Ensifer sp. ENS10, assembly GCF_014852025.1. Classification (NCBI taxonomy): domain Bacteria; kingdom Pseudomonadati; phylum Pseudomonadota; class Alphaproteobacteria; order Hyphomicrobiales; family Rhizobiaceae; genus Ensifer; species Ensifer sp. ENS10. The sequence continues at coordinate 230,454 of NZ_JACVAS010000002.1, forward strand.
GTCGCCGCGGTTGCGACCCTCGATGGCAACGTCGAGATCGCCGCCGGCAAGCCGCGTCATCGTTTCGGTCACGCGCTTCAGCGGGCCACGCAGCGTTTCGACCAGCATCAGGCCACCGATGATGGCGAGCAGCGTGCCGGCAATCATGGCGACGATCGAGACATCGGCCGAGCGCTGGCTGTCGACCTTGCCGGCTTCCTGCGCGCTGCTGACGAAACTCTCAAGCGTGGTGCTGGCAGTGGCCACGAGTGCCGAAGCTTCCGCCTTGGCCGCCAGCCAGCGGCCGCCGACGTCGATCAGTGCCGCGGTGTCCTTGTCGATGTTGCCGAGCGAGGGCCCAAGCTTCGCCGGAAGATCGCGAAGCGCCGCGTTCTTGCCGCCGAGTTCGCCGAGCTTGCCCGCCGTTTCGCGAACCGTCTGGATGTCAGCCATGACCGGCTCGCGGCCCGCGGCATCGAGCTTGCGGTGCAACTCGCTGATATGCAGCCGCGTGCTGTCGAGCCCCTTGAAGGTATCGCCCATCAGCGCGATGAGGGTCTTCAGTTGTGAAATCTCGGCATCCATGCCGACGAAGCGCTTGGCCGCCGTATCCGAGTTCTTGGCTGCCTCCTTGGCGAAGTCCGCTTCATATTTGGAGAACTTGCTGAGGATCGGCACCAGCGCGTTCTTCTTCGCCTCGCTGTCCTCGGTACCGGCAAGGATCGCCTGAACCTTGAGCGCCTGTTCCTTCACGTCGGCAATCGGCGCTTGCACCTTTTCCGAGGCAATCTTTTCGGCCTCATCGATCTGCTTCACGAGATGCGGCAGCAGCTTGCCCGCCTGATCGATCTTGGCATCCGGATTGACGGCCATCGTGACCGGCAGTCGGAATTTCTTGATGCGCTCGGCCAGGCCCTGATAGGCGGCGGCATCGAAGAGCAGCGCCTTGGCGAAGGCTTCCTTCTCGCCGGATTCCTTGCGGATGATGTCGATCTGCTTGTAGGCACTGTTGCCCTGCTCGGTCATGTCGGCGAGCGCCGTTTCCAGCGATGCCGTCACCTGGTCCCGCTCGAGCTTGGTCACCCAGAGCTTTTCCGTCTGGCTGCGCATCGCCTCGCCCAGCGCCAGCACCGAGGCGATCTCTGCCTTGTCCTCACCGCGCGTCAGCAGGCTGTCCAGCGTCTTCACGCCGCTTTCCTGCTCGTCGATCTGGCTCGCCAAAGCAGCCCGCGTTGCCTCGCTCGGCGCATCGGCAAAAGCCTGCAGCGCGCTGCGCAGCGCCTGGAAATCCGAGAGATTGTTGATGGTTTCCCGCGTCACGGTCATATGGCCGTTGAGCGTGCGGGCGGTAAAGAAGCCAATGAGACCAATACCGGCAATCAGCGCCACAAGCGGAACCACGAAAAGCAGAACCTTGGTGACGATCCGCAAGCGCTGCAGCAGGCGATCGATGAAAGACATTGCGCACCCCTGAATTATTCTTATGGGAAGCAGGCCCGCGCGGCGGCTTTTCTTGGTGGAAACACCGATGGGACGAGTGCCGAAGGCTCTCCTAAGCCTGGGCAGACGTCCCTGGAATGGCCACCCTGCAAGGTTACTGCGGCGCCACCCCGCCGATCGCGTCATGCGAATGGATGCGGAATTGCAGCGACGATAGGCAGCGAAACTTAAGATTCCGCGAATAAGTTCATGTTCGCCGGCGGACATTTTAGCGGCCTGCCACAGTCTTCCGGGCAATTGAACTCGGCTGGGGCGAACCGTTCTACTTGCGCTGAAAGAAAAACGGCCGCCGCATGCGATCCCGTTTGCACAAGCCGGCAGCCAATGCTTAAACATTAGGCGATCCATCCCGTGGATTCGCCTCCCCATTCGTCGACAGCGTAGCCCGCTTTCCGGCGCCGCAGGACAGCCAGCATGCAAGCCTCCACCAATTTCCGCGGCATTCTTTTCATGTGCCTGGCGATGGTCACGTTCTCCTGCAACGACGCGCTGGTCAAATCCGTCACCGGCGCGATGAATGTCGGCCAGATCATCTTCGTGCGCGGGCTGCTGACGACGCTGATGGTGGTGCTCGCCGCCTGGCAGTTTCGCGCCTTTCGGCCGCTCCGCACCCTGATGAAGCCGGTGATCCTGCTGCGCATCGCCATGGAGGCGCTCGCCTCGGTCACCTATATCTCCGCCCTCGGCCAGATCCCGCTCGCCAATGCCTCGGCGATCATGCAGGCGCTGCCCTTGGCCGTCACGCTCGGCGCCGCCCTGTTCCTCGGCGAGCCAGTCGGCTGGCGGCGCTGGACGGCGATCATCGCCGGCTTCATCGGCGTGCTGATCGTGCTTCGGCCCGGTCCCGAGGGCTTCACGCCGGCGGCACTGACCGTCGTCGCCTGCGTGTTCGTCACGGCAACCCGCGATCTCTGCACCCGCCGCATCGGCCATGACGTGCCCTCGCTTTACATCACCGTGTCGACCTCCCTTGTCACAACCATCGTCGGTGCCGTCCTCATCCAGCCGATGGGCGGCTGGCAGCCAATGTCGGCGACGACCTTCAGCCACATCGCCGCCGCGAGCATCCTGCTGATGCTCGGTTACCAGACGATCGTGCTGGCAATGCGCGCCGGCGATATCTCGGTCATTGCGCCCTTCCGCTACACCAGCCTGATCTGGTCGATCGCGATCGGCATCTTCTTCTTTACGGAAGTGCCCGATACCTGGATGCTGGTCGGCGTTGCGGTCATTATCGGTTCGGGCCTCTACACCTTCTACCGCGAGACCCTGCGCGGCCGAAAAGCGGTCGCCCAGCGCTCGCTGACCGGCCCTTTGGAGTAGGAGCCGCGCGATGCCGGACACCTCACGCCGTCTGATCAGCGAACCGCTACCCGCCGTCATCCTCGCAGGCGGACTGTCGCGCCGCATGGGAAGCCCCAAGCCCGACCTTCACCTGGGTGGCCGCACGATGCTTTCGCACATCATCGAGCGGCTTCGTCCCCAGGTCACCAGCATAGCCGTCAACCTCAACGCCGAACCGGCAGACGCCGTCGACGGAAATACGCCCGTCATTGCCGATACGGTTCCGGGTTTTCTCGGACCGCTCGCCGGCGTGCTGACGGCCATGCGCCATGTGGCAGGGGCTACGCCGGAAGCATCCCATGTCTTGGTCGTTCCCACCGACACGCCCTTCTTTCCCGATGACCTCGTCGCGCGACTGATCGCCGCCTTGACCCAACGTCAACAGATTGCCGTGGCGGCATCCGTCGGCCAGATGCATCCACTGTTTGCGCTCTGGCCAGTTGCGCTCGCCGACGAGCTGGAGACCTGGCTGACGAGCGACCCGAAGCGCCGCGTCCGTGCCTTCATCGAACGCCATGCCTCGGTAACGGTCGACTTTCCTGTCACCATGACGCCGAAGGGCGCATTCGATCCCTTCTTCAACGTCAACACTCCTGCGGATCTCACCGAGGCGAAGGAATGGTTGAGCTTTTTCGAGGACAGCAGAGCATGAACGCCATGAAGATCTTCGGCATCGCCGGCTGGAAGAATTCCGGCAAGACCGGACTGATGGTGCGGCTCGTCACCGAATTGACGCAGCGCGGCTACGTGGTTTCCACCGTCAAGCACGCGCACCACGACTTCGACATCGACAAGGTCGGCGCCGACAGCTACCGCCATCGCGAGGCTGGCGCCCACGAGGTGACGATCGTCTCCGGCACGCGGTTTGCGATCATGCACGAATTGCGCGGCGCACCGGAACCGTCCTTCGAGAACATCCTTGCGCGGCTTGCCCCTTGCGATCTTGTGCTCGTCGAAGGCTACAAGCGCGAACCGATCCCGAAAATCGAGGCCCGGCGCCTGGAATCGGCGAACCGAGAGCCGCTGGCCCCCACCGATCCGCACATCTACGCGATCGCTGCCGATCACCCGGTTGCCAATGCCGATCTTCCGCTTTTCGACCTCGACGACACCATCGCGATCGCCGATTTCGTGGAGAAGGTCACAGGGTTGCAGCGCAAAGGCGTCTGAAAGGCGCGAAGGCGCTGCAGGCTCAACGCTGCGAGGCGCGGCGATACTCTTCGGGCAGCTTCGCCAGCAACTCCTGCGCCTTCCGCATCCCCTGCGCGGCGGCCTTGGCATACCATTCGGCCGCGGCTGAAAGGTCCTGCTCCACCCCATCGCCTCTCGCATAGGCGATACCGAGAAAGAATTGCGCGTCGGCATTTCCTTGCTCCGCCGCCTTGCGGAACCACCGGACGGCAGCCGGAGCGTCAATCTCCACGCCGATGCCGTTCAGATAGGCCATGGCGAGATTGAACTGCGCCAAGGCATAACCCTGGTCAGCCGAAAGCTTGTAGAGCCGCGCCGCTTCCTTCACGTTCTTCTCTATACCTTGGCCGTTCGCATACATGACCGCCAGGTTGAATTGCCCCTTGGGATCTCCGCGATCAGCAAGCATCAGGAACCAGCGGTGCGCCTCCGCGTAGTTTTCATTAACGCCGGCACCCGTCAGGTACATGGCGCCGACATTCATCTGGGCTTGCGGGTTCCCCTGTTTTGCCGCCTTCAGGAACAGCTCGAATGCCTGAGCCTCGTCCTTCTCGACGCCGCGACCCAGCATGTAGAAGATTGCCAGATCCACCTGCGCCGAGGCCATTCCCCGGTCGGCCGCCAAGCGGCACCACTTTACCGCTTCCCGATCGTCACGCCCGACGCCGAATGCGCGCACGTAGATGGTGCAGAGGAGATTTTGTGCCTGCCCATTTCCGGCACGCGCAGCAAGCCGCAGCCAGCGATCCCCCTCCTTGGTATCGACCCGCCCGGCCTCGCTGTTGAAATAGAGCCTGCCGGCATTCGTTTGTCCTTCGATGTTCCCCTGCTCGGCTGCTCGCACATACCAGTTGAGCGCCTCGGGAACGCTACGTTCGACACCGGTGCCTCTCTCGTACATGACACCGAGATTGAACTGAGCGCGGGGTTCCCCGCCGATCGCGGCGCGCGACTCCCATCGGTAGGCCGCTGCGTCATTTCTCAGCGTGCCGTTGCCCTGCAAGTAGGCGACGGCGAGATTGTGCATGGCCGCAACCAGCCCCTGCTCTGCCGCCTTGCGATACCATTCGAAGGCCTCAGCAAGGTCGCGCTTCGTTCCACGCCCCTCCTGGAGCAGGTAGCCCAGGTTGTATTGGGCGGTGGCGTAACCTTGTTCCGCACCCAACCGATAGTAGACGATAGCCTGCGCCTCGTCCTTCGCGACACCCAAGCCGCGTTCGTAATGAACCCCGAGACTGAATTGGGCGGCCGGCATCTTCTGCTCGGCTGAAAGCCGATACCAGCGTAGCGCCTCGGCATAGTTCTGCCTCACGCCCTCGGCACCGTTGAAATAGATAGTGCCAAGCAGGAATTGCGCTTTCGCGTTACCCTTCTCGGCCGGCCCCCGATACCAGCCGATGGCTTTCAAAACGTCGCGCGCAACACCCTCACCTGTCTGGTAGCGTATGCCGATATCGATCTCAGCCTCGACATCGCCTTTCTCGGCGCGCTCCAGCACTTGCTCGAACGGCTGCAATGGCGCACTCGCACCATCTGCGCGCGCAGGCGACGCGAATGCCTGCGATAGCAGCGCGACAACGAACCCGATAACGATACGCTTCATCCACTCCTCCAGAGCCAGACGCATAGCTCGACAAGCCTAAGGGGGAGCTGCCGGCAACGGAAAATGGAATTCGACAAGCCGCTACTTTGCGTCGAGCAGCGGCCTTGCAACTGTCATGAGAGAAACGGCTTGGTCGAGCACGCACAATCCACCACGAGATATGGGATATGGAACGTCGCCGCGCTCGGGGAGATATCACTCGACGCAGACATTTTCCGGCGCTGACCATTTCCTGACGGACATTTTCCGCAGCCAGCCGCCAAAATCCGTCAATTCGTCGCGCCGACTGTCATTTCATCCGGGATGTCGTTCAGCCGGACGAAGCTGTAGCCCTTCGCCTTGAGATCGAGAATGCCGCGCGCGACGCCGGCGCCGGCGGAATGGGTCGGCTGGTTGATATGGGCGATGATGACGTCGCCGTCCTTCGCTGCGCGAATGCGCTTTTCGGCGACGGCTGCGCCGAGCAGCGAGCCGCCGTCGCCGTTCACCGAGTAGCCGGCGATGCGATAACCCATGGCGCGGATCTGGCTCATCGACGAATGGGTATATTTGGCGGTTGCCCCACGGAACCAGTGCGGCGCCGGCAGGCCATGCGCCTTGATCGCCGTCGCACCGCCATCGACTTCGGCCGCAACCGCAGCCTCCGACCCGGCCGCCGCCAGACCATAGACCGAGACCTTCACGTCGATCGGCGGCACATGCATCGCGCCGTGATCCTCGATCTCGAACAGATCCGGATGCGCCTTCATCACCTCGACGACGAGGCCGTTGCGCTTCAGCCAGCGCGCGGTCACGAAGATCGTCGCCGGAATGTGGTTCTCGATCAGGGTGCCGAGGATGCGCATGTCGGTCGCGCCGCTGCAGGCATCGAGCGTCAGGGCGACGCGCGGCGCCCCGCTCTTTCCATCTGGATTGGCCGGCAGCCGCAGATCCGGCTCCACGAGCCCCGGTGCTGCGACAGCCGATTGGGTGAGCATGGCGAAGGCGAGGAACGGCAGGGCAACGGCTTTCATGGCAATCCGGAAATTAAAGAGGCTGGAGATCTGTGAAACGACGGAAACCCGCCTTTTGCGAGGCGGGTTTCCTAGAGCTATTCGGACATTCCTGCCCGAAGCTTGATCAGCGCTGTGCGACTTTGATCAGCGCTGGGCGACTTTGTTAGCGCTGCGCGACCGGACGGACCAGCGGCGTGACGCGGCGAATGGTGACGCGGCGGTTCTGCTGTTCGGCCTCCTCAGTCCGCACCTTGAGGAAGCGCTCGCCGTAGCCCTGGGTCACCAGGTTTTCCGGCGGGATGCCGTAGACCTCGGTCAGCAGCGATGCGACCGATTCGGCGCGCTTGTCCGAAAGCACGAGGTTCGAGCGGTCCGAGCCGACGGCATCAGTGTGGCCTTCGATGAAGAAGGTTTCACCCGGATCCTTCGCCAGAACCTTCTCCATTGCGGCCGCGACCTTGCGCATGGTTTTCGCCTGCGACATCGACACTTCGGCGCTGCCCGTCGGGAAGGTGATCGTATCGAGATCGATACGGCGAACCTTGTCGCGCAGGCGGGCCGAATGACGCACCTCGTCCATCGTGTAGACGCGCTCGACACGCTCGACCGGCGGCTCGGCCAGGAACTCGTAGTAGTCACGGTCCGGGTCGTCGGAAACGTCGGCAATATAATCACTCACCGGGATGCGCAGGCGCATCGGCGGCAGTTCGTAGCCCACGTCGATGATCGCCGGACGCGGACCTTCGTCACGCTCGGGCGCGTAGATCATCAGGTATTCGTTGCCGTCACGGTCAACGCGCGAGCGCTGCAGGATGTCGCCGTAACGGTTGTAGACGGTGACGATCCTGTAGCCGCCCGGACGCAGGATGGTTTCGCGGGTGCGGCCGCGCGGAAGTTCGTCGTAATAGGTCTCTTCCGCATCGTGGCGCAGGCGCGGACGATCGTCGCCACGCACGAAGATCTGGTCGCCGACGCCGAGGATGACCCGATTGTCGACCTGCTCGACGACCTTCACCTCGGTGATGTTGTTGGTGACGTTGTTGACGGTCGTGTTGTTGTTGATCACCGTGTTGTTGATGACGGTGTTGTTGACGATGTTGGTCGTCTCCGGAACCACGAAGACCGGCGCCTCATCGACGCGCGTGCCCTTTTCGTTGAGGTTCGCCTCGATCTTCTGCGTCAGGTCGGCCGGGGTCTCGGCGGTGATGGCAGCCTGGGATGCGGCATCGTCTGCCGGCGCCGGCGCGTCTTCTTCCTTGGCGCGCAGCTCCTCGCGCAGCTTCTGGCGCTCTTCGCGCGCCTGGTTGCCGCCGGCATTGTCGGCGTCCTTGTCGCTGTCGAGCACGGCCGCACCGTTTTCAACCGGCAGAACGACGGTCTCGTCGGTCGCCGCCGGGTCTTCGGCGATCTTCACCTTTTCTTCTTCGGTGCGGGTGTCGACCACTTCCGGAACCGGCTGCTGCACCTGCGGCTGCTGCTCGGCGGTCGCCGGCTGCTCGGTCCCCGGGACGGGCTGACCTTCGCCGGTCTGCGGCTGCTCGGTGCCAGGCACAGGCTGGCCCTCGCCGGTCTGCGGTTGCTCCGTGCCCGGCACAGGCTGGCCCTCGCCGGTCTGCGGCTGCTCCGTGCCAGGTACTGGCTGGCCTTCGCCAGTCTGGGGTTGCGGCTCCGTGCCCGGCGCCGTTTCGGTCGGCGCGGGTTGTTCGCCGGCCTTCTGCTCCTCGGTCACGGGCGGCTGCTCGCCGGCCTTCTGCTCCTCGGTGGTCGCAGGCTGTTCGGCTGCGTTGCCGCCTTCCGGCGGGCAAGCGGTCGATGCATCCTGACCTTTTGGCACCACGCAGGTACCGGGCTGAGCCTGTTCCGCAGCTTTCTGCTGTTCTTCAGCTGCCTTCTGCTGTTCGGCAGCCTGGCGGGCCGCTTCGTCTTCTGCGGCCTTCTGCTGTTCAGCGGCTTTCTGTTGCTCTTCGGCAGCCTTCTGCTCGTCAGCGGCCTTCTGCTGCTCGGCCGCCTGGCGGGCAGCTTCTTCCTCAGCCGCCTTCTGCTGTTCAGCGGCTGCACGGGCAGCCTCTTCCTCGGCAGCCTTCTGTTGTTCAGCCGCCGCGCGGGCAGCCTCTTCCTCGGCAGCCTTCTGCTGTTCAGCCGCCGCGCGGGCAGCCTCTTGCTCAGCGGCCTTCTGCTCGTCAGCGGCTTGGCGGGCAGCCTCTTCCTCAGCGGCCTTCTGCTGTTCAGCGGCCTGGCGCGCGGCTTCTTCCTCAGCGGCCTTCTGCTGTTCCGCAGCCTGGCGCGCGGCCTCTTCTTCCGCAGCCTTCTGCTGTTCCGCCGCCTGGCGAGCAGCCTCTTCTTCGGCCGCCTTCTGCTGTTCGGCCGCCTGGCGTGCTGCCTCTTCTTCAGCCTGGCGCTGCTTCTGCAGCAGCAGCTCTTCCTCAGACTGACCGCCACCCTCCTGTGCAACCTCGAATGGCTTCATCAGGTTGTCGGCGACAGCGGGCGGAACCGCGACGGACACCGACAGCACCGGCAGCGCGACGGTTGCAAACAGTTTGGATCGAATCGACATTTGTCTTCCTTCCTCTTCTTGGGAGGTCCTGGTCCCGCATCCTCTTCCCAGCGTATGACACGGCTAAGAATGGGTGCGAACGCGAATACTCACGGGGCCTTGACCCAAGGTTCCGGCTTTTTTGTGTTGCCAACGACACGCGCCGTCAAGTGCAATGCCCGAGCCACGCGCCGGTTCCTTGATAAGGGCTAGCGGAGGCAAGATTAACCGGCGCTGAACGCACCGTTCATGTTCATTGCGCGACCCGCCACCACAATCTGCGGTCGAAATCCTTTTCCCGGTGAGCACCTTCGCTTTCCTGTTGATTTTTACAGGAAAAGAGTACGAATATCGCCGCAACCGGAGGCAAACGCTCCGGCAGAAATTGGCATCCGTGAAAAACAAAAAACCGGATGTCGGCCAACAGAGAGGACTATCATGCGTATTTCCAAGCGGCTGGCAGCCGCCGCATCGGCTGCCGTTTTCGTGCTCATGGCAGGCTCGGCCATGGCCGACGGCGAAAAGGTCGTTATCGGCACGGAAGGCGCCTACCCGCCCTTCAACAACCTTGCAGCGGATGGCACGCTGACGGGCTTCGACATCGACATCGCCAAGGCACTGTGCACGGAAATGAAGGCCGAATGCACCTTCGTCACGCAGGACTGGGACGGCATCATTCCGGCGCTGATCGCCAAGAAGTTCGACGCCATCATCGCATCCATGTCGATCACTGCCGAGCGCAAGGAAAAGGTCGACTTTACCAACAAGTACTACAACACGCCGCCGGCAATCGTCGTGCCGAAGGATTCGCCGATCACCGAGGCGACCGAGGCAGCGCTTGCGGGCAAGACGCTCGGCGCGCAGGGCTCCACCACCCATTCCAACTATGCCGAAGCGCATATGAAGGGTGCGGACATCAAGCTCTATCCGACGGCTGACGAATACAAGCTCGACATCGCCAACGGCCGTATCGACGCCGTCATCGACGACGTGGTCGTTCTCTCCGAATGGCTGAAGTCGACAGACGGTGCCTGCTGCAAGCTGCTCGGCACGCTGCCGATCGACCCCGTCATCAACGGCGAAGGCGCCGGCATTGCCGTGCGCAAGGGCGACGACGCGCTGCGCGAAAAGTTCAACAAGGCGATCGAAGCGATCCGCGCCAACGGCAAGTACAAGGAAATCAACGAAAAGTACTTCCCGTTCGACGTTTATGGCAGCTGATTGACGGGATCCGGCGCGATTTCCTAGTGAATCATGCCGGAGAAACGTCAGTTCATGCGAAAAATGCAACGGCGGACGGCTTGCCCTTCCGCCGTTTTTGTTTGACAAGAGCCTAAAACAAAGCGCGATCGATACACACAAAAACGGCGCAAAGGGGAAACTTCTGACATGAGCGGGTTGTTTGCCGGCTTCTATTCCATCCTTTCCTGGATCGGATCGATCGTCGATCCATTCTGCGGCCCCGTCGGGGTCTTTCGTTGGCTGGCGCCCGGCACCTTGCTGGCCTGCGGCGACACAGGCTGGGGCGACGATATCGCCTACGGCTTCGTGGTTACCGCGAGCCTTGCCATCGCGACGCTGCCCGTCGGCCTGCTGATCGGCTTTTTCATCGCTCTCGGAAAGCAGTCCGAAGAGCGCACCATACGGTTGGCCGCCAACATCTACACGACGATCTTCCGCGGCCTGCCCGAACTGCTGACGCTCTTCATCGTCTATTACGGCCTGCAGATCCTCGTTCAGCAGCTGCTGGCGACGCTCGGCTACGAGGGGCCGGTGGAGATCAACGCCTTCTTCGCCGGCATGATCGCGCTCGGCGTCGTGTTCTCCGCCTATTGTTCCGAAGTGCTGCTCTCAGCCTTCAAGGCCATTCCACATGGACAATACGAGGCCGGCGATGCCCTTGGTTTGCATCGCGGCAGGACCATGCGCCTCATCATCCTGCCGCAGCTCGTGCGCATCGCGCTGCCCGGTCTCGGCAATCTCTGGATGGCGCTGCTCAAGGACACCGCCCTCGTCTCGGTGGTGGGCCTGACCGACATCCTGCGCCAGACCGGCGTCGCCGCCCGCGTTACCAAGCAAGCCTTTGAATTCTATGGTGTCGCCTGCGTGCTCTTCCTGATCCTCGCGATGATTTCCTCGATCGTCTTTGCGAACCTGGAACGCTGGACCAAACGTGCGGAGATGGGCCGATGAGCACTGTTGCAACGATGATCCCGCCGCAGGCCCCGCCTCCGGTTCCGCCAAGGCCCTATACGCTGACCCGCTTCGTCGGCAGCGTCGCGCTCGGCGTCTGGCTGGCGCTTGGCGTCGGCATCTTCCTGACCGTCGTCAATGGCTGGGACCCGGAGAAATTCGCGAAATACGGTCCGCGCTTCCTCTCCGGCCTCGGCGTCACGCTGATGCTGGTCTCGATCTCGATCGTCCTCGGCGCCCTTCTGTCGCTGCCGATCGCGTTTGCCCGCATGTCGAAGAACAAGCTCTGGTCGTGGCTCGCCTACGGCTATGTTTATTTTTTCCGCGGCACGCCGCTGCTCGCGCAGCTCTTCCTGATCTATTACGGCCTCGGCAGTTTCCGCCCGCAGCTGGAAACGGTCGGCCTGTGGTGGTTTTTCCGCGATGCGTGGAACTGCGCGCTCTTCGCCTTCACGCTCAACACCGCAGCCTACCAGGCGGAAATCCTGCGTGGCGCAATCGGGAGCGTGCCGCGCGGACAGCGTGAAGGTGCCGCCGCCCTTGGCCTGCCCGAGCGCGTCGCTTTCTGGAAGATCATCCTGCCGCAGGCGATGATCGTGGCGCTGCGCCCCTACGGCAATGAAATCATCCTGATGATCAAGGGCTCGGCGATCGTCGCGATCGTCACCGTCTTCGACCTGATGGGCGAAACCCGTTACGCCTTTTCCCGCACCTTCGACTTCCAGATGTATATCTGGGCGGCCATTCTCTACCTGATCATGGTCGAGATCCTGCGCAACATCTGGAGCATGCTGGAAGCGCGGCTAACCCGTCACCTCAAGCGCTGATTCCGGAAATCACCGACGAGCAAAGCTTGGCAGCACTCTCCGTGAGATGCTGCCAAGCTTTTGTTATTTCTTACGAAAGTTTCATTTCAGGGCAAATATTAGCCCTTGATTAAGAAATCGGGCGTTTCATCATAGAGACCAACCTTTGCGAGAAGTGAGGTCCTAATGACGAACGAAATGGAACTGCAACTGAAGGGCTACGGCCTGACGACCGCTCAGATCCTCTACCACATGCCGGATCATCCAACCTTCCTCCAGACCTATGTGTGGCAGCACTACGACCTGGCACCGGACTTTCCGGAAATGCGCAGCTTCCTGAAATTCTGGGAAGAGAAGCTGGATGGACCGCTGCATTCGGTGCGCTATGTGCATCGCAAGCTGATCTCGGCGACGGAATGGCGCGCGCTCAAAGGCGAGTTCATTCTGCACTGAACCGCCGATCGAAACCGAGGAGCCTAAGGTGGCCTTCGGTCAGGCTACCGGCGTTGCGATCGGCAAGCCCTGATAACCGCGATCGCTCAGCGTTGCGGACGCTGCAGCCGATGCGCTCTCAGACATGCACCTCGCCATGCGCCAGTTCGCCTTCACGCGGCTCCCTGTGCAGCGAGCCGTAAAGGACAAGCGCATAGAACAGCAGAACGCCCAGGACCACCGGCCAGCCAGGCAAAGGGCCGAGTGCGGCATTCTCGGCGACATCGGTCCAGGACCGCACATGCCCGAAGGGTTCGCCATTGGCCGACATCTTCGGCGAGGAGATCTTCAGCGCCCAGGCCAGCAGCAGGATCAGATACATCCAGCAATAGTTGCGCTGCAGCCGCCGACAGAGCGCCTCGCGATAGGTCATCAGAAATGCCGGCTTGCGCAGGCTCTTGGCGATCGCCGCCGCCCAATTGAAGTTCGGCGCGCCGTCCGGCGCCAGGATTTGCGCGAAGTATCCGCGTTCCAACTGCCGCACGCGGGCGCGATAGACATCGAAGAAGCGGTAACGCCGCGCCTCGATCAAGAGCAGCAGCGTAATCAGCAGCATCGCGAAGAGCAGCACGCCGTGATGTGACGTCGGCGTCGACAGCGATACCGAAAGCAGCGCCGCAACCACGGTGATCGCCCAGTTCGAGGTTCGGTCGATGCGGTCGCGCCAGCCGGCCATACGGCCCATTTCACCGCGATAATAGTGCACGACCGCGTTGATCTGCTCCTGGGATGTTTGCGGCAGCGGCGGGCCCTTCGGCTCCTTGACCTCCGCACTGATGATCAGCGGACCGAGCTCGGCGGACATCGGCGTTCCTCCCGTCTTTTCTTATGCTTGCGATGATGACTCCTTTCCTCTCGCCGATAAATCCCGACGGCGTCGCAGGGCGCCGTTTTTCGTTCAAAAGGCCAATGAAAACCTATTTGTCGTCCGGATACCGATTAATCCGCTCCGGTAAACGATCGCCGACGGCGATTGCCAAAGCGCCTCTGCGGACGTAAGAAGCGCCCATGACCCAGAAGAGCACGAAAATCGACGAGGAAGCGCTGGCGGAAGCTTATAACCGCGCCCTCTCCCTGGAAAAATCCGGCAAGTTCGATGCCGCCGCCGATGCCTATGCCGAAGTGCTGGCGCTCGACCCGGAAGACCACGGCGGCGCTGCCGTGCGCCTGGCCTCGATGGGACGCGGCGAGACGCCGGTGAAGGCGCCTGACGCCTATGTCGCCACCCTCTTCGACCAGCATGCCGAAGTGTTCGACAACGTGCTCGTCGACCAGCTCGGCTACTGCGTGCCGCTCCTCGTGCGCCAGCGGCTGCAGGCGCTTGAGCTTGGCCCGTTCGATCGTGTGCTCGATCTTGGCTGCGGCACGGGCCTCACCGGCGGCGCGCTCCGCGACATGGCCGACGACATCACCGGCATCGACCTCTCCGAAAACATGGTCGAGATCGCCCATGAGAAGGATCTCTACGAGACGCTCTACGTCGCCGAAGCGGTCGATTATCTCGACGACAACGACGACGAGCCCTTCGACCTGATCGTTGCGACCGACGTGCTTCCCTACATGGGCGCGCTCGAAGCGCTGTTTTTCGGCGCGGTCGACAACATGGTGCCCGGCGGCCTGCTGATCTTCTCCAGCGAGACCCTGCCAACCGAGACCTTCGCCGGCCGCGATTTCATGGTCGGCCCGCACCAGCGCTTCGCCCACGCCGAGAGCTACCTGCGCAACCGCCTGGCCGCCACCGGTTTCGAGATCGTCGAAGTCGGCGACATCACCGTGCGTCTGGAAGAAGGCGAGCCGATCGCCGGCCATCTGGTGATCGCGCGCTTCAAGCCCTGATCACCTGCAGCTTCCTTAAGTCGTCTGCTATGTAAGGATAAAAATAGGGTGCCGCGGCGCTGAAGGCGGCGCGGCATGACCGCATGAAAAGGGCGCATCCCACTTTGCGCCCTTCCCTCTTTTCGAGAGCTATCTAACAGGTGCCACCAGTCGCACCTTTTGGCCCATAGCGACTGGGCGCCGACAAAGATCGGGCGCGGAGCCCTTACTGGTGCGCCAGCGCCGTCTTGCCCAATGAAAACTGCCTTTCGTAGAAAATCCGGACGGACAGAACGACCCCGCCAATGAGGATTGCGATCCCTGCAGCTTCCATCGCGGTCGGCCATCGAGCATGAACGACGAGACCGCCGATGACCCCAAATGCCGTTTCCGAAACGATCAATTGCGCGGCCAGTGCAACGGGCAAGGTTCGAGACGCGACATTCCACGCCCACACTCCGCATACGGTTGCCAGAAGCGCGAAGGATGTACCCCAAAGATAGAGTGAGCCGGCGGCGTGCCACCCAAAACCGAGTTTTGGAAGCTGAAAGAGACCCATCGCTGCTCCAGCCGGGTAGAAGGCCAGCATCAAGATACCTCCGCCAACGAGGATAAGCGCGGACCACACACCGGAGGGCATTTCAGGTCGGACGGCCAAGGCGGCCTGATTGGCAATCGCAAACCAGACCCACAATGCCACCGCCGCAAGCGCCAGCGGAACACCGATCCAGAAGGAACGGACGGATTCCAGTCCCTCTGCCGTGAACGCTGTGCCATTGACGAAAACAAGACCGAGCAGCACCAGCATGAGAGGCACCGTCAGGGATTGCCATGAAACCGATCCCTGCCGCTGGTTGCCGACCACCATCAGAACGAGCGGAACCAAACCGAGAAAGGCGGGAGCAATCACCGGCCCAGCAAAGATGGCAGCTCCTGTCACCGTCAGGAAGTAGCCGACGTAGCCGATGAAGGCGAGCCAGATTGCTGAAAGCCAGTTTCGGAGCGTCAGGTGTTGTATCACCCCCCGATCCGAAAACAGAATACAGAGGCCGACCAGAGCCGAGACCACATGACGGACAAGAGCAAAATCAAAGGTGGAGTAGTCGCCGATGATGAAAGGCACAACGAAGTTGAGCGAAAAGGCGAAGGCCGCGAAGAGTGCGGCAAGAACGCCTACGTAGAAACTCTTGTCCATAGTCCGGCCTCATTGGTTTTTCGGACGCTAATGCTTCCCTTCACGGTCCGCCATGCATGTGTTTGACAAACACCTTTTCCAGATTGGAAGTCGGCGCTTGAACGACCTAGCAATTGAGCGAACTGTGCCTGGAAGGGCGCGTTGGACTTCAACTTCGGGGCCAACGTCGCTGGATTAGAGCGGCTCCATGTATACGGCGTGTGTTTGGCGAGCGCAGATGTGTACCAGAATGTACGGCGGGCGGGTTTTCTCGGCAGTTGAGGCACCTGGTGACTGCTCGCGGTACGCAACTGCCAACGCCACCCTCGTCACCATTGCTGGCCTGTGCCACATAACAGCACTCTTTTCCGCTCCCGTTCCATCGGCTACACCAAAGCGAAAGCAATGGGAGTATTCGGAAAATGGCAAAGGTCGCATTCATCGGTCTCGGCGTCATGGGCTATCCCATGGCCGGCCACCTCAAGGTCCGCGGCGGACACGAGCTGACGGTCTACAACCGTACCTTCGCCAAGGCCGAGAAATGGGCGGCCGAGTTCGGCGGCCGCGCAGCGCGGACACCGGCCGAAGCCGCCGATGGCGCCGAGTTCGTCTTCTCTTGCGTCGGCAATGACGACGACCTGCGCTCGGTAACGACCGGCAAGGACGGCGCCTTCGAAACGCTGAAGGCCGACGCCGTCTTCATCGACAACACCACCGCTTCGGCCGAAGTCGCCCGCGAACTCTATGCGGCAGCGAAGGCGCGCACCGCTCACTTCATCGATGCGCCGGTCTCCGGCGGCCAGGCCGGCGCCGAAAACGGCGTACTGACCGTCATGTGCGGCGGCGATGAACCGGCTTTCGATCGCGCCAAGCCGGTCATCGAAGCCTTTGCCCGCATGGTTGGCCTGATGGGCCCGGCCGGCGCCGGCCAGATCACCAAGATGATCAACCAGATCTGCATCGCCGGCCTCGTCCAGGGACTGGCCGAAGGCATCCACTTCGGCAAGAAGGCCGGGCTCGACATCGAGAAGGTTGTGGACGTCATCTCCAAGGGTGCTGCCGGCTCCTGGCAGATGGAAAACCGCCACAAGACGATGAACGCCGGCAAGTACGACTTCGGCTTTGCGGTCGACTGGATGCGCAAGGATCTCGACATCGTGCTGGCGGAGGCCCGCCGCAACGGTGCCAAGCTGCCGGTGACCGCTCTCGTCGACCAGTTCTACGGCGATGTCCAGGAAATGGGCGGCAACCGCTGGGATACGTCCTCGTTGCTCGCCCGCCTCGAAAAATGAGCCTCGGCCCGTCCTCGACCGCAGACGAGATCATCGCTCACCTGCGGTCGCTCGGCTCTGAAGACAATCTCGCCGGCATGGCGCGCTTCGGCATCGTCACCGAAGCCGCCCTCGGGCTCTCCAATGTCGAGCTGCACAAGGTGACGCGGCAGGTGAAGGTGGATCACCGCCGCGCGCTGAAGCTTTGGCAGTCCGGCATCCGCGA
The DNA here is from genome assembly GCF_014852025.1 of Ensifer sp. ENS10. Lineage (NCBI taxonomy): Bacteria > Pseudomonadati > Pseudomonadota > Alphaproteobacteria > Hyphomicrobiales > Rhizobiaceae > Ensifer > Ensifer sp. ENS10. The sequence goes on from NZ_JACVAS010000002.1 coordinate 247,579, forward strand.
GGCGCGCATCCTGGCCGCGTTTACCGCCGACCCGAAAGAACTGACGCTGGAAGAGGCGCTCCGCTGGGGCGACGATTGCAATTCGTGGGAAGTGGTCGACACCGTTGCCGACCTTTTCATCGCCGCCCGCTTCGAGCGCGAACTGATCCCGGAATTCGCGGCCGACGAACGTGAATTCGTCCGGCGCATCGCCTTCGCGATGATTGCGACCGCTGCGGTCCACCTGAAGAAGGAACCGGACGCGACGCTCCTGAACTGGTTGCCGCTGATCGAGCGGCACGCAACCGACGAGCGGAACTTCGTGAAGAAGGCGGTCAACTGGGCGCTCCGACAGATCGGCAAGCGCAATTCCGCCTGCCATGGTCCTGCACTGGCGCTCGCAGAGCGCCTGGCCGAAAGCGCAAACCGCGCCGCCCGCTGGACGGGCAAGGACGCGGTTCGCGAACTTAAGAGCGACAAGGTGCTCGCGCGGCTTGGTCTCGATCAAAGCTGAGCCCGCTAGCGCAGGCGCCTCAATCCTCGGCGGATTTCGCCTGGTCGATCATCATGTAATCGAGCGGAAGCTCGGTCGTGTACTTGATCTGCTCCATGGCGAAGGCAGAAGAGATGTCACGGATCTCGATCTTGGCAATCATGCGCTTGTAGAATGCGTCGTAGGCGGCAATGTCAGGCACGACCACGCGCAGAAGATAGTCGACGTCGCCGCTCATGCGGTAGAATTCGACCACCTCGGGAAACTCGGACACCACTTCGGAGAAGCGGCGAAGCCATTCCATCGAGTGCGAGTTTGTGCGGATCGACACGAACACCGTGACCTTGGTGTTGATCTTCACCGGATCGAGAAGGGCGACACGGCGGCGGATGACGCCGTCCTCTTCCATCTTCTGGATGCGCCGCCAGCACGGCGTGGTCGAAAGTCCCACCTTCTTGGCAAGGTCGGCAACGGCCAGCGTGGAATCCTCCTGCAACAGGCGCAGGATTTTGCGGTCTAGGCGGTCCATGAAAGTCCCTCTCGAATTATTTTTCCCTCTATAGCGCGAAATTGGTGAAGATAAAGAAAATTGTTTCAGGTTGTGAGCATAAGAACCCGCTCCCGCAGGAACGGCAGAACATCGGCCTCGAACCAGGGATTGCGCTTCAGCCAGCCGGTGTTGCGCCAGCTCGGATGCGGCAGCGGCAGAATGGCGGGATCCGCATTGCGCATCGCGTAGCGCCGCCAGTCCTTTACCGTCTCCGTCATCGATTTCGGGCATTCCGGACCGATGTGCCAGCGCTGCGCATAATGCCCGATCGCCAGCACCAGCTCGACCTGCGGCATCTGATCCATCACCCGCTGCCGCCAGAGCGGCGCGCATTCCCGACGCGGCGGCAGGTCGCTGCCATGGGCGTCATAACCGGGAAAGCAGAAGCCCATCGGCACGATCGCGAATTTCGCCGGATCGTAGAAGCTCTCGCGGTCCACCCCCAGCCATTGGCGGAGCCGATCGCCGGATGCATCGTTGAACGGCAACCCGCTGTCATGCACCCGAAGCCCGGGCGCCTGTCCGGCGATCAGGATGCGTGCCGTGGTCGAGATCACCGCGACCGGTCGCGGCTCATGCGGCAGACGGTCGTCGTCGCCACGCAGCGGACTGTCGCGGCAGATGCGGCAGGCGGCAATTTCCGCTCTCAGCCGCTCCAGGTCCGGGACATCGTTCTCAGGCATTGCCGATACCCGCAAACAAGGCGGTCAGCCGCTCCAGCAGCCAGCGCCTGATGGTCTCGAGCCAACCATCGACCAAATGCGGCCCCTCGTCCGGATGGTCATTCGTGCGGCGCCATTCCTGCGGGGTCGTGAACGTGCCGACCCAGATGCCGCGCCGCTCTTTCTCTGCCCGTGCCTCTTCCGCTTGATAGTGCCCATAGCTGACCGCATACCCGGAGAGCACCATCTCACGGCCAATGTCCCGCCCGCCCGCTTCGCATGTGCCGAGGTCGCGGCCGTACCGATCGCGTCCGTGAAAACGACAGCGGACATCGCCGGCGGAAATCAGCGCCCTCAGGCGTTCGCGCGCCTGGCGGCCGCAATCCCAGGTCTCGCCGTCGCGCTCGCAGCTCTGGTCGAGTTCCGGCGCATCGATCCCCTCGATGCGAATGCGCTTGCCGTCAAGGCGAAGACTGTCGCCGTCGCTCGCGGACGCCGCTCCACGCGCCTCCCCGGTTGTGGCACGCTCCCCCACGGGCAGCTTGTCGGCGTAATAGGCGACGATCGAAAGCAGCAGAAGAATGATCCATCCGCCGAGCATGCCGCCACGGCCGGCCGATCGCGACCGGCCCGAAGACCCTCCGCCTCGCCCGCCGGTGAAGCGGTATCTCGCCCGGCCTGATTTCACGTTTCCTGCACCTTTATCGCTACGCGCGCTCCCTGATCGAACCGGGACCGCATCACAAACATCGACGATTCCAAAAACTTAGAGGCGGAATCTCATGTGCCGGCTCTCAACTTTTGGCCAAGGACACCACCGCGCCATAATGGTTGTCGAATCCTTCACACACGGCAGCAACTTCTTAAGGATTGCTCACTAGACTGCAACGAAACCATAACCTTTGCATAAGAGCATGAGTATCGCTGCCAGCACCTCGACAGATAAGATCATTGTCGACAAGTCGCGAAACCATCGAAACAAGGCCGTTTCGAGGACGGTTCGCGCGACGCGAGAGCGGCTGCAAACGGGCTCGTCCGTGCCTTCGGGCTTCGAGCGCGAAATGCTCAATCTTTACATCGATTCGGCCCTGCACGGCGCCATCGCCATACCGGTGCTCGTCGCCCTGATTGCCGCCGTCGGGGTCTATCTCTCCGGCAATCTCAGCATCATCGTCTGGGCCGTCATGACCCTTTCGGCGCATGCGGTGACGCTGGTGCTAGCGAGGAAGGCGTGCAAGAAGGACATCGTTGCCGAAAAGGTCCCGGTCTGGCGCCGGCGCTTCCTGCTCGGCCAGCTGTTGATTGGCCTCTGCTGGGCAGCCTTCGTTGCGCAGGATTGCGCGTCGTGCGGTGATGTCCGCTTCGGTTTCTTCGAGGGCACTGCCCTGCTTTTCGCGCTTGCGGCCACTGCCATGGGCACGTTCCTGCTGCGCAATGCCCTGCTCTGCACCTTCACGCCCGTGGTCGCCGCACTGGCCTTTGTCTCGCTGACGACTGGCAATCCGATCTATATCGGCCTCACGGGCATCATCTCGCTGGCGCTGCTCTTCCTCGTGTTCATGACCGATCGCATGAACCGTGCCAATGTCCACATCCTCTCGGTTCAATCGGAGAAGGATGACCTGATCGCCGAGCTCGAAGTGGCAAAATCGATGTCGGACGAGGCACGGCGTCGGGCGGAGGAAGCGAACCTCGCCAAGTCGCGCTTCCTGGCCTCCATGTCGCATGAATTGCGCACGCCGCTGAATGCCATTCTCGGCTTCTCCGAGGTCATGTCGACGGAGGTTCTGGGTCCGCTCAGCAACCCGACCTACAAGGAATACACCAACGATATCCATCGTTCCGGCGAGCATCTGCTGAACCTGATCAACGAGATCCTCGACCTGTCGCGCATCGAAGCAGGCCGCTACGACCTGAACGAGGATGCGGTCAGCCTCGTCGAGATCGCCGAGGACTGCGTCGGCATGGTGCAACTGAGGGCGCGCGCCAAGAACATTACCATCCACTCGCAGTTCGAACTTGGCATGCCCTCGGTCTGGGTCGACGAGAAGGCAATGCGGCAGGTCATCCTCAATCTGCTGTCCAACGCCGTGAAATTCACCAATTCGGGCGGCGAAGTCACCTTCAAGGTCGGCTGGACGGCCGGCGGCGGACAATATCTCTCGATCAAGGACAACGGTCCGGGCATCCCGGAAGAGGAAATCCCGATCGTTCTGTCGGCCTTCGGTCAGGGCTCGATCGCCATCAAGAGCGCCGAGCAGGGCACCGGCCTCGGCCTGCCCATCGTCCAGGCCATTCTCGCCAAGCACAATGGCGAATTCATCCTGCGCTCCAAGCTTCGGGAAGGCACCGAGGCGATCGCCATCCTGCCGGCCCGCCGCGTGCTCGAGAGCCTGCCGGCAGTCGAGGACGTGGCAGCCCCGATCCGTCGTCGCAAGAGTTTCGCCTGATCCATGTTCATCGAAACGCAACGCTTGAGGCTTCGGCCCTGGGAGCAGCGCGACGTCGCGCCCTTTGCCGTCGCCAATGCCGATCCGGACGTGCGCCGCTACTATTTTCCTGACATTCTGACGCGGGAGGATACCGCGGCGATGATCGCCGACTGCGACCGGCACCTGCGCAGACACGGCTTCGGCTTTGTGGCCGTCGAGCGCAAGGCGGACGGAGCGCTCATCGGCGGTCTTGGCCTTTCGCATGCCGGAGCCGAAATTCTCGGTGGCCCGCATGTCGAAATCGGCTGGATCCTCGCCCGACCCTACTGGCGGCAAGGATATGCGCTCGAAGCAGCAAGCGCCTGCCTGCACCATGCATGGTCGGCACTCGGGCTTGCCGAGGTCATCGGCTATACCTCGCGCATCAACGAACCATCGCGCGCGCTCATGGAAAGGCTCGGCATGCGCTCGGATCCGGCGGAGGATTTCGATGACGTGACGGTGCCGGAGGGCAACCCGCTGCGCCCGCACGTGCTCTATCGGATCGCGCCGAACGACCGGCGGTAGCAGATCAGTTCATGAAGCCGTCGAAGATCACGACGTAGCCGGCATAGACGCCGTTGGCGATGATCAGGCAGAGGCAGGCGAAGGAGCCGAGATCCTTGGCGTTCTTGCCCATTTCCGAGATTTCCGGCGAGACGCGATCGACGATTTCCTCGATCGCCGTGTTGATCGCCTCGAAGGCCATCATCAGCAGGAACAGGATCGCCATCGCCACGAACTGGAAGAAGGTCGCGCCGACGATGGTGAAGGCAACCATGGCGATGCCGAAAGCGATCAGCTCATGGCGGAAAGCAGCCTCGCTGATCAGCCGTTTCGCGCCGCCCAGCGAATAGCTGGCGGCGGCGAAGAGATGCCGAATGCCGGTCTGCTTCTCGACGGGACCCGTCGGTCCAATGCGGTGCGTGGTGTTCTTGACGTCCATTTCTTCTCGACAAGGCTTGAAACTGCGCTTGCTTCGACATCGTGAATGAGGCGAATGCAAGGCGTTTGCCGGTTGCAGGAGCCCAAGCCTATAGTTAGGGCTGCATGTGCGCTTTGGATAGGCGAGAAGCACGCGGCCATCAAGGCCCGCCACACGCGGGAATAGCGCCCGCGACAGGCTTTGGACAGCAATCGGCCGGCTTTGCCGTGAAAGCCGGCCGGATCTTGATTATTCCTTGTTGCTGACGCCAGCCTGCGCGAAGGTCGCCATGCCGCTGTGGCAGGCCGCTGCCGCCTTGACGATGCCGGCGGCAAGGGCCGCCCCCGTGCCCTCGCCGAGCCGCATGCCGAGTGCCAGCAGCGGCGTCTTGCCGAGCTTCTCGATCGCGCGGATATGACCCGGTTCACCCGAGACATGGCCGATCAGGCAGTGGTCGAGCGCTGACGGATTGGCCGCCTTCAGGATTGCCGCTGCCGCAGTCGCCACGTAGCCATCGATGATGACGGGCACTTTCTGCACGCGGGCCGCGAGGATCGCGCCCGCCATCGCCGCGATCTCGCGACCACCGAGGCGGCGCATCAGCTCGAGCGGATCGGAAAGGTGATCGCGATGCAGCGCCACCGCCTTCTCGACAGCGGCGATCTTGCGCTTCAGTACCTCGCCTTCGGAACCGGTACCCGGACCGACCCATTCCTCGGCCGTACCACCATAGAGGCCGAGATTGATCGCCGCCGCAATGGTGGTGTTGCCGATGCCCATCTCGCCGATGCACAGCAGATCCGTGCCGCCGGCGATCGCCTCCATGCCGAAGGCCATGGTGGCCGCACAATCCCGCTCCGAGAGCGCCGCTTCCTCGGTGATGTCGCCGGTCGGATATTCAAGCGCCAGGTCGAAAACCTTGAGGCCGAGGTCGTGGCTGACGCAGATCTGGTTGATCGCAGCACCACCGGCAGCGAAATTCTCGACCATCTGGGCGGTAACGGACGACGGGAACGGCGTGACGCCCTGACGGGTGACGCCGTGGTTGCCGGCGAAGATCGCCACCAGCGGCCGGTTGACGGCCGGCGCCTTGCCGGTCCAGGCGGCGAGCCAGAAGGCGATCTCTTCGAGACGTCCGAGCGCGCCCGGCGGCTTTGTCAGCTGTGCGTCCCGCTCGCGCGCCGCGACCAGGGCCGCCGCATCCGGCCCCGGCAGGTTGCGCAACAATTCGCGGAAATCATCAAACGGCAGGCCGCTGGCACTCATGCTGGGAATCCTTGCATATCGTGAATCTACGCTCCTCATAGAGGGCGTCGAATATTCGGGCAACGGCATTTGCGCCAATCGGCGTCGCCGGAGCATGATCCGTCACCGGACGGACGATTCGACGCACGACGTTTTGCATGCTCACACTACTCTCACTTGCGGGCGGCGGTGACATCTGCGATTGCGGCTGAGGGCCGGATCTTTGGAGGAGCCATGGGCTTTCTGGGCGATTTCTGTGACGACGTGGCGCGCTCGATCGGCTTCCTGAGCCGTATCCCCATGCCGGGACGCCACTTCGTCGAATATGACGGACGGCTGGACCGGGCCGTGCGCGCCTTCCCGCTTGCCGGCATCGTGATAGTCCTGCCCTCCGCAGCCGCTGCCAGCGCGATGATCGCACTGCATGTCAGTTCGCTTTTTGCCGCCTTCGTCGTCGTCGCCATCCAGGCGCTGCTGACCGGCGCACTGCACGAGGACGGACTTGGTGATACCGCCGACGGCTTCGGCGGTGGACGCGACCGCGACGCGGCGCTCGCGATCATGAAGGACAGCCGCATCGGCACCTATGCCGCTGTCGCTCTCATTCTTTCTTTCGGCCTGCGCGTCTCGGCGCTCGCCTCGATCCTGCCGCTGTTCACGCCCCTTGGCGCCGGCATGGCGATCCTTGGCGCCGCAGCGCTCAGCCGCGCCGCCATAGTGTGGCACTGGTCCAGCCTGCCGCCGGCACGCAGCGGCGGTGTTGCGGCTTCCGCCGGCGCGCCGGAGCCGGGCGCTGGCCGTTTTGCCCTCGGCTTTGGTCTTCTCGCCGCGATGCTGCTCTTCTATTTCGCCAAGGTCCCGGCCCTCGGCCTGATCGCAACGCTCCTCGCCTTCCTTGCCGCTGTCAAAGGCTTCGGCCGGCTCGCAGCCGCCAAAATCGGGGGACATACCGGTGACACGATCGGTGCCACGCAGCAGCTCACGGAAATCGCGGTGCTCGGCGCCCTTGCGCTGACGGTTTGAAAGATCGATATAATCCGGGAAAAACTGGGCAACGCCATGGAATCTCCCTGCATTCTCGTCTGTTCCATCGATGACAAGACCGGCTACTGTTTCGGCTGCGGCCGCACGCGTGACGAGATCGGCCGCTGGACGCTCTACACCGACGCCGAACGCCGGGCGATCATGACCACGCTGCCCGACCGGCTCGAGACGGTCGAACGCAAGCCTCGGCGCGAAACGCGCCGCGGCCGCATGGCGAGGGAACGCGGAGAAGCATGACCCGTCTCGCCATCCTGCTCTCGATCCTGGCCATTGGCCTCATCCTGCTGATCGTCAACCACGATGCCGGCCGCACCATGGGCCTTGCCAACGACGATTTCGGCCGACTGGTGTCACTCGGCGCCATCGCCACGTTGATCGGCGCCGGGGTCGTACAAAGCCGCCGCCGTTTCGGCGAAGGGCTGCGCCAGGTCGCCGTCTGGCTCCTCATCACGCTCGCCCTCGTCTCGGCCTATGTCTACCGCTTCGAACTTCAGGGCTTCGGCAATCGCCTGCTCGCCGGCCTCGTTCCCGGCCGCGCGACCGTGATCACCGACAGCGAAGGCCGGCAGGAAGTGGTGCTGCACAAGATGCTGAACGGTCATTTCGAAACCGGCGCAACGGTCAACGGCAAGGACATCAACATGCTGGTCGATACCGGCGCCAGCAGCATTGCGCTGACCTACGAGGATGCCGAGCGGATCGGCCTTGATCCGGAAAACCTCAGCTACATCGTCACCGTCATGACGGCGAACGGCCGGGCCCAGGCCGCACCCGTCATGCTCCAGGAAATCTCCGTCGGCCCGATCACCCGGCGCAACATCGGCGCGACCGTGGCCGCCAAGGGGCGGCTCGACCAGAGCCTGCTCGGCATGAGTTTCCTGTCGACGCTGGAGATGCTGCAGATGCGCACCGACGAGCTGCGCCTGCGCGACTGAGCCACAGGCGTCAGAACAAACCGCAGCGGCGCCTGCCGTCAGTTTCTGAGCCGGTAGCCGGTGCGGAAGATCCAGGCGAGGATCGACATGCAGGCCGTCAGGAAGGCGAGGATGATCACGGCGCTGAAGATCGGGTTGACGTCGGAAACCTCGAAGAAGCTCCAGCGGAAACCGCTGATCAGATAGAGCACCGGATTGAAGTGACTGACCGCCTGCCAGAAGGGTGGCAGCATCTTCACCGAATAGAAGCTGCCGCCGAGGAAGACGAGCGGCGGGATCACCAGCATCGGGATCAGGTTCAGCTGCTCGAAGTCCTTGGCCCAGATGCCGATAATGAAGCCGAACAGGCTGAAGGAAATGGCCGTCAACACGAAGAAGAACACCATCACGAACGGATGCGCGATCGTCAGGTCGACGAACAGCGAGGCCGTCAAGAGGATGATCGTCCCGATCATCAGCCCCTTGGTCGCCGCCGCGCCGACATAGCCGAGCACGATCTCGACCATCGACACCGGCGAGGACAGAACCTCGTAGATCGTGCCGGTGAATTTCGGGAAATAGATGCCGAAGGAGCCGTTGCCGATGCATTGCGTCAAGAGCGTCAGCATCATCAGGCCGGGCGTGATGAAGGCGCCGTAGGAAACGCCGTCGATCTCCTGGATGCGCCCGCCGATCGCAGCGCCGAAGACGATGAAATAGAGCGAGGTCGAGATAACGGGCGACACCACGCTCTGCAGCAGGGTGCGCCGGGTACGGGCCATCTCGAAGAAATAGATCGACTTGATCGCTTCGATATTCATCGCCCTGCCCCCACAATTTCGACGAAGATGTCTTCCAGCGAGCTCTGCCGCGTGGAAATGTCCTTGAGCCGGATACCGGCTTCGGCGAGGGCCGCCAGCAGAGTGGTAATGCCGGTGCGTTCAGCGCTCGTGTCGTAATCGTAGATCAGACAGTGCCCATCGCCCTCGAGCGTCAGATTGTAGCTCGACAGCGTTTCGGGAACGCCATCCAGTGGATTGGCGAGATCGACGCGCAACTGCTTGCGCCCGAGCTTCGACATCAGTGCCGCCTTGTCTTCGACCAGCAGGATCTTGCCGCCGTTGATGACGCCGATGCGGTCGGCGATTTCTTCCGCTTCTTCAATGTAATGCGTCGTCAGGATGATGGTGACGCCGGAAGCGCGCAGCCGCTCGACGACCTCCCACATGCTCTTGCGCAGATTGACGTCGACGCCGGCTGTCGGTTCGTCGAGGAAGAGGACCCTCGGTTCGTGCGACAGCGCCTTGGCGATCAGCACGCGCCGTTTCATGCCGCCGGAGAGTTCGCGCAGCATGTTGTCCTTCTTGTCCCAGAGCGACAGGTCCTTCAGCACCTTCTCGATATGGGCGGGGTTCGGCTTCTTGCCGTGCAGGCCGCGGGAGAAGGAGACCGTGTTCCACACGGTTTCGAAGGCGTCGGTGGTCAGTTCCTGGGGTACGAGCCCGATCATCGCGCGCGTCTCGCGAAACTCGCGCACCACGTCATTGCCGCCAACCGTCACCGTTCCGCCGCTCGGATTGACGATGCCGCAGATGATCGAGATCAGCGTCGTCTTGCCGGCGCCGTTCGGCCCGAGCAGCGCCAGGATCTCGCCTTCCTCGATATCCAGGCTGACGCCCTTCAGCGCCTGAAAGCCGGAGGCATAGGTCTTCGACAGATTGGAAACGGAAACGATAGGCGCCATGAAGCAGATCCGGATGCGGGGGGCAAAGTCGGCAGGTTTCGCCTATATGGGACAATTGATTGCGATTTGCAGCCTACCGGATGGAAAAAACAAGGTGACGCTTTGTCAATGCGGCTGCGACAGGCGAGCTGCCGTCCCCGCGCCGCCGCCCATTTGCGAAGGTTTGCGCGCCACCAGCCGGTCATGGATGAGCATGCCCGCAACCATCGCCGCGACGAAAAGGAACGTCGGCGGCAAACCGAGCGACAGCGAAGCGAGCGCCGGGCCCGGGCAAAGCCCCACCAGCCCCCAGCCGATGCCGAAGATTGCCGCGCCGACAATCAGTCGCCTGTCGATGACCTGATTGTCCGGCAAATGGAAGGTTTCGTCGAACAAAGGATGCTTGAGCCGGCGCGTCAGCAGGACACCGAGCGCGGAAACAAAGACGGCGCCGCCGAGCACGAAGGCAAGGCTCGGGTTCCAGTTGCCGGTGATATCCAGAAACGCCCGCACGCGTGCCGGATCGAGCATGCCGGACAGCGAAAGACCAAAACCGAACACGAGGCCGGAGACGAGCGTCGCCGCGAGGCGAAAGAAGGCTCCGTTCATGCAAGCAAGCCCATGACAAAGACCGTGACGATCGCCGCGGTCATGAAGGTCGCAACCGCCGCAATCGAACGTCGCGACAGCCTTGCAAGACCGACGACGCCGTGGCCGCTGGTGCAGCCGGAGCCCATGCGGGACCCGAAGCCGACCAGCAGCCCGCCAGCCATCAGAAGCGGCCAAGAGGTTGTGACCGTCACCACCGGCCAGGCGCCGACGACGAGGCGAAAAAGCAGCGGCCCCGCCATCAGTCCCAAAACAAACAACATGCCGGTAGGAACCTGCGCGCCCTGCAGCAGACGTCCGACGATACCGCTGATCCCGGCCACCCGGCCATTGGCCACCATCAGGATCGCTGCCGAAAGGCCAATCAACAGCCCACCCGCCAGCGCATTCTCGTATTCATTCATGTTTTGGAACCATCCCGACAGAAGATCTGATAGAGCGCGCCAACCAGACGCGCCACCTTGTCGTGACTAAGCCGATAGAACACTTGCTTGGCCTGCCGACGGGTCGAGACAATGCCGGCATCACGCAACACCGTCAATTGCTGCGAGAGGGTCGGCTGGCGAATGCTCAGGCTCTCTTCGAGTGCCGCCACCGAGTGCTCACCCTCCAGCAAAGCACTCACGATCAACAGACGATTTCGATTGGCGAGAGTTCTCAGTATTTTCGAAACTTCGGCAGCGTGCACGGCCATATCCGTGCGCACCCCCGGAAATTGCATAACAGTTCCCATAACTTCCTCCTGTCGTTGCCCTAGGAGTGAGTGGAGCCCCAATGCTTGCTGCGGTTTACCGACTACTATCCGTGATTGTTATACGAAGTAATATATTATCGTATTACTTATTAATAAACCAGACGAAACAAGACAGCGCGATCAGCCCTAGCCCCCCTGGCCTGTCCGTTGACTGTCAAATCATATAGAAAATTCAGATCGTTACAACGAGACCGCAACAGGGATGAAAACGCCATATTTGGGGCAACCGCCCGGACTATCTCAGGCAGCGGTAAAACTTCTGGTATAGTGATCTCAAATACGAGCCTGCGACGACACTTCGGGCCCCCGGCCCGAACGCCCGAAACTGCATTTCGGCGGAGGGTAAACGCCGGCGCAAATGCAGGCATCATCCGTTATCCGGCGAAAGATCTGCGAATGAATCGTCGCCAATCCCGTTCCCTCGTCACGAAACGGTGATGGTCTTCGAGCAATTTGCTCGCGCGGCGCGATATCGCCCTTTTGATTCGCGCTCGTGATTTGCACGCCGGAGCCTCCCCCTTTTGCTCCGGTTGTTGGGCCGGCCTCCCCGCCGGCCTCTTTTTTTGCCGCATGCCATTTTCGCAGCCGCCAGCAGGAAGGTCCCGCACACCACGTCAGTCGCAGTGACGGTAGCCGGTCTTGCGGGTTCTCAGATCGAAGTGGAAATGGTCCTTGTGGAACGGGTCGCTGCCCGGCCCGAGCACGGTGTTGAAATATTTGCAGCTATCGGAGCGCACAGCCTTCAGGAGGCCGCGTTCGCGGAACGCGAAGAAGCCCTTCTTGCGGACATCGATTTCCTTGCCGTTCTTCAAGACGAACTTGCCGACATCGATGGCGTTCCCGTGCGCATGTTCGGACATCGGATTGCCGCGGCGGGAATTCATCGTGCGGCAGGAATAGCCGCCGAGCGGCTTGATCGTCTTGACGCCCGACCAGTAGCGGTAGCGGGACGACGGCGCGAGTTCGTACTTCACCCACTTGGCGAAGGCTTCCGTCACCTCGCAATTGAGCTTGACCGCCGGCTTCACGCCAATACCGCCGGAGAGACCGCTGAGCTCGATCGGGTAGTCGATGCCGCAGGACGGCCCGTTGCTGATGCGCGGAATATCACGGAACACCACGCCGAGTTTCTTCAGGCGCTGGCGGCAGGCAATCTCGGAAGCCGGCATTTCGCCGGTGTAGTGGGGCGTCGACATCGGATTGCGCACGCGCGGCAGGAAGGCGACCTGCTCCGGCTCCTGGCTCCGCTGAATGGCGCGCTGCTCTTCCATGGCGCGTGCACGCTGCGCCTCTTCGGCCGCGGCCTTCTCGGGAGAAAGCGGCGGCAGGTCCGGATCGTAGCCAAGGTTCGCCTCGTCCGCTGGCGCAGCTCCGGACGCCCCGCCGAGCTGGCGCACATTGTCTTCGCCGATGCCGTCGACGACCGGCTGGCTGGCATTGCCCTCGGCGATCTCGTTGCTCTGCTCTTGCGCCAGGCCGACGACCGGCTGCTCGACGCCGAGCATGGCATCCATGTTGACGCCTTCATCGGGAATGGCCGTGGAACCTGCATTCGCCGGCTGCGCGCCGGAGGAAACCGCCTCGTCGCTATCGATCATCGGCAGCGAGCGCCGCGTTTGTTGAGGCGCCGCCTGCGCCGGTGCAACATAGTCCGGATTGCCGTTGCCCGTCGAAGCCGATGTTGCGGCGGGATAGGCCGCCACCTCGTCTTGCGGCACCGCGTCGACCGGCACGGGCCCGATCGAACCGACCCGGGAGCCGCCATCGATGCGGCCCGGCGGCGAAAGCGCGTCGTCGGTCGAACAGGCGACAAGCGATAGTGTCAGAACGAGTGCCGTCAGCGGGCGATGGAGACGAGTAACATACGCCATACCGGACTGCGCCTTCCTTCGGGCGGTCAGAAGACCACCACTCATCACCCCACCGCCCCCGCAACGGCGTACCCAGAGGCACGCAAGGATCGCTGCAGCACTTCGAATTGCTGCCTTTCGCCTGTGTCGCAAACCGGGCACAGCTGTCGAAAGACCTGATTTCGGGGGCATTTTATTCAAATACGGTAAACGAAGCCTTGCGTCCGATACCCGCGATCAAGGGTGCGGATGCTTGCCGTTCCGACTGACCGCCGATAGCAAGAAGCCCGCGTCTTCGTCAGACGCGGGCTTCAAGTTTTCAGCTACGGATCCGCTGGATATCAGCGGCACTCGCCGCGATGCACGACTCGGAAGCCAGCACCGCCAGCCTCGCAGGCGTTCGAGAAGGTTTGCACGCGGCCGCCGCGCTGGCCGCAGACCGGCGCGAATTCGCGGGTGCAGAACTGGCCTTCGGAGGGACGGTCATCGTCGCGACGGCATTCGCCGCGGCCGATCACCTGGAAGCCCTCCGAGCGCGCCTGGCAGGCGTTCGAGAAGGTCTGCGTGCGCCGTCCGCGCTGGCCGCACACCGGATTGTACTCCATGGTGCAGGCCTGCGGTTCGCGATCCGGCGGGCGATAGTCCGGACGGCATTCGCCACGGTGGATCACATTGAAACCGTCGGCCCTTGCCTGGCAGGAATTAGGGAAGGTGCGCATGCGATTGCCACGCTCGCCGCACACGGGCGCATATTCCATCGTGCAGACCGGCGGGCGGGTCGGCCTCGGCCCCGGACGAGGCTCGTCGACGACCACCGTACAGGCCGAGAGGAAGCCGAGCGCCAGCATCAGCACGGCGATCGGGCGCGTCAGAAGAAGTTTGAGAAGTGCCATGGATGTCCCCTCTAAAGCGGCGGTCAGCAACCGGAGCGACGCCCCGTCGAACACCTCCCGCATCTCGCGTATCTATCCGCAGCTATCGTAAGGTCAAGACTGTGCGGCCTGCTTTGCACGGCAATCACGGACGCAGGTTGCGGGGGCACTGCCCGGATCACGGAACGATGTGGAGCTCGATTGCAGCCGCGCGACATTTCTTCTTGTCAGCGCACAAGGCCCGCGTGGTATCGCCACGCGGGCCTTGTGCGATTCCAGACTATAGCGATCAGGCGGCGCGGCCGTAAGCCGAATGCGATGCCGAGGACTGCAGCCGGAACTTCGTCAGCAACGACTTCAGTTCCCGGCTCTCGGCAGCCAGCGTCTGGCTTGCGGCAGTCGTTTCCTCGACCATCGCGGCGTTCTGCTGGGTCATCTGGTCCATGCTGTTGACGGCGACATTGACCTCCTGCAAGCCGGTCGCCTGCTCGCGTGCGGCGGTCGCGATCGAGGCCACCTGCTCGTTGACCCGATTGACCAGCGTCTCGATCTCCGTCAGCGCTTCGCCGGTCGACCGGACCAGCTGAACACCGGCACCGACCTCGCGCACCGAGGCGCCGATCAGTTCCTTGATCTCCTTGGCGGCACCCGCCGAGCGCTGCGCCAACTCACGCACCTCCTGCGCGACGACGGCAAAGCCACGGCCGGCCTCACCGGCGCGCGCTGCCTCGACGCCGGCATTGAGCGCCAGCAGGTTCGTCTGGAAGGCGATCTCGTCGATCACCCCGATGATCTGGCCGATCCGGCCGGACGAGCCTTCGATCCGCCCCATGGCGTCGATGGCATTGCGCACGATGCCGCCGGACTTGGCAGCGCTCGCCTTGGTCTCGTTGACCATGTCGCGCGCCTCGTTCGCCCGCTCGGAAGCGTGGCGGACCGTCGAGGTGATCTCGTCAAGTGCTGCCGCCGTCTCTTCGAGGGCCGCTGCCTGCTGCTCCGTCCGGCGCGAGAGATTGTTCGCCGCTTCCGAAATGTCGCCGGCACTGGCAGTGACGATCTCGGTCGAGTGCGAGATGGAGCCGATGACATCGCGAAGCGCCGCGACGGCCGTGTTGAAGTCCTCTCTCAGCTTGCCGTATTCCGGCGCGATATGGCCGATCTCGGCGGTCAGGTCGCCGCTTGCCAAGAGCTCGAGCGCGGCACCGACGGTCTCCATCGCATCCGCTTGCGCTTCCGCCGTTGCCCGCTGGCGCTGCTCGTTGCCGCGCCGCTCGGAACTCAGCCGCTCCTGCTGCTCGGCCTCGCGTGAACGCAGTTCCAGCCGTTCGCGAACGGAATCGCGCAGCACCACCAGCACCTTGGCCATCTGGCCGATCTCGTCGCCGCGGTCCGTCTCCGGCACCTCGGACGAAAGATCCTCATCGGCGATCGCCCGCATCGACGCCTTCAGCTTCTCGACCGGCTTGACGACGCTGCGCACGATCGCAAGCGCCGCCATCAGAATGGCGAGTGCGGCGGCGGCGAGGATGCCGGCGACCTGCCAGGCGCGCTCACGGAACATCGCCGCTAGGTCGTCGGCATAGACGCCGGTACCGACCACCCAGCCCCAGGGCTTGAAGCCGGCAACGTGCGAATATTTCAGCACCGGCGCGTCAGCGCCCGGCTTCGGCCAATAATAGTCGACGAAGCCCTGGCCGCTCTTTTCGACAGTCTTTACGAACTCGACGAAGAGGTGCTTGCCGTTGGGATCCTTGTTTTCAGTGAGGTCTTTGCCGTCCAACTCGGGCTTGATCGGATGCATCACCATGGTCGGATGCATGTCGTTGACCCAGAAATAGCCGTTGCCCTGGTAGCGCATCGCCTTGATTGCCTCGAGCGCGCGCTTCTGCGCCTCCTCACGCGAAAGCGTGCCGGCCACCTCCTGCTTGTGATAGGCGTCGAACACCGCGATCGCGTTCTCGTCCATTGCCGCGAGCATCGCCTTGCGCTCGCCGACGAGCTTGTCCTGCGCCTGAAACAGACCGAATGTCAGCGCTGCTGCCATGGTCAAAAGCGCAAATGCCACCAGCGCGTAGAGACGCGCCGAGATCCTGAATTTCTTCATTGCCAATCCCCTGCCCCTTCGGCGCCCCCGGCGCCGCCCCGTCGCAACCTGGCCGCCGCCGGCATGGCCGGCCGCACTCCAAGAGCCTGCAGGTTAGGTAGAGGTCTTTGCAAAGCCCCTAACAACCGATCCCTAAATTTGACATTTCTGAAGAACCCCTTCGAAAGTCTAAGGTGGCGGCACGGCGGGATGCTGCCCGCATTTGTGCGGCGGCGGGCCTTCCCTCGGCAAGCGCGGTCGGGTTACATCTTTCATCCAACAGGGAGACAGGCCGCATGACCGAACAGACCAAACCGACCGGCGAGCTGACCTTGCGCACGCTCGCCATGCCCGGCGACGCCAATGCGGCCGGCGATATCTTCGGCGGCTGGGTGATGGCACAGATGGACCTTTCCTGCGGTATCCGTGCGGCCGAGCGCGCTCGCGGCCGTGTGGTTACCGCGGCAGTCAAGGAGATGGCCTTCGCGCTTCCGGTCAAGATCGGCGACACGCTCTGCATCTATACCGATGTCGTCAAGGTCGGCCGCACCTCGATGACGCTCAAGGTCGAGGCCTGGGCCCAGCGCTATCTCTCTTCGCATCGCATGGAAAAAGTGACGGATGCGATCTTCGTCATGGTCGCGCTCGACGAAAACGGCAAGCCCAAGCCGGTGCCGGCGGAGGAATAGGAGCGGCGGCCGTGGATCAGGTTCCGACCAACCCGGAAATCTTCCCGCATATCCGCACCGTCATGGGCATGGTCGTCAGCCTGAGCCTGGCGAGACTGCTCAGCGGACTGGCGCTTTTCGTGCAGCACCCCGGCAAGACGCGCGTCTACTGGATCCACCTCGGCTGGGTCCTGTTCATGTTCGTCTTCCTCGTGCATTTCTGGTGGTGGGAGTTCCACCTGCATTCGCTGGCCGTGATCGACGTCAGTGTCTACCTGTTCGTCATCCTCTATTGCTGCGTCTTCTTCTTCCTCTGCGTGATGCTGTTCCCGACGACGCTCGAGGACTATAGCGACTACGAACACTATTTCATGTCGCGCCGTGCCTGGTTCTTCGGTTTCCTCGCGCTTGCCTTTGCCGTCGACCTCGTCGACACCGCGCTGAAGGGCAAGCAGTATTTTGCCTCCTACGGTCTCGAATACCCCGCTCGCAACACCGCCTATATCCTCTTCTGTATCGCCGCCGCCTGGACGGCGAATCGGCGCTTCCATGCCGCCTTCGTTGTCGCTGCGGTCGCCTATCAGCTTCTCTGGATGTATCGGGCCTTCGACCTGCTGGATTGAGACCGTCGATCGGATCGTCTGCGGAGGTTTTCCGCCTGGGGGTGCACCTCGCCCCTTGATCCCGAGGCGAGGCGATGCTTTATCCGTTAGACATATTTGAATCTCGCATCATGGCACGTCGGGGGACTGTCGCATCATGGAAATCTTTACCGCCGCCGGTCTGGCAGCGCTTCTGCAAGTCATCGTCATCGACCTCGTTCTCGCCGGCGACAACGCCGTCGTCATCGGCCTTGCCGCGGCCGGGCTGCCGACGGAGCAGCGCAAGAAGGTCATCCTCGTCGGCATCATCGCGGCAACCGTGCTGCGCATCGCGCTCGCCAGCGTCACGGTCCAGCTCCTGGAAATCATCGGCCTTTTGCTCGCCGGTGGCATTTTGCTGCTGTGGGTCTGCTGGAAGATGTGGCGCGAAATCCGCGAGCAGCAGGCAGCGCACGCGGCAGGCGAAAGCGGCGCTGGCAGCAACGCGCCCCAGAAAACCTTCATGCAGGCGGCCATCCAGATCGTCATCGCCGACATCTCGATGTCGCTCGACAACGTGCTGGCCGTCGCAGGCGCCGCCCGCGAACATCCGACGATCCTGGTTATCGGCCTTGCGCTTTCGATTGCGATGATGGGCGTGGCAGCCGGTTTCATCGCCCGGCTGCTCAACCGTTATCACTGGATCGCCTATATCGGCCTCGCAATCATCCTCTATGTCGCGCTCGACATGATCTATCGCGGCTGGGTCGAGGTCTGGCCGCACGTCGCGCCGGCCGTGGCAGCCATGGTCTGACGCCAGCGCGACGCGCTGCAGACCGTTAACAATGCAAAAGGCAGGGCTTGGGCCCTGCCTTTTTGTTTGCAGCGGTCTTAACCGCTACAGCGGCCGGACGCCTGTTAGCCCTTGAAGATGAACGAGGCGCCTAAGGCGATCAGGGCGAAACCGACCAGATGGTTCCAGCCGATCGACTCCTTCAGCCAGAAAACTGAGAAGGCGGCAAAGACCAGAAGCGTGATCACCTCCTGCATCGTCTTCAGCTGTGCGGCGGAATAGACCTGATGGCCGATGCGGTTGGCCGGCACCGCCAGGCAATATTCGAAGAAGGCAATGCCCCAGCTTGCCACGATCGCCATGTAGAGCGGTGACGACGTGTATTTCAGATGCCCATACCAGGCGAAGGTCATGAAGACGTTGGAAAACAGGAGCAGAAGAATCGGCCAGAGATAGGCCGGAGAGAGAGTGAAGGACATAGAGAACCTCGGGGCGCGAATCATGCTCCGACGATGCCCCGCAGCCCCGTCCGGGCGCAAGTCCTGCCGGCCTTCCATTGGCTCAAGTGACGCCTCGGAGCGAGCCGATACGGGATTTTCTGCAGGTCAGGGTGTCGAATCGACGACGAACCGGCATTTTTTCCGTCATTTAGCAAGTCATGCCCCAATATTTTACGGGTTTTGCCACAATTTTGTACTGGCGCATGAGCAATGTCGCTCGACTGTCCGACGGGACAGGCAGGGGAATACCACACTTCGAAACGGCGGTTGCCGTGAAGTTGGCTCCGCGCCTTGCGCGCGGTTCGCCGACACGCCGATGCTGCGTATCAGACGCTGGGCACGCGCATGTCCGCTGAAATTTCCCATGGGAACATTGGAAACAGTTGAGCAACCGGGTGCCATGCCGGCGATCGCCAGGCCGCCCCGACCGTTCGCACCCAGCAACTTGTCAAGGAGACCTGACCATGAAGGTCCTGGCGTTTCTTGCGGCTGCCTATGTCGCGCTCCTATCGCCATCTCTTGCCAGCGCGGGCATGCTTGCCCAGGCGCAGCAATACAAAGGCCTGCACGAGGTGAAGAACAACAAGACCCTTCGCGCAGCGCTCGGCATCAACCCGGCACGTACCCCCTGGTGCGGCCATTTCATGGGCATGGTTGCCCGCAAGTCCGGCCGCAGTCCACCGCAGAGCTTCGGCTTCGCCCGCTCGTGGCTTCGGTTCGGTGCACCGGTGAAGCTCGCCTATGCGCGCGCCGGCGATATTGTCGTCGTGCGCACCGGTCGTGGCTACCACGTCGGCATCCTGTCCGCGATGTCGAAGTCGACGGCCCAGTTGATCGGCGGCAATCAGTCCGGCGGCGTCAGGGTCTCGCAGTTCGCCCGGGGCCAGGTCGTCGGCGTCCGGCGCTAGAGCATCCCGCTTCAAGTGGAATCACTTGAAGCGGAAAGATGCTCTAGAAACAATGTGCTAGAGCGACCCTAGTGCGTTCATCTGAACGCACGGCGCTCTGGAGCGGCAAGCCAAGGGCGAGGAACCACTTCGCACCAGGCCTTGCGCCGGAGGGCCTAAAGCCCAACCCGGACCAGAGATCAGCATCGCCGCATCGGGCGGATCGCTGACGCGCGTCCTCACACAAGCGTCAGGCGCATTGCACAGCGCCGCTCTGGCGGAATGCCGTGAGCGCCCTCGTTTGCAAGGATCTGCGCGAGACGCGCGTCGAGTTCGTCCCCGGCAAGCGTAGCGAAGCCGAGTGTGCGGTAGAAGTGCTCGTTCCATTTGAGATCGCGGAACGTCGTCAGCGTTACCGCGGCAAGCGAACGGGCGCGCGCATGCGCGATCGCAGCCAGCATCATGGCGCGCCCAAGCCCCCGGCCCTGGCTTTCCTCCAACACGGCAAGCTGCCAGATGTGCAGCGCGCCCTCTGCGCTCGCGGCACAAAGGAAGCCGAGCGGTCGATCCTGCTCGTCGACGGCCACCAGGGACAGGCCGGTGCGCAGGAAGTCGACATGAGCTTCCGCGGACTGGACATCGTCGTCGGCAATCCAGGCCAGGTCGGGGATGGTGCGAAAAAGCGCGCCGGAGGAGCGCTCTATGTCGGGCAGCAAAGCTGTATCGTCTTCACGTGTGGGTCGAATCAGGGTCATAGTGACCGCATCCTACAGCGCAGGCCGTCATAGGGGATGCGCGAAGTTCGCTGCCGCCCTTCAAAATCCCGAGAATCATTAGCCGGATAACGGAATATCGCTAGTCGGCGATCATATTCATGGCCTGCTCAAGCCCGGCCGCCGGACTCGACAGCGGCCGCGGTCCGTTGCGGACATGATCGGCGGCGCCAGCCATGGACGCCTGGGCCAGCGCAACGATGGAGGCTCCATCCCCATAGGCCGCTTCTGCCGCCCGGGCGATCGCAGCAAGGTAGCCGTCACGGCTTCCCGCCTTGAACAGCGCCCACGCACCCTCGACCAGACGAACCTCGAGGACAGCGCCGGAACGGCGCGCCGCGTCGGCAAAAAGCGCCGTAGTGGGTGCGACCGTCGTTTCCACCGCGCAAAGCACTACCAGCTTGCCGCCGGTCGCGGCCGCCTTCTCCGCCAGCGCCGCATCGACGCGCAGGATCGGGACGGCAGTGCCCAACCCGGCCCTCACAACGCTCGGCCCGAGCGTCGAGCAGGTGAGCAGCACGGCGTCGGCCTTCGCCGCCAGCGCCGAGAGAACCGCCGCTGTCTGCTGCGTGATGTCCTCGGTCAGGCCGCCCGCTTCCTCCGCCGCGCGCAGCAGATCGGCGCGGACCGTATGGCGCAAGTTCGCGGAGGAAAGTCCGAGTTCGCGCGCAGCATTCTCGAAAACGGCGACGTTGCTGTCGGCCGTATGCAGGCAGGAGATGATCAATTGGCGGCCCTTGGATGGCGAACGCCTGACGGCGCGGTTCTGACTTTGCGAAACTTGCACAATCGTCGCACGCCGGGAAGCGTCGCCGGACACAATCTGTCGTAGAGGCCACGCGAACCGTCTATTTGCGCCTCCGGCCCAGCAATGGACACAAATCGGGGCAATTTATGCTTCTCGACTTTTCTAATTTAAGTTACGCTTATTTTCCTTCTGACCAGATGCCGCGGGAGGGGCTGCCCTCTTGGAACGGAAGCTCGCCGTGATCCTTGCTGCCGATGTCGCTGGCTACAGTCGCCTTGTCGCGATTGACGAGGAAGGTGCGCTCGCAACACTTGCCACCTATTGTGCAACGATTTCAAGCCTTGTGACCGAGCATGGCGGGCGCATCTTCGGCGCCGCTGGCGATAGCCTTGTCGCGGAATTCCAGAGTGCAGTGCAGGCGGTTCGGGCAGCGGTCGCCATCCAGCGGACCCTGCAGCGGAGAAACGCCGACCTCGCGCCGGAGCGGCGCATGGAGTTCCGCATCGGCCTCAATCTCGGCGACGTCGTGGTCGACGGCGGCAACCTGCTCGGCGACGGCGTGAATGTGGCGGCGCGGCTGCAGCAGGTGGCGAAACCGGCCGACATCTGCATCTCCGGTGCGTTGCACGACCAGATCGTCGGCAAGCTGGAGTTTCCCATGCACCGGCTTGGCGATCGCGCGCTCAAGAACATGCCGCGCCCGGTGCCGGTGCACCGCGTCGACTGGCATGAGGACCCGGTGAGGCCGGATCTGCCCGGCATGCCGCTTGCCCTGCCCGACAAGCCGTCGATCGCCGTTCTGCCCTTCGTCAACATGTCCGGCGACCCCGAACAGGACTTCTTCGCCGACGGTCTGACCGAGGACATCATCACGGCGTTGTCGCTCTACCGCTGGTTCTTCGTCATCGCCCGCAACTCCTCTTTCGCCTACAAGGGCCGCGCCGTCGACGTCAAACAGATCGGCCGCGATCTCGGCGTGCGCTACATCGTCGAGGGCAGCGTGCGCCGCTCAGGCTCGCGCGTGCGCGTCACCGGACAGTTGATCGAGGCGGAAACCGGCATCCATCTCTGGGCGCAGCGCTACGAGCGCGAATTCGCCGACATTTTCGCCATCCAGGATGAGATCACCCAACATGTGGTCGCGGCGATCGAGCCGGAGATCCTGATTGGCGAAAACCGCCGGGCGCTGCTACGCGGCAGCGACAATCTCGACGCCTACGAATGCCACATGCGCGGCACGCTGCTGCATAATGCGCAGGACTCCGCCGCGCACTTCGACGACGCGATCGAGTGGCAACGCCGCGCGATCGCCCTCGACCCCGAATTCGGCCGCGCGCACATGATGCTGGCCCGCTCGCTGTTTGCCCGCTGCTATTTCGGCTTCAGCGACGACATTGACCGGGATAGCGCGGAGTTGGCGGCGGAGGCTGCGCGCGCCGTCGTGATCGAGGATCACGATCCCTATTGCCACTATGTCATGTGCCTCGCCAATTTCGCTGCCCGGCGGCCGCATGCCGCGGTCCAGGAAGCGCAACAGGCGATCGATCTCAACCCCAATTTTGCGCTCGCTCACATGGCGCTCGGTTGGGCGCGCATCTATATCGGCCGTTTCGCCGAGGCATTGGACCCGCTGCACAAGGCGCTGAGGCTGAGCCCGCACGATCCGCTGACCTACCTCTTCTTCAACCGCATCGCTCTCGCCCACTACCACCTCGGCAATTACGAGGAAGCGCTGCGTCACGCCGAACGGGCGCTGCTCCTGCGCCGCACCTA
Organism: Ensifer sp. ENS10; assembly: GCF_014852025.1. Taxonomy (NCBI): domain Bacteria; kingdom Pseudomonadati; phylum Pseudomonadota; class Alphaproteobacteria; order Hyphomicrobiales; family Rhizobiaceae; genus Ensifer; species Ensifer sp. ENS10. Next base: position 270,476 of record NZ_JACVAS010000002.1, read on the forward strand.
TTTCAACCTGGTCATTCTGCTCGCCTGCCTTGGCCAGCTCGACCGCAACGAGGAAGCCCGCAGGATCGTTCCCGAGGCCGTCGCCAACGCGCCTGTCGATTTACCGCGCTACTGGCGCTTCTTCACCGGCTATGTCGACCCTGCCGACCACGCACATTTCAAAGACGGGCTCGTCAAGGCGGGCCTGCCCATCGTCCCGTAGGCCGCCATGACACGAGCCCAGCTGTTCGGCGTTCTCATCGGCCTCACAGTGGTGGCGTTCTTCACGGTCCTGCGCGCAAACGATCCGCAGCTTCTGAGGCAGGCGCGCGACGTCACCTTCGACGAATACCAGCGGATCGCGCCGCGCGGCTTCGAGACCATGCCGGTCAAGGTGATCGATATCGACGAGGCGTCGCTGCGTGAATTCGGCCAATGGCCCTGGCCGCGCGACCGCCTGGCGAATTTGACCAACCGGCTGACCGAGATGGGCGCGGCAGCGATTGCCTTCGACGTGCTCTTTGCCGAGCCCGACCGCCTGTCGCCGCGCACGGTCGTGCGCGACGTCGGCGGCGTCGATCCATCCTTCGTCGCAACCCTGCCCGATAATGACGAGATCTTTGCCCAGGCGATCCAAGACAAGCCGGTCGTGCTCGGTTTCGGCCTCACCAACGACGGCAGTTACCTGCCGTCGGTCAAGGCGGGCTTTGCCTTCACCGGCGAAACCGCTGCCGAGGCGCCGCCGCGCCTGCACGCCGCAACGCCGCTACGGCCCCAGCTCGAAGCCAACGCCGCCGGGCTCGGCCATATCAGCCTCAATCCCGGCTCCTCCTCCGCGGTGGTGCGGGCCGCACCGCTGTTCCTCAGCGACGGGCAGCAGTTCTACCCGAGCCTCGCCCTGGAGGCGCTGCGCGTGGCGCAGGGCGCCTCGACCTATGTGCTCGCCGCAGCACCCAACGTCGCCAACACGCTCACCGCCGTCAAGATCGGCGACTTCGTCGTGCCGCTCACCTCGACCGGCGAACTCTGGCTCTACGTCACGCCGGACACGACGGAGCGCTACATTTCCGCCCGGCGGGTTCTCACGGACGAAGCCTCCTCTCCGGACGTTCGCGCCGCGATCGAAGGCAGCATCGTCTTCATCGGCACGTCGGCTGCCGGACTGCAGGACGTGCGCACCACCGCGCTCGGGCAGAACGTGCCCGGCGTCTCCATCCATGCCCAGATCGTCGAGCAGATCCTCTCCGGCCGCTATCTGTCGCGTCCAGACTGGGCCGACGGGCTCGAAATCCTCTCGATCGCACTGGCCGGCACGCTGCTCGTGCTGTTGACCACTTTCGTCAGCCCCGTGGTGGCGCTGGTCTGCGGCCTCGCGGTCACGGTGTTGGGGCTCACAGCCTCCTGGCTCGCCTTCTACTATGGCGGGCTGCTCGTCGATCCGCTGGCGCCGATCCTCGCCGCCTCGATCACCCATTTCTCCGCCACCGCCTATCGCTTCCTGGTGACGGATCGCGAACGACGCGAGGTCCGCCAGGCTTTTGGGCGCTATCTCTCGCCATCGCTGCTCTATCGCATCGAGCACACGCGCAATGCGCTGAGCCTTGGCGGCGACGACCGCGAGCTGACGGTGATGTTCGTCGACGTGCGCAGCTTCACCGAGATGAGCGAGCGCATGACGCCGACCGAGGTCGTCGCCTTCCTCAACACGCTGCTCGACGCGCTGAGCCGCCATGTGCTCGCCAATGAGGGCACGCTCGACAAGTTCATCGGCGATTCCATCATGGCCTTCTGGAACGCCCCGGTCGATGTGGTCAACCATCCGCAAAAGGCACTTCGCGCCGCGCTCGGCATGCGCGAGACCCTGGCCCGGCTGAATGCCGAAGACGCCTTCGGTTTCGGCTCCGGCCATGAGGTGCGCATCGGCATCGGCATCCATACCGGGCTCGCCTGCGTCGGCAACATGGGTGCCGAAACCCGCTTCAACTATTCGGCGGTCGGCGACACCGTCAACATCGCGGCCCGCATCGAAGCGGCCTGCAAGGACGTCAACTTCGACGTGCTCGTGTCGGAAGCAACGGCTGAGGCATTGCCGAATTGCGCGCTGCTGGATGCGGGAAGCCTGGGCCTCAAGGGAAAGACGACGCGAACCCGGCTTTTCGCGGTCGCCGGAGACGAGAACCTCGCCGCCTCGCCCGCCTTCGCGGAATTGCGGCTGCTGCATGACCGGCTCGTCTCGGTGCTACGCACGCGCGCGACCTCGAGCCGCAGCATCATCAACGCAGCGAAGCTGAAGTCTGCCGCCCTGGCACCGGGCCTGGTCGGCTTCTACGCCCGGATGTCGCGCCGATCGGAGCATTTCGCCGAAACGCCGGTCGAAGACGCCAAGCGCCCGGCGGAGTGAAACGTGCCGGACCTCAGCCGCAGACGACCGCCCGGCACATCGCCTCGACCTGGGCTCTCGGATCGTTCGCAAAGCTTTGATTTGTCGTTGGTTTAGCGCCGGCCCGCTTGTGCCTAGCGACAGGTCGTTGCCGACGCATCGTGAACGCTGCGCCGAAAGCGTTGGCAAACGACAGGCCGTCAGCGGCGCACACGGTCGGCGCTCAATTCTGGCTTTGGGTCTGGCTCTGGCTTTGGCTCTGTTCCTGGCGCTGCGTTCCACCGCCCTGTTGCGACTGTTCCTGCCGCTGTTCCTGTTCCTGGCGTTGGCTGCCCTGGCCCTGCCCTTGTTCCTGCTCCTGCCGCTGGGACTGTTCCTGCCGTTGGCTACCCTGTCCTTGTCCCTGTTCCTGGCGCTGCTCCTGCCGCTGCCGCTGGCTCTGTCCGCTCTGCTGCTGCCGCTGCCTTTGTTCCTGGCGCTGCGTCCTGGGTATCAGCGGTATTGGTTGACGCTGCTCGACGGCGGGGGGTTGCACAGTTTGCGGTTGGCGTTCGAGATCCTCCTGGAACACCGCCGCAAGGCTGCAGCCCCCCCCCGCCCAGCCCAGCGCTCCGGACAGTCGTTGCCCACCGGAGAGGAAAGGAAGGGCTTGCGCATTGCCTAGTGATTTCAATGTATTGCGACTGACTCTTCTCGGATCGCTGATGCCGCCGCCAGGCTTGGCGACGACGCAGTCGCAACGCTGCGTCAATTGCCGGCAGCCGCCGGCGCCACAGAAGCTTGCGGCGCCGCTGAGCAGCACGACGGCGGTGGTGCCGTCGCGGCCGACATAAAAATCGAAGGCGGTGCCGCGAACGCCGATCGTGCCGGCCGGCGTGACGATTTGATAGGCGGAGTGCCCGGACTTGCCGCTGATCCAGCGGAACGTGCCCTTCGCGGCCATGATCGTCAGTTTCTTCACCGACTTGGCATCGTCATAGACGAACTTGTCGATGACCACCGACGAGCCCCAGCCGACCGCAAGCTTGGTGCCATCCTGGAAGACGAACTGGCCGAGACCGGACTTCGATGTCGAAATCCGTTCGTCCTTGTAGACCGGGTCCTTGACCGCGATCGGACCGCGTGCGCCGCTGACTGACGTGCGAATCTGCACCGCCTGGCCGACAGGTTCGGCGGCGATGGTCGGACTGAATGTCACGGCACAAAACGCGATGAGTGCGGCACCACGCAAGCAGAACATGGCACCCTCCAAAGTGCTATTGTTATCACGTCACAGGGATTTATGTCTTGTCGCCCAATCGGGGTAACGCCATGCCGCAACCGTAAGAGTTAGGCGGTCATGGCCGCTCGCCCAGTCGTGGCCATTGGAGGCAATCGGCGGCGTGCGCGGAAGGTACCGAGCGTCAGGCGGCCTGCCGGTTCGTCAGTCATTGTGATGACTGCGCCCCTTCTGATGCCCCTTGTTCTGATGGTCGTTGGCATGTTCGAGCACATCCTTGTGGTTGGCATCCTCGCCGCGGATATCCGGATGTTTCATCTCCCAGTGGCGATTGCGGTAGCCTTCTTCCTGCACAGGCTTCTGAGGTTTTTCCTCCGGCTTCTGAGGTTTCTCCTCCGGCTTGTGCGGCCTCTCCTCGGGCTTCGGTTTTTCCTCGGGAGGCCTTTCTTCGACGGCGGGGGGTTGCACAGTTCGCGGTTGGCGTTCGAGATCCTCCTGGAACACCGCCGCAAGGCTGCAGCCGCCCCCCGCCCAGCCCAGCGCTCCGGACAGTCGTTGCCCACCGGAGAGGAAAGGAAGGGCTTGCGCATTGCCTAGTGATTTCAATGTATTGCGACTGACTCTTCTCGGATCGCTGATGCCGCCGCCAGGCTTGGCGACGACGCAGTCGCAACGCTGCGTCAATTGCCGGCAGCCGCCGGCGCCACAGAAGCTTGCGGCGCCGCTGAGCAGCACGACGGCGGTGGTGCCGTCGCGGCCGACATAAAAATCGAAGGCGGTGCCGCGAACGCCGATCGTGCCGGCCGGCGTGACGATTTCATAGGCGGAGTGCCCGGACTTGCCGCTGATCCAGCGGAACGTGCCCTTCGCGGCCATGATCGTCAGTTTCTTCACCGACTTGGCATCATCGTAGACGAATTTGTCGATGACCACGGACGAACCCCAGCCGACCGCAAGCTTGGTGCCATCCTGGAAGACGAACTGGCCGAGACCGGACTTCGATGTCGAAATCCGTTCGTCCTTGTAGACCGGGTCCTTGACCGCGATCGGACCGCGTGCGCCGCTGACTGACGTGCGAATCTGCACCGCCTGACCGACAGGTTCGGCAGCGCTGACAGGAAGCGGTTGGCAAAACGCAGCACAAATCGAGATGAGTGCGGCGCCACGCAAGTAGAACATGGCACCCTCCAAAGTGTTATTGTTACCACGCTGCAGGGATTTATGTCTTGTCGCCCAATTGGAGTAACGTAACGGCACATCGCAACCGTAAGAGTTATATCAACGAGCCAGTCCGGCTCGTCGCGGTTGAGGCAAGCGTGACCCGGCCGTCGGCCCGAGTGGTGGCGCTGCCACTCGTTCGGCGCCCAGTCGTCCGCAAATTCAACGCCACGCCCCTGCCGTTTCGCGTGCAAAGTTGTCGCCGAAGCACTGCGAAATGTTGCCTTTTTGTACTCACTCGCCCCTTTTCTTTCGACCGGACTCTCGCCATATTCCCCGCCATGACCAAAGCTCCGAAGAATGCCCCGCCGAAGCCCTCCACGCCGTCCGGTTTCGAAGAAGCGCCGCAGGCGCCCTTGTCCGGCACCCCGCTCAGCGGCAACGTCTCGGATTGGGTGAAGCAGCTCGAGGCGGATGCGGAAGCCTCCGCTTTCGAAACCCAGCGTCAGATCGCCTCCAAGGCCGGCAAGCACCGCAAGACGGTAGAGATCGCCGCCTCCAAGGCGGCGCGCAAGGCCGCGGGCGCGGATGACGAAGCACAGCCGAAGAAGGCCGGGAAGAAGAGCAAGGTCGAGATCGTCGGCAGCAAGTCCGCGCGCGGCACGTCGATGGGCGGCTCGACCGATCCGAAGACCCGCGCCGCCGCCGGCCTCAACCCGGTCGCGGGCCTCGACGTGTCGCTGGAGGATGCCGACAGGCTGACGGCCAAATCCGGCGTCACCGCCACGGTGGAAGCGCTGTCGGCGCTGATCGAAAGCGGCAACCCGCTGTTCAAGGACGGCAAGCTCTGGACGCCGCACCGGCCTGCCCGGCCGCCGAAATCCGAAGGCGGCGTCGAGATCCAGATGGTCTCCGATTACGAGCCGGCCGGCGACCAGCCGACGGCGATCGCCGATCTGGTCGAGGGCCTGACCTCCGGCGAGCGCAGCCAGGTGCTGCTCGGCGTCACCGGTTCCGGCAAGACCTTCACCATGGCCAAGGTAATCGAGGCGACGCAACGTCCCGCCGTCATCCTCGCGCCCAACAAGACGCTGGCCGCGCAGCTCTATTCCGAGTTCAAGAACTTCTTTCCCAACAACGCGGTCGAGTACTTCGTCTCCTACTACGACTACTACCAGCCGGAAGCCTACGTGCCGCGCTCGGATACCTTCATCGAGAAGGAATCCTCGATCAACGAGCAGATCGACCGCATGCGCCACTCGGCCACCCGCTCGCTGCTGGAGCGCGACGACTGCATCATCGTCGCGTCTGTCTCGTGCATCTACGGTATCGGCTCGGTCGAGACCTATACCGCCATGACCTTCCAGATGAGCGTCGGCGACCGGCTCGACCAGCGGCAACTGCTCGCCGACCTGGTGGCGCAGCAGTACAAGCGCCGCGACATGGATTTCCAGCGCGGCTCTTTTCGCGTGCGCGGGGATACCATCGAGATTTTTCCGGCCCACTTGGAGGATGCCGCCTGGCGCATCTCCATGTTCGGCGACGAGATCGACGCGATCACCGAGTTCGACCCGCTGACCGGCCAGAAGACCGGCGACCTGAAGTCGGTGAAAATCTACGCCAACTCGCACTATGTCACCCCGCGCCCGACGCTGAACGGCGCCATCAAGGCGATCAAGGAAGAGCTGGTGCACCGGCTCGCCGAGCTGGAAAAGGGCGGCCGCCTGCTCGAAGCCCAGCGGCTGGAGCAGCGCACCCGCTACGACATCGAGATGCTGGAAGCGACCGGCTCCTGCGCCGGCATCGAGAACTATTCGCGCTACCTCACCGGCCGCAACCCCGGCGAGCCGCCGCCGACGCTGTTCGAATATATCCCCGACAACGCGCTGCTGTTCATCGACGAGAGCCACGTCTCCGTCAGCCAGATCGGCGGCATGTATCGCGGCGACTTCCGCCGCAAGGCGACACTGGCCGAATACGGCTTCCGCCTGCCCTCGTGCATGGACAACCGTCCGTTGCGCTTCGAGGAATGGGACGCGATGCGCCCGGACACGATCGCCGTTTCGGCGACGCCCGGTAGCTGGGAACTGGAACAATCCGGCGGCGTCTTTGCCGAACAGGTCATCCGCCCGACCGGCCTGATCGACCCGCCGGTGGAAGTGCGCTCGGCGAAAACCCAGGTCGACGACGTCTTGGGCGAAATCCGCGAGACCGCCGCCGCCGGCTACCGCACGCTCGTCACCGTGCTCACCAAGCGCATGGCCGAAGACCTCACCGAATACCTGCACGAACAGGGCATTCGCGTGCGCTACATGCACTCCGACATCGACACGCTGGAACGCATCGAGATCATCCGCGACCTGCGCCTCGGCGCTTTCGACGTGCTCGTCGGCATCAACCTGTTGCGCGAGGGCCTCGACATTCCCGAATGCGGCTTCGTCGCCATTCTCGATGCCGACAAGGAAGGCTTCCTGCGCTCCGAGACCTCGCTGGTGCAGACCATCGGCCGCGCTGCCCGTAACGTCGACGGCAAGGTCATCCTCTATGCCGACCAGATCACCGGCTCGATGCAGCGCGCCATGGACGAGACCAGCCGCCGCCGCGAAAAGCAGATGGCCTACAACGAGGCCAACGGCATCACGCCGGAATCGGTAAAGGCGAAGATCTCCGACATCCTCGACTCGGTCTACGAGAAGGACCACGTCCGCGCCGACATCTCCGGCGTCGCCGGCAAGGGCTTCGCCGACGGCGGCCACCTCGTCGGCAACAACCTGCAGGCCCACCTTAACGCGCTGGAAAAACAGATGCGCGACGCCGCCGCCGACCTCGACTTCGAAAAGGCCGCCCGCCTCCGCGACGAGATCAAACGCCTCAAGGCCGCCGAACTGGCCGCCTTGGACGACCCGATGGCGCGGGAAGAGGCAAGGTCGCAGGAAGGGGGCAAGCGGTCCGGCTCCTCGACGTCATCCTCGTCCTCGGGTTCAACCCGAGGATCGAGCCGAGGATCCAAGACCACGGACGAAAAGTCTCTCTTCCAGAAGCCCGACCTCGACGACATGGGCCGCGACGTCGCGACACCCGCCGGCTCGGACAAATCGCTATTCCGCCGGAACACCCTCGACGAAATGACTGTCGGCCGCACCGAAAAGCCGGTGATCGGCCATGTCCCGGATAAACCGATCCTCACCCGGGCGAAACCGGGCGTCGGGTCCTATGAGGATCCGGTGGACGAGAAGCGGCAGAAGGGCCGGACGAAGGGCAAGACGGGACGGCCGGGGCGGTAGGCAAATCAGGAAAGACAACGACTCGGTGCCCGCGCTCGGAAGACGGCAAACTGCCAAGCAAGGGCGAGCCCAGTGCGTTGTGGGGAGATGTCTCGCAGGATAGAGAGGGAGAAGCCCTCCTCCTCCGGCAAGACACCCCCTCTGCTCAGAAGATAGTCGGTCCGGGGCGGCTGCAAGCTAAATCAAAGCTCTAAGATTGCGCAAATTGTCCCCAACCTCATGATCCTTTGGGAAAAGTTTCTCTGCTTCGAGCAAAAGGTCGCGAACACGCTGCATCTGCGTGCTCGACATCACACCGCCGCGCTCTAGATACTCTCGCGCTCCGCGGAACATGGTAACATACGGGTGCACCGACTTCCGCGCCCAGCTTTTTTCAATCTTGATTGCGCGGTCTGAACAGTCAAAAGCTTCGTTGAATGCGCCTACTCTCGAGTACCCCGGGACAACCATCTGAATAAACAATATTTTACTTAGTGTGGTTAGTGGCAGCGGATGATTTTCGATGGACGCAGCATGTCTCGCGTTTTGGACTGCCGAGTCCAAGTATTCAGTCATTCCACGAACGCCTGAGCTATTGTGACGCGAAACATTCATGAGCGCCACCTGCTCCCAGTATCGCGAGTTCCACTGCCACGCTTTTTGGGTCGCCTCATAAAACGCAGGGGCCAAGTCTCCCAGTATGCCGTCGACCACAGAGTCAAAATCGAATAAGCGGCTCGCCAATCGTGCTTCAGAACTGCGCTGTTTAATCGCTTTTCGGTTTACGCGTGGTGCAAGTGTACTTGCGAGCCTAGTAAAAATATCCAGAAGTCGGCGCGGATCGCGCTTCGACATATTGTCGAGAATACGCATCGCGATCGTAGAATTCTGCGGTACGACATGCGTATTCGTACGACGGTCATAATATGACAAAGGCAGTGCATGCTCTTTGCTAAGCTGCTCTCTGTATCCCTGGGATCCGAGAATACTAGAGAGAATCTCGTGACGAACGCCACCGCCGAAACAATGCTGAGAAAGGGCCGCTATCAGATATCTGTTTTGATCAACTTCGTTGCATTCCTCCATCAAGTCGAAGGCAATTCTGTCGAGCGGCCTGAAGTCGTTGAGGACCCTGCAACATACAACCGCCATCGGATCATCAGCGGCTGATTTTATAAAGCCGTTTAGATCTCTGATTGCACGTGACGTTCCGACAATGCCTAACTCTGTATACCGCTCAACTATAGCCTCAACATCGACCGCACGCATCTTTAGCGCCGCAGCGCGATGATAAGGGACGCCGGACAAGCTCTGAAATAAGTATCTATTTCTGTACCCTCTCTCTGAAGCAAGAACGACTAGATCTTTTTTCCGAGTTTTTGATACAATTTCAGCAAACGGGGACACTTGGTCTGCAAAATTATCAACAACTATTAAGAGTGGACCTTCTATACCGTCAACAATGCTTAATGTCTTATCATACTCCAACCGACTCAATGCAGAGCACACCAGGGTGTGAATTCCTCTTCTAGATATCTCAAAAGCAACTCTTCTGACGACAGTTGTCTTTCCGGTGCCAGGCTCATCTGTCAGAATAATAATTCTGCTCTCTTCTACTGTATTATTTAGCAGATTTTCGACATCATTAATAATGGAGGATGTTATCGAGCGACTGACATCAAACCCAGATTCAAAATCCGACCATTCTGGAGCGTGCCCGTAGAAGAACCTCGACGCGGATTCCTGGGGCCTTTGGCTCGACGGAACCAACTCGAAATCGGAATAGAATGCCAGAGCTTCTGCACCAGTTATCTTTTCGGGAAGAATATTTCTGGATTCCGTTAGTGAGAAACTGCGAGAGAACAGTCATCCAAGGACTGTTCTCTTTCATTACTTGTATGTATTCGTCCCGTGCAAAGACGTAACCTTTCGAAGCGTGCGTCACAGAGCCATGTAGCTTGACCAGAAGCAAATCGGAAAGAACCCGCTCATCGTTGTAGTCGTCGCGAAAATGTGCTGTCACAAGTTTCTGCTTCGCACCTTTTAATCGATAAGCTGCCTCCAACGCGTCATCGATATTCCAAGTAAATGCTCGGCGCCAAACGAACGTTGAGAGAGTCGATAGCGTCGCGCCTGCGGTGCATCCAGAGAACCTTTTTGTAATGTATTGATCAACTTCGGATTCACTGAGAAGTGCGAAAACTTTTTGAAGAGATTTGTTCTTCGAAACACCCTTCAAATCACATAATTCGTCGCGAAGAGTGGTTCCAGACGGCAGCTTCCCGATACTATTTTCGGAATCAAGGCTAACACCGGCACCCAATAGCAAATTATACTGACCTGCCTTAAGGGACGACACAAATGCATCATGTTGCTCATTGCTAATTTTGACAAACGACACCGCAAAAACCTCCACCCAATTCCGACTGTAAATTGTCAAATCTATCAGGTACACTACCGATTACGGCGTGCATATAAAGATTGAATTGCCGAAAAATACAACTCTACACGGCCACGATCCCCACCCTTGCCGCCTCCCCCATTCCTCGCTACAACCACAGCATGATCAAAACCGCGCTCATCGCTGCCATCTATTATGCGACGTCCCCTGGAGTTGCCCCCAAAAGACCGGACGTGCTCAGGTTTGAGATTGCGAGCTGATGAACTCGCGGGGTGATTGATATCCTAATGCCTTATGCGGGTGAAGATCGTTGTAATGATCGAACCAGAAGGGCAGTTGTGCGATGACGGTTTCGGCATCCGGAGTTGGGTTTACCGAGACGTAATCGCGCTTGAATGTTTTGACAAAGGCCTCCGCCATCCCGTTCGACTGCGGGCTGCGCACCGGCGTCGAGCGCGGCTCCATGCCGATGTCGCGGAGCAAGGATTTGGTGTCCTTGGCGATGAAGCAGGAGCCGTTGTCTGTGAGCCATTCGATAGGCTGCGGCAACATGTTGATGCGGCCAAAGCGGTTCTCGACAGCCGTGATCACGAGGTCCTGCACATCCTGGCTCTTGATGCCTTCCGTGGTGGCGATATGGGCGATTGCCTCCCGGTCGCAGCAATCGAGAGCGAAGGCAACACGGACCTTCTCCTTGTTGTCACAGCCGATCTCGAAGCCATCGGAGCACCATCTGGTGTTCGAGCGGGCGACGGCGACCTGGCCGTCGTGAAGACGATCATCGACGGCTCCGGTATGTCGCACGAGCAGCAGATGGTGCAGCTTCATGACCCGGTAGACGCGCTTTGCATTGGGCCATGACTTGCCCTGTTTTCGGGCATTCCTGCGCAGGATGGCATGGACCCGGCGATAGCCGTAGGTGGGCATGTCGGCGATGACGGCCTTGATATCTTCCACCAGCTCCCGATCCGGGAGTGGCGGGCGTCCTCTGGCTCTGGAAGGGGAACCTGTGGCACGGGCAGCGATATTCGACCGGGCGACACCCAAAGTCTCGCAGACGGTCTTCATTTCAAAAAGTCCTTCGGAAGAGAGAGCGAACGCAACATCTGTTTTTTTGGGCCGGTGGCGATTTCGAGGGCTTCCTTGAGGATTTCGCCTTCCATTGTCTTCTTGCCCAACAGGCGCTGCAACTCCTTCACCTGGGCCTGAAGCGCCCGGTATTCGGAAGCCGGAACGACCTCCTCCTCGGCGGCCGTCGCCGTCAGCGCCCCTTGAGACGCCAGCTTGCGCCATGCGAACAACTGGTTCGGCTGAATGCCGTGCCGCCGGGCAACGATGCTCACCGTCGCGCCCGCCTCGTAGGTCTCTTGAATGATGGCCAGCTTCTCCGCCGTGCTCCAGCGCCGTCGCCGTTCCGGACCCGAAAGGACTTGGAGTTGCCCCATAAAAACCGGACAGGATCAGGTTTCTGTTTGACGGTTTAAGAACTCGCGCGGTGATCGATATCCCAAAGCCTTGTGCGGGTGAAGCGTGTTGTAATGCTCGAACCATAAGGGCAGTTGGGCGATGACGGTTTCGGCGTCCGGAATGGGATTGACCGAGACGTAGTCGCGCTTGAAGGTTTTGACGAAGGCTTCCGCCATTCCGTTTGACTGCGGGCTGCGAATGGGTGTCGAGCAAGGCTCCATCCCGATATCCAGCAGCAGCGATTTCGTGTCCTTCGCAATGAAGCACGAGCCATTGTCAGTCAGCCATTCGATGGGCTTTGGAAGGGCGTTGATGCGACCGAAGCGGTTCTCGACGGCGGTGATGACAAGGTCCTGAACGTCCGCGCTCTTGATGCCTTCAGTGGTGGCGACGTGGGCAATGGCCTCGCGGTCACAGCAGTCGAGGGCAAAGGCAACGCGCACCTTCTCTCTGTTGTCGCAGCCAATTTCGAATCCGTCCGAACACCAACGTAGGTTCGACTGCTCCACAGCGACGCGGCCGTCGTGGCGACGGGTATCACTCGCACCAGTATGGCGCTGAAGGAGCAGGTCGTGCACCTTCATCACCCGATAGACGCGTTTGACGTTTGGCCAGGAACGGCCATCGTTGCTGGCGTTTCGGCGCAGAATGGCGTGAACCCGGCGATAGCCGTAGGTCGGCATATCGGCGATGATCGTTTTGATCTCATCCACCAGGCCCTGATCAGCAAGCGGCGGTCGCCCACGGGCTTTGGAAGGGATTTGCTTCACGCGCTCTGCAATGTTTGATCGGGCGACACCCAAAGTCTCGCACACCGCCGTCATCGCGAACTGCCCTTCGGCAATGACAGCGAGCGCAACAGGTGTTTTTTTGGGCCGGTGGCGATCTCAAGCGCTTCCTTGAGGATTTCGCCTTCCATCGTCTTCTTGCCCAACAGGCGCTGCAGTTCCTTGACCTGGTTCTGAAGGGCTCGATATTCGGATGCCGGAACGACGTCTTCCTGCGATGCGGTTGCGGTGAACGCTCCCTGCGCTGCAAGCTTGCGCCAATTGAACAACTGGTTCGGCTGGATGCCGTGACGCCGCGCGACGATGCTGACCGTCGCATCCCCTTCATACGTCTCCTGAACGATGGCGAGCTTCTCGGCCGTCGACCAGCGACGGCGGCGCTCAGGGCCGGACAGCACTTCTATCTTCGGGTTGTGACTACTCATAATGGGGACATTACTCCTCACACTTAACAAGTGGGAGATCATGTCCGGGGATTTATGGGGCCATTACAGGACTTCCATCTTAAAGTTGCTACTAGTCATATTACCAACACTACTCCTACCCACTTAGCTAAGTGGGGAAGCATGTCCGGACCTTTCGGGGGCTAATTCAATTATGCGACGTCCCCATAGGGAGCGGCGCGTTTCGATCATGTCTTGAAACAAGCCGCCGTCAGGCGGCTTTGTTTTGTTCGGTGCTCCCTGGCGGCAATGCCATGGAGAGCTCTAATGACAATTTCCGACAATCCCACTGACGCCTTTGAGCCGCGCTCGACGATCACCGGGACGCTGCTCGAGCGCGGCTATGTCAACCAAGTGACGGACCTTGAGGGCGTCGATCGCGCCTTTGCGGCCGGCATCGTGCCTGTCTACGCCGGCTTCGATGCGACGGCGGACAGCCTGCATGTCGGCCATCTCTTGCCGATCATGGCGCTTCGCCGGCTGCAGCAGGCCGGGCACAAGCCGATCGTGCTGATCGGCGGCGGCACGACGCGGATCGGCGATCCGAGCTTTCGCTCGGCGGCACGGCCAATGCTGTCGGAGAATGAGATCGCGGCCAATATCGCCGGCATCCGCAAAGTGTTCGAGCGGTTGCTGACCTTCGGCGACGGCCCGACCGATGCTGTCATGGTCAACAATGCCGATTGGCTGGACCGGATGGCCTGGATCGACATGCTCCGGGACGTCGGCAAACACTTCTCCGTCAACCGCATGCTCTCCTTCGACAGCGTGAAAACGCGGCTGGAACAGCAGGAGAACCTGAGCTTCCTCGAGTTCAACTACATGATCCTGCAGGCGGTCGATTTCCTCGAACTGTTTCGCCGCACCGGCTGCCGGCTGCAGCTCGGCGGCGGCGACCAATGGGGCAATATCGTTGGTGGCGTCGATCTGGTGCGGCGGATCGAGGGCGCGGAAGTCTTCGGCATGACCACGCCGCTGCTGACGACGGCATCGGGCGTCAAGATGGGCAAGACCGCGGCCGGCGCCATCTGGGTGAACGAGGACCGTCTGTCGCCCTACGACTACTGGCAGTTCTGGCGTAACGTCGAGGATGCCGACGTGGTGCGCTTCCTCAAACTCTTCACCGATCTGCCGCTCGACGAGATCGAAAGGCTGGGTCGCGCCGAGGGCGCGGACCTGAACGTGGTCAAGGAGCGCCTCGCCAATGAGGCAACGGCGCTGGCGCATGGAGCAGACGCAGTCCGGCGGGCGCAGGCGACGGCGCGGCAGGCATTCGGCGGAGGTGAAGCGGCCGAGGGGTTGCCGACGGTCGTGCTGAGCGATGCCGAGCGCCTGAAGGGCATAGGTCTCGTTGACCTCGTGGTACGGGCAGGACTGGCCTCATCGAAGGGCGAGGCACGGCGGGCAATCGCCGGGCGCGGTGTGCGCCTGGACGGAGAAGTCGTTGAGGATGCAGAGACAATCGTCTCACTCGGCGAGCATCCGGTTCGGCTCTCGCTTGGCCGCAAGCGCCATGCCGTGGTGAAGTAGCGCAGCGATCACGCGTCCCACCGCCCGCATTCCCATGCCTGTCACAGGCATCCCCCTGCCGCGCTGCGGCGGGGGGATGCGCCGACCAATACGAGAAAGTCTTCGTTATGGCTCGGGATCTCTCGCCGCGCGGACGCGCGGCGGCTGGATCTCTGTGACAAGCACAGAGATGAGGGTGGACAGGATTGCCGCTACGAAGATCGTTGCCCCCAAGGGAACCGGATGCCAGGGATGAAAATTCCGCAGGCGCAGGAAATCTCGGGCACCCAGAGCCACAGGATTCGACGTCACAACGGCATCTGACGAAGTGCCGCGGCCGCGTACCACCTCGCTCATTCCTGTGCTTGTCACAGGAATCCAGCCGCGCCGAATCGGCGGCGCGAGGGGATGCGTTGCCCCGAATGCGCGAGCACCCAGCGTACCGGCTCGGCATACCCCGCCGCGCGGACGTGCGGCTGCTGGATCTCTGTGACAAGCACAGAGATGAGGGTCGAGCGGGGCTGTGACCGCTAAGATCGCCGCTCCGGAGGGAGGTGCTCAGGGGCGTGGACACAAGGGCGCGGTCATAAGGGCGCGGTCATAAGGGCGTGCCCAAAGGCGCGCGCGCTTGCGGGTGCCGCCACTGTTTCACCCGGGCGACGCTACCGCCGGTCAGCCCGCAGCAACCACCCTCGCCTCCGGCCGCACCTCGTCATCGCCGCCAAACTCCTCGCCCCACTTGCAGAGAGCCGCCGCCGCCACGTTCAGCGCCGCGCCGCGTTCGGTCAGCGCGTACACCACCTTTGGCGGGATTTCCGGATAGGTGGTGCGGCTGACGAGGCCATCGGCCTCCAATTCACGCAACTGCTGCGCCAGCATCTTCTCGCTGATTAAAGGGATCGCCTGGCGCAGGCGGCCGAAGCGGCGGGCGGCCTTGCCGAGTTCGCAGAGAATATCGACCTTCCACTTTCCCTCGATCGCCCTGAGCGCAGTTGCAAAGCCGCAGTTTTCCATTGCTGTCGTCACATCATCCTCCCTTACGTCGCGGTAAGCACTTACCATCCGGTGCGTATTGCGACCCGGGCCGCCCACCTTACGTCTGAACCGCGACGACAACCGCGTCGCTGTGGAAATCAGGGCGGGATAAGGGTGCAGGCGCCCTTCCCGCGCCATGGATATGGAGACTGGGAATGCAACCTGCAATCAGCGTATTGGGAATGGGGCGCATGGGATCGGCGCTGGCGCATGCGCTTCTCAAGGCCGGGCACCCGACGACGGTGTGGAACCGCACGCCGGCAAAGGCGGCGCCGCTCGCTGCCGCCGGGGCCGAGGTGGCGGCAAGCGTGCGCAATGCGGTCGCCGCATCTGAGGTCGTCATCGTCAATGTCAGCGACTACCAGGCGACGCAAAGCCTTCTGCGCGACAAGGAGGTCGCCGGTGCCCTCGAGGGCAGACTGATCATCGAACTCACGTCAGGCACGCCGGATGGTGGCCGCGAGGCGCACGGCTGGGCGCAGCGGCAGGGTGCCCGCTATCTCGACGGCGCGATCCTGGCGACGCCGGACTTCATCGGCACCGAAGCGGGCACGCTGCTTGTCTCCGGTCCTTCAGCTGTTTTCGAGGAAGGCCGTAACGTGCTCGGCGCCCTCGGCGGCAATGTCCAGTTCATCGGCGAGGATCCGGGCCTCGCCAATGCGCTCGACAGCGCCGTGCTGGCGCTGATGTGGGGCGCATTGTTCGGTGCGCTGCAGTCGATCGCCGTTTGCCGGGCCGAGGCGATCGATCTCGGCGTGCTGGCAAGACAATGGACGGCGACGGCGCCGGTGGTCGAGGGGCTCGTCTCCGACCTCATCAAACGCAGCGCCGCCGGGCGCTATGACGCTGATGCCGAAACGCTCTCGTCCGTATCGCCGCATTACAGCGCGTTTCACCATTTGGTCGACCTGATGGAAGCCCGCGGCATCGACCGCACGATCACTGGGGGATACGAGGCGATCTTCCGCCGGGCGATCGAGGCCGGCCACCTGCACGACGATTTCGCATCGCTGTCGCAGTTCATGGGGCAGCCGGCGTAAGTCGAAAGGCGCGCTGGGGGCTGGCTCCACAAGGCGAGGCAGCACGAGCCGCCGAGCCTCACTTGGCAATCCCCGCGCCGCTGCCCACTGCTGCCGGCCCGAGCACACCGACCAAAGCCTTGCCGTCGGTGAAATAGGGGTCGCCGCCGCCGTTGCGGCCGGTCTTGGTGGCACCGACGCCGGGGATTTCATAGGTCGACGAAACCTGCCCCGCCTTCTTGAGGTCGCCGATCACCAGATCGCGTTCGGCATCGAGATCGGGGCCGATGTGGTGGGTGATCTGGCCGGTGTCGTGGCTCAAGCCCACGCCGCGGTCGAAGCTCGCCGAACCGAGCCAGAGCGGGCCACCGCCCTCCGCAGGCGTCGCGGTCTGCCAGAAGCGCACATGGTTGCGCTGGTCGGCGCTGCGGCCGACCGGCTTTTCGAAGGCCAGATCCTGCTCGCGACCCTCGTAGAACAGCGGACTGACAGGTGCATCGAGATCCGGGCGGTCGAGCACGACGCTGAGGCCTATATCGACGGACGATCGCAGCGTGACCTTGTCGGCAGCATCCCAGCCTGCGGCGTTAAAGGCGCGGATGATCTGCTCCTTGGAGCCGACCAGCCCGACATTGATCGGATCACCGGGAATGCCCTGCTCCGTCGATGTCACCATGGGATTGAGCGGAACCTTCCGGCGGTCATCGTGGAAGAGCCATAGCTCCGGGACCAGGAAGTAGCTGACCGCGAGGTAGGCGGCGAGCACGATCCCCAGAAGAAGAAAGGCAACGCGCATGTTCAAGCGACGGCTCATGCCACTCTCCTTCGCTCCAGGCTATGGCGGAGGTCCCGGCCACCCGGGACAGACGCAGACTATGACACCGACAGAAGCCGCTGCACAGCGGCGGCGCGTAGGCGAACGCCGCCGACAGCAGGATCGGCGATCAGGGAGCCGGCAGCCGCATATCAGGCGCGGCCATGCCTTTCGTCGCAAAGCCAGAACGAACGCGACAGCGCCCGAGGCGGCGCCTTACTCCGCCGCGTGCGCCTTCATCTCCAGCGCCTCCAACTCGTAGCTGTAGCCTTCCAGCATCTCATAGGCCTGCTCTATCGTCTTGATCTGCTCGTCGGCATTCTTGATCGCCTCGGCGATTGACCGCGAGCGGGCGCGCAGCATCGAGCCGAGCACGTCGGTCTCCGGCCGGCGGCCGAGGCGGTCGAGGTGCTTGCGCACGCGGGCGCGGTGACGCTCGAGCTCGAGAATATGGAAGCGGCTCTTGACGATATCGTCGGAGAGCTTGCGCCGCATGGCGGCGACAGGATCGAAGGTTCCGGGCTCGCGCTCGTCGAGAATGAACTCGTTGACCAGCGTTTCCAGCATCATCAGCCCCTTGAGGTCGCGCGGATCGGCGAGCTGCGGATCGTAGCCGGTGTCGTCATAGACCTTGCGGCGCACGGGATCCTTGAGCAGCTCATAGGCCACCTGCAGCCGCGCAAACTGTTCGGGATCGCCGCCGGAATCCGGATGCGCGGATTTCGCCGCCTTGCGATAGGCGCTGCGGATCGCCTGATTGTCGGCGTCGCGTTCCAGTCCAAGCAATTCGTAAGGGTCGATCACGCTGTCCCCACTTCGTCTGTCATTTCCGCCACCCGGTCGAGCCAGCCGGCGCATTCTCTGGGCGACACTTCGCCCTCTGGGCGACACTTCGCCCAGTCTTCCCGGTTATCGCCCGGCCAAGGCGACTTAATCGTCCAGGCTAGGCGACCTTCGTCCGCTCCAGGCGGAATGTCGGCCCGTCGCCTTTGCCAGTGGCTACGCCATCGCCAGCGAAGACGGAACCAACCTTCGGTAAAGCCTGCGCGTTATCCCGAGGATGTGCAAGCCTTAGGCACGCGGCCAAGCGCAACGACAGCATCCGCTGCGATCCGCGACCGGCCCCGTCGGCGGCGCGCACGTTCGGTCGCGGTCGGGACGAAATTGTGTCGAGAAACGGACCGTCCCCGATTTTTCTGCCGGAGGCGTGAATGGAGTGGCGAGAAATCGGCCAAAGCCTTGCAAAGCCTGACACTCCGCGCCTTGATGCGTCGTACAAGGCGCTTGCCTTTTTCTGCAAATCCTGTCACTTCTTGCGCCGTTCGGGCGATTTCTATCCCGGAGACTGGACTTTCAACTGCGCCCGGCTTCGTGCCGGACCGCCGGCATCGGCACCGTAGACGTCTTTTCCCCGATATCGTGACCACTCGACGCCTTTCCGCTTGCAAGCGGAAGACGAGATGCCCACATCCCCTCGGGGGCGCGGGCAACGCAAATTGACTGAAGGAAAAGGACTTCTTCCATGGCCACCAAGGGCATCGTAAAATTCTTCAACCAGGACAAGGGCTTCGGCTTCATCACGCCGGATGGCGGCGCGAAGGACGTGTTCGTACACATCTCCGCCGTTCAGGCCGCTGGCCTCGCAACGCTCAAGGATGGCCAGCAGGTCACCTTCGACACCGAGCCGGATCGCATGGGCAAGGGCCCGAAGGCCGTCAACATCCAGGCTGCCTAAGCCGGATCGTCCAGTCGGACATTCATTTGGAAACGGCGCTCCGCAGGGGGCGCCGTTTTCGTTTGGGGGCACGAGGTTTTGGCCGCGCGTCGGCGCGGCGAGACCTCCCCCAACGACAATTGACCTCTGTCCTCTTCTGCGCCGCAGACGCGGCGCTGCTGGATTCCTGTGACAAGCACAGGAATGAGGGAAGAAACTTCAAGCGCCAGCCGACGCTATTCCGCCGCCTGCTTGGCCGCCATGGCCTCGAACACCGCGTCGAAGGCAGCGTGGATCACTTCGGGCCCGGCGCCCTTGCGCGTCGCGTCGGCGGAAAGCAACTGCCGATAGCGCCGCGCGCCCGGCCACCCCTGGAACAGACCGATCATATGGCGCGTCACATGGATCAGGCGGCCGCCATTGGCGATATGCGCGGCGGCGTAGTCCGCCATCACGTCACGAACATCCGCCCAGAAATCGAGATCGAAGCGATGGCCGCGCTCGGAGAAGGCGTTGGCTTCCTGCATCACCGGCGCCGCCCCGGTCAGCGGATGCGGGAAATGCCCATCCGCCGCCGTCAGCATGGCGCTGTCGTGATAGGCCGCACGGCCGAGCATCACGCCATCCAGATGCTGCAACTGCTCAAGCGCCTGACTCAACGTTTGAAGGCCGCCATTGATGCCGATGAAAAGATTGGGATTTTCCTGCTTCAGCCGATGCACGAGACCATAGTCGAGCGGCGGGATCTCGCGGTTCTCCTTCGGGCTCAGGCCCTGCAGCCAGGCCTTGCGCGCATGCACCCAGACGGCATCCGTGCCAGCGTCGACGACCCGCGAAACCAGTGCTCGCAAGGCCACTTCCGGGTCCTGATCGTCGACGCCGATGCGGCATTTGACCGTGACCGGGATCTTCACCGCCGCCTTCATCGCCGCAACGCAGGCAGCCACGGTCTCCGGTTCCTGCATCAGGCAGGCGCCGAAGGTGCCGGATTGCACCCGGTCCGACGGGCAGCCGACATTCATGTTGATCTCGTCGTAGCCGAAGTCTTCGGCGATAACAGCCGCTTCCGCCATCTTCCGGGGATCGCTGCCGCCAAGCTGAAGCGCGACCGGACGCTCGGAAGCATCAAAGCCAAGCAGCTTCTGCTTGTCGCCGCGCAGGATCGCATCGGCGACGATCATCTCGGTATAGAGCAGCGCATGCCGCGACAGTTGCCGCGCAAAGAACCGGTAGTGCCTGTCCGTCCAATCGATCATAGGCGCCACGGCAAAGACCGGTGCGTTGAAATAGTGACGGTTGCCCGGATTTCCGGGCTGTGCGCGGCCTTCTGCCATGCTCGATCAGCTCTCGTTATTCTGGTTTTGCGCGCCGGCGCTACACTGTAGCACTCACGGCAGATTTGCAGCACTGGCGCCCGATTGGCGCCAAAGCCCCCAGATGGGACGGCGCCTTATACAGCGCAACGCCGAAGAATGCGAGACCGTGTCGAACGACACGGCCCAGCCCCCGATTCTCGCCCCCCTGCAATGCGGTGGTAGCCGCATGACGGCCCCTATCCGATTGATATTGCAGCCGCACGACGCGCCGGGTACAACCTGCGCGGCAACGACACATGGGGAACAACGAATGCTGAAATACCTCTCTCTCGCACTGGCTGCTCTTGCGCTTTCGGGCTGCCAGCCGCCGGCGCCGGACTCCGTTGTGGCGTCGCAAAAACCGCCGTCGGCAGCGGTGCGCAAGGAGTATGTTGCAGTGATGCGGGCCATCGACGCCAAGGGCGCCCAGTTCAAGATGGCCGAGATATCGAGTGTGGTCTTGCTCAGTCCCGAAGCCAAGATCTACGCCTTCTGTGTCCGCTTCAGGGAAACCCGGATCCAGGAGGTATTGCAGGTCGGCGGTTATGCCTTGCGCGATGGGAAGATCGTCGACTCGAGCTCGTACGATTCCCGCTGCAGCGACAAGCGACTGCGCTGGTACGACTTCCCAGAACTCCGCTCGATGCGGAGCTGATGGGATCACCACTCCAGCCGCGGCAGAGCGCCTCAGCGAGGAGCGCTCGCCCTCCGGTCCCCCCGCCGGCAATCTGGTTTCCATTTTGTTAAGCAGAATCTCCGATTGTTCCGCTTTGACATGATCGTCGTCGGAGCGAAGACATGAGCTACGATTGGAGCGGCGCACGGCGCCGGCGGACAATAGCGACCGTCATAGGGGCAGCGTTCCTTCTGGCGGCGCTGGCCGCCACGGTTGCCGCGGCAGTGGCCGGCAGCATCTTCTGAGATACCCCTTTTGGGTGAGGCAGGCGGCGAAGGCCGCCTGCCTGTATTCGAAGAACCAACGCCGGACCGAACCGCTTGCCGAACTCCGGCCAACTTGCCTTCTTCGTCGGGAATTGATCGCCTTTCGCCGCAACCAGCAAGCGAAGGAATCACGCGATGTCGAAATCCCCGGACGAAATGAGCGCAGAAGAGCTGCTCCTCCATGGCGACGCCGCCCAGCTCGGGCAACTCTCGATCCTGAATGCGACGGTTGCGGCTCTCGTCATGCAGGCCGAAGACAAGCAGGCGATCGTCGATTCCATCGCCAATTGCCTCGCCGATCTCAAGGCCGCCTGGCAGAACGAAACGGATGCGAGCTCTTTTGGCGAAGCGGCGATGGCCGGCGCGCAGGCGTCCGCCAATCTCTTTCTCTACTTCGCAGGCCCGCCCGCGCGGCACGACGCGTGACGCGATCCGCCGTCACCACCGCTTCCTGGACTTGACAGAAGCGACCGAAGGCGATTACAGCGCCGCGCGTCTATCGAGATGCCAGCGGTCGCTGTCCAGGAACCTGCTCCCTAGTTTCGCCCATCAATCGATTCCGAACTAAGGATTTGCACGGTAAGGCAGTGCCCCCTGTATCGATACAGTTGACAGGAAAAAGGACGGACGGCATGAAACGCGCGATCGCGGCACTGCTCACGCTTCTCTTGGCCGGATGCCAGTCGATGGAGTTGGAGGCGCCTGAAGTCGCAAGGCCGAGACCGGCTGCCCCCTCCGTACCGACGCTTTCCGGCGACGCGCTCCAGGCCTTCCTCGTCGGAAAGACGCTGCGCTACAACCTCAACGGCGTCAATTCCACTTTCTACGCCGACGGCCGCTACGGCTATCGCGACTACGAGGTGCGCGACGGCGGCAGCTACACGATCACTGGCGACGAGGTTTGCATCACCTTCGAGGACGGCGGGCGGCGCTGCGACCAGTATGCGCAGATCGGCCCCGACTATTATCGCATCGAGGAAGGCGGTCGCCGCACCAAGGTCGACCGCGTCGTGCCCGCGGCCTGATAGCCGATCTCCGATTAATCGCTAGACCACTGGAACCCCTCATTCCCAAGGGGTCAAATTCGCTTGCGTTCTGCCATAGTGCCGGGCGGGGAAATGGGTGCTGCGGGAGGAACAGGTGGCCCCTTTGCGAGCGACACAATGCCTTGCCCTGTCGAAGGGTGACATGGAGAGGCTGCAACGTGTCTTCGACGAGCTTTGCCGGGAACAGGGCTGGGCACGCGACGGCGAACGGGCGCGGCGCCATGCCCGCATGCTGATCGACGACTACCTTGCCGGCAATACCAACGAGATGCACCTGCTTCTTGCAGGACGCGCCTTTGCCGAGCGCCTGCGGCACGACGTCTCCCTTTAGGGTCGTGGCGTCCTTTTCGGCCATCGCCGCACGCCGCCAGCGCGTGCAGCGCGCTGATCAAACACGGAAAAGCTGCTTACAAATCCCTCCTCCTGCGCTACATTAGCAAGATCGACTGTCGATGCCGCTTGAGAGGAGCCAGGGGGCCGACAGCCGCAGTGCCGACATTCATTGAGATGATCTCGAGGAGGAGACGCATGCAAGTAGTCTGGAAACAGCCGATCGAGCTCGACTTTGTTGGCGGCATGTGCCGCACCGTGAAAGGCCCCTCAGACGCGCTCGCCTGCCTTGCCGACCATTGGCCCCGCCGCGGGCCGTTCTATGTTGCCGCCCGCAGTGCCTGCCGCGCCGCAATCGATGGTCGCCGCACGGCCGAGGAGGCGCGAACGCTGTTCATATCGGCTGCCGAAGAGGCCGAACTGGACGCTCACTGAGGCGCAACCGCGCCGGACCGTATCCCGCCGCACGAAGCGGCGCACGCTCGCCAGCGGCGGGCGCAAGATGACGTTTTAGTTGAAGCCGCAGACCCCAATACCCGTCGACGAACGGCTCAGATACCGGGCATTTGCCCAAAAACCGCATCATTTCGGCGCATTATCGCCCAATCATGCATGATTTTTCCAGAAACGGCCCGATTTCTGTCGTGAAGCCTTCACTTCTTCCGGCTATATTCTGAGGTGCCTCACAAAAACCAATTTCGGAGCGCTTTATTCCCCGCAAGGGAATTAAAAAAAAACGATAGAAAACGATATACGGGAGAGAACATATGAGCGAGAGCAATCTCTATCGCATCGTTGAAGTCAGCGTGAAGCGTGAAGGTGGCCGCCGTGACGTCGGTATCATGACGGTGCGCCAGGCCCTTGAGCTTCCCCAAGTTCCCAGTCTCGAATACAGCCATCCGGAGCTCAATTCGCGTTCCGACGGCAGGTTCCTGACCCGCGATCAGCTTCAGGCCTACGCACACTGCGCCTGAGTTTGCCGCTCACGGCATCCTCTCGGCTGCCGTGATCTCGCGCGCCCATCCGGGCGCGCTTTAGTCCCAAAATCCTTCTCAAACCTTCGTCTTATTTTTCATCGGATCGATTCCGATTCGCGGATTTATGCAGTAACGTCCGGATTCTTCCCTGCCTCGCTCGAAACCGCACTCGGTCGACGGCGAGCGCCTATCAAACGCGCAGCGATCTTTCTGTCCGTTGAGACCGATGGACGCCCAAGACCGGACGATCATGGAAACTATCATCCCTCCTCCGCTTCCCGTGCTGCTGCCGATCTCAGGCAGTCTGGTCGGCTTTCCGGTTCGCCGGGTCTATTGCGTCGGCCGCAACTATGCTGCCCACGCCATCGAGATGGGGCACGATCCGGATCGCGAACCGCCGTTCTTCTTCCAGAAGAATCCGGACAACCTGCTTGCCGCCGGTAGCGCCTTCCCCTATCCGCCGCTGACCGCCGACGTCCATCACGAGGTGGAACTCGTCGTGGCGCTGAAGCGCGGCGGCAGCGACATCGCCGTCGAGGACGCGCTGGATTGCGTCTACGGCTATGCCGTCGGCATCGACTTCACCCGCCGCGACCTGCAGGCCGAGGCCAAGAAGGCCGGAAAGCCCTGGGCTGCCGCCAAGGCCTTCGAACATTCCGCTCCGGTCTCGGCGATCGCGCCGGCCGAAGCGATCGGCCATCCGGTCAACGGCAATATCTGGCTGAAGGTGAATGGCGAAATGCGCCAGCAGGGCGATCTCGATCAGATGATCTGGAAGGTGCCGGAAGTGATCGCCGAGCTCTCCAAGCTCTTCACGCTGGCTCCCGGCGACGTCATCATGACCGGCACGCCCTCGGGCGTTGGTGCCGTCGTGCGCGGCGACCAGGTCACCTGCGGCGTCGACGGCGTCGCGGCGCTTGCGGTTACAGTTCTCTAGAGCGCCGTGCCAGGAGCGGCATAACGCGCTCTTCCTGGCATTGCATCATTTCAGACGACATGAAGGATACCTGCCGATGCCGCTTTATGCCCTTGGATCGCTTCGCCCGCAGACCCCGCCGAACGGCGGCTACTGGGTGGCCCCGGATGCCAACGTCATCGGACAGGTCGAGATTGGCGACGAGGTTGGCATCTGGTTCGGCGTGACGCTGCGCGGCGACAATGAGCCGATCCGGCTCGGCGCCCGCACCAATATCCAGGAAAACGTCGTCATCCATGTCGACCCGGGCTTCCCGGTCACGATCGGCGAAGGCTGCACCATCGGCCATGGCGCCATCATCCACGGCTGCACCATCGGCGAGAACTCGCTGATCGGCATGGGAGCAACCGTGCTGAATGGCGTCAAAATCGGCCGCAACTGCCTGGTCGGTGCCAATGCGCTGGTGACCGAGGGCAAGGAGTTTCCGGACAATTCGCTGATCGTCGGCGCGCCGGCCAAGGCGATCCGCACGCTGGACGACGCTGCTGTTGAAGGGCTGAAGCGCTCGGCAGCGCACTACGTCAAGAACTGGCGGCGCTACGCCTCCGATCTCACCCGGCTGGATTGAACCCCAGGCCAATCCGAAAAGGCGGTCCGCCCTGATTGGCGGGACCGAACTTACACGCAGCTCTGGCAATGGCCGCGGATCTCGATCGTGGTCTTCTCGGTCTTGAAGTTCTGCGCCCGCGTCAGCGTCGAAAGCCGCTGCTCGATCGCCTCGTCATGAAACTCCGTCACCTGGCCGCAGCCCTCGCAGATGGTGAAGGCGGTGACGCCGTGGTCGTGCTCGTGATCATGCGGGCAGCTACAGGCGACGAAGGCGTTCAGGCTCTCCAGCCGGTGCACGAGGCCGTATTCGAGCAGCTTGTCGAGCGCGCGATAAACCTGCAGCGGCGCACGAAAACCATGATCGCGCAGCTTGTCGAGGATCGTGTAGGCGCTCATCGGCCCTTCGGAATGGCTGAGCGCATCCATCACCAATGTCTGGTTCTTGGTCAGTTGCGGCGTCGCCATCAGTGGTGTCCTCCGGGCGTGGAATGATGCGCTGCCTCAACCGGGCGGCGGCCGATCGGTAGCAGACTCAGAACGAAAAGCCCAACCGCAGCAACGACGATAGACGGTCCCGATGGCGTATCCCAGTGCAGCGAGCCGAAAAGTCCGCCGGTTACCGCGAGCGCACCGATGACGGATGCGAGAACCGCCATCACCTCCGGCGAGGTCGAGAAGCGCCTTGCGGTCGCGGCCGGGATGATCAGCAGCGAGGTGATCAGCAGGATGCCGACGATCTTCATGGCGATCGCGATGACAAGCGCCATCAACAGCATGAAGAAGAGCCGCGTGCGCTCAGGCTTCAGCCCCTCGGCTTCGGCGAGTTCCGGATTGACGGTGGACGCCAAGAGCGGCCGCCAGAGATAGACGATGGCGAAGATGACGAGAATGCCGCCGCCCCAGATGATGTCGATGTCGGATTCGGAGACAGCCAGAATGTCGCCGAAGAGGAAGCCGACGAGATCGATGCGCACCCAGGTCATGAAGGCGACGATGACGAGGCCGAAGGAGAGCGCCGAATGGGAGAGAATGCCGAGCAGCGCATCGGTTGAAAGCGCCCCTCGCCGCTGCAGGAAGAGGAGCAGTACCGAGACGACGGCCGCGACGATAAAGACACTGAGCATCAGGTTGAGCTCGAGAAGCAGCGACAGCGCCACGCCGAGCAGCGCCGAATGCGCCATGGTGTCGCCGAAATAGGCCATGCGCCGCCAGATGACGAAGCAGCCGAGTGGCCCGGCCATGACGGCAATGCCGATACCGGCGATCAGCGCGCGCACGAAGAAATCGTCAAGCATCGCGCTTCTCCTTCATGTCGTAACCATGCAGCCGCGTATGGTGGCCGCACCCGCAATCCTCGCCGTGGTCGTGCACGTTTTCCTCGTCGTCGTGGTGGTGGCCGTCGCCAGGGAAGCAATGTTCCGTAATCGATCCGTCGGCATGGAGCACCCGACCATCGGGCAGATGGGTATGGTCGTGATGGTGGCTGTAGACCGCAAGCGTATTGGCCGCCCGCCTACCGAAGAGCTTCTGGTATTCCGGGCTCTGGCTGACGGCCTGCGGCGTACCGCGGCAGCAGACGTGGCCGTTCAGGCAGACGACCGTGTCGGTCTCGGCCATGACGATGTGCAGGTCGTGCGAAATCAGAAGGATGCCGCAGCCTGTGCGGTTGCGGATCTGTTTGATCAGTTCGTAAAGCGCAATCTCGCCGCTGAAATCGACGCCCTGCACCGGCTCGTCCAGCACCAGCAGGTCGGGCTTGCGGGCGATGGCACGGGCAAGCAGCGCCCGCTGGAACTCGCCGCCCGACAGATGCTGGACTTCAGCTTTCGCCAGATGCAGCACGCCGGTCGCCGAAAGCGCTTCCTCGATCTCCCTGCCCTTCAAGGGGCCGGTCAGCGTCATCAGCCGCTCGACCGTCAAGGGCAGTGTCCAGTCGACGGCGAGCTTCTGCGGCACGTAGCCGACTTTCAGGCCCGGCTTGCGCTCGACATAGCCCTCATCCGGCTTCAACACGCCGATCGCCGCCTTTGCCGTCGTCGATTTGCCCGAGCCGTTCGGCCCGATCAGCGTGACGATCTCGCCCGGGCTGATCGAGAATTCGACGCCGCGCACCAGCCAGCGGCCGTTGCGGCGCACACCGGCATTGCTGATATTGACCAACGGCAGCGTGTCTGGGGAGCGGAAATTCAGCATGAAAAAATTCCGGATTGGATGGTTGCCACTGGCTATCGCACACGTTATAGCATAACGCAATTGATGTAATAACATTACATGATTGCTTCAAGCCCTTCAATGGCCTGTTGCATCGATGCTTTGCATGCCCGACAGCGTGCCCGGTCGATAGGGCCAGGCGCGCCATTCAAGCCCGGAGAACCCGATGAAATCGACTTCCGCCCTGCTTTTTGCCTCCACCATGCTTCTCGCCGCACCGGCCATCGCGGCCGGTCCCAATGTGGTGGTTTCGATCAAGCCGATCCACTCCCTCGTCGCCTCGATCATGCAGGGCGTCGGCGAACCGTCGCTGATTGTCGAGGGCGCCGCTTCGCCGCACACCTACAACATGAAACCTTCCAACGCCTCTGCCCTGCAGGCGGCAAAGGTGGTCTTCTGGGTCGGCCCCGGCCTTGAAGCCTTCCTCGACAAGCCGCTCGACGCGCTGAGTGGCAGCGCCAAGGTGGTGGAACTCAGCGAAGCGCCAGGCCTCGAGAAGCTGAAATTCCGCGAGGGTGGCGCGTTTGAGGCGCATGACCATGGCGATGAAGGACACGGCGACGAAGGCCACAAGCATGCGGAAGGCGAAACGGAGCATGATGACGCCGCAGCGCCGGAAGCGGCCGCCGGGCACGATCACGGCCATGATCATGAGCACGGCCACGGCGATACCGACATGCACATGTGGCTCGACCCTGTGAATGCCAAGGCGATGGCTGCCGAGATCGAGAAGACGCTCGCCGAAGCCGATCCGGACAATGCCGGCGCCTACAAGGCCAATCTTGAGGCGTTGAACAAGCGGCTGGACGACCTTGATGCAAAGCTTGCCGAAACGGTCGCGCCGGTGAAAGACAAGCCCTTCGTCGTCTTCCACGATGCCTATCAGTATTTCGAGCACCGCTACAAGGTCCGCGTCGCCGGCTCGATCACGGTCAGCCCGGAAGTGCTGCCGGGCGCCGAGCGACTTTCCCAGATCCATGCCAAGATCAAGGAGCTAGGTGCGACCTGTGTTTTTGCCGAGCCGCAGTTCGAGCCGAAGCTGATCAATGTGGTGATCGAAGGAACGCCGGCGAAATCCGGCACGCTCGACCCGGAAGCCGGCACGCTCGACGCCGGCCCGGATCTCTACTTCCAGCTGATGGAAAACATCGGCACATCGCTGAAAACCTGCCTCGCCTCGGCAAGCTGATCCGTCCTCCCAAGACGGCAAAGGCGGGCGTTCGCTTCTCTCGAATGTGGGGAGCGCCCGCCTCGCTCCGCTGGCAAAGCGTGAGATGGCATGCTTGCGAGCGGTTATCCCACACTCCGTCATCCTCGCCCTTGTGGCGGGATGCAGTGACCCGACGTCCGTCGGGTAAAAAAACTCTTTCGACCCAAGGACTTGGGCCAGCTGGATTCCTGTGACAGGCACAGGAATGACGGAGGTGTTGACCCTGCCTTCATCGGCGGGCCCTCCCGATCGGAGGCGGCTTTGTCAGCAGGCTGAAGCGGGCGATCGTGCTCGCCTTTTTTACCCGCAACAACCGTAACGATATAACATACAGGAAACAATCGATGGAAAAGCTTCCCGTTACCGTTCTCTCCGGCTTCCTCGGCGCCGGCAAGACGACGCTGCTCAACCACGTGCTTTCCAACCGCGACGGCCTGCGCGTCGCCGTCATCGTCAACGACATGAGCGAAGTCAACATCGACGCGGCGCTGGTGCGCGACGGCGGCGCCGGCCTCTCGCGCACGGAAGAGCAGCTGGTGGAAATGACCAATGGCTGCATCTGTTGCACGCTGCGCGAGGATCTGCTGAAGGAGGTCCGCAACCTCGCCGAACAGAACCGCTTCGACTATCTGCTGATCGAATCGAGCGGCATTTCCGAGCCCCTGCCCGTCGCCACCACCTTCGACTTTCGCGACGAGGACGGCGAGAGCCTGGCCGATGTCGCGCGCCTCGACACGATGGTCACCGTCGTCGATGCCGTGAACCTGATCGCGGACTATTCCTCGCTCGATTTCCTTGCCGATCGCGGTGAGACGGCGGGTGAAGGCGATACACGCACGCTCGTCGACTTGCTTGTCGAGCAGATCGAATTCGCCGATGTCGTCGTTTTGAACAAGATCGGCACCGCCACGCCCGAGCAGCTGGACGCCGCCCGCAAGATCATCGTCGGCCTTAATCCGGATGCTCAGCTGATCCAAACCGACTTCGGCAAGGTGGCGCTTCGCGACGTGCTCGGAACCGGCCGCTTTGACATCATCAAGGCTGAGCAGCACCCGCTCTGGTACAAGGAGCTCAACGGTTTCAAGGATCATGTTCCCGAGACCGAAGAATACGGCATCCACTCCTTCGTCTATCGCGCCCGCCGGCCTCTCGATCCCATGCGCTTCCAGGCTTTTCTCAATCGCTCCTGGCCGGGCGTGCTCAGGGCCAAGGGTTTCTTCTGGCTCGCGACCCGGCCGCACTATGTCGGCGAGATCAGCCAGGCGGGTCCGCTCGTCAGAACCGGCAAGATGGGCCTCTGGTGGTCCGCGGTGCCGAAGGAGCAATGGCCGCGCGACCCTGGCTTCCTGAAGGCTGTCGGTCCCTATATCGATCCGGTCTGGGGCGACCGACGCCAGGAGATCGTCTTCATCGGCGCCGATCCGATGGATGAGGCAGCACTTCGCGCCGAACTCGACGCCTGCCTCATCGCCGACAAAGCCTTCCAACCGGAGCGCTGGCGCGATCTCGCCGATCCCTTCGCCAACTGGTCGCCGCGGGCCGCCTGATGGCAGAGGCCGCGCCAATTCCGCGTCGGCCGCGCTTCATGTGCATGGCGCTCAACACCGCCGGGCGGCCGGTGCCGATGTTCGATCCGTTTCTTGGAGAGATGCCTGGGGATGAGGAGACACCTGAGGTACCGGGCGAGGTCGAGTGGTTGCTGTTTGGCGAGCGGGAAACTCGCCGACCCTCGGAACGGTAGCGGTGTGCGCCAAGTGAAGGGGCAAACAAGACTCGAAGAGGCGCTTGTGAAGTGCAACAGCCGCAAAAACCTCCCTCATTCCTGTGCTTGTCACAGGAATCCAGCCGCGCCGCGTCGGCGGCGCGAGAAAACTCCAGGCGTCCAGCATTCCTTTCGCCGTGCCGACGCACGGCGGCTGGATCTCTGTGACAAGCACAGAGATGAGGGAGGTCTTGGTCGGCGCCGGGCGTCCGGGGGCATCCTCAGAATGATAGAAATGCCATTGCTGGCCAGCGGCGGCGCAACCGCCGCCCCTGGCCAGAAGATTGTCCTCACCGTGCCGTCGCCAGGCCGACGATGACGCCGGTTGCAAGGCTGATCAGAAGGAAGTCGTTGTCGACCCGCACCCACTGCTGGCCGCGCGGCGGCGGACGCAGCTTGTAATAGCGATAGTCGCGCACCTGGGCCATGTGGCGGCGGTCGGCCGGCGACAGGCGATGGCCGCGCGCCCAGCGTTCCTTCTTCTTGACGATCACCCGTTTCTCGATCGTGACGTGCTTGTCGACGTGGCGGTCGACGTGACGATCCATCTGGCGATCGCCATTCCGGTCGATTGGGCGGCGGGAGCGGTCATAGTTCTGCGCCACCTCGAAGGATCCTGCCGGCTGGGCAAGTGCCGCGACCGGCGCGATCAGAACGGAGCTGGCGACGAGCGCGATCAGGAGACGTTTCATTCGGGTGTCCTTTCGTTGTCTTCACCCGAAAATTAGCCCCCTCTTCCTGAACCGAATATGAAAGCGCTACATTACAAATACGTAATGATATCTGACGCTTATGCTGCATTCCTAATATCCATTACTCAACCTTCCGCAAGGCTGACGTAGCGGAAATGGTCGAAATCGGCGGCCTTGCCCACCCCCGACGTGTCGAAGGCGAACATCCCGGCAAAAGCACCGGTGAAGGATCCATGCTCGCCGCGACCGCCCTCGTCCGAAACGACGCCCGCATCGAGAACCGGGCCGATCGCGCGCCAATCCCCTGTTCGTGTCTCCCGCCAGAAGAACTGCAGATCGTTGTCGCGGATCTCCATGGCAAGGTCGATCGGTCCGTCGGGGATGGCGATGCCGCTGCCAACAGGGAACTCCAGCCGCCCATGCGGGAAATCGCCGGGGCATGAGAGGATGGTCAGCGCCCGCCCGAGCGTTTCATGCCAGGTGATGCCGAGCGCATGGAACTTGTGACGATTATAGTAGTGCGTCAGGCCCGCGACCTGCTGATAGGTTTCGGCCTTGAAATCGGCCGTCGTCTCGGCGCGGAAGGCGTGATGTTCCTGTCGGCGGGCGACCAGCGCCTGCTCGAACCAACTGCCGATGCTCTCGCGCCCGAAGAGCCGGAGATGCCCGGGCCGCCATTCGAGCGAAAAGATCCGCTCCGGCGCAGGCGTGCGCAGCCACTGGAACTCGATCGGCAGCGCGCTGTCGTTGAAATCCGTCTCTACGACGGTCGCTGCCGGTATCCGCTCGACCTGAACTGGAGCGGGCACGAGCACCTCCGGCACCGGGCCACCGCTTTCGAGATAGAGCCAGCCGTCATCGCGCCAGACGCATTTCTGCAGCGCCGTCTCGCGGCCGAGCGTGCAGCGACGCTGCGGCGGCAGCGGCCGGCCGCAGAGATGCGTGTGATAGGCCTGACCATCAGGTGTTTCGACATATTGCCCGTGTCCCGCGCGCTGCAGCGGCGCCTCCGGGTGATCCTTTGATGTCATCAGGTAGGTATCCGGATGCATCTCGTAGGGACCATCGATCGTGCGCGACCGCGCCATGGTCACGGCATGATCATATCCGGTGCCGCCTTCCGCCGTCGTCAGGTAGTACCAGCCATTGCGTTTGAAGAGATGCGGCCCCTCGACCAGGCCGAGCGCCGAGCCCGCAAAGATGTTCTTCACCGGACCGACAAGCTTGCGTGTGCGCTCGTCCCACTCCTGCAGCAAAATGCCGTCGAAAGCCGGATGCTTGGGCGAACCGCCGAAACTCTCGGTGCGGTGATTCCACTGCATGTTGAGGAACCACTTGCGGCCGTCATCGTCGTGGAAGAGCGACGGATCGAATCCGGAGGAATTGACGTAGACCGGATCCGACCAGGTCGCCTCGATCGCTTCCGCCGTGACGATGTAGTTGTGCGCGTCCTTGAAGTTGCCGTCGAAGCGCTTGACGTCTGTGTAAACCAGCCAGAACAGCCCGTCGTTGTAGGACAGGCACGGCGCCCAGACGCCGCAGCTATCAGGGTTGCCGCGCATGTCGAGCTGGCTTGCCCGCTCCAGCGGCCGACGCACGAGCCGCCAGTTCACCAGGTCACGCGAGTGATGGATCTGCACGCCCGGATACCATTCGAAGGTGGAGGTCGCGATGTAGTAATCGTCGCCGACGCGGCAGATCGAAGGGTCCGGGTTGAACCCCTTCAGGATCGGGTTGCGGATCATGGCAGTCATGGGTTTCGGCGTCCTCCGTTGGTGCGCACATCCGATCTCAAAAATCATACGATTTCAAGACTGCAACGTTGCAGTAAGACGTTCAAGCACCTCTCTATGGCCGTCTTTCCACACCGATTCGCACCGCTGACGCGCCGGCGGGAACCGTCCGCTCACGCTCAGACCGACGAAGCGGTACGGGTTTGCACAAACAATGGGCAGAGCGCCGGGACAGCTTATTCTACTTTAGTCGGAGGCGGCCGAACTACACGGGAAAATCGTACCTCGGACTTGAACGCGCGCTTGAAATCGGCACTCTGGCTGTGCTTGGCACAAGAACCATAAGAGCCATCGCGGGGAGGAAATCGATGAGAGCTTTGCTCGGCTTCAGCCGATTAATAGACACGATCACGGAATTCATCGGAAAGAGCGTTTCATGGCTGATCCTGGCGGCAGTGCTCGTCAGCGCCGGCAATGCCGTGATCCGAAAAATCTTCAACATGTCGTCGAACGCCTGGCTCGAGGCGCAATGGTACCTGTTCGGCGCCGCCTTCATGTTTGCCGCCGCCTACACGCTCAGCCAGAACGAACACATCCGTATCGACGTGGTCTACGGCCAGTTCTCGCGTCGCGTGCAGCACTGGATCGATCTGCTCGGACACCTGCTGTTCCTGATGCCCTTCGTTCTCCTGGTGCTCTACTACCTCTTCCCCTACGTGAAGATGTCCTACGTCTCAGGCGAGGTCTCCTCCTCGGCCGGCGGCCTGATCATCTGGCCGGCCAAGGCCATCCTGCTGGTCGGCTTCCTGCTGCTCGCCTTCCAGGGTGTGTCGGAAATCATCAAGAAGATCGCGATCATGACCGGAAACATGGAAGACCCGACACCCTATGTGCCGACCCATGCGCCGCTTGACGATGTCGTGTCTCCGGAGACCCGTCCATGATCGAATTCATTGCTGAAAACCTGGCGCCGATCATGTTCGCGTCGCTGATCGTGTTCCTGCTCTTGGGATACCCGGTCGCCTTCTCGCTCGCCGCCAACGGCCTGCTGTTCTTCATCATCGGCGTCGAGCTCGCGCCGCTGTCGGACTCGATCAATCTTTCCTGGCCGCTGCTCAATGCACTGCCGGACCGGTTCTGGGGGGTGATGTCAAACGACACATTGCTCGCCATCCCATTCTTTACCTTCATGGGGATCGTGCTCGAGAAATCGGGCATGGCCGAAGACCTGCTCGATACCGTCGGCCAGCTCTTCGGCCCGATCCGCGGCGGTCTTGCCTATGCGGTCATCTTCGTCGGCGCGCTGCTCGCAGCCACCACCGGTGTCGTTGCCGCCTCGGTCATCGCCATGGGCCTGATCTCGCTGCCGATCATGCTGCGCTACGGCTATGACCGGAAGGTCGCCTCGGGCGTCATCGCGGCTTCGGGCACGCTTGCCCAGATCATCCCGCCGTCGCTCGTGCTCATCGTTCTTGCCGACCAGCTCGGCCGCTCGGTCGGCGACATGTACGCCGGCGCCCTGATCCCGGGCCTCGTGCTGACCGGCCTTTACATGGTCTACATCCTGCTGATGACCTTCATCCGGCGCGATTCGATGCCGGCCCTGCCGCTGGAAGCCCGCACGCTCGGTTCCGGCGTCACGTCGCTCGCCGTTGCGCTGGCGGTGGCGGCAGGCATCGCGTATGCCGCCCACGTTTATCTCTACCCGACCCAGGGCGAGAATGCCGACATCCTCGGCGGCACCGTCGGCGTCATCGTCATCTACGTCGTCGCGCTTATCGACCGCGGCCTGAAGATCAATGCGATGTCGAGGCTTGCCCAGCAGGTCATCATCGTGCTGATTCCGCCCTTGGCGCTGATCTTCCTCGTCCTCGGCACCATCTTCCTCGGCATCGCGACGCCGACCGAAGGCGGTGCGATGGGCGCCGTCGGTGCGCTGATCATGGCAGCCGCCAAGGGCCGTCTCAACATGGACGTGGTGCGCGGGGCGCTCACGGCAACGACCCGGCTTTCGGCCTTCGTGCTGTTCATCCTGATCGGTGCGCGCGTCTTCTCGCTCACCTTCTATGGCGTCAACGGCCACATCTGGGTCGAACACCTGCTGACGGCGATGCCGGGCGGCGAAACCGGCTTCCTCATTACCGTCAACCTGCTCGTCTTCTTCCTGGCCTTCTTCCTGGATTTCTTCGAGCTCGCCTTCATCATCGTGCCGCTCCTGGCGCCCGCCGCCGACAAGCTCGGCATCGACCTCATCTGGTTCGGCGTTCTGCTCGGCATCAACATGCAGACGAGCTTCATGCACCCACCCTTCGGCTTCGCGCTCTTCTATCTGCGTTCGGTCGCGGCAAAGGTGCCCTATCTCGACAAAATCACCGGCAAGACGATCCAGCCCGTCACGACCGGGCAGATCTACTGGGGTGCGGTGCCTTTCGTCGGCATCCAGATCCTGATGGTGGCGCTGACGATCATGTTCCCGCAGATGGTCATGCACTACAAGGGAACGGGCACGGGCGTCGATCCGAACACAATCAAGATCGAGGTGCCGGGCTTTGCGCCGGGTGGTGGCCTGACGCTTCCGGACAATGGCGGTGGCCTCGGCCTTCCGGGCGGCCTGCAGCTTCCAGGCGGCAGCCCGCTCGACCAGAAGCCTGCGGATCAGGGCGGCGGCTCCGGCGCCCAGCCGCAGACCGCGCCCTCGAACGACCTCAGCCAGCCGCCTTCGTTCGGCGGCACGGGTGCCCAGCCGCAGACGGCACCGTCAAACGACCTCAGCCAGCCGCCTTCGTTCAAGTAAGACGGCTGGCACACAAAACATAAGGGCGGCCCCGCAAGGGCCGCCCTTTTCGTTTGCCGACAACAATACTCGATGCCTGTAGGAGGTCGAGCGCAAACCACACTCTCCCCCATTCCTGTGCCTGTCACAGGAATCTAGCCAGCCCAAGTCCTTGGGCTGAAAAGAGTCTTTCGATCCGACGGACGTCGGATCGCTGGATCCCCGCCACAAGGGCGAGGATGAGGGAGAACGGGGCACGCATATCGCCGCAGGCCATCGTCGAGGTCTGTCAGCAATCTCAGGGCAGCCACACCAAACGCACTTGCTCAATCGATCCTCTTGGCCGGATTGTCGCGATACCAGTCGACGATCATGGGCATCATCTCCTCGAACGGTCCGCCGACATAGACGTTGAGCAGACCCATGCGCGATGCGCTCTCATTGCGGAAATCATGCATCGTTCCGCGCGGGATGACGCAGAGCGAGCCCTTGGCCATCTGGTGCCAGGTGTCGCCGACCAGGATGCTGGCGGTGCCCTCGATGACGTAGAAAATCTCGTCATTGTCGTCGTGCTTGTGAGCGCCGGGTCCTTCATGCCGAGCATCGAGCCACCATTCCGAGATCGAAAAGCGGCCTAGGGTTTCCGGGCGATCGGCTTTGAAGACAGCCTGTATGGCACCCATGTCGTACCGGCGGCCCTGATGGGGACCGAGCACGACCGATTGGCCTTCGCTTGGCATTGCACCTTCTCCCTTTCATCAAGGCCGCAACCATACCACGAAACCGCTGCCGTGCCGCGCCTCCTGCGCATGCGTAGGGATCAGAAATGCAGGGTCGTCGGGACGCCGGCGGCCTCCGGCCGAAACGAAAAGCCGCCCGCAACAGACGTTGCGAGCGGCCTTTAATCATCAGCAACAGCGAAAGCTTAGAGCTTGCCGCCGCGCTGCTGGATCATCATGAAGGTGTCGTAGTTGTATTCGGCGATCTGGGCGTTGAGGTAGTACTCGCCGCGGAAGGCCTTGATCGAGTCCCAGATCTTCTTGAAGGTCGGGTTCGAGTCTTCCATTTCGGCATAGACTTCGTTCGCCTTGTCGAAGCAGGCCGACAGGATTTCGGCGCTGAACGGGCTGAGCTTGGCACCAGAAGCCACCAGGCGCTTGATCGCCGACGGGTTCAGGTAGTCGTACTTCTGCAGCATGTTCGCGTCGGTCGCCTGGCAAGCGGTGCGCAGCAGCGACTGGTAGTTCTTCGGCAAGCCGTCGAAGGCCGCCTTGTTGAACATGGCGTGGACCGTCGGGCCACCTTCCCACCAGCCGGGATAGTAGTAGTAGGGCGCGACCTTGTAGAAGCCGAGCTTCTCGTCGTCATAGGGGCCGACCCATTCGGCGGCGTCGATGGTGCCCTTTTCGAGCGCCGGATAGATGTCGCCGCCGGCGATCTGCTGCGGCACGACGCCGAGCTTCTCGACGACCTTGCCGGCGAAGCCCCCGATGCGCATCTTCAGGCCCTGCATGTCGGCGACCGTCTTGATCTCCTTGCGGAACCAGCCGCCCATCTGCACGCCGGTATTACCGTTGGGGAAACCGACGAGGCCCTGGGTTCCCAGGAACTCGTTGAAGAGATCGATGCCGCCGCCGTGGTAGTGCCAGGCGTTCATGCCGCGCGCATTGAGCGCGAAGGGAACGGCGGCACCAAGCGCCCAAGTCGGGTCCTTGCCCCAGTAATAGTAGGAAACCGTGTGGCAAGCCTCGACCGTACCGGCAGCCGCCGCGTCAGCAGCCTGCAGGCCGGGGACGATTTCGCCGGCGGCGAAGACCTGAATCTGGAAGTTGCCGTCGGTCGCTTCCGACACATGCTTCGCCAGCACTTCACCGCCGCCATAGATCGTGTCGAGCGACTTCGGGAACGACGATGCCAGGCGCCAGTTGATCTTGGGGTTTGCCTGCGCAATGGCCGGCGTTGCAAGCGCGGCAGCACCCGCTGCGGCCAAGCCACCGAGGCTTGCGTTTTTGATAAATGAACGGCGATCCATGGTTCCTCCCCTAGTTCTCGCCAAAAGGGCGGCCGCGATCAGCGCTACCACCCATCAATCCACCCTGCCCCTTCCCGGGCGACGGTGGCTCCTCCTCGTTAACCTGCCGAAACGACGCAAATCGGCGTCGCAATCGACCGGCATTCCAGCACCTTACAGAAACACCGGACCATGTCCAGAAGGCGCTTTCCGGCACCTATTCGACTTTTGTCTAATGCGCCGGAAAGCAGGCAATTTTGCCCAAAATGCAGGCAAATCAATGTTTTCAGCCGAAATTAGCGTTCGGCCGACGATGCCCAGAGGTTGATGTCGGCCTCACGCGCATAGAGATCGATCTCGGCCAGCTCCTCCGCCGTAAACGTGTCGTTTTCGAGCGCCTTGACGCAATCGACGATCTGCTCGGAGCGGCTGGCGCCGATCAGCGCCGAGGTGATCCGGCCGTTGCGCAGCACCCATGCAAGCGCCATCTGCGCCAGAGTCTGGCCGCGCTTTTCGGCGATGCCGTTCAGCTTGCGGATGTTGTCGATGATCTCCGGGCGGATGAAGTCCTTCTTGAGGAAGTGGTTCTGCGCCGCCCGGCTGTCGCTCGGAATGCCCTGCAGATACTTGGTCGTCAGCATGCCCTGGGCAAGCGGCGAAAAGACGATCGAGCCGATGCCGAGATCTTCGAGCGTGTGGATCAGGCCATCGTCCTCGATCCAGCGGTTGAGCATCGAATAGCTCGGCTGATGGATGAGGCACGGTGTGCCGAGATCCTTGAGAATTGCAGCCGCTTCGCGGGTGCGCTGCGAATTGTAGGAGGAAATGCCGACATAAAGCGCCCTGCCCGAACGCACGATATGGTCGAGCGCGCCACAGGTTTCTTCAAGCGGCGTGTCCGGATCGAAACGGTGCGAATAGAAGATGTCGACATAGTCGAGCCCCATGCGCTTCAGGCTCTGGTCGCAGGATGCGATCATATACTTGCGGCTGCCCCATTCGCCGTAAGGACCTGCCCACATGTCATAGCCGGCCTTGGACGAGATGATCAGCTCGTCGCGCAGACCTGCGAAATCCGTGCGCATGATTTCGCCGAAGGCAGTCTCGGCCGAGCCCGGAGGCGGGCCGTAATTGTTGGCGAGGTCGAAATGGGTGATGCCGAGGTCAAACGCGGTGCGGCACATGTCGACCTTGCGGTCATGCGGCGTGTCGCCGCCGAAATTGTGCCAGAGCCCCAGCGAGATCGCCGGCAACTTCAGGCCGGAGCGGCCGACGCGGTTATATTTCATGGTGTCGTAGCGGTTTTCCGCCGGTAGCCAGGTCATCGCAAAAATCCTCCGCGATCCGTATCCGGATGGCGGCTGGAAACCACCATCGCTCCAAACGAGAAGGGTTTCCGTGATCACGGAAACCCAAGCTTGCTGTCAAAGATATCTCTAATCACCGAACGCTCACGAGGGAAGCTTGGCGCCAACCAAAACCTCCGTCATTCCTGTGCTTGTCACAGGAATCCCTAGCAGTTCCGATGGAACTGCGGACCAGCCCAAGTCGTTGGGCTGAAAAGTCTTTTGACCCGACAGACGTCGGGTCGCTGGATCCCCGCCACAAGGGCGAGGATGAGGGAGGTTGGGGTGCAGCTCTCCCCCCGGAAGCCTCTCTTCCGAGTTTGCAGAGGGACCCCTGGTCCGCGGCGCGCGTGCCGGACGGCTGCCGCTATGAAGCCGCAGCGACCCGATTTCCCGATATTTCTTCCTCCGTCTCGCGCAGCAGCGCCCGCGCCTCCTCGATGCCGAGGGCGGCCGGCTGCGTGCAGGTGGTGGAGAGCTCGATGAAGCGGCCCTCCTCGCCGGATTTCAGGATCGAGACCATGACATCGACGCCATGCAGCGAGCGGTCGAGCGAGCAGCGGGCATCGCGGCCCTCAAGGATCGCCTGCGCCATGTCGGCAAGGCCAGCGGTGCGGTAGTTCGCCATCGGCCCCTGCGGGTGCTCCTGGTTTTCGACGCCGAAGGGATGATCCCAGGGTTCCAGTGGCTCAATGTTCCTGTCGCGACCGCTTATCTCCACCTTGCCGCCGAAGAAGTTCGGATCGGGCACGTAGAGCGAGCCTTCGGTGCCATAGAGCTCCATATTGGCATGGCGATGCGACCAGACATCCCAGCTCGCCGACAGGGTGATCGTCGCGCCATTTTGGAACTCGAGCAGCGCGTGGATGTTGGTCGGGGTCTTGACCGGGATCTCCTCGCCCTTGCGTGGCTCGCTGGTGATGGTGCGGGTCGGGTTGGCCATGGAGGACAGTGCTGCGACGCGCTTCACCGGCCCGATCAGGTTGATCAGGTTGGCGATGTAATAGGGGCCGAGATCGAGGATCGGGCCGCCGCCGGGCAGGAAGAAGAAGTCCGGGTTCGGATGCCACATCTCCATGCCCGGGCTCATCACGTGGCAGGTGCCAGACGTCACCCGGCCGATCTTGCCGGCATCGATGGTGCTGCGGGCCAGCTGGTGCGCGCCGCCGAGGAAGGTGTCCGGTGCGCAACCGACGGAAAGGCCTTTGTCCCTAGCGATCGCCCTGAGGTCTTCGCCCTGTTCGAGCGAAAGCACCAATGGCTTTTCAGAGTAGACGTGCTTGCCGGCCTCGAGGATCGCCTTCGACACCGGGTAGTGCGCGTCCGGGATCGTCAGGTTGACGACGATGTCGACGTCAGGATTGGCGAGCAGCGCTTCGATGCTCTGCGCCTCGACGCCGTATTCGGCTGCCCGCGCCTCGGCTGCCGCCGGGTTGATGTCGGCGCAGGCGACGACCTTGATGCCCTTAAAGAGGGGAGCGAGCTTGAAGTAGGTGGTGGAGATGTTGCCGCATCCGATGATGCCGACGCCAAGTTCCTTGGTCATGGATGAACCTGCTTCTCAATAGGATTGGATGGAGGCGAGCGAACGCTTGGCGAAGCGCTTGAAATCGCTCGGATTGTCATGTTCCGCAATGAAGTAGCGGGCCTTGGTTCCTGAGAGCGCCTGGAACAGGCCTTTCCAGTCGACTGTGCCCTCGCCGACATCGGCCCAGCCGTCCTCGTCCTTCTTCTCGCCGGTGGGCGCGATGTCCTTCACGTGGACGGCGGTGATGCGGTCGCCGTATTTCCTGATCCAGGCGATCGGGTCGGCACCGCCGCGGATGATCCAGGCGATGTCGGCTTCCCAGGAAAGATCCGGTCCGCCTTCGAAGATCAGGTCCTGCGGAATGCTGCCGTCAGGAAGGGCAAAGAATTCGAAG
This sequence comes from Ensifer sp. ENS10, assembly GCF_014852025.1. Classification (NCBI taxonomy): domain Bacteria; kingdom Pseudomonadati; phylum Pseudomonadota; class Alphaproteobacteria; order Hyphomicrobiales; family Rhizobiaceae; genus Ensifer; species Ensifer sp. ENS10. The sequence continues at coordinate 311,500 of NZ_JACVAS010000002.1, forward strand.
TCGTGGTTGTGCCAGCCGAAGATCAGCCCGGCATCGCGATAGGGCTTGCCGGCCTTCTGCAGCCGCTCTCCGAAGGCACGCCAGCCGGCCGCATCCGTCGGGCGCTGGTCGGGCATCAGGTACGGGCAATAGATCGCCTGGATGCCGAGCGCCTTGGCGATCTCCAGCACGCGGCCCGGATCGCTTTCGAGCATGTCCAAGCCAAAGTGCGCCGTCGGCATGGCGAGGCCATTGCTGTCGAGCCCTTCCTTGAAGCTCGCGATCTCCGCGTCGCTGAGCGCCGCATAGAGTGCGCCATAGCCTTCGACCTGGCTGTAGCCGGCCTGTCCGAGTGCCTCGAGCACATTGGCGAACGGCGGGAAATTGCGGGCGCTATAAAGCTGGAAACTGACGTCCTTCATGAAATCCTCCTCGAAAGATCGTTTGGTCTTGGGTCAATTGCCCTTGGGGGTTGGGGTCCTGGGATCACTTGAGCCAGGTGTCGTAGTCCGACACCAGCAGGTGGGTGGGTGCCGCGTCCTCCTCGATCGCCGAGAAGCGACCGACGGGCTCGCGGAAATAGTTGTCGGTGAGATCGTCGTTGACGGTCGAAACCTCGCCCATCAGCACGTCCGTGCCTTCGGCCCAGAAGGCGTGCCAGTTGCCGGGCAAAAGCGTGACGCTTTCGCCGGCCTTGAGCTTCAAGAGTTCGCCAGCCTTGAGTGTGCGAAGTCGCGCATCGGTGGCGACGACGACATCGCTCTCCTCGTCGACGGTGCCATCAGGCCTCGAATTGTACATCTGCAGCACCAGCGAGCCGCCGCCGCGGTTGATGATGTCCTCGGTCTTCACCGCATGGCGGTGCAGCGGATTGACCTGGTCCTTGGCGGTGATCATCAGCTTCTCGGCATAGATCATGCCGTGGCCGGTCGTGAGGTTCGCGGCATTGCCATTGCGCAGCGTGAAGAGCACCAGCCCGAATTCATCGAAGCGTCCCTTGCCGTAGTCGGTGATGTCCCAGCCGAGCCGGGCCTCGAAGATCGTCGGGCTGTCAGAGGCGACCCGCGCCTTCAGTTGTTCTGGCGACCAGTAGGCAAAGGGCGGCAGCGTGAAGCCGTAGCTCTTCATGAAGGCACCGCTCTCGGCGATGATATCGTTGACGTGGCTGCGTTTCATGGCGGTCAACCTTTTCCCTGGCAGGATTCAAGATCGAAGGCGGCAAAGCGCGGAAGCTCGCCTGCGGCGAGCGGCACCTTCGGCGTGAAGCGGACAAGCTTGGTTTCCCCGGCCAGCAGATCAAAGGCATTGTCGGAGTATCGGCCGGCGACATCGGCCTCGATCATCACATGCAGCGCCAGGCCGCTTGCCTTGACGCTGACGTCGAAAGCGCCTTCGCCCGCCGGCGCCACATCGAGTGTCAAACCGGACGGTTGCAGGTCGAGTGCCTTGTAGGTGCCGTTGGCGTGGTGCCCCTCGCCGCGCATGCCGTTCGATGCATCGAACGACCAGAACAACAGGTGATCCGCCGGAATATCGGAAGCCGCAAGCGTCACCAGGGTCGCCGCGCGATCCGGGCTGCAGGTGCCGGCGGCCGCCGTCAGCGGCGTGCGCTTGCCATCGAGCGAAACCAGGAAGGTCTGAAGCTCGACCGTCACCGGCTCCGCCGTATCGTTGACCATCGAGAAGGCGATCTCTCTGCCATCCGCCGATGGGATGGCCGCGACCGAAACCGGCTGGAAGAACCGGCGGACCATATAGTGCATCGCCTTCCAGCTGCCACCATAGTCGAGGCTCGACCAGGAGGCGACCGGCCAGGTGTCGTTGAGCTGCCAGTAGAGCGTGCCCATGCAATGGGGTTTTAGCGAGCGCCAATAGTCGACGGCCGTGCGGATCGCCAGCCCCTGCTGGACCTGGCTGAGATAAACGAAAGCCGGGAAATCCTTGGGGAAGCGGAAATATCGGAACATCGTGCCGGCGATGCGCTCATTGCCGCCGACATTCTTCTGGTGGCTCTCGATCACAGGCGACGCGATGTTGAGGTCCTTCTCCGCCGCAAACTGCCGGATGACCGGCATCGACGTATAGGACTGGAAGCCGAACTCCGAGCAGAAACGCGGGCGCACGGTGCGGTAATTGTCGAAGGACTTGTTCTCGTGCCAGACCGACCAGTAGTGCATGTCGCCGGAACCATCGGCATGCCAGGCATCGCCGAAATCGAGATAGCCGGACGCCGGGCTCGACGGCCACCAGATCGCTTCGGGAAGTGCCGCTTTCAGCGCCACCTCGATCGTGCGGTTCAGCCGGTCATAGGAAACGAGATAGCGGTCGCGATCCTTGCGCGGTTCGTCGAACCAGGTGAGCGCGCCGACCAACTCGTTGTCGCCGCACCAGACCGTGATCGATGGATGCGACGACAGGCGCTTTGCCTGATAATCCACCTCTGCCGCGACATTCTCCAGGAAATCCGGGGTCGAGGGATAGAGGTTGCAGGCAAACATGAAGTCCTGCCAGACCATGAGCCCGAGCCGGTCGCAGAGATCGTAGAACCAGTCCGGCTCGTAGAAGCCGCCGCCCCAGACCCGGATCATGTTCATGTTGGCGTCCACTGCCGAGGTCAGCAGATCCTCGACGCCCTCTGGCGTCACCCGTGACATCAGCGCATCGGCCGGGATCCAGTTGGCACCCTTGCAGAAGATCTCGCGGCCGTTGACGCGGAAGGCAAAGCGGCTGCCAGCCTCGTCCTTGTCGGTCAGCAGCTCGATCGCGCGGAATCCGATCTGGCGGCTCACCTGCTCCTGCGGCAGGTCCACTGTCAGGCGCGACAGGTGCTGCTCGCCGCTACCCGCCGGCCACCAGCGCTTCGGCCTGGTCACGGTGAAGACATGGGTGATGCGCGTCTCGCCTTTGCCGACGGCGCAGTCCAGCCGTTCGCGGTCCTCGTCGAGCGAAAAATGTATGGGCACGATGCCGGGCGCGTCGGCAAACAAGGTCACCGTCACCACGAGATCGACCGAACCGTCCTCAAGCCAGACCTGCTTGGTCGTCACATGCTCGATGCGGGCGATCTCCAGCCGGCAGAGAGCAATCTCGCCGTAGACGCCGAGCGGCGCGATCGCGAGGTTCCAGTCCCAACCGAAGTGGCACTGGGGCTTCCTCAGCATGTTGCCATTGGCGATCGGCGAATTGCCGGGATGGTAAGGCACGTAGAAGGGTTGCTCGGCCTGCCGGCGCGCGCCTTCGGAAATCGAGGAATGCAGCACGATGCGGATGCGGTTTTCGCCGGCGACGATCGCGCGCGAGACCTCCGGCCTGTAGCGGCGGAAGCAGTTCTCCGCTTCGAGCACCAGCGTGTCGTTGACGAAGACCGAGGCAACGGTATCAAGGCATTCGAGGTCGAGATACCAGTAGCCCGCGAGTTCGTCGGCGGCGACCGTGACCGTTCGCTCGATCACCCAGTCCTTATGCGCCACCCACTGAACGTCGTTCTCGTTGCGACTGACATAGGGGTCTTCGATCACGCCCGCTTTCTGCAAGGCCGAGTGCACGTCGCCCGGCAGCGCCATCGCCAAGCTGTGGCTGTTGTCGACCGAGCTGAGCTGCCAATCCCCCGAAAGGTCGAGACGGATGGCGGTTCGGGTGAAATCCTCAGAGAGCATTGTCGTATTTCCATGGATCGACCGGCGACGCCGGCGCTGTCATTGCTGGGAGATGCCGGGCAGAGGTCCCTGCCCAGCATCTCCTTATCTCAGAGTCGGTTCTCGCTCGTCGCATCGAAGATCGAGGCGACGGCCATGTCGAAGGAGAGCGTCACCGCCGTGCCGGGCGCATAGCGCCGCTGGCCGGCGATGCGCACCGACATCGACTGCCCGGCGAGTTTCAGCCATAAGAGGTTGTCGGCGCCCATCGGCTCCTCGATATCGACCACCGCCCGGTGCGAGGCCGCGGCCCCGCTTGCCGCCTCGTCGACGCGCACATGTTCGGGCCTGAGGCCGAGGACAACCTTCTGCCCGTGCACCAGGGGTGCCCGCGACGGATAGGCGGACACGTCGAAGTCGACGCCGTTGGCGTGGACGTAGGCGCGCTGGTCGCGAAGCTGCAGCTCGCCGCGGAAGAAGTTCATCGACGGCGAACCGATGAAGCCGGCGACGAACAGGTTTTCCGGGGCGTTGTAGATCGTCATCGGGTCGGCCAGCTGCTGGATCACGCCGCTCTTCATGACAGCAATACGATCGGCGAGCGTCAGCGCCTCGATCTGGTCGTGGGTGACGTAGATCATCGTGTTCTTCAGCGACTGGTGCAGCCTCTTGATCTCGACGCGCAGCTCCGAGCGCAGCTTGGCGTCGAGGTTGGAAAGCGGCTCGTCGAAGAGGAACACGTCGACATCGCGCACCAGCGCCCGGCCGATCGCCACCCGCTGGCGCTGGCCACCGGAAAGCTCAGACGGTTTGCGCTTCAGGAGCGGCTGGATCTGCAAGATCTCGGAGGCGCGGCGCACGCGCTTGTCGATCTCCTCCTTCGGGACCTTTGCGACCTGCAGGCCGAAGGAGAGATTCTTCTCCACCGACATCTGCGGATAGAGCGCGTAGGACTGGAACACCATGCCGATGCCGCGGTCCTTGGGCTCCTCCCAGGTGACGTTCTTGTTTTTGATGAAGATCTGCCCGTCGCTGACATCGAGTAGACCGGCGATGCAGTTGAGCAGGGTCGACTTGCCGCAGCCGGACGAGCCGAGTAGCACCAGGAACTCGCCGTCCTTGATGTCGAGGTTGAGCGTGTCGAGCACAGTGACGGCACCGAAGCTCAACGACAGGTCTTTGACCGATACGCTGACGTTTTGCATGTTGTTACCCTTTCACTGCGCCGGCGGCGATGCCGCGGACAAAAAGCCGTCCGGAAACGAAGTAGACGAAGAGCGGAACCGCCCCGGTCAGGATCGTCGCCGCCATGTTGACGTTGTATTCCTTCACGCCCTGGACCGAGTTGACGATGTTGTTCAGCTGAACCGTCATCGGGTAATATTCCGGCCGGGTGAACACGACGCCGAACAGGAAGTCGTTCCAGATGCCGGTAACCTGCAGGATCATCGCCACGACGAAGATCGGCAGCGACATCGGCAGCATGATCCTGAAGTAGATGGTCCAGAACCCGGCGCCATCGACGCGCGCCGCCTTGAACAGTTCCTCCGGCAGGCCGGCGAAATAGTTGCGGAAGAGCAGCGTCAGGATCGGCATGCCGAAGATCGTGTGCACGATGATGAGGCCGGTCAACGTGCCGTAGATGCCCATTTCTCGGAGCACGATGACGATCGGGTAGATCATCACCTGATAGGGAATGAAGGCGCCGACGATCAGGATGGTGAAGAACAGCTCCGCCCCCTTGAAGCGCCAGTTGGCAAGCGCGTAGCCGTTGACCGAGGCGATCGCGATCGAGACGATCGTCGAGGGAACGGTGATGCGCACCGAGTTCCAGAAGCCGCGCGAAAGGCCGTCACAGTTGAGACCGGTGCAGGCACTCGCCCAGGCCTTCGCCCAGGGCTCGAAGGTGATTTCCACCGGCGGGGCGAAGATGTTGCCGAGCCGGATTTCCGGCATGCCCTTGAGCGAGGTCATGACCATCACATAGAGCGGCAGCAGGTAGTAGAGTGCGACCACGATCAGCGTGCCGTAGATCATGATATTACGGCCCGACAGCGCCCGGCGGGGTTTGCGACCGCGTGGGCCGGCAATGACGCGGTCCGTCTGCGCCTGAGGTGCGGCTTCGTCAGCCACCGAATTGAAAGCAACGATATCAGACACGCTTGCGCCCTCCCCCGAATTCCAGATAGGCCCAAGGCACGATGATGATGGCGACGGTGATCAGCATCATGGTCGAGGCGGCGAAGCCCTGACCGAGGTTCTGCGCCTGGAACATGTAGTCGTAGACGTATTTAGCGGGCACTTCAGAGGCGATGCCGGGGCCGCCGCTCGTCTGCGCCACCACCAGGTCGTAGACCTTGACGATGCCGCTCGCGATAATCACCAGCGTGGTGATGAAGACGCCGCGCATCATCGGGATGACGACGAAGATGTAGGTCTTCCACATCGGAATGCCGTCGACGCGCGCGGCCTTCCAGATGTCCTCGTCGATGCCGCGAAGCCCCGCAAGCATCAGGCACATGACAAGCCCGGTGCCCTGCCAGAGCGCGGCGATCAGAATGCCGTAGATGACGATGTCTGCGTTATAGAGCGGGTCGAAGGTGAAGCTCTCCCAGCCGGCCGAACGCACCACAGACTGGATGCCGAATTCCGGATTGAGCAGCCATTGCCACACCAGGCCCGTCACGATGAAGGACAGGGCGAAGGGATAGAGCATAATGGTGCGGAAGGTGTTTTCGAAGCGGATCTTCTGGTCCATCAGAGCCGCCAGCACGAAGCCGATGACCAGGCTGAAGATCAGCGAGAAGATGCCGTAGATCGCCAGGTTTTGCACCGAGACCAGCCAGCGCGGCGCGTCCCAGAGGCGCTCGTACTGATCGAGGCCGACGAAGGATAGCCGCGGCAAGAGCTTGGAATTGGTGAAGGAATAGACGACCGTCCAGATCGTGCCGCCGAGAAAAATCACCACGGCCGTCAGGATCATCGGGACGGAGGCAATCTTCGCGTTCAGGTTCCGCAGCCACTGGTTCGGTCGGCCCGAACCTTGTGTGTGACCTGCCATGTTTCGTTCCTCCGGAACTGCATTGGGTTTCGGACGATGGGCAGCGCCGCGCGCTCAACGCGCAACGTCCTGCCGCATCAGGGCGACAACCGCTCCCTTGAGGTACCGCGTAAAGCGAGCTCACACGCGGCCGCCGGCGCGGTCACCCCGCACCGAAAGGGAGGCCTTGGCCGGCTCCACATCAAGGCGGAGCCGGTCAATCAGGCAGTTGCGGTCACTCCGCCGCGGCGATGATGTCGGCGAAACGCTTCTGCGCGTCTTCCGGCGTGATCGACGAGTTGGCGAAGAATTCGGAGAACAGGTCCTCCTTCTGCTTCTGGCTGTCGGCCGAAAGCAGCTGGTCGGTGCCCTGGATCACGTTGCCCTTGGCAAGGATGCCCAGGCCCTTCTTCATGCAGTCGTTGGCGGCTGCGAGGTCGACGTCGCCACGCACCGGCAGCGAGCCCTTCTTGAGATTGAAGGCGACCTGGGTCTTCGGATCGAGCAGCGTCGAAGCCAACGCCTCCTGCGCCTTGGACTTTTCTTCGTCCTTCAGCAGCGGGAAGTAGAATGCGTCGCCACCGGTCGAAATGATCTCGTTGACGCCGAGACCCGGAAGGCAGGTGTAATCCGTTCCGGCCTTCTGGCCGGCAAGCGCGAATTCACCTTGAGCCCAGTCACCCATGATCTGGCCGCCGGCCTTGCCGGTGATGACCATGTTCGTCGCCTGGTTCCAGTCCTGGACATTGGTGCCCTTGGACATGCGGCGGGCGTCGTCAGCGGCCTTGAAGACCTTGGCGATCTCAGGACCGGCCGCGACTTCCTCATCCTTGTCGCCGAAGACCTTCTGGAACGTGTCCTTGCCGGCGATCGCCACCATCAGCACGTCGAAGGCGCCGGCTGCCTGCCAGGGCTGGCCACCGACTGCGAGCGGCACGATGCCGGCCTTTTCCAGCGCCGGTGCGGCGGCAACAAACTCGTCCCAGTTCTTCGGAACTTCGACGCCGGCCGTCTTGAAGGCGGCGTTCGACAGCCACAGCCACTGCCAGGAGTGGATGTTGACCGGGGCGCAATAGATCTTGCCGTCGATGGTGCAGGAATCGAGCAGGCTTGCCGGCTTGATGATGTCCTTCCACTTCTCGCGGGTCGCGACGTCGGTCAGGTCGCGCATCAGGCCGGCCTGAACCAGCTCTTCTGCCTGGCGGCCGTGGTTGAACTGCGTGGCGCCCATCGGATCACCGCCGGTGATGCGGCTGATCATGATCGGGCGGGCAGTGCCGCCGGAGCCGGCGATTGCGCCGTCAACCCAGTGATTGCCCGTTGCGTCGAAGGCCTTCGCGAGTTCCGCGACCGCGGCTGCTTCGCCGCCGGACGTCCACCAATGGGTTACTTCAAGATCGGCGGCACTGGCCGCACCGAGTGGCAGGGCCACCGCGGTCGCGAGCATGGCTGCAAAAGAACGTATTTTCATGAGTCTCCTCCCTCACTGTAACGTTACCGTAAAAAACTTAATGCAATCGATTACAGGACGCAACACCCACCACAATCGATTTAAACAGAATCTTAGAAAACACCTATTGCGTGCAGATGACAGCGGACGTCCAAAGCGCTTTGCGCCCGGCGCCTGCCCCTTCGCGTCTTGCAGAAGACTCGCTTATATAGCTGATATTTATAGAACTTCAGCGAGTGCCTTGCGCCGTTGTGGAGATCATCGTCTCGCAAGCGCAAAAGACACCCGCCCCAAGGTGCGATTCAACCAGACCGCTTCAGATTCCGCAGTGCAGCAACGAAAACGCTCGACATCGCAACTGTATCGTTACAGATTTGAAGCAATTTTATCGGTCCAAAGCAGGATAGCCGCTCGCTGCTTTTCGTATATAAGGCGATAAAGTGACGCGGCAGGCAGCAGTGGACAGGGCTGAACCGACGCGTTTCGCCGCCGGGCGGGCAAAACTGGCGGCGCGCGGGCAGAGAGTGGGCGGGTGACGGCAATGGACAGCAAGACGAAAAACAGGCCGCAAACACTGCCGGATGGCGGCCGGCCAACGCTGAAGACGATCGCCTTCATGACCGGGCTCGGCATCACCACGGTTTCCCGGGCGCTGAAGGATGCGCCCGATATCGGCGCGGAAACCAAGGAACGCGTGCGTCTCGTCGCCAAGCAGATCGGCTACCAGCCGAACCGCGCCGGCGTGCGGCTCAGAACCGGCAAGACCAACGTCATCAGTCTCGTATTGACGCTGGAAGAAGAGATCATGGGCATCACCAGCCCGATGGTCGTCGGCATCACCGAGATCCTCGCGGGCACGCCCTATCACCTCGTGGTCACCCCCTATAGCGCCGTCAAGGATGCCCTGGCGCCGATCCGCTACATCCTCGACACGGGCGCTGCCGACGGCGTGATCATCTCGCGCACCGAGCCGCACGATCCGCGCGTGGCACTTCTGACCGAGCGCGGCCTGCCTTTCGTCACCCACGGCCGCACCGAAATGGGCATCGTCCACCCCTATCACGACTTCGACAACGAGCGCTTCGCCTATGAGGCGGTGCGCAAGCTCGTCGCGCGCGGCCGGCGGCGCCTGGTGCTGCTCGAGCCGCCGCCGCATCTCACCTTTTATTCGCATATGCGCGCCGGCTTCGAACGGGGCCTTCGCGACTTTCAGGCCGATGCAATCGGCTTCCACCAGACCAATATCGACCATTCTCTGGTCGAAATCCGCGACGCCTTCGAGGTGCTGATGCGCTCGGAGGACGCGCCCGACGGCATCATCTCGGGCAGCGGTTCAGGCGCGATCGCGCTGATCGCCGGTCTGGAGATGGCCAAGAAGAAGCTCGGCGAAGACTGCGACATGGTTTCGAAGTCCCCGAGCGACTTCCTGCGCTGGCTTCGCCCGGAGGTGATGACCATGTACGAGGACATCCGCGTTGCCGGTCGCGAACTGGCAAAGGCGGTCATCGGCCATATCGACGGCCAACCGCCGGAAACGCTGCAGAGCCTCAGCCAGCCGGAGTTCCAGCCGCCGATCACGCGCGGTCTGCGGGCCTGAGCCGAAAACATCTCCGCCCTCATCCCTGTGCCCTGTCACAGGGATCCAGCAGCGCCGCGTCCGCGGCGCGGAAGAGTCTTTTCGGCCCAAAGACTTGGGCCTGACTGGATTCCTGTGACAGGCACAGGAATGAGGATCTGGGAGACGGCGTGCCCCTCTGTCGTCGACCAGCGACAGTTTGCCATGGGCGTCGTGAAACGACGCGGAAGCACCCTGAAGTCTTGCTTGTGACGCAGAAACCTGCGACAGGCCGGGGCAACAATCGGGCGCGACGGCGCCCCACACCTCCCTTCAGGCTACAGCAGACATGATCCGCATCGAAAACATCAGCAAGCAGCTCAGCCACCGCATCCTTTTCATCGAAGCCTCCGCCGCCCTCAACCGCGGCGAAAAGGTCGGCCTCGTCGGCCCGAACGGCGCCGGCAAAACCTCGCTCTTCCGCATGATTACCGGCGAGGAAGTGCCTGACGAAGGCCAGGTCGCCGTCGATAAGGGCATCACCATCGGCTACTTCAACCAGGACGTCGGCGAGATGGCGGGCGGCAGCGCGGTTGCCGAGGTCATGAACGGCGCCGGGCCGGTCAGCGAAGTCGCCGCCGAACTGCGCGAGCTTGAAGCCGCGATGGTCGATCCGGATCGGCTCGACGAGATGGATGCGATCATCGAGCGCTACGGCGAGGTGCAGGCACGCTACGAGGAGCTCGACGGCTACGCGCTGGAAGGCCGCGCCCGCGAGGTGCTGGCGGGCTTGAGCTTCAGCCAGGAGATGATGGACGGCGATGTCGGCGCGCTCTCGGGCGGCTGGAAGATGCGCGTGGCGCTTGCCCGTATTCTTCTGATGCGGCCCGACGTGATGCTGCTCGACGAGCCGAGCAACCATCTGGATCTCGAAAGCCTGATCTGGCTCGAGGACTTCCTCAAGAACTACGACGGCGCGCTGATGATGACCTCGCACGACCGCGAGTTCATGAACCGCATCATCACCAAGATCATCGAGATCGACGGCGGCTCGCTCAACGCCTATTCGGGCGACTACGGCTTCTACGAGCAGCAGCGCGCCCAGAACGAGAAGCAGCAGCAGGCGCAGTTCGAGCGCCAGCAGGCTATGCTCGCCAAGGAGATCAAGTTCATCGAGCGCTTCAAGGCCCGCGCCTCGCACGCCTCTCAGGTTCAGAGCCGGGTGAAGAAGCTCGACAAGATCGACCGGGTCGAGCCGCCGAAGCGCCGCCAGAGCGTCGCTTTCGAATTCCGCCCGGCGCCACGCTCCGGCGAAGACGTCATCAACATCAAGGGCGTGCACAAGAAATACGGCAGCCGCAGCATCTATGAAGGGTTCGACTTCATGGTGCGCCGGCGCGAGCGCTGGTGCATTATGGGCATCAACGGCGCCGGCAAGTCGACGCTCCTGAAGCTCGTTGCCGGCTCGACCGAACCGGACGCAGGCAACGTCGCGCTTGGCGCCAGCGTCAAGCTGGGTTACTTCGCCCAGCATGCCATGGACGTGCTCGATGGCGACCGCACGGTGCTGCAGCAGCTTGAGGACACGTTCCCGCAGGCAGGCCAGGCACCGCTTCGCGCGCTTGCCGGCTGCTTCGGCTTTTCCGGCGACGATGTCGAGAAGAAGTGCCGGGTGCTTTCCGGTGGCGAGAAGGCCCGCCTGGTGATGGCAATCATGCTGTTCGATCCGCCGAACCTGCTGGTTCTCGACGAGCCGACCAACCACCTCGACCTCGACACCAAGGAAATGCTGATCAAGGCGCTGGCGGACTACGAAGGCACCATGCTCTTCGTCTCGCACGACCGCCACTTCCTCGCCGCACTGTCCAACCGTGTGCTCGAACTGACGCCGGACGGCATCCACCAGTATGGCGGCGGCTACACCGAATATGTCGCCCGCACCGGCCAGGAAGCTCCCGGTCTGCGGAGCTGACACGAAAATAGGCGAGCTGGGCGTCGCGCGCCGGCGCCCAGCATTCGCAGTGCCCGCCTTCCTCGGCGGGGACCGAGGGTCCACAAGCAAAGCCCGAACGCACAACGCGACTCCGCTCTAAATCGGTACTGAAAAAACTAGGTTCTTGTGAAGTGCTACCGTAGCAGCTGCTACAGATCCTACCGGATGGCCGCTTGAAATCGATGGGACTTTGGTCCGATTCGCGCAGTCAAAGGTCCGAGTGTCATTGTCGCGACGCTCCCCATTCACATATTGCTGGGCTGGCTGGGGCGCCATCGCAGCATCTGCTGCCAATCACTTCAGACAGGTGATGTTCGGCATGACACCGAAAATTGCATGGAAAGACCGAATGACGAACCGCGTATGGGGCTTTGTATCCAACCCCTTCACCATCGGCATCTACCTTGCGCTGGCCACCCTTTGCGCTTTCTTCGGCAGCGCGGCGACCGGGATCCCGGCATACGTGCTTATGGCCGTCGGGTTTCTGCTGGTGATCTTTGTCGATCCGCCGAAAAGGCTGGGCAAGCTGCGGGCACAGCGCCGCCGCTCGGGTGGCGACCGCAACGCCTATCGGCGTTAGTCACGCCCATCGGCGAAAGCGCCTGGCGACAATCGCAGCGCCAGGCGCCCTTCCCGGAACAATACGCGACGTCAGCAGTTTCCCGACGAAGCAAGCAAATTCACATGAACGGACGTATGACGTCCACGGTGCACGGAAGCCATCATGCGCAGATGGCGATGAAAGCGCGTGGGCACGATGAAGACCAAGCACTATGTGCTGCAGATCTTTCGAGCCACCTTCACCGACAGGCTGGTGCTGATCATTATTGTGCTGATGATTGCCTCGGTGTTCGCCGTCCTGCCAATCAAATCCTGCTCCAATCCGGGGGCATCGGGCGGCACAGGGATATCAGCGACCTCATCGATGACGGGCTAAAGCGTGTCGCGCAAAAGTGCGCAGCGGTTTTGCGGTAACGACATACGAAATATCAAAAACTTAAAGGGCGGGAGCGAATCTGAAAGATCGCGACGCGCTTTAGCATCTTGTCCGAACGAAGCGGCGGCATCGGCCCAAAACGCAAACGGGGCAGCCAAGGCCGCCCCGTCTCAAGCTGCTCTATCGTCGAGACTTAGATCACTTCATTGTTTCATCGAAACTGAAGCGATCTAAGTCTTTGAAATCACGCAGTTCCGGACGGAAAACCGCTTTGCACTTTCCTGGAATTGCTCTAGCCGTTGAGGCCGCTGCCCCACGGGCCGTGATGGCTGTCGGCACCGTCGACGCGGTCGAATCCGTGGGCGCCGAAGAAGTCGCGCTGCGCCTGGATGACGTTGGCCGTGCCGCGGCCGCGGCGGTAGCTGTCGAAGTAGCCGAGCGCCGAGGCAAGCGCCGGCACCGGCAGGCCGCCGAGAACGGCAGCCGAAACGACGCGGCGCAGGGCTGCGTCGGTTTCCTTGACCATGGCGGCGAAGGCCGGGGTGACGATCAGGTTGGCAGCATCCGGCGCCTTGGTGAACGCGGTGGTGATCTCGTCGAGGAACTGCGAGCGGATGATGCAGCCGGCGCGCCAGATCTTGGCGATCGTCGGCATCGGCAGGTTCCAGTTGAACTCCTTCGATGCCGCCGACATCACCGCGAAGCCTTGCGCATAGGCGCCGATCTTGGCGGCCAGCAGCGCGCTTTCGAGATCCCTGATGAAGGCTGCCTTGTCGGCCACCTTGAAGTCGCCGACCTCAGGCAGCCCGAGGATCTTCTCGGCCGCCTCGCGCTCGTCCTTCATCGAGGAGATGCTGCGCGCGGCCACCGCCGCCTCGATGCCGGTTGCCGGCACGCCCATGTTCTGCGCCTCGATCACCGACCACTTGCCGGTGCCCTTCTGGCCGGCCTTGTCGAGGATCAAATCGACGATCGGCTTGCCGGTCAAAGGATCGGCCGCCTTCAGCACCTTCTCGGTGATCTCGATCAGGTAGGAGTTGAGGCGACCCTTGTTCCAGGTGCCGAAGACGTCGCCGATTTCGGTCGCCGACATCTTCAGGCCGTCACGCAGGATGCCGTAGATTTCGGCAATCATCTGCATGTCGGCATATTCGATGCCGTTGTGGATGGTCTTGACGAAATGGCCGGCACCGTTTTCGCCGAGCCAGGCAACGCAAGGGTCGTTGTCGTATTTCGCGGCGATCGAGGTCAAAACGCTCTCGACGCGCTTCCAGGACGCCTCCTTGCCGCCGACCATGATCGACGGGCCGTGGCGCGCGCCTTCCTCACCGCCGGAAACACCCATGCCAATGAAGGTCAGGCCACTGTCCTTCAGCGCCTCGAAGCGGCGCATGGTGTCGCGGAAGTTGGCGTTGCCGGCGTCGATCATGATGTCGCCCTTGGAAAGGTAGGGCTCGAGGATCTTCATCTGCTGGTCGACCGGCTCGCCGGCCTTGATCATGATGATGATCGGGCGCGGCGGACGGATGGCGGCAACAAACTCTTCAATGGTGTCGCAGGGCACGATCTGGCCCTTGAGTTCACCGGCTTCCGCGTAGAATTTGTGCGTCGCCTCGACGGTGCGGTTGAACACCGCGATCTTGTTGCCCTTTTCAGCGATGTTGAGCGCCAGGTTCGAGCCCATGACGCCGAGACCGATTAGGCCGATTTCCGCCTGTGACACGTGATTGCCTCCATTGGACAGAAGTGCCGGGCGCGATCGGGATAAGCGCGTCGGTGCCGGCCCTTCGAATTGAACTTCGCCCTCTCGCGGCGGGCTCTGTCGAAGGCCCTGGCGCGAGAAGCGACGGCGGAGGATGTTTTGGCATTCAAATCGATTAACGACAAGCGATTACTGACAAAATCACTTCTTTTCGGGCTTGCCGTCGCCATCGTCGAGCACCCGCCAGGACGCGCCTTCGAGGTCTTCGTACTGGCCGCTCTTCAGCGCCCAGAGGAAGGCGGCGAGACCGATGCCGCCGAGAAACAACGCGATGGGAATGAGATAGATCAGCGTGTTCATGAGGCATTCCCGACTGGACGAAGGGCGGCAGGCGCTTGGCCGTCGCGCGCCTCCTCGGCAACATTGCCGGTGGCAGCACGCAGACGCAAGGCATTGGCAACGACGATCACCGACGAAGTCGACATGGCAACGGCTGCGATCAGCGGGGTGGCGTAGCCGAGGATCGCGATCGGAACGGCAATCACGTTGTAACCGATCGCCAGCGCGAAGTTCTGGCGGATCAGCCGCCCAGCCCGGCGCGAGGTGTCGATCGCCATCGGCACGGCATTCAGCCCCTGGTGCAGGAAGACGAAATCCGCGGCCTGGCGCCCGACATCGGCCGCCGTTGCCGGGGCCATCGAGACATGGGCTGCGCGCAGCGCCGGCGCGTCGTTGATGCCGTCGCCGACCATCAGCACGCGGTGCCCACCTTCGGCCGCAAGCGCACATTCGTCCACCTTGCCACGCGGCGTCAGCTCGGCCTTGAAGCTGTCGATGCCGACCCGGCGGGCAAGGGCCGCCACGACAGGCTCGCGGTCACCGGAGAGAATGCCAGTCGACAGGCCCAGGCGACCGAGCTCCTCAATGCTTTCGCGGGCGAACGGCCTGAGCCGATCCTCGAAGCGGAGGCAGCCAAGTTCGCGGCCGTCGAGCGACAGGATCGCCTCGGATTGGCCGCTCGCCTCGCCGGCGTCGCCACAGGCAAAAGCGCGGCTGCCGAGCCGGTAGATGCCCGCTTCCGTGCGGGCCTCGATGCCGGCACCGGGAATCTCGCGGATCTCGCCGGCAATGACGGGCGCAACCTTCGCCGCATCATGAATGGCCATCGCCAACGGATGGCGCGAATGAACAGCCAGCCCCGCCGCCGTCGCCAGCACGGAGGGCTGAATGTCCCCGCCATTGACGAGCCGTGGCTCGCCCACCGTCAGCGTGCCGGTTTTGTCGAGCAGCACCGTGTCGATCTCGGCCAGCCGCTCCATGGCCGAGCCGTCCTTGACCATGACGCCATTCTGGAACAGCCGTCCGGCGGCAATCACCTGCACGACCGGCACCGCAAGCCCGAGCGCGCAGGGGCAGGTGATGATCAATACCGCGACCGCAACCAGCATCGCATGGTGGAAGTCGCCATTGACGAACATCCAGCCGATGAAGCTCAAAAGCGCCAGGAGGTGCACCGCGGGCGAGTAATATTGCGCCGCCCGGTCGGCGATACGGCGATAGCGTGCCCTGCCCCCTTCGGCGGCCTCCATCAGGCCCATGATCTCGGCAAGCAGCGAGTCGCGCGCCGCAGCGGTCGCCTCGATCGTCACCGGTCCGGTGAGGTTCAGCGTGCCCGCCTCGACGCTGTCGCCTGCCTTGACCGGCACCGGCGCGCTCTCGCCATTGACGATCGAGCGATCGAGGTCACTGGCGCCGATGAGAATGCGACCATCGACCGGGATGCGTTCGCCGGCGGCGATCGCCAGCTTTTCGCCCGGCTTGATCTCGTCGACCGGACGATATTCGCGCCCGCCGTCTGCATCGAGCACCATCGCGCCGCGCGGCGACAGCCTGGCCAAGCTGCTGATCGCAGAACGCGCACGCCCGCGCATCATATGATCGAGCGTGCGGCCGATCAGCAGGAAGAAGAGAAGCATCACCGTGCCGTCGAACCAGGCATGGGTGCCGTGGGTAATCGTCTCGTAGAGCGAGATCGAGAAGGAGAGCGTGATCGCAAGCGCGATCGGCACGTCCATGTTGGTGCGGCCGTGCTTCAGCGCATTCCAGGCGGACGCGTAGAAGAAGCGCCCGGAATAGATCAGCGTCGGCGCGGCAATCAGCGCCGAGATCCAGTGGAAGAGATCGCGCGTGGCCGCCTCCGCGCCCGACCAGACGGAGACGGAGAGCAGCATGATATTGGCCGAGGCAAAGCCCGCAACGGCGACGGCGCGCACCAGCTGCTTCAGCGTCTGGTCGCCGTCTTCCTCGCCCGGCGCGAAGAGATGGGTCTCGTAGCCCCGCGCGCGGATGGTGCGCGCCAGTTCCCGCGGATCGGTGCGGGCGTCATCGACCTCTTCCTTCCAGACGATCGCCACCCGCCGCGACGAAAGGTTGACGCGCGCCCGCTCAACCTCGGGCCGCGCTTTCAAGGCGCCCTCAAGTGTCGCGATGCAGGCGCCGCAATGCACGCCGGGTACGCTGAGGTCCGTCTGGCGCAACCCGCCGCCGAGCGACCGGCTCGTCAGCCAGAGCTCTTCCGATGTGGGCAGTCCCTGCCCGGCCCTGTCGATCTCCAGAGCCATTTCGGTTCCAGGAGCGCAGCAGCTCATTGCGCTGCTCCCGGCGCCATGAAGCGGATGGCCTGGCGATAGACGACCGTGTCGCCCTTGGTCGCGGTGATATCGGCGATCCACTGGCCGCGCTTCAGCGTCGCGGCGGCAACGAACACGCCCTCGCCCTGATGCGCCATCTCGACCGTCACATCCTCATGCTCCTCGACCGGGCGCTTCAGGACCGCGACCACCTTGTCCGCGGTCAGTTCCGGCTTGCCCTGTCGCGTCAGCGTGTAGCGCAGCGCTTCCTGTTCGACACTGAGCTTGCCTTCGAGCCCGCTGGCGGCGAAGGCCTTCGCCTCCTTCACCTTGCCGTTGAACTGCTGGCTCGCGACATAGGTGTTCTGCACGACCAGCCCGCTCCAGCTATGGCTGGCATTCCAGGCCATGATCAGGTTGACGGTGATGATCGTGCCGAAGAACAGCACCATGACGCCCAGCATATGCCAGCCGGTGAAGGGCCGCGGTGCCTTTGCCTGTTTGGTGATCATTTCGCGGCTCCCGGGCTGTTGAAGTTGGCCTTGTAGACGTCGCGCTCGTGGCTCGACGGATCCTCAACGATCAGGCTGAAACCGTCAGCCGCTTCGCCAAGCTTGTCCTTCGGCAGCGTCACGAACACCTTGACCGCCGTCACCTTGTCCGGATCGACGCCGATCGCAAAGGTGCGGCCGTCGCCCGCCGCCTGGCCGGCGATGCGCATCGTCGCCGAAGACATACCGTCGATCGCGAGCGTGATGGTGCGTTGTTCGGGGATCATGTTCAAGAGCTTGACCATGTAGCCGTTGCGCACCGAACCGTCGGATTCGACGACGAATTGCGGGTTGCGGTCGTGCAGCACGTTGAGCTCCAGCCGGTCGCGCGACAAAAGCGCATAGAGCAGCCCGATGCCGACGAGCGTCCAGACACCGAGATAGACGAGCACGCGCGGACGGAAGACGATCTTCCAGTTGAAATGGCGGACCTTGTCGGAGAAGGCGCCATCCGCGTTGCGAACCCGGCTCGGGTCGATCGCCGTCGTGCCGCCATTGGTGGCAAGCGCCATGTTGGAGGCATAGTCGTTCAGCGTCGCATAGGAGATCAGTCCGCGCTCGCGGCCGACTTTGTCCATGACGCCGTTGCAGGCGTCGATGCAGAGCGCGCAGGTGATGCATTCGAGCTGCTGGCCGTCACGGATGTCGATGCCCATCGGACAGACGACGACGCAGGCGTTGCAATCGACGCAATCGCCGATGGCCTCCCCGGCTGCCACCGCCTTCTTCTGGTGGCGCGAGCGCGGCTCGCCGCGCCAGTCGTTATAGGTGACGACCAGCGAATTCTCATCGAGCATCGCCGCCTGAATGCGCGGCCAAGGGCACATATAGGTGCAGACCTGCTCGCGCATCAGCCCGCCGAAGACATAGGTGGTGGCGGTCAGGATGCCGACGGTCATGTAGGCGACGGTTGGCGCTTCCAGCGAAACGAAGCTTTTCAGAAGCGTCGGCGCATCGGCGAAATAGAAGATCCAGGCGCCGCCGGTGGCAATACCGATCAGGATCCAGATCGAGTGCTTCGACACGCGCTTGACGATCTTGGCGCCCGTCCAGGGGCCGGTGTCGAGTTTCATGCGGGCGTTGCGGTCGCCTTCGATGTAGCGCTCCACCACCAGGAAGAGATCGACCCACACCGTCTGCGGACAGGTATAGCCGCACCAGGCGCGCCCGACGGCAGACGTCACCAGGAACAGGCCGAAGCCTGCCATGACCAGCAGGCCGGCCACGAAGAAGAATTCCTGCGGCCAGATTTCGATGAAGAAGAAATAGAAGCGACGGGCGGCGAGATCGACCAGCACCGCCTGATCTGGCGCATGTTCGCCGCGATCCCAGCGGATCCACGGCGTCAGATAGTAGATGCCGAGCGTCACCAGCATCACCAGCCACTTGAAGCGGCGGAAGCTGCCCTCGGCGCGTTTCGGGAAGATCTTCTTGCGCTTTTCGTAGAGCGGCTTGCGCACATGCGCCGCATTGACCGGTTCGGCCTCGTGGCGTTCGACGGATGCGGCGTTGGCGGCGGATTGAGAATTCATAAGTGGGACATCCCGGATATCGCGTATTGAGCCATGTCTTGCCCGATTTGACCGCCGAAAACGTTGATCTGTGTCAAGTTTGCGGCCTAAGGCCGCGCCATGCGGCGAAACGTCCGAGCCATCGGAACCACAGCGGTCGGCAACGACCTTTGGTGCGGAAGGACGCCAAGGGCCTTGCGCTCGAGCCCATCTGCACCACAACGCCACGCGCCTTATGAGACGCGCAAAGGTCGCCGTAGTACTTTGAATTGCTGCATGTTTCCCTATATCGGCTATGCTGAAGGCAAGGCAGGACAGTCGCGAAGGAGAAAGCATGCACGGCTCCCTCGAGCCCCTGACGCTGGCCAAACAGCGCGGCACCTATCGCGAGCGTGCCGCGCCTCACGCTCTCGCCGGGCATGTCGAATGCCTGTGGAGCCACCAGATGCCGGAGGGACCGCCCGCGCCGATCGCGGTCGTCCCCGACGGCTGCGTCGACATCCTCTGGTCCAATCGCGGTCTCGTCGTTGCCGGCCCTGATCGGACCGCTGCCTTTCCCGTGATCGCGCCGGGCGCCAAGGTCATCGGCCTGCGCTTCCGCCCGGGCGTCGCCGCGTCGTTTCTGCGCGCATCGCTTTCGGAAATCACCGGTCAAATCGTCCCGCTCGATGCCTTCTGGGGCAAAGCCGCGCGCGAACTTGATGCCAAGCTTCAGGACGCGCCGGATGCCATCCGCGCCGATATCATGGCGGCAGCAGTGCTAGAGCGCTCACCGGCCGTCTCCCCGCCGCCCGGCGATGTCGCAGCCGCGCTCGCCCATCTCACGCAACGGCGCGATTCGTCCGACAACCCCATCAGCGCATTGGCCGCCGCCACCGGCACCAGCGAGCGGACGCTGCGCCGCCGCTGCCACGAACATTTCGGCTATGGCGCCAAGACCCTCGATCGCATCCTGCGTCTGCAACGATTCCTTGGGGCATGCCGCGGCGAGCCATCCGTAGGCCTCGGCATCCTCGCCCTTGATGCCGGCTATGCCGACCAGGCGCATCTTTCGCGTGAGGCCAAGGAACTAACGTCGCTTTCACCGTCGGAAATCCGCCGCCAGCTTGGTGGCCATCGGCAGGCTGCCTGACTGGCCGTTTCGTTCAAGACCGGTGAGGCCGCCCGTGCTAGTCCTCGCTCAGGAGAACCGAGCATGGCGACACTTGAAGCAAAAATCATCCACACCACCATCGCCCGCAACTGGCGCGAGGTCTATGCCTTCATGGCCAAGCCCGAGAACATGCCGCGCTGGGCGTCCGGCCTATCGTCGGGCCTGACGCGCGACGGCGAGGACTGGCTGGCGCCGGGACCGCTCGGCGAGGCCCGTGTGCGCTTCGCCCCCGCCAACGACTTTGGCGTCGTCGATCATCTCGTCACGCTCGCGGACGGTACCGAGGTTCATAACGCGCTGCGCGTCGTGCCGAACGGCGACGGGGCGGAGGTGATGTTCACGCTGCTGCGTCAGCCGGGCATGAGCGCTGAACAATTTGCCGGCGACGCCGGTTGGGTGGCAAAGGATCTCGCCACTTTGAAATCAATCATGGAATCCGGAAAAGACAGGTAGGAAAATGGGCAACAAGGGCAACGACAGCCGCATCGACTATGTCGAGTTCAACGTCTCCGACATCGCTGCCGCCAAGGCCTTCTACGGCAGCGCCTTCGGCTGGACCTTCACCGACTACGGCCCGGAATATTGCGAATTCCAGGACGGCCGTCTGACCGGCGGTTTCACCACCACGGGTCCCGTCGGCAGCGGTGGGCCGCTGATCATCCTCTATGCCGACAACCTCGAGGTCATGCTGGCCCGCGTCGAAAAGGCCGGCGGCAAGATCGTCAAGCCGATCTTCACCTTCCCCGGCGGCCGCCGCTTCCATTTCGCCGACCCTGACGGATACGAGCTGGCGGTTTGGTCGGCGCAGTAAGGGCAGTCGACGCCCCAGACCAGCACGGGAACGAGGGCTGCCCCTTCGGCAGGCTGAGCGACCGCAGCCATCTCCACCCTCATCTCTGTGCTTGTCACAGAGATCCAGCAGCCGTGCGTCGGCACGGCGGGAGGAGCGAGCCGGGACGCCTGATTTGCAGACTGCAAGGGGTCTCCCGCGCCGCCGACGCGGCGCTGCTGGATTCCTGTGACGAGCACAGGAATGAAGGAGGTGATTAAGGCGCCATCCATATCCTGTGGACACCCATCCCCACTTTACGACTTTAGAATCGCCCCTCACTGTCCTGCCGGACATCTCTCCCCACACGCGGGGAGAGAAACGCTTGGCTCGCTCTCTGTCGCCAAGCCTCAACGCTCGAGATTGGCGATGCTGGCGCCGCGTTTCCCTTCTCCCCGCCTGCGGGGAGAAGGTCGCGGCAACGGGATGAGGGGCCGCCGCCCGTTAAAGCGCCAGCGGACTACTCGCCCCCGCCCAGCGAATGCACGAACACCGCAAGCTGCTTGACCGTGGTGTCGCCGAGGCGCGGCAGCCAGGCGGGCATGACGCCGTGCTTGGGTGCCTTCATCTGGGCGATGATCGCCTGCTCGCCCTCGCCGTTCAGCCACAGTGCGTCGGCGAGATCAGGCGCGCCGAACTCGCGGTTGCCCTTGGCATCGGCACCATGACAGGAGGCGCAATTGGCTTCGAACAGTGCCTTGCCCGGCTCGACCATCGAGACGTCCGACGGCGTGCCGGTGAGGCTGACGACGTAGGCCGCCGTCTGCTTGATCTCTTCCGGCTGCAGGATTTCGGCAAAGGACGGCATTTCGGAAACGCGGGTCTCGCCGTCGCCAGTGTAGCGAATGCCGTGAGCGATCGTCTGGTAGATCTCCCCGGGCTTGCCGCCCCAGAGCCAGTCGTCGTCGTTCAGGTTCGGGAAGCCGGCGGAACCCGCAGCACCCGAGCCATGGCACTGGGCGCAGTTGACCTTGAAGGCCGATGCGCCGCCGGAAACGGCGAACTGCTGCAGCTGCGGATCGGCAATGATCTGCTCGATCGAGCTCGAGGCGATCTTTTCGAGATTGCCGGCCTGGGCCGCCTTGGCGCTTGCGAGTTCCGCGCTCACCTCGGCGCGGCTCGAATAGCCGAGCACACCCTTGGTCGCGTCCGTCAGAAGCGGCACCGCCGGATAGACGATCATGTAGCCGACCGCCCAGACGATGGTCGCGTAGAAGGTATAGACCCACCAGCGCGGCATCGGGTTGTTCAGTTCGCGGATACCGTCCCACTCGTGGCCGGTGGTCTCGACGCCGCTGATTTCGTCGACGTGTTTGTCCGCCATACTATTAATCCTCCTTCAGGGGGATGGCTGCGGCATCATCGGCGGCCTTCTTGGCGCCGGGCCGGAAGATGAAGCCGACGACGCCCAGGAAGAAGAGCGTCATGGCAAGGAGCGCCCAGCTATCGGCGAACTGGCGCATGGCCGTGTAGGTTTCCATGTGCGTGTCTCCCTTAGCGATAACCGGTGGTGTCGTCGTAGGTGGAGAAGTCGACCAGCGTGCCAAGCATCTGCAGATAGGCGACGAGCGCGTCCATCTCCGTCAGCCTCTGCTGGTTGCCGTCGAAGTCGCCGAGCTTGGCCTTCGGATAGCGCGCCTCGACGCCGGAGGTGTCGGCATTCGGATCAGCCTGCGCCTTGATGTCGGCGAGCGCGTTGTCGATCATCTCGTCCGTATAGGGAACACCGACCGCCTTGTTCGCCTTCAGGTTCGCGGCGGTGTTGTTCACGTCGAGCGTCGTCTCCTTGAGGAAGGCGTAGCTCGGCATGACCGATTCCGGCACGACCGAGCGCGGCTCGGTCATGTGCTGCACGTGCCATTCGTTGGAATAGCGGTCGCCGACGCGGGCGAGGTCCGGTCCGGTGCGCTTGGAGCCCCACTGGAACGGATGGTCGTACATGGATTCCGCCGCCAGAGAGTAATGACCGTAGCGCTCCACTTCGTCGCGGAACGGCCGGATCATCTGGCTGTGACAGACGTAGCAGCCTTCACGCACATAGATGTCGCGACCGGCGAGCTCCAGCGGCGAATAGGGCCTCATCCCCTCCACCTTCTCGATGGTGTTTTCGAGATAGAAGAGCGGCGCGATTTCCACGATGCCGCCGATGGAGACGACGAGCAGCGAGCCGACGAGCAGCAGGGTGGCGTTGCGTTCAAGGGTCGCGTGTTTGTCGAGAATGGACATGGTCTATGCCCTCCTATTCCGCAGCTTTCAGCGCGGGCTGAGCAGCACCGAAGATCGGAGCTTCGTCACGCACGCGGCCGAGGATGGTCATTGTTACGTTGAAGGCCATGAGCAGAGCCCCGGCGAGGAACAGTGCGCCGCCAAGAGCACGCAGCACGTAGTAGGGAACCATGGCCGCGACCGATTCCGCGAAGGAATAGACGAGGAAGCCCTGGTCGTCGTACTCGCGCCACATCAGGCCCTGCTGGATGCCGGCGACCCACATGACCGCCGCATAGACGACGATGCCGAGCGTGGCGAGCCAGAAGTGCCAGTTGACCATGCGCACGCTATAGAGCCGCTCGCGGTTCCATAGCTTGGGCGTCAGATAGTAGATCGCGCCGAAGGTGATGAGGCCGTTCCAGCCGAGCGCACCCGAATGCACGTGGCCGATCGTCCAGTCGGTGTAGTGGCTGAGCGAGTTGACCGTCTTGATCGACATCATCGGACCTTCGAAGGTCGCCATGCCGTAGAAGGCAACCGCCATCACCATCATGCGGATGATCGGGTCGGTACGGATCTTGTCCCAGGCGCCCGAAAGCGTCATCAGGCCGTTGATCATGCCGCCCCAGGAGGGCATCCACAGCATGACCGAGAAGACCATGCCGAGCGTCTGCGCCCAGTCGGGCAGCGCCGTATAGTGCAGGTGGTGCGGACCCGCCCAGATGTACATGAAGATCAGCGACCAGAAATGGATGATCGACAGGCGGTAGGAATAGACCGGGCGATTGGCCTGCTTGGGGATGAAGTAATACATCATGCCGAGGAAGCCGGCCGTCAGGAAGAAGCCGACGGCGTTATGCCCGTACCACCACTGCGTCAGCGCATCCTGCACGCCGGCAAAGGCCGAGTAGCTCTTCGAGCCGAGGAAGGAGACCGGCACCGCCAGGTTGTTGACGATGTGCAGCATCGCGATCGTGACGATGAAGGCGAGGTAGAACCAGTTGGCCACATAGATATGCGGCTCCTTGCGCGTCAGAAGCGTGCCGAGGAAGGCGATGAGATAGGCGACCCAGACGATCGTCAGCCACAGGTCGACATACCATTCCGGCTCCGCATATTCCTTCGACTGGGTGATGCCGAGCAGGTAGCCGGTGGCCGCCATGATGATGAAGAGCTGGTAGCCCCAGAACACGAACCAGCCGAGATTGCCGCCGAAAAGGCGCGCGCGGCTGGTACGCTGGACGATGTAGAAGGACGTCGCGATCAGCGCGTTGCCGCCGAAGGCGAAAATGACAGCCGAAGTGTGCAGCGGCCGCATGCGGCCGAAGTTGAACCAGGGCTCGATGTTGAGGTCGGGAAAGGCAAGCTGGAGCGCAACCACGACGCCCACGAGAAAGCCGACGACGCCCCAGAAGACGGTGGCGATCACGCCATACTTGACCACCTCGTCGAAATATTCCGACTGCGGCGGTGGTGGTGGCGCCCTGCCGGCGGAAACCGGGCTGAACTCGATGCGTCGCATCAGCATGACAGTGCCGGCGAGGAGCACGAAGAACAGCACCCACATATGGGCTTCAAAGTGCCGGTCCTGCGCAAATCCGGCGCCGACGAGCGCCAGGAAAGCACCGACCCCGAGCAGGATCATCTCGAATGTGTATTTCATGGTTGGGTCCCCAACTTGGTCCGATCGCACGCGACGACACGCCCCAGAACGAGGCGCGCCACCGCAGCTGGCCGGAAAGTGTCAGAATCGGGGCATCCTGGCCTTGATTCAGATCAAGGCTGCACCACCTCGATTGGATCATCCTCGGCAAATAACAGGGAGCGCCGTGGGAGCTGGCGTTTGAAGCCGATGAAAAAGACTTTTGAAGAGGGACGAATCCGGAGCCGGCTGGAGCCGCCTCCCCGCGCTGTCCCGGTGGCCGAGCCTTTCGCATGGCTCGCCCGCGCGCATGAGGAGCAGCTTGCGCTCTGCAACTGTCTCGAGGAGATCGCCGACAGCCTGCCAGCAGAAATCGATCGGCAGAAATGCGTCTACGCCGCCAAGGTGCTCGGACCGATGATCCGCGAAATGCATTCCGGCGAGGAAAGCCTGGTCTTCCCGTGGATCGAGCGCACCTTCCGCGGCGACCCGACGCTCGGCGCGACGCTGGAGCGGCTGAAATACGAGCACTGCGAAGACGAGTGCTTCGCCGAAGAACTGACGGAAATGCTGGAACGCCTCGGCGCCGCCGACCAAACGGTCAATGCCGAAACCGCCGGTTATATGCTGCGCGGCTTTTTCACCAGCCTCAGGCGACACGTCGGCTTCGAACAGGAATGTTTGCGCAGCATCACCTCGCCGGTTGGGTGAACCGGCAGACGGGGCGGTCGGCACGCGGCAAGGTAGGATTGTTCGCGGCTGTAAGCGCAGCGCCATTCGTGCTGTACGCGAAACTGGATCGAGTTTGGGAGCAACGCGGCCCCAATCATTCTGGTGATGTGCGGTGGCGCACGTTACATACCTGTATAAAATTTCACTCACCTACTCATCTCTCCTGCGAATTCACAGGTCCACACGGCGCTGATGAACGATGCAGAACGTCATGCGCCAACCGAGGAAGGCGATGCCCATGACAACGATCACACGAAGAGCTTTTGTCGGCGGGATCGCCCTGATGCCGTCATTGCGCTTCCCAGGCACTGCGGCCGCCCAGAGCGAAATCACGCCTGACGAGGCACGAAAGATCGCCAAGGAAGCCTATATCTACGGCTTCCCGATGGTGGACAGCTACCGCATCCAATACGCCTATTTCGTCGACGACAAGAACCCGGAATACAAGGCGCCGTGGAACCACCTCAAGAACATCCCTCGCGTCTACACCCCCGCCGATACGGCGATCCAGACGCCCAACTCCGACACGCCCTATTCGATGATCGGCATGGACCTGCGTGCGGAGCCGATGGTCCTCACCGTACCAGTGATCGAGAAGGACCGGTACTTCAGCATCCAGCTCATCGACGCTTATACGTTCAACTTCGACTATGCCGGCAGCCGCACGACCGGCAACGACGGCGGCAGCTTCCTGGTCGCCGGCCCGGGCTGGAAAGGCGAGACGCCTGCGGGCATCAAGAAGGTGTTTCACGCCGAGACCGATCTCGTTCTCGGGGCCTATCGCACGCAGCTATTCAACCCCGACGACTTAGACAATGTGAAGAAGATCCAGGATCGCTACAAGGCAGAGCCGCTTTCGACGTTTCTCGGCGGGGCGGCGCCTGCGGCCGCTCCCGCAATCGACTTCACCAAGCCGCTTTCGCCGGACGAAGAGAAGAAGTCGCTGGAGTTCTTCAACATCCTGAATTTCGTCCTGCAGTTCTGCCCGACTAATCCATCCGAGACCGAGTTGATGGCGCGTTCTGCCAAGATCGGGGTTGGTGCAGGCAAGACCATAGACGTTGCGGCGCTCTCGCCGGACATCAAGACCGCCATCGAGCAAGGTATGGCCGACGCCTGGGCCGATCTTGAGGGCTTGAAGAAGCAGATCGACGCCGGAACGGTGACCTCGGGCGACCTCTTCGGCACGCGCGAATACCTGAAGAACAATTATCTCTACCGCATGGCGGCGGCCGTTCTCGGCATTTACGGCAATTCGAAGCAGGAGGCGATGTATCCGGTCTACGCCACTGACGTCGAAGGGCAGAAGCTCGACGGCGCCAACCGCTACACCGTCCATTTCGCCGCCGATAAGATGCCGCCGGTCAACGCCTTCTGGTCGCTGACGATGTATGATCTGCCGGCGAGCCTGCTCGTTGCCAATCCGATCAACCGCTATTTGCTTAACAAGCCGATGCTCCCGCAATTCGTGAAGGATGCCGACGGCGGCTACACCTTCTACGTTCAGAACGAGTCGCCGGGCAAGGACAAGGAGCCGAATTGGCTGCCGGCGCCCAAGGGTCCCTTCTTCGTCGCGATGCGGCTCTATTGGCCGAAAGACGAGGCGCTCAGGCATGTGGAAGCATCCGCCCATGACCAAGACACCATAGTTTGTTCAGTTCGCCCGCGGGTTCGACGTCGCGATCCCCGGCCGGGTCTTTGGGGTCCTCACTCTCTCTTGATTGGTAGCGCCGGCAATGACGTGTCAGGCCGCGATCGCGCGGCGGCGGTCGGCATGTTCCTGGATCACGAGGATCGCGCCGATGAGCTTGCCGGAGCTGGACATGCATGGCGTCAGCCGGCAACGCACGACGACCGTGCGCGCATCGACGGTCTTGGCGAAGGTATAGTCGACCACCTCGCCCGCAAAACAACGATCGAGATAGGATTTCACCCGCTGCTCGAAGCGCTGGATGCCGATGAACTCGACGATGTGCCGGCCGATCAGATCCATCGGGCGGCTCTCCAGATGGTCGGCATTCCGGGGGTTCGTGTAGAGGTAGCGGTAGTCGGGCGTGATCACCGCGATCCGATCCGGAAAGCTGTCGAGGATCGCCTCGTTGAGCAGGCCTTCATCCGCCCTGCCCTTGCTCGGCTGGGCCGGCAGCCGCTCGAGCTGGAGGTCGGCGAATTTCTCCGCGCCCGTCGCCGCAAAATAGCGGTTGATCAGCGACTGTAGCAATTGCGAGTGCCGGAGCACGCAGGAGATGTCGTCGGCTTCGACGCGCAGGATGTCGATCAGGAACTGGAACTGAAGTCGGGCATCTTCGACGCTCACCGCCTTCTCGTCGTAGACGGATCTGAGGATCGGATCCAATTCGCGATCCAGAATGCCGATCAAATGCTCGTCTGCCGTACGTACGGCATACTGCAGCTGCGAATACTTGAACCAGAACAGCTCAATCAGTGCGTTCAATTCGAAACCCCAATTCCCCCACGGCAGAGCCGCTTCGATGCACTTCAAGACAGGCGTTGATGCTGCAGACACTGATTTAGTTTTGAGGCTTCCCCACCCTTTCCGTGTAAAACCACACCGCTCCGGCCACCCAAAGCGCTTGCAATCTTCCCCTCGCGAGACAACGTTGAGTTTACACTCATTGCGTTAGCGTTCAACAGCAGAAAGAAAAACTTAACCTTTTGAAGCAATTTCGGGACAAAGGGCATGCGCTGCCGCGGACGGACCACGAAGGTGATGCTCGCCGAACCGAAATCGGAACGCGCCGAATTCTCAAGGCTGCCCGGAAGCAAGCTCAAGCGCGATCGTTCGTGCGGAGGGGAATCAGTCCTTGAGGTAGCGCTTGATGTGCCAGCGGTCGTGATACCAGAGCCACTGGCCCGGATACTCGCGCACCCAGCTTTCCACCTTGTCGTTCAGCACCTGCGCCGTGGCGGTGACGTCGACATTGCCGTCGGCCTTGCGGGGAATGGCGATCGCCGGTTCCAGCTCCAGCCGGAAACGGCCGCCCGGCAGCCTTATGCAGCGGGCCGGATAGACTTCGCAGTTGAACTGGCGGACGAGCTTGGCCAGCAGCGGATTGGTCTGCACGTCCTGGCCGAAAAACTTGGTCTTCAGCCCCTTGCGGAACTTCTGGTCGACGAGAACGCCGACGCCCAGGCCCCGTTCGAGCTGGCGGGCGAGTGCGAAGGACGAGCCGGCGTGTGACGGCACCAGATTGCCCATGCGCTCCTCGCGGAACTTGAACACTTTTTCCGCCACGTAAGGGTTGTTCGGCGGCCGGAACAGCACGGTCACGTCGAGGCCGAAGGCGGAGCCGGCGACCGGCAGCATCTCGAAATTGCCGCTGTGCGCGGTGAAGACGATGAAGGGGCGCGGATTGTCGCGAAGCTCGAGGAACAACGGGATGCCCGACACCTCGACACGGCCGGGCGTCGTGCGCTCGGGGTCGAAATCGAACAGACGGTCGAGGAACACGTATTCGGCCGCCATGCGGCCCATGTTGCCCCAGCTCTCAAGCGCGATCGCGTTGATCTCCGCCTCGCTTTTCTCAGGAAAAGCGTTGCGCAGGTTGGTGAGCGTCAGCTTCTGCCGGCTGGTCTTCGGCCCGATGAACCGCAGGGCACGATCCATGAAGCGGATCGCGGCATCGGCCGGAAACATCTTCAGGATCGTCAGCAGCAGGAAAACGAACTGCGCGATCAGCCACTGGCGGGTACGATCCGCCGCCAGCACCAGCCGTGTGATCAGCATGCGCACGTCGATCAATCCATCTTCAGGATGATCTTGCCGAAGATCTGGCGCGATTCCATGCGCTCCAGCGCCCGGTCGATCTGATCGAGGCTGATTTCAGTGTCGATGACCGGATGCACCAGGCCGCGGGCCATCTTCTGCATGGCGTTCGCCATGTTCTCCATGCGGCAGCCGAAGGAGCCGAGCAGCTTCAGCTGCTGCTGGAACAGAATCATCAGGTTCATGTCGGTGGAAACGCCCGAGGTGGAACCGCAGGTGACCAGACGGCCGCCGCGCTTCATGCAGAGCATCGAGCCCGCCCAGGTGTCCTTGCCGACGTGTTCGAACACGACGTCGACGCCCTTCTTCTTGGTGAGCTTGCGCACCACGCCTTCAAAGCGATCGGTGCGGTAGTTGATGACGTGATCGGCGCCGAGCGCCTTGGCCTTCTCGATCTTGTCGTCGGAACCGACGGTGGTGATCACCGTGCAGCCGATCTTCTTGGCAAGCTGGATCGCCGCCGAGCCGATGCCGGAGCCGCCGGCATGGACGAGGATGGTTTCACCCGGCTCAAGCTTGGCATTGTCGAACAGCATGTGCTCGACGGTACCGAAGGTGACCGGAGCAAGCGCTGCAGCGACGGCATCGACACCCGGAGGCGCCGGGACCAGCAGGCGCGCCGGCAGGTTGATCTTTTCCTGCGCGAAGCCGTCGAGATGGAAGCCGTGCACGCCGCCGACATGTTCGCAGAGATTGTCGCGGCCTTCCTTGCACGGACGGCAGAGGCCACAGGTACGCGCGCCATAGATCGATACGAGCTGGCCCGGAAGCACGCTCGAAACGCCCGGACCGATCGCGTCGACCACGCCGGATGCTTCCGCGCCGATGACGAGCGGCATCTTGCGCTTGGCAAAGGCCATGCCGCGCCAGCCCCAGACGTCGATATGGTTGAGCGCAACCGCCTTGACGCGCAGGGTCACCTCGCCCGGGCCGGGCGCTTCCGGTTCCGGAATGTCGGTGATTTCGAGCTTGCGGTCATCGAGCAGTTGCAGGGCGCGCATGGTTCTTCCTCTGCCTTGGCGGCATGTTTGCGTCTTGGATTTTGCAGCGCCGCGCGCCCGACGGGGCGCGAGAAAGGCGCTGCAGCTCTTGAGTTTCCGGCTTAGGCCGGCTCGGCGGTCATGACAAGGCTGGCGTTCTGGCCGCCGAAGCCGAAGGAGTTCGACAGCACCGCAGTCACCTGCTGGCTGCGCTTCACGTTCGGCACCACGTCGAGCACGATCGCCGGATCGGGGTTCTGGTAGTTGATCGTCGGCGGCAGCGTACCGGTCAGCATCGTCTGGATCGAGAACACCGCCTCGACCGCACCGGCGGCCGTCAGCGTGTGGCCGATCATCGACTTGTTGGACGAGACCGGGATCGACGGCAGGCGATCGCCAAAGACGGCCGACATCGACAGATATTCCATCTTGTCGTTTTCGGGCGTCGAGGTGCCGTGCGCGTTGATGTAGCCGATACCGTCCTCATTGATGCCGGCGTCGGCAAGGGCCGCGCGGATCGTCGCGATCGCCGGGCCACCGTCCGGTGAAGAGCGCGTGCGGTGGAAGAGGTCGGCCTTCTCGCCGCAGCCCTTGAGGATGCCGTAGACGCGGGCGCCGCGGGCAACAGCCGCTTCGAGCGATTCCAGCACCAGGGTCGCGGCACCTTCGGCAATGACGAAGCCGTCGCGGTCCTTGGTGAAGGGCTTGGAGGCCTTTTCCGGCGGATCGTTCTGGGTGGAGAGGGCCGAAAGCAGCGCGAAGCGGATCAGTGCCTCGGCGCTGACCGAGCCGTCGGTCGCAACCGTCAGCGCACGATCGGTGCGGCCCTGGCGGATTGCCTCGACGCCGAGCTGGATCGCGGTGGCGCCCGAAGCGCAAGCGGTCGACAGCGTCACCGGCAGGCCGCGCGTGCCGAAGCGATCGGCAAGGCGTTCCGAGATCGAGCCGAAGAGCACGGCCTCGTGGAACACCGGATCGGCCTTCTGGCGCATGGCGGCGAGGAAGCGGTTATAGGCATCACCCGGCTGTTCCGAAGGCGGCGAACGGTCGGCAAGCTCGAAGCGCGCGCTCCATTCCGGCTCGACCGGCGGGGCAGCCAGGAACAAGGGGCCGTTGAAATCGCCGGAAATACCGGCCTGCGCCAAAGCTTCCAGCGTCGTTTCGCGCGCCATGGCATAGGAACGCTCGACGGAGTTGGCAGCGGGGATATCGATGAAATCGACCGTGCCGGAGATGCGGGTGTTCAGGCCTTCCGTCGGGAAACGGGTGATCTTGTGGATGCCCGAGACGCCGCCCGAAAGGGCTGCCCAGTTGTCTTCGACCCCCTGGCCGAGCGAGGTGATGACGCCCATGCCGGTAATGGCGATGATCGGGCGGCCGAGATGGTCCTTGTAAGCGTTGCTCATGGTCCGCTCCTGTTATTCCGCCGAAAGAACGGCGACGCCTTCGCCGCGCGAATGGCCGATGGTGGTGACCACGGCGCTTTTCGCCGCCGCCGTCATCGGCTTTTCCGCACCGGCGTCAAAGGCCGGCACCTTGGCGCCCTCGCCCAGCGTCAGTGCTGCCAGCGCCAAGCCCAGTGGGAACTGCGCCTCGATGCTGTGGCCGACGAGACCGCCATAGGCACGCACCGGCGCACCGGCAAACGTCTTGTCGAGGAACGCCTTTTCGCGCGCCACGAGCTCATGGAAACCAGACGTACCGGAGAACACGACGGTTGAGGCCGCATCAAGCTTTTCCGCAGGCTTGGCGAGGTCGCCAAGACGCGCTTCGAGCTTGCCGCCGTCGCGCGCGCCGCGGTCGCCGCCGATCGCGTCGATCGAAGCATAGATGCGGGCGCCGCGGGCTTCGGCATATTCGCGCGATTCCAGCACCAGGAAGGCGCCGACCGAGCCGAGGATCATGCCGCCGCCATTATCCTGGCTGCGCGACCAGATCGGGTGCCAGTCACCGAGCGCATGGCCCTGGATCGCTTCGATGAGGAGGATGATGTCGAGACGCTCGGCCGAAAAGGCGCCGCCGACGAGCGTGTGCGTCGACTGGCCGGCCTTGATCCGGGCAAAGGCGGTTTCGATCGCCGAGATGCCGGCCGCTTCCTCGCCCATGAAGGTGCGCGAAGAACCGGTGACCTTGTGCACGATCGAGATGTTGCCGGCGAGCAGGTTGGAAAGCTGGGCGAGGAACAGCGTCGGGCGCAACTCTGTCGTCAGCTTTTCGTTGAGGAGCTGTTCGCGATCGTTGCGCTTCAGCGCTTCGTCGACGATCAGCGAGTCGACATTGATGTCGCGCTCGCCGCCGCCGGCAGCGACGATCATGTCCATGCTGCCGCAGGCTTCGAGATTGTCCTTGAGGCCGGCATCATCGAGCGCCAGGCCGGCGGCAAACACGCCGAGGCGCTGCCAGTTTTCCATCTGGCGCTGGTCGCCACGCTTGGCGATCTGCTGCGACCAGTCGATTTCCGGCAGCGGATGCACCGGATAGGGGCTGAACTTTTCTGTCTCGACCCGCACGGCCGGCGATGTGCCGGCGGTGAGCAGCGCCAGATGCGGCTCGACGCCGACGCCCTGGCTGGTGACGATACCGACGCCGGTAATGACAACGTCGTTTGCGGATTTGCTCATCTTACTTCTCCGAACCGGCTGTTGCCGAAAGAGCCGCCATCAGACCCACTTCCTCGGCCCGCTTGCGCACGATATCGCCGAGCGGAACCTGATCGAACGGCATCGTCCTCAGTTTCAGCTGGGCGTCGCACACCTTTTTGCCGGCCGAGGTGATCTTCGCCTTGGTGACGGCAAAGCCCGAGCCTTCGTGTTCGAGGAAAGCCTCGATCTCAAGTTCGGCCGAGGGCTCGACGAAGGTGCGCATCTTGGCGCCGTCGACCGACATCAGGAAGGGCATGGCGGCAAAATTGGTGGCGGCCAGCACCAGGAAACCGGAGGCCTGCGCCATGGTCTCGATCAGGAGCACGCCCGGCACCAGCGGGTAGCCTGGGAAATGGCCTTCGAACACGGGGCTCTTCTCTGGCACCACGGACCGCGCCGTCAGCCGGCCAGCCGCAAGATCGACCGCTTCGACACGATCGATCATCTGGAAGTATTCAAGGAGCATTGAGGCTCACCCTGTTCGTTTTCGGGCCGTTCGTTTCGGGCTCAAGTAAAAACGCCAATGCCGCCTGTCAAGCGCGGGGCGCGACGGGCGGCATTGGAATTGGTGCGGCAAGGCTCGGGCGAAAGCCCGATCAGCCCTTGGCAGCCCGCAGTTCGTCGATCTTGGCGCAGAGGTTCTTCAGAACGAAGTACTCTTCGGTCGAAACCTTGCCTTCGTTGACTTCCTGCGTCCACTGCTCGAGCGGGATCTTGATGCCGAATTCCTTGTCGATCGCAAACACGATGTCGAGGAAGTCCAGGCTGTCGATGCCGAGATCGTCGATCGTGTGGCTTTCCGGCGTGATCGTCTCGCGATCGATCTCGCTCGTTTCGGCGATGATGTCGGCAACCTTGTCGAATGTAGCTGTCACGCGCATACCTCTTTATTCTATGTCGAGTCTCGGCGATCCTATAGGTAAATGCGCCGCAAAAGCCAATGGCCTAGATGGCAACGGTTTGCAAATAGGAAACCGGTGTTGCCAGAGCGCCGCGCGCACAAGGCGCTCTGATGCCCACAGTACGGATAAGCGCATCGGTCAGACCGCCACCGAATGCCGGCCACGGCCGTTACCGAGATAGGCATCAAAGGCCGCCGCCACCGAGCGGGCAAAGGGTCGGCCGCGCTCGGTCAGGCGGAAGATGCCGTTCTCGATCGTCGTCAACCCGTCGGCATCGCGCGCCCGAAACAGCCGCGATTCCTCGATCACCGCGCCGGCCAGACCCGGAAATGCCTGCTCGACCTCGTCAAAGGAGAAGGCGAAACGGCACATGATGTCGGCGATCACTTTTGCCCTCAGCCGGTCGTCCGGCGTGAAGCGGTAGCCGCGAACCGCGGCCAGCCCCGTCCCTTCCACATGACGCAGATATTCACCGGTTGCCGGCATGTTCTGGACATAACCTTGACGAAACTGGCCGATCGCCGAGGCGCCGAGGCCAACAAGCGTTTCCGCGGCATCGTCCGTATAGCCCTGGAAATTGCGACGGAGACGCCCTTCCCGGCTGGCACGCGCCAAGCTGTCTCCGGGCTTTGCGAAATGATCGATGCCGATGGCTTCGTAGCCCGCCGCAACCAGCATCTCGCCGGCGCGGGTCATCTGGCCAAAGCGCTCGACAATGCCGGGAAGGCTCTCGTCCGGGATCATCTTCTGATGCGTCTTCATCCACGGCACATGCGCATAGCCGAAGAGCGCAACGCGATCCGGAACAAGCGTCAGCACCGCCTCTATCGTGCGCTCCAGCGACTGGAGGCTCTGATAGGGCAAACCGTAGAGAACGTCGCAATTGACCGAGTGGACGCCCCTCGCCCGGGATGCCTCGATCGCACCGCGCGTCTGCTCAAAGGTCTGGATGCGATTGATCGCCTTCTGCACCTCAGGATCGAAATCCTGGATGCCAAAGCTCGCCCGTGTCATGCCGATCACGGCCAGCGCATCATGGCGCGCCTCATCGAGGTCGTTCGGATCCATCTCGACACTGATCTCGCAATCGGGCGCGAAGGTGAAGTGATCGGTGAAGGTGCGCTTAAGCGCGATCATGTCATCCGGCCGGACGAGCGTCGGCGAGCCGCCGCCGAAATGCAGCGCCGTCACCTTGGCCTCGCGGCTCACCCGCCCCCCGATTTCTGCAACTTCGCGATGCAGGCCATGCAGATAGGTCGCAACGGGATCATAGCGCAGCGTCTGCTTGGTGTGGCAGGCACAGAACCAACAGAGCCGGTCGCAATAGGGCACATGGGCATAAAGCGAAATCGCCTCCCCGGCGCCGATCGCATCGAGCCAGCTTTCATAGTCCGCAGCGCCCACGGCCTCGGAAAAATGCGGGGCCGTGGGGTAGCTGGTGTAGCGCGGCACAGGGCCTGAATGTTTGAGGATGAGCGCGTCTTCCATCGGTCTCTCCGCTGTCTTGGAAACGGCATAGGCCAGATGCGCGGAGCGGCCTTTGATTTTGATCAAGTCGGCAAATTAACACGTTAAAATTGACAATACTCAAGCCAGCATGAGACATTGTTTCGCGCTTTCGAAATTAGCACCTGTCAACTCTTGATTTAACGCCGCGCATCCTCTTTGGTCATCCAGGGAGTAATGGAATGCAGGTAGAAAGAATTGCAGATCGTGAACGAACATCGCCGTAAGGATATCCACAATTCGGACATTCCAACCGTCTGCGCAGCCTGCGAGGCGCGTCATGGCGGCGTTTGCGGAACGCTCACCCCGGATCAGCTTCTCGACCTCTCCCGCCACTCGACACGCCGCAGCATCGAGCCCGGCCGCGAAGTCGTCGGCCAGGGCGAGACGACCGACAGCTATGCCAACATCATCAGCGGCGTCGTCAAGCTCAGCAAAGTTCTGGCCGATGGCCGCCAGCAGATCGTCGGCCTGCAGTTCGCGCCCGACTTCATGGGACGTCCCTTCACCCGCGAAAGCGCGCTGACGGCGGAAGCCGCCGTCAACACCGACATCTGCACCTTCCCGCGCAACGTCATCGAGCGGCTCGTTTCCGAGGCGCCGGGGCTGGAACACCGACTGCACGAGCAGGCCCTGAAGGAGCTCGACGAGGCGCGCGACTGGATGCTGACGCTCGGGCGCAAGACCGCCCAGGAGAAAGTGGCGAGCTTCCTCTACATCATTGCCACCCATATCGACCCCGAACAGGGGACCGCGAACGAATTCGACCTGCCGCTTTCGCGCGCCGACATCGCCGACTATCTGGGCCTGACGATCGAAACCGTCAGCCGGCAGATCACCAAGCTGCGCAAGGAAAACGTCATCCGCATCGAAAACAGCCGCCACGTCACCGTGCCGAGCCTCGAGCGGCTGATGCATGTCGGCGGGATCGACTGAGCCGCGCTCAGCGGTGGCTGCGAAGACGCTCGCA
The DNA here is from genome assembly GCF_014852025.1 of Ensifer sp. ENS10. Taxonomy (NCBI): domain Bacteria; kingdom Pseudomonadati; phylum Pseudomonadota; class Alphaproteobacteria; order Hyphomicrobiales; family Rhizobiaceae; genus Ensifer; species Ensifer sp. ENS10. The sequence continues at coordinate 347,834 of NZ_JACVAS010000002.1, forward strand.
GATTTGCGGTGTTACACCGAATTTCCCAGCAGCGAAATTTGCCCCTCACCCTACCCCTCTCCCCGCAGGCGGAAAGAGGGAACGTCGCCTGCGGTTAGCCCCCCCGAAGGAGGCCGCCGATGATGAAACGGAAACGGCGCCACAGGTCCCTTCTCCCCGCCTGCGGGGAGAAGGTGGCGGCAGCCGGATGAGGGGCAGCTCCGATCAGCGCGCAATCACGATGCGCGTGTTCTTCAGCCCATGCTCGCGCGTCAGCGCGAAGAACTCGGCGGCGTTGTTCGGATGCAGCCGCACGCAGCCATGCGATGCCGGGCGGCCGAGGCGCTTGATGTCATAGGTGGCATGAATGGCGTAACCGCCATTGAAGAACACCGCATAGGGCATGGGCGCGTCGTCGTATTTGCTCGAGCGATGGTAGCGTGAGAGCCATTTGGCCCTCCAGCTGCCGCGCGGCGTGACATAGCCCCTGCGGGCGGTAGACACCTTCCAGCGGTACATGACGATGCCGTTCTGTTTGACGGTCATGGTCTGCGACGACAGGCTGATATTGGCAATGAGATTGGCGGCGTTCGCCGGCTGAACGGAAAACTGCATCAAAGCGGCAACGAGCACAGTCAAAAACGCATTCCGCATGCTTCTCTCTCCGGGAGGACAAACACTTACCGGTGGAACCAAACGTCCGAAGAGAATAACCGGCCGAGTATGAAGCAATCTTAATACATATGGAAAGCAAAGTCTTAATGCGAAGCACGATTTCGCAAGACGGGAGCCGCCGAAACGATCAAATCATCGCGACGGCAAGAACAAAAACGGTCATCACCGTGCAGGCGCCATAGAATACAGCGATGCCGGCATCGATATCTTCGCTTCGCGCAACGGCGCGACCCGGACCATTGATCATCGGCTCGCTGACCTTGACGCCGCCATAGATGCGCGGACCGGCAAGCTGCAGATCGAGCGCCCCCGCCATCGCCGCTTCCGGCCAACCGGAATTCGGCGAGCGGTGCAGGCCGTGATCACGAAGGGCCGCCGTCAACGCATCCTTGGCGGCGCGCGTGCCACGGTGGATCAGCGCGCCAGCGGCGATCAGCAGGATCGAGAGCCGTGCTGCCGGCAGGTTGGCAAGATCGTCGAGCCGCGCCGAAGCCCAGCCGAAGTGCAGATATTTCGGCGATTTGTGGCCGATCATAGAGTCGGCCGTGTTCAGCATCTTGTAGGCGAGCAGACCGGGCAGACCGGCGATCGCATACCAGAAGGCCGGCGCCACGACGCCGTCGGAGAAGTTTTCGGCGAGGCTTTCGATCGCCGCGCGGCAGACCGCCGGTTCGTTGAGCGTCTTCGGATCGCGGCCGACGATCATCGAAACGGCCGCCCGCCCGCCTTCGAGCCCCCCTTGCCGCAAGCCCTCGGCAACGCGGCGCACATGATCGGCAAGGCTCTTCTGCGCCAGGAAAACCGCGACCAGCGCCGCCTCCAGCAGGAAGCCGACGGGACCGAGAGCGGCGAACAAGCGGTGCAGCAGGTGGCCGAACCAGGCGCTGACGGCAAGCAGCAGCACGATGGTGACAACGCCACGAAACCTGGCCGCGCCGTCCTCCAGATTCTCGCGGTTCAACCTGTCATCGAGGAAGCCGATCGCCTTGCCGAAGAAGACGACCGGATGCGGCAGACGCGCCCAGAGCCAGTCCGGGTCACCGACGACGCGGTCGATCACCAGCGCCAGCGCGAGGATGAGAAGGATGGTCTCCGACATTCAGAGCTCCATCCGCGCAAGCGCATCCGCCAGTCGCCGGTCACCCACCGCATCCGGTGCCAGACCGATCCTCAGCCACTCCGGCGCATAGTCGAACTTGCGCGTGAGGATATGCGCCTCGCAGAGCCGCTGCTGCAACAGAGCGGCCCTCGGATGCTCGACCAGCACGAAGAGCCCTGTTCCACCGATCCGCTTGAGCCCTGCTCCATCAAGCGCCGTATCGAGGCCGGCTCGCCGCTCGAGGATACCGGCCGCAATCGCCCTGGTGTCGCCCTGCATCAACGCTTTCGAGATGGTCAGCGCCGGGCCGGAGACGGCCCAGGGACCGAGCCAATCGGCAAAGGACGCAAGCACAGGCTCCGTCGCGACGACGAAGCCGAGGCGCAGACCGGCGAGCCCGAAGAACTTGCCGAAGGAGCGGAAGACGATGAGGTTGCCTTCATCGCGCACATGGCCGGCGACGCTCAACTCCGGCTCAAGATCGCCGAAGGCTTCGTCGACCAGCAGCAGCCCGCCGTTTGCCTTCTGCCTCGCCGCCATCGCCAGAAGTTCGGCGGACGCGAAGGCACGGCCAGTCGGGTTGTTGGGGTTTACCACGATGACCAGGGCATGCTCGGCGCTGAGCGCAGCGGCATGTTCGACGCGATCGACGGCAAAGCCGGCTGCCGACAGCACACGGGCATATTCGCCATAGGTCGGCCCGAAGATCGCGACGCGCCTGTTCGCCGGCGCCTTCCCGTTTTCATTTATGAGACGCGGCAAAAGCTGGATCGCCGACTGGGTGCCCGGCACCGGCAACGGCAGCACGCCATTGGTGCGGTAATAATCTGCCGCTGCCAGGCGTGCGTCATCCACCGTCTGCCGATCCGGCAGCCGGTGCCACGCGCGTTCCGGCACCGCCGGCACGGCGACGGGGCAAGGATTGATACCGGTCGAAAGATCGAGCCAGTCTTCGAAGCGGCCGCCAAAGCGGGCTGCGGCTTCGGTGATGCCGCCACCGTGAACGATCGGTGCGCTCATGGCGCGCCTGCGATGTCGATGAGATGCATGAAGGAGCCGGCGACATTGCCGCGCCTGAGGCCCGCATGGCCGAGATTCTCGCCGGCCGCATCGCTGACCGCAAACAGCCGGTCCGCCGCACCTTCGGCGACGATGGTCGCATAGTGGAATTCGTGCGCCGTCATGGGTCCATCGAAGAAGGCGTTGTCGACAGGCACGACGCGGCGATAGCCGAGGTGCCGCCTGCGCTCGGCAAAACTGGTCGTCAGCGGCAGCAGGCCGAGCATGTCGTAGCGTGCGCCATCGGCGGCGACAAGCCCTTCGCCGAGCACCATGTAGCCGCCGCATTCGCCGAAGATCCGGGCGCCGCGTTCCGCCGCGGATTGCATGCCGGTACGGAAGGTTGAAGCAGCACTTAAGTGCCCCGCATGCAGCTCCGGATAACCGCCCGGCAGATAGACGGCGTCGGCCGAAGGATCCGGCGCTTCGTCGGCGAGCGGCGAGAAGAACGAGATTTCGGCGCCGCCCCGCTGCCAGTCGAACAACAGATGCTCGTAAGAGAAGGCAAAGGCGATATCGCGCGCCACGGCGATGCGTTGCCCGAGCGGCCGGAACCGCTCGATCCTCGTGACCGACCCGTGCGGAAAGATCGTCGCAGCGCGGCCGACGGCATCGAGGTCGCAGTTCGCCTCCACGCGTTCGGCAGCAGCCCCGATGAAACCTTCGAGCGCCCCATGCTCGCCCGCCTGCACGAGGCCGAGATGGCGCTCCGGCAGTTGCAGCGCACTGTCCTGCCGCAAGACACCGAAAACCGGCATGCTCACCCGCTCCAGCGCATCGCGCAGCATCATCTCGTGCCGGTCACTGCCGACCTTGTTGAGGATGACGCCAACCACCCGAATATCGTCGCGATGGTCCGCATAACCGCGAACGAGTGCGGCGACCGAATGGGACAGGCGGGCGCAATCGACAACGAGGATGACGGCGAGATCGAGCGTCGCTGCGAGATCGGCGGGCGAACCGGAGCCGTCGGCGGCGCCGTCATGCAGGCCCATCATCGCCTCGACGATCAGCGTGCGGCCACCGGTCGTGGCATGCGAAGCGTTCGCAAGCAGCAGTTCCGGCCGCATTGCCCAGGGGTCGAAGTTGAAGCAGGGCTCGCCGGTCGCGGCCGCATGGAAGGCGGGATCGATATAGTCAGGTCCCGCCTTGCCGGGCGCAATCGCAACACCGCGCTTCTTCAGCGCCCGCATCAGCCCGAGCGTCACCGTCGTCTTGCCCGAGCCCGACGACGGTGCGGCGATCAGCAGTCCGCTCATGCCGGGTTCCTGAGAATGCGGTTGGCGAAGGGGTCGGCCGAGAGCTTGCGGCCATCAAGCGCACCGATCCAGTCGAGCGCTGCCCGGAGCCGCACCACCTCGCCGACGACGACGATCGCGGGCGGCTCAAGCCCGGCCGCCTCGACATCGGCCTCGGCGCGCGAAAGCGTCGTTTCGAGCACCGTCTGGTTCGCCGTCGCCGCATTGCAGACGAAGGCAACCGGCTCGTCCGGCGAACGGCCGCCGGCAATGAGGTTGGCGGTGATCGCGCCGATATGTTTCATCGCCATGTACATGACGATCACGGGCGAGCCGCTGGCGATGCCCCGCCAGTTGATGCGATCGGGCACGAGGCCGGAGGAATCGTGGCCGGTGAGGAAGGTGACGGCGTGATTGACCTCGCGGTGCGTCACGGGAATGCCGGCATAGGCAAGACCGCCGATGCCGGCGGTGATGCCGGGCACGATGCGAAACGGGATCTGGTGCTCGACCAGCGTCAGCGCCTCCTCGCCGCCGCGGCCGAAGACGAAGGGATCGCCCCCCTTCAGCCGCAGCACCCGGTTGCCGGCACGCGCAAGCTCGACCAGCCGAAGCGAGATGTCGCGCTGCTTCGGCGAAGGCTTGCCGCCGCGTTTTCCCGCAAACTCAAGCACGGCGCCCGGTCTGGCGAGCTTCAGGCAATCCTCGTTGACGAGCGCATCATGCACGATCACATCCGCCTGGCGCAGCGCATTGGCCGCATGCAGCGTCAAAAGGCCCGGGTCTCCCGGACCTGCGCCGACGAGCCAGACCGAGCCTTTCTCGAGCGCCGGCAATCCGGCAAAGAGGTCGTCGATCATGCGTGCTGCCTCACCTGTATACCGGCACCGTTTGACGCCGTGCCTAAATCGAGCCGCGAAGAACTGGATTCCATTTCAGAGCAAACCCGGACAAAAGATTGATTCAATTCAACAACATAGAAGCGCATCAGATAACCTCCGCCGCCTGGAGGCACTCTTCGACACGCAATGCCGCCGGCCCGGCAAGCGCCGCCGTCGCATGCGCGGAGATGATCTTCGCCACGATCAGCACCGCTTCGCGTCCGGCGCCGACAAGGGCAGCACCCTCGGCCACGCCATGACAGCCGGTGTGGGCAAAGACGATCTCGGAGGGATTGGCGAGACGGGAGGCTTCGGCCTCCAGCGTGGCCGCATCGTAGAAAACCGCAAGAACGGAGAAGTGCTTCGCGGCTGCAAGGATTGCCGGCTCCTCGGCGCGGGCATCGAGCGAGGCGACCAGCCGCAGATCGCCGGCACTGGCACCGGCGTCTGCCAAAGCGCGCTCGGCAAGTGCGATCACCTCTTCGGCCGGCGTGCGGCGCTCGCAACCGAGCCCGAGCACCAGCCCGGCCTCTTCTTTCATTTGTGCCAGAACGTTATTTTCACGCGATTCCGGACGCAAAACCGCTGCGCACTTTTGCTGGAATTGCTTTGATCCGCTAACCGATGGCATCGGCGGCCGGCTCCCTTCGTCGGTTTTCCTTAACGAAGCGCCGGCTGGAACGAACCGTTCCGGCCGATCTGGACAGCACCGGCTGATGGCCCCCTGGCTGGGTCGGCCGCACCGGACGCTCTTTCAGTCCACCGAAGCGGACGCCGTCGCATGATTGTCATTTTTACCGGAGCGCGGGAGACCGGTCAAACCGGATTGCGCCATCGCCATGTCGCGATTGACGAAGGCGCACAGTTGCCCGGCGGATCGCTATAGCCGCCTGTGTCGGCCGCCATTCGATCGCCGGCGCCTCCATCCAGAAACACAGCGACTCAGGACAAGGTTTTGATTCCGTGAAAGATTCGAAGGTCGTCCGCCCGGGCGGCCAACAACGCCGCAACAGAAGGCTTTGCAAATCGTGGCCGGCTCTGACACAAGGCGGCAAAACCTCCATACGTCTCCCTCTCCCCGAGTCCCTCCCGTGCAAGATCTCGCCTTCCACCTGCTCGCCTTCTTGTTCGTTGCCGCCTTCATCGCCGGCTTCATCGATTCGATCGCCGGCGGCGGCGGCATGATCACCATTCCCGCCATGCTGATTGCCGGCATTCCGCCGCTGCAAACGCTCGGCACCAACAAGCTGCAGGGGCTGTTCGGCTCGGGTTCGGCAAGCCTTTCCTATGCGCGGCGCGGTCACGTGAACCTGAAAGAGCAATTGCCGATGGCGCTGATGTCGGCGGCAGGCTCCGTGCTGGGGGCGCTGCTTGCAACCATCGTTCCAGGCGACGTGCTGAAGGCCGTGCTGCCCTTCCTGCTGATCGCCATTGCGCTCTATTTCGGGCTGAAGCCGAACATGGGCGACGTCGACCAGCACCGTCGGATCACGCCCTTCGTCTTCACGCTGACGCTTGTGCCGTTGATCGGCTTTTACGACGGCGTCTTTGGTCCCGGCACCGGCTCCTTCTTCATGCTCGGCTTCGTCACCCTGGCCGGCTTCGGCGTCTTGAAGGCGACAGCGCATACGAAGTTCCTCAACTTCGGCTCCAACGTCGGCGCCTTTGGCGTATTTCTCTTCTTCGGCGCCATCCTCTGGAAGGTCGGCCTGATGATGGGCGTCGGCCAGTTTCTCGGCGCCCAGGTCGGCTCGCGCTATGCCATGGCCAAGGGCGCCAAGATCATCAAGCCGCTGCTGGTCATCGTCTCGATCGCGCTCGCCATCCGGCTGCTGGCAGATCCGACGCATCCGCTCAGAATCTGGCTGGGGCTTTGAGTCCCGGCGCGCATTCCTGGCTCTCTTAGACTGGAACCAGATGCCGCGACTTAAGTGAACGTCACTTGACTGTCACACCAACGTCGGGCGCGCCTGTGGTCGACCAGCATGAGCATTCTTCGCCTGCTGGCCCGGCGCCGTAACCACATATCTGTTTGGGGGTCTTGCATTGCCGAGGACTGCGCGCTTCTGCACGCGCCTTTGCCTCAGCTTCCGCTGCGGCTCTCTGCTTTCGGCTCATCTTCGGCGTGGGAGCCGCCTTTGCTTTGGCTGCCTGCTGGACCGCGGATGCGCTCGCCTTGGTCGTTTGGGCTGGGCCGGTTTCACTGCATGATGCGATTATCAAAAGCGATGCGATAGCAAACGCAACTCTAGCAACGGTCTTCAAGGTACACCCGCGATCTAAACAATGTGGGCATCTATATGCGTGCTTCCAGAAGCCTCATCAAGGCCCCCCGCACAGAGGGCAACCCTAAACGCGGCTGTGCCGCCGCCTCGATTTGCCCACATTGAACGTCTGATGTCGGGGCATGGACAAAGCTGGTATCGCCTTCCTCATGCTCATCTGCGTTCTCGTCGCTCTCGTAATAAGCATTCTGGCGGTTCGGCCGGATTTGGAGAACGCCCCATCGCCCACGCCTGCAATTGTTCCTGCCAACTAGACCAAGTCCGGGAACCAAGGCCTTCGCCGGGTGTTGCTGTAGATCGCACCGACCACCGGGAAAGCCGAATGCGTATAGTCGTGAATGCAATAGTCGCCTCGATCATGAGCATACTTGTTTTCAAGTATGTCGACGGCACGTTCGGCAGCTCCGAGATCGCCGCAACGGCCGAGGAACTCTCGGACCACTAAGAACGATCAGGACAAACCAACGCCGGATCGCTTCCTGGAAACGGAAGGCGACCACCCTGCGCATAGATGTCGGTCATTGGGTGGTCATGGGGCGATCTGGCTTGTCTCAATCTAGGCAATGTGCGGATATGGCGGTGACATCCTCCCTGAGGCCCGACGAGCATTCCCTGTCATCGACACTCGCTGATACAAAATGCGCTAACCAAAACGAAGGTCGAGTGCGCACCCCCTTGAACCTCTAGCCGCTAGAGATTGCAACTTGCAGGAAATACGTCGCGGAAGTCGGGCGAGCCAGAGACTGTCAGACAGGCGCCCGGCCGCAAGCGTCCCCCTGTCGTTGCCCAGAGGTTCCAATGTTCACCACCCTGCCCGCCATCCTGATGCTTATCGTCGGCCTGTTCACGCTGGCGCTGGCAGCGCTGCGCCGCGTTCAATCCGGCCGCTCACCCGTCGTGCTGACCTATGGCGGCGATGCCGAGGGGTTTGCAGGCAAACTCTTTCGCGTGATCGTGGCGGCGCTGGTGGTTCACCTGCTGGCGGTCGCCGCCTTTCCGGAGGCGGTCGGCGCTTCGCTCGGCAGGATCCCAGTGCTCGACCGGCCGCTGCTTCACACCGCCGGCCTTGTACTCATGGCGCTCGGCGGCGGGCTGACGATGCTGTCGCAATGGGCGATGCGCCATTCCTGGAAGATCGGCATCCCTGAGAAACAGGACGCGCCGCTCGTGACCTCAGGCCTCTACGCCTTCTCACGCAACCCGATCTATGTCGGCATGGCCACGGCGCTGATCGGCACGGTGCTGGCAGTCCCGAACGTCGTCTCGGTGGCGCTGGCGCTCTCCGCCTGGATCTCGATCTCCTACCAGATCCGCATGGAGGAAACCCACCTCTCCCGCGCTTTTGGCGAGGCATACAGTGCCTATTGCGGGCGCGTCCGCCGGTGGGTTTGATTTTGACGGACTGGCAGCAACTACGTCACCGGCTTCAGTCGCGACCAAGACCGTCTCTGTGAGCTTTGAACAAAAAATAGGCGACTCCTGAAATTACATAGGCCGACATCATGTTGATCATTAACACTAAAATATAAAACACAGACGCACCCCCATGAGAACATGAAGATACGAGCAACGATGGGATGATGAAAACGTTACTGCTCAGAAACATTATCGCGAACGGGAAAATACACAATGACCCGACAATAGCGACACCAACAAAAAGGAGAGAATTGAACTTATACGAGAAATATAATGCAACGACAAAACTGAAAAATACTACGATCGATAGGAGCTTATGCGAAATGTAAATTGAGTTCGCGATCCAATAAGATGCACTCACACATGTTTCGAGGCTCAGCCCCTCGATCCCGAGCCGCCTTACGATTGCCTGATCGTCGAACAACGTTAAGTATAAGTAGACAACAATGGTCGCGAAAAGAAAACTGACGGACAAGAATACCGCATAGGGACCAAATGCCTTTCTGAGGCCGACATCGCCGTAATTCATTTTGGAAATACCATTTAGCGCTGAGCAGATACCATCCATTCAGTTACCGCGATTGCCTCTTAAAGTTCAGTGAGCAAATCGCTTCGAAGCAACAAACCGATCATGAAACCTCAAAACACCGCCAGAAGCAGCGCGCCGGCGGCGATGAACACGACGCCCAGCCAGTTCATCAGGTTGAGCTTTTCGCCCAGGAACAAGACGCCGAAGATCGCGACCATGACGATCGAGAGCTTGTCGATGGGCGCCACGCGGGCGGCGTCACCGAGCTTCAGCGCCCGGAAATAGGCAAGCCACGAGGCGCCGGTGGCAAGGCCGGACAGTGCCAGGAACAGCCAGGTGCGGCCCGGGATTTCCGATGGCCGCTGCCACTGCCCTGTTGCCGCCACGATGCCGGCAAGCACAAGCAAGATGACGACGGTGCGGATCAGCGTCGCGAAGTCGGAGTTGATCTGCGCGACCCCGACCTTGGCGAACACAGCCGTCAGGGCAGCGAAGGCTGCCGAAAGCAGCGCCCAGAACTGCCAGCTCTGGCTCATCAGAACTCGACGCCCTGCTGCGCCTTGATGCCGGAGCGGAACGGATGCTTGATCAGCTCCATCTCGGTGACGAGATCGGCAATCTCGATCAGGTCTTCTTTGGCGTTGCGGCCGGTCAGGACCACGTGGGTCATGTGCGGCTTCTCTTCCTTCAGAAAGCGCACGACTTCCGCGACGTCGATATAGTCGTAGCGCAGCGCGATGTTGATCTCGTCGAGCAGCACCATCGAGTTGCGCTCGTCGCGGATCAGCTCCTTGGCCTTCTCCCAGGCCTTTTCCGCCATCGCCACATCGCGGGCGCGGTCCTGCGTTTCCCAGGTGAAGCCCTCGCCGAGCGTGTAGAACTGGCAGACGTCGCCGAAATGCTTTTCGATCAGTTCGCGCTCGCCCGTCGCCATGGCGCCCTTGATGAACTGCACGACGGCGCAGGGCATGCCGTGGGCGATATGGCGGAAGATCATGCCGAAACCGGCGGTCGACTTGCCCTTGCCCTTGCCGGTATTGACGATGATCAGGCCCTTCTCGTCGGTCTTCGTCGCCATGATCTTTTCGCGGGCGGCCTTCTTCTTCGCCATCTTCATGGCGTGGCGGGCATCGTCCTTCTCGGCAACAGGTTCGCCGCTGTTTGTCGTCTCGTCGCTCATGATAACTCCCTCGATTTCCGGTTGGCGGGATGGATGCAAAACCGCAGCTCTGATCCCGCATCTGTTCCTTTTCCGTATTTCACTGAACGCGAAACGGAACCCAAGTCTTTGCTTCCAGGCAATTCCGGACGGAAAACCGTGCCCGGAGCTGCTCTATTCGTTGCCGGCGCGAAGCCGGGTGGCGGCGCCGCTGATGCCACCAAGTTCAAACCGCGCCGAGTTCGAGCGCGGGGTCCAGAGATTGCGGTCGATCGCTTCCAGCAGCCGCTCGGCAAGCTCGGCAAAGGCGGCGGGGTTCTTGTCGCGCAGAAACTCCGCCACCCGCTCGTCGACGACGAAGGCCTGATAGGCGGCCTCGAAGTGATGGTCGCGCACCGCACCCGTGGTCGCGGCAAAGGCGAACATGTAGTCGACGGTGGCGGCGATCTCGAAGGCGCCCTTATAGCCGTGGCGCATGACGCCATCGATCCACTTGGGATTGACGACGCGCGCCCGCACGACGCGGCCGATCTCTTCTTCCAGCGAGCGGATGACCGGCTTTTCCGGCCGGGAATGGTCGTTGTGGTAGATCGCCGGCCTGGTGCCACCGAGATGCTCGGCGGCAGCGCTCATGCCGCCTTCGAACTGGTAATAGTCGTCGCTGTCGAGCAGGTCATGCTCGCGGTTGTCCTGGTTCTGCACCACCGCCTCGATCGAGCGCAGGCGCTCCTCGAAGAGATCGCGCTCGGCCTTGCCCTCCTCGCCGGCGCCATAGGCATAGGCGCCCCAGGTGAGATAGGCCTCGGCGAGATCGGCTCTGCTGTCCCAGCCTTTCTCATCGATCAGCGCCTGCAAGCCGGCGCCGTACGCTCCGGGCTTGGCGCCGAAGATGCGATAGGAGGCGCGGCGCGCGGCCTCGGTGGCGTCAACGCCTTCCGCCTCCAGCCGCCGGGTCTCGGCGCGCATGCGCGCGGCGATCATGTTGTCGGCATCGTCTTCCTCGAGTGCGCCGACGGCGCGGATCGCCTTGTCGAACAGCGCGATCTGGTCCGGGAAGGCATCGCGGAAGAAACCGGAGATGCGCAGCGTCACGTCGACGCGCGGCCGGCCGAGCACCGCGAGCGGCACGATCTCGTAGCCCGTCACCCGCCGCGAGACCACGTCCCAGACGGGCTTGGCGCCGATCAGCGCCAAGGCCTGGGCGATATCGTCGCCGCCGGTGCGCATGTTTGCCGTGCCCCAGGCCGTGAGCCCAAAGGACGACGGCCATTCGCCGTGATCCTGCAGATAGCGGCGGATCAGCAGTTCGGCGGACTTCTTGCCGAGCTCGTAGGCGGCCGGCGTCGGCACCGAGCGGCTGTCGACGGAATAGAAGTTGCGGCCGGTCGGCAGCACGTCCGGCCGGCCTCGTGTCGGCGCTCCAGAGGGACCGGGGGCGACGAAGCGGCCATCGAGGCCGGTGAGAAAGCCGGCCATTTCCGCAGCACCAGAGCCCGTGATCGAGGGCTTGAGGCGGGTTTCGATCTCGTCGAGTACGGCTTGCGTGTTCGTCCAGTCCGCCGGGCAAGGCTGCTCACCCGAGACGAGGCTTGCCGCCAGCAGCTCGATGCGTTCGACCGTGTCGCCGGCAGTGCGCCAGGGGGCGTCGGAGATGTCGGCGAGGATAGCCGGTTTCGGGCCTGTCCACACGTCCGACATCACGCAATCGAGCGGATCGAAGGCGAGTCCCGCATCCGCCGCGATCGCCCGCTGCAGGCTTTGGTCGCCGCCTTCGCCAAGCCCGCGTGGGACGCGCGCCAGAGCCACGGTCAAGTCCGTCAGCAAGCGCCCGTCCGGCGCCACGCCGAAGATATGCAGGCCGTCGCGGATCTGCATTTCCTTGAGGTCGCAGAGATAGGCATCGAGCTTTTCCAGCGCCTTGTCGTCGCTGTCGCCCTTGTCGATACCGGCATCGCTGTCGAGGCCGATGTCGCGCACGAGATCGAGGATCTGGCGGCTCAAGAGCCGGAGCCGTCGCGGATCGCCGCCGGCGGCGTCGTAATATTCATCGACCAGCGCTTCCAGGTCCTTGAGCGGCCCGTAGGATTCAGCGCGCGTCAAGGGCGGCGTCAGATGGTCGATGATGACGGCGCTGGTGCGGCGCTTGGCCTGCGTGCCTTCGCCCGGATCGTTGACGATGAAGGGATAGATATGCGGCAGCGGCCCGAAGATCGCCTCGGGATAACACCTCTCCGACAGCGCCAAGGCCTTGCCCGGCAGCCATTCGAGGTTGCCGTGCTTGCCCATGTGCACGATCGCCTGCGCGCCGAACTGATGGCGCAGGAAGGCATAGAAGGCGAGATAGCCATGCGGCGGCACCAGATCCGGCGAGTGGTAGCTTTCCTTCGGATCGATATTGTAGCCGCGCGCCGGCTGAATGCCGACGATGACCTCGCCGAAGCAGGCGAGCGGCAGCGCGAAGCCGCCGTCGAGGAAGAACGGATCGGCCTCCGGCGCGCCCCAACGGCCGCCAACTTCATCCTGAATCTGTTTCGGAAGCGAATCGAAGAAGCGCTTGTAATCGCTGAGCGAAATTTTTTCGCGGATCTCGCGGTCTCGGCCTGCTGCATTGGTCGGGCCGGCCATCAGGTAACGCATCAGCGCGTCGCCATCCGCCGGCACCGCCCCTACCACATAACCTTCTCGCGCCATGGCGCCGAGCACCTCGACGGTGCCGGCCGGCGTGTCGAGTCCGACGCCATTGCCGAGGCGGCCGTCGCGGTTCGGATAGTTGGCCATGACGATGGCGATCCGCCGCTCGGCGGGCTTCGTGCGACGCAGCTTCGCCCAGTTGACGGCGAGGCTTGCGGAAAAACACACCCGGTCTTCAAGCGGCTCATGGCCGACAATGTTAGCCTCGACTTTCGCATCGTAGATCGACGCCGCCTTGAACGAGACGGCGCGCGCGAGAATGCGGCCGTCGACCTCCGGCAGCGCAACGTTCATCGCCAGATCGCGCGCCATCAGCCCTTGCGGCGATGTCTCCCATTGCGCCCGCGACGAGCCGGAGAAGATCACCTGCAGCACCGGCGCGCCGGTTGATTCCAGTACCGTCGGCTGCCGGTCGGCACCGGGCGAGGAAACGGCAAAACCGGTGGCGTTCATCACCACATCGGGTGCGGCCTCGGAAAAAATCGCCTGCAGCGTGCCGACGGACACGGCATCCTTGAGGCTCGACACGAACACCGGCAGTACCCGAACCCCTTGCGCCGCCAGCGCATCGATCAGCGCCTCCACCGGCCGTGTCTCGCCACTCTGGACCAGCGCGCGGTAGAAGCAGATGGCGATGGTGGGATTTGCGCATGCGGGGGCTCCAGCCCCCACAACACTCAACCAATCCGAAACCCCGATCACGCCCCGCCCCGGCCACCAGATGCCGGCTTTCAGCAAAGGCTTGGCCGGCTGCGGTTTCTCGGCGCCTGAAACCAGCGCCTCGGCATAGTCGAGGAACAGGCCGGCATTGTCGGCGCCGCCCTCGTTGAAATAGGCCCAGAGCCGCTGGCGGTCATCGGCCTCAACCGTAGAAAACGGTTCAAGGCCCGGGTCCGGCTTGTCGTCGCCCGGCAGCACCGCGATCTGGAAACGGTGAGTGACGGCCGCCGCATGCAAGGCTTCGAGCAGATAGCGGAAATAGCTGGCGCCACCGAGCGGCCGGACGACGATCAGCTTCGCATGACGTGCCGTGCGCTCGACATAGGTGTCGACCGACATCGGGTGCATCAGGCTCATCAGGCTGGCAATGCGCAGACTCAGGCCTCCGTCGCGCCGGCCGTGGGCCGCAGCGATCGAGGAAAGCTCGGTGTCGGCGGCCGACAGGAAGAGGATATCGGCCGGCGTTTGCCCAAGGTCGATCGCCTCGTTGCCGTCGGCGATCGTTCCTTTCTGGGCGAGAAGCAGATGCATGATCTTGTCCGTTCGGGCAATTCCGAACGGAAACGCGTGAAGCGGCTTCCGTCCGGAATTGCGTTATTTCAATGCGTTAGATCATTTCATTCAATGAACGATCAGACGAGCGCAGCAATCGCAGCGCGCACCGCCGCCTCGTCCATGTCGTGCAGGCCGATGACGACGAGGCGCGTACCGCGCTTTTCGCCGGCCGCCCAGGCCCGGTCGTAATACTGGTCGATGCGGGCACCGACGGCCTGGATCAGCAGGCGCATCGGCTTGCCGGGCACATCGGCAAAACCCTTGAGGCGCAGCACGTCGTGCTCGGCGATGACGCCCTTGAGGCGATCGATGAAGGCGGCCGGATCGGCGATGGCGCCGAGCTCGACGACGAAGCTGTCGAACTCGTCATGGTCGTGCTCCTCGCCCGTTTCATGCTCCATCTCGTGGTGCGACTTGCGGTTGGCGATATCGCTTTCGGTGCCGACGCCGAGGCCGAGCAGGATGGCGGCGGCCACTTCGCCGTTCTTTGCCTCGATCATGGTCGGCTTGCGGCTGGTGCGCGAGGAAACCTCGTCGCGCACGGCCTTGAGGCCGGACGCGTCGATCAGATCGGTCTTGTTGAGCACGATGAGGTCGGCAGCGGTCAGCTGATCCTCGAACAGTTCCTCGATCGGGCTTTCATGGTCGAGATTGTCGTCCTCGACGCGCAGCGCATCGACCTTGTCATGGTCGTCGGCAAAGCGGCCGGCGGCAACAGCAGCGCTGTCGACCACGGTGACGACGCCATCGACGGTGACTTCGCTGCGGATGTCCGGCCAGTTGAAGGCGGCGATCAGCGGCTGCGGCAGCGCCAGGCCCGAGGTCTCGATGATGATATGGTCCGGGCGGTTTTCGCGTTCGAGCAACTTGGTCATGGTCGGGATGAAATCATCGGCAACGGTGCAGCAGATGCAGCCATTGGTAAGTTCGATGATGTCGTCCTCGCTGCAGGCCTCCGCGCCGCAGCCCTTCAGCACATCACCATCGACGCCGAGATCGCCGAACTCGTTGATGATCAGCGCGATGCGCTTGCCGTCGGCGTTCTGTAAGAGGTTGCGGATCATCGTCGTCTTGCCGGCGCCGAGGAAGCCGGTGATGACGGTCGCCGGGATCTTGCCGTGGCTGGTTCTCGCAGTGGTCATTATTCAACCCTTCATTTTCAGCGGCAAACCGGCCGCGACAAAGTAAACTTCAGCGGATTTCTCCGCAACGATCTGGTGAAGCCGGCCAGCATGGTCGCGAAACTCGCGGGCCATGCGGTTCTCGGGCACAATGCCGAGGCCGACCTCGTTGGAAACAAAGACGAGGCGCGCCCGCGCCTGCGGCAGGAAGGCGGCAAGCGCTGCGAACTCCGCCTCGATGTCGCGCTCCTCAAGCATGAGATTGGTGACCCACAGCGTCAGGCAGTCGATCAAAACGACATGGGTGGGGTCGTCGATGCGCCGCAGAATGCCGACGAGATCAACAGGCTCCTCATGCGTCGTCCAGCCTTCGCCGCGGCGCGTCCTGTGATGGTCGATGCGCGCGCGCATTTCGTCGTCCCAGGCGCGGCCGGTGGCGACATAATGTTTGGTAAGGCCGGACGTTCCGACGAGCTTCTCGGAAAAGCTGGACTTGCCGGAACGGGCGCCGCCGAGGACCAGGACCGGTCCGGCGCTGGGATTGCTCATCGTGACCGCGCCAAGGTCAGCGGCAGATGGCAACAGCCGTGCGACGCGCCGGCGGCGCGTTCGGGAAAGTATCTGAGAGCCAAAACAACCTCCGTGATGGCGTTGGAGACGACACGTCTCCTCGGGCGGAATGCCCATGTCGGGTGGCAGGTCTCCTGGCTCACGGCGTCACGGGCCCCACATCGCCTCGCCCCGAATGGACGAGGTTCCGATGTCAGGACCCGAGCGGCCCGCCTCACCTTCCCGGCGCTTTCCAGTGCCACAGCGAACCTTTGCGCGTCGTCTCCGACGCATGGGTGCTGTGGGCGACATCATGAAAGGCGGACGATTCGTAGAAGAAGAGGCGTCCAACCCGGCTGATCACGATGCCACGCCAGTGGCTTTTCCGGCTCGATTCCGCACTGCCTCGATTGCCCCATGCAACCGGCTGGCAGCTCTGAATTTGAGCCCGATGGCGAACCCTGACCGTTCTACAGTCGCGGGGTCGGCTGCGATAAGGATGCCCGGTTTGGGTCCATCCGTCACATTCCCAATTATTCCCCCCAATCGCCACGACAAGGGGGAACCATCCAACATCCGATGATTAGGAAGCGGGCGCCGCAAAGTCAATCGACGCTTGCGACACCTCCCCGGCCGACTTGCGTCGCGCGACGATTTGTCGAGCGCGAAGCCGCACCGGACATGAGGCGAATGGCAGATCGCGAACGAACATATTTTAGCAATTACAGATGTTGCGTTAAACTGCAGCGCCGCGCGTCCTATGGACGTGCAAAGGTCGCTGAACCATCCCGCAACCGACCCGAGGGGCTTCGTTTATCCGGTAGGCACATGGAACGCAGGCTCGCCGCCGTGATGATTGCCGACGTTTGCGGCTATGGGCTGCTTACCCAGGCCGACGAGGAGGGTACCTGCGCCCGCTTTCAGGCCGACCTGCACGAACTATTCGAACAAAGCATCGAGACGCATCGCGGCCGGCTGATCAAGACCATGGGCGACGGCCTGCTGGTCGAGTTCCACAGCGTCGTCGAGGCAGTCCGATGTGCGGTCGAGGTGCAGCGCGCCAAATCTGATAGTCGCGGTGTGGACGCGGGGCGGCTGCAATTCCGCATCGGCATCAATCTTGGCGACGTGATCGTCGAGGGCGACGACATCCACGGCGATGGCGTCATCATCGCCGAGCGCCTGCAGGGCCTGGCCGAACCGGGCGGCATCGTCATCTCGGGCACCGCCTACGACCAGGTCGAGAAGCACCTCGATGTCGGTTTCGTCTTTCTCGGCGAGCAGCGTCTGAAACACGTCGAAAAACCGGTTCGGACCTACCGTCTCTGGCTGGACGAAGCCCACGCCCGCAAGCCGAAGGCCAAAGCGCACCGCGGGAGACGCTGGGCCGCGCTGGCCGCGGCATCTGCCCTGGCATTCGCAGCCGCCGTCAGTGCCGCCTGGTGGCGCCCGTGGCAGCCGCCTGCCGACATCCGTCCGGCTCAGGCCGTGGACTTCAGCCAGGCAGACAAGCCCTCGATCGCCGTGCTTCCCTTTGCCAATGTCAGCGATGACCCCAAGCAGGAATTCTTCGCCAATGGCATGACCGACGGCCTTGTCACCGAACTGGCCCAGATCTCCGGCCTGTTCGTCATCGCGCGCAACTCGACCTTCACCTACAAGGGGAGATCGGTGACAGCCAGGCAGGTGTCGGAAGAGCTCGGTGTCCGATATGTGCTTGAAGGCAGCGTCCAGCGTGCCGGAGAGCAGCTTCGCATCAATGCGCAGCTCATAGATTCCCTTGATGGCGGACACGTCTGGGCCGGAAAGTTCGACGGATCGCTCACCGATGCCTTTGCGCTGCAGGACGAAGTGATGCGCGGCATTGCCGAAGCGCTTGCGTTGCGGCTGGACCCTGACCAGCAGATGGCCTTCGGGCGCAAGGAAACGGCCGTGCCAGCGGCCTTCGATGCGTTCCTGCGCGGCTGGGAGCATCACCGGCGCACCACGCCCGAAGACTTCGCGAAGGCCCTGCCCTACTTCGACCAGGCGATTGCGCTCGATCCCGCCTATGGACGTGCCTATGCCGCCGCAGCCATGGTCTATGCGCGCATTTACCTGTGGCGCTGGCACTATCAGCTGGGCATCACGCGCTTCGAGGCGCGAGCCAAGGCGCGGCAGTTTCTGCGGATGGCGCAGAAACATAAGACGGCACTCGCCTATCAGGCAGCGGCCCTCCTTGCCGAAGTGGACTGGCGGCATGCCGACGCGCTCGCAGACCTCAAGGAAGCGATCGCGCTGGAACCCGGCGACTCCTGGAGCTACGCATTGACGGCCTTCGTCCTGACATCCGCCGGCCGGCCGGCGGAGGCTCTGCCCTATATCCGCACGGCGATCCGCCTCGATCCGCACTCCCCGTCCTTCTTCCTGTACGTCCTCGGCCTGACGCAGTTCAGCCTGGAGGATTTCGAAGCGGCAGCGGCAGCGGCGAAAAGCAGTATCGCACTCAACCCCCAGGATGACGGTCCTTTCCTTCTCCTTGCCTCTGCCGCCGGACATCTCGGTCACCGCGCGGAGGCTGAGGCGGCAGTCGCCCGCTACGACGCGCTTCGCATCAGCCGTGGCGGAACGCCCGTCTGCATTTCAGAGCGCCCGCCGCTGGACCTGGCGCAGCCGCATGCCAGCGAGAAGCTCTATCAGGGACTGCGTCTGGCGGGCGTGCCTGAGACCCTGATGAACACCGACGTCAGCATTCGCGACAGGCTGCCAGCCGATGAGCTCCGTTCGTTGTTCTTCGGGCACCGGTTGCGTGGACGCATGCTGGATTCGGGCGAGGAACATGAAGCTGTCGTTTCGCCCGAGGGCATCGCCACCTTGACGGGAGACTGGGCTTCGCTCGGCGCCGGCAGGATGAGCAACGTCGAGGTCCGGTTCGAGAAGGACGAGGTTTGTTTCCTGTGGCTGAAAACGACGAACCTTTGTGGGGTGGTCTCGCGGAACCCCGGAGGACTGAGCGCCCGGGAAAACGAGTTCATCTGGTACCACGGCGACAGAGCCTTCACCTTCTCGCAGATGCGCTAGCCACGGCAGAAGCGACGCAGGCGCCAAACCGGTTGCGGCCCTAGTGCGTCACCCGCTGCAGCACGCTGAACTGGAAGGCCTGCGTCGAGTTCCACGGCGTCGTGTGCTGGTGCATGATATGCTCGACAAGCCGGAAGGACGGTCCGATCACTTCGGCCAGCGCCGCCGGGTCGTAACGCGCCACGGGCAGACCGCTGCAGCGCTCCGGACCATCGGGCGCGAAGGTGGCGATAACGGCGTGTCCGCCCGGAACGACGGCCGCCGTCAGGCGTTCGATATAGGCCGCCCGGTCGTCCGGATCGGTCAGGAAATGAAAGGCGGCGCGGTCGTGCCAGATGTCGTAGGTCCGATCCGGCCGCCACGCGGTCACATCGGCCGCAACCCAGTGGACCGCGTCGGCCCGCGGCCCGAGCCTTGCCCTGGCGGCATCGAGCGCCGCCGGCGACAGATCGAGCACCGTCACTGATTTCATGCCCTCGTCGAGCAGCGCGTCCACCAGCCGCGAGGCGCCGCCGCCGATATCGATCAGCGACGCGGTGGCGATCGTCACGTGCCTGCGGATGAGATCGAGCGAAACGGCGGGCGCATCTTCGAACCAGCTGACCCCCGCTTCGCCTTTCGATTGATAGGCTTTGTCCCAATGGGCTCGTCTGGTTTCGTCCTGCATTGCAACACCTGTCTCCGAGCGCGCGGCCGCAGCTGAGCGCTCCGTCCTTCCCAGTGAATTCTACAGCGGAACGGCGGAAGATGCTGGGGTTTCAGGCTTGTCCATGCTGTCGCCAGGAATCCCGATGATTTCCGCTGCCCGCCTTTTCGGTTATCTGCCGAGCAGTCCGTCCAGCCAGCGCCGGTCGAGTACCGCCTCCAGCTCGCCGGCGACATCGTCGAGCGCCGCATCGACCGACTCGCGATAGTTGCTGGCGCCGCCTTCAATGCCGAAGCTCTTCAAAAGTGCTGTGCGATAGGCGTCACTCGTGAACAGCCCGTGCAGATAGGTACCCATCACCCGGCCGTCGGCAGAAAGCGCACCATCCGCACGGTTGCCGATGCGAACCGAAGGTCGGTCGCAATCGGCCCCTTGCGTCTTGCCCAGGTGGATCTCGTAACCCTCGAGGGCCACGTCATGCTCCAGCGACCAGGCGCGGCTGTTGCGCACGGTCTTTTCCGGCGCCATCTCGGTCTCGACGTCGAGAAGCCCGAGGCCCTCGACCGCACGTTCGCCACCCTCGATGCCGAGCGGATCGGTGACCCGACGACCGAGCATCTGGTAGCCGCCGCAAATGCCGATGACCCGTCCACCGCGGCGCACATGGCGCTCGAGATCGCGATCCCAGCCTTGCGCCCGAAAATCGATGAGATCGCCGATGGTCGACTTCGATCCGGGAATGACGACGAGGCCGGCATCAGCGGGGATCGGGTTGCCCGGCCGGACGAAGACGAGATCGACCTCGGGCTCGGCGGCCAGCGGGTCGAGGTCGTCGAAATTGGCGATGCGCGACAGCACCGGCACGGCAACCTTCAGCGCCCGTCCCTCGCCGCGCGTCAGTTTCTCCAGCACGACCGAATCTTCTGCCGGCAGCCTGGCTGCTGCCTTCAGCCATGGCACGACGCCAAAACAAGGCCAGCCGGTGAAGCGGTTGACGGCGGCGATGCCATCATCGAACAGCGTAACGTCGCCGCGGAACTTGTTGATAAGGTACCCGGTGACCATGCGCCGGTCCTCGTCCGAAAGGATCGCATGGGTGCCGACGAGCGAGGCGATCACCCCGCCGCGGTCGATGTCGCCCACGAGCACGACCGGCACGTCGGCGCGTGTCGCAAAGCCCATATTGGCGATATCGCCGGCCCTGAGGTTGATCTCCGCCGGCGAGCCCGCGCCCTCCACCACCACGAGATCGGCGCCGGCCGAGATCTGTTCGAAGCTTTCCAGCACGGCGCCAAGCAGCTTCGGTTTCAGCGCCTGGTACTCCCGGCCCTTGGCCTGCCCCGTCACCTTGCCCTGCACGACGATCTGGCTGCCGACGTCGGACTGCGGCTTCAAAAGCACGGGATTCATGTGCACGGACGACGGCACGCGCGCGGCCAGCGCCTGCAGCCATTGCGCCCGGCCGATCTCGCCGCCGTCGTCGGAAACGGCGGCGTTGTTCGACATGTTCTGCGGCTTGAACGGCCGGACCTTTAAGCCCCGATTGGCGGCGAGCCGACAGAGCCCCGCCACCAGTACCGATTTTCCGACATCCGAGCCGGTTCCCTGCAACATGATCCTGCGTGTCATGCGGCCATCGGTAACACTGAAACGGTCAGCGGCAAAGGTCTGTTTCGACACGATTTCGCCGCAATTAAGTGAGGCTTCTCACGCATTGTTTCGGCCTTTCGCAAGGCTTGTCGAAAATGCCGCAGCCGGTAGCCAAATTGCGACATCGCATGGCGAGTTTGGCATTCATTCTATTGCAGCGCACACCTATATCAGCGGCATAGCAACACGCTCCGGGGGACAGGCCTCCGGCCTCTCAAGGTTTACGTCCATGCTGTACATCTTCAGCAAGCCCAACTTCGTCCAGATCGCCTGGAACTCCAAGGTTCCGACCAGCCAGTCACGCGTGCGCAACCTCGTCGTCGACGCTCCCTTCGGTCCGCTCGGCTTCATCCGTACGTCGAACGTCGGCTAGGTCCGCGATCGGGGCGCAGATGCCCCTTCGAGCTCTCCTCCCAGAGCCTCCTCCACCGCCCCATCCGGGGCGGTTTTTTTATGTCCGACGCTGGTGCTGAAATGCGAAGGCCGCATCAACCTCGAAAAGAGGGATGCGGCCACCCAAAAAACGCCTGGTCACTTCGGGGTAACGCACCGAAGGTTCGCTTGAAATCCGGGACGCACTACCTGATCCGGACCCGCGGCAGTCCCCCGCCGCGAAAAGAACAATTAGCTGGACATCGTTACCGGATGGTTATTGAGGATTTAACCAAAGATGAATTTCGGCTTTTTTTGAATTTTTTTCGCGACATGCGCGACAATCGCCGTGACGCAATCACGACAGGAAACGTCAGGATCTCGACAGGGATTCGAACGATGTGGCGCATAGCGCCATTTTTTGCGGCAGGAATTGTCGGTATTGCTTAAATTCGGCCTTCCTCATGCTCAAAAAGCGCCCGCCGGCGATGTCGCAGACAGAACGCGTAAAGAGCGGCGGCGACCCGACGTTCCGATTGAAGAGGTTGATTTCTCAATGAGAATACTTAGGCTTGGCTGGCGGTATAAGAGGAGATTGGCTGGCGACAGGGTTCCGCGGCCAGGGCTGAAAACGAACTCCCGCACCGTCCGCAGCAAGGGTGAACCTTGGCTTAATTTGATGCCGAACCCCAGGCTGCATAGTTGCTCCGGGTGACGGAGGATGCTCGGCATCCGCCGTGGGTTCCCGTTTGGAAATTGGCTGCAAATAAAGACTGGGAGGTCTTGCAACATGAAGAAACTCCTCGCTTCCACCATTCTCGCCGCGGGCCTCTATGCTCTGGCGGGTTCCGCGCAGGCTGCGGAATGCGGTGAAGTCAGCATTGCCGAAATGAACTGGGCTTCCGCCGGCGTCGCCGCCCAGGTGGACAAGTTCATTCTCGAAAACGGTTACGGCTGCACCGTGACGCTGGTCACCGGCGACACCATGCCGACCTTCGCTTCCATGAACGAAAAGTCGCAACCCGACATGGCGCCGGAACTCTGGGTCAACGCCGTGCGCACGCCGCTCGACGCCGCGATCAAGGAAGGCCGGCTGATCGAAGCCGCCAAGATCTTGAGCGAAGGCGGCATCGAGGGCTGGTGGATCCCGAAATTCCTCGCAGACGCGCATCCTGACATCAAGACGGTGCAGGACGCCCTGAAGCATCCGGAACTCTTCCCGTCGCCGGAAGATTCGTCGAAGGCCGCCGTTCACAATTGCCCGTCGGGCTGGAACTGCCAGGTCTCGACCGCCAATCTCTATCGGGCACTGGACGCGGAAAAAGCCGGCTTCCTGCTGGTCGATACCGGTTCGGCCGCCGGCCTCGATGGCTCGATCGCCAACGCCTTCGAAAAGAAGACCGGCTGGCTCGGCTACTACTGGGCGCCGACCGCCATTCTCGGCAAGTACGAAATGACCCGCCTCTCCTTCGGCGTCGACCACGACAAGGCCGACTGGGACGCCTGCACCGCCGTTCCTGACTGCCCGACACCGAAGGTCAACTCCTACCCGGTTTCCGACGTCTACACGGTCGTGACCAAGTCCTTCTCCGAGAAGGCCGGCGTCGCCATGGATTACGTCAAGGCGCGCAAGTGGGACAACGGCACCGTCAACAAGGTTCTCGCCTGGATGGACCAGAACCAGGGTACCAACGAGGATGGCGCCAAGCACTTCCTCGCCGAGTTCCCGGACATGTGGACCCAGTGGGTGAGCCCGGAAGTGGCCGAAAAGGTCAAGGCGGCACTCTGACACGACACAAGGGCAGGCGCGCCGTCCCTCACGGCCGCCTGTCCGTTCCGGTTGTGATGCCGGAACGGGGACAATGCAGCGCTCTCACGGGTTCCGTTCGAGCGCGCGTCGTTCCAGAGGCGGCGAAGCGAGGCCGTCCGCGTCGCAAACAGTAAAGCGGACGCCACATTTCGCTGACACAGTTCAAGAGCCGGGCCCAAAGAGGCCACCAGCAGTGTGCGCAGGCATCGACGCAAATCGATGCCGAGACGCAACCGGCGAGATAAAAGACTTCCGGCCAAGAAGGGGATACATATGGCATCCATCTGCAGTGTCTTGCCAGCTTTGCTCTGCAAGTTCCCTGCCATTGACGAAGGCACGATCCGGCTCGCTCGCAAGACCGTCGATGACGGCTTCAAGGGATTCGTGCGGTCCTATGGCGACATCATCGACAGGATGGTCCAGCCGCTTCAATGGTTCCTGAACTACCTCGAAAGCCTGTTCGTCGGCTCGCCCTGGATCCTGGTCCTGGTGCTCATGGTGGCGGTCGTCTATTTCGGCAGCCGCAACATCAACGTCACCATCGGGACGGCGCTGTCGATGATCGCCATCGGCCTTGTCGGGCTTTGGAACGACACGATGGTCACGCTTGCGATGGTCACCGTCTGCACGCTCATCTCGATCGTCATCGGCATTCCGATCGGCATTCTGATGGCGCGCTCGGACCGGGTGCAGGCCTTTATCAACCCGATCCTCGACGTCATGCAGACGATGCCGAGTTTCGTCTACCTGATCCCTGTCGTCATGGTCTTCGGCCTCGGCAAGGTGCCGGGCCTCATCGCGGTCGTCATCTACGCCGTGCCGCCGATGATCCGGCTGACCAATCTCGGCATTCGTCTCGTCGACAAGGAAGTGATGGAAGCGGCCGACGCCTTCGGCTCGTCGTCCTGGCAGAAACTGAAGAATGTGCAGATGCCGCTCGCCTTGCCGACCATCATGGCCGGCATCAACCAGACGATCATGATGTCGCTGGCGATGGTTGTCGTCGCTTCGATGATCGGCGTCGGCGGCCTCGGCAAGAACGTGCTGCAGGCGATCGCCAACCAGTTCTTCACCGTCGGCTTCCTCAACGGCTTTGCCCTTGTCGGCATAGCCATCATTTTCGACCGTACCAGCCAGGCCTTCGGCAAGCGGCTGCAAAAGCACTCGGAGGTTATCCATGGCTAGTCACGCGATCGAGGTGAAGAACCTCTACAAGATCTTCGGACCCCGCGGCGGCGACTTTGTCGACGCCGTCAAGAAAGGCTTGGGCAAGGCCGAGCTCAACGAGAAGCACGGCCACGTGCTCGGCCTGCAGGACATCAACATCTCCATGCCCGCCGGCGGCGTCATGGTGGTCATGGGTCTCTCCGGCTCCGGCAAGTCGACGCTGATCCGCCACATCAACCGGCTGATCGACCCGACCTCGGGCGAAGTGCTTTATGACGGTGTCGATGTCTGCAAGATGAACGACGACGCTCTCCGGGAATTCCGCCGCCACAAGACGGCGATGGTGTTCCAGAAATTCGCGTTGCTGCCACACCGTACCGTGCTCGACAACACCGTCTACGGCCTCGAAATCCAGGGCATCGAGCGCAAGGAGAGCGAGAAGCGTGCGCGCGGCTGGATCGAGCGCGTCGGCCTCAAGGGCTTCGAGAACCACTATCCGAACCAGCTTTCGGGCGGCATGCAGCAGCGCGTCGGCCTTGCCCGCGCGCTCACCAACGATGCCGATATCCTCTTGATGGACGAAGCCTATTCGGCGCTCGATCCGCTGATCCGCGTCGACATGCAGACCGTGCTTCTCGACCTGCAGAAGGAACTGAAGAAGACCGTCGTCTTCATCACCCACGACCTCGACGAGGCGCTGCGCCTCGGCGACAAGATCGCCATCCTGCGCGACGGACGCGTGGTGCAGCAGGGCACCGGCCAGGAGATCGTGCTTTCGCCGGCCGACGACTACATCACCGCTTTCGTCAAGGAAGTGAACCGTGGGCGGGTGATCAATGTCGAAACGATCATGCGCCCGCTCTCGGGCAATGCCGAAGGCGTACCGCTCGTGACCGGCACCGTGCTGGAATCGGCCGCCCGCATGATGACCGCTGCCCGAGTCACAAGCGCCCATGTGGTCGACGTCAACGGCCGCCCGATCGGTGCACTCGACCTTTCCACCGTCATCTCCGCCATGGTCACGCCAACGAGCCACGAGGATCGCGCGGCGGCTTGAAACGGGATGATCGGGGTCAGCCGCGCCAACTGACGAGGCGCCTCTCATCCGCCTGCCGGCACCTTCTCCCCGTTCTGACGGGGAGAAGGGACTCGCGGCAAGGCCGCATTCCCTAACCTGACAAGATCATCCAGCTCCCCAGCCAATGGCTGGCGGTTGGCGACCGGGCACGTCCCCTCGCTCCGCCTGCGGGGAGAGGGTTAGGGTGAGGGACAGACTTTCTCGCCGATGATCAATCACAAGAACCGAAGATTCGGCTTAGAGGCGGATTGAACCTGTATCGGAAGGCGAGTCTGCCCCCCGACAATCGAAATCGAAACGCGTGTTAGTTCGTCGTGTTCGCTGCCGTTGCCGCTGCAACCGGCTCGGCGACGCTTGCAGCGCTTGCGTCTTCCTTCGGCGGCAGGAACTTGTCGAGCAGAGCGATCATGTCGTCGTCGCGCGCCTGTGCAGTCTTGCCGCCCATGACGACGGCGACGAGGCGGGTGCCGCCGCGCTTGGCAGACGTCACCAGGTTGTAGCCGGAGGCGTCCGTATAGCCGGTCTTGATGCCGTCGACGCCTTCGTAGCGCTTCATCACGCCGTTATGGCCGCGCAGCTTCATGCCGCGAAACTCGATCGTCTTGTTGGCGAAAAGCTGGAACTCCTGAGGAAAGTCGCGCATCAGCGCGAGACCAAGCGTCGCCATGTCGCGCGCCGTCGTCACCTGGGCCGGATCCGGCAGACCGTTGGCGTTCTTGAACACGGTGCGGCTCATGCCGAGAGCCTTGGCCTTGCGGGTCATCATCTCGCCGAAGGCGGGCTCGTTGCCGGCAAGCGTCTCGCCGATGACGACGGCTGCGTCGTTGGCCGAAAGCACGACCATGCCCATGACCGCTTCGCGCACGGTGATCTGGCGGCCAGCGCCGACGGCAAGCTTGAACGGCTCAAGGCCGTTGGCGTGTTCGGAAACGGTCAACTTCTGGTCCCATTGCAGGGTGCCGTTCTTCAGCGCTTCGAAGGCGAGATAGATCGTCATCATCTTCGTCAGCGAGGCCGGAAAGTTCAGCTCGTCCGCATTGTCGGCTTCGAGAATCGAGCCGGTCTCGGCGTTGACGACAAAATGCGCCTGCCCGGCAGCGGCAAAGGAGGCGCTGCCAATGAGCAGGCTCACGGAGACCGCGGCGGACGCGACCATACGGATAAGGGACTGCATATCGTGTTTTCTCGTTTCGACGCTATCGAACGACCTCGGGACGAAAATCGTGATCGAATTATGGAAGACATGCCGCTGAAAACGGCAGCGGCCGCGTTTTCCACGGCCGAGACATCCCCGCCTTTTTACGGGTAGGAGGCCGGCGCGGCAAGCACCTGCGGCAATCCGTCTGCAAATATCACATTCCCGGCGACCGAGGCACCAAGCCGTCGCCGCGGGCAGGACCATCTCGCGCTTCACCGAGGTTTAACCTGATTGCGCCAAGGTGACCGTCTCCCCTGCCCGGCCAGCCTCAACGGCGACACCGGCGTGGGTTCACAAACGAAGGCGTCGCCCGCGACGCGGCAAACTTCCACCCGTTTCGGCAGGCCATGCACCCGAACTCAGCCACGGCAAACCTATCCACCGAACGTCAGCGGGTGCCGGCTGCCTTCGATGCCGGCCTGGCGGAGCTCGTCCACGGTCTTGCCGCGCTGCTCTCGGGCCTTGGCCTGTTCCTCATCGTCTTCACGCTGATCCCGTTTGAGGGTGCGGTAACCACGGACCCCAACGCCGCCAACGAAGGCAATATCATCAACCAGGTCGGCTACCTGGTGCTCGGCGCGGTCTATTTGTTCGCCATGCTGCTTACGGTCGACAGGCGGATATTGGCCCGCCTGGTCTCGCCGAGCTGGATCGCGATCTTCGCGATCGCCTATCTCTCCTGCCTGCAGTCCTATGACCCTGCGGCTTCCGCCCGCGGCC
Source organism: Ensifer sp. ENS10 (assembly GCF_014852025.1). Classification (NCBI taxonomy): domain Bacteria; kingdom Pseudomonadati; phylum Pseudomonadota; class Alphaproteobacteria; order Hyphomicrobiales; family Rhizobiaceae; genus Ensifer; species Ensifer sp. ENS10. The sequence continues at coordinate 375,491 of NZ_JACVAS010000002.1, forward strand.
TGACGCTGAGCCTCATTGCGATGATCATGGTGGCGGGCGTGCTGGTGCTGCCGAGGAGCGAGCGAGATTTCGTCAATGCCGGCGCCAACGCCATCCTGCTTCTGATCCTGATCGACTATGCCGCGCTCTTCGTGGCGCCAGACCGCGCCATCCATTCGGCCCTCGGCGACGAACCCTGGCATGCGGGCTTCTGGCGCGGCCATCTGCTGCACAAGAACGTCTCGGCCCCGGTCTTTTCCATCCTCTGCATGTTCGGCATCTATTGCCTGCGTGCCGGTGCGCCGCTGCGCGGCTGGGCAATCACGCTTCTTGCGGCCAATTTCGTGCTTCATACCGGGTCGAAGACAACGATCGGCTTCCTGCCGATCGCGATCGGCCTCGTCTTTGCCGGGCGCGCCGTGCGCAGCCCCAGCCTGATGATCCTCGCCCACCTCGCCATGTCGGCTCTGATCTTCGGCCTGACCCTCGGCACCATCTATTCCGACACGCTGCTTTCGATCACCAAGGCCCTGATCGACGATCCGACATTTACCGGCCGCGACGACATCTGGAAATTCGCCAGTGCCAGCATCGCCGAGCGCCCGTGGCTCGGCCAGGGCTATGCGAGTTTCTGGCTATCGCCCGTGATCATGGGAATGGAAGCGAATTTCGAGGCGAGCTGGGACGTGCGCGGCATCGTTACCGGTCACAACAGCTATCTCGACGCGGTGCTGATGTTCGGCGCGCCGGGCGGCATTCTGATGACGGCCCTCCTCTTCGTCAAACCGCTCTTCGATTACATCCGCGCCTATCGTCGCCCGCAGGCGCGCATCTTCGCCGACTTCTGCGTTATGGTGGTCATCTTCATGACCTATAACGCCATGCTCGAAAGCTTCTTCCTCAATCGTGCCGACCCGATGTGGCTGCTGACCGCGCTTACCGTCTTCGGGCTCGGGCTTGCCGGCCGCATGAGCATGCGCGCGGAAGCGCCAGCCTCCCGACGCTGAACGCTTGCCAAGACATAAAGATATCTTTATATCTTGTTGCAATCTCTTCTAGCCGGGAAAAACCGATGACCGCAGCATCCAATGTCCTCTCCGCCCTCATTGCCGAAAAAGGCATTCTTCTCGCAGACGGCGCCACCGGCACGTCGCTCTTCGCCATGGGGCTCGAGGCCGGCGAAGCGCCGGAACTCTGGAATGAGAGCAAGCCGGAGAACATCACCAAGCTGCACCAGGATTTCGTCGACGCCGGCGCCGACATCATCCTCACCAACACCTTCGGCGGCACCCGCCATCGCCTGAAGCTGCACCAGGCGGACGACCGCGTGCATGCGCTGAACAAGCGCGCCGCCGAGATCGCCCGCGCCGTTGCCGACAAGGCACCGCGCAAGGTCATCACGGCCGGCTCCGTCGGCCCGACCGGCGAACTGCTGATTCCGCTCGGCGCGCTTTCCTATGAGGACGCGGTTGTCGCCTTCATCGAGCAGATCGAAGGCCTGAAGGCCGGAGGCGCCGAAGTCGCCTGGATCGAAACCATGTCCTCGCCGGACGAGATTCGCGCGGCCGCAGAAGCAGCCGCCAAGGTCGGCCTGCCCTACGTCTATACCGGCTCCTTCGATACCGCCGGCAAGACGATGATGGGCCTGCATCCGAAGGATATCCACGGTGTTGCCAGCGATCTCGGCAACGGCCCCGTGGCCGTTGGCGCCAATTGCGGCGTCGGCGCTTCGGACATCCTTTCCTCGCTGCTCGACATGACCGAAGCCGCCCCTGAGGCGACCGTGATCGTCAAGGGCAATTGCGGCATTCCGGAATTCCGCGGCTCCGAGATCCACTATTCCGGCACGCCGCCGCTGATGGCCGAATATGTGCGGCTTGCGGCCGATGCCGGCGCCAAGATCATCGGCGGCTGCTGCGGCACCACCTGCGACCACCTCGCCGCCATGCGCGTGGCACTCGACGAGCACGTGCGCCGCGAGCGCCCGACGCTTGATCTGATCATCGAAAGGATCGGCCCCTTGCGCAACAAGACCGCCAACGAAACGGCAGCCGCGCCGGCCCGCGAGCGTCGCAGCCGCCGCGCCTGATCTGAGCGACAAGCCAAATCAAAAGCAAACGCCCCGGCATCGCACGATCCGGGGCGTTTGCTTTTGGAGATTGATGAACAGCGCCCGGTGGTGGCACACGCCGTTAAAGATCGGCGCTCCCGAAGAGCGGCAGAGTGCCCGGCTCACGCCAGGAAAGAGCATCGCGCTCCGCCGCCTGGATGAAGGAGCGGTAGAAGTCGAAGGCTCGGCCCATCTGGCGAGATCCTTGCTCGGAGAAATGCCCGAAGTCCTCGAAGAGCGAGACACCCTTGTCCTCGACCTTGCAGCTATCCGCATCGCAGAGATAGTTCATGAAGCTGACGACCGGATATTCGTCGGCGATATCGGCGACCACCTTGAGCACGTCCTGATCATATTTGCGCACGTCCTTCAGCGCCGGCTCGCAGCGCTGATCCGGTTCGCCGAGCAACCGTGCCCTGGCCACGCAGAGCCCCGTGTCGCGGCCGTCATGCGGCGTCGGCGCCACGAAGACGGCTTCGAAGCCGTTGGCCTTCAGCCAGGCGAGCGTCGTCCGCAGGCCATCACTGAGAAGGCTCACTTCCGACCGCATTTCCTTGCGGCCGTCGACGAGCACCGTCTCCTGCTGCAGATACTGGCTGAGCTGCGAGGACAGAACGACGTAGCGGATCGACCGGTTGGCGAGCAGAAAGCGGCGGACGTCGTCGTTGTAACGCGCGCAGTCCTGCGGCCAGTTGCGACCGAGCCGGGGAACGACGGGCGCCAGGTTCAGGAACGGCCCGCAATTGTTCTTGGCAAGCTGCACCAGCCGCACGTCCGGCTTCGAGGCGATGACGCCATCGACGAGATGGCGGGCAAAGGAATCGCCCCAGACCGCAACTTCCGGCTTCGGGCTGGTGGCGCATGCGAGATCGGCGACGGCGTCGCATTTCTTGCCGAGACCGACGCTCGGCTGTGTCAACTGCGCGAGCTCGCGGTTCCGGGCAACCAGTCCGTCCGAACCATCAAAGCCGAAGCCGAGTGCGATCGCCGCCGATCCGGCGGCAAGCGTTGCGCCGAAGACCGCGCCGCGCCCGAAGCGCTTGGGATTGCGGAAGGGCTGCTCGACAAAACGCCAGCTGAGATAGGCGAGCGCGAAACACAGCGCGATCAAGAGCGCATAGCCCTCGGCCGGGATCCCATCGATCGCCCTCAGCCGCGCGAAAGCGAACACCGGCTGGTGCCAGAGGTAAAGGCTGTAGCTGATGAGGCCGATCGCGACCAGCGGCTTCAGCGACAGCAGCCGGCCGACGGCGGTGTCGCCGTGCGCAAAGGCAAGAACCAGCGCCGTTCCGAGCACCACGGGCACCGTCGTAAAGCCGGGATAGAAGGCCGATTCCGGCACGAAGAGGTAGCTCGCGATGATCGCGGCCAGGCCGAGGCCCGAGAGCAGTTCGCGGCGGCCTTTTGCCAGATCGAGCCTCGCGGCGCCCATAAGCGCCAGGGCCGCACCGATGCCAAGCTCCCAGAAACGGCTGGGCAGAAGATAGAAATTCGCGGCCGGATCGACCCGCGCCAGGAGCTGCGTCATCGCAAAACTCAAGGCGACGAGTGCCAGCACGACCTTCAGCGTAGTTGCCGCAGACACACGGCGCAGCACAAGCAGGAGCAGCGGAAAGACGAGATAGAACTGCTCCTCGACCGCCAGCGACCAGGTGTGCAGCAGCGGCATCAGATCGGTGCTCGGCTCGAAATATCCCGTCTGATCCCAGAACAGGAAATTCGAGGCGAAGAAATTCACGGCATAAAGGCTCTTGCCAAACGTGTTGAGCTCCTGCGGCAGCATCCACAGAAGCGCGAAAGGGATCGAAACGGCACAAACCAGCAGGAGCGCGGGCGCGAGCCGGCGGGCCCGCCGCTCGTAAAAGCGGACGATGCTGAAGCTCCCGTCGTGGATTTCGCTATGAATGATCGAGGTGATCAGAAAGCCGCTAATGACGAAGAAGACGTCGACGCCGGCAAAACCGCCGGCAACAAGGCCGAAACCGGCATGGAACAGGAGGACTGGCACCACGGCAAGCGCGCGCAGTCCATCGATTTCGGGTCTGTAATGCATCAGCAGGGGGAACACTCGGTGGCAGGGGCCGCTGGTTAACACGGCCCTAACGACAGGACCATTGCTGCCCGGTGTATATCCACATTCGCGCGATTTCTGGGCACGGCCGCCAACCGGCACCGCGGCGACCGAATGCCGCCGCGGGAAAGCACGAGATATCCTTCGGCTTGCGGGTGTCAGGCGGATGCACGAAGCCCGGTGAGATGCCGGCGCCAGGCATCGAGCCCGATCTCGATGTCCTTGCGGCCGAAACCGACACGGAAGCGATCGGTTGCGACCGGAAGAAGATCGGAAACGAAGAGGCTCGAAGGAAGGAGCAAGACGCCCGACTCCTCCACGAGACGCCGGCAATGGGTCTCGACACCATCGGCGCCGAGATAGCGGGCAAATCCGACGCAACCTCCGTCAGGTGCCCGCCATTCGTAGAGATCGGGAAACTCGGCGAAGAAGGTACCGAGCTTTTCGAGATTGGCAGCGACCAGCGCCCGGTTGCGATCGAGGATAACAGCGCGGGCCTTGAGCGCGATCGTCGCCAGCACTTCCGACGGTCGCGAATTGCAGATCGACAGGTAGTGCTTCATCTTCTCCATGCGCTCGAGCAGTGCGTGGTCGCGGCAGGCGATCCAGCCGATCCTGAGGCCCGGAAGCCCGTAGGCCTTGGACATGACGTTCAGCGAGATGCCGCGCTCGAAGCACTCGGCCGCCTGCGGCAGCCGAAGCGAGGGATCGCGTTCCAGGCCGCGATAGACCTCGTCGCTGAAGAGATGGATGCCGCGCTCGGCGCAGAGCGCCACCAGAGCCCGGAACGTTTCCTGGTCGGCGATGGCGCCGGTCGGGTTATTGGGGAAGTTGATGCAGATCAGCCGGGTATTGGGTCTCAAGGCAGCGCGCACGTCGGCGATATCGAGCCGCCAGTTGTTTTCCGGGCGGAGCGGCACACCGGTGACGGCACCGGCGATCGTTACCGGCAAAGTTTCCATCGACTGGTAGTTCGGGACCGTCACGATCGCATGGTCACCCGGCCCGAGCAGCGCCAGCATGGCGCAATAGAGCCCCTCCTCCGCGCCGGCGAAGCAGAGGATGTCTGCGGCCGAAAGGCCTTCATAGGTGGCAGCGATCGCCGCTCTCAACGCCGGCGCGCCATGGGTCTCGGTATAGCCGAGCGTCACGCTTTCCCAGGCGGCGCGGTCCTCGTCGTCGGCAAGTGCGAGCAGATCGCTCATGCTTATCGTCTGGCTGTCGCTCGCGGTCATGTGGTGGCGGGCACTGAACTCCCAGCGGGAGAAATGGGTTTCGAGGCGGAAATCGGGCAAGGTCGTCATGGAAGTCTCCTCCTCTCGGCGCCCGACGGCGCGCGAAACGGTTGCGGATCAGGCAGTTCCGGGAAAGCGCCAAGCCGTCCGGAATTGCGCATGTTTCAATCAGGGTGCCTCGCCGCGTGCCGCAGCAAGATAATTGTAGATCGAGGCGCGCGAGGCGCCGATGAGGCTTGCCAGGTGATCGACGGCATTGCGCGTCTGGAACAGTCCGCGTCCATCGAGTGCTGCCACCAGCGCCACGCGATCGCCGCGCTTCAGGGCCGAAAGTGCCAGCCCCCGCTCCTTCAGCCAGCCATGCAGCGTCGCATTGATCTCCTCGCGCCAATCGCGCGCAAAGAGCGCCTGTGGCCTCGGCTGCTCGGCGCCGGCGAAAGCCGAAAGCAGCTTCACCGCCGAATCGATCATCGACATATCGAGATTGATGCAGAGCAGGCCGACCGCTTCGCCCGTGCCGTCACGCAGCACGGCGGAGATCGACTTGAAGCGCCGGCCATCCGTGCCGGTTTTTTCATAAGGACCGAGCACGGCGTCGGCGCTGCCGACCGCGGCGAACTCTTCCTCGATCAGCGAATCTTCGCCGACCGCGCGCCCGGAAAAGCAGTTCCAGATCCCTGCAACCGTACCGGTCCTGAGATCGTGCAGCACGACTTCTCCATGCGGATAGAGCAAGGCGCTGATCGCAGCGGCCGTCGGCGCATGCGTGGCGAGGATGGAGGCGAAGGCGGGTGCAATGGTCATGCCCGTTTATTTCTGAATTTGTATTTATTGTCAATATTGGACGATTTGCTCAAACACAGCATATGCGCTACAGCTTGCGTACCGATAGCCGCTGGCCTATCCCCGATGACAGGAAGATTCGCTGCTCGCCTGTTCGTACCGGAAACGGACGAAAACATGCAGCAATTCAACGTGCTACAGCGACCCCATGCGCGCCTCACAAGACGCGCCGCGCGCTCGGAAACGCAGACGGGAGACTTACATGAACGCCGGCCCAGCCTCCTTTCCCGACCGGGATACGGTCGCCGAGAAGCTTGGGGCTTTCGCCGAAGCAGACCAGTCCTTCCTGCGCCTGCTGATGGAAAACCCCGAGCAGGACGAGCGTCTGATGGATGGCCTTTATCGCCACCTCGACCTCGCCTCGGAGGCCAAGTTCCTGAACTCCCTGAAACTTGAAAAGCTCGGGCAATGGTTCGGCAACACGGCCCCAGCGCGCCTGCAGATGCGCCTGATGGAAGCCGGCCGCTCCAGCCAGCACGCCGCCTACCAGGCGTTCAAGGCCGGGCTTTCGAAGGCCGGCGGCCTGGACCGCGCTTTTCCGAAGGCGTGAGCACGCGGCGCTGCCTCTCACCCCGCAAGCAGGGAGAGATATCGAGCGCGGCAGGCAATTGGTGCAGCGCGGCGCCTGCCTCTAATGATTGCCCCTCACTGTCCTGACGGACATCTCTCCCCGCAGGCGGGGAGAGAACAGCTAGGCGCCCGCTCCAGTGCCAGACCTCAAACGTTTCGTCGTTCAATCTCCGCCTCGCGATGGGCAAAACCGTCACCGCTCGTCCCTTCTCCCCGTAATGACGGGGAGAAGGTGCCGGCAGGCGGATGAGGGGCTTCCCTGAGCGCGGAGATAAGCGGACTGCCACTCAGTTGCGGGAACCGCCGAGCCCCTTCGCCAACCTCACCAGATTGACGAACTCGGCGCGGTAGCCGAACGGATCGGCGCCCTTGGCAGCCGATGCGAGGTCGATGACGGCGTCATAGGCATAGTCGTTGAGGGCCGTGACGCCCGCGAGCTTTTGCCCGAAGGCAGCGACTGCCACCGAGAAACGCACGTCGCCCGACGCCTCAGCGAGCGCCGGCACGGCATTGGCCTCGGTCACCGGCGTGGTGATCAGTTCGCTTTTGTCTCCGTCTGGCTTCTTGTAACGGATCTTCAGGAAGGCGAGTTCGCCGCCATGCGGGCTTGCTTCTGCCGCCGGCTTCTGTGCCTCCGCATAGCGCAGGTCGTCGTTCAGCACCGCCGGGCTGCCCGTCGGCGTCACCTCGTAGATCGCCGTGACGCTATGGCCGGAGCCGATATCGCCGGCGTCCACCTTGTCGTTGTTGAAGTCTTCGCGCTTCAAGGCGCGCGTCTCGTAGCCGATCAGGCGGTATTCGGCGATCGCCGCCGGATTGAACTCGACCTGCAGCTTGACGTCCTTGACAATCGGGAAGAGCGACGAGCCCGCCTCCTCCACCAGCGTCTTCTGCGCTTCGGCGAGCGTGTCGATATAGGCCGCCGTGCCGTTGCCGTTCTGGGCGATCGTCTGCATCAGCGCGTCGTTGTAATTGCCGCGGCCGAAGCCGAGGACCGACAGGAAGATGCCGCTCTGGCGCTTGTCTTCGATCAGCCGCTTCAGGTCGTCGTCGCTCGACGGACCGACATTGAAGTCGCCATCCGTCGCCAGCATGACGCGGTTGACCCCGCCCTTGACGAAGGCTTTCTCGGCGAGCGCATAGGCCGCATCGATGCCTTCGGCGCCGGCCGTCGAACCGCCCGGCTGCAGGGTATCGATCGCCGCAAGGATCTTCGCCCTGTCCTTCACCGCTGTCGGCTCCAGCACCGTTCCGGCATTGCCGGCATAGGTGACGATCGAAACCGTATCTTCAGGCTTCAATCTCTCGACGAGCAGCCGGAAGGCGCTCTTCAACAATGGCAGCTTGTCCGGCTCGTCCATGGAGCCGGAGACGTCGATCAGGAAAACGAGGTTTGCCTTCGGCGCTTGCGCTGGCACGACGTCGTAGCCCTTGATCGCCACATGCATCAGCCGTGTGCCGCCGTTCCACGGCGTCGGGGTCACCGTCACCGTCGCCTTGAACGGCTCGGCGGCGGTTTCCGGGCGTGGCCAATCATAGGGGAAGTAATTGACCATCTCCTCGACCCGCACGGCGTCACGCTCCGGCATCTGCCCTTCCATCAGCGAGCGGCGCACGAAGGCGTAGGCCGCCGTGTCGACATCGACCGAAAAGGTCGAGACCGGGTCAGTCACAACACTTTTGACCGGATTGCTGTCGGCCTTGCCGAAGCGTTCGCGGTTTTCCGGCGGTGCGATCAGGCTCTCCTCTTGGGCGATCGGCGCAGGCTGATAGGTCATCTGCGGCTGCATGCCACCGACGGCCGAGAGCGGAGCGGCACTGTCGGTCGCAATACGGTTGGCCATGGCGTCGGCTTCGGCGGCTGGCGCCGCAGCCTCGCTTTCCACCGAAGCGCTGGCGGGCGCCTCCAGGGTTTTTGCCTCCCGCTGGCGCGCAAGTTCGTCTGTAGCCGCCTTTTTGGCCACCATCTGCGGCTCGGCCTTTTGCCTTTCCACTTCCTTCTTCGTCTCGTCCTTCAGTGCGATCTCCTGCGCGCTCTCGCCGAAGGGCGCACCGTTGCGCGTCAGTTCTAGCGTCAGAAAGGCTGCGGCAGGCACGACGAGAAGTGTGGCGAGTGCCGATCCGGCGAGCAGTTTCCGGTTCATGATGGGGCTCCATATCCGGTTGAAGATGGAGCTTTGACGAACCGGCTGGACCGATCCTTGGGTGGCAGTCGAATTTTCTTCTGCGGCGTCGAAGGATTGCATCGCGGCAGCGAGTGCGCGGGCGCGCGCCTCCGCAGAGGCCTTCGGCGGGGTGAGCCCGGAGAGCTTTTCGAAATCGTCGCTCATCGTCACACGGCCTCCTTGCCGAGCAATGTCTTCAGTCGCTTGCGCGCCTCGTGCACATGCCAGGATATGGTTGCTTCCGAGCATCCGAGCACGTCGGCGGCAGCCGCATGGCTCAGCCCCTCGGCGTAAACGAGCAGCACCGCATCGCACTGCTTTTCCGGCAGGTCCCGCACCGCCGCCCACAGCGCCTCGCGCTGCTCCTCATCGGGATCCTCGGGCGGAGCGATCGTCGCCTGTTCGCTGGCATAGGCCTGCATGCGCCGGTCATCGCGCGCCTGCCGTCTCTTGTGATCGCGGGCGGCATTCAAAGTCAGCGTATAGAGCCAGGTGCGAAACCGGCTGGTGCCGCGAAAACCACGGATCGCGCCCCCTAAGCGCAGGCAGACATCCTGGGCGATATCCTCGGCATCCGACGCATTGCCGGACCAGCGCCAGGCGACCGCATGGACAAAATCATAGTGTCGCTCGACCAGCTGGCCAAAAGCCTGCCGGTCTCCACTTATCGCCTTTTCGACGAGTTCAGCGTCCAAATCCGTGCCCGCCCTCACCTCATTTGAACCTTAGACGTTGCAGGCTGCCCGTTCCTTGGGTGGAAGACATATTTTTTTCCAGCGGGATGAGGAAAAGTGCGTGCGGTTTTCCGCCCGCATCCCGCGTCCAGAGAAAATCAGCGGGGAAACTTCCCGACGACGGCGATCATCGGCCCCATCGGAAACAGCCGGTCGTGACGATTGATCTCGGGCGCGTAGACGCTGGAAATCGTGCCGTCGAGGAAAAGCGCATTGGGGCAATCAAGCGTGTCACGAAAGAGCGTCGCGAAATCGTGGAAACGCACCGGGCGTTTCGAGATGACGAAGACCACCTCGCCCTTGTCCGTCACGCCGACGCCGTTGCGGGTCTTGAAACTGGTGCTATCGGGCAGGAAGCGCGGATGCAGCTTTCCGTCGATCACCAGCATCGGCCCGGATTGCGTGGCGAAGCGCGGTGTGATCCCGGCATCACGATAGGCTTCCGCCCCCATCACCCCCGCCTTGCCGTCGTCGATGTAGAACACCCCATTCGGCAGCAGATGGAAATTGCCCCAGCCGGTATTGGTGTTGAGCGGCGCCTGCTCGCGCCCCTCCTCGATGTGCAGGCCGACGGGCGACAGGTCGTCGTGATACATGCCGCCGTTCATGGCGAAGGCCATGTACTCCTCACGGTGGCGCAGTTCGAGCGACAGCGCCCGGAACGAGCGAAAGGGCACGCCCGCCTGGTCTTTATTGTACAGGCGAATATCGCTTGTCGCCGGATTGAACGAACAGGCGAGATAGTCCTGTCCGAGATGGCTGACGTCGCGGCAGGCGCCAGCAGCAGGCCCGGCAAGGCCAGCCGACAGAACAGCACCGACGAGAAAAGGCTTTGGGAAAAGCGGCATGGCAAAAGGTCCAATCGAATCAGACGTCAAGCATGACGGAGATTGCGGCGGTTCTGGCGCAACGCCAACGACAAGCATCCGCCCTCAGCCGGCGGCGATCAGCCCCATGGCAATCACAAGTCCATAACTCCCGACCGCAGCCGCCAGCCCGAAGATCACGCAGAGGCAGGCAAAGCCGCCGACGCCAGCAAGCACATAGGATTTGGGATCGCGGTTCAGCACATCCTGCGACAGCGAAAGCAGCAGGCGCTTTTCCCTGAGCGTCGTCGCGAGCTTCACCGCATGGCGCTTCGCTTCCTTCCGCACCTCGCCGAAGTTGTTGCCGATGGCCAGGAAGGTCAGGAACAGGCCAAGGGCGCTGACGGTCAGCGCGAATTTCCGGAGCAGGTCGATGGCATCGGGAAGGAAACCGCCCGAAAACACCGAACGGTCCACCAGCGCATCAAAGCCGGTGATGCAGGCGGCAATGACGGCGGCGTGGCCGGCGCCGATCGCCAGCAGGCGCTTGAAGGCTTCATCGAGGACCTGGCTGTTTGCGGCGTGGATGCTGTTAAGACGAGAGATCTGCGCTTCCACCTCCTCGCGCGAAAGGTGCGGAGGATAGTTACTCACGGATACGACTGGGCTACCTCTCATACGATGGACTCCAACGCCACGCCGTCCAGATCGGTGTAAATTCGATAATATTATCTTTCCAAGACATCTCCAATTTTAGTCATTTTGGAGATTTCCACCATCTTTGCGGACAAGGAGGATAGCCGGATCGCCGAGACCACAGTGATTTTTGGGGCGCTCCTCCAAATCATAAACGCGATCGATTCTCGTAAGTTAGGGCGATGCGGCCGAAAGACCGAGACACTTTCCTCGTCCCACTCTAGAGGCTAAGCGCTGCCATATGGAAGCGAAGCTGTTCCTGACGATAGCGATAGTCACTCCCGACAGGACAGGCATCGCGCGAAAGACAGCCTGCCGACAGGCAACCCCTGGCCGCTTCGCTGCGCAGATGCCCGCGGCAGAGGCCGACATCGAAGCGCTCTTCGACAAGCGCATTTGCTGGACAGGCTGACATGCAGGGCTTTGCGGCACAACGATCGCAAGGGTGCTGCGCCGCCCGCTCGCCGGTTTCGGGAAGCGGCCTGTCGAAAGCAAGGGCGCCACGATAACCGTGCCAGAGCCCGTAACGCGGATGGATGAGGATGCCGAGCGGCGAAGGTTGCAGGCCCTCTGCCCGCATCGCCCATTGCTGGAAGGGCTGCCACGGCGGATCGGATGGGAAATAGACGGTCGCCCCGCAGGCTGCGGCAACCGGCCCTATCACCATCTTCGACCAGGTGTCGAGCGGATCGGCACCGCCACGATCCGGCAGGCCCTCCCGCCAGGCATTGAAGGCCTGCCACAGCGAGCCGCCGATATTGCCGATCAGCAGCACGCTTGCCGCCGGTCGCCCATCGGCCAGCAGCGGTGCTGCCTCTGCGGAAGAGAAGTTCAGCGTTCCGCGCAAAAAAAGTCCGTGCGGCGCCAGCGCCGCACGGACTATCTCGACAATCTTGTCCGCTGTCGCGGAAGGCGCCGTCATTTCGGTTTCGGCCCCTGGTGTTCGTAATGCGGGCGCCAGACCTCCTTCTGGATCATGTCGGCCACCTGCGCCGCGCCGCCTTGCTCCCTGGCTCGCTCGGGACCCTTTCAGGTGAAAGCGTCCGGCATCGAATTCTTGCGCTGGTCGATAAAGGCCTTGAGCTTTTCGTCGATCGCGGGATCGAGGTAAGGCGCTTCGTAGTGTTCCAGCCAGCTGCGGGCGAGCGCATTGGCGCGCTGCTCGATGCGCTTTTCGCCTTCCACTTCCCACTGCTCGAAGGAATTGTTGTCGGCGAGCGGCGAGCGATAGAAGGCCGTCTGGAAGTTGGCCTGGGTATGGGCGCAGCCGAGATAATGGCTGCCCGGGCCGACTTCGCGGATTGCGTCCAGCGCCTGGGCTTCTTCCGAGAGATCGATGCCCTCGGCCATCTTCTGCATCATGCCGAGCTGGTCCTGGTCGATCATGAACTTCTCGTAGGACGAGACGAGACCGCCTTCGAGCCAGCCGGCCGCATGCAGCACGAAGTTGGTGCCGGCAAGCAGCGTCATGTTAAGCGTGCTGGCCGATTCGTGCGCTGCCTGTGCATCCGGAACCTTGGAGCCGCAGAGCGAGCCGCCGGTACGGAACGGCAGCTTCAGGCGACGGGCGAGCTGGGCAGCACCGTAGGAAACCAGCGACGGCTCCGGCGTGCCGAACGTCGGAGCGCCCGACTGCATCGAGATCGAGGCGGCGAAGGTGCCGAACAGAACCGGCGCGCCCTTGCGGATGAGCTGGGTGAAGGAGGCGCCGGCGAGAACTTCGGCGAGAATCTGCGTCAGCGTGCCGGCAACCGTCACCGGGCTCATGGCGCCCGAGAGGATGAACGGCGAAAGCACGCAGGCCTGGTTGTGGCGGGCATAAACCTTCAGCGCCCCCACCATGGTCTCGTCGAAGACCATCGGCGAGTTGGCGTTGATGAGGTTCAGCGTGACGCAATTGTTTTCGACGAACTCATCGCCGAATACGATCTTCGCCATGGCGATCGTGTCTTCCGCGCGCTCCGGCGCCGTCACCGAGCCCATGAAGGGTTTGTCGGAATATTTGATATGGCTGTAGACCATATCGAGGTGACGCTTGTTGACGGGAATATCGACCGGCTCGCAGACCGTGCCGCCCGACGAATGTATCGACGGCGCCATATAGGCAAGCTTCACGAAATTGCGGAAATCCTCGATCGTCGCATAGCGGCGGTTGCCCTCGAGGTCGCGCACGAAGGGAGGGCCGTAGACCGGCGCGAAGATCGTCGCCTTGCCGCCGACCTGGGCGCTGCGCTCCGGATTGCGGGCATGCCAGGTAAATTCGGATGGCGCCGTCTTCAGGAGTTCGCGGCAGAGCCCCTTGGGGAAATGCACGCGCTGGCCGCGCACGTCGGCACCGGCCTCTTTCCAGAGTTCGAGCGCCTCGGCGTCGTCGCGGAATTCGATGCCGATTTCCTCAAGGATCGTGTCGGCATTGCGCTCGATGAGCTGCAGGCCTTCCTCGTCGAGGACCTCATATTCGCGAATCTTGCGCTGGATATAGGGCAGAGACGGTCCCGGACCGCCCCCGGTGCGCGACGCACGCCGTGCTGCCGCTCCCCGTCCCTCGCCACGCGAGCGGCGACCGCCGCCTTCACCCGCGCCCTGATCTGTCACGTCGCTCATTCGCTTTTCCTCTCCCGCGCATCACTTTTTGCGCCTTCAAGCATCAATTGGTCCTAATGCTACCAAGCATAGGGGGCCTTGCGGGTCTCAATGCGCCAAGGAGTGGCGCAACTCGAACACTACCGAGAAGCGACCACAGGACGCCAAAAACCGCGTGGCGCGAATATATTGTTTTTGTTAAGAATATGCAGGCGTCAAAAGAAGCTGCCCTCCCGTCGCTTTTTGTCATATGCGACGTCGCTTTCGAAAACAGATTTTTAGAAATCGAACGCTATGGATTGATGGACGCGCCCGGAATATTTGCGCGGCCGTGCCAGGAACCGAGGAACCCCAATATGGCAGACGATGAAATCATTCTCGAGGACCTTTCCGACGAAGAACTTGTGCAGCAGATGCACGACGACCTCTATGACGGTCTGAAGGAAGAAATCGAGGACGGGACCCACATCCTGCTCAAGCGCGGCTGGACGCCCTACGATGTCCTGACCCAGGCGCTGGTCGAAGGCATGCGCATCGTCGGCATCGACTTCCGCGACGGCATCCTGTTCGTGCCGGAAGTACTTTTGTCGGCTAACGCCATGAAGGCCGGCATGACCATCCTGCGTCCGCTGCTTGCCGAAACCGGCGCGCCGAAGCTCGGCAAGATGGTGATCGGCACCGTCAAGGGTGACATTCACGACATCGGCAAGAACCTCGTCGGCATGATGATGGAAGGTGCCGGCTTCGACGTCGTCGACCTCGGCATCAACAACCCGGTCGAGAACTACCTCGAAGCGATCGAGCGCGAGCAGCCGGACATTCTCGGCATGTCGGCGCTTTTGACCACCACCATGCCCTATATGAAGGTCGTGATCGACACGCTGAAGGAAAAGGGACTACGCGACGACTACGTCGTTCTCGTCGGCGGTGCGCCGCTGAACGAAGAATTCGGCAAGGCCGTCGGCGCCGACGCCTATTGCCGCGACGCGGCGATCGCCGTCGAAACCGCCAAGGACTTCATGAAGCGCAAGCACAACCGGCTGGCAGCTGGCTAAGCTTCGGGCAATCCGAGATGAAAAAGCCGGCCGCAGAAGTGAAATCCGCGGCCGGCTTTCTTATGTCTGGCTGGTTCGGCGTGGGCGACGGAGGCCGTGCCCAGTCGTTTGCCGTCAGGCTTAGTTGACGGAGTGTGCCACCTTCTTGCCGGCCGACTGTGTCGCGTTGACAGTGTTTGCAGTATCCTGCCCGATGCCGCGGATGGTGTTGCCGCAGGCGGTGAGCGTTGAGAGGGCGACGAGAACGGCGCCGACGGTTGCAAGGGTCTTTACTGTCATGGTCAGGTTCCTTCCCGCTTATAGCCACATGGAATCAAGATGGAAAAAATATCGTCGGCAATAGAACGTGCACAACCGAAAAAAGTTCACGTGATCGGTTGTGGCGCCATCGCGCGCGAAATCCTGGCGATCTGCGAGGCAAACGGGCTCGCCCATATCGACCTCAACTGTCTGCCCGCCATCTGGCACAACACGCCTGAAAAGATCACGCCGGGCATTCGTGACGCGATCGCCAAGGCGCGCGCCGAAGACTTCGAGCGCATTTTCGTCGCCTATGCCGATTGCGGCACCGGCGGCCATCTCGACCGGCTCTGCGAGGAGGAAAAGGTCGAGCGCATCCCCGGCCCGCACTGTTATTCCTTCTTCGCCGGCAACGCGGATTTCGCCCGCCGTTGGGACGACGACATCACCGCCTTTTTCCTCACCGATTTCCTCGCCCGCCAGTTCGAAGCCTTCGTCATCGAACCGCTCGGCCTCGACCGGCATCCGGAACTGCGCGACATGTATTTCGGCCATTACCGCAAGTTGGTCTATCTCTCGCAGCAGGAGGACAAAGCCCTGCAGGAAAAGGCGAAGAAGGCAGCCGAAACGCTCGGGTTGGAATACGAATATCGCTTCACCGGTTACGGTGATCTGGCGACGTCGCTGATCAGGGCGTGATGGAACGGCGGCCGAAGTGGCCGCGGCAGATCTAGCTGCGCGCGGCGATCACGAGGCCGGTGGCAATCATGGCGCTGCCGGCCACCCGGTTCAGCGCCCGGACCGCCCGGGTGGTGCGGAACCACCGTGACGATGCCGCAGACAAGAGCGCATAGCCACCCATCGTGACAACATTGACCGCGAAAACGACGGCAAGCACCGTCCCGATCCCGAAGCGATCAAGGCTTTCGAGGTCGAGGATCAGCGGCATCAGGCTGGCATGAAAGAGGATCGCCTTCGGATTGCCGAAGCCGATGGCAGCGCCGAGCGCCAGCGAGCGCATCCATCTGCGCTCGCCCGATGCCACCTCCGCCTCAACCGTCGCAGCCGCGCGCCACATCCGATATCCGAGGAAAATCAGATAGCCGGCGCCAGCATATTTGATGGCAAGAAACAGCCAGCCGAACGTCTGTGCAATGACCGTGAGGCCAGCAAGCGCGACGCTTACGAGCACCATATCGCTGAGCGCGATACCGAGGCCACAGGCCAGCGCCGGGCCAACGCCACGGCTGATACTGGTGGAAATGACCGCGAACATGGCAGGCCCCGGGGTGACCGCGGCCAGGAACAGTGCCAGAGCATATGTGGAGATAACAGCAAGGGTCATGGCTAAGGCCTGGGAAAATTCCTCGATCCAAGCATATAGGCACGATCGCTCGACCTACACAAATAGACAAACACACAAAAAATTGGATCCACGCGCATATACAATGACATGCGCAAGACAAACCGAAACAATCTTCAAGAGAAGAAACACTCGAAAACATATCTCGAGAAAAACCAGGCCTCACGATCTGTAACTATTCAATTTAAATCTCGTCGACTTCAGAATTTATTTTGGAACCATGTGCGCTCCACCTCGTTTAGCTACCAGATCATATCTCCACCCCTGACGCTTCCTCTGCCGCCTGACAATTGGCCGTCTTTGCGCCAAGCACCGATCCAACACGCGGGAGCGTCTCCAGTGACCAGGCATTTCAAGTATGACAAAGAGGCCCTGCTTCGTGGCTGGGACGCAGTCTACGATCTCGAAGAGTTCATTGTGGCCTATCGCCTGCCACCGCTTGCCGCGCGCGAAATCTTCGCAAAGGCCGGCCCCCGCCGGCTCGATCTGGCAAATGCGATGGACGCACGAGACATAACGGCGCCCCAGGACCAGTCGAAACACGCTCAAGGTGCTTGAGTGAAGTTCTTTGCGCTGGCGCGACAACGCGTGCAGGGTGCTCCATCGACAGCGATTGAAGCGGGCGCTGTCGCAAACAGGCCTTTCCGTGCCTGCGCCCCAACCAAAGGAGGACGTAGTGTCTTCCAGCAATCCAGAACACTATCTTGATTCAGACGACCTCAGCCTGTTGGTCGAGGTGCTTACCGTTGCCGGTTTCTACGGAACGACAGCGACGGCAGATCCGGCCGGACGGCTTGCCGCGGCACGCTTCCTGATGACTGCTCTCGAAAGCGGCATCGACACCAGTGCGACGCTCGCCGCAGCACTTGTAGAGCGTGCGGATGCCTCAAACGGCGAACATCAGACGCCGGCACAGTTAAAAGCCGAGGCGATTGACCGATGGGATGACGAGGGCGGCGCCGTTTCGGATGTCGTCGCCAAGCCTGCGGCCTGACCGCCGCTTGCGGCTAACCGATTGATCGCGTGCGCTATTCCGGCGCCGGAAGGGAGAATTCGATGTACACGCTGCCCAACCTGACGGGCCATAATCTCAGCCACCACGACATCGTGGTGGTCCGGAGGGTTTTTGAAGCGACCTGCTCGAAAATATGTATTCAGCGTCCCGGCGACCATGCCGACCGCCTGGCCAGATTCATTGTGGACGAGTTTCGGTTCGGCAATACCGACGAGGCTTCGCTCCTTGAATGTGCCCTATGGCACGAGACACGGGGCAGCCTGCCCGAGGCGAAGCGCCACTCGATCGTTGACATACAAACAGCATTGGCCCGAGAGAACCACGATCTCGGCTGAACACAGGCAACAGATTTGCGGTCGAGACGCCCAGTAGTCGCTCTACCCGTCGAACTGTAACCGCCGTTCCAACCGTCCGATTTCTGCTATCTGGCCGCCGCTCACGAGCAGCCAGCACGGCCAGGCGCGTCGCCTGGAACATGACAGTGAGCCCTCGAACAACAGGAGCCATCATGGCCAAGGACATCAAGACACTGGACGTGCTTTTTCACGATACGTTGAAGGACGTCTACTTCGCCGAGAACAAGATCGTCGACACGCTTCCGAAGATGCGCGATGCCGCCAAGAGCAAGCCGCTCAAGGACGCGTTTATCAAGCATCTCGCAGAGACGAAGGTCCATGTCGAGCGGCTGGACGAAGTGTTCAAGATCATCGGCAAGAAGCCTGAGAAGAAGACCTGTGACGCGATCATGGGCATCACCAAGGAAGGCGCCTCGATCATGGAAGCGTATCAAGGCTCGCCCGCGCTCGACGCCGGACTACTTGCAGCCGCACAGGCTGTCGAACACTACGAAATGTCACGCTACGGCACGCTGAGGACCTGGGCGCTGGAGTTGGGCATGAAAGACGCCGCCAAGCTGCTTCAGACGACGCTCGACGAAGAGCAGGCGACGGACATTGCCCTGACCGCGATCGCCACCAAGGTCGTCAATCAGACCGCCGAAAAAGCGGCCTGACACAAGCACCAGCCCGGCTTGATCCTTTATCGAGCCGGGCAAAGGCTGCGGTTCCGGCGGCCATCTCGACCGGCTCTGCGAATTGAAGAGGTCGAGCGCATCCCCGGCCCGCACCGTTATTCCTTCTTTGCCGGCAACAGGGATTTCGCCCGCCGCCGGGACGACGACATAACCGCTTTTTTCCTTACCGATTTCCTCGCCCGCCAGTTCGAAACCTTCGTCATCGACCCGCTCGGCCTCGACCGGCATCCGGAGCTGCGCGACATGTATTTCGGCCATTACCGCAAGCTGGTCTATCTCTCGCAGCAGGAGGACAAAGCCCTGCAGGAAAAGGCGAAGAAGGCAGCGGACTATCTCGGGCTTGAATGCGAGTACCGCTTCACTGGCTATGGCGATCTCGCGACCTCGCTGATCAGGGCGTGAGTATGCGACTTGTCGCGCATGGCGCGCGGTGTCGCAGGTTGGGGCATCACACGCTGGCCCTGCTAGCGCGCATTTACTCTATCGGTTGATTGGGCGCTCCGACCGGCACACGCGCCACGATGGGCCTTCCCGCATAGGACAGAACGCTGCACAACCTGCTGGCTGCAACTCCACCGCTGACCACAGGATTGCCCGTCATGAGCGCACTGCTTTCCGCCGAACTCGCCTAGTACGCCACCGGCCGCTTCTACGAGGCGAACGACGGCACGTTGGCCGACTACGGCTATTTCCTGCACCTGCCTTTTCTTGATGCCCAGATGTTTGATGGAGAACCGGGCGAAACGACTGCCCATTTCACCTTCGCCGCCAAGCCTTTCAAGGCGCAAGCGGCGGCAAACGGTGTCCTGTCTCTCGGCCTCGACCCGGTCGGCGAATTTTCGCTCTATCTTCAGCGCAAGCCGGTTGGAACCTTCGATGACCCCGCCTCCTTCGCCAAGGGAGAATGCATAGCCACGTTCCGGCGGATCAGCCTGGTGGTGGGAACCACGGTCTCCGACACCATCGCTGGGACAACGGCGGTGCTGTTCGGCACCAATGTGTTTTCGGCCCGCCTGATTGCAAGCGCACCGTTCGATTTCGGCGGTCGCCGCCATGATTTCGCACACTATCTCGGCGCGGGCATCACGCAATTCGGCACGTCCGCCGCCACGCAGATCGAGCCGACGCCGGTGGGCTACAAGCGGGTGCTGCCGTTCACGGGCTCGGCCATCGCCCTCGGTCGAGCCGGCTAGAGCCGATCACGGAGGCTGATGCCGCCAGCGCCCATTGCCGCCGGCAACGACATTGTCTGACGGCGGCGGAAGCAGGAACCGAGCACTTTACGGCGAGCCTTATATAGGGTACCCCCCTATATAATATTGGAGCCAGCGGCATGAGCAATCACCAACACGACCATCATCACCACCACAGTCACCACGGGCATTCGCATGGCGAAGGACGCGTGCTCGCGGCGCGCCACGATCACGTCTTCCTTGGCGGCAATCACGAGCGCAACGAGCGGCGGACCTGGATCGTCATCGCGGTCACCGCGACGATGATGGTGATCGAGATCGCGGCCGGGCAGGTCTTCGGGTCGATGGCGCTCGTTGCCGACGGCTGGCACATGTCGACCCATGCCGCCGCGATGCTGATTGCTGCACTCGCCTATCTCTATGCGCGCAAGCATTCGAACAACCGCCGCTTCACCTTCGGCACCGGAAAGCTTGGCGACCTCGCCGGCTTTTCCAGCGCCATCGTGCTGGCGCTCATCGCGCTGCTGATCGGTTGGGAAAGCCTCCAGCGCCTGAGCGCACCTGTCAGCATCGATTTCAGCGAGGCCATTCTCGTCGCCGTGGCCGGCCTCGTCGTCAACCTGGTCTGCGCCTGGCTGCTGAAGGATGATCACGGCCATCACCATCACGAACACCATGGGCATCACCACGGACACCACGGCGGGCAGGATCGAAACCTGCGCGCCGCCTATCTGCACGTCCTCGCCGATGCGCTGACCTCGGCTCTCGCAGAAGCACGGGCCGCATAGTGACGGCGCCCGAAACCGGAGTGACCGATGACCCATACCATCCGTGAAAAACAGAAGCTCATCAACCGGGTCCGGCGGCTCCGGGGCCAGATGGAGGCGGTCGAACGGATGCTCGAGGAGGAAAAGGGCTGCGCCGAGGTCATGCAGGTGATCGCCGGCATCCGCGGCGCGGTCAACGGCCTGATGGCGGAGGTTGTCGAGGACCACATCCACATGCATCTGGCCGCGGCCGACCTGTCGCAAAAGGACCGGGATGAAGCGGCGGCGGAACTGGTCGACGTGGTGCGCGCCTATATGAAATAGGCCGGGCGGAAAGGACACCGCCTCCGCCGCCGGAATTAGCGGCATCCCCCGCCAAGCTGCTTCAGACGCGACGCTCGACGAAGAGCAGGCGACGGACATTGCCCTGACCGCGATCGCCATCGCCACCAAGGTCGTCAATCAGACCGCAAATGCTCACCTCGCCTTTTTCGTCTGAAGAATTGGACCGATGGGGAAAATCAGGGTGGCGGCATGGCGTTTGATCGCGCCGCAACACCTGGAACGTTCCATTGATCGGAGCTCAGTTTCTTGCCGTGGTTCTCGTATCCTCGGGCACGCCGGAAGGGGACACTGTTTGCGCCCGTTCTTCGAGCTCGGCTGCGACCCACTCGAGAAACAAGTTGTAAGCGACCGCCAACAGGGTGGGTCCAAGAAAGAGCCCGATCAGCCCAAAGGCAAGCACTCCGCCGACGAGTCCAAACAAGCCGAGCAACACCGGCAGGTTGCTGTTTTGGTTGAGCAGATACGGCCGAAGAAAGTTGTCAATGCTGCTGACGAGCAGGAGCCCCCAGACGGCGACGAAGATCGCCCAGCCCATGGAACCTTGCAACAGCAACCAAAGCGCCATCGGTACCCAGAGAAACGGCGGGCCTCCCGGCACGAATGACAGTGCAAAGGTCAGGCCGCCCAACAATATCGGTTGGGGCACACCGGCGATCCAGAACCCGGTGCCGGCCAGCAAGCCCTGCGCAAGGGCAGTTCCGATCATGCCGTAGACGACACCCTTCACGGTCATACCGATGACCATCAGCAATCTCTTGGCGCGGGGACCGGCAACGCGCTCGCTGATCTGGCGCATGAAGCCGATCATACGGCGACCATGCAGGAACAAAAAGAAGGTGATGAATATGCTGAGTGCGAGCTCAAGCAGGACGGCCCCGAGGGCCGCTCCGCCTGCAAGCGCCATATCGGTGACGGGTCCCGTCAGTTTCTTGAGTTCAGCTATGAACGCTGGGGCGTCATGAGCGAGGTTCTCCCAGTAGGCCGCAACGCCTTCGCCAATGATCGGCAGGCCCTTGACCCAGTTGGGCGGCACCGACGGCCCCTCTTCCAGGACGTGCGCAATCGCTTCGGCAACAGTCTTTATATCGTCCACGAGCGCGGTCACAAGGAACGCAAGGGGTGCTGCCAAGACAAAGACGACCAGCATCGTCATTATCGCCGCGGCAGCTGGGCGATATCCTCCGACGGCACGTTCGCATTGGCGGTAGAGCGGCCAGGTCGAGAAACAGATCACCGCAGCCCACAACAAAGCCGACAGGAAGGGCCAGAGGACCAGGGCGCAACCGATCACCAGCAGGGCAAGCGCGCCCGTACCGAGAACAGGCCCTATCCATCTGCGAGAATCTGACATTGCCCGATCCGCCTCCTCCAGGGGCACCTTTTCACAGACGACACACTCGCCGGATCGAGCAGACGACGAGCCTAGGCCGGCATCCGATGGACTGCCGGCGCAGGTCCGACGAGGCTAGAGATTTGAGTGACCGCAACGTGGCTCGCTCACGAACTCATACGACGCAATGTCGGGCAATTGCCCGCCTTGCTAGGTCTCCCTCGGACAACCCGATCCATTCAGAAAGGGCCTACGTGTCCGTCCGTAGACGAATGGCTCAATACCAGCGACCGCGACCGTACCAGCCGCCGCCGCCGAGCAAGAGAACGATGAGAACGATGATGAGTAGTGTGGTGATATCCATTTGGGTCTCCTGGGAGTACCCTGGTTATCGTCGATCAAGATGATGGACGATGCTATTTTTTGCTGTACTCCAACGTAGGATGTAACGCGCCAGATGTGCCTTCGTTCCGGCGCCCAGAGGCGGGCGGCCATAAAGCCGCCCGCCGTCGTTTGGGGTGTTATTTGGCGCGGTGCCAGACGCCGTTGACGCCGTCACCCTTGACGTCGCCAGCCTTCGTGTCTTCGGCATAGGTGTAAAGCGGCTTTCCGTCGTAGGCCCACATCTGCTTGCCGGCGGTGTCCTTGACCAACGACCACTCGCCATCTGCCTTTGCATTCGCTGCGGCGTGGAAGGCCGGCCATTTCTTCAGGCAATCGGCGTCGCAGTTCGACTTGCCCTTGGTGTCCTTGTCGAACGTGTAGAGGGTCATGCCTGTATCCGTGGCCATGACCTTGCCCATCTTCGTGTCGACCATCTTGCCTGGTTCTGCGGCAAAGGCCGTCCATGACGTAGCGGCAGCCACGCCCAATGCGATCAGAAAGGTTTTCATGATTTTTCCCATCGGGGATGCCGGCGGAATGCCAGTAGTGCCCCGAAGTCTAACACATGCAAACGTGTCGCTTCGATTGCGGTTCCACGAACGCGAAGTTGGAGGCGTCTATCGGCTCGGACAAGAGCGGAACCTTGACCGACAACGTCAACCGCCGTGGCGGCTGCCTTGGTGCGGCGGAACTAGCTCTCATCTTCCGGCGGGCGGGGCGGAACCTTTATCGTGCCCCTGCGTATGCCGTCTTTGAGATTGAGAATATCCAGAAGATCATCCGCTTCATCGCGCGGCAAGTTCGACAGCAGAGAGCCGTGAAGAACGACCGGCTGCCCGGTGAAGACATCGACCACCGCCCAGACATTGTTGGCTTCGACCTTGAGACCGTACCGTAGCGTTGCCATGGTTCAGCCCAGTCCACAATCGGGGTTCACGACCTGGCCCTGATCCGCCAGATGCGGCATGGCTGAGCGACCATCGGCGTTGCCCTGAGGCGGTCTGAAGGCCCAGACAAGGACAACCGACAGGGCAAACAGAAGCAGGCAGAAGACCA
The DNA here is from genome assembly GCF_014852025.1 of Ensifer sp. ENS10. NCBI lineage: Bacteria > Pseudomonadati > Pseudomonadota > Alphaproteobacteria > Hyphomicrobiales > Rhizobiaceae > Ensifer > Ensifer sp. ENS10. Next base: position 399,064 of record NZ_JACVAS010000002.1, read on the forward strand.
AACGGGAGGACATTGCGCCTCTCCTTCTTCGAATGAGATCATCGCGGCCGGGCGTCATCAGGCTTGAGTAAGGAAACGTGCAAGCGCCTTTTGCAAGGTGTCGGCAGCCGTTCGGTTCAGGGCCCCTTCGATCGCAGTCTCCAATTCCAAACGATGAGCTTACCACATCGGCAATTGACGCGGGGCTTTATCGAGCGGACAACGGAAAACCGTGAGGGAGTGACGGTTGATGAGCCCCGACATCCGGAGAACCTCCGGCAAGCCCGCCAACAGGCGCGCGCATCCCCGCCAGCAGACACAACCGCCTCAATTGAAACTCAATCGACGCGCTATATTAAGCCAAGTAGATTTGGCCGATGTGGCTTTCGCGGTATCAGAACTTCGAACCGCCCCGATCTCCTAAATTTTCGACAGATACGCAAGCTTCGGTTCCAGTGCTTGGGCCAACGCTTCGTCTCGAAGCACATCTCGCTTCGGGACATCTGTTCGCCCGCGCCAAGCCATCTTTGAGCAGCTGTCCGGCCGACCGTGCCCAAGCACATTTTTAGAGGACTGAGACCATCATGAACACGCTAACGTTCACCAAACGCATCATCCGCAGTCCGCGCGCCCAGTCGCCTGTCCACCGTTTTCACGTTGGCCAGCTCGTTCGCTCCAGAGGGGCGCTGACGAGGGAGTCAATTGTCGGAGAAACATATCGCATTACCGCGACGCTGCCGATCCGCGACAATGCGCTCCAGTACCGCATACGCAGCAACGGCGAATGCCATGAGCGGGTAACCGATGAAGGCAATCTCGAACTCGTCAATGCCGGCAACGACGCGATCGCACGGGCCGAACGGGCGTTCAGAACTGCACACATCTTGTAAACACCAAGCCAAGCGGTCCGAACAGATCAGCCACAGGAGGCGATCATGAAGTACCACATACCGGCTCAGATCTATCTCTTCGACTATCGCGGTCTGCTTGCCTGGATTGCCCTTTCGCTCGCGATCGCCGTCGTCGTTACCACAATCCTCTTCGGGCGGATCTTGTGATGGCGCGGCGCGAAGATGAATGCACGTCTTCACGCGTCTACCCGGCCGACCCACCGCTGGCCAACTTGGCTTACCGCTAAAAGGATCACACCATGCCACTGAGCTTCCCAAACCAATCCCGAAGCTTCGATGGTGCGAGGAACGCCGTTCGCTTCCTTGGCCACGACGGCATGTTCGAAGTGCCCTTCTATGTCGAGGCGGCGGCTCTGGCCCGTGGCGCGCCCACCCGGACGACCGAGGCGGCCTGCCTCCAGGCATTCGACGCCGCACGCAACTCGATCTACGAAGTCGCAAGGGCAGCCTATGCCAACGGGCGCCGGACAATCTATATCCTCACAGCCGCGGACTTCCGCTAGATCTCGGCCGCTAGATCTCGGAAGGAAACCCGCGGCACCCGCTCGCGCCCAACACCCCTTGGTCTCACAGGATCGCCGCCCTGTTCGGCGACTTCACTGTCCACGTCCCCTCTCCCCGCAGGCGGCGACAGGGTGTGGCAACCTCAACTCCGTTGTTGAAATGCGTCCCGCTACCCTGTGGGCGACGCTGTCGCGACCGCTTGTCGCCAGCGCCTTTGGTATTATTGTTCCGCGAACCACAAACCAGGACCCGTGCATGCGGCACCCGGCAGTTTCACGGATCTGCTGAAATCACCAAGCGACAGGACTTCTCATGAAACTCGGCTTCATCGGCACCGGCGCACTCTCGTCTGCGATCGTCACCGGGCTCAAATCGCTTCCGGGCGAAACCACGCCGGTCGTGCTGTCGCCACGCAACGAAGAGATCGCGGCGGGCCTTGCCGCGCGGTTTCCCGATGTGCGGGTGGCGGCCGACAATCAGGCGGTCCTGGACGATTGCGACACGGTCATGCTTGCCGTCCGGCCACAGATCGCCCGCGAAGTGCTGCCGCTGTTGCGCTTCCGGCCGGATCACCATGTCGTCAGCCTGATCGCGACCTTCTCCTGCAATGAGATCGCCGCCATGGTCGGCCCGGTGAAGCGGGTGACCAAGGCATTGCCGATGCCGATGATCGCGATCCGCCAGGGGCCGACGATCATTTTCCCGCCGGATCCGGAAATGGCAGCGTTTTTCGGCAGGCTCGGCAAGGCGATCGAGGTTGAAAGCGAGAGCGAGTTCGATGTGCTGAGCGTGGCGACGGCCACCTATGCCAGCTACTTCAAATATCTCGAAACGATCCATGGCTGGCTGAAAGACAACGGCGTGGAGGACGCCAAGGGCCGCGACTATGTGGCCTCGCTGTTTGGGGCTTTGGGTCAGGCACCGGCAACGACACCGGATGCCAGCTTCGCGCATCTCGCCGAGGATTACGCGACACGCGGCGGCATCAACGAACAGGTGCTGCGAGAGCTGACGGAGCACGGGACGTTCGAGCGGTTCAAGGAAAGTCTCGGCGGTATTCACCGCCGCATCACCGCGGCTTCATGACGGCAAGGTCCAAACTTCAGAAGCCGAGCTCGATCACGTCGGGAGGAGTCTTGCTGTAATCGGAGTAGCGAATCCAGCGCGGTTCGACCCGGAACACCACGGCACCCTTCTCGACAAACTCTCTTTCGGCCGGAACGCTTTTCACATGCGCTTCCTGGTATCGCTCGAGATCATCGGCGGAGACCTTCGTCGCGTCGCCCTCATATTGAACGGTGATGTTGTTGTCCCAGCCGATGACGAGCGCGATGCGGCTCTGCTCCAAGAGGTTTGCGAACTTGCGGGTATGTTCGAACGTGTCGAACACGATTTCCAGGTCGTCTCGCACCGAGAAATCGATAGCCGCCGCTTCAGGCCTGCCATCCCGGCCGCAGGTCGCGATCACGGCCAAGGTGTGCTGCCTCAAGAAGTCGAGGATCATGCGTCTGGATTGAATGTCGCCCATTGCTTCATCGTCCTGGATGGCTGGGTGCGTTGCCGGCGGAACGAATTCAGGCTTTCCTGCCAAGCGCAGCTTGACAAGGCAATGGAGGGAGTCAAGGTGATCTCATAGCCATCGGCAACCATGCGGCGAACCATCAGCAGCGCGGCGCCCTTGCCGTGAGGCTATGTTGAAGAAGATCGCCACGCCTGTCGGAGGAGACAGCAGTGAAATTCCTCGAATATCTGCCCTATGCGCTTGGATGTGCGGCCGGCCTGCTTCTGGCTCTGCTGATCGGTGCGGTCTGCAACCTGACGGAAGACGTAGCGCTGCTCGAGTCCGTGGCATTGGTCGTGCTCGGCGGCGGTGTGGCCGAATGGTACTGGAACCAGTTAAGCCGCCGGTAACGGGCGAGCCTGCATATCTTGGCCCTGTTCACGCATGGGGCCGCCATGACCGAAATCGCCAGTCCGAATCAAGCCGCCGGCAAGCGCCCCGGCCCTATCGTCGTGGTCACGGCGGGCGGTGAGAACCCGTGGATCATGATCAACGCGCTCGCTGGCCGCTTTTCCGATGTGACCGTCATCGAGGAACAGCCGGAATCCAAGGGCCTGTTCCTGCGTCGCCGCGCCCGCAAGCTCGGCTGGCCGATGGCGCTCGGGCAGCTTGCCACCATGATCGCCTCGCGCTTCGGCAAGCGTTTTACCCGTAGCCGCGCGGAAGAAATCTTCGCCACCTACAAGGTCTCGGGAAAACTCGATTCGTCGATCCCGATCAAATCCGTGGCTTCGATCAACGACGCCGACGCCATCAAGCAAATCCGCGCGCTGAAACCCGGCGTCATCTTCCTCATCAGCTGCCGCTTGCTGAAGGCCGAAACGCTTGCCGCGATCCCCTGCCCGGTCCTCAATTTCCATGCCGGCATCAACCCCACCTATCGCGGCCTGATGGGCGGCTACTGGGCGCTGGTCAACGACGATGCGGAGAACTTCGGCGCGACCGTGCATCTGGTCGATGCCGGCGTCGACACCGGCGGCGTACTCTACCAGTCACGCCAAAGGCCGAGCCAAAGCGACACGATGCACACCTATCCGCTGCTGCAGACGGCTGCTTCCACCGATATTGCGATTGCCGCAGTCACAGATGCGCTTGACGGAAAACTGCGGCCCGTCGATGTCGCAGGTCCGTCACGGCAATGGTTTCACCCGCCAATCTGGGCCTGGGTGTGGAATGGGCTCACACGTCGTATCTGGTAAGCGGTGCAAAGGGTTAACGTTCCTGTCACATGCGCGCTAAAAGCCTGAAACTGTGGGCAATCCGCTCCGAACGGCATTGACACGCCCGGCCGCTCGACCGACGCTCGCGCGTCCCGTGAAGCGCGCCCGCGGCGGCTCGTCGCCCAGCGTCGTTTTTGGACATATCCGACGTCGTGGCGAGATGAGCCCGGACGCCTGTACATGCGCATTGTCGCACCTACAGCGCTGCGCGTCGTATCAGGCGCGCAAAGGTCGCTGTAGCGCTTTAGAGTGCTGCATGTTTTTGATCCTTAATCGGCTCCGATTAAAGGAAACATGCAGGGGAGGAGAACGACACCCGATGGCAGATCGCATTATCGTCTACTGGCGCGACATTCCGGCCCAGGTCATCATCAAGAAGGGCCGCACGACGGCGAAGCGCGAGCTGTCGCTGCGTTTCACCGAGGCGATCGACATGTGCGCGATGCGCACCGGTGCCGCCGAAACCGACGATTATCTCGCCGAATGGCGCAAGGCCGATCCGGTGCCGGTGTCCGACGATCTGGAAGCGGAAGCCGACGGCGCTGCCGCCGAGCTTGAAGCCGCCTATGACCGCGAACGCCTCGTGGCGCTCGTCAAAGCCGGAGGCCGTGACAATGGCTGACGCCAAGCCCGCAGGCGAACCGAAGATCATGAAGGGCAACGCAGCACCTGGGGCAAAGGCTGCGACAGGCGCCTATACCCCGACCGGGGTTTCTCCGAGCCGCCGGTCGCGCCACAAATATACGGTTCGCCTCTGGGCCGTGCGCAACTCCCGTTTCCTCGAGTGGTTCTACAACCGCTTCGCCGATGTATTCCTGCTCTTGCATCCGCTCTGGAACGCCCTCGGCTACGGCCGGGTCGAGCGACCGATCACCTTCGTCGAGCGTCACGTCAAGGGTTTCCTCTTCGACTGTCGCATGTGCGGCCAGTGCGCGCTGTCTTCAACTGGCATGTCCTGCCCGATGAACTGTCCGAAGCAGCTGCGCAATGGCCCCTGCGGCGGCGTGCGCGCCAACGGCAATTGCGAGGTCGAGCCGGATATGCCCTGCGTCTGGGTGCAGGCCTGGAAGGGCTCGCAGAACATGGAGAAGGGCAATGCGATCATGAACGTGCAAAAGCCGGTCAACCAGTCGCTGCGCGAAACTTCGTCCTGGCTGCGCGTGACGGCGGAAGCCGCAGCGCAGCGTGAAGCGGCATCCAAGGAAGGCCAGGCATGAGCCCCGATATCAATCCCTTCGATCCCGGCGCGCCGCTTGAGCCCCTGCCCGGCCATTCCTCCCGCGGCCGTCTGGAGCGTGTTCTGCGTCGCGGCGAATTTGCCGTCACCGCCGAGCTCAACCCGCCCGACAGCGCCAACCCGCAGGACGTCTACGAACGCGCCGCGGTCTTCGACGGCTGGGTCGACGGCATCAACGCGGTGGATGCATCCGGCGCCAACTGCCACATGTCCTCGGTCGGCATCTGCGCGCTTTTGACCCGCATGGGCTATGCGCCGATCATGCAGATCGCCTGCCGCGACAAGAATCGCATCGCCATCCAGGGCGACGTGCTCGGCGCTTCGGCCATGGGCGTGCAGAACATCATGTGCCTGACCGGCGACGGCGTGCAGGCCGGCGACCAGCCGGGCGCAAAGCCGGTCTTCGACCTCGACTGCATGTCGCTGCTCGAAACCGTGCGCATCATGCGCGACAACTCGAAGTTCCTTTCCGGCCGCAAGCTGACGACGCCGCCGCAGGTGTTCCTCGGCGCCGCCATCAACCCCTTCGCCCCGCCTTACGATTTCCGCCCCTATCGTCTCGCCAAGAAGATCGAGGCCGGCGCGCAGTTCGTGCAGAGCCAGTACTGCTTCGACGTGCCGATGTTCCGCGAATACATGAAGAAGGTGCGCGACCTCGGCTTGCACGAGAAGTGCTATATCCTCGTCGGCGTCGGGCCGATGGCATCGGCCAAGACCGCCCGCTGGATCCGCTCCAACGTTCCGGGCATCCATATCCCCGACAGCGTCATTACCCGCCTGGAAGGCGCGCAGGACCAGAAGAAGGAAGGCAAGCAGCTCTGCATCGACATCATCAACGAGGTGAAGGAGATCGAAGGTGTCTCCGGCATCCACGTGATGGCCTATCGCCAGGAAGAATATGTCGCAGAGATCGTGCATGAATCGGGCGTGCTGAAGGGCCGCCGGCCCTGGAAGCACGAGACGCTGCCTGAGGATGCGCTCGTTGCCGAGCGGCTGGAGCATATTCGCGAAGGCAAGGAAGAAAACCAGCAGGAGATGGCCGAAGCCGCAGCCCATCATCCGCACTGACCAGACCGCAGACAAAACCGGCGCCTATCAGAAGGCGCCTATCATCGACTTCCTGGGCGTGATTACATAGCCCGACGCCAATTGACAAAGGACCCTGCATGACCCGGACCATCGTCGCTTCCGCCACCCGCGAGATCATCATCGGCTTCGACCAGCCGTTCTGCGTCATCGGCGAACGCATCAACCCGACCGGCCGCAAGAAACTCGCCGCCGAAATGATCGAGGGCAACTTCGACACGGTGATCAAGGATGCGCTGGAGCAGGTGGCAGCGGGCGCGACGATGCTCGACGTTAACGCCGGCGTCACCGCCGTCAACCCGAACGAGACCGAGCCGCCGCTGCTCGTCAAGACGCTCGAAATCGTCCAGGGCCTCGTCGATGTACCGCTGGCGATCGACAGTTCCGTCACCGCCGCGATCGAGGCGGCACTGCGCGTTGCCAAGGGCCGCCCGCTGGTCAATTCCGTCACCGGCGAAGAGGAGAAGCTCGAGGCGATCCTCCCGCTCGTCAAGAAATACGACGTACCGGTGGTGGCTATCTCCAACGATGAAACCGGAATCTCGATGGACCCGGACGTGCGTTTCGCCGTCGCCAAGAAGATCGTCGAGCGCGCCCTGGATCACGGCATCAAGCCGCACGACATCGTTGTCGATCCGCTGGTCATGCCGATCGGCGCCCTGGGCGACGCTGGCCGGCAGGTCTTCGCGCTGCTGCGGCGGCTCCGCGAGGAGCTCAAGGTCAACACCACCTGCGGCCTCTCCAACATCTCCTTCGGCCTGCCGCACCGCCACGGCATCAATGCCGGCTTCATCCCGATGGTCATCGGCGCCGGCATGACGTCGGCCATCATGAACCCCTGCCGCCCGCAGGAAATGGAGGCCGTGCGCGCCGCCAACGTTCTGAACGGCACCGACCCGAACTGCACCCACTGGATCAAGACCTATCGCGACCACAAGCCGGCCGACGGTGGCCACGTCGTTGCGGCCGCACCGGCAGCCGCCAGCGGTGGACGCCGCGGCGGTCGCGCGGCCCGCACCGGCGGTGCGGCAGCGAGCGAGTAGGTTACGTCTTGCGAGGGGGAACGGCATGAGAAGCCATCCGCGTCTCGTCGCCGCCCTCCTCCCGTCGCATTCGCGGTGATACAAACGGGAGCGCTATACCACCGACTTCGGCACCCCACCTCACAGCACAAGGGATCACCATGACACGCCGCCTTCGCCTCGACGCCGCGACCCTCTGGTTCGAAGCCCCCTTCGTCATCGCCGTCCGGCTGCAGGAGATGCAGATGGCGGCGCTTACGGGCAAGTCCCACGACGTAACCGAGCTTCACCGCATGATCTCCGAGAAGATTGCGGCCTCAGCGGAAAGCGTCATGGCCGTGAACATGGCCCTTTGGAAAGCTGCCTTCGACAACACGCTGCGGCTGATGGCCGGCGGCACGGCCTCCGGCCACGGAACGGCGATTGCGTCCGCAGCGCTCAGGCCCTATGGCAAGCGGGTGCGCAGCAACGCCCGGCGTCTATCGCGCAAGTAGCCTGACCGGCCACCAAGCCTCACGCCTTAACTGTTTGAAACAGATGCTTCCATGTCGGGATTGGACAACTATCGGGCGGCGTTCCGGTGCAGTCTGAAACCGTTTAGCCGTGCTTCGCTCACCTGTTGAAGCGGACCTGACGAAAGACTAGAGCATGCGCATCGAAGGCACTTCCGAGATCGAGACCAACATGACCGAAGCCGCGCAAAAGGAACCTCTGGTGCTGTTCATGCCTTCGGGCAAACGCGGCCGCTTCCCGGTGGGCACCCCGGTTCTCGATGCGGCGCGCAAGCTCGGCGTCTATGTTGAAAGTGTGTGCGGCGGGCGGGCCACCTGCGGGCGCTGTCAGATCGTGGTGCAGGAAGGTAACTTCGCCAAACACAAGATCGTTTCCTCCAACGAGCACATCTCGGAAAAGGGCGCCAAGGAAGATCGCTACGAGAAGATCCGCGGCCTGCCCGATGGCCGCCGCCTCTCCTGTTCCGCCCAGATCCTCGGCGACCTCGTCATCGACGTGCCGCAGGACACTGTCATCAACGCGCAGGTCGTGCGCAAGGCCGCGACCGATCGGGTGATCGAGCGCAATGCCGCCGTCCAGCTCTGCTATGTCGAGGTGGACGAGCCCGACATGCACAAGCCGCTCGGCGACCTCGACCGTCTCAAGGTGATGCTGGAAAAGGACTGGGGCTGGAAGGATCTCCTGATTGCGCCGCACCTGATCCCGCAGGTCCAGACGATCCTGCGCAAGGGCAACTGGGCCGTCACCGCCGCCATCCACCGCGACATGGATTCGTCCCGCCCCTTCATCGTCGGCCTGTGGCCGGGCCTGAAGAACGAGGCCTATGGCGTTGCCTGCGACATCGGCTCGACCACCATCGCGATGCATCTGGTGTCGCTGCTCTCGGGCCGCATCGTCGGCTCCTCTGGCGCCTCCAATCCGCAGATCCGCTTCGGCGAAGACCTGATGAGCCGCGTCTCCTATGTGATGATGAACCCGGACGGCCGGGAAGCCATGACCAAGGCGGTGCGCGAAGCGGTCAACGGCCTCATCGGCAAGGTCTGCGCCGAGGGTGAGGTCGACCGCCACGACATTCTCGACATGGTCTTCGTTGGCAACCCGATCATGCACCACCTGTTCCTCGGCATCGACCCGACGGAACTCGGCCAGGCGCCGTTTGCGCTCGCCGTCTCCGGCGCGCTGCAATATTGGGCGCACGAGATCGACATCGACGTCAACCGCGGCGCGCGGCTCTATATGCTGCCCTGCATCGCCGGCCACGTCGGCGCCGATGCGGCGGGTGCCACGCTCGCCGAAGGTCCCTATCGCCAGGACAAGATGATGCTGCTCGTCGATGTCGGCACCAATGCCGAGATCGTGCTCGGCAACAAGGACCGCGTCGTCGCCGCCTCGTCACCGACAGGCCCAGCCTTCGAGGGTGCTGAAATCTCCTCGGGCCAGCGCGCCGCCCCCGGCGCCATCGAGCGCGTGCGTATCGACCCCGAAACGCTGGAACCGCGCTTCCGGGTGATCGGCGTCGACAAGTGGTCGGACGAGGAAGGTTTTGCCGAGGCGGCCGCCTCCGTCGGCGTGACAGGCATCTGCGGCTCGGCGATCATCGAGATCGTCGCCGAGATGTACCTTTCCGGCATCATCTCGCAGGATGGCGTCGTCGATGGCGCGATGGCGGCGAAAAGCCCGCGCATCATCCCCAACGGCCGCACCTTCTCCTATCTGCTGCACGAGGGCGAACAGCGCATTACCGTGACGCAGAACGACATCCGCGCCATCCAGCTTGCGAAAGCTGCCCTCTATGCCGGCATCAAGCTGTTGATGGAGAAGCTCGATATCGAGCATGTCGACACCATCCGCTTTGCCGGCGCCTTCGGCTCCTTCATCGACCCGAAATACGCGATGGTCCTGGGCCTCATTCCGGACTGCGACCTCGACGAGGTCAAGGCCGTCGGCAACGCCGCCGGCACCGGCGCGCTGATGGCGCTGCTTAACCGCGGCCACCGTCGCGAGATCGAGCAAACCGTCAGCAAAATCGAGAAGATAGAGACGGCGCTTGAATCAAAGTTTCAGGAGCACTTCGTCAACGCCATGGCGATGCCGAACAAGGTCGACGCCTTCCCGAAGCTTTCTGCAGTCGTGACTTTGCCGGAGCGCAAGGTGACGGGCGATGATGGCGAGGGTGGCGGTCGTCGGCGGAGAAGAAGCCGGGAGTAGAGTGAGTCGGCTAAGCTGCCGTCTTCAGACCGTCATCTCAAGGCGCTCATCAGCGTCCTGGGCAGCGGCCCGCCTCGCTCGTCATGAAGCTCGAGCGAGACCGTCTCGAACAGAACCTCGATCGTTACGTCGTTAAAGGATATGAGCCAGAAACGCGGATTGAGGACTTTCCATTTGGCCGCTTCGTCACCGTCCACGACTTCATTGAACGCCCATGGACGGATTGGGTACCTGCACTCCGGCAGGCCATCGACATTCATCGGCGTAATCCGGAAATCGATAACGTCGCCGAACTTGAGAACGACATTACCGCCGCCAGCGCTCGGAGCAGCTTCATAACAGACAAAAGCGCTGAGCCCATCGTAGAGCACAGCGGGATTTGCGACAGTTCCCAACGCGGGAAAAGCCTCCTGCGGTATCGATATCTGCATGATTTGATTGTGGGCACTGTTTCTGTTGACGACGAGATGGTTCCGGTCAGCCGCCACTTTGTCAACTCTTCTGCCGTCTCGCACCGTCTGGAACGCTGCCTGACCTCTTCACCAGACGTGGACACTCGATATTTCGGCTTGCCTTAATTCCGGCGGCGGGCGACGGTCTGATGAATCGTATTCTTTGAACTGGCATCCAAAACCCATGAACGACAAGATTCTCGATACCCTGACCGGCATGTACTTCACCGTCGACGATCCCGATGGCACCTATGGCACCGGCCAGGTGGTCCGTCTCGCCGCCGAAGGCATCTATTTCATTCGCTACGACGGCAACGAGGTGGAGCTGCCGATGGAGCTCGTCTCGCTCGGCGAGATGCTGCAGACGACCGAAGAAGATTACAAGCTCTGGCGGTTCTTCGACACGATCGAGGAACGGGACAAGTGGATCGAATGGCTGGATGCGCCATCAAAGCCACGCGTCGTCACGCTGGTGCGGCCGACACCAACAAAATAAAGGTTCGCCGCAACGCTCTCGGCCGCCAACCCTGCCGCTCCTCGCGCGAAATCGGGCAACCCACCAGACTGGTCGGAAGGTGGAGACGACGGCCGTCCCGAAGCTTTCGGCCGCCGTCATTGCCAAAGGGCAAACTGGCGGCGGACGAAGGCGGCCACGGGGCATCGATGGCCATCAAGGCTTCGAACCCATGGCCACCGTCAAGCAGGCGTGCTGATCAGTAATACGGCGACACGCATTCCTGGCGCGGCCCGTAATAGGGCTGGAAAGTGTTGTCGTAGGCGTTGTACGAGCGGTAGCGGTCATAGCACCATTCGACATGCGCAGACGGCGCGTTGGAATAGACCCTGCGAGGTGGCTGCGCGATCGCGCCACCGATAACCACTCCTGCCCCGAATGCCGCCAGAGGATACCACCATCCGTCACTGTGCCGACGGTAACCGTCGCGACGGTAGCGGTAGCCCTCGTAGCCATTGTAATAGCCGTATCGTGGACCTGCATTGTAACGGTTGCCGCCGTAACGGTAGCCGTTATACCCGCGTTTGTGCGGCGGTCCGCCGTAGTGACCTGGCTTGTGGTGGATCAACTCGACAGGCTGGGAAACTGACTGCCCCACCGAAACGGGAGACATGGGCACGGCCTGCGCCGAGACCGCCGACAGTGCCGTAGCCGCGGCTACGAGTACTGCACCTATTCTTTTCATGGCATCGTCCAACTGTTGTTCGTCGGGTCATTTTCCGGCACCCGTCATGAACCTCAGATGAACGTGCGCAGCTTGGCGCAGCGTCGAACCTCAAAGCAGCGGGAGCCCATGACCAGATGAAGATCATCATTCCGTAGTGGGGCCAACAAAAAAGGCCGGGGCGAAACCGCACCGACCTTCCTCATCATCGCTCTTACACCAGTGCCAGTACATCCGTGGTCAAAAGTCTAAAGCGACGCGGCGATTGCGAGCGGCGAGAATTTTCAGCGCTCATAAGCAATACCGATGGCCGGGTGTATACGGGGCGATTGTGTTCGAAACAAGGTTGGAAGCGCGCCGCCCTCGATGCGACGCCAAACCAACCGGGCTCGACACTTCACCCCACCTTCGCCGCAAACGCTGCGAGCAGCCCTGCCCAGCCACCGTCGGAATCAAGCGAAGCACGGGCCACCTCCGCCTTCGCGCCGTAGTTGGCGAGGTCGCGATGTTCGAGCCGCACGGTGGTGCCGCCTTCCGGCGTGGGTTCGAAGGTCACCTCCACCTCGGTTGCGAAATCGGTATCGAAGGTCCATTCGGCATTGAGCTGCCAGGCGAAGAGGATCCGCTTCGGCGGCTCATAGGCGAGCCCCCGCCCCCAGTCCTTTTCCTCGCCCGAGGTGCCCACCTCATACCAACGGCCGCCGGCGGCGGGCTCGACGATAACAGCCCTCTGGCCGCTCGCCGTTAGGCTGTGGGTCTTCAGCCACCAGTCGCCCATGCGCGCGACGAAGATCTCGAAGGCGCGCTCCGGTGGAGCGTTGACGGTTACGGATTTGCGCACCGGCGCCGGCTCGATCATATGCATATCCTTTCCTCCCGTTGCTGACGTGGTCGCGGCGGAGGCGTGTCGACTGTAGGGCTTCCGCCCCCTATCGCTCCGGTTCCCTCGGCTCAGTTCCCGAAGCCTCGTCGCTTTCGGCCAGCGCCTTGAAGGCGGCTAACTGATCCTCCCAGAAGCGGTCCAGCCATTGCCTGAGCGGCCCGAGGCCCGCCGGATCGATCGAATAGATGCGCCTCTGGCCCTGAGGCTCGTCGGTGACCAGCCCCGCCTGCTTCAGCACCTTCAGATGCTGCGAGATCGCCGGCTGCGAGACCGGCAGGGACCGGGCGACATCAGCAACCGAGGAACGTCCCTTGGCAAGTTTCTCGAAGATCGCCCGGCGCGTCGGGTCTGCGAGCGCAGTGAGCACTTTTCCTTCATAAGCCATGACTTATCATAAGGCGCTACTTATGAGAGTCAACCGTTAGCGCCGCCACGCAAAAGCGCCGCGCATTCGAGAGAACACGCGGCGCTTGGGTTGAGAGCGGTGGCGGACCGCCTTATTGCGGCGTCAGGTCGAAGCCAAACCACTTTTCGGACAGGCGCTTGATGGTGCCGTCGGCCTTGGCGGCCGCGATGGCGTCGTCGAACAGCGCCTTCAGCTCGGTATCGCTCTTGCGCAGACCGACGGAGCTGCCGGCGCCGAGGAAGCCGCCCTGGAAACGGGGGCCGACGATGACCATGTCGCTATTGGCCGGCTTTTCGACCGCGGTCTTCAGATAGCCCATCGACGCCATGACGAAATCGACGCGGCCGGCGACGAGATCGAGGTCGTGCTGCTCGGTCGTCTTGTACTCGCGCACCTCGACGACGTCCTTCAGGTATTCGTCGATGAAACGTGCGGCGATCGAGGCGGTCTGGACGCCGACGGTCTTGCCTTCGACCAGCGGCTTCAATTCATCGACCGCCTTGCGCGCGCCGGCCTCGTTGGAGGCGAGCGAGAACAGTTCGCCCTTCATCGGCAGCGTTTCGAGCTCGCCGCCCTTCAGCGTCGCGAAGGCCTGGCCGGTGCTGCCGTAGGACATCGAGAAGTCGATGACTTCCTTGCGCTTTTCGGTCGCCGACATGCCGGCCATGATCGCGTCGAACTTGCCGGCGTTGAGCGCCGGGATCAGGCCGTCGAAGGATTGGGCGATGATGGTGCATTCGACCTTCATATGCTCGCAGAGATATTTGCTGAGCTCGATCTCGTAGCCGTCGAGCGTGCCGTCCGCCTTCGTCAGGTTATAGGGCGGAAAGGCGCCTTCGGTGGCGATCGTGATCTTGGTCCACTTCTTGTCTTCGGCCTGAGCCGGCATGGACATCAGCCCCGCGGCAACGGCAAGCGCCGAAGCCATGATTGCGGTCATCTTTTTCATTACAGCATTCCCCTTTTTGTGGATGTTGATTGGTTTGGTTGTTGGTAATCGGTCTGCAGCTCGCGGCAGATCTCAACTCTTGATGAACTGGCGGAAGCGTTCGGACTTCGAACGGGTGAAGACCTCGTGCGGCGGCCCCTCCTCCTCGATCGTTCCCTTGTGCACGAACACGACGCGGCTCGAGACGTCGCGGGCAAAGCCCATCTCGTGGGTCACCACCAGCATGGTCCGCCCCTCCTCGGCCAGCCCCCGCATCACGCGCAGCACCTCGCCCACCAGTTCCGGGTCGAGCGCCGAGGTCGGTTCGTCGAACAGCATCGCCTTCGGGCGCATGGCGAGTGCGCGGGCGATCGCGGCGCGCTGCTGCTGGCCGCCGGAGAGATGCGAGGGATAGTGGTTGCGCTTGTCCGCGATGCCGACCTTGGCAAGCAGCGCTTCGGCCTCTTCCATCGCCTCGGCGCGCGGGCGCTTCAGCACATGCACCGGCGCCTCGATGACGTTTTCGAGCACGGTCTTGTGGGACCAGAGATTGAAGCTCTGGAACACCATGCCGAGTTCGGAGCGGAGGCGGTCCACCTGCTTCTGATCGGCCGGACGGCTGCGCCCGTCGCTCAGCGTCTTCAGCCGGATCGCCTCGCCGGCGACCTCGATCGTACCCGAATTCGGTACTTCCAGCATGTTGATGCAGCGAAGCAGTGTCGACTTGCCCGATCCGGACGATCCGAGAATGGAAATCACTTCGCCCTCGCGTGCGTCAAGTGACACGCCTTTCAGGACTTCGACGGGGCCGAAGCTCTTGTGAAGATCGTGCACGCGGATGGCAACCGGTGCGGTGACGGCGGCGGACATGTTCAATGGGCTTCTCCCTTGAGTTCGGCAGAGATCGCCAGCGGCGCGCGCAGTTGCGGGCTCAGCCTGTGTTCGGCGAAAGCGACGAGCCGGGTCAGCGCGAAGTTGATGGCGAGATAGATGACCCCCGCGACGACGAAGACCTCGATCACCCGGTAGCTCTCCGAAATGAGCTTGGCGGCGACGCCAGTGATTTCCATCAGCGTGATGATCGAGGCGAGCGAGGTCGCCTTGACCATGGAGATCATCTCGTTGCCGTAGCCGGGCAGCGCCTGGCGAAGCGCTTGCGGCATGACGATGCGGCGGAAGATCATGAAGCGCCCCATGCCACAGGCCCGCGCCGCCTCGACCTGGCCGTGCGGGACCGAAAGCAGCCCGCCGCGGATGATCTCGCTGGCATAGGCGGCCGTGTTCAGCATCAGCGCCAGCACCGCGCACCAGTAGGGTTCACGGAGGATCGGCCAGAAAATGCTGTGGCGCACGGCCGGAAACTGGCTGAGACCGTAATAGATCAGGAAGATCTGCACGAGCAGCGGCGTTCCGCGAAACAGGAACACATAGACGCGGGCAAAGAGATCGAGCGCGAGAATGCCTGACAGACGCGCGAGCGCCAGCCCCAGGGCCAGCACCGAGCCGAGCACGATCGACGTGGCGGCAAGCTCAAGCGTCAGCGGCAGGGCCGCCGCCAAGCTCCAGAAGGTTTCGAGGGCAAATTTGATATCCATCAGCCCCTCCTGACGCCGCGCGAGAACCGGCGTTCGGTGACCTGAAGAACGAGGCCCGAGACCGTGGAAATCGCGAGATAGATCATCGCCGCGATGAAGAAGAAGTCGAACGGGCGGCTGGTCGATCCGGCGCCGATCTGCGCCTGGCGCAGCAGTTCGACGACGCCCGTGACCGAGACCAGCGCCGATTCCTTCAGCACCACCTGCCAGACATTGCCGAGGCCGGGCAGCGCGTAACGCAGCGTCAGAGGCGCGGTGATGCGACGGAACTTGAGCAGCCGCCCCATGCCGCAGGCGGTTGCCGCCTCCAGTTCGCCCGGATGCCCGGCGCGAAAGGCGCCGCGATAGACCTCGGTCTGCTGCGCGCCCGAGGTGATGCCGACCGCAAGCGCGCCAGCGATGAAGCCCGGGAAACTGACGAAACCCTCCGCTCCGAACAATTGACCGACGGCCGTCACCACGGCACTGCCGCCGAAATAGAAGAGATAGATGACCAGCAGGTCGGGAATGCCGCGCAGGATGGTTGTGTAGGCTTCGGCAAGTGAGCGAAGCAGCGGACCACCTGAAATTTTCGCCCAGGCACCGAAGGTGCCGATGACGCCGCCGATCGCAAAACCTGCGATCGCGATCAGGATCGTCATCCACGCGCCGGCCGCCAGCGCCGGCCCCCAGCCGTCAGGCCCGAAGCTAATGATGTCAAGGAAACCGGGCCCAGTCATCGCAGCGCCTCCCTTCGCTTGTCGACCGATGACTTAACCATGGCTCACTCCGGGGATCGGCGGGTCGACATCATCAGGGATGGGATTGACGAAGGGCGTGCCCTCCAGCCGTGCCGCGTGGTCGGCCTTGGCGGCGGCGATGAGCGCCGGATCGAGGATCAGCTCGATCGCCGTGCTCGCCATCACCTTTGCCGCATGCTCCATGCCCTTGTGGGCGGCCGGAAGCTTGCCTTGCGCGACCAGCTGCCAGGAGTGGCCGGGCGTGCCGATCGCGTAAGTTGCGCCGCGCATCTGCACCGTCGGCACCACCCAGCTGACCGTTCCGACATCGGTGGAGCCGACGAGGGTTCCGGCGCCGTTTTCCGGCGGGAAGATCGTGTCGCAGAGCGAAATGCCGCGGCGCAGTCTCAGGCCGAACCGCTCGAAGGCGGAGGCGATATCCTCGCCGGTAAAGGTCTCCTGGAATTTTGCCGCCATCCTGCGGTCGTCCTCATCGAACTGAGGCGGCCCCAGATGCTCGAGCTGGCGATGCATCAGCGCCTCGAGCGGCGTGTTGCCGATCAGGTTGGCGTCACCGCTGACGATCTCGTCCGTGACCGTCGTTCCCGTCATCAGCGCCGCACCCTTCGCCACGCTGCGGACGCGTTCGACGAGGTCAAGTAGCTCCGGCAGGCTGCGGGCGCGAACGAGATAGCGCGCCTTCGCGCGGGCCTGGACCACGTTGGGCGCATTGCCGCCCGTATCCGTCACCGCATAGTGGATCCGCGCCGACGACGGCATGTGCTCACGCAGATAGTTGACCCCGACATTCATCAGCTCAAGCGCATCGAGCGCGCTGCGGCCGAGATGCGGTGCCGCCGACGCATGCGACGCCCGACCGCTGAAGCGGAAGTCGAGCTCGTTGCAGGCGAGCGAGATCGGGTTGTTGACACCGGCAAAGGGCGCCGGATGCCAGGAGATCGCAATATCGACATCGTCGAACACGCCGGCACGAACCATGAAACCCTTGGAAGAGCCGCCCTCTTCCGCCGGGCAGCCGTAATAGCGGACCCGCCCCTTGATGCCGTTGGCGGCGAGGTAATCCTTGACGGCGGTGGCCGCCATCAGCGAACCGGCGCCGAGCAAGTTGTGGCCGCAGCCGTGGCCATTGCCGCCTTCGCTGAGCGGCCGTTCCTCGGCAACACCTGCCTCCTGGCTCAGGCCCGGCAACGCATCGAACTCGCCGAGAATGGCGATGACCGGTCCGCCCTCGCCCGCCTCGCCCATGACCGCCGTCGGCATGCCGGCAATGCCACGCGACACGCGGAAACCCTCGGCCTCCAGGAGGCGCGCATGCTCGGCCGACGAGCGAAACTCCTCGTAGTTGGTTTCCGGCGTATCCCAGACCCGGTCGCTGAGCACGAAAAACCGCTCGCGCTTGGCTTCAAGGAGGTCCCAGACGGCATCGGCATTTTTCATCGTTTATTAACTTCCGCAACAATAGTAACCAGAATTGGCGCCAATTTATGATAACATTTTTGGATACACAAGAGGGTCATGAAATATTTCCACCGATGTGCACAACAGCGAAAGGCGGACAAGGAAAGCCGTTCTGGCGCATTGAATTGTCCAGGGCAGCATCATAGTTTCTCCAAAAATGGAACCAATTTCGCCGCAGCAGGCGACGTGAGCCACGCGCAGGCGACGTGAGGCGCGAGGAAGACCATGCGGCAAGAGAGAGTGTAAGGCAGGAATGAGCGACGATCTGACGGAAATGCTGGCGGCCGAGGAAAAGCCCGAGGAGAAGAAGGATGTCACCGACCTGTTGCTGCACGACATCCTGACCGGGACATTGCCGGCGGGCACCTGGCTGAAGCAGATCGACCTGGAGCGCCGCTACGATTGCACCCGGCCGGAGGTGCGCCGGGCACTCGACCGGCTGTCGCAGCGACGGCTGGTGCAGCACAATCCCAACCGCGGCTATCAGGTCTACGAACTTGACGACCAGCGCACGCGGGAGATCAGCGATATCCGCGTGATCCTGGAGACCGGCGTCGCCGACCGGATGATCGCCAATGTCACGCCTGCGGCCATTGCCGAGCTGCGTGGGCTTGCCCGTCGGTTCGACGAAATGTCGTTCCGAGGCTCCATCATGGAGCACTACGACGCCAACCTCGCCTTTCACCGCGCGCTTCTGCTTCTTGCCGGCAACTCCGAACTTGTCGACGTCGTCGCCGAAATTCGCCAGCGAACGGTATCGGCCCCGGTTTCGCAATGGCGCACGCGTGCCCGCATCGAGCAATCGGCGCGCGAGCACCACCTGATGGTCGATGCGCTGGAAGCCAGGGATCTGGCTGAACTGAAGCGTCTGATCGAAATCCACATCCGCCAGGCGCCGATCAGGACCTGAGCGTCTGGCCTTTCGGCGCTTCGCCGGTCAGGCGCCTACGCAGTGCCGAAGACTGAGCCAAGAGGGGACGGCAACTTTGCACCACTTGCGGGCATGCCGAGTTGCCGTTGTTTGACGGTTGGTGGCGAGCGACATAGCAAGGGAAATACCGGCTGCGCTGATTGCCGAGAAATCGCTGAGTTTTTGAGATGATGAAGACCGCTGGCCGGCAGGACGATAGAGGAGTTTCGCAGATGCGCGTTCTACATGGATGGAGAGCTTCTGGCTGAACACGTCCTACTGTTTTTCAAAATCGAGGGCTCTTGGTACTCCATCTCGTTTTCCGATGGCGAAATGACGTTTCGACGACAACAGGAAGAGCCGCAACTGAGCGAACGTGATGGCTTTGACACGGATTTTTCCTACCCGGTTTTCACCGTCGATTCGCTCAGCAAATATGCAGGCAGAGAAGTACGTTCCACCTCGCTCTATATCGCTAAAATCCCTACCAGAGATCTTTTTGGGATTTATGTATCCTACGGCGACAACGGGTTCAGCTTTCTCGATGAAGCGAATGGCGATTATTGCTATCTTCAGGATGGTACTCTCGATACCACCGATGACAGCTTTGAACTGCTGAACCGGGATCTCTACCTGGAGATCTGAGGCGACTATTAATGTCCGCTTCGGGCCGATAAGGTCCTTGGGAACGCACGACCGTGAGGGGTAGTTCAAGCCCCTCAATCTGACGCATGACCGGCGCCGACGACTCCATGAATTGGAGCGCCGGCTTGGCCTAGCGAAGCGCCTCAGGCGAAAGCTACCCTCCAAGCGCGATCGTAACCGCCACCAGTACCGCGCCGATCGCGGCCATGGAGAAAGCCGCCTTCAGGTCGCGGCCCGTGACGGCCTTGTGCCTGGGATCGTGGCCGAGCGCCCTCACCCTCAAAGGCAGCGCCTCGGTTTCCTTGGGCGAGGATACGCGGCGCGTCGTCCGGTAGGTTATCGAGAAACCTCTCGCGGGCGCGGGGCAGCGAGGGTGATCAAGCAGCCGTCACGCTAGGCCCCGTTTGACGTCGTGCGAAGGCTTCACTCAGCCGAAAATTTCACCGTCACGCCGCGCTGGCGAAAGTATGCCTGCATCAGCTTCCTGCCGGAACGGTTGTTCTGCACGAGCCTGGCCGGGTCGAATACGGCTTCTTTCAACCCCGCCCGCGCCAACGCTGCCTTGAGGGTCGCAATATGCACGTCGATGTCGGCATTGTCCGCCTGGAGCGATTCATAAATGCGGTTGGTTGCATCTGCTACGGTCGGTTCGCTCACGGTTACACTCCTGTTGGTGTGTGGCTGGCGCTCGCCACATTCGTCGGCTTGACCCTATTGTGAAGAAAAATGCCCACGTCAATGGGTGACGATCGATTGGAGCATCGCGTCCGCTTTCGAAAATGCGGCACCGCAAGCAGACCAGGAACCGGCCCTTTCGGTCGAGACGCCACGGCTGCTTCGCGCCACAACGCCGGTTGCGATTGATCCGAGCGCGGCGCCTGCGGCGAAAGCTAACCGCCAAACAGGATTGTTACCGCCACCAGCACCGCGCCGATCGCCGTCATCGCAAAGGCCATCGGCCAGGGGCTACGGCCCGTGTATTGCCCGAGCCGCGCGCCGACGACGAAGAGCATGACGAGCGCAATACCGTTGGAAACGCGCATCGCCAGCGCGACATCGTCGATCAACAGGAAGGGAATGCTAGGCGGCAGCGTCGAGGTGACGACGAGCAGGAAGATGGCGAAGGCCGCTTTCAGGTCATGCCCCGTGACCGCCCTGTGCCTGGGATCGGAGGAAAGCGCCCTCACCCGGAGCAGCAGCGCCTCGGTCTCCTTTGGCGAGGACACGCGGCGAACGTCGTCCGGCAGGCTTTCCAGGAACATTTCGCGGGCGCGGGCAAGCGGCTCGCGCCGGAGGGCGTCAAGGAAGCCGCGGCGGCGCACCCGCTCGACAGCCGTCGTCAGCACATACATGACGCCATCGACGATACCCCAGGCGATGTTGCAGCCGAGGGCGGCGACGAGCACGGCATTGACCCCACCCTCGCTGCCCGTGACCGTGCTCATCGTTCCCGTGAAGGAAAGCGCCATCAGCAGCCCGAAGATGATTTCCGAGAGGCGATCGATTGGATCGAGAACGGGGCGTGGATGGTCGCTCAAGGTTGTTCGCCCCGCGAGAAGAACCGAAGGGTGGAAGACAGGGGGCGGAAGGCGGCGAACCGCATGCGACCTCCCTATTGCATCTGCAGGTCGGCGAAAGCGTCACGCACATGATCGGCAACGGCCAGTACCGGTGCCGGCGCGTCAGTAATCACCTGCAGGCCGATATTGTAGTGGCCGAGATCCGGCAGGCCGTCGCGCTCGCCAAGCTGCACCATCTCGCCCTGGACGAGGTAGCGCGGCAGCGGCGCGATCGCGAGGCCGGCGAGAACGGCAGCACGCTGGCCGGTCGTATAGGCGCTCAAGAAAGCAATGCGGAACTTGCGGCCGGCGCGTGACAGCTTCTCCACCGCATCGGCCCGCCAGACACAGCCATCCTCCCACATCGATACCGGCAGCGGATCCTTCAGATGCGCGTTGCCGCACTTGGCGCCGGCCCAGACCAGCTTCTCCTGCATCAGGATTTCGCCGTTTCTCGGCGTTCCCTCGGTGAGGCTGTTGAAGATGGCTATGTCGAGCCGGTGCTCGTCGACCTTCTTGCGCATGGCGTTGCTCATGCCGATCGACACGTCGATCGTCACGTTCGGATAGGACTCCGCAAAACGCTTCAGCACTTCGGGCAGGATGCGCTCGCCGACATCCTCCGGCGCACCGACACGCACGACGCCATTCATGTCCGGCAGCAGGAAGCGCGACACCGTTTCATTGTTGAGCGACAGCAGCCGGCGGGCAAAGCCGAGCAGCATTTCCCCTTTCGGCGTCAGCGTCACCGAGCGCGCGTCACGCAGGAAGAGCGTACTGCCGAGCATTTCCTCGAGCTTCTTGATCTGCATCGAGACCGCAGACGGCGTGCGGTAGACGGTTTCGGCGGCGGTGGTGAAATTGCCGGTCTCGGCGATGGCGACAAAGGTCTTCAGCACGTCCATTTCAAGAAGCGGAAGCGCGTGGCGCATCATCATGTTCATGGCGGCATCCTCGATCAGAAAAACTGAAAGATAAGTTCACTTCATTTCGTTTGATTGAACATCAGCAATGACCGATAGTCAAGCTCAAGGACGACGAAGGAAGGAGAAGCCCATGTCCGCCGCCGCGCTTGTTATCGCCGCTTCGAAGAGTTCCCTGTGTAACAGCCCCGCGTCGCAGGTAGTGGTACAGATTCAGGATCGAAGGAGCAACGACATGGTCCTCAACACCCTTACCCAAGTGATCGCCGTACTCGACGGCGTTGTCCGGCAGAGACGCGAAAAGCAGATCGCACGAAATCGGGTGGAAGCCCGGCGCGAACTGGCAAAACTGCCGAAGAGAGTCCGCGACGACGTGATGTTTGCGGACCCGCTAATCAATCACCAAGTTTGATGGAAAGCATCAAACATATTCGTTGGAATGATAGATCAGGTTGCGCCATATATACGATTATGGTCGCGACCTGCTGAGAAACTCAGAAGGAGCCATGAAATGTCCAACATTCAGTTTTCATCGGCCTCGGAACGGGCATCCTCCCACTCGTCCCTTCCGGGTCTCTTCAACCTGCGCGTCCGTGCCTGGGCAGCGTGGAAGCGTCACCGCCAGGAACGGGCGCTGGAAAATCTGTCCTATGACACCCTGAAGGATATCGGCTTCCCGTCGGTAGACGATGCGGTGCATAAGACCGAACAATGAATGACGGCTTGACCTGCCTCGGCGGGTCGAGCAGCCGTATACGATGAAGGGCATTGCCGAGAAGGCGGTGCCCTTTTTCTTTGCGCCCCATCTTTCCTGAGCGAGAGCTGCCCGCCGATGGTTTAGTCCGCTTCGACAATGCGGCAGGTGCGGAAGCCAAAGACCCTGCTCATCTTTGCCTCTCGCAGCGCTTGCGTAAGGCGGTCGCTCAGAAAAAATATGCGATTTAAGGGAGGGCTTACCCACAGATCGGAACCCTCGAGTGCGGCCGGACCGACGGCCACTTCGTCGTCTTGAAGGTTTGGCGACATGCTCAATGTGCCGTCACCGAATTCGATGACCCTTTGCGAATGCTGGCGCAGGAAAGCCTCTTTGCGCTCGCCGAT
Source organism: Ensifer sp. ENS10 (assembly GCF_014852025.1). NCBI lineage: Bacteria > Pseudomonadati > Pseudomonadota > Alphaproteobacteria > Hyphomicrobiales > Rhizobiaceae > Ensifer > Ensifer sp. ENS10. Next base: position 422,083 of record NZ_JACVAS010000002.1, read on the forward strand.
GTTGAGACAAAAATACTCGCCCTCCACCGGCGTCTTGCGGTCATGCTGGAAAAGCTTGATCGGATAGAGCGAGGAATGGCCGAGACCGAATTGCCGCAGCACATTGGCGCAGGCCGCCGAAACCACCACCACTCCTGCGGCAAGCACGAGATGCGCCTGCTTCTTTTCCTTCTTGTCCGGATACTTGGCAAAGATCTCCTTTGGGAAATGCTCCGCAGACATCCGTTCGCCGGCTTCATTCAATTCGGCCATCTGGCCGAGGCCCATCCCCGACGGCAGCGGATCGGCAGTAAAGCCTTTGATCCGTGTCGAATCCATGAAAGCGCGGCTGGCCCAGACCCGTACGTTTTCCGATTGCGTCATAGCGGCATAGCCTCCTGCAACTCGAACCACATGCGTACAGAGCCCCTTCCGGCAAAGCGCGATGCATCGCCAAGCTGTGAAGCCGTCTGGCGCCATCGGTGATTGCGCCCAACGATGATCGCTACCATTTAACATTTGCTAATACAATCGGCGCCTGCCGCCTCCGCACAGAACCCGATCTGATTGAATCGTGGAGGATTTCAAGTTAGCGATTTGATTTGATCCGCTCGCTGGAGATCGGTAACAGGCTGAGAGTGTTGTCGGCGGATTCTCTTGCGCGGGACTGGGTTGTCGTGGCGACACGTCCAATGCATCGCCAGCTGAGCGAGACTTGTCTTATACCGACACCGCGGCACTGGACGCCGAAAGCGTCGCAATCGGAAGATGCAACCTTGGCGCGCGCTTTGCGATTGTTGCGTATCTCTGGAGGTTCTTGTCAGATAACGTCAAGAGCGCTGGAAAAACTGTCGCTTTCCTTACAAAAGCCTGAAAGACCGGCGGAACCGCCTCTTGCCGCCCGATGTCGCAATGCGAAATCTCTTTGCGGTCGTTGCTTTCCATGCCAATGTCGCAAACAGACAAGCCGAAGAGTATCTTCCAAGCGACGAATATACGCCATCGCCAAGCATGGGAAGCCTCATGAACAAGCCACTGACCAAAAAGCGTTCTCTCGTCTTCTTCCTGGTGCCGAACTTTTCCATGCTGCCCTTTTCGGCGGCGATCGAAACGCTCCGCATCGCCAACCGCATGCTCGGCTACGAGGCCTATACCTGGCGCCTCGCTTCGTCCGACGGCGAAAAGGTCCTGTCGTCGAGCGGGATCGCGCTCGAGGTCAACTCGTCGCTCGCCGACGAGCGCAAGTTTCTCGGCGGCGAGAACCGCCCATCGATGGTGCTGGTCTGTTCCGGCATCTATGTCGAGGATTTCAACAACAAGTCGGTCAATGCCTGGCTGCGCGAGGTCTATAACCGCGGCGTCGCCGTAGGCAGCCTCTGTACCGGCGCCCATGTGCTGGCGTCTGCCGGCCTTTTGACGGGCAAGCGCTGCGCCATCCATTGGGAAAACCTGCCGGGCTTTTCCGAAAGCTTCCCGCAGGTCGACGTCTATGCCGACCTCTACGAGATCGACAGCAACATCTATACCTGCGCCGGCGGCACCGCCTCGCTCGACATGATGTTGAACCTGATCGACCAGGATTTCGGCGAGAACCTCGTCAACCGCGTCTGCGAGCAGGCGCTGACCGACCGCGTGCGCGGGCCGCATGACCGCCAGCGCCTGCCGCTGCGCGCCCGCCTCGGCGTGCAGAACGCCAAGGTGCTGTCGATCATCGAACTCATGGAGGCAAATCTCGCCGAGCCGCTGTCGCTGCTCGAAATCGCCGAGGGCGCCGATCTCTCGCGCCGCCAGATCGAACGGCTTTTCCGCCAGGAAATGGGCCGGTCGCCGGCCCGCTACTACCTGGAGATCCGCCTCGACCGCGCCCGGCACCTGCTCATCCAGTCGTCGATGCCGGTCGTCGAAGTGGCGGTTGCCTGCGGCTTCGTCTCCGCCTCGCATTTCTCGAAGTGTTATCGCGAACTCTACAACCGCTCGCCGCAGCAGGAGCGCGCCGACCGCAAGCTGACGCTGCAGATGGCGCGGTAAAGACCGACATAAAGACCAGTCGAAGGGCGGAGCGATCCGCCCTTTTTCGTTTTGCCTGTGACACGTTTGGCTTGCGTCGTCGCGCCGCTTGCACGCTCCTTCTTTTTGGGTTGAATGGCTGGCGTTTCAGAACAAGAGGCAATGCTTCCTATGGCACCCGTCGAAATCAATCCTGCCAAAGTCCACGAATTCAGGGATTTGCAGTGCTTCTACGACTGGCTCGGCGCCCATCATCAGAGCGAGGACGAGGTCTGGATCAAGACGCACAAGGTGAACTCCGGGCTAGCCTCGATCACGCCCAAGGAAGCGATCGATGTGGTGCTTTGCTGGGGCTGGATCGATGGCGTGCGCAAGGGGCTGGACGACAAGAGCTTCCTGCAGCGCTATTCGCCGCGCGGCAAGAAGAGCATCTGGAGCAAGATCAACGTCGACAATGTCGCCCGGCTGATCGAAGAAGGCCGTATGACCGAGTTTGGCCTGCGCCAGGTGGAAGCAGCCAAGGCTGATGGCCGCTGGGATCGGGCCTATGCCAGCGGCAAGGACATGCAAATCCCCGACGACCTGCAGGCGGCGATCGATGCCGAGCCCAAGGCGAAAGAAATGCTCGCCAAGCTCAGCGCCCAGAACCGCTTCGCGCTCGCCTTCCGCACCCACAACATGAAGACCAAGGCCGGTCGCAAAAAGAAGATCGAGGCCTTCGTCGAGATGCTGAAGCGCGGCGAGACGATCTATCCGCAGAAGCTGAAATAGAACGCCGCAGCCGCGCCTGCCAACTTCACGCTATGGCTAAGCGCGCCCGAACCGCTGGCTCGGCTCTTCGGCGCCTGTGACGGCCGGCGGACCGAAGCGGTTGTCGCCCTCTTCTCCCGCAAGGAAGCCCAGCATCACAAGGCCCAGGAGCGGCCCGACGACCGGGACAAACAGCGCAAGGTTCCACCATCCGGAGCGACCGTGGTCGTGCCAGCGCTTGGTGTTGACGGTGAAGCTGAAATAGAGGTTTGCGATGAGGATAATGAAGACAAGCGAATGCATGAGGCTGAAGCCCGCCGCATAGTTATCGACGCCCGAAAGCGCCAACAGCGCCGCTCCGGCGAACATTGCCGCCGCCGTCGCAATCCAGACAACGATCTGCGCCAACCACCAGGTCTGGCGTCCGATACGACCATCAAAACTCGTAAAAGTCTGCGAATTCACGTCGTCCCCTCCCCATCGGCTTCTCCGCATCCAGGCGCGCCTCCGCGCTGGCCTGCCCTTCCCCTCATATAGAAGATTCGCTAATAAACGCGTAGATGTCATGGCGACAGAAAGCGCTTCATGGTTGCGTAAACAAGTCGCCTCGGAGCTGCCCTCCGGAGCCGTTGGAAGCGCCTCGCTCTCCGTTCCCTCCGCTCAAGGACCAGCCCCACAAACGAGTGCGACCCTAACCGTGGAAGGCGCGCTCCAGTTCGGCGATGTCGAGTTTTATCATGCCGAGCATCGCCTCCGTCGCCCGCTTGGCGCGCTCGCGGTCCGAATGGGCGACCATGTCGCCAAGCACCCGTGGCGCGATCTGCCAGCAGAGGCCCCAGCGGTCGCGGATCCAGCCGCATTGCTCAGGTTCTCCGCCGTTATCGAGGATCGCGCTCCACAGCCGGTCGATCTCCTCCTGGCTGTCGCACTGGATCATGATCGAGAAGGCATGGTTGAACGGGTCGAGCGGTCCGGCTTCGAGCGCCATGAACTGCTGATTGCCAAGCATGAACTCGATGACCTGAACGCTGCCGGGCGGTCCGCTCGGGCTTTCCGCCGGCAAGGTGGTGATGCGCGTGATCGCCGAGTTGGGAACGAGGGAAATATAGAAGTCGACCGCCTCGCGCGCTTCCTTCGCAAACCAGAGATTTGAAACAACATTCGTCATCAGTCGGCTCCTCTTCGTACCGCTTGATCATGTGCGGGTAACCAAAGGACGTTCGACTTCGTTCCAAGCCGACACGGAGCGCATCATATTTCTGGAGGAGGGTTGCGGCTCGGCCAGAGACTTCACGACGCCAGCGCGTCAAGCAGTGCCAATTCCGAGATCACCCGGTTTCGCCCCGCATGTTTCGCCATATAGAGAAACTGATCGGCGGCGTGCAGATAGTTTTCGAAAGCTTCCGACGTCTCGATGGTGGCAAGGCCGATCGACACGGTGATCGTCAGTTCCTCGTCGTCGGCGACGATCCGCGATTTCGCCAGCTCCAGCCTGAGCGCATCGCAGAAGGCGAAGGCGCGGCGCACATCGCAGCCGTTGAAGAGGATGCCGAACTCCTCGCCGCCGAGGCGGGCAAGCAGGTGCTCCTCGCCCACCAGCACCGCCAGGCGCTTGGCCACGTGTCTCAGCACGATATCGCCGATCTCGTGGCCGTAGGTGTCGTTGAGCCGCTTGAAATGGTCGATATCGAGTATGGCGATCGCCGTCGGCTCGCCGCGCCTCAGGCACTGCTCCACCAGGCGCGGGCCTGCAAGAAAGAAATGGCGGCGGTTGTAGAGATCGGTGAGATAGTCGCTGGCCGCCTGCCGCTGCAGCGTCTGCAGGCGCTTCTGGATGCTGGCGGCTTGCGCGATGCGGCCGTTGAACTCCGCTTCGAGGAACGGTTTCTGGATGAAGTCGGTACCGCCTGCTTCGAGAAAGCGGGCGCCCGCCCTTCGGTCGCCGCTGTCGGAAAGCCCGATCACCGGCAGCGCGCCATCGCCCTGCCGGCGTTCCACTTCGGCAAGAAGTGCTGCCCCGGTCATGTCGGCGAGATCGAGATCGGTGACGACCAGATCGACCGCCTCGCCGCTGTCGAGCACCTGCAGCGCATCGGCAGCGGACGCGACCTCGCAGACGGAAATCCGCTGCCTTCTCAGGATACCGGCAAGCTCGCTGCGCGAGGCGGCATCGGAATCGGCAAGCAGCACCGTCGTCTTGCCATTGGTAAGCGCACGGTCGACGGCGCCGATCAGGAGGTTGATCGATTCAGGCTGATGCTTGATGACGCAATCGAGCACGCCGCGCCCGAGTATCTCTTCGCGCGTTTGGTCGTTGAAGGCCGCGGTGAAGACGACGGCCGGCACCTGATTGTCGAGGACGAATTCGAGCGCCTCGCAATTGGGCGCGTCCGGCAGGTTGAGGTCGAGCACGGCGAGCGAGAAGCTTTCCGGCGCCTGCTCCAGCGTTTCCCTGAGCGCCGCAAGCGAGCTGCAATGGGTGACGCGGATGCCATGGACGGACTCGAGCCCGTATTTCAGCGCCGTCGCGAACATCCGGGAATCTTCGACAAGGAGCATGCGCTTGTCGCTGTGCTTTTGCACAGAATTCAGCCGGCCTGGCGTGCGGCGCAATCTCACGTCCCTGCAACCCCTCTCGAGCCGCAGGCGTGCTTCCCTTGAAGGGGGTGACGCTGGCTCCGAATATATGAATAGACCCTGCCACTGACCGCACCGACCCATTGGCCGGCGTGGTCTGGTGTGACCGGGCTCCCCGCTCCTGCTGGGGCGGATTGAAGACCGATCGGATTGCAATTTCGTTAATGGAGCAACCTGCGCGCGGGATTTCGCGCAGATTGCAACAAAATTTTGGGGATTATTTCTCGTATCAGGCCGAAGCCTGCGCCGGAACCCTAACCTTTTCACTGAGGGTGCGGATCTTCGTCAGCGTGTCCAGGTTCTGGTTGACGCGGCAGTAGAATTCCTCGTTGACGAAGGGACGGACGATGAAGTCGTTGCCGCCCGCTTTGAGGAAACGCGCCGACAGGAGCCGGTTGGTGGAGGACGAAACACCGATGATGCGCAGCTGATGCGGCCCGTAGGAACCGCGGATGCGCCGCGTCAGCTCGAATCCGTCGATATCGGGCATGTTGTAGTCGGTGATGACGAGGCCGATATCGGGATTGCTCTTGAGAAGTTCGAGCGCGGCTGCGCCGCTGTCGGCCGGGCTGGTGCGGAAATTGTAGCGCTTCAGCTGCGTCGTCAGAAGTGCGCGCGCGGTCGGGCTGTCGTCGACGATCAGCACGTGGTGCTTGTGGTTGGTGAGGAAGCGGCAGACCGATTCCGCCAACATGTCGACGGCAAAGACGCTATCCTTGATAACGTAGTCGACGATCTCCTTGGCGAGGATCTTCTCGCGCGTCGACTCCTGGAAGGAACCGGTGAAAACGACGGTCGGCACGCTCATGTCGATCAGATAGTTGAGCGCCTCGCCGTTCTCCGCCCCCGGCAGGTTGATGTTGGAGATGGCGAGCGACGCCGGAAAAGTCGCGTTTTCGACCGCGAACTGCAAATCGTCATAGTCGCGGCAGACGATGACATCGATGTCGAACAGCTCTTTCAGCCGCTTCGAAACCATCGACGAGAAGAGGTTGGAGTCCTCGGCGAGCACGATACGGTGCTGGGCAAGGGATTCGCCGGAATAATACATTCCGGAAATGCCAAAAAACGACATTGAACGCCTATGTGAAAGAGTGTTCCCCTACAGCGCCCAAGCGTTCTTCGTGCCCGCAAAGTCACTGTAACTTGCAGCCGCCATGCTAGAGGAGAAAGGCTTTCTCTGGTGTTAATGAGCGACCGGCGAAATAACGAGGTCGCGTGCCGGCATGACACGAGGGCCGCCGGATGCCACCATCCCGTCAATCCCTGGACGTCCCGCCACGCCGCGCCTCCGCCGTCTTGCGGATGACTTCGGCGATCTCCGGATTGCTGCTCGACAGCATCTGGAAATCCTCCGCATAGAGCGACAGCAGCGAGACCTCCGTGGCTGCGCTGACGGTCGCCGAGCGCGGCTCGCCCGTGATCAGCGCCATTTCGCCGAAGAAGCTGCCGGGGCCGAGTTCGATGGGTGTCGGCGAAGGGGTCGTAATGCTGACGCGGCCCTCGACGATGAAGAACATCTGGTCGCCCGCCTCGCCCTTGCGGCAGATGATGGCACCCGCCGGAACCACCCGCGGGCGCAGTGCCCGCACGATCTCGACGAAGGCGGCCGAGCCGAGCTTCTGGAACAACGGCACGGCCGCAACCAGCTGCCAGTTGCGCACAAAATCCTGGCGGCGCACCTCCTCGAAGAAGCCGGTGGCAAGAATGCCGGCCCACAGCGCGAAGATGCCAATGCCGCACATCATGACGAGGCCCGCCAGCACCCGACCGGCAAAGCTCATCGGAATCTCGTCGCCATAGCCCGTGGTCGAAAGTGTCACCACCGCCCACCACATGGCCTGGGGAATGCTGCCGAACTTGTCGGGCTGGATATCGCGCTCGATGAGATAGGCAAAAAGCGATGCGCCGAAGAGAACGATGCCGAAGACCGAGGTGACACCGACGAGATTGGGTGCCGCCCGCGCCACCACCCGGCCAAGCAGGCGGAAGAAGGTGAAATGACGCAGCGGCTTCAACAGCCAGATACCGCAATAAAGGCTCTGGTCACGCGGGCCAGCGAGAAGAAATCCGGCAAGCGGAACCACGACGGCAAGCAGATCGATGATGAGCTCGGGCGTCCGCCCGCGATCGTCCTTCGCCCGCTGCCGCATCACCGTATCGGCCAGTTGCAGAACATAGATGGCCCAGATACCGGCCAGCACAAGCTCCAGCGACAGCTTGGCCGTCAGGCCAATATCCCGCGCCGTCAGCTCCGCGACCGTAATAAGCCCCGCCGCCGCCAAAAGCCCGTTGAGCGGCGCGGAGATTTTCAGGAAAGGCCGTGCCGACATTCACTCCCCCAGCGACCCGCGCTCTCAGGCGATACCTCGGCCCGACATGCCAGCAGCGCAGTAACGCTTTGATCTTAAGCACAATTCCACCGATGAATCGACGCTTAATTAAGGGATGGCAGATTGACGGTGACGCGCGCTCTAGTAGCGCGTGTCGACCGGCCCTTCGTCGGCTGCCCGTTCGCGATCCTCCTGGTACTGTTCGGCCCCCTCGACCGGCCTTAGCCATGGCTCGCGCCGCTTGATCCAGAGCTCGTAGCTCGGCTTAAGCGAGGTCGGCGCGTCGGACAAGATACCGAGCTTGACCTCCGCCTCACGCGCATCGACCGAAAAAACCCGCGACCCGCAACCGGGACAGAAACACCGTCCCTGAAACTCCGACGTGTCGCCGGTACGTTCAAATTGATCCGCGGGCCAGATGCCATAGAAGGTGAAGGCCGAACCGCTTTCCTTCCGGCAATCCATGCAATGGCAGATACCGACGCGCAGAGGTTCGCCACGAAGCGATACTTGCACCTGGCCGCAGAGGCATTTTCCCGAGAAGATCCTCATGTGTCTCATCCTGCTTCGCAACTGCTGGATCCGGAAAACGACAGAGGCGGGTGTTGGGTTCCCGCGGGGCGGTTCGGCTTCGATCTCACGCGGTCGCGCAAAAAATGCGCGCTATGCGGCGAGGTCTTTTTGGTCGGAACCTTTGTCCGTCCCATGGCTTCTGCAAATTGTAAACGGAGGAATCAAACCATGGCACATGCCGACGAACAGGAGATCATCGATCTCGAACAGGAATTCTGGCGAACCATCCTGGAGAAGGATACCGAGGCGTCCGTGGCCATGCTGCCCGAACGGTCGATCGTCGTGGGGGCGCAAGGGGCGGCCATTCTTACCCGCGATGACTATCGCAGGATGGCCGACCAGGCCGAAGGTTCCTGGAAGCTCAACGCGTTTCGCCTCGACGACGTCAGCGTCATCTTTCCGCGCGAGGACGTCGCCGTCATCGCCTACACGGTGACGGAGGAGATGGAAGTCGAGGGCGAGCCTCTGACGATAAAGGCGGCCGACGCCACCACCTGGATCCGCAAGGACGGTGGATGGCTGGCCTCCTTGCATACGGAATCGGTGCTCGGCGATCCCTTCGGCCGCGACCGCAAGGCGGCTTAGAGATAACCGGACGCCGACGCGGCCACGTTCCAGTGCCCGCGCGCAGATCTGCAAGGCTACGGGCACCTGAGCGGCGATCGGCGGAGCACGTCCGACGTCGTCGTTCACTGGCCCCCAGACATGCGGGCCGACGGAAGGTTCAGTGAACCGCGATAACCTCCGGCGGAAGCCATTTGCCTTCAAGAAATTCCTCGCGCGGCGAGTAGAGGCGCATGAGCAGGGTGAACGGTGCCTTGCCGACCGGCAGCCAATTGGCGTCCTTGTCTTTTCCAGGAGACTTCGCCTGGATGTAGAGATCGACCGAGCCGTCGGCGTTCGTGACGAGCCTGTCGCGGTCGCCAATCGCCTGGCGCTTGAGCTCGTTGGGGATGAAGTGGCCCTCGATGTCATAGGCTGTCACAGACCAGAATGCATCGACCGGCGGCAGCTTGCCCTTGTCAAAGTGCAGGACGTAATTGGTGCTGCCATCGAGCGGCCGCCTGTCGCTGTCGGTCGAGAGTGCCGGATAGACGGCATCCTGCGGCAAGTTCTCGCCGAGGCAGCATTGCGCGATTGCGGCGCGGTAGAGATAGTCCACGCCATAGGCGCCGCTGCGCATGGTGTAGATCCATCCCTCGCCGCCGACGCCCCCGGCCTTGTTGCCTTCAGCCTGCACCAGGGCCTTGCCATCGGCGTAGCCACGCTCGACTGCCTTTCGCAGGGCGTCCGATGCTGCTTTCAGGTCGAAGTCTTGGCCAACCTTGAACCCCACCCGTTCAAGGCGATGGATCATCGGATAGTCGACCTGGTTCGGTGGGTTGTCCTTCAGCAGTTCGGCAAAACGGCCAAAGTAGGTCGCCGCATCCATCTTGTCCACGACGAGCGGCGGCGGTGATTTCATGTCGATGCTGGTATCGACAGTCCCTTTCGGCGGCACATAGTCGCCCTTGCCCAAGGCAGAGAGCGGCGTCACCTTAAAACCGTCTTGGATCTTGTGAACGTTCTCATAGTCCGCCTTGCCGTTCGTTTGGATACGGCCGATGATCCAGACATAGCGGGTAGGACTCTTGATGACCTCCATATCCGCAGGAACGTCACCGCTCCAGTTCGGTCCAGCAACGAGAAAATTTCGGGCGCTATTCTTGCCGAGCGTACGCGTGCCCAACACATCGAATACATCCGACCAAAGGCTCAGCATCGGCAGCAGGAAATAGCGATCGGTGGCGGGAGCCGTGATCACCATCGGTTCGGCCTTCAAGTCAAGCGTAGCGCCCGAGTAGAGCGTGTCGACGTTCATGCGGATGACAAGCTTGTCACCCGCGTCAGGGAATGCACGCGCGTGGTGAAAGTCATTGACCGGTCCTGCAGTTGTACCCGCGACAGGCTCGGCGAAGTTGGAGTTCCTCAGCACAGTGGCATGCGTCAGCATCAGCGGATAGGCATAGACATAGGCATCCTTGGCTATTTGGTAGGCCTCCCGCTCGGAGGCGCCCTCGGCTGCCGCCGGACCAGCGAGCGCCAGAAGCGCAACCGTGATCAATTTGAGGGCTACTCTCATCAGGATGGTTCTCCTTTGCGGCCGTCGTGTGCACTGTGCGACGAACGGAATGAAGGCACGAGAAAGGCGCTCGCAGAACGATGCGCGATTCACGGCGCCGTCTGCCTTTCAATTGCATGGCACTGTCAATAACGGGAAGTACGTAACGGTTACATCAAAGGATCACTCGCAAATTTCTCGTGCGCAGATCAGTCACCAGGCGGCCTGTCCACCCCGCCGACAAACCGGCTGCCCCGCCGGCTCTTTTCAGTGTAGGATGCAATCATGAGTGACGCTCAGCCTCTCTTCGACATGCTGCGCCAAAACGTGCAGCCTGACATCGCCGGCGTATTGGAGCGATTTGTCCGGGAAGCGCCGGACCGCAAGCTCTGCCGCGTCAATGCGCTCGCCTTTGCCGCCGAACATCGGCTGGACGAAGAAAAGGTCATCGCCGCCTTCCTGCATGCCTCACGCCTCGGGCTCTTCGAGCTGTCGTGGAATGTGCTCTGCCCCGGCTGCGGCGGTGTGCTTGACAGCAATACCTCGCTGAAGACCGTGCAGAGCGACACCTATACCTGCTCGCTCTGCGCCGCCGGCTATGAGCCGACGCTCGACGAGATGGTGGAAGTGACCTTCACCGTTAACCCGCGGGTACGCCACATCGAGGCCCACAACCCGCACGAGCTGCCGCCGCTCGAATATTTCCGCCAGATCTACTGGGGCTCCGGCATAGATTTGCCGGAGGACGACTACGAGGCCCAGGTCGACGATTTCATGATCGAGGCGCTCGAACTGCCGCCCGGCGAAAAGGCGGTGATCTCGCTGCAGATGCCGGCGGAATTCATCATCGTCTTCGAGCCGGTGACCCATGCCGCGCAATTCATCGACGTCAAGGGCGAGCCGACCAAGGAGCGGCGGACGCTGTCGCTCGTCTTCGATCGCGGCCATCGCCACGACGAGGCGTTGACCATGCAGCCGGGTCCGCTGCGCATCCAAGTGGAAAACCATACGGATGTGCGCACCCTGCCCTCGGTCTGTATCGCCAATGACACCCTGCACGATATTCTCGGCCGTCGGCGCCCGTTCCTCACCGCCAAGCGGCTGCTGTCCAACCAGACCTTCCGCGATATCTACCGCACCGACACGATCGACGTAGACCAGCGGCTGAAGATCACCAGCCTCACCTTCCTCTTCTCGGATCTGCGCGGCTCGACCGAGCTTTACGAACGGGTCGGCGATCTCGCAGCCTTCGATCTGGTGAAGACCCATTTCAGCGCCGTCAACGAGATCGTTGCCGCCGAGGCCGGCGCCGTGGTCAAGACGATCGGTGACGCGGTCATGGCAACCTTCCCGACGCCGGATCGCGCGGTTGCCGCGGCCATGCGCATGCGCGAGGCGATGCGACAGCTCAACGAGGACCGGGGCTCCGAGGATCTGCTGTTGAAGATCGGCATCCACGAGGGGCCGTGCATCGCCGTCAACCTCAACGAGCGCCAGGATTATTTCGGCCAGACGGTCAATATCGCCTCGCGCGTCCAGCATCTCGCGAGTTCGCGCGAGATCTTCGCCACCAGCTCCGTGCTCGACGACCCGCGCACCTCCGGCCTGCTCAGCGACCGCGGCCTCAATCCGCAGTCGCACAATGTCGCTCTGCGCGGCATCACCAACGAGATCAGTATCTTCTCGATCCCGTAAGCGCGGCCGGCCTTCTGGATCGCCGCAATTCCGGACGGAAAACCGTTTCACACTTTTCCTGGAATTGCTTGGAACCTCCGCAATTCCGGACGGAAAACCGTTTCACACTTTTCCTGGAATTGCTTGGTATCTCCGCAATTCCGGACGGAAAACCGCTTCGCACTTTTCCTGGAATTGCTTGGTATCTCCGCAATTCCGGACGGAAAACCGCTTCGCACTTTTCCTGGAATTGCTCAGACCACCGGCGGTATCAGCGTCAGCACGTCGCCGTCATCAGGGATCACCAGCTTCGTCAAGGGGATGCCATGGGCATCGGCTGCTGCCCGCAGCTCCTTTCGGCTGACCGTCGCGTGATCCAGCGCCTCCATGTGCGTTGCAATGACGGTGCTGTTTTTCGCCGTCTCGCAGACCTTGATCGTCTGCTCGGCATCCATGACGATGAGATCGCCATCCCACTTCGCTCCGCAGGAATGGGTGACGATGATGTCAGGCTTCGTTTCGCGGATCGTCTTCTCGATCGCCGGGTAGAAAACCGTGTCGCCGGCCCAGTAGACCGTCGGCTCGCCCCTCGCCTCAAGGCTGAAACCGATGACAGGCCCCATGTCCTGGACCACAGGGCCGAGCCCATGACTGCCATCGCGCCGGGTCAGCGTCAGCCCCTGCCAGCTGGCCTTGTCGGAAAGCGGCGTGACGTCGCGAAAGCCGGCGGCACGGATCGCCTCCTCGTCGCCCGGCTGGCAGAGGATCGGCAGCCCCTTCGGCACCCGCTCCTTGGCGGTGTCGTCGAAGTGGTCCTCATGCAGATGCGAGATGATGACGAGTTCGACACCGGCCAGGATGGTGTCGATATCGACCGGCAGCTCGACCGTCGGATTGGGCGAGCGCCCGGCAAAAGACGGCAGGCTGTCTTTCGGCCCCAGAAAGGGATCGATGAGCACGGTATGGCCGGCATAGTCGAGCTTGAGCGTGGCGTTGCGGATAAGCTGGAGTTTCATGGGGAGTCCTCCCTTGCCGGAGCCGGCTTGAACGTGGTGTCGATCCTTACGCAAGCCGCGATGAAATCAAGCCCTGAAATGCGGCCAAGCAACGCAAGTGCTCAGGATCGGCGCACGAGGCACGCAAAGGAACGCAGATAGATAAAATTGCAACCTCTATTTGAGATTGGCCTTCACATTTCCCTGTCAATGCTATCGGACAAAAGCGAACACAGGGAGAGTTTCTGGTGGCAATCACTGAAGGCGGCTGGCGCTACATGCGGGCATGGGGGATATGGCTTGCGCTGCTCATTGGCTTTTTCTTGGCCCTTCCTTACCTGGTGTACTGGCTCGTCCATGCCCTGGGCGCAAATGGCTCCCCGGCCGCCGGCATGCTGGCCGTTGTCCTCGCCGTCTACTCGAAGGCAATTGCGTGGGTGATCTTTGCAGCCGCTATTGCTGCGGTATGCGCCGCGCGGACAAAAGCTATCGGGATGCCCCGCAAGGTCGCGGCCTCCATCACTCTCCTTGTGCTGGCAGACATTCCCTTCGGCCTGATGTTCGACCCAGGCTGGATTACCGCCTTTGCCGTTCGCCTGAGCCTGGTACCGACACCCGCTTCGCTCCTGGCGGCTGTGATCGCCCTCGTTGCCCTCGCCTTCATCCGAGAGCCTACGGAGCCGAGGCCGGAGCGCTATGGCAAAGCCTATCGCCTGTGGGCCGCGCTGCTCGCATTTTTCGCGACGATCGGGTTCATGGGCCTTCTATCTCATTTCTGGCTGCTGTTTTTCGGGATGAAGGGGCTCGGCCTTAGAAATCTGCTGCAGACGATCGACACCTCGCTTCGCTTCCTTACGCTTTACCCGAGCGTACCGCTGCTACTCTTCGCCGCCGCCTCCATTCATCTCTGCCTCAGCAGCCGTGAGCAAGGCGGCGGACGGGCCGACGCACCGCAGTCTGGGGGCGGCGCAGCGAGAGCACCGCTCGGCGGACGAAGCTGAGGCACCTCAGCCAACGCCGGCCGAGCGCGCACCGCGCCAGCCTACACGCAGCCTCACCGCCAGCCGCAATCCCAGGGCTGGCCCCGCGCCGCCCGGTGGCAAGCAAAGGTGCGGCCGCAGGAGTGCGTGGCGGTAATCGTCGTCCTGCCGCGGCCAGAGCCGCGGGAAAACATCTGCCGGAAGGCAACGTCCGCATTGTCGGGGCAGCCGGCATAGCTCTTCTTTTTCAGCTCGGCCGGCGGGCTGATCGCTCGCGTGCCGGTGCTCTTCGCCGGTGTCTTGGCGGTGCCCTGGGTCGCACTCGGCTCGGGCAGTTTGGCCTCGCGCCGGATCGTCACGCAGCGGCCGTCTTTTGCCTCCTGGTTTCGCGCGCAGGCAAGCGGGCATATCCGCGCCTTCTCGGCCTTCAGGCGTTCGAGCACGTCGCTGGAAGGTTCGAGCGTCGCGAGTTCAAGCTTGCTGTGCCTGGCAAATGCCTCCAGCGCCTTGCGGCTGCCGGCGCCCCACAGCCCATCCTCGCTGCCGGCCTGACAGCCGAGCCGGTTCAGCTGCTGCTGGATCGATCGGGTCAAGGCGCGATCGTCGGTGCCCGCAGCGGCTGCGGCCGGATCGACGGCCGCCACGGCCTGGCCGGAGGGCACCTCGGTCACGCCCTCGGTTGCCGGGGCAGAGACCCGCTCGATGATGCGGATCTTGGCCCTCGCCAGGGATGCGAAAGCGCCATCGGGATATTGTTGCAGATAGGCGTCGAACAGATCGCGGTCCGTCCCATCCTTGATCGTGTCCCAATAGGCAAGCTCGGCGGTCTGATCCGTCGCCGGCTCTTTGACCGACGCCGGTTGGCCGCCATCGGCAGGCTTCAGCACCACCTCGCCGGTCAGCGAGGAATTGTCCCAGGGCACCTGCTTGCCGCCGGTTGCCGAAAGAACGTCGCGGCGCACCTCGATCAGCTCGCGGGTGATGTCGCGTCCCGGCTGGCCGAGATGCCGGAGTAGCGCCGACGTAAAGGGCGAGTTTCGCCCGCTGCCGTCGAGCGCGACATTGCCGGGCTGGGTGGCAAAGGCGATCAGCGTGCCGATGCCGGTGCCGACCTTGGCAAGCCCGCGGCCGACCGAGGCCGATCGGGTGCCCATGGAGCGGGCGAGATTGACCGCAAGCGGATTGTCGCGACACGCATCAAGCAGCACGACATTGACCCTGGTGCTGCGCTCCATCGCCGACAGGATCAGGTTCATCGGCACCGCCTCGAAATCGAGATCGACATGGGAGGCGAGC
Source organism: Ensifer sp. ENS10 (assembly GCF_014852025.1). Taxonomy (NCBI): domain Bacteria; kingdom Pseudomonadati; phylum Pseudomonadota; class Alphaproteobacteria; order Hyphomicrobiales; family Rhizobiaceae; genus Ensifer; species Ensifer sp. ENS10. The sequence goes on from NZ_JACVAS010000002.1 coordinate 437,408, forward strand.
TTGGCGTCGACAGGGGCAAGGTAGTTCTCGCCATCCACCTGAAGGCCGTGGCCGGCATAGTAGAACAGCGCCAGATCGGCGCCATCGAGACGGCCGACGAAATCGCGCAATACGCGCCGCACGCCCGAGAGATCGAGATCCACACCGGTCACCACCTCGAAGCCGAGCCCTTCGAGCTTGGCCGCCATGTCGGCAGCGTCATTGCCAGGATTGGGTAACGCCGCCACATGCTGATAGGCGGAATTGCCGATGACCAGCGCCACGCGCTTCTCGGCAACCGCCTCCGAGGCGCAAAACACCAATAGGACGGCCAAGGCGATGCGAAGGAATGGCATGGTTCCCCTCCCGCAATGCGCGAACGACCGTGGCGAGCAACGTCGGCCGAACAGCCGAGCGTGCTACCGGGCATGGGTCGTGTCAATGCGCTTCGATGGGATGGCAAAGGCATTCGCCGGGGCCACCCCGTCTCTCGTCGTATTGACGGGCGGGAGTGCCGGTTCATTCGCCATCCAATGGGATTGGCGCGCCGTGATTAGCTGTGGGCGCCAATGCATTCCGCTCTCAAGTGGAAACATTGAGAGCGGAAAACTGCTCTCGACTTCAAGAGCCAGAGCGTCTTTGTGCGTTCGTCTGAAACTGCGGCGCTATAGAGCGTCCGAGTGGAATCACTTGAAGCGGAAAGATGCTCTACGATCAAAGTACTAGAGCGTCCTTTGCGCGTTCGTCTGAACGCACGGCGCTCTAGGGGCGCGGAAGAGTCCGCGCCCTTCAGTGGCTGGTTTCCGGTTACTTCACCACGACATTGCCGTTGACGATCTCGACATTCTCGTCGCCCTGCAGGCCGATGCGGTCGCCGCTCGGCGCCGTCACGAAACAGCCGCTCGGGCAGATCATCTCCGTGGCGCCTGCGGCGATCGCCACTTCCATGCGGCTTTCGCCCTCGACGACGACCAGGACGGCGGTCTCGCTGTCCTTGTTCGTGACCGTCGCGGCACTGGCCGCGCCTGCCATAGGCACGTAGGCCACCAGTACGCCGGAAAGCAAAGCAATCACAGATTTCTTCATTGCCCATCGGCGCCCGAAGCGCCGCCCTCTCGCCGAGCCGGCCGCCCCGTCGGTTTCGCGACGCTGCGCCGGCCACCTCTTCAGCCGATGACAACGTAATCGGTCACCAGAAGAATTGCATGCTTTTTATGGCACGCCGGCTGAATAGCGGCTGAACGCTCCGTTTATCAGCGGTTCGGGTTTGCGCGGCGGCTGGCGGTTCGGCGACTGCCCGTTTCTTCTGCCTCGCGTTCCTCGTTGAGCGGCGCTGCGGAAGCAGCCGGTTTGCCTGAAGCCGTCGCCTTGGCCGACGCTCTTGCCTCGGCGGAGGTGGCGCCCTTCGGTTCGCCCACCTCTTCCGGGTGGTGGCTTTCGATGCCGGTCTGGTCCTCGACCGGCACGTCCTCGATCTTGACCGGGAACGGCTCGCCGATCCGCTCGTCGCGGAAACGCTCGTAGATCGACACGCGCAGGTCGTTGCGCACGCCGCCGCCGGTCAAGACGTCGGCGACGTAAATCCGGAGCTCGAAGGTCATGCGCTCGTCGCCAAAGGCGGTAAAACCGACGGTCGGCGAAGGGTTCTTCAAGACCATCGGATGGGCGGCGGCGATCTCGGACAGCAGTTCCATGATCCGGCGCGGATCGCTGGCATAGGTGACGGTGACGGCGATTTCGGAGCGGCCGAGCTTGTTGCGGTGCGTCCAGTTGCCGACCGAGGCGTTGATCAGCAGCGAGTTCGGCATCATGATCGACTGATGCTGGAAGGTTTCGATCTCGGTCGCGCGTACCGAGATGCGCTTGACGAAGCCTTCCGTCGTGCCACTGACGATCCAGTCGCCCACCTTGAACGGCCGCTCGACGAGCAGGATCAGGCCCGAGACGAAATTCGAAACGATGTTCTGCAGACCGAAACCGACGCCGAGCGAGAGAGCACCGGCGACGAGCGCGAGGTTCGAGAGATCGATGCCCGCTGCCGAGAGGCCGATGAGGCACGCAAGGCCGACGCCGGTATAGCCGATGCCGGTGCGGATCGAGTTGCGCACGCCGGCATCGACCCGGCTTCTCGCCATGATGTTGCCGTCGATCCAGCGCTGCACGAAGCGGGTGACCGCAAAACCGAGCGCGAAGAACAGGACGCCCGCGAGGATGCCGACTAGCGAGATGGTGATCGAGCCGATCCTGATCTCGGTCACCATCCGGTAGGCCCAGGACTCGATGTCGGCGACCTGGAAGCCCCACTGCAAGAGGATCAGCGGGATGAAGACCATCACGACCAGGGCATAGATGCTGAGGCCCGCGGCAAGACCGATCTGGTCGAGCGCCACCTGTTCCAGATTGTAGCGGCGCTCGAGATAGCGCCCGGCCGCCGTCTCGGCAAACGCACCCTGCTTGGCCACGGCCCGGCCGGTGAGAATGCCGATATACATCGTCACCAGGATCGCGCCGGTGATGATGATCTGCGTGGCGATGAAGCGGGCGAGACCGACATAGCCGGAGACGGCCGCAATGATCAGCAAGGCCCCGGTCGCAAGCAGCGCGAACGACACCAGCCGCGGCCAGGCGCGGCCATGGGCATCGAAGGACTCGTCCTTTCTGAGCGTCGGCTTGATCCAGGCCGACGCCATGATGATGAGGCCGATGACGATCGAGGCGATGTAGCTCTTGACGACGGTCAGCACCACCGGCGAGCCGAGCGCCTCGCTGACGCCGCCGAACAGGTAATCAAGACCGTTGACCAGCGCCATGGCGAAGATCGCGATCATCAGCATCCTGGCGCCGCGATCGGAAACCCTGACGAGCCGCCAGCGCGCATCGCGCGGCGACAACACCGCCTGGGCGAGCCTTGTCACGAAGAACACCACCACCGCCACCCCCAGCGTAATGGCAATGATCGGTGCGATGTCGGAGCGCAGCACGTTGAAGCCGCGCAGGAACAGGAAGCTTGAAATCGCGAAGGCGGCCGAGGCGATCGTCGGGATTAGCGTGGACCAGAAGGCGACCGACAGGCGGCGGAAGTAGCTCGGCTCCTCATCGGTAATGTCATGCTGGATCAGCGGGCGAAAGAGCCTGCGGCTGCCGGCAAGGAACACGAGCGCCGCCAGCAGCGACAGGAACAGCGCCGTCAAAAGCGGCACGCGCTTGTAGTTCCAGGCAAAGCTCAGCCAGCTCCCGACACTGCGCGAGAGCACGCGCGTTTCGTCCGCCGTCGCCGTCAGAGCGTCGTCGAACATGCCGGTCGAGACTTCGGTGTTCTTCAGCAGCGTGTTGGAAAACAGCGCGCGCCTTGTCGCGGTAATGGTGTTGGAAAGCTTCGTCGCCTGGATCGAAAGACCCTCGGCCTCGCCGGTGAGCGCGTTGATGGCGCCGCGCTCGACCATCAGCCGTTTGCGCTCTGCGGTCACGATGTCGGCTTCGGGCGGCTGTCCCTCGGCCGGCGGATCGCCGAGTTCGGTGAGCCGCCCCTTGATTTCGTCGAGGCGCGGCCGGGTCGAGACCGACACGCCGATGATTTGCTTGGCGAGCGCGTCGACCTGAACCTTGAGGTCGGCAAGCACGATGTCGTCGTCCTTGGCCTTGTCGACGAGGTCCGTCAGCCGCTTGAGATCCTCGGCGGCCTTGGAAAGCTGATCGGCCGCCTGGCTCTGGGCCGGCGGCGTGGCATCCTCCGGAACCGCCTCGCCGGCCGGCGGGGTTGCCGTCTGCGCCGGCTGAACCGCCGTCGCGGCCGGCTGGGTGGCAGCGCCGGGTGTCGCGCCGCCGGGTGCCGCGCCTTTGTCAGCGGGCTGCGCACCATCCTGCGCGGGTGCCGCCGCCTTGCCGGCTGGTTGCGTTGCGGTCTGGGCCGGCTGAGCCGGCGTCGCCTTCTGCTCTGGCTGAGTTGCGCTCTGGGTCGTACCTTGTGCCGGTTGCGTCGTGCCTTGCGCCATGACCGGGCCGGCGGCGGCAAGCGCCAGCAGGCAGACGAGAATGGCAGGCAATTTTCCGACAGAACGCAATTTCATGATCCTTGCAGGTTGAGACCATGGTGCGGAATCGCGTCAGTGGTCGTCACAATGCGGTGTGAATACGAAAGACGGCGGAAAGATGCAAAAGACGCCGCCAATTGCGCTCCAGCGCCGGATTTTTCGTCAGAAGCCGGCGCCGGGCTGTGCCAGATAGGCAAGCTCGGCGTCTGTCGAGACGCGGGCCAGGAGCGCATTTCGGTGCGGGAAGCGGCCGAATTGTTCGATCACCTCGCGGTGGCGGATGGCATAGTCGAGATAGTCGGCATCGCCGAGTTCGGTGAAAAGCTTCACCGACATGGTCTGGTCGGTCAGGTTTTCCGAATGCTCGAACGGCAGATAGACGAAGGCGCGCGCTTCCGGCTTGATCGCCATGTCGGCACCGATGCCGACGGCAAGCTTCGCCTCGTGCAGTGCCAGGCAATCGGTCGCGAAGGCAAGCGGCGTGCCGCGATACATGTTGCGCGGCATCTGGTCGAGCAGGATGATCGCCGCCAGCCGGTTCTCCGGCGTTGCGCGCCAGATCTCGCTGACCCCGCGGGCAAGCGCCAGGTGCGATGCCTGGAAACGACGAATGCAGGCCTTATCCAGTTCGCCGCTCATCGTGAACCAGTCGTCATAGGTGAGCTCGCCGAACCAGAAGCTCAAAACGTCATCCGGCGTGCAGATTTCAACTTCGTTCGTCATTTGCTCCCTCGCACCGCTCTTCTGCCGGTCCTGCCCCTTTCGAGGCCTGATCGGGCAGCCATGCATGCGCTACAGCGCCGCGCGTCTTATCAGACGCGCAATGGTCGCTGTAGCACTTTGATTTTCTGCATGTCTTTGTCCTTAAATCGAGTTCGATTCAAGGAGACATGCGCTAAGACATAGGCGCGGACCGGCCCATTTCCATGCATGCCCAATGTCGATGCACGCCTTACGCGCGCCGCGTGAGGATGGCAACAAAGGCGATGCCGCCGACAATGCCGGTAACGACGCCGATCGGCATGTCCTCCGGCGCCATGATGACGCGGGCCACGAGGTCGGCCATGATCAGCGTCAAGGCGCCAAAGAAGGCCGAGAACGGGATGACCCGGACATTGTCGCTGCCGGCAAAGAGCCGCACGAAATGCGGCACCATCAGCCCGACGAAGCCGATCGCTCCGGAAAAGGCCACCATGACCCCGGTCAGGAGCGCGGTGACGACGAAGAGCGTCAGACGGAAGCGGCGCACGGGAATGCCGAGCGTCATCGCCGTCTCGTCGCCCATGGCAAGCGCGTTGATTTCCCGCGATCGGACGACCAGCCAGCCGAGCGAGACTGACAGCACGAGCGCCGGATAGATGAGATGCGGCCATTGCGCCAGGCCAAGGCCGCCGAGCATCCAGAAGATCACCGTGTGCGTCGCCCGCGGATCCCCCAGGAAGATCATGAGATTGCCGATCGACGTCAGCACGAAGGCGACGGCGACGCCGGCAAGCACCAGGCGATCGGCACTGGTGCCTAGAGCGCGGGAAACGAAAGCGACCAGCACGGTTGCCAGCAGCGCGCCGCCAAAGGCAAAGAGCGGCACCGTGAGAAGACCGAGGATCATTCCGGTGTGGAGCAGTGCGACGATCGCCCCGAGCGCGCCGCCCGAGGAGACGCCGAGCAGATGCGGATCGGCAAGCGGATTGCGCGTGACCGATTGCAGCACGGCGCCTGTCAGCGCCAATCCGGCGCCGACAAGCCCCGCCAGCATGACCCGCGGCAGGCGCACGTCCCAGACGATGCTTTCGCGCCCCGCCGACCAGAAGGCCTCGACGCTGCCGGGCGCGAGCTTGCTGGCGACGATCGACCAGACGGTGGTTACCGGGATCGGCGCCGAGCCGAGCGACACGCCCACGGTCACAGTCAGAAGAAGCAAAAGCAGCGCCGCGAACACCCCGACCCCGCCGCGGATCGCCCGAACGGAGAGAACCCGCGAAACGGTAGCGGGACCAGGCGACGTATCCTCAGCCAGCATCGGTTACAGGCCTTCGCCGTGAAAGACCTCGGCGAGCCGGGCAATGGCGTCGATGTTGCGCGGCCCCGGCGTCGCCTCGACATAATCGAGGACCACGAAGCGGTCGTTTTTCACCGCATCGATATTGGCGAAGGCCGGATTGTTCTTCATGAAGGCAATCTTGTCCTCGGCCTTCACCTCGCCGTAGTTGACGATCACCACGACCTCCGGATTGCGATCGATCACCGGCTCCCAGGAGACCTCCACCCAGCTCTTGTCGACGTCGTCCATGATGTTGGCGCCACCGGCCGCCTCGATCATCGCCGTCGGGATGCCGAAGCGGCCGGATGTGAAGGGCTTTTCTTCGCCGGAATCATAGACGAAGACGCGCGTCGGCTTTTCGCGGCCGGCATTTGCCTCGGTGATCGCGGCCAGTTGGCGGCGGTAGCCGTCGACCAGCGCCTCGGCGCGATCCTCGACCCCGAAGATGCGGCCGAGGTTGAGGAGATCGACGAACATGTCGCCCATCGTAGGCTTTTCCCTGGCCATGACATGGATGCAGGATTCGGTCAGTTCGTAGACGCCGATCTTGAACGGCGCCAAGGTCTCGGGCGTCACCTCGCCGCCGACCTTCATGCCGTAGTTCCAGCCGGCGAAGAAGAAATCGGCGTCGGCGTTGAGGAGCACTTCCTTGGTCGGATATTTCTCCGCAAGCTCCGGCAGTTCCTTGACGCCCTCGCGCAGCTTTTCATCCAGCGTCTTCCAGCCGGAAACGCCGGTGTAGCCGACCATGTGGTCCTGCAGTTTCAGCGCCAGCATCATCTCGACCAGATTGACGTCGTTGGCGATCGCCCGCTTCGGCGCGGCATCGAAGGTCACCTCGCGGTTGCAGCTCTTGACGGTGACCGGATAGGCGAGCGCCGGCACAGCAGTGGCGATGAGAAACAGGAAGGCAGAGGAGGCAATGTTGATCTTCATGAAATGGATCCCGAGGAAGTGAAAAGGAGAAACGGGCGGTGCCGGCAACGGCGGTGCTGTGGGCGGTGGCGGTGACACCGAAGGCGGAGGACAGCGCCCGCGGGCTCAGCACCGCGTCGGGTGTGCCAAAGGCGGTGAGCCGCCCCGCCGTCACGATCGCCACGTCAGTCGCGAATTCGGCGGCGAGATTGATGTCGTGCAGCGTCGATACGATCGTCAGCTTCAGCGTCTGCAAGAGCTCGAGGATTTCGAGCTGGTGGCGGATGTCGAGATGGTTGGTCGGCTCATCGAGGATGATGATGCGCGGCTCCTGGGCAAGCGCCCGGGCAATCAGCACCCGCTGTTTCTCGCCGCCCGAGAGCGTCGAGAACTGGCGGCCGGCCAGATGGGCGAGATCGAGATGGGAGAGCGCGTGCTGCACGCGCTCACGGTCGGTGTCCGTCCAGCCGTTGAGCCCCTCCCGCCGCGGGATGCGGCCCATCATCACCACGTCGCGCACGCTGAAGGGAAAATCGCCGGGCATTTCCTGAAGCACGACGGCGATCGTTTTCGCCGCTTCGCGCGCCGAGGTCGACCAGAGGTCGACGCCGTCGACCTCGATGCGGCCCGCATTCGGCTGCACCGCCCGGTAAAGGCAGCGCAGAAGCGAGGTCTTGCCGGCCCCGTTCGGCCCGAGGATCGCAAGCCGGCTGCCCGCCTCGATCGCGAAGTCCATGTCGTCGACCAGCTTCAACCCCGGGCGCGGCCCCCAGCAAAGCCCCTTAACGCGAAGGGCGGCTCCTGTTGCGGTGCAGGTCATGGTCTGATCCCACCCCGGCAGCGCCACGCGTCCATCCCCGACGCACCAAACGCGCTTGAGCGCATGCGTGTCGCACTCATTGGAAATGGCCCGCAACGTCTTCGGAGACGAGCATGGCCGCCGGGATGCGGGCGAGCGTCTTGCCCTTCAGTCCGCGCGGCCGTTCGGCAGCCCGCGTCATGCCGTCGCCGCGCTCCACATAGGTGGCGGCAAAGCGGACGAGATCGTCGATGTCCTCTTCCGGCGAAATGTCGCCAAAGAGATAGGTCGCCTTGCCCGTCGCCTGGAAGGCGATGGTGCAGGGGCGCGTGCATGCCGCCATGCAGACCGTGCCGGCAATCGAGAAATCACTATCGAGCGGCGCGCCGAGGGCGGCAATGCTGCGGTTGAGCCGCTTTATCAGCTCGGCGCCCGGCATGCAGGGGCCGCCGGTAAAGCGGCAATCGGTGCAGACCGTTATCTTATGCTGTCTTGAAGTCGGCTCAGCCATTCTCTCTCTCCGCCGGACTGACGGCAAGAGATGGCGAAGCGGCAGGGTGACGGAAAACCGTCGCGCGAAAGCCAGTTCTTTTCCATCGGAACACCCCGTCCGTTGTGGTTGATCGGTTCGATGGCAGGTCTCCTGGCTCGCGGGTCGCGGCGCATCCACGTCTTCCCGGCCTTTGGCCAGTGACATGGTGTGAATGCGCTGTCCGCTCACAGTTGCGGGGGCAGCCACGGTTTCGGTCCCGTCAGGGTCGTCCGTTCCGTGTTCCCTTTTCAGCCGCTTCCGCATTGTCGCGGACGCAGCACCATCGCGCTCTTCCTCGCATGAATCGGCAGCGGATACAACCGATGGGGTTGGGCGGCCGGGATCTATCAACATGCCGCGTTTCGTCATGTACCGACTGTTATAAAATAACATAACAACAATCAACAAGGAAATGATCCTAAGTCACCCTGCCGGCCGCCGCGGGCGAGAGTCTCGCCTGACGGCGACGACCGGCGTATCCTTGCTCCTTGGCTTGTCGGGAAAGGAGCTCTGCCATGGCTGCCTATTTGATCGCCGATGTCGATATCACCGATGCAGCGACCTTCGAGGAATACAAAAGAGAGGTGCCGGCGACGGAGGCCCGCTATGGCGGGCGTTATCTCGGCCGCGGTGGCGCAACCCGGGTGCTTGAAGGCGACTGGGAACCGCACCGGCTCGTCATCCTTGAGTTCCCGGACATGCAAGCCTTGCTCTCCTGGTACCAATCGCCGGACTATCAGCGCCTGAAGGCGATCCGTGAGCGCTGTGCCAGGACACGGATCATAGCACTCGAAGGCGTCGCCATCTGAAGCGGAGCGCAAGACTGGCCGCAATTGCCGGCCTTGCTCGTGAAACGAACGGATGAGCGCCCCCGTCACTTCAAGCTTCGCGGCGCGCGGATGAAGCAACTGCGGGGGCATGTGCTCCGGGTCCATCGACATGCGGCGTTTCGTCATGTCCATCCGTTATGCGATAACATAGAAATACAATGCCAGAGTTGAATAGCCGGCGAAATCCGCCGTAGTGGGACCGTGTGCCTTCATCGGGACCGGCGCGCCGCCGCCCTCCCGAACTTGCCTTCGCACGACCGCCCGACCCGACGCTTTCGGACCGATGCCGCGCAGCGCTCATCAGCCCCCACTGGCCGCAAAAGCCAGAAATTTAACGTACGTTACGCTCACGTAACCCCAAGGCCGTTGAGAAAATCAGCAGCCGAAGCGACAATTGCCAAAGCTAGGATTGGGCATCGACAAGCCACCGATAAAATCAACTTAGCCGCGCAAGTCCCGAAATGAAGTGATGGCAACGCAACTTTCTACAGGGGATGGCAGTGAATCCAATTGACTTCTTCGTCGAGACGCTTCGGACCTATCCGCCGGTCGCCGTCTTCCTCGCCCTCGGCATCGGTTTCCTGATCGGGCCCATCAAGGTCGCGGGGTTCAATCTCGGAAACGTCACCGCTACGCTTCTGGCGGGTGTTCTCATCGGGCAGCTGGGCATCCAGGTTTCCGGTGATCTGAAGTCCACCTTGTTCCTGATCTTCCTGTTCGCCGTCGGCTACGGTGTCGGCCCGCAATTCGTGCGCGGCTTGAGCACCGATGGGCCGAAACAGATTGCCTTTGCGCTGTCTGTCCTGGTGCTGTGCCTCATCGTTCCCTATCTCTGCGCGCTGATCGCCGGGCTTCCGCTTGGCTACGGCGCCGGCATGTATGCCGGGTCGCAGACGATCTCGGCTGCGATCGGCGTTGCCACGGACCAGATCAATTCGCTCGGGCTGACGCCGGAGCAGGCCAAGACCTTTGCCGACCAGATTCCGATTGCCTATGCGGTCACCTACATCTGGGGCACGATCGGCTCTGCCATCATCCTCGCCCAGCTTGGCCCAAAACTTCTCGGCATCGATCTTCCGGCGGCCTGCAAGGAGTATGAGGCCAAGCTCGGCGGCGGCACCGAGAGCAGCGAACCCGGCATCACCCGCGCCTATCATGATTTCGGCCTTCGGGCCTATCGGATCGACGAAGCAAGCGGGCTAACCGGAACGCCGGTCAAGAACCTGCTTCCCGGCATTCGCGTCTTCGTCGAGCGCCTGCGAAGAGGCGATCAGATCATCGAAGCGGATGGCAACACCGTGCTGCAGCCGGGCGACGTCGTCGCCTTCTCGGGCAGGCGCGCCCTGCTCGTCGAAAACCTGGACAGCAAGCTGACGGAGGTCGAGGACAAGGAGCTTCTGAACGCGGAGGCCGAGATCGTCGACGTCTACGTGACCAGCAAGGCGCTGGCCGGAAAGACACTCGCCGAAGTCAGCACGATGGATTGGGCGCGCGGCGTCTATGCCCGCAAGATCGTGCGCTCGCTGGTCGAGATCCCGGTCCTTCCCGGCACGACCGTCGAGCGTGGCGACATCGTCACCATCGGCGGCGCCAGGAGGCACGTCGAAGCGGCGATCAAGGCTCTCGGCTTTGCCGATCGCCCGGTCGAAACCACCGACATCGCCTTCCTCGGCTGGGGTCTGTTCATCGGCGCGATGATCGGGGCGCTGACGATAACGATCGGCGGTATTCCGATCGGGCTATCCACGTCAGGCGGCGCCCTGCTTGCCGGTCTCGTGCTCGGCTGGCTGCGCACCACCTACCCCGCCTTCGGCCGCATCCCGTCGCCGGCGCTGTGGCTGTTGAACACGCTCGGCCTCAACATCTTCATCGCCGTGGTCGGTATCGGCGCCGGACCGGGCTTCGTCGCAGGCCTCCAGGAGGTTGGCATTTCGCTGTTCATCTGGGGAGTCGTTGCAACCTCCATCCCGATGATCGCCTCGGTGCTGATCGGCCACTATGTCTTCAAGTTCCACCCGGCGATCCTGTTTGGCGCCTGCGCCGGCGTCAGGACCACGACCGCAGCGCTCGGCATGATCCAGGAGGCGGCCAAGAGCAAGGTGCCGGCGCTTGGCTACGGCATGCCCTACGCCATCGGCAACACGCTGCTCACCATCTTCGGCCTCGTCATCGTCATCATGCTCGCCTGAGGCGCGCCGGCGAACCGAGACCATTGTTCCAATTTCATAGATCACAGGGAGTGTGGATCATGTTGGACAGAAAATTCTACGACAGCATTTCCGATCTCAGCCCGTTCGAAATCAAGGACGAACTGATCAAGCTCGCCAAGACGAGCTCGCAGAAATCCGCCAAGGCCTTCCTCAATGCCGGCCGCGGCAACCCGAACTGGACGGCAACGCGCGCCCGCGAAGCCTTCTTCCTGCTCGGCCAGTTCGCCCTGACGGAGGCTAAACGCGCCTACTACGATCCGAAGGCGGGCGTCGCCGGCATGCCGCCCCAGGACGGCGCGCATGCGCGGTTCCAGAAGTGGATCAAGAAACAGCTTCAAAGCACGGAAACCGTGGACGAGGAAGACGAAGGCGTCCCGGCCGCCAAAACCCTCGGTGACGCCGTCGCCTATGCCATCAACACCTTCGGCTTCGACCCGGATGGATTCGTGCATGAGCTGACCGACTCGATCATCGGCGACAACTATCCGGTCCCCGATCGGGCGCTGCATCACAACGAGATCATCACCCACGAATATCTGATGTGGGCGATGTGCGCCGGCCACCGGCCAAGCGTGAAATTCGACCTCTACCCGGTCGAAGGCGGCACCGCCGCCATGTGCTACATCTTCAAGGCCTTGAAGAACGCCCGCATCCTCAACGCCGGCGACACGATCGCGCTCGGAACGCCGATCTTCACTCCCTATCTCGAGATGCCGCAGCTCGAGGACTACACGCTGAAGACCATCAATGTCAGCGCCGAGCAGGAAGATCGCTTCCAGTTCACCGACGATGACATCAAGGCGCTGGAAAACCCCGAGGTGAAGGCGCTGTTCCTGGTCAACCCCGGTAACCCGTCGGCCGTCGCGATGGATCCGGATTCGATCAAGCGCCTTGTCGATCTCGTAAACAACAAGCGTCCCGATCTGATCATCCTTACCGATGACGTCTACGGCACCTTCGTCCCGGGGTTCCAGTCATTGCTCGGCCATCTGCCGCGCAACACCATCGGCGTCTATTCCTATTCGAAGTACTTCGGCTGCACCGGCTGGCGCCTCGGCGTGGTGGCCGTTGCCCAGGACAATATCTTCGACGAGAGGATCAAGGCGCATCCCGAGCCGATCCAAAAGCTTCTGGAAAAGCGCTACAAGGCGATGACGCCGAAGCCGCGCGAGGTGAAGTTCATCGACCGCATCGTCGCCGACAGCCGCGACGTGGCGCTGAACCACACCGCCGGCCTGTCGCTTCCCCAGCAGGTGATGATGTCGCTCTTCAGCCTGGTCGAGCTGATGGATGTCGAGAAGGCCTACCAGAAGGCCTGCATCGCCATCTGCACGAAGCGGTTCTGGAACCTCGTAAACGGCATGGGCGTCGAGTCCAACCCGGGCATCTATTTCGACCACTATTACGGCATCATCGATTTCGAGTTCTGGCTGCGCAAATATGTCGGGCAGGATGTTGTCGAATGGGTGAAGGACAACATCCATCCGCTCGACATTCCCTTCCGACTGGCCGAGGACCACGGCATCGTTCTCTTGAACGGCTCCGGCTTCGACGCGCCAAACTGGTCGGCGCGCGTTTCCTTCGCCAACCTCAATGACGACGCCTATTCGCAGATCGGCCGTGCCGTGCGCTCCGTGGCGCGTGGCTACGTGCAGACCTACCAGGCGGCCAAGGGCCTGAAGATCAGCTAGCCGAGCAAAGCGGCCGGCAAACCCGTCGGCCGCCTCCCCCTGCAGCGCCGCGCGTCCAATTAGACGCGCAACGGTCGCTGTAGCATTTTCGAATGCTGCATGTTTTGTCCTTCAAGCGGCGACGATTGAAGGACACATGCAGAAGGGCGTGAGCAGACGCCCTGATACCCAGCCACCCCGGATTTTCCGGCAGGGTCCTGCCGGCAAGTGAGCAGCGCATCATCAGGCTGAAGGCGCCCCTTCGGCATGGAGTTGGGAGTAAAGCGGCGTGATCGATCACCTGTTCGGCATCCTCAGAGCGCATCCGGAGCTCGCCCTCTTCCTCGCGCTCGGCATCGGCTACGCCGTCGGCAAGATCACCATCTTCGGCGTGACCATCGGCGCCGTTACCGGCTGCCTGCTGGCGGGCGTGCTGATCGGACAGACGGGCGCCGTGTTGTCGAACGACGTGAAGCAGGCGTTCTTCCTGCTGTTCCTCTTCGCCATCGGCTACCGCACCGGCCCGCAATTCTTCCAGAGCCTCAATGCCGATGCCCTGCCCCAGATCGCCGTCACGGTGACGCTCTGCGTCGCGGCGCTCGCGGCGGCGATCCTTCTTTCGATCCTGTTCGGTTTCGATCTCGGCACGGCCGCAGGCGTCCTTGCGGGCGGGGCAACGGAATCGGCGACCGTCGGCGTCGCCATCGACACCTTCCGCAAGACGGCGCCAACACCCGAAGCCGTCACCCAATTCGAATCCGCCGTGGCCACCGGCTTTGCGGTCGCCTATCTCGTCGGCGTCGTCACCGCGATCCTCGTCCAGTCGCAGCTCGCACCGCGCATGTTCGGCCGCTGCCTGAAGGAAGCCTGCGCCGAGCTCGAAGCCGAACTCAACATCGCCCCGGAGAACAGCGGCGATACCGCCCGCCGCGAGATCGAAGCGCGCGCCTTTGAGATCGCCGATAATCTGGTCGGCCTGACCGTGGCGGAAGCGGAGGCGCGAGTCCCTGAGCATCAGAAGGCCTATGTCGAGCAGATTCGCAGGGGCAATGAGATCATCTCCCCCGCCCCGCAAGAGCGACTGCAGGCCGGGGACATCATTGCGGTCGCCGGGCTTCGCGGTTTCCTGGTGGAATATGCCAGCCGGATCGGCACCGAGACCGATGACCGCGAGCTTCTCGACATTCCGGTCGAAATTCTCGACGTGGTGGTGACCAACAAGGACGTCGCCGGCAAACGCCTTTGGCAGCTCAAGCAGCAGCCCGAGGCGCGCTCGGTCTTCCTGCGCGGCATCCTGCGTGCCGGCCAGCCGATCCCGATTTTCCCCGGGCTGACAATCCGCCGGGGTGACGTGATGTCGATCGCCGGTGCCAGGCGCCATGTGGAGGATGTCGCTGCCCGGCTCGGCTATGCGGATCGCAAGACGACGGCGACCGACATGGTCTATGTCGGCGTCTTCATCTTCCTCGGCGGCCTCATCGGCATACCCGCGCTGAAACTCGGAGCGCTCGAAATCGGCCTCGGCGTTGCGGTCGGCGTGCTGATCGCCGGTCTCGTCGCCGGCTGGCTGCGCTCGGTCAGGCGCACGTTCGGCTTCGTGCCGGAGGCAACCCTCTGGTTCTTCGACAGCGTCGGGCTCTGCGCCTTCATCGCCTGCGTCGGCATCTCGGCCGGCCCGAGCTTCGTCACGGGCCTCGTTCAGTCCGGTCCGGCGCTCGTGATCGCCAGTCTGCTGATCTGCCTGATTTCGCACCTCGCAGCACTTGCGCTTGGCCGTTGGGTCTTCCGCATGAACGAAGGCGTGCTCGCCGGCACCTGCTGCGGCGCCGGAACCTCGGCGCCGGCGCTCGCCGCGGTGCAGGAGGCTGCCGGCAGCCAGGTGCCAACCCTCGGCTACGGCCTTGGCTATGCGATCGGCAACGTGCTCCTGGCGCTCTGGGGGGCTGTGCTTGTCACGGTTCTTGGGTAGCGTCTAAACCGCCGACGTCAGCATGCCGTGCCGGCCGATTGCTGCGTCATGCACGGAGCGGCCTGACGTCAGGTCAGGAAACTACCGCAGAGGCCAGACCACCATCAGCGTCGGTATGCTGACGATAACGATCACGAGCGAGAGCGGCAGGCCGAGGCGCGGATAGTCGCTGAACCGGTAGCCGCCCGGCCCCATGACCAGTGTGTTGCACTGGTGGCCGATCGGCGTCAGGAAATCGCAGCCGGCGCCGATGGCGGTCGCCATCAGGAAGGCTTCCGGCCGATAGCCGAGCGCGTCGGCGAAGCTCGCGGCGATCGGCGCCATGACCAGCACGGTCGCGGCGTTGTTGAGGAACGGTGTGACCGCCATTGCCGCAAGCAGGATGATGGTCAACGCGCCTGCCGGCGGCAAGCCGGCGGCAACCGTACCGAGCCACCCGGCAATGACTTCCGTCCCCCCGGTCGTGCGCAGGGAATCGCTGACCGGGATCAGCGCCGCCAGCATCACGAGGATCGGCCCGTCGACGGAACGGTAGACGTCGCGCAACGGAATGATGCGGAAGATGACCATGGCAAGGGCCGCTGCGAAAAAGGCGATCGGCACCGGCACGAGGCCGACTGCCGTCGAGCCCATGGCGGCGGCCAGGACCAGAAGCGGCAACGGCGCTTTGCGCGTGGTGCCGAGCAGGATCTCGCGCTGCGCGAGCGGCAGGCAGCCGAAGTCCTGCAGAAAAGACGTCAATTCGCGCCGCGCGCCTTGCAACACAATGACGTCGCCGGCGCGCAGACGAATGCTGCCGAGCCGCTGCTTCAGCCTTTCGCCCTGGCGGCTGACGGCGAGCAGGTTGATGTTGTGGGTGTTGAACAGCGCCAGGCGCTGCGCCGACATGCCTTCGATCGGCGAGCCGCTGCCGACGACCGCTTCCACCGCCTCGATCTCGGACCCTGCCTTCTCGCGGCTACCCGGCGAGCGGTCTCCGGCGATCTTCAGCTTGGCCTGCGAGACAATACGATCGAGCGCCCCCGGCCCGCCTTCAAGCAGCAGGATGTCGTCGGCTTCAAGCGTGATGTCGGGCAGCGGCGCCAGATGCAGGCCGCGGCGAAAAATGGCGATGACGACGGCACCGCCATCGCCGAGCTTGACCAGAGCGCTGAGTGACTTGCCGATCGCGGGAGATCCGGCAGCAACGACGGCCTCCGACGTATAGTCGGTAATCTCGATCGCCGAATGAACCGAAACTTGGCTGCTGGTCCGTTGCGGCACGAGCTTGTAGGCAAAGAGCAGGAAGATGCAGCCGACCAGCGCCAAGGTCGCGCCGACGGGCGTGAAGTCGAACATCGTAAAACTCTCGCCGGTCAGTTCCTGACGCACGCGCGACACGACGATATTCGGCGAGGTGCCGACCTGCGTCATCAGCCCGCCAATCAGCGAACCGAAGGCCATCGGCATCAGGAAGACCGAAGGCTGGACATTCGACCGCCGGGCGAACTGGAAGGCGACCGGCAGCATGATCGCCAGCGCCCCGATATTCTTGATGAAGGCGGAAAGCACCGTCACCGTGATGACCAGCAGCGCAAGCTGGGCCCGGACCGACGAGATATTGGGCAGGAAGCGCTGGATCGCCGCATCCACCACGCCTGAGCGCGCCACGCCGGCGCTGACGATCAAGGCACTGCCGACGATGATGACGATGTCGTCGCTGAAACCGTCGAAGGCATGATCGTAAGGCACGATGCCGACGGCCACCGCCAGCATCAGCGCAGAACAGGCGATCACGTCGTATCGAAACCGCCCCCAGATGAAGAAGACCATCATGGCGCCGATGACGATAAACGCGAGAGACTGTTCGGCGGTCATGCAATACCCGGGTTCGGCGAAAGGACTGGGCGGGACGGAACGTGCAGTTGGCGCAAGGCCGAAACGCGCGATCCGCCGGAACGTTCACGAGAGAAGTAACGCATCTTTCTCCGCACCGGAATCCGGCTCAGCGACAAATCTGGGTACGAAGGCGAAATTCTCCAGCGACCGCAAGGCATTCACGCGACGTTGCCGACTTGGAAAACACCGTTGCCGCCCTACACTTTAGCAAAGGGTGTTGGAGCGCCTTGGCCGCCGCTTTTGCCGCCGGTGCCGGCGGACCATCTGCTTCCTCCACCGCGTCGCCCCAGGCTTGCTCGAAGCAGGCGCTAGGCTTGCCTAGATAATTGCGAGCCCTTGGATTTGCATCAGGAAATTGTACAATAGATCAAAGTGTTGCAGCGCGTTCCGTAGTCCATTTGAAGGCGAGGAACCTGACTGCGCCTCCCCTACCAAGCGCACCCGTAACCGAGGATCGCCGACATGAAAAACGCCCTTGCCGCCCTCTCCGTCGTTCTGCTTCTGAGCGGCTGTACCGCAAGCGGCGGCTCCAGCTATTACGGCTATTCGTCGAACCTCGAGCCGATCCCCGGCAGCATCACCTATGGCGGCCAGCCGCGCACCAAGCTCACAAAGTCGCCTGTCGGCAGCATCGTGCCGCACCAGTTCATCGACCAGTACGGCCGCAAGGTCTACGAAACCTATATCATCGAGCCGGACCGGTCGTTGCGCCTCACCAGCCGGCGCTGGCAGCCGGATGATATTTTCGATTTTGACTGACGCATTTCGTGGGGCGACTATGGGAGGGAGCGGCAGTCGCCGCTGCCGAATTGCGCGATCACCCAATCGCGCAACAACTGCGTCGCCGGTCGATCTGCCATCCGTGGGCTATAGACGAGATCGTAGCGGTCGCTTTCGAGCGTCACAGGAAAAGGCTGGACGAGAATGCCCGAGGCGAGTTCCTCGGCGACCAGCGTCAGGCTCAAAAGGCCGATGCCCTGCCCGGCTACGGCGGCCTGAACGGCATGGATTTCATCGGTAAACGAAAGACCCGCGTTCGCATCGACATCTGCGATGCCAGCCCGCTCCAGCCATTGCCGCCAGACCGGCGCACGCGGCTCGTCTCGCCGAGCCGCACCCCAATCGAAATGAATGAGCGTTGAGCGTTTGAGATCCGCAGCACTTGCCGGCACCAGTCGCGGCGCGCAGACCGGGGCGAAACGATCGGCAAAGAGCGGCTCGGTTATGAGACCCGGGTAGTGTCCGCCACCGAGACGGATTGCGGCGTCCGCGTCCGCCTCCAGGTCGATCGTCCGGTTGGAAGCGTCGAGCCTCAGCGTCCAGTCCGGATAGGCTTCGCGAAACGAGCCGGCGAGCGGCGCCAGACGCTTGGCGACGAAGGCGACCGTCGAGGTCAGCCGCGCGACCTTGCTCCCCTGCTGGCGGCGCACGTCGGCAATCGCCTGCTCGAAGCGATCGAGACCATCGCGCAGCACCGGAAACAGCGCCTTGCCGGCAGCCGTCAGATGCACCTGTCGCGTCTCGCGCTCGAAGAGCTTGACCTCCAGCATCTCCTCCAGCTGCCGGATCTGGTGGCTGACGGCGGTCGCCGAAACGTTCAGCTCTTCCGCCGCATGCTTGAAGCTCAGTCGGCGGGCGGCCGCTTCGAAGACCCGCAAGGCGCCGAGCGGCGGCAGCTTCCTCATCGCATCCTCATGGAAGAATTCATCTCATCTATCAGCTGAGAAATCACTCTTTGTCAGCCTGCTATCTCCTCAGCATATTGAGTTCAACAGCCAAGGCAACAGCGCCAAGCTGAGAAAATCTCAAGTATGCAAGGATAATCTCATGTCTCTCGAACAGGTCATCACCAAGCCCGATCCCTACGCGCCCTTCCTGCTTTCGCAAGCGATCAAGGCCAACGGCTTCGTTTTCGTCTCAGGGCAGGCGGCGATCGGCGATGACGGCGAGCTCGTCGGCGAAGGCGATTTCGACCGCCAGGCCGAACAGGCCTTCCGCAACCTCGACCGGGCCTTGAAGGCCGCCGGTTCCGGCCTCGACAAGATCGTCAAGGTTACGATCTTCCTGCGCTCCATGGAGAATTTCGCAAAGATCATCGAACTCCGCCGGAAGTGGTTTTCGGCACCCTACCCCGCCGACAGCATCGTCGAGGTCTCCTCGCTCTATTCGCCAGACGCGCTGATCGAGATCGAAGCGATCGCGCTCGATGCAGGCCGTTGAGATGAGCGCCGGAAATCGTTCCGTTATCGAAAGGACATTCCATGCATCTTGAACAGGTCGTCACCGCGCCGGATCCCTACGCGCCGTTCCTGCTCTCCCAGGCAATCAGGGCCAACGGCTTCGTCTTCGTCTCTGGCCAGGCGGCAATCGGTGACGACGGCGAAATCGTCGGCATTGGCGATTTCGACCACCAGGCCAACCAGGCTTTTCACAATCTCTACCGCGCCTTGAAGGCCGCCGGCTCCGGGCTCGACAAGGTCGCCAAGACCACGATCTTCCTGCGCTCCACCAAGGACGCGGGAAAGATGGTCGACCTTCGCCGCAAGTGGCTTTCGGCACCCTACCCGGCCGAAAGCATGATCGAGGTTTCTTCTCTCTATTTACCCGATGCACTGATCGAGATCGAAGCGATCGCGCTTGACGGAGACCGCTGACATGAACGCGCCACAGATCCTCCCATCTCCCATTTTCACTGGCGTCACCTTCAAGGGGCTCGATTTCAGCAACCGCCTGTCGGTCGCGCCGATGACCCGCATCAGCGCTTCGGCTGCAGGCGTTCCAGGCGAACGCATGCGCCGCTACTACGAACGCTTCGCCCGAGGCGGCTTCAGCCTGATCACGACCGAAGGCATCTACACCGACAAGGCTTATTCCCAGACCTACAGGGACCAGCCCGGCCTGACCGACAGGGAACAGGCGGCTGCCTGGCGCCGCGTCGTCGATGCAGTCCACGCCGCCGGTGGCCGCATCTTCGCGCAGCTCATGCATGGCGGCGCATTGGCACAGGGCAACCCCTACCGCCCGGATACGGTAGGCCCCTCGGCCATACGTCCGAAGGGCACCCAGATGACCGGCTACCATGGCGACGGCCCCTATCCTTTGCCGCGCGAGATCAGCGAGGTCGAGATTGCCGAAGCGATCGAGGGCTTCGCCAATGCCGCTCGCTTGGCCATCGAGGTCGCCGGCTTCGACGGCATCGAGATCCACGGCGCCAACGGCTACCTGCTCGATCAGTTCTTCACCGATTTCTCGAACCGGCGGACAGACCGCTGGGGCGGCGATATCGTGCAGCGGCTCGGTCTGTCGCTCGAGGTGCTGAAGGCTGTGCGCGCGGCGATAGGCCCCAACGTCCCGCTCGGACTGCGCCTCTCCCAGGGCAAGGTCAACGACTTCAGGCACAAATGGGCCGAACGCGAACCGGGTGCAGCGCGCGTGTTCAAGACGCTGGCCGAAAGTCCGGCCGATTTCGTTCACGTGACCGAGTTCGAAGCCTGGAAGCCGGCCTTCGACGGCGGCGACGCCTCACTCGTGGCGCTTGCCCATCGCCACGCGCCGCGCCTGTTCCTCATCGCCAATGGCAGTCTGCACGATCTCGCACGCGCAGAGGAGGTGATGGAAGCCGGGGCCGACATGATCGCGCTTGGCCGCGGCGCGCTCGTCAATCCCGACTGGCCGCGGCTGACCGCCAAACGCAACGATCTGCGTCCGTTCGACCTGCCGTTCCTCGCGCCGATCAGCGACATCAAGGACAGCGAGCTCGCACTCTGAGAATGGATCGATGGGCGCTTGAGAAGGCGCCCGTCGGCAACGTCGCTCGCGTTCGTTGAGGACTACTCGTCGCGGTTACAACGCCGCGACGAAACGATAGGCTGAGCCGTTCCGCTCGGCGCGCCCGATCCCCGGATGGGCCCAGTGATAGCCAAGCAACGCTAGCCGCTCCGATGCCGCCCTGTCGATCAGGGCCTTGCGGTTCTTCAAGGCCAGTTCGGCATCCATGTCGAAGCCGAAATGCCAGTCGGGATGTTCGAAAAAGACGACATTGCTGGTCACCGCATCGCCCGTGATCACCAGGCCGTCATGTCCCGCCCCGTCGCCACCGGCAAGCTGAAGCGAGATGTGGCCGGGCGTATGGCCGCGCGTATCGAACACCTGCATGCCGCTGACGATCTCGTCGCCGGGCTTGACCAGGGTCAGGCGGTCCTGAACGGCAAAGAGGTCGCGCTGCGCGCCCTTGGCAAAGCCATGCAACGCCTGCGGCATCACCTTTTCGAAGTTCGGATCGGTCCAGAACTGCCACTCGGCCTCCGAAACGAAATACTGCGCGTTCGGAAAGGTCAGTTTGCCGTCGACGCCAAGGGTGCCTCCGGCATGATCGGGATGGGCGTGGGTCAGTACCACCTTCGTCACCAGGCCCGGATCGATGCCAGCGGCCAACAGATTGGCGCGGAGCTTGCCGGCGCTCTCCTGGAAGTGATTGCCGGAGCCGTCGTCGACCACGATCAGATCACCGCCGGTGCGGATGACGGGGATATTGGTATGAAACGGCGCGCGTTCGGGCGTGCCGCCGAGGCGGCGCATGATGTCCGGCCGCTCTTCAGGCGTCGCATCCGGCAGCACGATGCTCACCGGCAGCATGATGAAGCCGTCGCTGACGACGGAAATATCGAAGCTGCCGTGCCGAAGGCGATGGATGTCAGCGGCGTAGGCACCTTTCGGCAGGAGGACGGAAGCAGCAATCGCGCTGGAACCGGCAAGGAATTCACGACGATCGAGACCGGATGCGTCGGTGGAAATGCGGGAAGAGGTCATGGCTTTAGTCCTTGGCTGAAACGTCTGAGGAAAGGTGCCGGTGCGCCCCTTGGGCGCCACCGGCGAGCAAGCATCAGGCCTTGGCAAAGGCGAGCAGGTCGGCGCTGAGCTGGTCCTTGTGTGTGTCGGTGATGCCATGCGGGGCACCGGCATAGACCTTCAGTTCCGCATGTGGGACGAGCTTCTTCGAAGCCCGCGCGGCCGCGTCGATCGGCACGATCTGGTCGTCATCGCCATGGATGATCAGGGTCGGCACATCGAACTTCTTCAGGTCCTCGGTGAAATCGGTCTGCGAGAAGGCAACGATCGAGTCATAGGTGTTCTTGTGACCGCCCATCATGCCCTGCAGCCAGAAACTGTCGATCATGCCCTGAGAGGCAACCGCACCCGGGCGGTTGAAGCCGAAGAACGGACCCGAGGCGATATCGCGGTAGAGCTTCGAGCGATCCTTGAGGCTTGCCGCCTGCAGCCCGTCGAACACCTCCTTCGGCAGGCCGCCGGGGTTCTTGTCGGTCTTGACCATCAGCGGCGGCACCGCCGAGATCAACCCGGCCTTGGCGACGCGGCTGGTGCCGTGGCGGCCGATGTAACGGCTGATCTCGCCGCCGCCGGTGGAAAAGCCCGCAAGGAAGATGCCCTTCAGATCGAGCGCATTGATCAGATCGGCCAGATCGTCGGCATAATGATCCATGTCGTTGCCGTCCCAGGGCTGCGACGAGCGGCCATGGCCGCGGCGGTCATGGGTGATGACGCGGAAGCCATTGGCGGCGAGGTGGAAGGCCTGCGCTTCCCAGCTGTCCGACGACAGCGGCCAGCCGTGGCTGAGCACGACGACCGGGCCATCCTTTGGACCCCAGTCCTTGTAGTAGATCTCGACGCCATCGCGGGTGGTGATGCGGCTGCCCATGGTCTTTGCTCCCTCGGTGCCGGACGCGCCGGCGGTTGATGCGGTGGCGGATGCGGCCTTGGCCGGAATGTTCATTGCGTTGACCGCGGCGGCGGTGGCGGCGGCACCGAAGGCTGCCGAAAGAACGTTGCGGCGCGAAAGGCCATTGGAAACGGTTGCGGAAACTGCTTTTGCCTGTGTCATTGTCCTCACCTCTTTGATCTCTGTTGCCCGGCTTCCATCCCGTGGAAGCGATGGTTGAATTGATAAATCGGGGGGCCTAACCTCTCGACCGGCAAAGCTGACAACGATGGGGGCAGAAGTGACAAAACGAGCGGAAAGCGAACCGGCGGAGATCGGCATCGTCGTCTACCCGCGCGCCCTGATGTCGGCGATCCACGGGCTGACCGACATGTTCCAGGTGGCGAGCATGCAATCGGTCGAACAGAGCGGGGTAGACGCTCCCCAGATCCGCATCAGCCATTGGAAGCTGCAGGAAGACGGCTCGGTGGCGAAATCACGCGACACCCACCAGGATCCCTCCTCGAGCCTGGTGGCGCTGATCCTGCCGCCGACGCTCGCCGATCTGCCGGTCGGGGAGCGCATCGGCACCCTGCCCGCCTTCGTGCGCGAGCAGCATCAACGCGGCACGACCATCTGTTCGGTCTGCGGCGGCGCCTATCTGCTCGCCGAATCGGGCCTCGCTGCTGGCCGTACCATCACCACGCACTGGTCGCACCAGGACCTGATCGCCAACCGCTACGGCAATATCCGCGTCGACACCGACAGGCTGCTGATCGACGAGGGCGACATCATCACCGCCGGCGGCATGATGGCCTGGATCGATCTCGGGCTGAAACTCGTCGACCGGTTCCTCGGAACCGACGTCATGCTGGCAACGGCGCGGTACATGATTATCGATCCCGGCGCGCGCGAGCAGAGCTACTACAGCGTCTTCGCGCCGAAGCTCGATCACGGCGACAACGTCATCCTCAAGATCCAGCACTGGCTGCATGGCACCAGCACCAAGGGCGTGACGCTGCAGATGATGGCGGAGCGCGCCGGGCTCGGCGACCGCACGTTCCTGCGTCGCTTCCAGAGGGCGACCGGCTTCAATCCGACGGAGTATTGCCAGCGGCTGCGGATCGCCAAGTCACGCGATCTGCTGGAGCGTTCGCATCTCTCGATCGAGCAGGTTGCCTGGCAGAGCGGCTATGACGACACCAACGCCTACCGCAAGATCTTCCGCAAGATCCTCGGTCTCTCGCCAAAGGAATATCGCCTCCGCTTCTCGGTATCGGATGGTGCCCGGCGAATGGCCGCAGGAGCGCCGAATGCGGTGCCGGCTTTGTGACCTAGGGCGCTCCATCGATTGAGCGCGCCAGCAAGCTGCATCCGCTCAAGACCCGACCAAAGTGACAGCCCACAGCGCATCTCCTGGTAGGTTCTCGCCACCTGGCGCTCCCCCGATAAAGGACAACAAGCCGATCATGGGCGCCGCGAAGGCCTAAGCTGGGTCGACGAGATTTGCCGGCCGAGTTCCGAGACAAGTCAGATCTGGATTGACCGCTCGTCCAAGGAAGATCGTTCCAAACCACTATATTCAATGCACGCCGCGCGCCCCAACGGGCGCGCGGCGGTTTTTGCGTTTTCTATCCCTTCGGGGTCACCAAGACGGCGTTGCCGTCGCCTCCGATCTCAGACGGCCCCGTCAGCCCTTGCCCATGATGACAAAGACGACGCGGCGGATCGCCTCGGCGAAGCTGACGCCCAGCGCCATCGCCGCGATGCCGGTGACGCCCAATGCGCCGATCCCCATCAGCTTCCAGCGCCTGACGTCGTCGGTCACCGGCTTCATCTCCGCGACGTCCGCACCGATCGCCGAGACAGACGCCTCGATCTCACCCACGCGATCGACCAGCTGCTCCATGCGTAGATGTACGCTGCCATGAATGGCGGCGTACTTGTCCTCGGCACGGCGGCTGCCCTCCTCGATCCGGCGGATGGATTCTTGCAAGCCGCGCATGCCCGCAACCAATTCGCCGAGCTGGCGGTGAACGGCAACATCGATTTCAACTGCCGACATCGGCGCGCCCACCATGCCTGGCGCATTCCGCCCGTGTCCAGATTTCCGCAGCACAGAGGCCAACGGCCGTGCGATCAATCCGGCGTTGATCGGCCGCAGTCGCGCCGCGCGCGCCGACGAGATCAGTTCCGACGACGCCCCGCAGACCCGGAACACTGGCCGGTTGCGAAGTTCCACAACCCGCCTGCATCAAGGCAGGAATCGTAATCAAAGCGCTTTTCGCGAGCGCGGCTCTGAGCGTCATTGTTCTGCCTTTCGATAGCATTGGCTATGGAACGGGCACCGTCGGCCCGGATTTCGTGAACGAGCCAGACGATGCCGGCGAGTAACAAGCCGCCAGCCAACAACTTCGGCCAGGGTAGCATCATCTGGCCCAGCCAAGGCGGCGCGCGAGCACGTACCAGGTTTCGGAGAGGACGCCGGCAGCAAGGCCGACGCCAACCTCCAACAGCATCTGGATGTCCGGATCATCGGCAATCGCGGGACCGGTTTCAGGCGCCAGCAAGCCCTTCGCAACAAGCAAGCCGGCGCCATAGCGCAACACGATGCGGATCATCACGGCGCTCATTTCGCCCGCCTCGCGAAAATTGAGACAATCACGGTGACAAGGCGTTCGAAGATGTTGCCAAGAGACAGGGCCGAAGCGCTGACGCCCTCGCCTTTTGCCTCCGATCCCGACGTTCCGGGTCGAAGCACCACGATGACGCCCGCCTCTGCCGGCCCCACCTTTTGCTGGCCACTCCGGCCATATCCGGCTTCCCGCAATGCCGCCTCGAACGCCCGACCATAAGCCTCGATCTTCGGACCATTTTGCCTGATGTCACCATTGATGATCGCGCGGGATGCCGCATAACGATAGCCGGTTGCCGCCCCGGAAAGGCTCTCGTCCGTGTCGAAGTCGGAAAGCCGTTTCCCGGTAAAAAGCCCCTCCGTCATGCCGTCGAACAGGATGCGCACTGCGGTCGCCATCTCGCTCGCCTGTTCAGGTGCCGCCGCGATGCCGAACTTCGCATAATTCGCCTTGCCGGTTATCTGGGCCAAACCGCGCCCGCGATAGCGCCACCCGTCATCGGCCTCCACATTCCCGAGCCGCCCGCCATAGACCCGGTTCGCAAGCTTTTGCGGCTTGCCAGCATAGGGTTCGGCACTCGCAAGTGTCGGGAATCGAGCAGGCCACACTTGGGTGAGCCGCTTCGCGGAATAATTGAGATTTTCTTCAACCGGCAGCATGGAGCTGCCGGTTTCGTGGTAGACGGTTGCAAGGATCGCTGCCAGTTGGCAGAGGCTGACACCACGGCGACGCGCCTCGTCGACGATAGCGTCAACGCCTGCCATCTGTAGGACAGATAGAGAGATGCCGAACACCACGCTGCCCCGTCGCCGGAGAGCGGCAAAGAATACCGATCGGTTCATAAATCACCTGTATAGCAGAGGGCGGCTAGAGATTGACTGCCGCGAGCCACAGAGCATCGACCTGCAGATCTGACAGGCCCAGCCCAACCGCAACCGTCGCGACGAGTGGGTGCCCACGCTGAAACGTCTCGGCATATTCCCACTCAATCTGTGCCTCGTCTCGTTCGGGGCCCACAGGTATCGCGGCAATCGTCGTTGCCACGGCCTCTGGCGAAGCGCCCGCACTAACGAGACCGAGACGGAATTGCCGCGCGGAGAGCGATGGCATCACTCTACGGCTCTCCTCATCCGTCGGAGGAACATACTTGGCAATTGGAAAATCATGGTTGCCGTCGAGCCATTTGCGGATGGCCGGATTGAGACCAAAACGCCCTGGCTCTGCCGTCGCAGGCGTTGCCGTTGCCAAGGCACCCAGCGCCATCAGAACGCGTATGGAATTGCCAAATCCAACAGCGCACATTGCCTTCCTCCACTCCCGAAGCCTATCGCCTGCGGGCAAATTCTTCGTCCTCGCCATCGGCATTACCGGCAATGGCAAAACCTTCGACGAGATCACGGTCGTAGCCATGGCGATCAGATCCGAGCGGCGCATCCGCCGCTTGATGCCGGCAATCGGGCTGTCGTCGATCGAGATCGCATCTGGATGAACGAGGAATTCCTCGAGCGGCACGGCGGCAAGCCTTGTCGCCCCACGCTCGGCCGTACGGCGGATCTTGACGGTGAAGACCGGCTGCTCCACCGGCCCGGTGGGCAGCTCGATCCGTTCGACCGATTGCGCCTGTTCCAGCACCTCCACCGTGTCGTCGGCGATCAGTTGCACCAGGGCGGCCTCGTCGAGCCCGCTATGGGTCGAAACCTCGACGCTTTTCTTCTTCTCGTACCACCAGCGGATCACGCCGTTGCCGAGCTTCAGCGCGTCATGCGCTGCATCCTGCACCGCGTCATAGCCGTCGCTTTCGGGAAAGACGATGTAGTTGATGTAGTCGGTCGCCTGCTCGGCGCCTGCCTCGTCGCCCTGGTTGACCGGCTGGTATTCCACCACCTTGTCATTGCCAAGCACGGTGCGGATGAGCGAAGGCAGCACCTTCTTCACCGCCGCCCGCACGTCGCGCGAAACCACCTTCGAGCGGTTCGCTTCCGCCGGCACGTCGGCCATCACGCCGTCGTAGTATTCCATTGCCCGCACACGCGTGGCCGAAAGCTGGTCGCGATAGTCCTCGCAATCCCTGACGAGCTGGCTCACGAGCTCCGTCAGTTCCGGTTTCGTCATCGCTGCCATCAGAGAACCTTTCAGGGAGGAATATGGTTGAGATGCTGCCGTTGTCACGCGCGGCCCGAACGGGTGCGGCCGCGCCCTGGGGTTGATCGGCAGCGGAAAGATGTCGCATGAACATCGTTTTGTCGTGAGGGATTGGTGACGGCGAACACCGGGGTGAGAAACCTTAGGTCGCCAGCTCACCGCTTGTTGTTGCAGAATGTTGGACAGGTCGGCAACGGAGGGCAGCCGTCGATCGATTGCATCACCCCTTGCGGCGAGACCTTCGATGAGACCTGACCGCGGCCAACCAGTCTGGGAGAACGAATATGCCACTGGCCGACGCGACGAACTGAGCGATGGGCATGAACCCCTCTTGCCGCGCCATGCCACTCGACAGGGCAGCGAACGTCACTAAGCCTCCGAGCCCCAGGTAGGCTCGCTTCATCTCTGCCACCGGAATAACGTCGAAGAACCTGGAAACGTAGTCGGGCTCGCGCCACAGTATCAACGCGGCAATGAAGGTGAAAGACAGTATTGTCCAGGCATAGACCGAGAGCGTGGCGCTCCTGGCCGTTACGATGCCGCTCTGGTGCAGTAGGCGGCTGAAATCGAAATCGCCAACAGCACGCCAAGCAGCGCCCAAATCAGCCTTCGTTTGCTTCCCCAGAAAAAATACATACCCGCACTGGTAGCGAGCCCGCGTTAAAAGTTCGCTTCCGGCAAGGGTGTTCTCTGCCATCAGAGAACCTTCCGATCGGTAAAGGCCCAGGCGGCGGCGTCCGCCTTCACCCGGGCAAAGCGTTTCATCATCAGCGCATAACGAGAGGCCGAAATCACGTCGTCGCGCTCTTTCACGATCCGGCCATCCTTGCGGTGGTAGAGCCTGAACTCCTCGAACCATTCGCTCGCAGTGGAAAACACCTTGAAGCGCCCGGTCTGCATGCGCTGCAGCATGTCGGAGATCCCCGCCTCGACGCCGTTGGTGCCGTCGTCGAAGGTCGCACGCTCCAAAAGCATCGCCAGCCCCTGCCCGCGATATTGCGCCGCCAGCTGCTCGCCCGAGCCCTTGTCGTGCTGCAGCCCGTCATGCGGCCACGCCCACGGCAGCCAGGGCCCCCAAGGTTTGAGCGCCGCCGCATGGATGATCGGCGTCGCCTCGCGCTCGCGGTAGACCCGGGTCACATAGAAGACATCGGCCTCCCGGTCCCAGGCGCAAAGCGCTGCGGCAAAGGGGTGGTCCCAGCCGAAGTCGAGCCCGCCGATCTGCACCCAATGCCTGGGTATCTCGAACGGCTCGACGCGGATCTGTTCCTCGGTCACCGGGAAAATCCGGCCGGAGCCGAGTGTCGGCACACCCTTGGTGCGCGCTTCCTTCTCATGCGCCGGGTAGCTCGCAACGATCTTCGCGCGCTCCTGCGGCGTGTAGTGCTCGGCATCGTCAATCGTCATCGTCACCACGGTCCGGTCTTCGGAGGGTTCCAGCAGGTAGCGGCTGACGACCGAGCTCATGCCTTTCAGCGGCGTAAAGGTCACGGCGACCGAGCCGCCCGTCGCATTGGTGCGGGTGATGCCCTCGAAATAGACATCCTCCGGCGGCTCCTCGTCGAACCAGACATAGTCCACCGTGTTTGCCTGCCATTTCGCCCGGCCCTGCTCATAGGCTTTGAGAAGCAGCGTCGAGGTGCCGCCCGAAGCATGGCGCACCGTCACGCTGTCGAGCGCGCCGGAAGCGCTGGAACGCCGGGTCCAGCCTGAAATATTCGATTTCGGGATATAGCCGGTGCCCCAATCCTCCTCGCTCATCGGCGGGCCGACGAGCAGCCGCTGCACGCCATCGCGTGTCAGCTCGTGCGATTCCGAGCCGCCGATCATCGTGATCGGCCGCTCGAACCGTCGGCCCGCCCACCAAGAGGGATAGTCGCCTGTCAGATGCATCGCCGCTTCCGCAGCACCGGCCAGCGTCTTGCCGAGCTGATTGCCGGCCATGAACAGCCGCTCGCGGAACGTGGCCCCTGCTTCATGGAATGCCGTCTGCCTCGCATAGGGCCGGTAATAGAGCAGCCTATTCGTGTTCTGCCGGCGCCCGATCTCCATCGCCAGCTCCATCCGCTCCTTGAGCAGCAAGGAAAGGCCGGATGGTTTGGTCGAGCTTGCGGATCCGCTGAAGGAGTTGTTCATCCGTCATCTCGCCGATCTGGTTGGCATTGATGGTCACGTCCTTCGGCATCAGCGCCGCGACGGCCTTCAGGAAATCATGCGGGTTCTTCTCGATCAGCGCGTGGATCGCCGCTGCCCCGCGGCTTTCCCAGGCCGAAAGCATGTCTTCGAGGAAAAGCTCGCCGAGTTTGGTGCGTACCGCCTTGCGGGCGCGCGGCCGGATGACCGCACCTGCCCGGTCGGCGCGCGGCAAAAAACGCCCGGTTTTCGGGTCCTTGGCTGGTTTGCTTGTCATGGAAATTACTCCGGGCAGGCTGAGCCGCTGAGCCTGCTGGCAGCCGCGGCTTTGACAGAAAAGGCACTCGGCCTCGACTTCGGTCCGTCACCTCGTCTTTGCTCGAATGGCTCGGCGCACCTGCCAATCGTCGAGCGCCGTCACCGCGGACAGCGCAACGCGCGCCGAGCGTGACAGCCGATCACAGAAAATTGCGGGTGTCACGCCGGATGTCACGCTTGCAACCTTGACTTCAGGTTGTATCCGGTCATCAATGCGGCCCACCGGGTTGCCCCGTTTCGGGTCCTCTTGGCGGAATGCATCGCAAGCGCCCTGCTAGCCAGGGAAAAGCCAAAGTAGTTCAAGATTTTGAGTAATTTATCAGCCTAGCAGGCCCGCTGCGGGAACCGTGCGATGGATGCAACAGGTGTCAGATGATCCGCAACGCGTTCAGTAAGTTGAAGACCATTTTCACCCCGCGGCCCTCCGCAACGAATATCTCGCCCAGGTTGCTTGAACTGGCCACCTCGGGGAACGTCGACGCCCAGGCAAAACTGGCCGAAATCTATTTCAACGACGGCGGCGAGGAACACTACGCCGCCTCGCTTCACTGGAACCGGCAGGCCGCCCGCCAGGGTCATCCCGCCGCGCAGGCCCGTCTCGTCACCATCTATCAAAGGGGGCTCGGCGTCGAGCGCGATCCGAAAGAGGCCTCGCGCTGGCTTCGCAACATTGGGCAACCGCGCGCGCGAATTGAGCCCGCCCGCGCCGTTTCCGGCAAGATCGCCAAACAGGAAGCATAGCAAGCGCCAACCGGCCTTCGCGAAGCACCGTAACGATCCGCAACGGTCAGGCGACCTTTGCGCGGCTGATAAGACGCGCGGCGCTGTAGGCCGCTCGCCTTAGCTGACCCCGGAATCAAAAAGGCCGCTTCAATGACGAAACGGCCAGCCTGTAATATCCTTAGCCCGCTTCTGGCCGTTTGGCAAGCCCCTTTGCCTAAATTTGTTTCTGTTTTGTTCTTTTTTCGCGAGCCGCCTGCGTCGCTCGCCTCACGCCCACCTGCCGTCTCGCCCGCCCGCTCCCATCGTTTGGTGATATAGTTACGCCCGGCACGCGACACTGCCTTTGCCCCGCGGTCCCGCGGCAATGGAGCGCCGGCCATGACCAAGCGCGCCATGTCCGGTTCGATGGCGAGGCGGTCGAAGGCCGTTCCCACGACGACGGGAGGATCCCATGACCCCACGATATCTGCTTGCCGCTGTTATCGCGGCGCTTGTCGCGCTTGCCGGCTGCACCACCGACCAGGCCAGCCGCAGCACCGCCCCTGCCCCAAGCCAGGGAAACCAGGGCACGCAAGGCGGCCAAGGCATGAGCCAGGGCGGCGGAAGCTCCGGCTACTAAAGCATGTCGCGCAAAAGTGCGTAGCGGTTTTGCGATAACGACATGCGACAAACCAATAAAGCACGTCGCGCAAATGTGCGCAGCGGTTTTGCTGCGACAACCCAAAACTGAACGGCCCTGTGACGAGCGTCGCCGACCGCAGGCTGCCTGTCCAGTCCGCGTATGACAGCACCGCCATGCACGGAGCCTGCCGGCACCGTTCGCCTCGCTTCGGCGCTTGCTGATTGAACCTCCGGCGCCGAAACGCGTTGAGTAACCATGACGCGCAATCTCGGTGCCACGCCATTTGTTTGCGCGCATTCTGTGTTAAGCTTCCCCTTGGGAGGAAAATGCCATGGAGAATTTCTTCGCACTCGCCGCCATCGTCGTCGGCTCCGCCATCCTGGGGCTTGCGCTTGCCTACGGAATGCGCCGCAAGGACGCACACCGTCCTCCCGATCATGACGACGCCCGGTTGAAGTTCTAAAGCCTGTCGCGCAAAAGTGCGCAGCGGTTTTGCGACAACGACATGCGAAATATCAAGAACTTAAAGCGCAAGGAGCGAATCTGAAAGATCGCGACGCTTTAGAGCCGCTGGCTCTTCCATGAAACGTGCTAAGCGCGCAAGCGCCCGCTTCGCAGCGCCACTCGTTCGCCGGGCCGCACCATCTTGAGCGCGGACAGCGTCGACTGGCGACAGCGAGCACTTTGGCTCCCTTCCTCTCACAGACGTTCCCCTTGCCCGGCAGCCGGGAACCTTTCCCGCCTCCTCGCCTTACTCCTTCGACATGACCAACCGAGGAGATGCGAGGATGAGCAAGGCGAACCCGAAATCACGTGATCTCAGGCAGACACCCGAAGACCTGTCGCAACCCGCAGAACCGACCGTCGTGCCGATCGGCAGGATCCCGCCGTTGCCGGTCGATCTGGTTCCTGAGGGCGATGACATTCCGCCGGGTGACCAGGGCCGCGTGCCGCCGGTTCCGAGCCGCGATGAGGCCAATGTGAACCCGGACGACGCCCTGCCCGAAGACGGCGAGGAGAAAATCCTCGACGACGACCCGGCGCGCGAAAAGACCCGCTTCGACGAGGAGCTTCCGAAGAGCAGCCGATAGGCATGTCGCGCAAAAGTGGGCAGCGGTTTTGCGATAAACGACATGCGGCTAACTGACTTGCAAGCATGAACAGAAAAGCCCGCCGGTCACCACAACCGACGGGCCTTTTTTTTGGAACGCGCTTCGCTCAGAAATAGGGCGAATAGCACTGCTGGCGCGGGCCGCCATAGGGCTGGAACGAATTGTCCCAAGCGCGGTACGAGCGGTAGCGGGCATAGCACCAGTCCACGTGCCGCGGGTTCACGCCGGCATCCGCCCGGCGCGGCGGCGCGGCAATGGCGCCGCCGATGATGACGCCGGTGCCAAAGGCCGCCAGCGGATACCACCAGCCGTCATTATGGCGGCGATAGCCATAGCGCTCGTAGCGATAGCCGCGGTAGCCGTTATAGTGTCCATAGCGGTAGCCGCCATCCCAGCCCGGACGCGGACGATAGCCGCCATGCCAGCCTGGCCGCGGACGGTAGCCGCCGTCCCAACCGGGGCGCGGGCGATAGCCGCCATGCCAACCCGGCGGACGCCGGCGATAGTGTCCGCCGTTCCATTCCCGGTGCTGCACCAGCTCGACGTCGCTCTTCTGCGCCCGCTCGATGGCAACCGCCGGCACGGCATTCGCCGGCGTGATGCCCGAAAGAGCCGTAACCGCCGCCATTATGACGATGGCAATCTTCTTCATCTCATCACCTGTCCGTTTGGAAACAGGCGGCAGTTTCGCGGAATGACGTGAACCCACAATGAATGCGATACATCTAATATGTAATACAACCCAAAGGCAGCATCCGCGGCTAGTGTTTCATGCGCGCGCGGCCCCATCCCCACGCAACGCGAGCGCATGCGCAATCAGCGTTTCCACCGCCGCGACATAGGAGATTCCGTCTGCCGCAAGCGCCTTGGCATACATGCTGATATTGGTGAAGCCGGGAATGGTGTTGATCTCGTTGATGACGAGGCTTCCATCTGGCCGCAGGAAGAAATCGACGCGCGCCATGCCGGCGCAGGCCAGTGCCCGGAAGGCCCGCTCGGCCATCTCCTGCGCCCGCGCGCCCACCTCTTCGGCAAGGTCCGCCGGCGCATTCACGATCGCGCCGCCAGCGTCGACATATTTGGCGTCGTAGCTGTAGAAACCGTGGCTTTCGGCGGGGATGATCTCTCCCGGCCGCGACACGGTGAGCCTGCCCTTGGCGTCTTCCAGCACCGAGCACTCGATCTCGCGGGCCTGCACGAACTCTTCGATCAGCACCTTGTCGTCGTGGCGAAACGCCTCTTCCAGCGCAGCCGCAAGCCCGTCGAGGCTATTGACACGGCTGACGCCGACGGATGAGCCCTGCCGCGCCGGCTTAACGAAAACCGGCAATCCCAGTGTTTCCAGGATGGTTTCGCCGGAATAGGCGTCCTCCTGATGCAGCGCGATGGCACGCGCGACTGGCAACCCCTCGGCCGCAAGCAGGCGCTTGGCGAGCACCTTGTCCATGGCGGCTGCCGAAGCCGCAACGCCGCAGCCGACATAGGCGACATCGGCCGTCTCGGCGTAACCCTGCACCGTCCCGTCCTCGCCGAACGGCCCATGCAGCACCGGAAAGATCAGGTCGACGGCCGGCAGCAGCCCTTGCGTTCCGTCGGCGGCAATGGTGACCGCCCGGCCCTTGCCGCCCGGGATCAGCGCAACTTGCGTTCCTGCCGCCGGAATGGTCCGGGGCAGCTCGCCGTTTTCAAGCTCGAGCAACAGCCAACGCCCATCTTTGGCAATGCCGATCGGCACGATCTCGTAGCGTGCTCTGTCAAGCGCGGCGACGACATTGCGCGCCGACATCAGCGAAACCTCATGCTCCGCCGAACGCCCACCAAACAACACGGCAATGCGCAACTTCCCTGTCATGACGTCTTTCCTTCAGAATCGTGACCAATGCTGATCCGCAAGGAAGCGGTCGAAGATGGCAACAAGACGTCAAGGAAACGTGCTATCGCTGCGACAGGAAAATTTTCTCAATCGACCGCAACACCGCTTGACCCTTCAGGCGGCGAGACACAATTGGAACGCGAAGGATAATTTGAAGGAGAAGTCGTCCATGGCCGAGGTCCTGCTCTTCCATCACGCCCAGGGGCTGACCCCGGGAATGCACGCTTTCGCCGAGGACCTCCGGGCCGCCGGCCACACCGTGCACCTGCCTGATCTCTTCGAGGGGCGCACCTTCGCAAGCATCGAAGAAGGCCTCGCCTATATCGGCGAGGTCGGCTTCGATGAGATGCGCGAGCGCGGCGTTCGCCTCGCCGACGCGCTTCCCCAGGGCCTCGTCTATGCCGGCTTCTCCTTCGGCGTCCTGCCGGCCCAGAAGCTCGCCCAGACCCGGCCCGGCGCCCGCGGCGCCCTACTCTTCTACTCCTGCATCCCGATCAGCGGTCAGTGGTCCTTCGGCCCCTGGCCGGATGGCGTGCCCGTCCAGATCCACGGCATGGACAACGACCCGATCTTCGTCGGCGAAGGCGACATCGACGCCGCCCGCGAACTCGTCGAGAAGGCCGACGATGCCGAGCTCTTCCTCTATCCCGGCGACCAGCACTATTTCGCCGACAGCTCGCTGCCGTCCTACGACGCGGCGGCAACGGCGCTGCTGACGGATCGGGTGCTTGCTTTTCTCAAGCGGGTCTGAAGCTGCCCTATTGTAGGAAAAGCTCGGAGTTGCTCAGCAATCCCACCAATCGGTCATGGTGGCCTTGGCCGCTTTGCGCCAACAGTAGACATTCGCCGACCGCGGCGCCGTGGCCGATATGGGGCCGAGAGCGGGACGGCAGGTTCCGGGCAGCAGCATTGATGAAGCGGACATTCGCTATCGGCTTAAATCAGCAGGTCGGCCATTGACTGCTGTCGACCCCTCCAGGTCGTACCTTGACCTGGATGTGAGCATCTGCTTCGGCCAAAAGCTATAGTCCATCGAGTGCGCAGCTGCCAGTCGCTACGCACTCGAGGATTCAGCTCAGTGGCCGGTGAATTAATCGCAAAGCCATGGCATTTTCGAGGTGGACGATGCAGCTCCGAAACATGCGTTCCGGATAGCCCCGGTTAGCGACCTGGATTAGTCACCCTGATATATCCGCCCCAAAACGTACAGGATTCTAATTTCGGTCGACTGACGTTTGCGCTTCACGGACGAAGCGCGCCCGGTTCGCGTTGACGAAAGCTTCTACGGTCATCAGCGGGCCACCAATAATCTTCGTGCCGATGTCATCGAGACCGGCGAGGAGACCCTCTTGCTGGTCCAGCTCCGCAGCTTCGAAGTGCCGCCGCAAGACGGTGTCATCCTCGAGCCCCGCGAGCTCCAGAAAGGCCGATACGGTAAGCTGCTCGAAGGGCAGATCGACTCCGAGGACCCGACCAACCTCTGCTGCGAGCTCCTCGTGACTATACTCCTTCGGGCCGTGCAGCTGGTAGGCTTGGCCGCCGTGGCCTTCCGGTTTCTCCAGGATGTTGGCGATGATCTTCGCCGTATCGGCCGCGGCCAGCGGAGCAAAGCGGCCATCCTTGTTGAATGGCATGACGTAGCGGCCGCGCTGGATGAATGTCGAGATGTAGAGGAGCCACTCGGCGAAGAAGGTGATGCGCAAGTTCGTCGTCGGGATGCCTGACCACTTGAACACCTGCTCCGAAAGCCAATGGTTCTGGGTCACCTTGCTGCGCGCGTCGGGCCTGGATTGCTTGTGGGACAGGTTGACGATGTGCTCGACGCCCTGCTCTCTCGCCACCTGTGCGAAGATGACTGCCGCCTCCACGAGACCGTCGGCAATGGGATAGCA
This sequence comes from Ensifer sp. ENS10, assembly GCF_014852025.1. Taxonomy (NCBI): domain Bacteria; kingdom Pseudomonadati; phylum Pseudomonadota; class Alphaproteobacteria; order Hyphomicrobiales; family Rhizobiaceae; genus Ensifer; species Ensifer sp. ENS10. Next base: position 473,429 of record NZ_JACVAS010000002.1, read on the forward strand.
GAAGTAAGCGCGGTCGACGCCGTCGAAAGCCAGCCGCATATCGCGCAGGCTGGTGATGTCCCCATAAACGATCTCGGCACCCAGACTGGCCAGCTCCTGCGAGCGAGCGTCCTCCCGACGAGCGAGGGCGCGGACCTTTAGGCCTTTCTTCAGCAGTTCCTTCACGGTCGGACGCCCCGTATCTCCGGTTGCACCGGTCACCAGAATCGTTGTCATCGCATTTCTCCTTTCGATAATGGCATCAGGCGCTCCGCGGCGTCCTAATGCTGCATATACAACACATGGGAAGCAGTGTTGTATATGCAATACCATAATTTCAGATTCCGGCTAATCGCGCGGAATGTCGTCCGCGACGGTCTTGATTGCGCTCAAGCCTGCTTGCCCAAGCAGCTTGGACGCTCGTTCCTGCCCCGCCCGCCAGGCCGGCATGGATGAAAACAGCAGGTCTTCGCCAGCTTTGCTCAGCCGAAGGGGGCGCTGACGACCTTGAACCTTGTCGGGGACCTCTTCGATCCATCCCGCGTCCAGCATCAGCTTGAGGTTTCTCGTCAAGGTGGAGCGATCGAGGCAGTTGGCTCGGCCGATTTCGGCACGCGTCGCGACGCCCATCCGCATGATTGAACCGAGTAAGGTGTGTTGCGAGGACACTAGGCCGAACGGCCGCAGTTCCTCGTCGAAGATGTTGGTCATAACGCGTGAGATAAGGCGCGCCCGCGAAATTACGCAGGCATCTTCCAGTTCCCGCAGCATTGCTCGTCTATCGTCGGGTAGGGAACGCAGGTTCATAAGTCTCTCGATGATGCATCTACAACATGTAGTCAACCAGTATCGCGTTTCAAGGAGGATACGAAACCCTGATGTCTCAGCGCATGCCACGGGCGATGATCTGCATAAACGCCGGAACGTTCGCTCTCGCTGGAAGCTGCCGTTCGCCGTATCATCCGAGGACGGCAGCAGAGTCCCATTGAGGCCGTTGCCGCTCAGCGCCGCTCCACGTGAATGAATGGCAGCTTCTGGGCTCGGCGATCGGCGCGCTGAACGGCTCAAATGGGGGCGCAAAGCAGCCGTCCGCGATGCGAACCTCTATGTCCGGTTTGAGCCGAAAGCTGCCGAAACGAACGACCGCTGAAGCCGTCAGCCGAAATGAATATTGAAATCCTCTTGCAGAAAGTCCTAGGCACTGGAAATCCCAGGCGAATTCACACTAATATAACGTCGCCGAACAAGCTTCGGAAATTGGAAATATACTACTGCAAACCTTGAAATACTTCGGAGCAACCGTGCTTATCTACTCGGACGAAAACCTTGAGGTCATCCATCGCCCGGGCGCCTCGGCTTACCTCCTCATCACCTTCAACGAGATGGAAATCCAGGCAAACGGGAGCCGCTACTGGGGCCAGCGCTTTTGCGAGAAGGCGGATATCGCCGCCCTCGGCTTCATCAGCAAGCGTCCCAACTGGTTTCCGGCCGAAAGCGTGGTCAAGGCGGTCGAGGCTGCGGCGCCGATCCTGAAGGCAGCACCCGAGCGCATCCTCTACGGCCATTCTCAGGGCGGTTATGCAGCGCTTCGCTACCGCCGGCGTTTCAACGCCACGACAGCCATCGCCTTCTGCCCGCAAATCTCGATCAATCCCAAAGCCGTTCCCTACGACAATCGCTTTCTCAGGCATTTCTCGCCCGACCTGCACGCCAATATGAGTATCGCCCCCGACCATGCCGCCGGCCGCGCCTATCTCTTCTACGACCCGTTCCACGCGATCGATCGCAGGCATGCCGAGCGCATAGCGGAACTGCAGGCGGAAACGCATCTCGTGCCCGTACACATGACCGGTCATGGCACGGTCAGGGTCTTCACCGGAACGCAGCGCGCGCTTTCGCTGATCGATGCCTGCCGCGCCAATGACCTTGCTGCCCTGCGCGCCCTTGCCCGCTCCGCGCGGATCGACGCGCCGATGCGGCCTTACCAGAACGCCGTCGCCGCCATGGCCCGCCACCCGGCCTGGGCCGATCGCCTGCACGCCCGCTTCGGCGATCGCTTTGCCCCTACAGAGCAGGTCAACTTCCTCTTCCACCGCGCCAATCGCCATATCCGCGACGGCAACCTCGTCACGGCGCGCGACATGCTGACGAATGCCCTGTCGCTCCTGCCCGGCCACCCCGCCGTCACGCTTCGCCTGCGCGACCTCGACGCCCGCATCGGTCGCGAAGAAAAGCTGGCTAAAGCGTCCTGAGGCGGCCGCCACGCCTCATCGGACCATGACAAGCTGCTCGGCGAGCAGGAACAGCGCGATCGCAATCATCGCCGCGCCTGAGAACTGGCTCACCAGACGGGCCACGCGCGGGCGCGTCCTGAGGACCATGCTCGAACCCGTGCCGACAAGCGAGTAGATCAGCGCACAGTTGAGCATATGCACGGCCCCGAGCGCCGCGATCTGGCTCGGGATCGTCCAGCTCCCGTCGCGGCTGGTAAACTGCGGCAGCAGCGCCAGGAAAAGAAGTAGCGCCTTCGGGTTGATGCCGCTCACCGCGAAACCGCGGACGATCCACCCGGTCCAGCTCCTGGCCGCCTGATCTTCATCGGCCACCGGAACAGGCGGATGGGCCAGAACCCCGACGCCGAGCCAAAGGAGATAGCCCGCTCCCAGCACGGTAAGCACCGTCAGAACCGCCGGAACGCCGGCGACGAGCGCGCCGACGCCGGCCGCGACCACCAGAGTGATCGCAAGATAGCCAAGCAGCATGCCGGAAACGGCCGGCATGATCGCCCTGTCTCGCAATCCCGCCGAGATCGCATAGGCCCAGTCTGCGCCGGGTGTCAGCACCAGCGAAAACGATATCGCCCAAAACGCCGTCAACAGACCCATTTCCATCTCGCGCCACCTTCCTTCGGATACCCGCGCCATCAAAGGAAGAATAGCGTTGCATCACGGGGATTAGCTCCATATCTCTTGCCGAGATGTGGCATCTTGAGGTAATATCTCCCTCATGGATGATACGGACCGCAAGATTCTTGCTGAGCTTCAGAAGGACGGGAGACTGTCGGTTACCGAGCTCGGCGACCGCATCGGGCTCAGCCTTTCCCCCTGCCATCGCCGGGTCAGGGCGCTCGAGCAATCCGGCGTGATCAGCGACTATCGCGCCAATATCGATGCCGCCAAGGTCGGCCTCAATTTCTCGGCGATCGTCTTTGCGACGCTCAGGGAAGGCAGCCGCGAGAACGTGCATGCCTTCGAAAAGGCTCTTTGGGCGATACCGGAAATCACGCAAGCCGAGCGTCTGTTTGGCGATCCCGACTACATGCTGCACGTGGTGACTGAGGACCTGAAGGCTTTCCAGGCGCTCTATGACGAGAGCCTGCTTGCGCTGCCGAGCGTGCTGCGCCTGACCTCTACCCTTGTGATGAAGAGCATCTTCCAGAACCGGCCGCTTCCTCTTTGAACGGCTGGCTCGCGCCGCCCCGGATGAACTGGTGCGCCACGGCTACAGCGTCCTTTGCGTTCATCTGAACGCACGGCGCTCTGGCAGTTGCCGTCCGAGGTCTCAGCAGATTACAGCGCCGCGCGTCTTATCAGACGCGCAAAGGTCGCTGTAGCACTTTGATTTTCTGCATGCCTTTGTCCTTAAATCGAGGTCGATTAAGGAGACATGCAGTAGTGTACCGGCAGCCCTCGCCCACAGCGGAACAATCATGATGCACGCTCTGCCCCCTCTCGATGAAATCCGTGCGCTTGAAGAAGCACTGCACCGCCCGGAGGTTCGCCGGTCGCGTTCAGCCGTCGAGGCGCTGCTCGCCGAAGGCTTCGTCGAGTTCGGGGCTTCCGGTACGATCTATCATCGTGCGGAAATCATCGATCTGCTTGTGCAGGAGCCAGAGCAAGACGATGGCGAACTGCGCGCGAGCGATTACCGCCTGACCGCCATTTCGCCGGAAGCATTGCTCTTGACCTACAGAACCCATCGCAGAGAAAGCGATGGATCGGAGCGGCACGCACTCAGAAGCTCTGTCTGGAAGCGAAACGGAACCAGGTGGCAGATGCTGTTCCACCAGGGAACGGTGACGGGAGCGGCCTGAGCGGCCCGTCCAGGCGCGACTTTCGCGACGACGTGTCGGGATCGCGGGCTGCCATCCGTCTTCAAGGGAGACCAAGCGATGGAGGACAACGATGACGATCACCATTACCGCTTTCGAACGGTCACCGGATCGCGGCAAGGGGCTCGCGCGCGACATGCGTGTCCGCTGGGCGCTCGAGGAAGTAGGCCTGCCCTACGAGGTTCGCCTTCTGTCGTTCAAGGCGATGAAGCAGCCGCCGCATCTCTCCCTTCAGCCCTTCGGCCAGATCCCGACCTATGAGGAAGGCGATCTCGCCCTCTTCGAGTCCGGAGCGATCGTGCTCCATATCGCCGAGCGCCATGCCGGCCTGTTGCCAGACGAAGCCAATGCCCGGGCGCGCGCGATCGCCTGGATGTTTGCCGCGCTCAACACCATCGAGCCGCCGGTCTTCGACCGTAATCTCGTCCAGATCCTCGAACGCAACGAGCCCTGGTACGAGCACCGCCTGCGTGCGCTCGACGAAACCATCCGCAGACGGCTTGGCGGCCTTTCCAATCACCTTGGCGATGCCGACTGGCTCGATGGCGCCTTCAGCGCCGGCGACCTCCTGATGGTGACGGTGCTGCGCCGGCTGCATGGATCAGGGATTCTTGAGGAATACCCGAACCTTGCTGCCTATGTCGCTCGCGGCGAAGCACGGCCGGCCTACAAGCGCGCCTTCGAGGCCCAGTTGGCGGTTTTCACCTCCGCATCGGCAGGCTAACCCGGAAGCGGCAACCGAGTTGCGTCACTCTGACAGAGCCGCATCACCCGGTTGACCTCTTTCTTCAAGTCTCCAGCGATCCCAGGGGTATGAGCCGCCGCCCTGAATTCAACCTGGCACCACACCTTTGACGGCCCAGGCGACCGCGACATAGGACCGTGGACCATCGACCTCGCCATCGAGATAGGCAGAACGGACCGCATCGCGAAGCCGCGTGCGCGCCGGCTCATTGAGTGTCGCGATATATTCGGCCCCTGGGCCATCCTTGCCGAGATAGGGCGTCCAGTAGTCGTCGAAGGAAGCGTACTCCATGCGGATCGCAAGCTCAGCCGTCTCGACCTCGACAAGGCCGGCCCTATGCCAGGCCGCCTCCAGTTCGCCAGGCCGGGTCATCGGGCGGGTGAAGGCGCGCTCGCGAAGCCGGCGGGCGGCGGGATCAAGGGCTGCCGCCGTATCGAGGAACAGGCGGCTGGCAACGAAACCGCCGCGACCGTCCCACACGGTGGCAGCGACCGTTGCGCCAGGCCGCGCAACGCGGCGCATCTCCGCCACGGCCCGTTCCGGCTCAGAAACGAAATGCAGCATCAGCAGCGACAGGACCCGATCGAACGCCGCATCCTCAAAGGGCAGAGCGCATGCGTCGCCAATCTGGAAGGAGACGCGCGGATCCGGATTGCTGCGGCTGGCGTGTTCGATGTAGGGCGCTGCGCAATCCACCCCGCAGACGGCGGAAAGGTCGGGCCGCGCGGCCAACAGGAATGTCAGGCTGCCGGTGCCGCAGCCGACATCCAGCACCCGTTCGCCCGCCGCGGCTCCGGCAAATGCCAGGAAGGGCACGGCCAGCCTTCGGCTCCAGCGCCCCATCTGCAACTCATATCCGTCGCCAGTGTTGGCATTGAACGTCGATGCAGCCATCACAGCACACTCCAGCCAGCTGAACGGGCGAACTCTACCACAGGCTGGGCAAGCCGAGACATCGGTGCTGGCAAACTGCCGCGTCGATCGGTTTACCGGGTTCGAGACCGATCCCCGGCATGCGGAACCGATCGCCATTCGCGCGCGGTGGATATTTCGCCATCCTCTCGGTAAGCCGGCCAGACAGGGCGCCGCCCCGGCTCCATCGGCGCCGGATCGGACCGTGCCGCACCTCACCCTTCGTCCTGATGTCGCCGCCGACGCATGCAACCATGCCGCCGCGCTTCCTCGGGAGCGCAGCGGACAGGACCGCTCCTGCGAAATTCGATGGGGTATTTGCGATGAGCAGCACAGAACCGAAAGCATTCGCCCTCGCCGGCGTCGTCATGAAGCGTCTGTTGTCCGGCAGCCAGACCGACGGCCAGTTCTGCCTCTTCGAAAACGTCAGCGGCGGCGACACCAGGACGCCAATTCACGTCCACGCCAGCGACGACGAAACCGTCTACATCCTCGAGGGCGAACTGACTGCGGTAATCGGCGGGACCGCGCACCGGTTGACCGTGGGCCAGAGCATCTTTCTCCCGCGCCGCGTACCCCACCAGCTCCTCAACGTCAGCCGCCGGCCGGCGCGCTACATCCTGATCGGCACGCCAGCCATCTTCGACCGGTTTCTGGAGGAAGCCGGCCGTGAACTTGGGCCGGGCGAAGCGGTCAAGCCACCGACATCGGAAGAGCTTGATCGGCTTCGGAGGGCCGCGCCGAAGTTCGGCATCACCCTGCTTGCCGACTGGTCGGATCAAGATTGACCCGCCGCCAGCGCAGGCTGCGGCGGTTGGGGAAAGACCGGGCAATGCGACCGCCTCACCTGTCGCAAGGAGAACGGAGACACACTCCCCTTTGCAAGCGCAGCACCCGCTGGCATGGCGGATGTCTTGCGAAATTGCGGGCAGCGGCGATATCGGACATTCGATTTTCGAGCTACGATCGTCCGAACGGCACCGTCCAATCGGTGGCGTCCACGACGTTGGGGAGCGACAGACCATGACCCGCGATCAGATGCTCGCCCACCTTCGCGCCGCCGACGAAGTCGCGCGCGAGGCCGCCGCGCACGGCCATCATCCTTTCGGCGCGGTCCTGGTCGGCCCCGACGACAGCATCCTGATGCGCCAGGGCAATATCGACACCGTACGCCACGCCGAGACCGAGCTTAGCCGGCGTGCCGCGACCGCCTATCCGGCGAAATTCCTATGGTCCTGCACGCTGGTTTCAACCGGCGAGCCCTGCGCCATGTGCACCGGCACGCTCTATTGGGCGAATATCGGTCGCCTGGTCTACGGCTTCGAGGAGGAAAAGCTCCTTGCCGAAACCAGCGACCACCCCGAAAACCCGACCATGAACCTCGCCTCGCGCACGGTGCTTGCCTCCGGCCAGAAGCCGATCGAGGTTTTTGGCCCCTTCCCCGAGATCGAGGACGAACTACTCAGCCCCCACCGGACCTTCTGGCGCCGCTGATGCGGCGCGCCCGATGGAGTTAGACTGCAAAAGTATCCCGCGGCCGGGTGTGACGAAGCGATTTAGGTGGGGCGTCGCCATATGTCCCTTCTCCCCGCCTGCGGCGAGACGGTGGCCGGCAGGCCGGACGAGCGGTCCAGAAGATGGGCGCCATCTACCTCACCCCTCCTTCTCCCGCGACAGCCCCAAGTGCCAGTGCAGCTCGGTCAGCCCGCGTTTCAGCCAGGCGAGCTGCCGTTCCGGCATGGTGCGCAGCATCTCGTAATCCATGATGCAGACGTTGAAGACCGTCGTCTTCACCTGCGGTCCGTCCTGCAGTTTCAGGAGCACGCCTTCCAGTTCCATCATCCGGTTCGCCGCCTGGCGGGCGCTCCGGGCACGCTCGGCGGAGGTCTCGCCGGCAAAACCCTTGACGCTGAAGAGCGACTGCGCCCTGACACTCGGAAAGGGAATGCCGGTGAGGCTGTAATAGCGCGCCATCTGCCGGGCGTACTCGTCGCCCGCCTCGCGCTCATGCGCCGTCAGCTTGCCGTCGAGGAACATGCGGCCGAGTGTGTAGCCGGCAAAGGGGCTCGCAACATCGACGTCGCGCTTGCCGGAAAAATGCATGCGCTTGCGCGCGTCGAGCGCCACGGAGCGCACCTCCCGTTCGGTCTCGCCGTGCTTGATCTGCCCACCGGGATAGCGTGCCACGTCGGCCTTGCGCGGCCGGCCGGCCCGGCTGGCGCGCTTGATGCGGATGCGTTCTGCCTTGGATGTCATCGTATCGTTTCCTCGTTTCATTCATTCGTCATCGCTGCTTGGCCGTACCGCCGGCCCCGGCTTCGCGCTGACGCAAAATCAATCCAAAAATCAAAAGGCTGCCGTCATCGGCTGGCGCCGCGCCTGTTCACCGCATGCAGCACCGACGTATGGTCGCGGTGGAAGATGCGGCCGAGCGCCGGCAGCGACAGATCCTTGCGCTCCTCGTAGACTGCCGCCATGCAGCGATGGCGCGGCTCGACCAGGCGGCGCTCGCGGCCAACGCCGATGATCTCCTCCCAGGTGATGCCGGGATAGGCGCCAAGCACGTCGTCGATGATCTCGCGCACCGGCCGCCGGCTGAAGAGATCGCCGCCTGCCGCATCCGCCGCGCCGCAAATCATCCGCGCCTGCGACAGAAGCCGCGCCTCCGCATCGGCGAGCGCCAGTTCCAGCTCCGCGATCCGCCGCGTTTGCGTGCGCACCTGAACCGCGACCATGCCCGCCAGATCCTCCAGCGTCGCGGCGGGCGCCGCCTCGCGGTCAGCCGCGGCCATCCCCACGGAACCTTCGGCTTGCGCGTGACCACGCGCGGCCGCCTTCTGCCTCACCTCGTCGCCTGCCGTCATCCGCATTGCCATAGCCTCTGCGCCGCTTTCCGCGCGCGCCTGTCCACGGTGGCGCTTTCCCGTATCGTCGTCACCGCCAGCCCCGGGCACGGCCCTCGCCCGCGCCGCAACGGCGCTTGTCCTGCCGCCTGCAGCTGTCTGCCCTGTCATGAATTCCGTTGCCTCAGGCTGCATGGTGGATCTCCCGGGTTGCAAGCGCGCTTACGTTCTGGGCGGCCGCCTTGGCCGCTGCGTGTGTCCGCCGAAACGCTTCGAGCCTGGCGCGAACGCGGGCACGACTGGCTTCGGAACGGCCGGTATCCCGGGGCTTGAGGGCGGCGATCGTCTCACGCTTGCGGGCAAGCTCCGCCCGCATGCTCAGCGCCTCTGCCTTTGCCAGTGCCGCCAGCACCGGCGGCTTCGGGATCGTGCCCAGCAGCACATTGGCGTTGGCCGCATAGTCGCCGCGGATCAGCTTCTGCGTCGCCGCCGTTAGCCCACAGCCCGGCACGCCGGAGAGCGCATAATGGTAGACGGCGAGGATCTTTTTCGGCTCGATCCCCTGCGGCATCGTCATGCCGGCCGTCTGCATCGCGTCGAGGCTGCGCAGCACCGCCGCCTCGCTGGCCGGCGCCAGCCGTTCAGTGAGCGCGGTAATCTCCCGGCTCAAGGTCGAAAGCCGGGCCTGCGCCGGCAAACTCATCATTTCCAAGAGGGTCATTGTTTCGGTTTCCTTTGATTTCGCTTTCAATCGCTTGCCTGCATTCCCGCTGGTGGCGGGCAAAGGCGGTCTCGTGCGGCGGCGCCTGCTGGCGATGTCCGCGTCGCGGTGGTCCGGCGTCTCCGGCCCGGCCCGCCGCGGTTGATCGGCTCGCGACTTGGGGGCCGCCAGCCCTGGCTGGTCGGCCGGCATTGCGCATCCAGTTCCGCCAGGTGGCCGCCCAGTCGAGCTTGGTGGCATTGCGGCCGGATTTGGCGGTCCAGTAGTCGCGAAACTTGTCGAATTCGATTGTTGCCTCGGCCGGCCCGAAGCCGAGCCCGGCGGCAAACGCCCAGTCGGGCTCGAAGGTCGCGGGCAGCCGGCTGGCCCTGCGGCCGCGCCCCGACCGCGCTGCATTTTCCGCCCCCAGGTGGAGATCGAGCTGAGGGCCGCTCCCGGCCGGAGTCGTGTCGGGAGAGTTAGAGGACACCCGCCGCTGTCGCCGTGACATCGCGTGACGTCACGCGCGCCCTGTGACGCTGCTGCCGTTCGCGATCGCCTGCCCGGCGCCGCTCGATCTCCGACTGCTGCCCGGCTTCGGCGGCGCGCACGGCGCAAAGGATCATCTCCGGCGACGCACCGGATTGAACCAGCGCCTCGACGATCGCGGTGATGCGCATGGCCGCTACTCCCCGCTCGGCCGGGATGCGGCCCCGGCCCTGGCCTTGCCGGGCGCCGCGGCAACAGCGCTGCCGCAGACGCGTACCAAAGGCGGCAGGACGCCCGCGCCCTTGCTTTCCGCCTGTCCTCTAGAGCGCCGTGCGTTCGACCGAACGCACAAAGGACGCTCCAGCACTTTGATTCCAGAGCATCTTTCCGCCTCCAGCGTTTCCACTTGAAAGCGGGAGGCTCCAGGCCTTCCTGTCAGACTGTCCTGCGCCATGCCTTTTCCCATGCCTTCGCCTTTGGCCGCCCCGTCTGGCACGGCCATTCCATCGCGCTCATCGCGCGCCAAATCCGCTTGTCTCCCCACCCCGCCGACAAGCCGCTTCCAGCATCCGCCCCTGATGGGCGGACCGGTCAGGCCCTTCGGTCCCTTGCGCCGCGCATCCCAAAGGAATGCAGGCGGGACGACGGGCGCCACTTCGGGCTCGTGAGCCGGCACCGCACCCCCAAGGAGCGCAGCCGCCTGCTCCCGGCGCCCGGACCGCGCACGCCGCCAGCCGCAACCATTGCCAGTTCCGGAGGCATGCGCCGGTGACGGCTTGCCGGCGACGAATTGCAGCGAGAGGAGGAAAAGTGCTGACGGTTTCCCGCCCGCGTTCCGCTCGCGCCAATTTCGATCGCGCTCATGTTGCCGGGCCGAGCCGACCCAAGATCATCGTAATCGAAGAGCGAGAGGCTCCGGGGAGGAAGCGGAACCTCTCGCCCGCTGCGCACCCCGAAATCGTTGCCGATCGGGAAGACAGCAGCTTTTCTCAAAATGCTCACCGCAATTGCTGCGGAGACCGATCTGTGGGGCCATTGACAGCGCCGCGCGTCTTTTAAAAACGCTGGCGATGCCGGCCGCCGCCGGAAACTCAGGCGATTTGCACCGCTCATTTCCGTTGACATCCTATTCATAGTAGGATTTCCTACACTCATCAAGAGGAAATTTCCTATTGGACGTAAGAAACGGAATCTGGGATGCCAGTGCCATGGACGAATTGCGCCGCCTTATCCGGGAAGCAGTCGACGCGAAGAAGACGACCTACAAGGATCTGTCGATCGCGATCGCGAAGAACCACGCCTATATCCAGCAATTCGTCGAGCGCGAGACACCGCGGGAACTGCGCGAGCGCGACGCGCGCACGATCGTCGATCTGATTCAGGGCGCCCCCGCCGCCGAAGCGGCACCGAGACGTGCGCCCGGCTTCGCACCGCAGATCGTGCCCGGCGAACAGCTCGTCGGCCATCGCGACCTACCGATCTTCGCCGCCGCGCAAGGCGGCGACGGCCACGTGATCGTCACCTTCGATGCGGTCGAATATGTCAAGCGCCCCTCGGTGCTTGAGGGCGTCAAGGGCGCCTACGGCATCTACCTCACCGGCAGCTCGATGATCCCGGCATACGAGCCCGGCGACATGGCGCTCGTCCACCCGCATCTGCCGCCGGCGCGCGACAAGGACGTGGTGCTCTATCACGTGCCGCCCGCCAACGACGCCGAAGCGATCATCAAGCGGCTGGTCTCCTTCAACGACCGCGAATGGACGCTCCGGCAGTACAACCCTTTCCTGGAATTCACCGAGAGCCGGGTCGAGTGGTCCTTCTGCCACCGGGTGGTCGGCAAATACAGCGCCCGCTAGAGCCTGCAGGGCCAAGCGACGATATCCTTGCATATTCAACGTGCTATATCGCTTACCTGATTCAAAGCAGCATGCCGACCACATAGCTGCTCACCCCCTGAACAGGGCCGCGATGGGCGCCAGCTTGTCTCGACGACTGGCAGTGGGGTAGCGAGTCCCGACCACAGGCACGTCAATTCTGCACCAAGTGCCAGCCGATCCAGGGACAAATCCCGCACGCCACAGGCACTGGCTGGTTCGCCCCTCACCGCCAGGCGAGGATGCCGCGGGCAAGGCATCGCCTCGGGGCAGTCCTCAACACTTCGCCATGCAATCGCCGCCGTTCCGCATGCCGTCACAAAGCGTTCGGTCCGCTGCCTCCTGCCACTTGACACTCAGGCCGCCATCCCCTCCTCGATCTCCATCGGCAGGTCGCCCGACATGAAGAGCAGCGTGGCGTCCTCGAACTCCCCGGTCGCGAGATCGCCTGAGCGGCTGAAGGCCACGACGCCCACCTTGGTCGCTGCCAGCCTTTCGGCCAGCCGCACCGCATGTTCGGCCCCGGTCGCCTGCACCGGATTGTCGGCAAGCAGCGCCCCGCGGCTCCCCAGCGTGAAGCTCTGAACCACGAAATAGGTGATCATCCCATGCTCCTTTTCCGCCACCTGGAATGGCGGCTCCAAGGTGGCGCAATCGATCGAACAAAACAAGAACAAATAATCGCCTATCGACAACTCAAAGCGGCCGCGCGAAGAAAATTCCTGCCGGCAGTGCCTTTCCTATTGAAGTATAAATAGGAATTTTCCTATATTGCCACAGAACGAAACCGGAGGGACCGATGGCACCCGCAAGGGCGCGCCAGCGCGCACCTCGAACAGGCCGAGGTGAACGATGCCCGACGTGTTGATCGCGGATGCTGTGACAGGCCCCGCCCCGTTCCTTCACGGGCGCGAGGTCATTCTCGCCGTCATGACGCTCGGCACCGGCTATTTTTGCGAGGAGACAGACACGGTCGGCACCACCTACCGCACCGCTGCCGATTGGCTTCGGGTCCACGATGGCGAGCATGTCGCAAAGCTGATCCGCTTCGATCTCGACGTCCTCCACGGCGAAGACGTGACCGAGACGGTCGCCGACGCCTGGCTCGAAGGCTACGACCAGAGCCCGCAAGAGGAGCACAAGCTGCCGGCCTTTGTCCGCACCTCCGACGCCTGGGAGCGCTGGTGCGCGGATTTCGACGCGGAACGCTCCCCCTACAGCCAGGCCGTCCACGGCACCCTCAACCACCGCCAGCAGTTCGGTGCCGATCTCAGATGACCATGACGCTCGACAAGTCCGCCCTCTTCGCCGCCATGGAAGCCTTCTGGGAAGCCGAAGGCGGCAATGAGCGCGGCGTGGAAGCCGCGATATCCGCCTATCTGCAGCGCCAGAACCTCACCGCTTTCAACGACATGGCCACGCGCAAGCGCGCCGCATTGGCCGCGGCAACCGCCCGGTCGCATGGATCCGCTCGCGGGCATGACGACGGCGCAAAGTGCCCAATATTGGCAATCATTATTAATTTGCAAAAATGCTAATAAAGTAAGCGGGGAGCATCAAGAGGAGAGAATCGATGCCGCGCCTTGCTCAATTGTATTTCAAGACCGCAATCATATTCCTGATCATCGGCCTCTGTATCGGCCTGCACATGGCTATCAGTCAGGATCATGCCGCCACGCCGGCGCATGCCCATACAAACCTGCTCGGCTGGGTCACGATGGCAATCTTCGGCATCTATTATGCGCTCAATCCCGCCAAGGCCGAGCGCCGGCTCGCCATGATCCAATATTACGTCTACACCTCAGGCGTCGCCGTGCTGGTGCCGTCGCTCTATCTGATGGTCACCGGCAGGCCCGAGATCGAGCCCATCGTCGCCGCGGCCTCGATCGTCGCCTTCGTCGGCGTGCTGCTGTTTGCAGTCGTCATCTTTTCGAGCAGCGAAACGGTCGCTCAGCCGAACGCCTTGCGGCCGCGATAACGCTCGTCCGGGCACCGACCGCACCACCATCGAGCGCGAACACAGGAAAGGCCGAAGTGCCTTTCCTGCATCGGGTTCTTGCGCCCTAGATCATTTCATTGTTTCATCGAAACACTGAAGTGATCTAAGTCTTTGAAATTACGCAATTCCGAACGGAAAACCGTTTCGCACTTTTCCTGGATTTGCTCTATTTCGAGGTCGACTTCAGTACCCGGTGCGTCGCGTCGTCGAGTGCGTGGCCGGTCTCGGCTCCATCCTGCCGAAAGCCGCGCGCCGTGTTGCCACAGGCCGAAAGGGCAAGAAGCGCTACAGCGCCGCGCGTCTTATCAGACGCGCAAAGGTCGCTGTAGCACTTTGAATTGCTGCATGTTCTTGTCCTTTAATCGGGTACGATTAAAGGACACATGCAGTAGGCAGAGGACCATGAGCATCGTCTTTGACATCATCGTCTCCGTCAGTTTCTCCTTTCGGAAATGAGGCGGAACGCGGCAAAGTCAATCGGCGCTGCTCAAGACCGGGACCGCGAAAGACGGGCGCGGCGGCCATGGCCCGCCGCTCGGCTCTTCTCAGGATTTATTTTGGCGAGCGTACCGGAATCGCCGAATCAGGCCTTCCCCCGGCTGGCGGATGCGCGTTAGCTTCCGTACCGCGCAGTACGTTCTTTCTGACTGCGCTTCCCCGCACCCCGAGCCATTTTGGGTGCTCGCTTGCCCCGCCCTCGTGCGGGGCTCTTTCTTTTTCGCGCTTTGTCGCGCGCGTCAGACGACCTTGAATACGGCGTCGCCGACAAAGACGATCACATATTGCCCGCCTTCGCCCGCGCGCGCCCAGCGCTGCAGCGTCTCGGCATAGGGCGTCTGCTTCCAGATTTCCGGATAATCGGGATCGACGAGAACGGTGACCTGCGGCCCCTGCCGATAAATCATCATGCGCGAGCGCGCCGGATCCCAGGTGTCGTCCAGGCCCTCATCCGTGCGCCAAAGACAGAGGAAGTCGCGACAGAGCTGCGGCCGCTGCTCATAGATCCGGCACCCCTCACCGTCGATGCAATGCCGGCACCAGTCGTTTGCCGGTTTTTCCAACGCGTCGATATCCGGCAGCCGGCAGCAAAGGGTGCAGGTGCCGCAGGCACGCTCGCCGAGCGGTGTGGATGTCGAAGAGGTCGGAATGATCATCGGCGGACGCTATATCACATTGCCCTTCCTCAAGGGAACGGACCAGCGGCGTTCACCCCATTGCGGCGAGCCAGGCACGAGCATCACGCCGCCGCCTCGCACTGCGGAATACGGAACGAGGAGCATTTGCCGCGTGTCCTTTGCGCGGCGCAGGCAATTCCCGACTGCGCCCTCGACCGCGCCCCCTGACCGCACCAAGCGCGCGGTCGAGACAGGGAGACACGTTAGAGCAATTCCAGGAAAAGTGCGAAACGGTTTTCCGTCCAGAATTGCGTAATTTCAAAGACTTAGATCACTTCAGTGTTTCGATGAAACAATGAAGTGATCTAGCGGATGCGCGGGCAACCGCTGCGGTTGGCGAGATAGATCCTGGCGTATTGTCCACGCCGTCCGATGCCCTCGACGACGATTCGGTTGCGGCTCATTCCGGCGATCTCGGGATCACGCATGCCATAGCCATAGGCGCGGCGAATGGCCTGGCGGGCGCTGCAGCCGCGCCGCGGGCTGTAGTAATCGTCGTCATAGCGGCGTTCGCGCCGATAGTCCCGATCCCAGTCGCCATCGTCGCCGCGAGGTCCGATGTAGAGATCAAGGGACTGCGCCGGAGATACCGAAGGCAGCGCCGTGACGGCGCCTACGGCGCCTGCGGCGACCAGGAGCACGGCCAGAAGTTTGCTCATCTTGTGTGTCATATCAGTCTCCTCCACCCGCTACCCATTGAGAGGACCTCAAGGCTAGCCCAGTGAACGTGAATGCAGGAGTAACCAACGACCCGCCAAAAAGTTGCGATGGTCGCGTCATGGCGAGCGAAATCGGCTGCGTTCAAGCGCGGTTCCGGTGGAAATGGAAGGTCTTGCGGTCGGTCTCGCCTTGCCGGAACCCCTTGTCCGCCAGGATCGCCTTCAATTCCTCGACCTTCGCCTCGCCGATGACATGCGGGTGCAGTTCCACCAGGATATCCCTGAACGAGCCGAAATCGGCAACGCGCAGCAATTCATCCTCGCTGCCTTCCACATCCATGATCAGCACATCGGGGCGATAGGTCTGGAGTACCTCGGAGAAGACGTCGCTCCACTTTCGCGCCCGGCAGCTGACGGTCGTAGGCGCTCGACGAAATGATGTTGTCGCTCCGGAAGAAGGAGATCCTGCGCCCTTCGGCCGTCATCGCTCTGAGCCGCAAGGCGGGCTCGATGCCGTTCAGCCGGAAGTTCTCGCGGATCAGCGGCTCCAGCGACGCATTGGCCTCATAGGTCAGCACGTTCGAAGCGCCGCAGATCCTTGCCGCAAGCAGCGCGATGAAGCCGACGCCGGTGCCGACTTCCAGCACCTTCGAGCCGGGCTTCAGCAGCCGAAGCAGGATGTTGCGCTCCGTATCCTCGTAGACTTCGCGATACATCAGGTCGCGCACGACGGCCGGAACGCGCGCCGCGTCGGACACCAGCCGGATGCCGTCGATCGTCACCGTGCGCGCATTGGTGAAGTAACGAATTCTCTTTCGGATCGAACGAAGAAGACGCTTCATGCCTTGCCTCAAGGATCTTTTCACCGCCAGTTAGTGCGATTTCGCGCTCCAGAGACAGGCAATGCGCCACTCGCGGCATCGCCGGGTCGATGCCATCAGGCAATTGCCTCACCGGTGTTTTTGATCTAAGTCGCCCCATATTATGTATGAAGAATACATATCGGAATGGGAATGAAAGACATTACCTATCCCTTCAGGGATCAATCCGACGCCGAGATGATCTCGGACCGAAACCTCTTCGATCGCCTCATCACCTGGTACGAATCCGCCAAGGTCGAGCGTCGCGAACGGACGGAGGGCCGCGAAGTCGACCTGCGCTGCGTCAGCCCGCAGGGGCAAACGTCGCTCTACCCTGATGATCTCCCGCTGGTTTTCCTCAGCCGCAATGACGCGAAGCTGATGCCCGGCTTTCTGGCGCATTACCGGTCGTTGGGCGTTACCCGTTTCATCTGTGTGGATGATGCCTCGACCGATGGGACGCGTGAATATCTGCTGGGCCAGCCCGATGTCGACCTGTGGGCGTCTGCGCTTCGCTACGCGGAAGCCCGGCGCGGCCGCCTCTGGAGGGAGGCGCTGTTTGCGCGCTATGGCGGCGACCGCTGGTACGTCAACGTCGATTCCGATGAGTTCCTGATCTACGACGATTGCGAGAACCGCACGCTGTGGTCGGTGATCCATACGCTCGAGAATCTGAAGATTTCACGGCTGCCCGCACCGATGCTGGATATGTATCCGGTCAATCTGCGCACGGCAGACGTCAATCAGCTGAAAACCCGAGCCCCGTGGGAGGTCGCCGATCATTTCGATAGCCGTGGCTATTCGCTGGCAACGACCGCGCGAGCGATCAC
The DNA here is from genome assembly GCF_014852025.1 of Ensifer sp. ENS10. Lineage (NCBI taxonomy): Bacteria > Pseudomonadati > Pseudomonadota > Alphaproteobacteria > Hyphomicrobiales > Rhizobiaceae > Ensifer > Ensifer sp. ENS10. The sequence goes on from NZ_JACVAS010000002.1 coordinate 490,605, forward strand.
GGTCAAGGGCGGCGCGCGCCACCGCGAGTTTGAATCCGACCTGGAACTGATCAAGTATCCGTTGATCTTCTGGGACGAGGACTGTCGCTTCGGCGCCAGCATCCATCAGCCGCTGCCCTATCAACGCAACTTCTCCTCGGTGCTCGGCGCGCTGCTGCATTTCAAGTTCTTCGCCGACTACGAAAAGGTCATCGAGGATGCCGTCGCCGACGGCCAATACTTCGACGGTTCGGCGGCCTATGCGAAGATGACGGAAGCCCTCGCCGGCACCGGCGCGCTGCAGCTCTTTTCCCATTCCTCGGTGAAATTCGGCGGTTCGAAGCAATTGCTGCGGCTCGGCTTCATCACCCCCGTGCCCAAATCCACCGCCGGCGGCGAGCGCTAGGCTCGCGGTCCGCGGCCCTTACCAGTCAGCCTTCACACACCGGAAAAGCACCGGCTCTCCCGGCACAGGCACGCTCGAGAACTCATCACCGCGCCGCTCCCGGCTATGTCTCCAGGCCGAAGATCAACGGCACGGCCGGTCGCTGCGCGACCGGATGGATCGTTTTTCAACCGATCCGCGAGTTTGGCCGTTGATTATTCGACCGACCGCTCCATTTACACCTCTGAGGCACTTAACCTGAGGAGAAGCCTGCATGAATCGAAACACAGTCATCGGCATCGTGGTTGTGATCGTGCTCATCATTCTTGGCGTCGTGTACCTGAAACCGGGGGCCAAGCAAGCCACCGAGACGGCACCGGCGACGACGACGACGGAGCCCGCGACGACCGAGCAGAAGCCAGCAACGACGCAGCAGCCGGCAACGACTGACCAGTCGACGACGCAGCCCTCGACCACTCAGCCGTCCACGACCGAACCGTCAACGACGCAGCCGTCCACGACGCAGCCGGCAACGACACCGTAACGGCCACGAAACGCGACCACCCCTGCCGCACCGCCGGCCAGCGGGTGGTCGCATGAAACAAGGGCTATCAGGCAGCCCCCCAAGCACAAGCACGTGTTTCCTTTCGGTTCGCTGATGATAAGAATCCGGCACCCGCAAAGGAGCCTTGAATGCGCGTCGCGTTGCTATGTTTGCTGCTGCTTCTCTCGTCCTGCATGCCGCACATCCCCGAAGAGGTTCTCGACGCAAACTGGTGCAGGGACATGGCGGCAGCAAAGGCGAAGGCCACCGGTACCGGGCGAGCGAACCTCGCAGCGGCGATGATAAAACACGACTGCGCCGCCAAGCTCGCCGCCGAACAACAATCGGCGGCGACCGCGCTGGCACCCTGATCTCCGATCGGCCTGCAACGCGCTGGTGACGAGAGATGACTTGCCGACTGCATGTTTCCTTTGTTCGTAGCCCGTTAAAGGGCAAAAACATGCGGCAATTCAAAGTGCTACGGCGACCTTTGCGCGCCTGAGCAGATGCGCGGCGTTGCAGGATCAGCCGCGTTCACACACAAGCGGCGCTGCCACCCAATTGTGCGCTGGAACTGCGAGACCAGCCCAAGTCCTTGGGCCGAAAGGTCTTTCGACCCGAAGGACGTCGGGTCGCTCACATCCCCGCCACAAGGGCGAGGATGACGGAGAATGGGACACCCTTCGCGGCAGAAAGCCATCTTTAGGGTTTGCCAGCAGCCTGAGGCCCGCTGACGCGGGCCTCAGTTCTGTCTCGTAACCGGATAGCCGACCGGCATTTGCCAGAGGGATATGTCTGCTATCTCGGGCTTCTTCACGCCTTCCTCCGCGCCGATATCGCGGAGCATGTGATCCGAGAGATGGCTGAGCTGGTTGAGCGTCCGACGACGCCTCCAGGCAGCCAGAATGAAGGCACCGACTGTCCGCCGGAAGCCGAACGTTCGAAACAGGTCGTCCATGATCGCCAGCAGGGTGCCGGCGGAGGTGAGTTGCAATTCGCGCATGTTTATTCCCGCCGCCGCGAGCGGCCGGGTCCTCTAGATTATGGATGCGCGCGGACACGGAAACGCGTTCCGGGAACCGGTCACATCAAGTCAAAATGGAAAATACGAAAAGGCGGAACTCGGGTCGCGTTTATGCGCCGAAGTAATTCACAGAATTGTGGCACACTCGTCGTGACGAGCAAGCCATTCCACCAGAGGCGAGCATCTGAACAAAATTATGATTCATCGTATGCCTCCTCTAGTTTGAGCTCCGATTTGGTGAAAATTACACGAGTTTACTTCTGCGGCAAGAGCACAATCGCAAACTGTCGGAATGACGAAGCGCCTGTTGCACGGGAGCAACAGGTGACGGGTGCGAGCGTGCCGCAGGGGTCGATCCGGCCTTTATCGCCAACAGACGCGGCTTTTCCACCGCGGCGAAGAGTTCAAAACGGAGCGATTGATTGTCATTGTCTCGTTCTCCGTCTTCTTCGCACTGATCTGCATCGGCAGCATCGTTGACATCGCGACCACAGAGCCACGCCCCTCACGCCACGACGTCGAGGCGCTGCCGCGATGAGGCGGAGAGGCCTCCAAGGGTCGTCACGGCTGTCCTCACCTTCCGCCCGGCATGCCATTCGCTTTGCCCGCACTTGAGCATCCGCAATCCAGCCCCTAAGAAAAGGACGTCAATTGCGCTTCAAAATCAGATGGATGCTTCCATGAATCTCGACGTTCAGGACCTCAACGGCGCCTGTCACTGCAAAACAGTTCGTTTCAATGTTCGATTGAAGAACGGTCTTCATACGGCCCGCCGCTGCACCTGCTCTTACTGCCAGTTGAAGGGCGCGGTTGCCGTCTCCGCCGCAAAGGACGGCGTCACTGTGCTTTCAGGCGGTGAGGCGCTGACCAGGTATCAGTTCAACACAAAGGCGGCCGAGCATTTCTTTTGCTCAAAATGCGGCATCTACACCTTCCACAGGCCGCGCGCGAACCCCGATTTCTACGGCGTCAATGCAGCGTGTCTCGAAGGCGTGAGCCCCTTTGATTTTGAAGAATTGCCCGTGAACGACGGCATCAATCACCCGATGGACGCCCAGGGATCGACCGGCCCGCGGCTCGCCGGAACGCTCCGATACTTTCCCGCCAAATGAACGGCAGCAGCGTCTGACGACGATATTGGTCACGCCGTTATGAATGTTCGGCGCACCGTTTGATGAGGGCGTGGTCGGTGCCGTTGGCGTCGCCCGCGACCGGCTCGACCAGGCGACCAATCGCGCTGGTCGAGCGCTGCACATATCGCCGGTCGGGATTATGGCGCCGCTGATGCGCCTCGTAGGCCATCGCAACAAGTGTCGGCGGACAGGACGGCACGCGGTCACGCCGGATGCTTAGGAACGGGCCGTGGATACCTCCCAGAACCTGGAAAGCGCACCAATATGCCTGCCGGAAAAATTGGAATTTAATCAGCGTCTTAGGAGAAGTTTTGGTGGGTGATCACGGGCTCGAACCGTGGACCCGCTGATTAAGAGTCAGCTGCTCTACCAACTGAGCTAATCACCCATCCGTGGCGTCGCTTTAGCGCACGGGCCGATGACACTCAAGAGGGTATTTGCGTCACGCGACGATAAACCCACAGCGTTTCCATCCGGCTCCGAGTTGATTGCGTTTGCTCTCGCCTGGCCGCGCCATCAGCGCACGCCGATGAAGCGGCCGCCCAGGTCAAAGCGGCAGTTGTCAAACGCGTCTTTCGTCGTGACTCCCGTGTTCCCTACAACCACGGCGGTGTGCGGGGCGTTCTCCACAGGGCGCGCCTTGGCCCCATGAAGTTTTTCAAAAGATTTTCACAAAGGCGCTGGACAAGCCAATCGAACGCCTTTATACGCCCCCTCACGACAGCGACGGGACTTGACCGACGCGGTCGCGGATGGGTGATTAGCTCAGTTGGTAGAGCAGCTGACTCTTAATCAGCGGGTCCACGGTTCGAGCCCGTGATCACCCACCAAATTCTCCTAAAACGCTGATTGAATTTCTCTTTTCCAAAAGGCTTGGCTCCCGCTTCAGACGAAAAGTTCGCCTGCGCCGATCTTCACCGCGTGGCCGCCGATGCGGGCATTGCTGATCTCGCCGCCGGCGATATCCAGATGCAGGTGGATGAAGGACGGCCGTCCCATTTCCACCCCCTGCTCGACCAGCACCGGGTGATGACCGTCGACGAACTGGTCGAAAAAATGGATGGCACCGGAGAGAGCGGCCACGGCCGAGCCGGTCGCCGGGTCCTCGAGGTTGCCGGCACCGGGGCCGAACTTGCGCGCGTGGAAGCGCGCCGTGTGGTTCACGCCGCCGCGGCAATAGACATAGGCCGGGGCCAGCCGCCCCTCGGCCATCGGCGTCAGTTGCTCCCAGCGTTGCGAATCGAACTCGATCGAAGAAACCGCCGCAACATCGTGCACCGGCACCATGACGAAGGGCGCGCCGGCACTCCAGAACGAAGGCACGTGGTTCTCGAAGCCGATCTGTGATTGTTTCAGGCTCAACGCATCGGCGATCGCCTGCCGGTCGAAGCGGGCATCGAGCCGTACCGATTTGCGCGGCAGGTCGAACTCGGCAAAGCTCGCAGCCCTCGACTTGAGGCGGACGGCGCAGCGCACCGGACCCACCTTCTCCTCCAGCACCTGCACAAGGTCGATCCCCTCCTCGATCGCGCCATGCTGCGCCTCGGCGATAGCGATCGCCGCGCCAACGGTCGGATGTCCGGCAAAGGGCAGTTCCTGGCTGGGGGTGAAGATCCGGAGCTTCGCCGTATGCGCAGCACCCCCGGGCCTGCGGATGAACACCGTCTCCGACAGGTTGAATTCCTGCGCGATCGCCTGCATCGCCTCGTCGTCCAGCCGGTCGGCGCCGAAGACCACAGCCAGTGGATTGCCTTCGAGTTGCCTGTCGGTAAAGACGTCGTAGATCGCGTAACTCAGCGTCATTCATGTCCCCTTGCGAAGATGCCCCGAACTTTGCAGCGTCGGGGCGCGGGCGGCAAGGGTTAAAAAGCACCCGTGCACAACTCGGAGCAGGTGTCATGGGTTCGTAGCGCTACGCACCTCTATTAAAGCTCACGAGAGCCGTCCAAACTTCCGGGATTATGTCGCAATACCTGCAGACATTGACCGAGCTTATTTGCTGTCTTCCGCGTAAGCCCTCGTCGGACTTCCTCGGGAAAATCCAATACCAATCGTTCGCCGGTTGCGAGCCACCGACGGCTGAACTTGGCTCTTAATGGCGCGGTGCAACAGCCTCCGGATGAAAGTGATACGTGCCGTCGCCCAATGGCACGACGTCCCCAATTCCCGGGAAAGGGAAATGGTAGCCATGATAGCGAATACCCTCGGTCACGACCTTGGCGAAAATCGCGGTCTTCGCATCCGCGGCCTGCTGCGGGTTGGTATCGTAGTCCATATGGAAATACCATTCCGGATGAGCCGGGTCGTATACCTGATGGTGGCAGACGTCACCGGTGAAGACAATTTTTTGCCCTTCGCTCTCGAAGATGTAGGCGCACATCCCGGCGGTATGACCCGCGACGGAAAACGTGGACACTCCCGGGAACAGGGTCTCCCCGACTGAGAAAAGCCTCAGCCTGTCGCGATAAGGAGCCACTGCTTCAAGTGCTCCTCCCGTCCACTCCGATCGGAAGTCATTCCGATTCAAGTTTTCCGGATCGGTCCATTCAGCCCATTCCCGATCGGTGCAGAAAAGCTTCGCGTTGGGGAAGGTCGCGCTACCGTCGGGATGGATGAGGCCAAAGGCGTGATCCGGATGCAGGTGGGTCATCAGGACCGCGTCGATGTCTTTCGGATCAATACCGGCCGCGCCGAGATTGTCTATCAGACGACCCATGTCGCCACGCCATGTAAGTGTCCGCCCCGCGCCCGCATCGATGAGAAACAATCTGTCGCCCGTGTTCATCACGACTGGGTTGATATCCATTGGAATGTGGTCGATGGGCAACCGATGGACGGATTTCAGGCGGGCGATTTCGGCCGGATCAGCATCTGGGTAGAAGCCCTCGTAGCTGTGATGGATATAACCATCCCAGACAACCGTCCCCTCGAATACCCCCAGTCGGAAACGGTACCAACCGACGTCTTGGACGCAGTGTACCTGCCCCCATTCCCCAGGCGTGAAACCTGTCCCCGTTGCCATGAGCGCTCTCCCATCTTGCTCAACAGCCTGCGGCACACAGTTACCGCGCTACTTTCCATCATCTCGACAACAGTAGCAAAGTTGAAGGAAACATCAGCAACTACTAACAATCGTAGATCCGAGTCTTGCCAGCCGTCCCGCGCCTGGCTCGGGCGCTTCGGGCTAGCGTCATCGATCTCAACGCCAGTTGTTCCAGGATCGCGCCGGCTTTCAGTTATTTGAATGACAGTGATGGATATTAATTTAAGTTTTGAATTATAATTGAAATACAATAAATTACTGCACTTAATAAATATAATACTTGTTTGCAATTGTTGTTTGCTTATAGATTGCTTTCAGGAGGATGAAAACAATGGCAAAGATAGTCGGCACTGATGCGAACGACACCCTGTTCGGGACAGACGAAAACGACAATATCTGGGGTCTCGGCGCCAATGACACGCTGGACGGCGGGCTTGGGAACGATTTTCTCTATGGCGGGGCCGGTAACGACGGCTTGGTGAGTTTCAGCGGCTATGACGAGCTCGATGGCGGCGATGGCGATGACCGGCTGGAACTCAACGGAACGGGCGGCGTGGCGCGGGGAGGTGCCGGCATCGATACGCTGGTCATCAATCTTTCAGGGACGGGCAACCGAGTCACGTTTAACGGCATGAACCGCCACGTAACCTTCGGTGACCCGGCTGAGACCGACAATCACATCTTCTACCGCGGCATTGAGCGGCTGGAGCTGACGACCGGTAGCGGCAAGGACATTGTTGAGGGTGGCACGGGTGACGACGTGATCTCGACCGGAGACGGCGCGGACATCATCGGCGGCCAGTCATTGCCGAACACCCATAATCAAATGAGTTCCCTGGGTGCTGATGTTATCGACGCCGGTGCGGGCAACGACACGATAATCGATCGGTTCGGGGCCAATCATCTTTCTGGCGGCAGTGGCGACGACAGCATCACAACGACACTTTCATCTGCCGAACTCGACGGCGGCGACGGTGACGACACGTTACGGTTCGAGGATGCGGATCGGACCGATGATGTCACGGTCGATGTGGTCAATGGCGTTACATCGACCGGTACGGCCTTTCACAATTTTGAGCGGGTTTACGCACATACCGGCAGCGGCAATGATACTTTGCTCGGTGGCCTCAGTCGCGACAACCTCTTCGGCGGCAATGGGGCCGACCGCCTGTTTGGCGGCGAAAATAATGACTATCTCTATGGCGAAGGCGATGATGACCGCCTTGAAGGCGGTGCCGGAGTCGACTCACTTAGTGGGGGTGAAGGCGATGACCACCTCTCTGGAGGCGACGGTGCGGATCGTCTGATCGGCGGTGAGGGCGCTGACACATTCCACTGGAGTGGATTTGAGGTTCGCCATAGCAGCATCGACCATATCGTCGATTTTGACACCCAAAGTGGCGACGTGATCGAGTTGGGGGGCTTCTATCCTGGCGACACCAACATCTATAATTTCGATTCCTTTGTGGCTGCCTCGCATGACACAGAGGAGGGTCTCTATGTAGCCTTTCATGGTGAAACCGAAGGTATCCTCATCGAAGGCGTTTCGCTTGCGGACTTATCTGCCGACGATATTGCTTTCACGTTGTGAGACTGCAGTGTCGGTGGCCGGTCCGGCGGAAGTCCGCTTTCCACCCTGCGCGGTCCTTCCTGATTATTGGGATGTGAGGACCGAGGGGCGCGGGCATGTGTGAAGGCGTGGCAGTTCTTCCTGCGCATCAACAGGGCCTAAGGCGCAAGCAGACGCGCGCGGCATAAGCACTACAAATACAAAAAGATAGCGCGATTTATTGATTCAAGGCCGTGGCGAGCGGATGTTACCGAAACAGCCACTTCAGGATAGGCAGGATGAACGGCGGATAGTTGTGCGCCCCAGGGTCCGGCCCGAAAATGGCGATCGCCTCGTCGATCTCCGGCTCGGGATCACCAGCGATGTGCGCCGCGACGCGGGCAACCAGCGCCGCCGCCGTTTCCGGATAGCGGTAGACGCGAAGCACGGTCACGGCGCGGTCCATATGCAGGAGGTGATAGCCGGGCTCGGCCGTCGCAAGCGCGAGGTCGATGCCGGTTTCCTCAAGCGCCTCGCGGCGAATGTTGCCGGCGATGTCGCAGCGGCCGTCGACGATATCCTCGGGCTCCAGCGAGCCGGAGGGGCTGTAGACGCGGGCCGGATTGGCGGTGTGCGACCCCATGCGCACCAGGATCAACGCGCCGTCGGAGGACAGGATCGCCGGCATGGCGAAGAGATGGAAGGCGCCTTCGGCCCGCGTCTTCCGCCACCAGAGAAAGGTCGAATAGGGCACAACATGCCCCTCGCCCCGGATCCGCCCATCCTCGATGCGGAGCACCCGCTGCAGCACCATTCGGCCATCGAAGAGATGCGGGTTGGCCGCGATTTCGCGTTGCCAGTTCTCCTGCGCCCGCTCGACCTCGTCGAGGTGAAACGGATGCGCCGCGCCGTTGACGCGGATATCGACGTCGTCGATCGGGATGATGACGCCCTCGGCCGGCCACGCTGCCCTATTGCTTTCAAGAGCGCCCATGATCACACATCCAGCGTTATGGCCACGGGGCAATGGTCCGACGCCTTCGGCCGGTCCCAGCCGGTGCGCGGGTAGCGCTCCACGTCAAGCCCCGGCGGAAAGATCGTGCGGAAGGGCTGGCCGCCGCGGATGACCTCGGGCACCTGGGAGTGGTTGCGCTTGGCAAGCGCCGGCGACAGCCAGATATAGTCGAGCTGGCAGAGGTGCCGCTCCTGCGGCCCGCGGCTGTGAAACAGCGTCCAGCGGTCCATCACCGGCCGGCGCAGCATCGGGTTTTCCACGAAGCCGTCATGGCTGAACACGTCGAGCGAGCTCGTTTCCTCCTCGTGCGGCACGAACTGGTAGCCGTTGCGCCGGTCGCCGAGGATGTTCACCTTCTCCTGGTAGTCGTTCATGTCGCCGCAGATCGCAAACATCTTGTCGGCGGTCTTCCCGCGGCCGAAGCGGCTCTCGATGATATGGCGCACGGCGCTCGCCTCCGCCACGCGCAGCGGCATCGTCGCCTGCCGGCCGTCGAGCCCTTCGCGCGCCGGCCCCATCGACTTGAAGTGCACGACATAAAGCGTCAGCGGCCGCCCGCCGATGCGCAGGTCCAGCTCCAGGCAATCGCGCTTGAAGATCCGGTCGGCCGGCCGGTTGGTGAGCGCGAGCTGGTCGTTGAAGAGGTCGAGATCCTCATAGGTCAGCCCCGCATGGCTCTTCACATCCAGGCACTCGATCGGCTGGCCGTCGCGTGTCTCCTCGCGCATCAGCACGGCCACGTCGATGCCGCGCGAATCATTGCCTTCGATCAGGTATTTCTGCCGGTAGCCGTTACCCACCATGCGGAAGAGATAGTTGTATTCGAAGGCCTGCAGCGAGGCCATGTTGTCGGCCTCCTGCAGGCAAAGGATATCCGCATCGCAATCGGCGATCGCGAGCGCCGACATCTGCCGCGTATCATCGGTGTGCGCGATGGTGCGCGCCTCCTCCAGCCGCTGGTATTCGGCTTCCGTCTTCACGTCGAAGAGCCTGAGGACCCGGTCCTGCTTGAGTTGGTTGCGAAAGCCGGAAAAATCGAAGCGGCTCAAAAGGTTCTCGATATTGAAGGTGGCAAGGCGAAGCGACATTTATCAATTCCGTGGCATGAAATGCCGGGAGCTTAAAGCAATTCCAGGAAAAGTGTGAAGCGGTTTTCCGCCTGGAATTGCGTCCAATACAAAGAGCAATTTCAGGAAAAGTGCGAAGCGGTTTTCCGTCCGGAATTGCGCAGATGATCCAGGCATCGAGCGGCAAATGTCGAGCCTGATTTCCTTGTCGGCCAGTCACGTCTCGGCGAGCGCGACTTCCCGGCCGATCGGATTTCCGTCTCTGCGCCCGCAATATGATCCATGTCATCCAGAACGCGAACCAATGTGCTCAAATGGCGTTAGTGTATGACCTTGCGCTCATGGAGGATGGTTTGAACACCGAAATCGAACTCAAGCTCGAGCTCTCTCCCGAAGATCTTGACCGCTTTGCCGCATCCGGCCTCCTTGGTGAGCCGGCGCGCACGGAGCAGCAACGGTCCGTCTATTTCGATACGCGCGGCCGTGATCTCTATCAGTCAGGCTTCACGCTGCGCATCCGCACGGTCGGCGCGGCACGCACCCAGACGATCAAGGCGACCGGCCCCCGCGCATCGGTCTTTGCCCGTCCGGAATGGGAGCAGCCGCTTTCCGCCGATGAGCCGGTCGTCGATCACACCACCCCGCTTGCCGCCGCGTTTGACCTTGAGCCCGACGATCTGGAGCCGCACTTTACCGTCGAGGTCGAGCGCAGGACCTGGGAGGTTCACCAGGACGGCACGCAGATCGAAGTGGCCCTCGACCGTGGAATGATCGCCTCAGGCAATCGCCAGACCGCCGTCGGCGAAATCGAACTCGAGCTGAAGGATGGCGACCCGAAGGCGCTTTTCACCCTCGCCCGCCGCATCGAGGCGATCGTTCCCTTCCGCTTGGGCGTTCTTTCCAAGGCCGAGCGCGGCTTCCGTCTGATCGACGCCAGGCCGATCGTCTTCAAGGCGGAGCCGGTCGTGCTCGACCGCGAGATGCGGGTGACGAAGAGTTTCCGCACCATCGCGCTTGCCTGTCTCAGGCACTACCGCCTGAACGAGGACGTGCTGCGTGAACGAAAGAACCCGGAGGCGCTGCACCAGGTCCGCGTCGCCCTTCGCCGCCTGCGCTCGGCTATCTCGCTCTACAAGGATATGCTTGGCGATGAGGAGAGCGCGCGCATCAACGGCGAGCTGAAATGGCTGGCTGGCGTTTTCGGCAAGGTCCGCGATGTTGACGTTCTCCTGACGCGTGATCCGGAGCCGGAGTTGCGCGACCGCCTGAAGACGGCGCGCGCCGCCCGCTACGTCGAAGTCTTCGAGGCCCTCGACGGCGCACGCGGCCGCGCCCTTCTTCTCGATATCCAGCAATGGCTGCACTGCGGCGACTATCTGTCGACGCCGCCCGCCGAGCTTCGCGACCGGCCGGTGGCCGATTTCGCCGAAGCCGTTCTCGACCGCGCGCGCCGCAAGCTCAAGAAACATGGCCGCGCACTCGCCAAGGTCAGCGACGAGGAGCGGCACGAGGCCCGCAAGGATGCCAAGAAGCTGCGTTACGCCGCCGAATTCTTTGCCGCGCTGTTTGACGACAAGCGGGGCACGCGGCGCCACAAGCGGTTCATCGATGCGATGGCCGGACTGCAGGACCGGCTCGGCACGCTGAACGATCTCGTGTCCGGTCCGCTCGTGCTCGGCGAGATCGGCCTTGAGGATCATCCGGACGCCGAAACGCTCGTTGTGCACGCCGACAAGGACAAGCTGATCGACCACGCGCAGAGCGCACTTGACGACGTGATCGACGCCAAGCGCTTCTGGCGCTGAGCCACGGCCGCGCCGACCCGGCCATCGCACACAACCGCAAGGCTTCATTGTATTCGCCGCGAAACGGCGCATACTCACGCCCATCGTTGGACTGTTTATACGGGCTCCAACGGCTGAAAGTTCATTCGCGCTTTCGCCCCAGTTCTGGAGGTCGCGCGATGCATTCCACGACCCGCCAACAGGCGATACACCCCCATGACATGCAGGAGATCGAGCGCATCTTCGACGACATCCTGCGTGATCGCGGGCTGACGCGACGCTGCGAAGCCGCAGAGCGGATCGCAAAGCGGCTTGTTGCGATCTACCAAAGCGGCGTCCGTGACTGCAGCGCGCTGAAGGCCCTGGCTAGAACATCCCGCTTTCAAGCGTGATCGCTTGAAGCGGAAAGATGCACTACAGCGCCGCGCGCCTTATCAGGCGCGCAAAGGTCGCTGTAGCACTTTGATTCTAGAGCATCTTTCCGCCTCCAGTGATTCCACTTGAGAGCGGATGCTCTAGCCGAGCGACAATGGCCGGGCTCCAGCAAGCCCGTCAGCCTTCGCTGTCCTGGCTGGCGATCGCCCGGTCGATCCGTGCTGCCAGCTCGTGGCTGACCGGCACCATCGGCAGGCGCATTTCCGGGCTGTCGATGAGCCCTGAGCGCCAGAGCCAGTGCTTGATCGGAGCCGGGCTCGGCTCGGCAAACAGCAGCCACGGCAGATCGGCAAGACGCTGCCAGTCGGCCAAAGCCCCCGGTTGATCGCCGGATATCAGCCTGTTGCGAATGGCGGCGAAGGCTGCCGTTTGAACATGCGCCGAAGCCGTGATCCCGCCTTCCGCCCCTTGAGTCAGCGCCGTGTAGAACAGCGGGTCTTCGCCGGTCAGCACCGAAAAACCTTGGGGCTTGTGGCGCAGCAGATCGAAGGATTGCGTCGCATCCGCCGAACAATCCTTGACGCCGACGATGTTTTCCCGCTCCGCCAGTTGCAACATCGTCTCGTTGCCGAGGTTCACCCCGGTTCTGTAGGGAATGTTGTAGATCAGGATCGGCCGTGCGGTGGCATCGGCAAGTGCCGAGAAATGGGCGAAGAGCCCGCGTTGCGACGGCCTTGTGTAATAGGGGCAGGCGATCAGATAGCCGGTGATATCCCAAGGCGCCGTCCGCTCCAGCGCCTTTACCGTCTTCAGCGTGTCGCTGCCCGAAAGGCCGAAATAGACCGGTATGGACTTGCCCGCCGCAGCCAGGGTCTCGTTGGTGATCCCAACCAGCCGCTCGCCTTCCGCCTCGCCGAGCGCCATGCCCTCCCCGGTGGTAGCACCCAGGATGAAGCCGTCGATCGGCTCTGCGGCATAGTGCGTCACCAGCCGGCGCAGCGAGCGCTCATCGAGTTCGCCATCGCGAAACGGCGTGATCAGCGGCAGCCAGAGGCCGCTCGGCATTGAATATGTGGTTTCCATGAAATTCCATCTCCTTCAAGAAACCGGAGACGGAGCGCAAGCGAAAACCCCGTCCGAACCGGCGGGGTCGATCTGATCCTTGTGCTTGCTATGCTCTGCGCGCAACGACCGACAGCCCCGGGTACGGGGCTTTTTTCGAGGTCGTCAGTTTGGCGAGACGGCAGATCATGAGGCGAAACTCGAACAGTCCTCCATCTTTGTCAAGCGGCGACGGAGGGCATCGGCCCGGGAGGCGACACGTTCCATACAACGGGAGTTCTGCCGATCAGCCCAATTACATTCCCCTGAGGTCGGACCGGAAGACCGCCTCCGCCCGCGATCGGCGCGCAAGGACGAAGCCCCTGAAACGGTATCGGGATGCGCCGCGGCTGGAGATCCAGGTCCGGCACATCCCGATGATATCAATAGGATTTTCGGAGGGCGAGATCAGACGAGATTGGTCTCGACTTCGATGTTGCCACGGGTCGCCTTGGAGTACGGGCAGATCTCGTGGGCGGCGTGAATAATTTCATGGGCGAGGTCGCGATCGAGGCCCGGCAGGCTGACATTCAGCCGAGCGCTGAGGAAGTATGAACCGTCGTCGACGTTGAGATTGATGTCGGTCTCGACCTCGGGGCCGGCCGGCAGCTTCACCTTGCGCTGTTGCGCAGCAAGCTCGATCGCGCCGATGTAACAGGCCGACCAGGCGGCACCGAACAGGTTTTCCGCGGCCGGATGCGGCTGCGACAGCTTCAGTTCCAGCATGCCGTCTTGGCTGCGGGTGCCGCCGTTGCGGCCGCCGGTGTTGTGGGTCTTGCCAGTGAATACGAGCTTCGTGGTCATGTCATTTCCTCTCTGTTTGATTTATTAAGCGGATCCGCTTCAATCGGATGCGATGTATATAGATGAAACCGGATGCGACGTCAACACCATTGCGATTTAATCGGATACGATTTATATTAAGTGCAGATACGGAAAGAGAAAAAAGGACACCCCCATGCCCGCCTCCAAAACAGCGAGCCCTGAGACCACGCCTGCACAGGGCGGCAAGAAGCTCTCCAACTTCCTGTGCTTTGCGATCTATTCCGCAAACCTCGCCTTTGGCCGCGCCTATAAACCCCTGCTCGACAAGCTGGGCCTGACCTACACCCAATACGTGACCCTGGTGGCGCTGTCGGAGGAAGACGACCAGACCGTCAGCATGCTTGGCGAAAAGCTCTTCCTGGAATCGAACACGCTGACGCCGATCCTCAAGAAGCTCGAAGCGGACGGCTATCTGCAGCGCCGTCGCGACCCTTCGGACGAGCGGCAGGTGCGCCTCACCTTGACGCCGGCCGGTCGCGAACTGGTGGACGCGGAGCCGGGTTCGGCGCTCCTTGACGCCACCGGCCTCGGCGACGACTTTCCGGTCGTGCAGCAATCGGTGGCAAGCCTGCGCGACAACCTGCTGCACTCGATACAACGCGGATCCCAGAAGGAATAGCCGTCGCTTCGATCCCTATGGCCGGCAACCAACGACGACGGGCGGCATGAGACCGCCCGTCCTCTCCACCCTCATCTCTGTGCTTGTCACAGAGATCCAGCAGCCGTGCGTCGGCACGGCAGGAGATGCAGAGCCGGAATGCCGACGCTCGACATCAGGATGATTTCCCGCGCCACCGACGCGGCGCCGCTGGCTGGCGACGGGCTTTTTCAGCATGCCTGGGATGATCAGAGATATCCTTGTCAGCAGTCTGAGGGCGGCCGCTGGCCGCCCATTGTCGTTTCGCCGGCTCGGGGCTGCTTTGAAGCGGCCCGTTTCGATCGCACTTACGCCTCGACGCGCCTGCGCGACTCCATCATTTCGGCCGCCCGCGCGTAGCCGCCATCCATGCCGTCGAGAAAATGCAGATGCGCATCCGGCCGGGCTGACGGTACCAGGCAGGTCATCAGCGCATGTGATTGCCGGTGCAGCCCGAATTTGACCTCACCCCTTGCCCTTGCCGCAAGGAGGATCGCTTCGACCCGATCGATCTGCCCGACTGCGGCGTCCACCGTCAGGCGAAGACCATCGTCGTATTTGCGAAAGTCCGAATTGGCGGCAACGCCCAGCCAGCGCTCTGGCGCGATATAGACCCGCTCATCCTTCGGCACGCCCATTTCCGCGGGCAACGGATGCGACTGCCGCGCCGCCTCGTCGAAGACGGCAATCACGTCTCTGGCGAGCGCCGCGAAACGCGCCGGCGCCACATCGTCCGTCGGCTCGACCAGCAGCGACAGAATCTGCCCGCGCCGGCTCGGAAACGGTCGCCACTCGCAGGCAAGCCCCGTCAGATCAGGTTTGGTGCCATCCTTGTCCGGCTCAAGCTGGTAGCGTCCCCTCTTCAGCTGCTGCTCCGCCCATTTGAGCCCGCCGCCGGCAAACATTGCGTAAGTGGCATCTTTCGAAGCGGCGTAGCGTGCGATCGTCACGTCCTGCCCGTTGGCGCGAATTTCTCTGACGCTCAGCAGGCCGACGCGAAGGTTGAGGCGAAATCGATCCTTCACGAAGGCTGCAATCTGCCTGAGCGCCGCGGTCGCCGTCATTTCCCCTTCCGGCGGAAGCGCAAAGGCGGCGCCATCGCCCCGAAAGACGAAGGGGAAATCGAAATTGCCCCAGGCATTGCCGATCGCGGCGATGGCCGAGGCGCCCGTGTAGTTGACGTCCTCGTAGCGCCCGGACCTGATCGCCCCGGTCGAATCGACGACATCGGTGATCCCCACCAGCCAGTCGTCGGGCAATGGCTCATAGGCCTTTGGGTCCAGCACCAGCGAAAACTCGCTATAGGCCTGTACGCGTTGGGGCTCAAACTGCATCAGCTTCCTCCAGTCGACGGACTGATCGCTGTGGACGGGGCTTTTCCAGGGAATGCCCGAGCGCTCTGAGGCGCACCGGCATCCATGGGCTTGCCGCCTCACATTAAATCGGATGCGATATAAATACTGAAGCGTGTCACAATGTCAATACAATGCGATTTAATCGCATACGATAATAATCACGGCGAAGATAGCTATACCAAAGCGTGGGTATCCTGAGGGATTGCCGCGGGGCTGAGGTTCCGCCCGATGGTTGCAAGAGCGTGCTCACGCGATCGCGGTGATTTCCAGCTCCTGGTCGCCGACGCTCATGACGTCGCCGACCGCCTTGCCCAGGAGCATCCGCGCCACCGGCGAGACATAGGAGATCGACCCGGCCTTCGGATCGGCCTCGTCCTCGCCGACGATCCGGTAGGTCTGCACCCGCCCGTCGTTGCGGCTGAAAGTGACCGTGCTGCCGAAGGCGACGATATCGTTGGACGCTGGCTCCGGCATCAGTTGCGCCGTGCGCAACCGCTCGGCGAGATAGCGCAGGTCGCGCAAGGGGCCGGCCTGCTGACGGCGCTTTTCGTTCACGTCGTCGACTGTGGCCGCCGCCTCATAGGCCGCACGCGCCTCCTGCACCTGCGCCTCCAGCGCCTTCAAGCCCGCCTCGGTCACGAGGTTCGGATGCGGCGAGATCGGGCGATCCGGCAGCAATGTTTCGGCCGCGGTCTCTGCACTTTCTTCCTTGGTGAAGGCAACGCTCAATCTCTGGAACTCCGTCTGGCAGTATGGCACGCAGCGTCCTTATCGGCCGGCTGCCTGCCAATCAACACTATACGCAATTGCGGTCGCTGGGTGGAAGAACAACGGCGCCGCCTCGCGAAGGATCTCAGACGATCGGCTTTCCACTCGCCCAGAATTCATCGACCTTGCCCCACCATCGAAGGGTCTCCGGCCGCAGCCATGGGCGAAACGCCTCAGGATGCGTCCCGCGGTGCAAATGTCCATTCTGCAAGTCTTCGAGAAGGCCGACCGTAGCCGCCTCTCACGCTCCCGTCACCGGTCCTGGCTACTCGATGGCTGGCGAGGCGACAACCAGTTTCTGCTTGGCGCCGGACCCCGAGCGCTCGATGGCATCCACCACCCTCACCCGCACGCCGCCCGCCTCGGCGCCCACCGCATCGAGCGCCGCCTTGGCGGCCTCATCGACCTTAGCGCTGACGGCGGCAGCATCCACGCCTCCAAACACGGCGATGGTGATCTCCAGCCCATCGGGCAATTGCACGAACTGGAATTGTCGCACCCCGGCGGTGCCGGTCAGGGGCGAGCGCAGCCGGTGCGCGTGCACGCGCACGACGCCGCCGCCTCGCCCGGGCAGATGCAGTGTCTCTTCCCTGCGTCCGGCGATCGATGCGATCCGCCAGAACGGCAGGCCGCACGGACAGGGTTCCGTCGCCATCGCAACGATGTCGGAGATTTCGTAGCGCACCAGCGGCAGCACGCGATTGGTGAGCGTCGTCACCAGAAGCTTTGCGCCCTCGGTCCCATCCGGCACCGGGCGATCATTCTCGTCCACCACCTCGAAGACGAAGGAATCCTCGGCCAGATGCAGCCCATCGCCAAAGATGCACTCGTGGCCCATGGGCCCCGCCTCGGTGCACACATAGCTGTTGGCGATAGCCGCCTGCCACGTCTCGGCGGCGAGGTCGCGCACCTCCGGCGTCAGCGTTTCGGCGCTGGTGCGAAACAGCCGGGGCCTGATCCGCAGGCGACCGGCCTGCTGCTCCGTCGCCAGCACCCGCACGAAGGAAGGATAGGCCGAAATCACCTCCGGCTGGTGCAGGTTGAGGCCCTCGACGATCTCCTCGATCGGCATGAGCACGTTGAAGCGTGGCGCAGCCGGCCGGATCGCGCGAAGCTCCACGCCGATATGGTAGGAAATATGCACCGGCGACGAGGCAAAGATGGCAACGCTGCGCGTGGTGTCGTCAATGCCGACGATCGCCTGGAAGCGCACCATGTTGGCGATTGCCGCAAGCCAGGCGGCATCGTCGAAGGCTGCGATACCCCGCTCGCCCGTCGTGCCGCCGGTTGCCACCACACGGTATTGTCCGAGAAGAAGCGACCCGGGATCGTCTCCATCCAGGTGCTGCTCGATCAGGCCGCGACTCAGCCTCGGATCGGTGACGACCCGGTCGAAATTCTCCATCAGCGCCCGCTTCGTCAGCACCGGAAGGCATGAAACGGCGCACCGCTAGCCACCAGCTCGCCAATGCTCTCGCGGTAATAGGTCGATGCCCCGACAGCGTGCCGCAAGGCGGACTGCAACTCGCTGCGCTGAAAGGCCAGTAATCGCTCCCTCGACCATTCCGCGCGCAAAAGACGCGCCTGCGATTGCCTGAGCAAAAGATCGGGATCGAGGGTGGCAGATGCGGTCACTGGTGGCATCGAATTGGTCCTCGTGTCTTGCTTCTGCGGCGCGGCCGCACGAGCGCTCGCCTCGCCCGGCGCGGCCTCGACAGGCGACCAGGCTGGCAGCCCGTGGACAGGACCCGGCGCGCGCCCTTTCGCAACCGGGGTTTGCAAGCGATCATGCCTTTGCACCTCAAGGCCTTGATTGTATCGCGAAAGCCGGGATCTATGCGACAGCGATGCGATGGAGAGCTTCGCCCGCGCGACGTGTCAGCGGCGCGAATGCCGCCGCACCGCTTTGGTATTACTGCATGTTTTCCCTTGAATCGCATCGCGTTTGAGGGAACGTGCAGGTGAGTCTCGAACGGACCTGGGCAGGCTTGAGCCCGAAGCCCTGCTGCGTCATGCGAAGGAGAAAGATCGTTGGCCGAACCGTTTATCGTCTATGGCGCGTCAGCCTCGGGATCCGTTCCGATCGAGGCAACGCTGACCCTTCTCAACCTGCCCTATCGCGTCGAGGAACACGCGCCCTGGGAGGGCAAGCAGGAAGCAAACAGGCTCGCCCGCATCAATCCGCTACTCCAGGTTCCGGCCCTGGCGCTGCCGACGGGCGAATTGATGACCGAAAGCGCCGCGATCCTGATCTGGCTGGCCGATGCCCACCCCGACGGGCGGCTCGCACCGGCGCCGACAGACCCGGCACGACCGGCCTTCCTGCGATGGATGACCTTCGTATCGGCGGCCATCTACGCCCTCTACTGGATTGCCGACGACCCATCCCGCATCGTCGAACGGGAAGAGGACCACGCCGCCGTCAAGGCGCGCCTGTTCGAGCGCATCGCCCACTGCTGGGCGCGGATGGGTGCGGAGCTGCGCCCGGGCAGATACCTTCTCGGCGACGACGTGTCGGTGCTCGACCTCTATGTGGCAACGGCGTCGCGCTGGTCTCCCGGTCGGCGGCGCTTCTACGAGGTTGCACCGGGGCTCGCGGAAACCGTCCGCCGCGTCGACGCCGATCCCCGGCTGGCGACCCTGTGGGCCGAACGCTTCCCCTTCACGCCCGGCTGGGAGCGCTAGTCCTCTCCGTTTCGGATCCCTGAAGCCCGTCAACAAAGCCGCCGGCTTTCCGCTGGATCTGCCGCCGCAGGCTCGCTCAAAACACCGATGTCGCCTCCAATGACCAACGACGCACTGCCACCGCTCCTCACCGAAGACGACCTACGCCACATTACCGGATGGGCGGTGCTCACAGCCGAGCGGGCGCTCCCGGTCTTCGAGGCGGCCGTGCCGGGCGACGACCGCCCGCGCGAGGCGATCGCGGCGGCCCGCGCCTTTGCGCAAGGGGGCCCGCGCACCGCGCATCTGCGCAAGGCCGCGTGGGGCGCTCAAGCAGCGGCGCGCGCGGTCGACGATCCCGCCGCCAAGGCTGCCGCCCGCGCAGCCATTGCCGCTGCCGGTGCGCCCTACACCCACCCGATCGAAACGCCGCATCAGATCAATCATATCCTCGGACCCGCCGCCTATGCCGTCCAGGCGCTGGCGCTCGGAGCGGACGACGAAGCCGGTACCAGCGAAACCGAACTGCGCTGGGCGATTACCGCCGCATCGGAAGAGATCCGGCGCATTGTCGCGAAGATGCCGGGGCGCAAGCCCAGCAAGGGCGCGTTTCACGCCCTGCTCTACCGGCTCGATACCGCCCTGCGCCCCTGACTTTACGCGTGGCGAAGCGGCAGATCACGCCAGGGCGCGCTCGCGTGCCTTGCCGGCTTCCTCGCTGATCCACGCGATCACCGTCTGCAGCGCCGGCGATTTGCGATAGCGCGGCCAGACGAGGTAGAAATCCGAAGGCCCCGACATTGACCCCGCGAAGATGCGGATCAGCCGACCTTCGGTTATATCCTGCGCCACGAAATCGCCGTTGGCGAGCACGATGCCCTGGCCGGCGATCGCCGCCTCGATCGCGTGCGAGGTCTGATTGAAGCTGATGCCCTTGAACGAGGCCTGCCGGCTCCCGCCGAAATGCCGTTCGATGAACTCCGGCCAGAAATTATGCGCGTCGTGCAGCAGCGTATAGCCGGCAAGCGCGTCCGCAGTCTCAGGCACGCGTCGGCCGGCCATCAGCATCGGGCTGCACACGGCGACGATCTCCTGCTCGAACAGCAGCTCGACAGCCAGCCCCGGCCCGAAGGGCGGCCGCCCGTAGCGCACCGCCAGGTCCACGCCATCGGCCTGGAAATTCGACATGCGATCGGTCGCGAGAATATGCAGGTCGAGGTCCGGATGGCGCGCGGTGAAATCCGGCAGCCGCGGGATCAGCCATTTCGAGGCGAAGGATGGCGTGGTGCTGATCGTCAGCCGCACCGGCTGCGGCTTCAGCTCATCCGTCGCCCGGGCGATGATGTCGAGGGCGCGCCTGACATCGGCGATATAGGCCCGCCCCTCGCCGGTCAGCGCCAGCATGCGCGGCAGCCGCTCGAAGAGTTTCACCCCGAGCTCGGCTTCCAGCCCGCGGATCTGCTGGGCGACCGCCCCTTGCGTGACGCCAAGCTCCTCGGCCGCCAGCCGAAAGTTCAGATGGCGCGCCGCCACCTCGAACACTTTCAGCCCATTCAGCGAAGGGAGCCTTCCCGGTGCGTCACTCATCGAATAGTTTTTCTACTGGCATAGGAAAGCGATACTGCCTCGTCGTTGCATCCGAGAGATGGTATTTCAATCGCAATACCAGCACAATTGGCACTGCGCCGGATGCGACACGAGAGGATAGAACCATGGCAGTAGAAAAAGTAGCCGTTATCACCGCCGGCGGCAGCGGCATGGGCGCCGAAAGCGCGAAGCGTCTTGCCGCTGATGGCTTCAAGGTCGCGATCCTTTCCTCCTCCGGCAAGGGCGAGGCGTTGGCCGCTGAACTCGGCGGCATCGGCGTTACCGGCTCCAACCAGTCGAATGACGACCTGAAGCGCCTGGTCGACCTGACCGTGGAGAAGTGGGGCCGGATCGACGTGCTGGTCAACAGCGCCGGCCACGGCCCGCGCGCCCAGATCCTCGAGATCACCGACGAACAGTGGCACACCGGCCTCGACGTCTACCTGATGAACGTCATCCGCCCGGTCCGCCTCGTCGCACCCATCATGCAGAAGCAGAAGTCCGGCTCGATCGTCAACATCTCCACCGCCTGGGCGTTCGAGCCCTCGCCGATGTTCCCGACCTCCGCCGTCTTCCGCGCCGGCCTTGCCTCCTACACCAAGATCTTCGCCGACACCTATGCGGGCGACAATGTGCGCATGAATAACGTGCTGCCCGGCTGGATCGACAGCCTGCCGGCGACCGAAGAGCGCCGCGACGCCGTGCCAATGAAGCGCTACGGCACCAGCGCCGAAATTGCCGCAACCGTCGCCTTCCTCGCCTCTGAAGGTGCGGGCTACATCACCGGCCAGAACCTGAAGGTGGACGGCGGCCTGACGCGCTCGGTGTGAGGGCGGAAGACGCCGGAGAGCGGCGCGGCGGCGGAAGCCGCGGCGCCGCTGAAACATAGCGTCGGCGCGAACGACTTACTTCGGAAACAGGAAGGTCAGCGTCGCGCGCACGCCCCAGCTCGGCGCGCCCTGCGGCGCCTCGGCATAATATTTCCCACCGATCTGGGCCTGAAGCATCTGGTCGCCCACCTTGAAGACCTGCGAAACGCTGAGGTTGATCGGCACGGTCCATTGATCGGCCTCCCAGTCGTAGGTCGACTCCGTGTTGAGTGTCAGGGTCGCACCATGGCCGAGGCCGTAGGACAGAAAGGGTTGCAGGAAGGTCTGGCTCACATCCGCCCGGTCACCCTCGCCGGCAACGCTCCAGATGTGGTTTCCTAGCGCGCCGACGGTCCACGGTCCCTCCTGCTTCAGCACGACCGCCGTCGGGCCGATGCCGAACTTGCCGGTGCCGAGGAAATCGTCGGTGGCGGTCGGGATCAAAAAGGCCGGACCGACACCCCAAACGATGCCCGAAGGGCCGGGATTGGCCGGCGACAGGAAGAGGCTCTGGGTGATGTCGCCGAGCCCGAACGTATCGCCGTCGGGCGGCGGCAGGTAGTCGCGATAGGCGATCGGCAGGATCGTGCGCGAGATCAGGTTCCAGTCCGCGTTCAGCGTGATGGGAATGACCGGCTGGACGTTGAGCGTATAGGAGAAGCCATCCTCCTCGGCGCCGGCGCGAAAATCGAAATTGCTCTGGAACGGTACGCTGATCAGGTCGGCGACCGGGTTCGAGAGCTTCTTTGCGAGGTCGTCCGCATCCTGGGCCAGCGCCTGCTGCCCCTGCATAGCGGCGGCGACAAGCATCGCCACCCAAATATTGGCTCCTATCTGCCCCACGCGCAATTCCCCCTTGCAGCGTCCGCGGCGGCGTCGCCAGTCTCAGTTGCACCGGACCACACCTCGACCGAATGGCCGCAGGTTACGTCACCCCTGCCGATTCGGGAACTTGCATTTTCTCTAAAGCAACCCGGCGCCCGGCCGCTGGACGGGCGCTCGCCATCCCGGACGCTGAGACGACCGGACGCCATCGGACGGCCTTGCCGCGGCGTCACATGACGTTGCGGCAACGCGTCGGAGCGGGATGAGGAGAGACATCCCGCTCTGATCCGTGACCCTCACAGGGTTGCAAACACCTGATATCACTGCTTACGTCGCGCGATGAGCGTCGCGCCCCTCCACACACATGCTTTCTTCGAAGAAGTCCTGGAGGCCGGCTTCGTCTGGACGATTCGTGACGCAACAGGTTTCCCGACCTCGACGAACCAGTCGAATGAAACCGCGATGCCGTTCTGGTCGTCGCTCTCCAGAGCCCGGCTGATAATCGACCGGATACCCACCTATCGCAGCTTCACGCCTCATCAACTGTCACTGGACGTCTTTGTCGATCGCTGGCTACCGGGCCTTGAGAAGGACAATTTGGTGATCGGCACAAATTGGAGCAGCGCCACGGTAACCGGTTTCGATTTCGCGCCTGCCGATGTCCGCCGGCGGTTGCAAAGCTTGAGGCCAATAGTTCGTCAACACCAGTGACGTGCCACGCCATGCAATTCGACGCAGCCGCAAAGATCGGCTGGACTGGCGTCCCTGCGTGAGTTCCGCCGCTATCCTGTTGTCTTTCGTGCAGAAGCGCCTACTTCCCTGTCGAAACCGCATAAAGGAGCTCGGCATGAACCGAAACGGCCTCTATCTCGTCATCGCCTTGCTCGCCGTCGCCGTCGTCGGCCTTGGCCTCTACGTCTATCAGGAAGAGACGAAGCCGGGCGTCGAGATCAAGATCGGCCGGGACGGCGTTTCGGTTCAGGAAAACTAGGGCTCAGGCAAAGAGCCTGGACGATGAGGATGAACTCAGCGCAAAGCCGAACCCCGCCAATTGCCGCGAGCGCGCATCGCTAGGAACTCTTCAACGTGAACCTCTGCCTCTTTGGCGCTTGCGTGCTCGCCCGTTAACCCGTCGCCGAGAAGGCCACCCGGTCGGCGACGGTGAGGAGCGTGCCGGCAACGGGCGTTAGAGCATCTTGATTTTGCGTCCCGAATGATCGCCCATGGCAGCAGCCGTCACGACTCGTTCGCGCCACGATCGCGGCGCGAGGTAACGGCAACATGCCCGACACGCCAAAGGTGCCGCGTTGATAGCAAGCATTTCATGGACGGCTGCAAGCCTGCTCGCGGCCTCGGTCGCATTTGCCGCGATGGCCGGCGAGAGAGCCCCCTCGGGAGCCTATTGCGGCCAGCTCTCGTCCGCCGGCGTCCTGTCGGACGCGCAAACGCACTTCGAGACCGATGCGAGCGGCACGATCATTGGGGAATATATGTTCTCCGATCAGGGCCAGCCCGTTCACGGCGAGCTTGCCGAGACCGGTGACGACGGCGACGGCAGCGATCGGACCCGTACCTTCATGTGGCGCGACAAATACGGCTACGGCCAGCTGGTCGTGACCTTCACGCCGGACTTCTCCGAGTTCGAAGGCAAATGGAACGCCGGCGGATCGGAGTTCCTGCCGTGGAACGGCCGGCGCTGCAACCAGACGATCAGCTAGAACATCCTTATGCGTTCACCTGAACGCATCGCGGTCTAGAATGCGCAGGCGAAGTTGAGCCACAGGATGCGGCACGCTTGACGGCCGCATCCATATCCGCTCCCTCACGCCGCAATCACCTCCCGCATCAGCCCTTCCAGCCAATTGGCAAACACCTGCAATCGGCGCGATAGGTGCTGGCGGTGCGGGTAGAGCAACGCCATCGGCATGGGTGCGGCTGAATGGTCTGGCATGACCTCCACCAGGCGCCCCTCTTTCAGATGGTCGATCACGTCGAAGGCCGGGATCTGGATAAGGCCGAGGCCGGCGAGGCAGCAGGCGATGCTGCCTTCGGCGCTGTTGACGCTGATGCGGCCGGGAACGGCAACCGTGCGCGCCTCGCCGCCTTCGATCCACTCCCAGTCCTCCACCCGGCCGCTTGAGGGCGAGGCATAGTTGACGGCGAAATGGCTGGCGAGATCGGCGGGCGTTCGCGGCGTGCCATACCGCTCGAGATAGTCGGGGCTTGCGACATTGATCAGGCGAAGCGTGCCGAACGGCCGGGCGATCAGGCCGGAATCGCTGAGCGGCCCGACCCGCAGCGCACAGTCGACGCTTTCCT
This sequence comes from Ensifer sp. ENS10, assembly GCF_014852025.1. Classification (NCBI taxonomy): domain Bacteria; kingdom Pseudomonadati; phylum Pseudomonadota; class Alphaproteobacteria; order Hyphomicrobiales; family Rhizobiaceae; genus Ensifer; species Ensifer sp. ENS10. The sequence goes on from NZ_JACVAS010000002.1 coordinate 515,453, forward strand.
CTATCAGGTGCACCGCCCGGTCGGTCATGCCGAGATCGATGTCGATGCCGGGGTAGCGCGTCAGGAACTCCGGCAGCGCCGGCGCCACGATCAGCCGGCCGATGCGGCTCGGCAGGTCGACGCGCAGCCGCCCGGTCGGGCCGGAAGCGCTGCGGCGGAACAGGTTCTCCGCCTCGTCCATGTCCTCAATCAGCCGCAGGCAGCGCTCGTAGAAGGCGGCCCCATCCTGCGTCGGCGCCACCTTACGGGTCGTGCGGTGCAGCAGCCGTGTGCCGAGCCGGGTTTCGAGCGTCTGCACCGCGGCCGAAACGGAAGAGCGCGGCAGCCCCAATGTGTCGGCCGCGCGGGTAAAACTCGCGCTTTCGACGACGCGCGTGAAGATGCGGAAAAGCTCGATCCTGTCCATGCCGGGCCACGCCAATTGTTCGTCAATTCTGACAAGTCATGTCACGAACTGGCGCTTTATACCAGCGGCGCGGACGGTATTCTCAACCCTGCGATGCCTGTCGCACCGCTGACCTCTCGCGTTGGCGGCGGCAAGGCCCGCGCTATTTGAAACGCGGCGTGCGGCGTTCAGGACAGACAACGTGTTCGGGACAGGCCGTCAGCGCCAGAGCAGCCCGGGGACCTGCGCACCTTTCGCGCCGGCGTTCCCGCTCGCCGCAAACCGGCCGCAGCAAGCGGCCGATAACAGGAGAAACCCATGGCAGACCACAGCATCAATGGTAAATCCGTTCTCATCGCCGGCGGCGCAAAGAACCTCGGCGGCCTGTTGGCGCGCGATCTCGCCGAACATGGCGCCCGCGGCGTCGCGATCCACTACAATAGCGCCGCCACCAGGGCGGCAGCCGAAGAAACCGTGGCGGCAATCAAGGCAGCCGGTGCTGCAGCCCACGCCTATGCCGGCGATCTCACCAGCGCGGCCAATGTCGAAAAGCTCTTCGCCGATGCCAAGGCGGCGCTCGGCGGCATCGATATCGCCGTCAACACCGTCGGCAAGGTGCTGAAGAAGCCCTTCGTCGAGATCACCGAGGCCGAATATGACGAGATGAGCGCGGTCAACGCCAAGTCCGCCTTCTTCTTCCTGCGCGAAGCGGGCAAACATGTGAACGACAACGGCAAGGTCTGCACGCTCGTCACCTCGCTGCTTGGCGCCTTCACGCCCTTCTACGCCGCCTACGCCGGCACCAAGGCCCCGGTCGAGCATTTCACCCGCGCAGCCGCCAAGGAGTTCGGCGCACGCGGCATCTCGGTTACCGCCATTGGCCCCGGCCCGATGGATACGCCCTTCTTCTACCCGGCCGAAGGCGCCGACGCCGTCGCCTACCACAAGACCGCGTCGGCCCTCTCGGGCTTCTCCAAGACCGGCCTTACCGACATCGAGGACATCGTCCCCTATATCCGCTTCCTCGTCTCCGACGGCTGGTGGATGACCGGCCAGACGATCCTGGTCAATGGCGGCTACACGACGAAGTAAGTGACTGGCCCCTCATCCGCGCGGTGAGTGAAACGCCCCTCATCCGCCTGCCGGCACCTTCTCCCCGTAATCACGGGGAGAAGGGACACGTGGCTCTCTCCGCGCTCTACTTCGGCGCACCGCGAGGCGTCGTGCCACGGTATACCTCGGGAACCAGGACGTCCGCGTGTGGCTGTATTCGCGGCCAAGGCAAGAAGACGAGAGTGCAGCACACGCGGCGCCGTCCCCTCTCCCCGCCTGTGGGGAGAGGGCTAGTCCTCGGGTTAAACCCGAGGAGAGGGGCAGCGGCTGTCAGGGATGCCCCGCCCCAATGATATCACCTAGCGTGGCACACAAGCCTGATGCATGCTCTGCCCATGGACGGTTCAGCGACAATCGAAACTGGAAAACTCTGAAAATTCAACGATCCCAACCCGTCGACCCTGAAAAGAGAGGAAGTCCCATGACCAACTCAGCTTGGCACGCCGATCCACTCACCTGGGGCACCGGTCCACATCTCTTCGAGGTCTTTCTGGAGCCGACCGATCCTTACTCCACCAAGGCATTTAGCAAGCTCGACGCCCTGCTCGACCAGGCCGGCGAAGACAACGTCACTATTAAGATCCGCCTGCAGTCGCAGCCCTGGCATATGTATTCCGGTGTCATCGTTCGCTGCATCATCGCGGCCTCGACACTTGAGGGCGGCAAGAATACCGCGAAGAAAGTCATCGCTGCAGTCGCTGCGCATCGGGAAGAGTTCGAATTCGTCCATCATGCCGGCGGCCCCAATCTGGACGCTACACCCAACCAGATCATCGAGCGCTTGGAAGGCTATAGCGGCGTCAAGCTCAAGGCCGCATTCGCGATCCCGGATCTCGACCGGGAAATCAAGTGGCATTGCAAATTTGCGCGACAGAACGGCATCCACGTCTCCCCGACCTTCATGATCGACGGAATCGTGCAACCGGACGTCAGCAGCGGCGATGATGTTTCGGACTGGGCAAGGAAGTTGCTTGGTTGATGGGGTGCGCGGAAGGCTGGAGCAGCCGGGTCCGTTAAAGTGCTCATGCACATATGCTTGTGGGGAATTGCGCGGCTCGGCCAGGCGACCACCTCTTGGTCGGCTTTACCCATCGGGCATTCCGGCCGAGCTCGCTTCCAACCCGAAGCGATCTGGCAGAGCGTGCGTGCTGCTGACGCCCCTTCCATTCAAAATAGGATTGGAATTTTAGGACGTTGTGTAATGTGATGCGGATGAGCGCATGGCGCGCGACGGGGCTCGATGAGTGAAATTCATGGCATATAACTGCTTTTTCTGCCGCCACCTGCTGGCGAGCCTGGCGCTGCTTCTCGCGCTCGCCCTGCCCGCCCTTGCCCAGACGGCACCAGCGCCGATCACCGTCATTCTCACGCCCGGCCAAAGCCCTGCCGAGATCGAGGAAACCTTGCGCGCCGCGGCGAAAGCAGGCGGTCCGGTCACGGTCGAGTGGCGCGACGCGGCAAATCAGGCCGCAGCGCCGGCCAGCGCGGCGACACCTGACAACACCCACGCCGCCACACCGGCCGTCGCCGCGACGCCGGCGGGTACGCCACAGCAAGCCGCTCCACTCGCTGACCCCGAGGATTCCTTTGACACCCTTTCCGCCCGTTTTCTCAATGGCTTGCAGATGGGCTTTGCGGGCATCTCCGGCATCGCCGGCGTGATGGCTGACGTTGCGGCAGGCATCCGCGCCGAAGGCTGGTCGGTCGTCTCGGTTGCCGCCATTTCCGTGCTGGCCATTGCCGCCGGGCTGGCCGCCGCCTTCGCCAGCCGCTCCCTTATCCATCGGCTGTTTGGCGCTTCCTTCGAGGTGGTCGACCTCTTGCACCGCGTGCGCGCCTCGGTGATCCGGCTCGGCTTCGACATCGCCTATCTGGTGATCTTCGCCGCCGTCGGCCACACGATCGCCCAGCTGCTCCTGACGCGCGGTACGGGCTCGGCCGAGCTTGCCCATGCCCTGATCACCATCGCCGTCGTCGCCGCCGTCTATGCCGTCGGCGCCCGCTTCCTCTTCGCGCCGACGCGACCCGAAATCCGCCTGCTCGATATCGCCCATCCGCGCTTCCACGCCAACATGCTTGCCACCTATGGCGCGGCCAGCGCCGTCGTCGGCGCCAGCATGCGTTTCGCCCATCAGCGCGGGCTGGACCTTTCCGCCACCGATGGCTGGCTGCTGATCGGCGTCAGCATCCTCACGGTGGTGAAGCTCCACTGGTTCATCGGTGGCGCGGGTGATATCCGCGCGCTCTTTGCCGGCGAGAACCCCGGCCCCGTGCGTCGCGCCATCGCCTTCGGCGTGCCGGAGTTTTATGCGCTGAGCGCCATCGTGCTCTGGCTGATGAGCGTCATCGTTGCCGGCAGCCCTAATAGCGCGGCCTGGAGCTTTGCCGGCGGCACCACGCAGATCATCCTGCTTGCGCTGCCGATCCTTGCCTTCGGCATCCATTCGCTGGCCGGTGCGGCCGCCGCGCGTCGGCGCACGCCGGCCTCGCACGCCCTGCATGCGGCGATATCAGGCAGCATCCAGACGGCGCTTGCCGGCGCCACCTGGCTGATCGGCCTGCACATCATCATCGAGCTCTGGCGCCCGATCATGGTCCAGGACGACACCGCCGCCGCCGTCGGCTGGATCGTCGTTCTCGAGCGCATCAGCCTTGCGGTCGTGGCCGCCTGGGTGATCTGCAGCTTCCTCTGGCGGAGCTTCGAAGCCTTCTCGCCGTCTGCCCGCGTCGCCATGCCCGGCGACAGCGAGGACGAGACGATGGTTCATCAGACAAGCCGGCTGTCGACCATCCTGCCGCTCGTCCGCAACCTCATCTTCGGCGCCATCTTCGCTGTCACCAGCCTCGTCGTCCTCTCAGCACTCGGCATCAACATCGCGCCGCTGCTGGCGGGCTTCGGCGTGCTGGGTCTGGCGCTTTCCTTCGGCTCGCAGACGCTGGTGAAGGATGTCGTCTCCGGCATCTTCTTCATCGCCGACGACGCCTTCCGCGTCGGCGAATATGTCGATACCGGCAAGCTCAAGGGCACGGTCGAGCGCATCTCGCTGCGCTCGCTGAGGCTGCGTCACCAGAACGGCCAGATCCACACCGTCCCTTACGGCCAGCTTCAGGCGGTGACCAATTTCAGCCGCGACTGGAGCACGGTGAAGTTCGAGCTGAAATTCGAGCGCGACGCCGATCCTGAAAAGATCCGCAAGGCCATCAAGAAGGTTGGCCTCGCCATGCTGGAGGACCCGGAGATCGGCAGCGAATTCCTGGTGCCCTTGAAGATGCAGGGCATCCAGGACGTCACCGAAAACTCCCTCGTCGTCCGCCTTAAGTTCACCGCCCGCCCCGGCAACCCCAGCATCCTCCAGCGCGAGGCGATGAAGCGCCTGCTTCCGGCGCTGCGCGAAGCCGGCCTCGACCTCGCCTCCAACGCCGTCACCGTACGCTCCGGCGCGGCCGGTGCGGCGGAAGCGGAGGCTGCGGCGGCAAACCTGGCGCTGGCGAAGAAGCCGGTGGCACCGGAAGCAGCAGACGCGGAAGGGTAACGGTCAATCCGGCGCGACGCGGCGACAGACTTCCTGCGTTCGTCGCGGCTGGTGTCAGCATGGCCTTGCCATCGGGCAACGCCTGAACCCTATCAACGACAAAGCCTTCTACAGCTTGACCGGCATGCATTTTCACGGTCGACGATCCCGATGGAACCTACGGCACCGGCCAGGTCATCCGGCTTGCTGCCGATGGAACGCGACAAATGGATCGACTGGCTGGACGCCCCCGCAAAGCCGCGGTTCATCTCGCTCGTCAAGCCAACCAAGTAGGGCCAACCAAGTAGGCCCGATCAGGCCAAGCAAGACCGCGCAATTAAAAAGCGCGACCGACGGCCAACACCCGCTACAGTTTTGACATCATTGTTGCATTACCTCAAACGCACAGACGAGGCTTAGGCGCTGCAGCACCCTGCCGACGCTGCCATGTTGCCGCTGCCACCGAGGATGTTGCCTGATGCGATCCATGCGCCTCGCCCCGTCTGCTCTAGCCCTGTCTGCCCTTGTCCTTTCGCTTCTGCCCGTGGCCACCGTCCACGCCGAACCGCCCACCTACGCGATGCACTATGCGCTGATGCTGGACGGTGAGGAGCCCGTGGCAGGCGAGGTCGCCTGTGTCGTCGGGGAACCGTGCGAGTTCACGCCGTCCCCCGCCAGCAAGATGACCTTCAAGTTGAGCAGGCGGCAAAACGAAATTGAGATCACCTGCCCCGAGCGTGAATGCTCGCTTGGCTATGGCGAACGCCGAACATATTGCGGCACCTGCGAGAAAGTCGACATCTTCGAGGGGCGCGACTATGGCGGCGGCGCAATCGAGTTGGTGCTGCGCAGGTACCCGCGGCTCGGCACTCTGCTGTTGCGCTACCAGACACCGTAACCACGCTTCCAGGCTGGCGTTGCCTGGCCGCCCTGAGTTCTCACGCGCCCCTTGGGGTGAGGCGCGACCAGTCCTCCTCGCTCCATCACGGCAGATCACAGGCGCATCCGGCGGCAAGGCGTGGCCGCCGTCGCGGTCCCTTGCCCCCTGTCCCCGCGGGAACAACATCCACCCGGTTCCGTTGCTAAAACAAATGCACAAAGGCCGGTGGCCTTTCAATCGGGGCATCGGTTCCGGTTCGGTCAACGCCTGGCCCAACGAAAGATCATGGTCAGGCAGCAAGAGCTCGGAGCGCCCCAATGCGTATCATCCTGGTAGCCCTCGTCGCGTCAGTCATGAGCATTCTGGCGTTCAAATATGCCGATCATTCCATCGGCAACACGCACATCGTTGCGACGGCCGAGGAACTTGCCGCCCTCTGAGCGGTCTTTGCAAATAGACCGGTCGCCCCCTCCCGCTCCCAGCGGGTCCTGACCACCGGACCGGCTCGGGCGATGCTCGCAGAAGTCGTTCAGCCCCTCCCGCATAGGTTTCATTCCGTCTTGCAGCGATCTCCGTCTTCTGCAATCCTCATCGCATGCGATCGTATCGGCTCATCATTGCTGCCAAACGTCTGACCGCCCCGGCGGCCCCACTCCCTATGTGCGTCTCTGGATAGCAGCGGGAACGGCTTGGCCGACCTTCTCGCTCTAGGGGCGGGAGATCAGGCCGATCCTTCCAACTGATATCGAGACGTTGACGATGCGACATGCGCTCTCCCGCAGCCTGGTGATCCTGCTATGACAGGATCATCCAGCGCTTCCTTCACCTTCATCCTGCTCATACTGCACCGCGCTTTCCCTTGCCGGCACCGACCTGATCCTGCCGGGCGTGTTTTCCGCCAGCGAAGCGACCGCGCAGATGGTGCTTGCCGCCTATGTCGGCGGCAGTGCACTCGGCCTCCTGCTCTTCGGCCACCTCGCCGATCACTTCGATCGCAAGACGCTGATGGTCGCAGCCCTTGCCGCCTTTGCCGCCACCTCCCTTGCCGGCGCCTTTGCGCCTGATATCGCCGTCCTCATCGGCCTGCGCTTCCTGCAGGGTATCGCCGCCAGCGCTGCGCCCGTGTTTGCGCCGGGCGTCATCCGGCAATTGTTCAGCGAGAAGACGGCCGTGCGCGCCATCGGCTTTCTCGGAAGCGTCGAGTCGCTGGTTCCGGCGCTTGTGCCCATCGCCGGCGTGGCACTTCTTGCGCATTTCGGCTGGCAATCGTCGTTCGAGCTTCTCGACGCCGCCGGAGCGATCGTCTTCGTCCTGATGCTGGCGATCGGCCTTCCGCGCGAACAACGAAGAAGCGGCACCCAAGGAACCTATCTGCAGCTGCTGACGGATCCCGTCTTCATGCGCTACGCACTGAGCCAGGCCATGACGCTCGGTGGCGTTTTGACCTTCGTGTTCGGCATTCCCATGGTGATCGTCGAGACGATGGGCGGCACGCTCAACGATTTCATCATCGTGCAGATCGTCAGCGTCGCGGGCTTCATCGTCGCCGCCAATCTGACCGCGAAGATCGCCGAGCGCTTCGGCACGGAAGAAGTCATCATGGCCGGCAGCGCGATGGCCGCCGCAAGCGCGTTCGCTCTCCTCGCCTATGGCCTCTCAGGCGGAACCAATCCGTTGCTCGTGCCCGTTCTCTTCCTGCCCATGGGCATTGGCCTCGGCCTGCGTGGCCCCATCGGCTTCTACCGCGGCATCGTCGCTTCCGGCGGCAATGATGCTCGCGGCTCGGCGCTGATCGTCTTTTTCATCTTCATGACGACCACATTGGGCACGATGGCGGCAGCGCCTGTCATCACCAAAGGACTGCCGGCCCTCGCCCTCGTCGTTAGCGCAATTCACCTGCTTTCGGTCGCCATCCTCTGCGCACTGCCGAAGGTGAAGGAGGCTCCGTCCGCATAGCCGCGACCGCGGCAGACGACCGCGCCCCTGGGCGCGCGGTTTCGTGCCGCCGGCGGGAACTCTCCCTGGATCCCGCAAACATGGCCAGCCGGGGCGCACCCCGACTGCCGCGCGCCCGGCTTGCGCTTCCATCCCCGGGGTATTCTAGTAGGAATATCCCCGGGGTGTTCTGGTAAGAGCATCCCCGGGTGGTTCTGGTAAGACCGGAACGTGCAAAACGGAGCGCTGCAACATGAACAATGACAATCTTTGGTACTGTCTTGTCGGCACGGGCGACACCAACACCGGCATGCTGCGATTCATCGGCGCCGTCGTCGCCTTCATCCTCGTGTTCGGCGCGCTGTTCTGGTTGCTGGGCCTGTAAACCTTTCCCCTTGCCCGCGACGCGGGCGGCCGTCACAGGGTGGCCGCGCCTGCCCCAGCCGCGGCCTGTCTATCGTTCCGCCACCCGGAAATTGGTCGCGCCCAATTGCGCAATGACTAATACGCGACGAACGATGAGAGAACGCTCCAAGCACGAAAGCGGTCTCGCTCTAACCATTTCCCCCAATTGGGTGAGGAACAATTCGTGAAAGCGACCGCGCGAGACTTGCGCGTCGGCCGTTCGGCGTTCACGCCTCCACTTGGTGTCACGATCCTCAGGCGCCTTGCCAAACGGCAAAGTTGCGATAGAAGATCACAAGAGACAACTTAACCGATCACCATCTTGAACCTTCGTTTTGTTGCCGGCGGCCTGGCCGTCGCGCTGTTACCCGAGCCGGCGGACTTCAGGAGGGCGATCGGCCCGTCCCAACAAAAAAAGGCCGGAGCGCGCGGCTCCGGCCCTTCTGTTCTTTCGCTCTCAAAACGCGTGCCAGTACATCCGTGGTCAAGGTCGAAAGCAACGCGCAACTGCGAGCGTCGTGCTCAACAGTTTGCTTGTACTAATTTTATAGGACCGGGCGCGTTTCTGGACAAGCTGTCCCTTTGGGCTACGGCACACGCCAGGGATTAGTCTTGGCGACGCATCGAGGCCCGAAAACGGGGCCGTTTTCCAGCTTTTCCCACCAAGACAATCAGCGATTACTTAATTATATTCGTCCTAGACTAAGGGATACAGGCGACGGCGCATGGCGGAAGCCTACCGCAGGGCACCCATCTCGCTCGCGGTCGTCGTCAGGGTCGTTCGGCGCGCCTGGGGAGGCATATGTCGGGGTTCGATCACAGGCACATGAATGGCGCGATACTCGCCGCGATCCTGGTGCTCGCCGCCCTGTTCCGCCTGCATGACGTTCAGCAGCCGTTGGTCGATGCCTTCAGCTGGCGCGAGGCGAGCACGGCGATGATGGCCGACAATTTCTTCCTGCGCAGCTGGAACATCTTCTTTCCAGAGGTGAGCTGGACCGGTCCCGACCCCTCCTATCAGGGCCGCGAACTGCAGGTCGTCTCCTACATCACCGCCCTTCTCTATGCCGTCTTCGGCTGGGACGACACCTGGGGCCGGCTCGTCGCCATCGCCTTCGGCGTCCTTGGCGTCTTCGCGCTGCATCGGCTGATTGCGCGGCTCTGGGACGAGGCCCACGCCCATGCCGGCGCCTTCCTGCTGGCGATCATGCCGGGCGCTGTCATGATCGACCGCTCGTTTCTGCCGGATCCGGCCATGCTGGCGCTGGTGACGACGGGCGCCTGGACCTATGTCGCCTATCTGCAGAACGATCGCCTGCCCGTTCTCATCGCGGCCGGCCTCCTCACCACGACAGGCGTGCTTGCCAAGCTCCCGGGCATCGCCGTGGTCGTGCCGATGACCTACGCGACCTTCGTCGTTCTGCACCAGCGCGGCAGGCTCAGCGTCGGCCGGCTCTTGGCAATCCTGCCCGTCGCACTCGCCGCCGGTGCGCTCATTCTCGGCTATTACTGGTGGGCGCATTATCTCGGCGCCAACTATCCGCCATACCATGTCGCCGGCAGCGGCTATCTCTGGAGCGACGGGCTTCCCGGTTCCTCGACGAAGCCTTCTACATTCCCGCCACGTGGAGGATCGCCAGCAGCTGGCTTTTCACCCTGCCGGTGGTGATCCTCACCGGCATCGCGCTCCTGACCGCGCCGCCGGCGGCAAACGAAGCGGCGCCAGACGACGCTTCCCCCGCCGGCGCGCCCTGGTTCTTCCATGTCTGGTTCCTGGGGGCGGCGATCGTCTATGTCTTTGCCGCGCGCGAGATCAAGACCAACCCCTGGAACTTCCATATCTTCAATGTGCCGATGGCGGCACTTGCCGGGCGCGGCCTGATCCTGCTGGTCGGCATCGGCCGCGAACAGGGATTTCGCACGCGCGCTCTGCGCCTCGCGGCGATCGCCGCCGTCGTCGTCATCGGCGGCAGCATCCCCGGCCTCTCGCTGATGAAGGCGCCCTATGCCGATCATGGTGAAAAGCTCGGCACGAAGCTGAGCGAACTCAGCCAGCCCGGCGATCTCGTCATCACCGCAACGCCGACGATCGGCGATCCCGTGGCGATCTATTACAGCCGCCGCCGCGGCTGGGTCTTCCCGCCCGGCGGCGGCGAAACCGAATGGTCGATGCTGATGGAGGACAACGATGCGATCGAGGCGCTGGAGGAGCTGCGCGCCCGGAACGCCACCTGGTTCGGCATCACCAAGAACGCCCGCGACATGCAGCGGCGCAAGCTCCTCGAATACAATAAGGGCCTGATCGCGCATCTCGACCGGACAGCCGAGCGCGTCGTCGACGACGATACGATGCTGATCTACCGGCTGGCGCCTCGGGCGGATGCGGCGGCTTCGAATTGAACCGCTCGGCTTCACCCGTCGCGGCGCGTTTGCGGCTCTCATGGGCGCGCGACATGGGTTTTCATAAAGCCGTGACGAAGCCTTTCCGGTTGGCCCCGCCCCTCACCCTGACCCTCTCCCCGCCTGCGGGGAGAGGGAACCGCGCGCAGCTCCCACGTCTCCTTTCCGCCACCTCTGGCATACGGAAACAAGAAGCCGGCTGTGCTCCCTCAAGGTATCCTGCGGCTGCAAGCGAGCAGAGGAAACGGTGAGCATGCCGCAACGTCCCTTCTCCCCGCCTGCGGGGAGAAGGTGCCGGCAGGCGGATGAGGGGCTCATACAGGAAACGCCATGCACCCGGATGAGCGCATGGCGTCCTGTTGTCTTGAAGCAGCGCCCGCTTGGGGCGTGTGAGCCCTACTGCAGCGTGCGGGTCGGGGCCGGTGCGGGCTGGCCAGCGGCAGCGCCGGCGGCATTGTTGGCCGAACGCGCGGAATCGAGGCCGGTCGCGACGACGGAGACGCGGAAGGTGCCGTCGAGCGTGCGGTCGAAGATCGAGCCGACGACGATATCGGCCTCGTCATAGACCTCTTCGCGGATGCGGGTCGCGGCTTCGTCCACTTCGAACAGCGTCATGTCCATGCCGCCGGAGATCGAGATCAGCACGCCCCTGGCGCCGCGCATCGACACTTCGTCGAGCAGCGGGTTGGCGATCGCCGCTTCGGCAGCCTTCAGCGCCCGGCCCTCGCCGGTTGCCTCGCCGGTGCCCATCATCGCCCGGCCCATGCCCTTCATGACCGACTTTACGTCGGCGAAGTCGAGGTTGATCAGACCTTCCTTGACGATCAGGTCGGTGATGCAGCCAACGCCGGAATAAAGCACCCGGTCGGCGATCACGAAGGCATCGGCAAAGGTGGTCTTGGCGTCAGCGATGCGGAAGAGGTTCTGGTTGGGGATGACGATCACGGTGTCAGCAGCCTCGCGCAGCCGCTCGATACCCTGCTCCGCCGTCTCCATGCGGCGCTTGCCCTCGAAGCTGAAGGGCTTGGTGACGACGCCGACCGTGAGGATACCGGCCTTGCGCGCCGCAGCCGCAATGACCGGTGCCGCCCCCGTGCCCGTGCCGCCGCCCATGCCGGCGGTGACGAAGCACATATGCGTGCCGCCGAGGTGATCCATGATCTCGTCGATCGATTCTTCCGCCGCCGCCCGGCCGACATCCGGCAGCGAGCCGGCGCCGAGGCCCTCGGTCACGGCAGCGCCGAGCTGGATGATGCGCGACGACTTCGACATGGCGAGCGCCTGCGCGTCCGTATTCGCCACCACGAATTCCACGCCCTGCAGCCCTTCGTTGATCATGTTGTTGATGGCGTTGCCGCCACCGCCGCCGACCCCGATGACGGTGATCTTCGGGCGCATTTCGGTGATCGTGGGCTTCTTGAAATCGTTCATGGCTTGTCTCCTAGAGCCGACGCCCTGCAGGCGCCGACGGCGGGCGAATCGGGCAGCTGTTATTTTAGGAATTGAAAAAAGCCATGGAGAAGGCAAGGAAAAAGGACAGAACGCCTATCCACATATGAATTTTAGCGGGTCCTTTCGGTGGCAACTTGGCGCACTGCCCCGCGCCGCGCCAGACCAAAAAATGATATTCGGATCAGTATCTTGCCTAGGCCCGGGCCTAGGCAATTGCCCCTCACCCTAACCCTCTCCCCGCCTGCGGGGAGAGGGGACGAGAACCAACGCCGCCTCACGATCTGACATTGTCCGTGCAAGAAGCGGCAACGGAGACTGGCCGAGATGGAACGAGCGGCCGCCGCGAGTCTCCTTCTCCCCGCGTGGCGGGGAGAAGGTGGCCGGCAGGCCGGATGAGGGGCAGATCCGCAGTACAGGCAACCGCCCTGCCCTTTGTTGAGCCCTAAGCCTCAAAATTCGGCCGCGAGCGCACCCGCTCCAGCCAGCTTTGAACATGACGGGCCGAAGCCGGGATCTCCATGCCGAAGACATCGCAGAGCCAGGCCGTCACACCTGCAGTGATGTCGGCGATCGAGAACTCATCACCGGCGAGGAACGGCCGGCCATCCGAAAGTTCGTCGTCGAGCCAGCCCCATTTCTTCGGCACCGCCTCCCGCTCGGTCTCGGCAAAAGCCGGAAACTGCGTCAGCCGTTCGGCGAAGAAGGCGTCCGAATGCAGCGCCACATTGCCGACGGTGCCGAGGATCACCAGTTCGGCGCGACGGTTCCACATCTCCACCTTGGCACGGCTGACGGCATCGCGGCCGAAGAGCGGGTGCTCGGGATTCGTCTCCTCGAGATAGCGGCAGATCGCAACGCTCTCGGTGATGATGGTTCCGTCGTCGAGCTCCAGCACTGGGATCTGCCCGAGCGAATTGACCGCCAGGAACTCCGGCGCCCGGTGTTCGCCCTTGGCGAAATCGACATCCACCATCGGCACCGAAATCTCCTTCTCCGCCATGAAGATGCGTACGCGATACGAATTCGGCCCCATGCCCTGATAAAGCTTCATCTTATCCTCCTGTCGATGAGGCCACCCGCCTCGTTTCCCCAACGCATCTACGCGGGATACTGGTTGTATATAGCAACCGGTTTCATTTAACTCAATGGTTTATTTCAAAGGACAGCAAATCTTTTCACTGAGCCATCGGCCTGTCCTCGGTGCGTCAAAGGCCGCTACGCAATGTTTAGCGACAGCAATGCCCTATGGCGCTCGAAGGCTTCCCGTTCCCGCTGCCAGTGATCGAGATGCCCGTCCCGCTTCAGGCGCTCGGTCGCGGCCGCGCCGATCATCGCCAGCATTGCCGCCTCGTCGCCCATATGTCGAAGCACCTCGACCACCATTGTGAGCAGCGCGTCGTCGCAGGCACGACCATAGACCGCACACAGGCGCTTCAGCCGCCGGCTGCCGTCGCCGAGATCCGCGAGCGCCGCCGCCTTCAATTCCTCGGCATGGAAGGAAAGCGGCACCATCCAGTAGGCGAGATAGGCCAGATCGCGCAGGCGAGGCCCGGGCCCAGCGAGATCGAAGTCGATGATCCCCGCCGGTTCGCCGCCGCGGAAAATGAGATTGTACGGCGCAAAATCATTGTGGCAGACGACCTCCGAGCGGCTTTGATCCGGATCCCGGAAGGCCCAGAGATCGGCCGCCGTGAATTCGAAATCGGCAGTCGCGTCATGATAGGCCCTGAGCAGCGCGGCAGCGGCGGTCAAGGCACGCTCGGAAAGCCAGATCTCGGAAGACACGCCGGCCTCGCCATCAAGGAAGCTCAGGACCTCGCGCCCACGATCATCGAGGCCCAGGAAGCGCGGCGACGCCTGAAAGCCCCTTGCCTCCAGATGAAGGAGCAGCCGGTGGACGCTTGCGCTCTGCGGCGCGGTTGCGCGACGCACCGTATCGCTCACACGCACGACGCTTGCGTTGACGTTGCCGCCGGCAAGCGGCGTTTCTTGTGCCGAGGTTTCGGATGTCATCGGACCGTTCGGGAGGCTGGAGACGAAGTCGGGCCGAGGATCGGCTTCAGGCTACTGCATGTTTCCTTTAATCGTACCCGATTAAAGGACAAAAAACATGCAGCAATTCAAAGTGCTACAGCGACCTTTGCGCGTCTGATAAGACGCGCGGCGCTGTAGCAACTGTCAACGGATCGCGTCCCTCGGCGTGCCGATCAACCCGATATGCTTGAACTTGCTCAGCCATCTTGCTTGCCTCTCCCAAACAGGAGCCTTGCCATGTTCGCCCGATCGACCGTCTGCTGCCTCGCCCTCCTTCTTGCCGCCAGTCAGGCGGCTGCAGCCCTTGCGCCGAACTATCAGCGCGCCCGCGAACTCACCGCCGTCATCGACGCGGTTGCCGCCGCGGTTCCCAGATATCCGATCGACAAGATCATCAGCCAGGGCCGCGACCGCTTTGCGGTGATTGCGGGCAAATGCACCGTCATCGCAAGGATCATCGGCCTGCCGTCGAAACCCGGACTGGTCGGCCCGCGCCAATTCGAGGTCCGGCTCGACAAGCCGGATTGTGATTGAACAGCACTCTAAAAAGCGGGCAATCGGCATCGGCGACAGACCAGATGACATCGCGCATATCCTTCTGGGTGGCGTCAAGCCGGTAGCCGAGGATGAGCAATTGCATGGCGAGTGCGAATAGCGCTGCACGCTTGTTGCCGTCGGTAAAGCCGTGCGCCTTGGCGATACCAACGCATACGGCCGCCGCCAGCCTCCCGACGGTGACCTCACCTTCATAGAGCGCAATGTTGACGGGACGCGCGATCGCGCCTCGAATGGCCCCTTCATCCCGGATGCCCGAAACACCGCCGTGCCGCTTGATGGTCAGGTCATGGGCCTGCACCAAGGCGTCGAAGGATATTGGCTTCATTTGGCGAGTTCGGAGAGCGTCCAATCAAAGCGGGCGAACACGTCTTCTGCCGCCTCCTTTGAGATGTCGTAGGTTTCGTCGCTACTGTCTGCCGCAGGCGCTTGCTCCTGTTTGACGACAACCGTCTGCGGTCGTAGGTTCGAAGTGGACCGCGAAGATCCGACTACGGATTGAGAAATAACTTCGCTATTGTACTTCAGCCGTTCGTGAAAAATGCCGTCCTTGTCGCGGTAAAGCTCACGCCTTATCGCGGCATCCGCAACTCTTCCCGTTGTCTTCCTGACATTCTTGACCATAGCTACGATATAGCATTTGGAAGTGGCGTTCCCAAGAAGGCGCAACCTCCTTCCCTAAAGCCGCCAGCCCCTGCCAACAACGAAGCGCCCGGTCTCTCCGGGCTTCATCGCCTGGTCGCCATAGGCCTTCAACGCCTGCCCGTCGGGCAGCGAAAGCGTCAGCGCAAAACGCTCGCCCTCGAAGGAGCAGGCGATGACCCGAAGCGCCACCCCCTCGCCGTCGCGGCGCACATGCTCCGGCCGCACAAGCACATCGCGCATTGGCACGTCACGGATCGCCCCATTGCTCGCACCCGCCTCGCGCATGCCGCCAAGTGCGGTCCGCAGCGCCGGCCACTCCAGCGCCCTGGGCGCCCCCTCGGACAGCGGCAGCCTGAGCACCGAGCCGCGGCCAATCAGACCGCCGACGACGGCACCCTCAGGCCTCGCGTAAATCTCCGCCGGCGACGCCATCTGCATCAGCCGCCCCTCGGACATGACGGCGACATCGGTCGCGAGCGCCATCGCCTCGGCCTGGTCGTGGGTCACGTAGATCATCGTCGCGCCCGAGCGCTCGTGGAAGATGCGGAAGGTCTCCTCCATCGACTTGCGCAGATGCTGGTCGAGATTGGCGAGCGGCTCGTCGAGCAGCACCACATCCGGCGAGGTCACCAGGCAGCGGGCAAGCGCCACGCGCTGGCGCTGGCCGCCGGAAAGGGCCGCGGGCCGGCGATCAGCATAATCGGTGAGCTTCACCAGCGCCAGCGCCTCGCCGACACTTCGTCGCCAGGCTTCACCGGAAATGCCGCGCACCTTCAGCGGATAGCCGACATTCTCGGCCACCGTCATATGCGGCCACAGCGCATAGGACTGAAACACCATCGCCATGTTGCGCCGTTCCGGCGGCAGCGCCCGCGATGCGTCGGAAAGCCGCCTTTCGCCGAAATCGATCGAGCCGTCGGTTGGTTGCTCGAAGCCGGCGATCATGCGCAGCACCGTGGTCTTGCCGCAGCCCGAGGGACCGAGCAGCGCCAGGAAGCCGCCTTCCCGCACGGTCAGCGAAACATCCGATACCGCCGGCCGCCCGCCGCCGAAATGTTTCGTGAGGTGATTGAGGATCAGTTGCGCCACGGCAGCACGCCCTCGGGAAGATATTTCGCAAGCGCCTCGAGCGCCGCCATCAACAGCACGACCATCACCACGACAAGCACCGAGAGCGCTGCGGCAAGATCGGACGAACCGCTGTCGTCGAGATTGAAGATGGCGACACCGAGCGTCTGGGTGCCGGCCGACCAGAGCAGTGCGGAGACCGTCAGTTCGTTGGCAGCGATGAGGAAGACGAGGATGATCGCAGCCCCGGCGGCGGGCGCCACCAGCGGCAGGATCACGTCACGCATGCGCCTGAGGAAGCCGGCACCCGAGAGACGCGCGGCCTCCTCGAGCGACGGATCCATCTGCAGAAAGGCGCTCATGACGGGTTTCAGGCTGACGGCCAGGAACGAGGAGAAATAGGCGATCAGGATGATCCAGATGGTGCCGTAGAGCGAGACGCTGAGGAGAGGCAACGGAGCCGCAAAGGTGAGAATGAAGGCGACAGCCAGCACGATGCCGGGCAGCGCATAGGGGATCTCGATAAGGATGCCGAGCGTATTGGCAAGCAAGCCCTTGCGCCGGGTCATCAGGTAGGCCGCGGGTACGGAGACCGCGAGCAGGCCAAGTGCTGCGGTGGTCGCAAGGAACGTCGAATTGCCAAGCGCCTTCAGCGTCATCGACTGGCGAAAGAGGATTTCTTCGTAAGCGCGCAATGACACGGTCTGAAGGTTGAGCGGCACGCCATAGGCCGGCACCATCGAGCTTGCGACAAGCGCAGCCAGCGGCGCCACCAGCACGAAGAACAGGATCGCGACCAGCGCCATCTCCACGACCAGGCGATAACGCCCGAGCGCGAAAGCGGCATTGGCGCCGGAGAGGCCGATGATGCGGTAGTCCTTCCCTGAGAGCGCCCGCTGCTGCAGGATCAGCCCGGCCGCGGCGATCACGGCGATGAGGCTCGAAAGCAGCGCGATCTCGCCGAAGGTGCCGGCACCGAAGCTTGCCAGCCTCGTGTAGATCAAGGTCGGCAGCACCTCGATCCCAGCGGGAATGCCGAGGATCGCCGGAATGCCGAAATTGCCCACACCCGAAACGAAGGCGATCGCCGCCCCGGCAATCAGCCCCGGCAGCGACAGCGGCGCGACGATATCGCGGAAAACGCGGAACGGCGTGGCACCGGCAAGCCGTGCCGCCTCCACTCCATCCCGCGGGGAAGCTGAAAGCCCGGCTTTCAGCGCCAAGAAGACCAGTGGTGCGTGCTGTACGCCGAGAAGCAGCGAGATGCCCGCGAGCGAATAGAGCGGCTGCGGGCTGCCGAGCGGCGGCGCGATCCCCAGCGTCTTCAGAAGCGGGCTCGCCGGCCCGGTCATCTCCACCCAGGCGAGTGCGGTCACCTGCGGCGGGATCATCATCGGCAGCATGAAGGCGAAGCTTAAGCTCTGCTTGCCGCGCACATCCGTCAGCGCCACGGCGAAGGCGAAGATAGCGCCGATAACGACGGAGACGATCATGCCGCCGGTCGCCGTTATCAGCGTGTTGCGGATCGCTGCAAAGGTCGCGGGTTCGGTGAGCACGCCGATCGACTGCCCGGAGACGAGCCCGGCAAAGCCGGCCTTGGCCAGGCTGATGAGCGGCAGCAGGCACAGCAGAAACAGGCAGGCGAAAACGAAGGGCACCAGCCAGCGCGGCTCGGCGGCGGGTCTGGCACCCACCCTCGCCTGCGGCACGTCCTGCGTCCGGCTTTGAAAGGGAAAGCGCAGCCAGCGGGGCCGGCTGCGCAGGTCATTGCGTTCAAGCATTCCCGATATCAGTTCGTGCCGAAGATGCCGGAGAAAGTCTTGAGGTCGGCGTCGGAGTTCTTCACCGCGTCGGCGGCGTTGACCGGCAACACCTTGATCGTCTCGCGGGCCGGATAGCCCTCGGGCAGCGCCACGCCGTTGCGGGCCGGGATGTAGCCCATCTTCACCGCCGTCTTCTGGCCCTCCTCGGAAAGCAGGAAGTCGACGAACTTCTTGGCGGCGTCGACGTTCTTGGCAGTCTTCAGGATGCCGACTGGTTCGGTCACAGCCGAAACGCCCTCGGCCGGGAAGACGAATTCCACCGGCGCGCCCTTGGCCTTTTCGCGGATCGCCATGAAATCGACGAGCATGCCATAGGCCTTCTCGCCGGTCGCAACCGCCTTCAGCACGCCGCCGTTGCCGCCAGCGGCCGTGGCACCATTTGCCGCGAGCGCCTTGTAATAGTCCCAGCCGAGACCATCGATGTTGGTCAGCGTCTGCGCATGGATCAGCGCCGCGCCCGAGGTCAGCGGGCTCGGCATGGTCACGAGGCCCTTGGCTTCCGGCTTTGTGAGATCCTGCCAGCCGGCAGGCTTCATCGCGGCCGCGGTGTTGTAGACGATGCCGGTCGTGATCATCTTGGTGGAGTAATAGGCGCCGTCGGCATCATAGAGCGAAGCATCGTAGTTGCCCGCTTCCGGCGACTTGTAGTCGGCCAGATGCCCGGCTTCCTTCAGCCGCTGCATCGTCACGGTGTCGGCGATCAAGAGCACGTCGGCGACCGGATTGCCGGCTTCGATCTCGGCCATCAGCTTCGCCATGATCTTCGTCGTGCCCTCGCGCACCCATTCGACCTCGATGCCCGGATTGGCCGCCTGGAACGCATCGACGGTCGCCTGCGCGTCCTCGTTCGGCTGGCTGGTATAGAGCACCAGGCTTTCGGCGTAGGCCGCGGTCGAAAGCAGGCCCGCGACGAGAGCGCCGGCAAGGACGGAAACAAAGGATTTCATGGATATACCCTCGTGTTGAAACTGGCGCCGAGGGATAGAGAGGACGTTTTACAGGGGTATGACAGACCAGAACCGCAAGCCCCCTGTCGCGCTCCCTTAGCGAGAGAACGCACGCTCCCTTGACAAGACGTGCAGACGGAGAAAGTTTGCACGGAATGCGAGTGGAGAAACTGCCATGGACACTTTTCTGAAAATTGCCGGAGCGGTGCTTATCGTCGTATCGCTGGCGGATGCGCTGCACGCAATCGTGCCGTCTTTCGGCTGGCTGGGCATTATTCTTGCCGTGCAGTCGGCATTGCCGACCGTCGGCGCAGGCATCGCGCTTGCGGCCTTCGGCTCGTTGCTCGGACAGCTCAAGAAAATTCGCCTCGCCGCCGAGCGCCAGGCCGATCTGTTTCAGTCCATATTGGAACGCCGCAGCCAACCTTCCGCCGAATAGGCGCTGCCGACCGTGTGGATCGCGGGTGGAAAGGGCGTGATCGGACGGGGAAGGATGCCGCCAGATGCGCCTTCAAATGTTGCATCAACCAAGCTACCGACGAGCCCGCCGCAAAAGATTCCGTAAAAAATTTCGCGCCGATGTCACACCGGCCGTAGCTCGCTCGTCATGGTATCGGAACCAACGAAAGGAAACGGAACCATGACTGCCAAGATCGACCTTTTCGCTGCCGCCCCCCAGCTGATGAAAAACTGGATGGGCACCTCCGTCGCCGTTGCCGCGAGCCTGGACCCGACCATCATCGAACTCGTCAAGATCCGCGCCTCGCAGATCAATGGCTGCGCCAACTGCATCAACATGCACACCCAGGAAGCGCGCGCCAAGGGCGAGACCGAGCAGCGCATCTACTTGCTTGCGGCCTGGCGCGAGGCGCCGTGCTATTCCGATCGCGAGCGCGCCGCGCTAGGCTGGACCGAAGCGCTGACGCGGCTTTCGGAAGGCCACACCCATGAACAGGCCTACGAAGCGCTGAAGGACCATTTCACCGAGGAGGAACAGGTGAAGCTCACGCTGATGATCAACGTCATCAATGGCTGGAACCGCCTGGCCGTCGGCTTTGGCCTCTGGGTCGATCCGGCAGAGGCAAAGGCCGCAGCCGAGAAGGCCGCCTGATGACGGGCACCCCCCAAGAGGACGCAGCGGCGGTTTTCGACCCGCTGCGTCCGAAGCTGATCCGCGTCGCCTACCGCATGCTCGGCTCGGTCGCCGATGCCGAGGACATGGTTCAGGAGGCCTTCATCCGCTGGATGGGGGCCGACCGTGCGGCTGTGCGCGAACCCGAAGCCTTCCTGCGCCGTACCGTGACCAGGCTCTGCCTCGACCAATTGAAATCCGCGCGGCTCAAGCGCGAAACCTATGTCGGCCCCTGGCTGCCCGACCCCGTGGTCGAGGAGGAGCCGGAGGATGACGTCACCCTGCCCCTGATGCTTGCGCTTGAACGGCTCTCCCCGCTGGAGCGCGCCGCCTTCCTGTTGCACGACGTCTTCGGCCTGAGTTTCGACGAAGTCGCAACGACGATCGACCGCGATGCCGCCGCCTGCCGCCAGCTCGCGGCCCGTGCCCGTACCCATGTGCGCGAGGAACGACCGCGCTTCCAGATCGAACAACAGCGTGGGCTCGAACTGGCCAATGCCTTCTTCGCGGCCTCCAGAAACGGCGACATGAAGACGCTCGGCGCGATGCTGGCGGCCGATGTCAGCGTCCATTCCGACGGCGGCGGCAAACGCCCGGCGGCGATGCGGCCAATCCTCGGCTTCGATGCCGTCATGAAGGTGCACCAGCAACTGGCCGCCCTCTTTGCCAAACACGGCTCAACCCTGGTGCGCACCGGCTTCATCAACGGTCTCCCCGGCTTCGTAACGAGGGAAGCCGACGGCGAGTTGCAGACGACCGCGCTTGAGATCGAGGACGGCAAGGTGGTGGCGATCTATGTGGTGCGCAACCCGGACAAGCTGGTGCATCTGCATTAGGCGTGGGCATTATCCGGCGTTACTGTTCCGGGCGGCACTAAGCCACCCGACAGACTGCTGACAAAACTATGTTTGATCATTGTAAGCTTGCGGGAGAAGCCGGTGCGTCAGCCAAAATCTCCGTCATTCCTGTGCTCGTCACAGGAATCTCTAGCAGTTCCAATGGAACTGCGGACCAGCCCAAGTCCTTGGGCTGAAAGGTCTTTTGACCCGACCGACGTCGGGCCGCTGGATCCCCGCCACAGGTGTTCAGTCCGGGGAGATAGCGGACACCTGTTCGGAGAGATGACTGACAGTTTTGGGTTTGGTCAAGTCGATGGTTGCGACCTTGTGTGAGGCGAAGAAGACGCCATAGGTGCCGTCCCGGGTCAGGGGGCGGATAGCGAGGCGTTCTCCGCAGAAGGCTCTTGGCACACGCCATAGCCTGCCCTTGAAGCTGACATAGGCCTTGGTGGTGGAGACGACGTCGCCGCTGTCGTAATGCGGGTCGAGGAGGCAGCCGGGCATGGCCCGTGCGCTCGGTCGGTAACGGCTGGCTGGCGGGTTCTGGCCCAGGGCTTCGTGGGGCCGTTGGTGATTGTAGATCTCACGCCAGCGATCGAAGGCGATCTGGGCCTGGCCCAGATCGCTGAAGCCGCGCAGATCGAGGACTTCGGCCTCCAGAGTTCGGTGGAAGCGTTCGATCTTGCCGCGGCTCTGGGGATGGTAGGGCCGGCTGTGCCACACCTCGACGCCGAGCTTGAGCAGCCAGACGCACAGGCGGGTCCACCGCTCGCCGCCCGGTTCGCCCCAGGGCTGGCCGTTATCGACGAAGAAGGCCTGGGGCAGGCCATAGCGCCGGAAGGTCCGCGTCAGCTCAGCCTTGACCGTCACGCCCTGCTGGTCGGCACACGCCCTCAGGCAGGGCGAGAAGCGGGAATGATCGTCGACGATGGTCAGGGGATGGCAACGCTCGCCTCCCGTCGGCTTGACCCAGCCCTTGAAGTCCATCTGCCAGAGCTGATTGGGTTCGGCTTTTTCGAAGCGTTGCCAGGCCTTGCCGGGACAAGTCGGGAAGCCATCGATCCGGCCGTGACGGCGCAATATCGCGTGGACGGTCGAGACCGCCGGCGGCTCCAGCCCGTCGCGCCGCAGGCAGGCGGCGATCTTGCGGGCGCCCCAGGCCGGATGAGCGTCGCGCACCGAAAGCGCCGCAGCTTCGATCCTCTCGCTGCAGCGGCCGGGACTGGCATGAGGACGACGCGACCGGTCCCCCAGATCGCCATCGCCTGCCGCCCATCGCGCCAGCCACTTGTAGCCAACATCCGCGCTGATGCCGAACCGACGGCAAAGCTCCCGCCGGTTCGCTCCTTCCATCATCGCCAGACGAACGAACTCGCGACGTTCTTCCATCGCCGACACCTCTCGCCAGGGCATGGACCGATCTCCTCAAGACCAAATCCAGCCGATGATGTGTCAGCTATCTCCCCGAACACCTGTCAGGTATCTCCCCGGACTGAACAACAGGGGCGAGGATGAGGGAGAATGGGACAACCCTCGCCAAAAAGCATTTCGGCTTTGTCAGCGGTCTACCGGCGGTGTCAGGCCGCCCGCTCGCGCCCAACTCCAGCACTCTCCGGAATCCGCGCAATCACCTTGATCTCGAAATCAAAGCCGGCAAGCCAGTTGACGCCGATGGCGGTCCAATTCGGATAGGGCTTTTCCGGGAAGATCCGGTTCTTGATTGTCATGATCGTCTCGAACTGGTTTTCCGGGTCGGTGTGGAAGGTGGTGACATCGACGATGTCGTCAAAGCTGCAGCCGGCCGCGGCGAGCGTTGCCTTGAGATTGTCGAAGGCGCGCTCGACCTGGCGGGCGAAATCCGGTTCGGGCGAGCCGTCCTCGCGGCTCCCCACCTGCCCGGACACGAACAGCAGATCCTGAGAGCGGATCGCGGCCGAATAGCCGTGGGCCTCGTAAAGCGCGTGCCTGTTTGCGGGAAAGATTGCGTCGCGTGAAGTCATCTGTCTGGTCCTTTGCTAAATCCAGGGCGCAGAAACGGGCGAGCGCTGCCCGATCCGGCAGAACTTCACAAAACCTGCTTCATTTGATATACGCCACGTATATGAACTAACCAAATACGGCGCGTATGTCAAATTCATATACGCATCGTATATGAATTTGAGGACAACATGGCCAGAACGCGCCAGGAAACGATGGAAGAAAACCGCGTGAAGCTGATAGCGGCGGGCCGAAAGGCCTTCGCCGAAAAGGGTTACGCCGCCGCTTCCATGGATGAGCTCACCGCCGATGTCGGCCTGACGCGCGGCGCGCTCTACCATAATTTCGGCGACAAACGCGGGCTGCTCGCCGCCGTCGTCAATGAGATCGACGGCGAAATGGCCGCGCGCGCCAAGGAGATCGGCGGCGCAAACGACGACGCCTGGCAGTCCATGCTTGCGGAAGGTGCCGCCTATATCGAGATGGCGCTCGACCCGGAGGTCCAGCGCATCGTGCTGCTCGACGGCCCCGCCGTGCTCGGCGACCCCTCGAAATGGCCGAGCCAGAACAGCTGCCTGGTGGCGACGAAGCGGTCGGTGGAGCAGCTGCTGGAGAAAGGCGTGCTGAAGCCGGTTGATCCGGAAGCCGCCGCAAGGCTCTTGAGCGGTGCCGCGCTCAACGCCGCCCTATGGGTCGCCGCCAGTGATGATCCGCAGGCCGTGCTGCCGAAGGCGATTGATGCTTTCCGCGCACTGGTCTCGGGCTTTCTGGCGGATCGATGAGGCAGGCGGCGCGATCCGCCGGCCCTACCCGCCGCGTTCCCCCACCAGTTCCCAAAGGTCGATCTTCGCAGCGCGTCCCTTGACCTGCACTAGCCCGATTTCGCGGAAAACAAAGCTGCGGGCGACCGCGTCGTGCACGGCGACGCTCACCAGGATCGACGTATTGAACTCCTTGTTCAACCCTTCGAGCCTGGAGGCGACGTTGATGGTGTCGCCCATGGCCGTGTATTGCTGGCGCGAGGCCGCCCCGATGCTGCCGACGACGGCCGGACCGGTGTGCAGACCGAAGCGTGTGAACAATTCGGGCCGGCCCGCCTGGCGGTTGGCAGCATTCAGGCCCTCGACCGCCGCCTTCATCGCCAGCGCGCAACGACAGCCGTGTTCGGCGTGCCTGATATCCTCGACGGGCGCATTCCACACGACGAAGATGGAATCGCCGAGATATTGCACCACGGTCCCGCCATGCTCTTCGGCGATGCCGTTCAGGAGCTCGAAATAGGCAGAGAGAATGTCGACCACATCCTCCGGCGAATGCTGCTCGGAAATGGTGGTGAAGTCGCGAATGTCGGTGAAGAGTGCCGTCACCTCCTGCCGCCTGCCCTTGACCACCGCCCCGCCCTGAGGGTCTATGATCCGCCGCACCACCTCGCGCGGCACGTAGAGCGCAAATTGCACGATGGCACGGCGGCTGGCAGCAAGCGCGCCCCCGAGCGTGTTGATCTCGGTGATCCACGAATGCGCCACGCCCTTGCCGGTGAAATTCAGATCGCCGATCCGGCGCGCCTCGTCGGCAAGCCGGTAAAGCTTCTGGCTGATCACCCGCGACAGCATCAGCGATCCGAACACGCCGGCCACCAGAAGGCCGGCGGCAATCAACAGGTTGCGCACCAGCAACCGGTTGGCCTGCGCCACGAGATCGTCGAGCGGCACGACGATTGCGACCGAGCTCCCCTTGAACAGGCCGTCAACGCTGACCGGCGCGACCTGCGCCAGATAGCTTTCGCCCTCAAGATCAATCTCGGCAAGGCCACCATTGGCATAGCGCGGATCCTTGCGCAGTCGCGCCACGGCCTCCACGCTCATGTCGAGGCTGCCCATGTCGACGGCGCGCCCGCCCGACCAGGTTCCCAAGATCCTGCCCATGATCGCCGGGTCGGAATGGGCGACGATCGTGTCGCCGTCGCCGATGATGAAGGACCGGGCGCGCGGCGAAATCTCCCGCGGATCGAGCAGCCGGCTGACGGTCTGCAGGTGAATGTTGACGCCAACCACGACCCGGTGGTCGCCCTTCATCGGCGCGGCCAAAGCGAGCGTCGGAACCCGGAGCGTTCCCGCGACGAAGGGCCCGACGGACACCGGCGCACCGCTTGAAACGGCGGCCTGATACCACGGACGTTGCCGTGGATCGAAGGATGTCGGCTCAAACCTCGGCTCTCCGATCGGCCTTGTCTCGCGGTCGAGAAACTGAAGGGTCGACTGAGCCTGCGAACCCTGCCTGGGCGTGATCGTCCGGATGGCGAAGTTCGCCTCCGCCGGCGCCGAAAGGCTCTGGCGGACATAGTCCCTCTCGGTGTTGATCACCTGCACGTAGGAACCGTCAGGATAACCGGCATAGATGCTCGTCGCGTTGGACACGCTTCGAAGCACCTCCAGGAAGAACTGCTGTTTTGCCTCAAGTTCCGCAGGCGGCGTGGGTATGAGCTGAGGTACCGCGGACGCCAGTCCGACGGCCTCATGTCCGCCTTCCAACGCATTCCTGTAGCCTTCGATCAGCCGAAAGCTCATCTCGCGCATGTGCTTGGCGCCGCCGAGAACGGCCGCCGCCCTGCCCTGGCTGAACGCCATCCAGATGATCGGCGTCGCCGTGCAGATGAGCAAGGCGACGACCAGAACGCTGAGGTGCACCCTGAGAGGCCTGGACCAGTTCACGCAACTCCCCCGAAACGTGACTTTATTTCGGCGAAACTATCACCTGCTCGGGCCGGCAGGAATGCGCAATCTTTCAAACAAATAGACCATTTCATTGAATCAACTGCATGTTTCCTTCGATCGTAGCCGATTGAAGGACACAAACATGCAGCACTTCAAAGCGCTACAGCGCCGCGCGTCTGATAGGACGCGCGGCGCTGCAGGAGACAATGAAATGGTCCGATGCGCAGGCCGTCTTTCAGGCCTCAGTTCAGCGGGATGGCGTTGCCGTCCTTGCTGTCCTGGTAGGTGGAGGAGAGTTCGTCGTACTTCGCGCGGATCGCGTCTGCGCGAGCCTTCAAATCCTTGCGCTGCGGCTCGGGCAGGCCGTCGATCAGCGCGTGGATCGACTGGCCCTTCCAAAACGCGTTCGTGCGGTTGTAGCCGCCGGGCTCCAGCGTGAAGACCTCCTTCAGGATTTTCAGGTCGTGCGGAATGGAGAAGCTGTCCCGGGAATCCTCGTGGCTGAAGAAGTAGTAGAAATTGTCGAAGCCCGCCCAGGTGATCGCCGACAGACACATCGAGCAGGGCTCATGCGTGGAGAGGAAGATGAGATCGCGGGAGTCCGGGCGCTCAGTACCCTCGATCTCGTAGAAGCGCTTCAGCGTGTGCACTTCGCCGTGCCAGAGCGGGTTTTCCGTTTCGTTGTTGGTCTCGACGAGCACGGTCGAAAGATCGGACTTGCGCATCAGTGCCGCGCCGAAGATCTTGTTGCCGGCAGCAACACCGGCTTCCGTTGCCGGGATGATGCCGCGCTCCATCGTGCCAAGCAGTGCATCGAGGAGTTGGTAGTTATCGGTCTGCTGTGTCATTCCCAGTGTCCTTTTGTTGGGTTTTGAGAGCAACGCCAGGAAAAACAGGAAACGGCTTCCTGCCCGGAATGGCGGGTTTCAAAGCAACTCCAGAAAAAGTGCGAAGCGGTTTTTCGTCCGGAGTTGCGTATTTCCGAGCAATCCCAAGAAAAGTGCGAAGCGGTTTTCCGTCCGGGATTGCGGGTCTCAGAGCAACTTCAGAAAAAGTGCGAAGCGGTTTTTCGTCCGGAGTTGCGTATTTCAGAGCAATCCCAGGAAAAGTGCGAAGCGGTTTTCCGTCCGGGATTGCGTGTTTCAAAACAATCCCAGGAAAAGTCTGAAGCGACTTCCGCCCGGGATTGCGTGTTCCAAAGATCGGGCCGGCTCAGTGCGCCTCCGCCGCAATCAGCGGCACTTCCGCGCCCTTGGCATCGTAGAGCTTGCCGTTGAGGAAGTAGTCGCCGTCATGCAGACGGGCGATGTCCTGGTAGCGGATCGTGCGCTCCGTTGCCGCGGCGAAGACCGACTGCTGATCGGAATTGCCTGCCGTGAAGTGGTTGAACAAGAGGTTGAGCAGGATCGCCATCACGGCGGCCGACGAGATGCCCGAATGGAAGATCGTCGCGACCCAGGCCGGGAAATGCTCGTAGAAGCCGGGGGCCGCAATCGGGATCATGCCGAAGCCGATCGAGGTGGCGACGATCACCAGGTTCATGTTGTTGTTGTACTCGACCTTGGACAGCGTACGGATGCCGCTAGCCGCGACCGTGCCGAAGAGCACGAGGCCGGCGCCGCCGAGAACGGAGGTCGGGACGGAAGCAACGACGCGCCCCATGATCGGCAAAAGGCCGAGCGTCACCAGGAACATTCCGCCCGTTGCCACCACATAGCGGCTCTTGACGCCGGTGACCGCCACGAGGCCGACATTCTGGGCAAAAGCGCTCTGGGTGAAGGAGCCGACGACAGGTGCCAGGATGCTCGACAGCATGTCGGCGCGCAGGCCGTCGCCGAGCCGGCGCGAATCCACCTTGGTCTCGACGATCTCGCCGACGGCGAGAATATCCGCCGAAGTTTCGACCAGCGTCACGATGATGACGATCAGCATGGAGATGATCGCCGCCAGTTCGAAGGTCGGATAACCGAAGTGGAAAATCTTCGGCAGCGCGAAGACCGGGCCGTTTGCCACCTGCGAAAAGTCGGTCATGCCGGCGACGTAGGCGATGCCCGTGCCGATCACGATCGAAAGCAGGATCGAAAGCCTGGAAATCGAAGCACTGCCGAGCTTGCTGAGCAGCAAGACGATGACGAGCGTCACCGCCGCAAGCTGAATGTTGGCGGTGCTGCCAAAGTCCGGCGCCGCCTTGTTGCCGCCCATGGCCCAGAACGCTGCCACCGGCATCAGCGTAAGGCCGATGGTGGTGATGACGATGCCGGTAACGAGCGGCGGAAAGAAGCGCGTGACGCGCGAGAATATCGGCGTGATCAGAAGACCGATCAGCGAGGCCGCGATGACGGCGCCGAGAATGGCCGGAATGCCGCCATTGCCTGAAATCGCGATCATCGTCGCGACGCCCGAGAACGAAACGCCCTGCACCAACGGCAGGCGGCTGCCGAAGAAAGGCAAGCCGATCGTCTGCAGGATAGTTGCGAGACCGCCAGCAAAGAGCGATGCGGTGACGAGCAGGCCGACATCGGCGGAATTCAAGCCCGCCGCCTGGCCAAGGATCAAGGGGACGGCAACGATGCCGCCATACATGGTCAAAACGTGCTGCAGACCATAGGCGAGGTTGGCGCCGATGCTCAGCCGTTCGTCTTCGGGATTCTGGGCCGGATTCTGGGCCAGATTCTGGGTACGCGTAGTGTCCTCTGAAATGCTTGCCAAGGGTCTCTCCTCCATCCCTTTGCGACGCGTCCCGTCTCCAGCGGGACAAGGCAAAGGCTACTGAAGGAGGGCAAATCGCGCTTGCCTAAAAAACGCGAAACACCTTTCGGATTTTGGGCGGGAATGGTTGGGCGGGAAAGTCGGCGAGACAGGCCGCTTCTCGGCCATTTCCGGCGATTGCAGCCGCAAGCGTCCGACCGCCCGGGCGGTCTGGCGCCGTCACCCGGCACGTCCAGAGGAGAGCAGAGATGATCGCATTCCGCAATGGCCTGGCAGTGGTGTCTCAGGCGTGCCGCCCGCCCGGCAGCGGAATGCGGACTACCGGCTCTCCTTGAACCGTTCCCACCGCTCTTCCCTTTCCTGGGCATAGGCCGGATTGAGCTCGGCGCTGAGATCCGCCCGCTTCAAGGGCTCGCCGCAGCTCTCGCAGAGCGGACCCAGCCCTGCCGGTTTGCCGCAGGTCAGATGGGTGTAGTTGACCGCCCGCCCCTCTTCGGGTGCCTTCACCCAGGCTTCGCCCCAGGCGCGCAGCGCCAGGATGACCGGGTAGAAGGCGTTTCCCTTTTCCGTCAGGTGATACTCAAAGCGCGGCGGGCGCTGGTTGTACTGGCGGCGTTCCACCATGCCTTCCGTTTCCAGCGCCTTCAGGCGCGCGGTGATCATCTGAGGCGTGCCCCCCGTCTGCGCCTGGATCTCCTCGAAGCGATGTCCGCGCATGAACAGCTCGCGCAGGATCAGCACGGTCCAGCGGTCCCCCACGACGGCCTCGGAGCGCGCCACCGGGCACAAGGTGCGTTCGGCAGAATTCTTTTCCACTTTGTCACTTTCTTTTTCATAGGCACTTGTCACTATGATTTTCATATCTAATATAAGCGATGTCGCACGGAATGCAACGGGCCATGAGGGCCCCCGCGATGCGGCCAGGCATTCAAAGGCCAAGCATGAAAAGGCCAGACATGAAAAGGAGTCTGCCATGAACAGCCACGAGACCGGCGATCTCGAGATCGTCGATTCCAGCTTCAGCGCCATCATCAACGCCCCCTTCGAGAAGGTCGACATACCGAGCTGGTGCTTTACGCTTGCCGAGGAGGAATACCGGCTTTGCTCCCCGGCCCATATTGCCGCCGGCGTTACCACAGCGCCCGACGGCAGACGCATGTCGATCAACGTCGAAACGATTGGCGGCACCCTGATGGTGCAGCACTATGTGGAGACGCTGAGCGAGAAGCATCACCTGGTGCTGGAGTCGGTCTCGGATCTCTTCCCGCCTTCGGGCCGGACCACGATCCATGTGCTTTGGGAACTGAGCGTCAGGCGCATTGACGAGCACACGTGCGAATTCACCAACCACGTTCGCTCCAGGGCGACGGAGGAATTCAAGGCCTCGCTCGACCGGCAAGGCATCCCCTTCGACGTGTTCCGCGCGCAGCGACAGCCGATGTCGATTGCGCACAACAAGGGCGAGACACCGCTGTTTGCTGCCAGCATCGAGCGTGCGGCGCTTCGAAACTAGGTCTCTATGAACCAATAAAAATGGAGACGACCATGTCAAAGCCGAATTACAGCAAAGAGACGACAGCCCTGCTCTTTGTCGACCCCTATAACGACTTCCTTTCGGAAGGCGGCAAGATCTGGGACCGGATCAAGCCGATCGCCGAGGACGTCGGGCTGATCGAGAACCTGAAGTCGATCGATGCCGCAATCCGCGCCGCCGGAATACGCGTCTTCATCGCCCCGCATCGCCGCTGGGAACCGGGCGACTACGAAGACTGGGCGCATCCCAGTCCGACCCAGCAGGCCATCATGCACCGCCACTCGTTCGCCCGCGGCGAATGGGGCGGGGAATGGCATCCGGATTTTGCGCCGAAGCCGGGGGACGTGGTGGCCAAGGAGCATTGGGGCCAGAGCGGCTTTGCCAATACCGACCTGGACCAGCAGCTGCGGCAACGCGGCATCACGCATCTCATCATCGTCGGCCTGCTCGCCAATACCTGCATCGAATCCACGGCCCGCTACGGCATGGAGCTCGGTTATCACGTGACCCTTGTGCGCGATGCGACGGCCGCCTTCACGCATGAAATGATGCATGCCGCCCACGATCTGAACGGCCCCACTTTCGCGCACGCGATCCTGACAACGGGCGAACTGCTCGAGGCCCTGCCGGCTTCGTGACGAAAGGCGCCGGCGAGAGCCTCGGGCCCGCTGCTCTGAAACGAAGAGACACGGACGGCACGCCGGTTTGTCGCGCCGTCCCCAGTGACCAGGGAAATGACCATGTCAAAATTCGTAGTACTTGGAACAATCGAAGCCGTTGCCGGCCATCGAGAACAGCTCATCCCCCTGTTGCAAGCCCATCGGGCTCGCTGCCTGCGTGATGAGAAAGGAACGCTCCGCTTCGACATCATGACGTCGAACGATGACGAGGCGAAAATCCACATCCACGAGGTCTATCAGGATGCAGCCGCTTTCGACCTGCATCTCGACGGCCCCTCGATCAAACAGTGGCGCGAAGAAACCGCAGGACTGGTCGCGGGCGTTGTCGTCCACAAAGCGACACCTGTCGAATAGGCGCCGAGGGTATGAAGCTCGGCAGCGGCGACCGCCGGCATCACCACGCGGGCCGCTGCCAGCGCCGTCCGAACCAAAGGCAAAATCTGTACCCTTCACCCCGGCAGCGGCGGCAGTTCAGGCGCGACCAGACCATGGAAAGGATCACGCCACGTCTCGATCTCTTCAAGCCGCCGCGACCAGCGCATGAGCGCCGGATAATCACCGATCGGTAGCCGCGCCGCGTCGTTAAAGGGCAGGAATGTCGCCATGCGGAAATCGGCGAAGGACACCGTGTCGCCGACCAGCCACGCGCGACCGGAGAGCTCAGCCTCGAGTATCCTCGCCGCCCTATGAAACTCCCGCAGCCCCTCCTCCACCATCGCTTCCTCGCAGGGGCCGATGCCGTAGCGCAGCTTGGTGCCGCGCTCCCAATGCACCATGTCGCAGGCTTTCACGAAGTTCTCCTTCCCCCAGCTGATCCAGCGGATCATCTCCGGCTCGTCGTCATCCGTCCGCCAGAAATTGGAACCGGTCTGGCGGGAAAGATAGCAGGCGATCGCATCCGCCTCCCAGAGCGACCGGCCGGTGCGCTCCAGGATCGGCAGCAGCAGGTTCGGATTGAGTGACCGGAAACGTTCGGCCTGGCCCGGCGCCATGGGTTCGGCAAATTCGAACGCGACCCCGGCCTGCAGATACCGCGCGACGGCAACCGCCAGGCGAGGATTAGGATTGCGGCTGAAGTAGAGCTTCATGCGGTGGCTCTCCGTTGGTGCACGTCATGAAGACGAACGAAGGCGCCGCGCGCCGACAGGTACGAAAGAAAAATCGACCGCCGCTTCGTCGCGAATGACTCCTAGCAGACCTGACGCGTAGCAGCCTGACTTCGCTCTGGGACAACTGGTTGCGGCCAGGCGCGGCTATGTATGCTATCCTGTCATCAACCAGGCTCTGCAAGGGAGCCCAGGTGACCAACAGGGACACTATCGAGTGGTGGACAAGTCCGTTCAGCGCCGTCTGGCTGCCATCCTTGCCGCCGATGTAGTCGGTTACAGTCGCCTCATGGGCGTGGACGAGGACGGCACCTTGGCGGTCGTGCGGAACCTCCGCGCCGAAGTGATCGAAACCAGGATCGCCGAGCACCAAGGTCGGCTGTTTAAGTCTATGGGGGATGGCTTTCTCGCGGAATTCCCCAGCGTCGTGAAGGCCGTGGCCTGCGCAGTCGCATTACAGAAGGATATGGCAGCACGGAACGCAGAGCTGTCAGAGGACCGAGCCATCCAACTCCGCATTGGCGTCAACTTGGGGGATGTGATTGCTGAGGATGGCGATGTTTTCGGTGAAGGCGTGAACGTCGCTGCGCGGATCGAGGGACTTGCCCCGGCGGGCGGCATTGCAGTCACCGGCATGGTTCACGACAACGTAGGAAGTCGCCTTGATCTCTCGTTTGAAGACATGGGTGAGCAGCAACTCAAGAATATCGCCCAGCCGGTCCGGGTCTATAGTCTGGGAGCTCCCTCAGGAACATCGGTGCGACCAACAGCGGTAGAACGAATCAAACCGTCCATAGCAGTACTGCCATTTACCAACATGAGTGGTGATCCCGGGCAACAGTACATTTCCGATGGGATCACCGAGGATATCATTACCGAACTCGCCCGCTTTCACGGCCTATCCGTAGTAGCTCGCCACGCGTCGTTTCATTTTGCCAACAAAGGAAAAAGTCATAGCGAAGTAGCGCGGGAACTGGGCGTTGCCTATGTAGTTGAGGGTAGTCTACGCAAATTGGGCGACCGAATACGCATCACAGCCCAGTTGGTCGATGCCATAACCGGCACTCACGTCTGGGCCGACCGCTACGATCGCGATGCGCAGGATATCTTCGCTGTCCAGGACCTTGTTGTGGCCGCAATAGTAACAATGCTGGAGGGCCGCATGTACGCTGCAGAAGCAGCAAAAGCCCGTGCAAAACCAACTACTAGCTGGTCGGCTTATGACTGTCTGTTACAAGGCCGCAATCTATGTGACCATCAGCGTGATGCCGAAGCCGTACCCCTACTTGAGCGGGCAATTGCCGTCGATCCGCATTTTGCACTTGCGCATGCCTGGCTGGCGATAGCTCTTACCATCAGCAATATCATTGTGCTCGATGACGATCAGATGGCCAAGGCCGAGAGCGCTTCGAAACAAGCGCTGGAACTAGATGCCAACGACGCCACGTCTCATTGGGCAAGAGCGCTCTACTACCTTTGGACAGGAGACCATGACCGTTCACGCTTCCATTTTGACAGGGCGCTGACACTCAATCCGGCCGATATACAGATTAAGGGCGACTACGCGAACTGGCAGCGCGCCAGTGGCAGGCCGGCCGATGCGTTGGCCACAATCGATGCCGCCATAGGCTTGGGTCCCTTCGTGCCCGATTGGTTTGCAGCGGTTCGCGGCCTGACGCTCTTTGACCTCGCTCGATATGCTGACGCAGTCGAAGCGCTCGAGAGTGTCCCTGTACAACGCTCCAGTGGCCTCTTGTACCTAGCCG
Organism: Ensifer sp. ENS10; assembly: GCF_014852025.1. Lineage (NCBI taxonomy): Bacteria > Pseudomonadati > Pseudomonadota > Alphaproteobacteria > Hyphomicrobiales > Rhizobiaceae > Ensifer > Ensifer sp. ENS10. The sequence continues at coordinate 549,064 of NZ_JACVAS010000002.1, forward strand.
CCGCGCGCGCGCAATTAGGCGACTTAACTGGTGCAAGTGAGGTGATCGCCAAGGTGAAGCTGGTGAAACCGGATTTATCGCTTCGAAATGTGATCCAGGTACTGCACTACGCACGCCCTGAAGCTCAGCAACACTTGATTGATGCCCTGCGGAAGGCGGGGCTGCCGGAGCAGTATGTGCGCCCCTTACGAGCAAGTTGAGTTAACTTCTGCTTGTGGCCCATTGCTTCTTTTAGCTGCGCTGCAAACGTTGGTCGCTTTCGGTGCATAGCGGACGCCGGCAAGTCGTCCGCCCGGCTGATTTATGGGTTCACGGCCTAGCGCATCCCGCTCTCAAGTGGAAGCACTGGAGGCGAAAGATGCTCTAGAATCAAAGTGCTAGGGCGTCCTTTGTGCGTTCAGTCGAACGCACGGCACTCTAGGTGACGTTGGGTTAGTTGCGACTGCGCCAGAGCAAGACCGACAGCACCGCATGAACTGCGACCGCGGGCCACAGAAGGACGCCCGCGGAGCCAGTTAGTCCGAAATAGGCCAGATAGAGTGTGACTGCCGCACTGTAGATCAGCATGCCGAGGAGACCTGAGTTCCTCCAGCAGGCAACGCCGAGTGCGATCAGGGCAATACCGGCCACCCGGGCCGTCGGGATAGCGGGCCCGGTCAGTGCCTCGCCAAGCAATACCTGCCCCACGAACGAAGGCAGCACCACCAGCGCGAGGCCTGTTGCCATCTCCGCGAAGGCGGCGAGATCAAGCACGCGTATCATAGGAACGCACCTCTGCTAGCCGTTTATGTCCAAGCCTTGCGATGCACCGGCGCTAGAGCATCCCGCTCTCAAGTGGAATCACTGGAAGCGGAAAGATGGCCTAGATTCAAAGTACTAGAGCGTCCTTTGTGCGTTCGCTTGAACGCACGGCGCTCTAGGGCGTTGCGTTTGGCTTCAGCTCAAAAGTCAGCTTGTCGATCTTGCCCGTGAAGCGGAAGGGCGTGTCGTAGCGGTATTCCAGCAAGGCGACGCCGGTGCGTGTGTCGAGACCGACGTCAAAGGTCTCATCCTCGGGGAAGGTAACCGGGATGCCGTGGTCGATGCTGTTCGTGGCGACCTCCTGGCCGTCGACCGACAGAACGCCCGTGCCGCCGGCGCCAAGTCCCTTTCCATCCGACTTGAAGTCGAAGACGATCGTGTGTTTGCCGGGTTCGAGTTCCGGTCCCTCCCACATGGTGCGCTTGAGGTCGAGGAGATTGTAGAGGAACACGACCTTCCCACTGCCGACACCGAAGTCTCCCTGGCTGAGGAAGAGGCCGTAACCGCCAAAGCGGCCGCCTTCGGTGACGATCATGCCTTGCGCACCGCCGTCCGGTATCTCGACGTCGGCAGTAATCGTATAGGACTTGTTCAAGGTGCTGGGCGCAGCACTGCCCGGCACACCGCTCAATTCTCCCTGATAGGTGAATTCCGTCCGTCCGGCCGTCAGGTTGGGTCGAGGGGCGTTCCAGCGTGCGAGCGTCGAATTGTCGAGCGGCAGCACGTTGTACTTCTTCGCTTCGGCATAGAAGAGGTCCTGCAATTCCTTGAGCTTGTCAGGCATTTTGGCGGCAAGATCGGTGAACTGCGTCGGGTCTTCGTCGACGTTGTAGAGTTCCCAATTGTAGCCGGTGATCACGTCGGGAGGCGTCTTGGTGCTGAGTTCCCACGGCAGTGTTGCGGGCGTCGTCGCGGCGACCCATCCCTCGTGGTAGATCGCGCGGTTTCCAAGCATCTCGAAGTACTGCGTCTGGTGTTGCGTCGGGGCAGTGGCATTCGCCTTGTCCCATGTGTAGGCCAAGCTGACGCCTTCGATCGGCTCCTGCTTGATGCCGTTGATCGTCTCCGGTTGCGGGATGCCGGCCGCCTCCAGGATCGTCGGCACGATGTCGATGAAATGGTGGAACTGCGCGCGGATGCCGCCCGCGTCGTTGATATGGCCGGGCCAGGACATGACCATGCCCTGCGCCGTCCCGCCGAAATGCGACGGCACCTGCTTTACCCACTTGAACGGTGTCCCCATTGCCCAGGCCCAGCCGGCTGCGAAATGCGGGAATGTCCGCTCCGAACCCCAGAATGGATACCAGAGAAACTGGTCCTTAACCGGAACTTCGACACCGTTGAATGTGGTGAACTCATTCGGTGTGCCGTTGAGCATGCCCTCGGCGCTCGCTCCGTTGTCGCCGCCGATGTAGATGATCAGGGTGTTGTCGAGCTCTCCGAGGTCTTCCACCGCCTGGATGACCCGCCCGATCTCGTTGTCAGCATAGGCAAGGTAGGCGCCGTACACATCGGCCTGCCTGATGAACAGTTTCTTCTGCTCGAAACTGAGCGAATCCCATTGCGGTAAACTGTCGGGCCAAGGCGTGAGCTTCGCGTTCTCAGGCATGATGCCGAGCCGCTTCTGATTGGCGAAGATCGTCTCGCGAACCTTGTTCCAGCCCTCGTCGAAGAGGTGCATGTCGCTGATCTTCTTGATCCATTCGGGCGTCGGGTGGTGCGGCGCATGGGTGGCGCCAGGCACGTAATATACGAGCCAGGGCTTGCCGGGGGCGATCTCGCTCAGTTGCTTGATGTGCTGGATCGCGTCGTCGGCCATGGCCGTTTCCAGGTTCCATTTGGGATTGCCTTCAAACGGATAGATGGCAGTCGTGTTGCGGAACAGGTTCGGTTGCCACTGGCTGGCATCGCCGCCGACGAAGCCGTAGAAATAGTCGAAGCCCATGCCCGTCGGCCACTGGTTGAAGGGCCCCGCCTGGCTCGATTGATAGGACGGCGTGTTGTGGTTCTTGCCGAACCACGCGGTGGCGTAGCCATTTTCCTTGAGGATCGTGCCGATCGTTCCTTTCTCGATGGGAATGATCGAATCGTAACCGGGATACCCGGTAGCGATTTCGCCGACCACGCCGAAACCGACGGAATGGTGATTGCGCCCGGTGATCAGCGCCGCACGGGACGGCGAGCAAAGCGATGTCGAGTGGAAGTTCGTGAAGCGCAACCCCTCTTTGGCGATGCGGTCCATCGCCGGTGTCGGAATGACCCCGCCGAAGGTGCTCGGCGCGCCGAAGCCTTGGTCGTCCGTCATGATGAGCAGCACATTGGGAGCGCCTTTCGGAGGCACGACACGCGGCGTCCACCAGGGCGTCGATTCCGAGGCTTTTTCCTTGATCACGCCGCCAAAAGCCGGACTTGGCGACGGAAGCTGCTTACCCGTAATTGTCGTGGTCGCTCCGGGTGCGCCGAGCGTCCCTGAAACCTGCTGTGCCCATGCGGACGTAAAACCAAGCGCGAAGAAGGCTGCACCCGCAAGCATGCTCTGGCCAATGGTCATGGCGAACACCTCTACTGCAGATCGTTGATTTCTCTCCGAATTAGAACGGTCTAATATACGCATATCACTGCGTGTGGGAAAGGTAAAAGACCGGTCGTAAAACTCGCGCGCGTTAGGTTCAATGTCCCAAGGCGGCTGATGCCGACACAGGCAAACATGAATCACGCAAAAACATGCTCGTTTGAGCGGGACTCACGTATAGCGATGCAAGCATCCCAGCGATCGACGCGGGCGTCGCGTCTTTCGTTGCCTGAACAATTCCGTTCTGGCTGCGTTCATAATTACGAGCGCTAAATGGGACCGACGTTTAGGAGGTGACATACATGAAGAAGATCATTTCAATCAGCCTGCTGCTCGCGTCGCTGATACCGGGCGCAGCACTGATGCCGGGCACAGCACTGGCCCAGGGCGTAGAGCTCTATCTCGATGACGGTGGGCCAAGATATGACGATGGCCGACGCTATTACGACGAGGACTACGGCGACGACTATTATCGCGACCGCTACTATCGCGACCGCCAGTATCGCGATCGCCGCGCCCAGCGCCGCATTTGCACCCCGCAACGCGCTTTGGCTATAGCGCGGGCCGAGGGCTTGCAGGGCGCCAGAGTCGGTCGAACCACCAATCAATGGATCGAAATTAGAGGGTCGCACCGTCGCACGATCGTCTTCGGCCTTCAGCCCAACTGCCCGGTTCGCGGCTACAACAACTGGTAAAATGCATTGCGGGGCTTTCCGTCGACGGTTGGGGCGATCTCCGCCCCAACCCGGCGGCCCGCTATCTCAGGCCCCGCCCCCGGCTGAAAACGGGGGGCCGGCCCGGACGGTGAACCTCGTCAGGCGTTCATGGACGGACGATACTGGCGCTTTTCAAGCACCGTGACAGCGTGAAGGTCTGTGCTCCCTCACGAGGTTTCGGCCTCGCACCCTGTGAACCTCCCAAGCAGTTTTTTTCCCTATTTCCCGCCGGAGCTTTGCCCGGCCGGCTTACAGCCGTTCGTCTCATGGAGATGGCGCGCTGCATCAGGCTGACGAGAGAGCGCACCCTGCGCGGCCAAACGGATCGCCCCCACCCTGCGCCTGGAGCGCTGGCCGGGCGGTCCCATTCGGCATCGACCCTGCGGCGCAAGATTGCGAGCGCCATGCCGCCCCCAACAGATCGACCGTCTCGGCATCTGTGAATTTGCTTCCTAATACCTGCGAACCCGGTCTGCCTACCGGCGATCCACGGGCTGACCTATTTCTCTGTCCACCCTCGACGCAGGCAGGGCCTGCCCCATTGATCAGCAAAGGACAGTGAAATGGCACTCAAGGACATTCTTCCCGGCACGCTCGGCTTCGGCGCCGCACCGCTCGGCAACATGTTCCGCGATATCCCGGAACAGGAGGCGCTCGGCACCGTGGAGGCCGCCTGGGACGACGGCATCCGCTATTTCGACAACGCCCCCTTCTATGGCGCCGGCCTCGCCGAAATCCGCATGGGCGAATCGCTGGCCGGCCGTCCGCGTGACGAATACGTCATCAGCACCAAGGTCGGCCGGGTCATCCTCGACGAGATCGAGGATGTCAGCGCCCGCGATCTCGGGGAAAAGGGCGACGTCTTCCGCTATGGCCGGCCCAACAAGATCGTCAACGACTATTCCTATGACGCGACGCTGCGCTCGATCGAAGACAGCCTGAAGCGCCTGAAGACCGACCGGATCGAGATCGCCTTCGTCCACGACGTCGCCCAGGATTTCTACGGCGACGAATGGCTGGATGTGTTCGAGACCGCCCGCAAGGGGGCGTTCAAGGCGCTTGACCGGCTGCGCGACGAGGGCGTGATCAAGGCCTGGGGCCTCGGCGTCAACCGTGTCGAGCCGATCGAACTGCTGCTCGCGCTCGAAGGCCCCCGCCCCGACGGCTTCCTGCTTGCCGGCCGCTATACCCTGCTCGATCACGACCGCGCCCTGCAGCGCGTCATGCCTGTTGTCGCCGAACGCGGCCTCGGCATCATCGTCGGCGGCCCCTATAGCTCGGGTGCCCTGGTTGGCGGACCGAACTTCGAATATGCCCCGGCCACGCCCGCAATCCTTGCAAAGGTCGCGCGCATCAAGGCGATCGCCGACCGCCACGGCATCAGCATGAAGGCCGCGGGTCTGCAATTCGCGCTCGCCAACCCGGCGGTCGCCGCCGTCATCCCCGGCGCCAGCCAGCCGAGCCGCATTGCGGAAGACCGCGCGGCGCTGAACGAGGTCATTCCCGCCGATTTCTGGCGCGAACTCAGGGCAGCCGGCCTGGTCAATCCCGCCGCTCCCCTGCCGATAGCCTGAGCGAGAGCGTGAACTGTGCCCGCCCGCTATCTTGCGGGCGGGGCAGCCGCTACCGGATCCTCCGCCAGAAAGCGCTGCAGGCGCGGCACGGCAAAATCGAGGAACGCGCGCACGCGCGCCGGCAGATGCTGGGCACCGCGATAGAGCGCATGAATTTCATCAGCCTCGGCAATGGCGCTGTCGGCAAGCACCTCGACGAGTTCTCCGCGGGCGATCGGGCCGCGGACGTGATAGTCGGCGATCCGCCCGATCCCGACGCCTGCCATCGCCATGCGGCGGATGGTTTCGCCGTTATTGGTCAGAAGCGAGCCGCTCAGCATCCGCTCGACGATCCGCCCGCCCTCGCGCATCGGCCAGACGGGGTTTGCCCGGCGAAAATTGAACCCCAGGCAATTATGCCTCAGCAGATCCTCCGGCGTTTTCGGCACGCCCCACCTGGCGAGATAGGCGGGTGAAGCGACGATGCGCCTTTTTGTCGTGCCGATCTTGCGCGCCACCAGATTGGAATCCGGCAGGCGCCCGACCCGGATCGCGACATCGGTCCGTTCGAGATAGAGGTCGACCACCTCGTCGGACAGCGAGAGGTCGATGACGATCTTCGGATAGGCTTCAAAGAAAGCGGGCAGGATCGGCTCCAGCGCCGCCGTGCCGAAGCTGACGGACGAACTCACCCGGATCAGCCCCTCGGGTGCTGCACCTCCTTGGGCGATCTGCTGCTCGGTCTCGTCGAGATCGGCAAGCAGCCTCTGGCTCCGCTCGTAATAGAACGCGCCTTCATCCGTCAAAAGCAGCCGCCGCGTCGAACGCTCGACCAGGCGGATGCCGAGCCGAGCTTCCAGCCGTTGAATGAGCTTGGATACGGTCGACGGCGTCATCATGAGCTGCCGCGCCGCCTCGGAAAAACTGCCGGCCTCGACCACCTGGACAAAGACCATCATCTCGCCTGCGCGGTTATCCATGACGCCACCCGGTTCGAATTCGAAAACCCGCCGTCAGGCTATCGCGGAAACCTCGACCTGTCGCCCTGTCCCGTCATGCCGGTACGAACGGCCGGAGAGCCTCGACCAGTTCGGTGGTGCCGTAGCAAACCTCGCCCTGCGGCTCGATGTCGATCAGCCCGCCTTTGTTGTGCGCGTCGTAGAGATCGACCAGGAGCCCGGCGGTGCTCGCGCTCACAGCCCGCTCAAGCGCCGCCTGCCAATGCTCGCGCCGCACGGCCTGAGCGGTGATCGTGCGGCCCAGCAACTGGCTGAGGGCGCCGGCAACATCCGCGGCACTATAGCGGCGCGGTCCTTCGGCGTGAACGATACGCTCGACCTTTTCCATGCTCGGGCGGCGCAGGAGGTCGGCTGCCGATCGGCCCACATCGCCGGTCGAAACGGCGGCAAATGTCCGCTCGACCGGGTGGTGCAGGCTCGGCAGAATGCCCGTCGCGATCGCCGTGGGGATACTGCGGGCCCAGCCCTCCATATGCTCCGCCGAGCGCAGGAACACCTTGGGCATGGCGAGCTCGCGAAGGCGATCCTCGAAGTGACGGAACACAGTGGGCATGCCGATATCTTCGTCGACATGGGCGCCGTAGTCGGAGATCGCCAGCACGCGTTCCGGCCCTGCGCGCGCAATCGCCTCGGCCATGTTCGCCGTCATCCGGCGCATTTCAGCTCTGGCGTCCTCGGCTCTGAGCGGCGGCGGCAGGATGATCTGCACGGCTTGCGCACCCGCGAATGCCTGACGGAGTGCCGCCGGGTCCTGCAAATCGGCGAGCGCGACGTCACAACCGATCGCGCGCAATTTGTCCGCCCTGGCCGCGTCGCGCAGCACCGCCCTGACCGGCAGGCCCGCCGCGCGCAGTGCCGATGCCGTTGAAAAGCCCACCTTTCCGGCGGCCCCGAGGATAACAAACATGATCTCGTTCCTTGCTGAAGATCGGCAAGTTCTAGGGACCGCGAGGGCCCTCGTCGCACAGATTCGGCCAGGATTTTGCAGCTTCGGTCAGATTTCGGCCGCGCGTCGCATGATCTCGCCAGGCGTCTCGCCCAGAAGCCGGCGCATCGTTGAAGCCATATGGCTTTGATGGGCGAAGCCGGCGGCGACCGCAATCTCGCTCGCCGGCATCATCGTCGTGGTCATCAGCGCACGGGCATGCTCGACGCGGCGGCGGATCACATATTGGTGCACCGGCAGGCCGGTGCTGTTGCGAAAGAGCGTCTTCAGCCGCGTGGCGCTCAAGCCCGCGACCGCGGCAAGGTCGGCAAGATGAAGCCTCTTGTCCAGATGGGTCTCGATGAACTCGGTCAGAACCCGCAATTGCCGCGCCGAGAGTTTCGGTTCGCTCCGCCCTTCCGGCCGTTGCGGTCCGCCCGTCGCGGTCTCGATCAGCCGCACGGCAAGCGCATTGGCAAGAAGGTCGATATAGAGCGGATCGGATGGCGTGTCGGCCTCCAGATCCGCCTTGATCGCCCAGCCGATCGCTTCGAGCCTGGTGTCACGCAGCTGCAATTGCGGCATCAATTCCACCCTGTCGCCATGCCGCCCGAGGTCGGCCGCGACCCGGTCGAGCAGCGATCGCGAGAAACTGAGCCGCAGGATCCGGCAGTCGGCATCATCCTCCCAGGAACCGTCGACGCCGGCCGGAATGATGTCGATATCGCCCGGCTTCTGCACCCGCCGCATGCGCCGACCGCCGCATTGGCAATCGGCGTTGACCGGCGGACCGAAATGCATGCCCAGACGGTGCATCTCGCCGCCCGGCACATGCACCCGGCCGCGCGGAATATGGATGAAGTCGGCCGAAAGCACGTTCCATGCCCGCCCGGCACTGGTGAGCAGGATCTGTGGCGATGGTTGAATGGAAGAAAGTGACATGACCTGCTGCGACCTGGACCTCGGCATGGGGTGGCCATGCTACGTCGCAACAGGCGGCTTAACAACGGCGGGCGCGCAGTTGATCGCCACCTTTGCTTCCGCTGCCAGATCAGGCTTCCGTTGCTCCATCAGAACGGGTTGATATAGTTGGTGATCGCGATCTGGCGCAAAAGCACCCGGCGGATCACATGCGCCGCCTTTACCCGGTCGGTGAATACAGCGGCAACCCCTGCCGCGCCCGCGGGCAGCCTTGCGGCAAAGGCCTCGTCATCCAGCCTGATCCGCACGATGAAGGGTGCGGCCGATACCGCCTCCGGCGCCACCGCCGTGCCGGAGACGCGCGCCTGCCCGGAGGCGATCGCCTGCAGTCAGAGGAACGGGAAGGTCGCAACGCCGAGTTTGCCAACTGACCGTTAGCTGGCATCGGAGGGCGGCGGGCGAGCTTTTGCCCGCTTGTCCTGCTCGCTGGCCCGCCCCCTCATCGCCCTGGTGATCTTGATCAAAGTCAAGGAAATCCCCGCAGCGCCGTGCGATTGTTTCCGTGCAGTAGCTCAGTCTTTCGCGAAGCGGCCGTGCCGCACGGAGGGAAAGCGATGAGAAACAAGTCTGCCAAATTGATCCTTGCAAGCATTCTGAGCCTTGGCCCGGCGCTCCCGGCAGCCGCACAGGAACATAACGACACCGGCACGCTGGACACGGCCAAGGCCGAAAAGGCTTTTGCCGCCAAGCCGCTCTATTCGCCCTACGCAGGCCGCAATTTTCCGACCCGCCCCCTGTTCGGCGACACGCATCTTCACACCGGAGCCTCATTCGACGCCGGCGCGTTCGGGGCGCGGCTGACGCCGCGCGACGCCTATCGCTTCGCCCGCGGCGAAGAGGTCATGGCGTCGAGCGGCCAGCCCGCCAAGCTGTCGCGCCCGCTCGACTTCCTGGTGGTCTCCGACCACTCCGACAACATGGGCATGTTTCCGGACCTCTTCGCCGGCAAGCCGGAGGTTATCTCCGATCCGCAGGCCAAGACCTGGTACGACATGATCAAGTCGGGCCAGGGCGGCAAGGCGGCGATGGAAATCATCGTCGGGTTCAGCGAGGGCACCCTGCCGCAGTCGATGATCTACGGGCCCGACACCCGCCCCTACAAGAACGCCTGGCAGGACACGATCAAGGCGGCCGAGGAATATAACGAGCCCGGCCGCTTCACCGCCTTCATCGGCTACGAATGGACATCGAACACAGCGGGCAACAACCTGCACCGCAACGTCATCTTCCGCGACAATGCCGACAAGGCGAACGAGGTCTTGCCCTACACGACGCTGAAGCCGCTCGGCAGCGACAATCCGCGCGACCTGTGGAAGTGGATGCAGGCCTACGAGGACAAGACCGGTGGCAGTGTGCTGGCGATCGCCCACAACGGCAACCTGTCCAACGGGCGCATGTTCCCGATGATCGAATCCTTCACCGGCAAGCCGGTGGACAAGGACTATGTCGAGCAACGCGCCCGCTGGGAACGGCTCTATGAGACAACCCAGACCAAGGGCACCGGCGAGGCGCACCCGGCGCTCGCGCCCAATGACGAGTTCGCAAACTTCGAGATCTGGGACTTCGGCAACCTCGATGCCAGCGAGCGCAAGACGCCGGACATGCTCGAATTCGAATATGCGCGCTCGGCGTTCAAGAACGGCCTCAAGCTCGAGGCTCAACTCGGCACCAATCCCTACAAGTTCGGGTTGGTGGGCAGCTCGGACTCGCATACCGGTCTGTCGGCCATGGAGGAAGAGAACTTCTTCGGCAAGACGACCCCCCAGGAACCGAGCCCGGAACGACTGACTGCAACCTTCGTCAAGAACCCTAAGACCAACATAACGGTGATGGACTGGGAGGTCGGGGCGTCTGGCTACGCAGCCGTCTGGGCGGTGGAAAACACCCGCGAGTCAATCTGGGACGCCATGCAGCGCAAGGAGACCTATGCGACAACAGGACCGCGCATGCTCGTGCGCTTCTTCGGCGGCTGGGACTTCGAACCGGCCGATGCCGAAGGCCGCAATCCCGGCGCCATCGGCTATGCCAAGGGCGTGCCCATGGGTGGCGATCTGACGGCGGCGCCTGAGGGCAAGGCACCGACATTTCTCGTTGCCGCGCTCAGGGACCCGATCGGCGCCAATCTCGATCGTTACCAGGTCGTCAAGGGCTGGCTTGACGACAAGGGCGAGACGCACGAACAGGTCTACGATGTCGCCTGGGGCGGAGACCGCAAGCCGGGCCCGGACAGCAAAGTGCCGTCTGTCGGCGATACGGTCGACATCGAGAACGCCACATGGACCAACACCATCGGCGCGCCCGAGCTGATCGCCGTCTGGAAGGACCCGGAGTTCGACCCGAAGCAGAAGGCCTTCTACTACGGCCGCGTCATCGAGATCCCGACGCCCCGGTGGACGGCCTATGACGCCAAGCGTTTCGGGACGAGGCCGCTGGAAGGCACGCGCATGACCGTGACCGAGCGCGCCTACACCTCTCCGATCTGGTACACGCCATAATCCGGGAGATGGATGACCGCATGCGGGCGGACGCACGAAGACCATGCGCCCGCCGCCCTCCGTCAAGCGAGCGAGCACGGCCATGCTGAAACGCATCTTACGAGAGCCGCTGGTCCATTTCCTGGCACTTGCACTTTTGATTTTCGCCGCGCACGGCCTTCTGCGCACCGGCGCCGATGCGCCGGAAAAAATCGTCGTCAGTGCGTCGAAGATCGAGCAGATGGCAAAGGTCTTCACCAAGACCTGGCAGCGCTCGCCGACGGCGGACGAGCTGAAAGGCATGATCGACGACTATGTGAAGGAAGAAATTCTGGTCCGCCAGGCGCTGGAACTCGGGCTCGACCGGGACGACACGGTCGTGCGCCGCCGCCTGCGCCAGAAAATGGAGTTCCTGAACGCCGCCGACGCCGTCCCCGTGACGGTCACCGATCCGGAACTGGAAGCCTATCTCGAGGCCAATCCGGCAACCTTCGCCACCGATGCGAAGCTGGCATTCGAGCAGGTGTTTCTCAATCCCGCCCGGCACGGCGACACGATTGCTGAGGACGCCGCCGCCTTGCTCGCGGAGCTCCGCAGCAACGAAATGGCCGACCCTGCTTCGCTTGGCGATGTCTCCCTGCTTCCCGCGGCAGTTCTGCTCACAAGCAAGGCGGCGATCGACCAGACCTTCGGCGGCGACCTTGCGGACGGGCTCGAAAAGGCTCCGCTCGGTCAGTGGACGGGGCCGATCGCCAGCAGCTTCGGCCTCCATCTGGTCCGGGTGTCCGAGCATGCGCCGGGCCGGGTGCCGCAACTCAAGGACGTCCGCGACGAAGTGGCAAGGGAGTGGGAAAACGCCAAGCGTGCCCAACTTGAGCAGCAACGCTTCGGTGAATTGCTCGCTCGCTACCAGGTGAGCGTCGAAGCCGCCACCGCTGCAGGAGACAACTGATGAGACCGCTTGGCGCGCTTCTCGCCTTGCCGATCCTCCTGCTGCTCGGCGCTTCCGCTATCGCTCATGAGGTTCGGCCGGCATATCTCGACATACGCGAAACGGCGCACGACACCTTCGCCGTTCTCTGGAAGGTGCCGGCGCAGGGCAGGATGCGGCTGGCGCTCGACGCGCATCTGCCAAAACAGTGCATCGAAAGGGCCACGCCGATCCGGTGGTTCGAAGGCAGCGCCTATCTTGAGCGGTGGACCGTCGACTGCGCGGGGGGATTGCGGAATGGCACGATCGTCATCGACGGGCTCAAGGCCACGCTGACCGAAGCACTGGTGCGCATCGAATACGAGAATGGCGGCACCGAGGTTGGGCGCCTCATGCCCGAGGCGCCCACCTTCACTGCGGCCGGCACCCAGCCCAGTCTTGAAGTGGCCCGGACCTATTTCCTGCTCGGCGTCGAGCACATACTCCTGGGTTTCGATCATCTGATCTTCGTGCTCGCGCTCATGTTGCTGATCCATGACCGCTGGATGCTGTTCAAGACGATCACGGCCTTCACCGTCGCCCACAGCATCACGCTTGCCGGAGCGTCGCTCGGCTATTTCAGCCTTCCCCAGAAGCCGGTCGAAGCAACGATCGCCCTCAGCATTGCCTTCGTCGCAAGCGAACTGCTCAAGGCCAGACCGAACGAAGCGCGCCTGTCGGAAACCTATCCCTGGGTCGTCGCCTTCGCCTTCGGCCTGCTGCACGGTTTCGGCTTCTCCGGCGCGCTGAAGGAGATCGGATTACCGCAATCGGATGTGCCGCTGAGCCTCTTGACCTTCAACCTCGGTGTCGAGGCGGGACAGATCATCTTCGTTGCCGCGGCTCTGGCGGTTGCCTGGGCGGGGCGCGCGGTGGTTGGTTACCACGCCGCCTTCGCGCGCCGGGCAATCGCCTACGGCATCGGCACCAGCGCGATGCTCTGGTTCATTCCCAGGATCGCCAGCCTGGCAGCCTGAAGCGCGGCGCTCTTGCGCGACATGCAGCCAAGCAAAGTTCTACAGCGACCTTTGCGCGTCTGATAAGACGCGCGGCGCCGTAGAGCCCGGCAATCGAGTTGAGCCGTCCGCACCACCCCATGAACACCGACATCTGCCCGAAGGGCCGCTCGCCTCACCCCGCCTGCTGCGCCCCATGCGCGTGGATCACCGCATCGGCCTCCTTGCCGTAGAGCTCCTCGAAATGGTCGAAGCTCTTGGAAAAGTAGCCGATCCCCTGCGTGGCCGCCCGCAGTGCCCGGGCGAGATCGTCGAGCGCCGATCCGGGCACCAGTGCGCGAAAGATGTCCCAGCCCTTGGCGGTCTCGTCGCGGTCGAAGCCGAGCACCTGGCCCTTGTAGGTGGAGACAATCGGCACCAGGCTGCCGGAATAGATCGAGGGGATGTGGATCTCGATGCGGATGACCGGCTGCATCAGCACGGCGGAGGCCTGCGACAGCGCCTGGCGCACGCCCATCTTGGCCGCCGCCCGAAAGGCGAAGTCGTTGCTGTCGACCGAATGGTGCTGGCCGTCGGTCAAGGTCACGCCGACATCGATCACCTGAAAGCCGAGCGGGCCTTTCTCCATCGCCTCCCGCGCCCCGGCCTCGATCGCCGGGATGAAGTTGCGCGGCACCGCCCCGCCCTTCACCGTCTCGGCAAAGGAGAAGCCGGTGCCGCGCTCGTTCGGGTGCACGCTGAGCTTGACGTCGGCAAATTGCCCGGCGCCACCCGTCTGCTTGCGGTGGCGATAATGCACGTCGGAGGGTTTCAGCACCGTCTCGCGATAGGTCGGGCTCGGTGGCTTGTCGGTGACGCCGACGTGGAAGACGTCGGCGAGCGTCTTGCAGAGATCGCGCAGGTGCATCGGCCCTTGCACGCAGACGAGCTGGGCGCCGGTTCCCTCCTCCTGCATGACCGCAAGCCCGCGGTCGGTCTCGGCGAGTTTGGCGAGCGTGCCGGAAAGCTTGGTCTCGTCGCGCTCGCTGTCCGGCACCAGGATGCGCTCCAGCATCGGCGTCGGCGGCACCGTCCAGTCCGGCGCCTCGGCCGTGCTATTGCCGGCAAGCAGCGCCGGCACCGGCAGATGCTCGGATTTGACCGCCGCGATGATCGCGCCCGCCTCCGGCGTGGCGTTTGGCAGCGGTTTTCCGGTCGCCGGGTCCTGCAGCGAGCCGAGGCTGCCGCCGCCGAGCGTTGCGCCCTGCTTGATCCCCGATGTCAGCGCCCGCACCAGCACGGTCTTGCCGACATTGGCGCGGTGGTAGGCATGGAAGCTGACAGCCGAAAGGGTGGTTTCGGCAATCGAGCCGGCCGCAGCCAGCCGGTTTCGAAGCGCATCGACAGCGGGCGCCTCATGGCGCAGCGCCTTCATCAGCCGCATGATGCCATTGGCATGGCTCGCCGAGCCGACCAGCACCGGGATGATCCGGTTTTCCTTAAGCAGCCGCGTGGAGATCGCGTAGATCGTGTCGCTTGCCGGTGCCCGATCTTCGATCAGCTCCTCGAGCAGCCAGTCGTCGAACTCGGAGAAATGTTCCAGCAGTTCGGTGCGCGCCTCCTTCTCGCGCTCCATCACCGTATCGGGGATCTCGATCAGCGCCGAGGTCTGGCCTTCGCGGTAGCGCCAGGCGCGCTCGGAGATCAGGTCGCAGGTGCCGACAATCTTGTCGCCTTCGCGGATCGGCACCTGGCGCAGGAGCAGCATGTGGCCGGAATAGTCCTGGAGCGCGGCGATCACGTCACGCAGCCGCGCCCGCGGCTCGTCCATGCGGTTGATGAAGAGAATGCAGGGCGTGCCCGAGGCCTCGATCACCTTGAGATAGGGCGCGGCCAGCACCGCCTCCTCCGGCGCCGGCGAGACGCAGAGCACGCAGGCATCGCTGGCAATCAGCGCATGCTGCGCGTGGCCAAGCGCCTCGGTTCCGCCGGGTGCATCGAGCGCGCACCAGGGTTCGCCGCCAAACTCGAATTCCGTGAGGTTCAGTCCATAGGGCGAAACAGCTTTTCTGGAGGCCCCCTCCAGACCGGCCAGCTTTTCTGCCAGCGTGGTTTTTCCGGTCTGTGAGGGCCCAAGTACCGTGAAGCAGCGCATCGGCGATCCTCCCCTGTCGCGATTGCCAGAAGGCGCCGAGCGTTGCGACGCCCTTACTCTATTAATTCTAGGGCAGCTTTTGCGCTTTCAATGGCTATGCGCAAATTCGGCACAGTTCCGGTGCCCGCTGCGTCGACAATCGGCGTCGCCGGATGCCCATAATCTGATTGTCAATTTAAACCGGTTGTGAAATTATATCATTGTCGAGATCGACAATCGAAAGCGCGGCGCTAGTTCTATCGAAGCGCCATCCATTCATTGGAACCGTCCGAGCCGGAGACCGTCCGCATGTCCCTCACGCTTTACCAGCATCCGCTTGCGTCCTTCTGCCATAAGGTGCTGATCGCGCTTTACGAGAACGATACCCCCTTCAAGAGCAGCCTTGTCGATCTGCTCGATCCTGAGGAAGCGGCCCGCTTTGCAGCACTCTGGCCGGTCGGCAAGATGCCGGTTCTGACCGACAGCGCCCGTAATGTCGTGATGCCCGAAACCTCCATCATCATCGAATATCTCGACCGCCACTATCCCGGCCGCCAGCGGCTGATCCCCGACGATCAGGATACGGCCCTCAAGGCGCGCCTCTGGGATCGCTTCTTCGATCTCTACATCCATGTGCCGATGCAGAAGATCGTCACCGATACGCTGCGTGCATCAGGCGAAAACGACCATCGCGGCGTCACCGACGCCCGCGCTTCCCTTGCCGTTGCCTATGGCATGGCCGACAAGCATTTCACTGAGAACACCTTCGCCGCCGGCGATGCCTTCAGCCTTGCCGATTGCGCGGCCACGCCTGCGCTCTTCTATGGCGGCATCGTCGAGCCCTTCGATGAGAAATACCCGCATCTCGCAGCCTATTTCGAGCGCCTGCTTGAGCGCGCCTCCGTGCGCCGCGTGCTCACCGAAGCGCGGCCTTATTTCCATATGTTTCCCTACCGGAACCTGATGCCCGAGCGGTTTTTCGAGATGTGAGCCAAGCGCTAGAAACACAAGGGGATACAGGGAGATAGAGCGCCTTCGTGAATCGATATGGGAAAGACGCGGTGACGCCTTCCACCGCCCCGTCCGCTCCTGAAAGCGCCAGCATGAGCGAAGCTTGCCCCTCTCCTCGGGGTTAACCCGAGGACTAACCCTCTCCCCGTCTGCGGGGGGAGGGAACGTGCCCCTTCGCAGCGTTGTCGAGCGGAGCCGCCGTCAGAGAAAAATCGAAGATGCTTGCTGTTGAGACGAGCGGTTGCCACATGTCCCTTCTCCCCGCCCGCGGGGAGAAGGTGCCGGCAGGCGGATGAGGGGCTTCCCTCTATAGTCGATGCTACTTCACCTGCGCCGGCGGCGTGCCGATGGGGAAGGCGATGGTGACGAAGCCGGCGGAACCCTCCGGCCGGTTCTTGGCGCCGAATTCCTGGAAAATCTTCAGCGTCAGAGAGACCGGCGTCTCGGCCATCTTGAAATTGTAGCCCATGGTGCCGCCGATTGCGGCGATACGGCCCTTGAAGTCGCCGAGGCTTGCACCGGGACCGCTGTCGCCCGTCACCTGCTGGTAGAAGTAGCCCGCCACGCCGGCGGAGAATTCCTGGCCGAAGTGCCTGGTAACCGCCCATTCCGCGTGGAATTCCGTACCCGTGCGATAGTCCGTCGCCGGGTTCTCGCCGTTGAAGGCGAAGCCCGCGGCACCCGAAAGGTCGAAACCGGCTTCCGGGTTGAACCAGGTGCCGGCAAGGGTGAAGTCGCCTGCCCAGCGATTGAAGGAGAGATTGGCGAGCTCGCCTTTCTGGTAGTCGCCGATCGGCACGTTGAGGCTGGCGTTCGCCGTCCAGTGGAAATCGCCTTCGTGCCAGCCGAGCACGACGCCAACCACCGGGTCGCCGATGGTGAAGATCGAGTCGCTTGCGGAGGCCGAACGGCCGGCCCTCGGCGCTGACAGCGTTGCATCGATGTCGGGGCCGCCGAAAGGCACGATCGCGGTAAAGCCGAGATTGCCGCCTTGCACCTCCTCGGGCATGACCCAGAGGCCGGTGCCGAAGACGCCGATCAGGGTCGCGTCGACTTCGCCGACGATCTGGCCGCCGAGCGGAAGCTGCTTGTTGCCCTTGAGCTCACCGACATAGAAATAGGTGTCGTTCTGAAAGTAGGTTCCGGGCGGTGCGAGAAGGCCGGCCATCGGGCCACGGGCACCGAGCAGATAGAAGCCGGCACCGTTTTCAGCCGCGTTCGCCGTCGAAGGCGCGACCACGCAACACAGGCCGGCAGCGATTGCCTATGCGGACAGCAAACTCTTGGCAACGCTCATCGAGTGACCCCCCTCATCTCTCGGCAGAGACGATAGCATTCCGCCATCTTCAAGCCAGCCCTAAGAAACAGGAGCCTCAAGAACCGCAACATCCGATTGCAGGACGGTGCAGGCATACACATCTTGCCCGCCCGGCACAGGCCGCTACCTTACCGCCTGTCGCCTTCGGTTTGTTCCACAACGGAGGCTTGCGTTTTCGTTGCTTTCCCAGCGCATCAGCAAAGGATCCGAGACCATGGAATACCGGCTGCTCGGCCGCTCCGGCCTGAAAATCTCTGTTATCACCATGGGCACGATGACGATTGGCGGCCGCGGCAAGTTCGCCGAGGTCGGCAATGTCGGCCTCAAGGACGCCCGCCGCTACGTCGATCTCTGCCTCGACGCCGGCGTCAACCTGATCGACACCGCCGATATCTATTCGACCGGCTACTCAGAGCAGATCATCGGCGAGGTGCTTGGCGGCAAGCGCAAGAACGGCGTGCTGGTCGCCACCAAGGCACGCTTCTCCATGGGGCCCGGACCGAACGACGGCGGGCTCTCGCGCCACCATCTGATCGCCGCCTGCGAGGCGAGCCTGAAGCGGCTGAAGACCGACGTCATCGATCTCTACCAGGTGCATGAATGGGATGGCCAGACGCCGCTCGAAGAAACGATGGAAGCGCTCGACAGCCTCGTCCGAAGCGGCAAGGTCCGCTACATCGGCTGCTCCAACTATTCCGGCTGGCACATCATGAAGGCGCTCGGCATCAGCGCGCTCGAGGGCCGGCAGCGCTTCGTCAGCCAGCAGATCCACTATACGCTGGAAGCCCGCGAGGCCGAATACGAACTGATGCCGATCTCGATCGATCAGGGGCTCGGCGTGCTCGTCTGGAGCCCGCTTGCAGGCGGCCTGCTCTCGGGCAAGCATCGGCCGGGCGAGACATCAGAGGGAACGCGCCAGCTCGCCGGCTGGAACGAGCCGCCGATCCGCGACGAGGCGCGGCTGTGGAAGATCGTCGACATGCTGGTGGCGATATCAGGCGAGCGCGGCGTCTCCCCGGCGCAGGTGGCGCTCGCCTGGCTGATCGGCCGCAAGGGCGTCACGTCCGTCATCATCGGCGGCCGCACGGAAGCACAGTTCAGCGACAACCTCGCCGCCGCCGGCCTGAAGCTTTCCGACGAGGAAAAGGAACTGCTCGACGCCGTCAGCCTGCCGCCGGTGATCTACCCCTACTGGCACCAGCTCCGGAGCGCCAAGGACCGGCTCGGCGAAGCGGATCTGTCGCTGCTGGGGCCGCATTTGTAGAGGAAGGTGCCCTATCCGGCTCGCCAACGCCTCTTCAGCATCATGGAGCAAGTGCCACAAGATTCCGATGAAGGCCGACGCGATCTCGTGAGGAAAACCGACCTCCCTTCTCCATTGGACCGCAACAGACCTTTGCAGTGACCGCTTCGCGGATCCTGTTCCTGTTGAAGGCGGTACTCTCGTGAAGCGTCGCTATACGACCGTCTCAGTGGTATCATGAACCAGCACGGTCGCGGTGTCGGGCAGCCGGATGGTGCATGTCGCGTCAATTGCCTGGCTTCATCCGGCGGATCTCCTGAGGGGGAGACAGCCATGGCAACTGCAAGAGCAGAGCGGCGGCTGGCCGCGATCCTGGCCGCTGATGTCGTCGGCTATTCCCACCTCGTCGAACATGACGAGGCTGGGACGGTGTCGGCCCTCAAGGTTCTGCGCCGGGAGGTGATCGATCCGCTGCTGGCCGACCATCAGGGCCGTATTGTCAAGCTGATGGGCGACGGTGCGCTCGTGGAGTTCGGCTCGGTCGTCGATGCCGTCGCGTGCGCGGTCGCCATCCAGAAGGGGGTTGCCGAGAACCAGGCCGATATCCCGACGGAGCGACGCATCATCTTCCGGATCGGCGTCAATCTCGGTGATGTGATCCATGAGGTTGATGGGGATCTCTACGGCGATGGCGTCAACATCGCGGCCCGCCTCCAGACCTTGGCGGATCCAGGCGGCATTTGCATTTCCGGCACGGCGTACGATCACCTCCCGGGCAAGCTTGACTGCGGCTATGAGTACCTCGGCGAACGCGCGCTCAAGAACATGGAGCGGCCGGTGCGACTGTACCGCCCCCTTCTGGAAAGGACGACCGCAGGAACGGTATCGCCCAGGCCCGCACTTCCGGATCGACCATCCATTGCCGTGCTGCCGTTCAACGTCATGAGCGCCGACCCGGAGCAGGACTTCTTCAGCGATGGACTCACCGAGGACATCACCACCGCGCTATCCAAGCTCAAGGGCTTCTTCGTGATCGCCCGCAACACGATGTTCACCTACAAGGGAAAGCCCGTGGATGTGCGCGCCATCGGGCGCGAACTCGGGATCCGCTATATTCTCGAGGGGAGTGTGCGCAAGTCCGGCAACCGGGTAAGGGTGACCGCGCAGCTCATCGATGCGGCCTCCGAAGTCCAACTCTGGGCCGAGAGGTACGACGGCGACCTCGGCGACATCTTCGTCATTCAGGACGAAATCACTGCAAGCGTCGTCGGCCGCATCGGGCCGGAACTCCTGGCGGCAGAGCATGCCCGCGAAAGCCCCAAGCCGCATCATGGCCTTGATGCTTGGGAATGTGTCGTGCGGGCGGTGTTCCTGTGTTCCCAGTTGTCTGAGGAGAGCAGCGGCAAGATGCTCCCCCTGCTCGATCGGGCAATCGGACTGGCTCCCGGTTATGCCCAGGCGCTCGCGATGAAAGGTTGGATTACCGTGTGGCGCGCGTTCCAGGGGTGGGAGGACATGGGACACGCCCTGGCCCTTGCCAGGGATTTCGTCCAACAAGCCATTGCCGCGGACGATAAGGAACAGTGGACTTACCTTGCGCAGGCGATGATAGCCTTTGCGACGCGTGACAATGTCCTGGCGATGGCAGCGATCAGCCAGGCTGTCGCGATCAACCCCAACTCCGCGTTTGCGCACGGCCAGTTGGGGCTTGCGCATGCCAACGGGGGCCGCGCGGCGGACGCCATTCCTTGCATCGACTACGCCCTCAGACTGAGCCCCCGCGAGGCTTTTCTCGGCGACTTTCAGTTTTACTACGCCATGGCTTATTTCCAGGGCGCGAATTACGAACTTGGATTGAGTTACGCACGGGAGGCGCATCGCTTGCGGTCCGGCCACGCGGTTCCGCTGATCATCGGCACGGCCTGTGCCGGACTTCTGGACAACCAGGAGGCTGCCACGGACTTGCTCGGACGGCTTAAGTCGCTAGTCCCTGACATCTCACGGGACGCCGTCGCAGCAACATCTTCTTTCGTTCGCGCCGAGGATCGGGCGCGTCTCATCGAGGGACTTGCCCGTGCCGGCCTGAATTGACGGGTTGGATCGACCTCGAGAACCGATCGCTCCCCATCAGAGGCACGCACGCAGGAAAATTCCGATCCAGCCGGAGCCACGGCGGTGATGTCTCTCCGGCAGCACCCCGCACAGCAAACGTCGCCATCGCCCCTTGACTTCTCGCCCAGCATCGCCATTTCATATCATATGATACACGAAGTCGCGGCATAGGAGACAAAAATGGCCAGCGCTCAACCGGCTTTCGCCCCCGATCGGCAAGCGGCCCGGCAGGAAGAGGCGGTTATCGTCAAGGCCGTGGTCAAAGCCTGCGACTTCTGGAACCTCACCAACAGGGAGGCCGCCCAGCTCTTCGACGTGCCGATCGCCACCTGGAACCGCATGAAGGCCGGTGACTTCAAGGGCAGGCTCGACCAGGACAAGCGCATGCGCGCGAGCCTGATCGTCGGCATCTTCAAGGGGCTGCGGCTCTTCTTCAACGGCCCGCTCACCTATCAATGGCCGAAGGCGGTCAATACCGGTCCGCTGTTCAATGGCCACTCGCCCGTCGATCTCATGATCGAGGGCGGCATTCCGGTGATGCTGAAGGTGCGACGCTATCTCGATGGCCTGCGCGGCGGCCTATGATATCAGAGAACGACTTCAACGAGCCGGCGACCGTCCGGCTGATCTCGACCGCCTATATTGACGAGCCCGCCGTCAAGCCGCTGGCCGACGATGACGACGAGATCGATATCCTCAACCGGCTGGAGGCGATCACCTCGGCGCGCCTCAGCCCCCTCGCCCTGCCTGTCGGCGTCGATCCGGCCGAACTGCTGAACGAGACCTTCGGCTACGGCTGGTCGCTGATCAATGCCGCCTTCTGCCATGCGCGCCCGCCGGGCAACCGCTTCAACGGCGAGGAGCGCGGCGCCTGGTATTGCGCCTTCGGCCCGCGCGCGCTTCAAACCTGCCAGGCGGAAATCGTCTATCACCGCACCCGGGCGCTCAGCGAAGCCGGCAGCTTTCACGACATCGGCCGCTACCGCGAACTGATCGCCGGCTTCACCTGCCGCTTTCATGATGCGCGCGGAGAAAAGGGAGCCGCCTATCTCGATCCCGATACCACGGTCGCCTACCCCGCCGGCCAGGCGCTCGCCGCCACCATTCTGGCGGAAGGCGGCAACGGCCTGATCTACCCTTCCGCCCGCGACCCCGAGGGCGAATGCCTCGCCGTCTTCCGCCCCGCCGTCATCCAGAACATCCGCCAGGGCCGCACCATCACCTTTCAATGGTCGGGCGCGCCCGAGCCGCGCATCCTGGACGAAGACTGATCCTCAGGAGCCGGCGGAAGTGCCGAGAGCGGCCCCGCAATGTTCCCGCAATGCAGCCTAACGACAAGGACTCGCCTTTCCGGATTCCCGCGCTAGACTTGCCGGGGGCCGGATTCGGCCTGAACAGAAACAACTTATAAATCAAATTGTTATTGACGCCTTTTCCCGGCGGAACACGCGCCACGCGTCGCGCAAATCTGCCCCTCACCCTCCCCTTTTCCCCGCCTGTGGGGAGAGGGAAACGGTAAGCGTCCCGCCTCGCCGTAGCCGGTTGAAGGCTGCGACCAGACCGTATTGGCCCGACCTGCGAACGCTAGAGATGGACACAGGCAGGCGCCACAGCGTCCCTTCTCCCCGCAGGCGGGGAGAAGGTGCCGGCAGGCGGATGAGGAGCAATCCTCACCGTGCGGATGAGGGGCAATCCTCACCGTGCGGATGAGGGGCGTGCTGCAAACGCCGCGCCGGATACCGGCACCGAGCGTCAAACACGAGGAAACGAATGACGATCACACTTTTGCCAGTCGATGCCGTCGATCCCGACACCATCCGAAAACTGGACGTGCATGAAAACCAGATGGACTTCATCGCCAGCAACGAGGAGTCGCTGCAAGAACTCGCCGAACGCCCCGAATGCGTCGGCTTTGCTGTGATAGCCGAAGGCGCCCCCGTCGGCTTCGCCATGTATGCGCTCGATCCGGATGACGGCAACCACTGGATCTACCGCCTGATGATCGACGCCCGCCACCAGGGCAAGGGCTACGGTGTCAAGGCGCTTGCCGCCCTGCTGGAACATATGGCCGGCATCCCCGAATGCGGCGACATCTATCTCGGCGTCTACCCTGAAAACACCCGCGCCCACGCCCTTTATCACCGCTTCGGTTTCCGCGAGACCGGCATGATGCTCGGCGAGGAGAAGGTGATGCGGCTGGATCGCCCATCGAAATAGCCCCTCGGAGCATCGTCCCGCTCGGCAGCGGATGGGATCATTGCGATCCCATCCACATGCCCCGCGGGGCGTTATGACGCGACTGAGGCCGCCACCGGTTTCGTCAGGCGCAGGCCGAGAACCAGCAGCCCGCCCAGCGCATAAACGACGACGACCGAAAGCCAGATCGCGCCCGGCCATTGCGCGCGAACGACGAAGTAGATGCTCGAGAACGCGAGCGGACTGATGATCGATGCCAGGCTCACGGCCGAGGCCAGCACGCCCTGGAACTGGCCCTGCTGGTTCTCGTCGACCTGCCGGGTCGCGAGCGATTGCAGCGCCGGCACGCCGATGCCGCCGAGCGCAAAGACCGGCATGATCGCGAAGATCATCCAGCCCTCGGTCGCAAAGGCCATGACGGTCAGGGCAACGCAGACGCCGGCGACGCCCACCAGAATGGCGCCGCGCTCGCCGAAGCGTTTTACGGCCGGTCCCGGGAGAACCGCCTGGGCAAACGTCTGGCAGACGCCAAAGGCGCCGAGCGATAGGCCGATCCAGAGCCCGTTCCACTGGAACGTCTCGCTGCCCCAGAGCGCCCAGCAGGTGCCATAGGCCTCGCCCGTGGCGCTGAAGATCAGGAAGAGAAAGACGATCGGCAGCACGCTCTTCACCGAGAACACCCAGCGCAGCGGCCGAAGCGGGTTGAGCGCGGCAAGGTCGATCCTCTCGCGGCTCGGTGCGCGCGACTCCGGCAGCACGAAGTACGCCAGAGCCAAATTGCAGCCGTTCAGGACCGCCGCGGCGACGAAGGGCAAACGCAGCCAGTGGTCGCCGAGCACGCCGCCGAGAACCGGGCCGATGATGAAGCCGATGCCGAACATGGCGTTGAACAGGCCGAAGCGCTGCGCACGCTTGTCCTCGGGCGTGATGTCGGTGAGGTAGGCGGTTGCGACCGACATGTTGGCGCTCGTCAGCCCGGCGATCGCACGGCCCGCAAAGAGCATCCAGAGATTGGGCGCAAAGGCGAGGAACAGATAGTTGACCGCAGCACCCGCGAGCGAGATCAAGAGCACGGGCCGGCGGCCCAGCCGATCGCTGAGCGCACCCAGCACCGGCGCGCAGATGAACTGCATGACCGCGTAGAGCGCGGTCATCGTGCCGATATAGGGCGCCACGTTGTCGGCATGGATCACGTCCTTCAGCAGCGAAGGCAGGATGGGAAAGATGAGGCCGATGCCCACGGCATCGAGCACAATGGCAGTAAAAATGACGATGAGGGATTTCTTCATGATGCGTTCCGATCAACGCAAGCACGCCCACGCCAAGAGGCGCCGATGCCTTGCGATTGGGTGACCTGACGATGCAGGCGATAGGTTTTGGGAAACGCTGGCCGATCCGTGCTCAAACGGCAGGGATGGCGTGTGCTTGACTGCCTGGACGTGGATTCGTCCACCTGTTTACTCCGCCACTGAGCGGATCAAGGGAAGCAGTCGCTTTTCGCGATGGCATGCAATTAACACCGGATGGCGGGACGCGGCAAGCCCCACGTTTTTGCGGAAGCAGAAGCGCGCCGCGCTCAGCACCGGCAAATGGTCAACAGGGCCTTTTTCGACTACAGTTGCGGCAGAAACCACGACATTCGTCAGAGCGGACAAGTCCTTGAGCCCGGCCCGACTGTGGCCTCCCTTTCGGTGGCCGCGGAACTCGGGACGGAGCGCCCGCTTTCCGATGCAGAATTCGTGAGTGGAGCGCAGCGATGGAACAGAACTCCGAGATCGGCCCGGCCGAAGCTGACGACTTTCCTGCCATTCGATCCTTGTGCAACGGCTTCCTCGACTGGTGCCGATCGCGCTATGGCGAAAACGCCTGGTTCGTCGACCGGTACTACACGCCGGAACAATGGGCCGCACTCCTGGACAGCCTGCCGAAAATCCATTCGGCTCCAGATGGGGAGATTCTTGTTGCCCGCCTGAACGGAAAGGTGGTCGGCTGTGTGATGATGCAGCGGATCGACGAACGTACATGCGAGATGAAGCGAATGTTCATCAGCCCGGAGGGCCGAGGCTTGGGGCTGGGCCGCCGTCTCGCCGAGGCCCTCGTGCGCGTGGCTGCCGAGCGGGGCTATGCCGCCATGCGGCTGGATACCGGCCGCAACCACGATGAGGCGTTGAGCCTCTACCGCTCCCTGGGATTCCAGGAGATCGCACCCTACTACAAAGCACCTCCCGAACTGCGCAACCATCTCATCTTCATGGAAGCCCCTCTGGCCGGGTAGTCGCGTCCCCCCTCGCGATGTGTCTTCGCAGTGGCAGAGCAAGGTTGCAGAACAGTGTCGAAGCCTGCCTCATCGAGCCATGTTGAGCTCGGAGACCGGCATGGAGATGGTGCAGCGCAGGCCATTCGGCCCAAGGGCGAAGCTCGTTCTCGCCTCAAGCTGGTAGGGCAGCGCCCGCTCGATCAGTTCGCGCCCGTGCCCGATGCCCTCGCCGGCACCGGTTGCCGGCGGCATGCGCACGCCGCTTTCGTGCCAGTCGATGTGAAGCCAGAGCTTTTGATCCTGCCCGGCCTCGACATGCCAGCGAACGGAAAGTGCTGCACCGGCCTGACCCAAGGCACCGTACTTGACGGCATTGTTGGCCAGTTCATGAAGGGCCATGGTCAGCGTTTGCACCGTCGACGAACGCAGCTTCACGCCGCTGGGACCGTCCAGCCGCACACGCCCCATATCCGCATCCACCGCCGCCAGTTCTGCCCGGAGCAGCTCATCGAAGGTGACCCGCTGCTGGTTGGCCAGGCGCGACAACAGGCCCTGGACCCTGGCCAGCGCCGACAGGCGGCTGCGAAAATGCGCGCTGAAATCCGGCAGGTCCTTGGCTCTGCGGGCGGTGGTTTCGGCAACGGCCCGGACAACCGCCATGAGGTTTCGGGTGCGATGCTGCAGCTCGGCAACCAGCGCCTTCTGGCGGTCTTCCCATTGCCGCCGCTCGGTGGTGTCGGTCATCGCGCCCACCATGCGGATCGCCTGCCCGCCTTGATCGTAGAAGAAACGGCCGCGGCCGTGCAGCCAGCGAACGGCGCCATTCGGATGCAGGGTGCGAAACTCCGTGACGAACTCTGTGCGGGCCTCCCGCGCGTGCTGCAGCAAGGCCTCGGTCTCCGCCCGGTCATCCGGGTGGATGCGCGCGGACCAGTTTTCATAGCTGGGCGTCACCTCGTCCACCCCGTAACCCAGCATGCGAAAATACTCGTCGCTCCAATGCACCTCTCCGGTTAGGACATTCCAGTCCCAGAGCCCCAGACCGCCGACCTCCACCGCCGTCCGCAACCGTTCCTCGCTCGCCCGAAGCGCCGTCTCCGTCTTCTCGCGCTCGATCAGGTCGGCCGCCTGTCGTGCCAGCACGTCGAGGAGACGCAGTTCCCGCTCCTTCGGTCGGTGCACATGCGCCCAATGGGTCGACAACATCCCGATGAGCGTTCCGACGCGGGAATGGAGCGGCGTGGTCTGCACGGCGCGTATCCCGCTCTGCCGGTAATGGGCCAGATCCGCCGTACCCTGCATGAACGCAGCGGTTTCGACATCCGAAACGACGACGCGCCGCCCGGTGCGCAGGGCGAGCGCGCAGGTGGAAGCCCGGTCCATGCTGACCCAATGCCAGAATTGCGCGGCCTCGTCGCTGAAGCCGCGATGGGAAAGCAGGCGTAGCTCTCCAGCGGCGCCCCGGTCGGCATCCAGCATCTGCAGGCTGGCGAATTGCGAGCGCATGATGGCGGCCGCACCATCCAAAATGGTCTCGTAGACGGCCTGCGGTCGCCCGTCCTTGATCAGTTCGAGGCTGATGGCCTGCAGCCGCTCGCTGTCTTCCAGCTCGGCCTTCATCTGTTCCGGGCCTTGATGGTGTGCAATGGTCATCGAGGCGCTCCCTTCCCGACGAGACACCCAAGGGCGCAGCGGCAGCGGCACAAAGGACGTTGTCGCGCAAATCCGCGCCAACTGCTGGCAGCTTGCTCCGGGCCCACCCCTATCGCCTCAGTGTAATCTCCCTCTACACACCATTTCGGCGAGTGGGCTCCCTCCAGTTGCAACGGTGCGCCGGATCAGTGCGCCGCCAGCACCCGCGCCTCCACCGGTTGGTCGATGCCCTTGAGGACAAGCAGCCGGGTTCCGGCGCCCATCGTGAGCGCTGCCGCCTCGGCGGCGGTCTCGGGTGAGATCAGGATCTCGCCCGCCTCGGCCTGGGATTCGAGCCTTGAGGCCAGGTTGACCGTGCCGCCGATCGCGGTGAAATCGCTGCGGAAGCTCGAGAACTCGCCGATCTCGACCTCGCCCGAGTGGATGCCGACACCGACGCCGAGCGTCTCTCCCTTGAGGTCGTCGAACTGCAGGCTGCCAAGTGCCGCCGCGCAGAGCCGCTGGATGTCCCTCCCGGCCCGGATCGCGGCTTCCGCGTGATCCTTCCTGATAATGGGAAAATTGAAGATCGCCATCAGCCCGTCGCCCATCTGCTTGTTGACGATGCCGTCATGCGCCCAGATCGCCTGGGCGCAGCGGTCCTGAAACAGGCTGACGATTTCGCTGAGCCGGATGCGCTCGATGCGCTCGGACAAATGGGTGAAGCCGCGGATGTCGGCAAAAAGAATGGTCGCGCTTGCCGCAACGTGACTCTGCTTCTTGACGTAACGGAAGGAGCGTTCGCAGATCGTGCAGATGTTCGGGTTCATCTTGCTGCGGGTGATGCCGAAGGCACGAAACGGCAGCGCCAGCGGCCCGCGAATGGGGATCGGCATGTGCATCTGGTCCCAGCATCCGCGGCAGATCCTGGCGTCGCCGCGATTGGCCGGCTGCATGGTAGAGGCTTCGGTCATGGTCTGCATCTCCGGCTCACATGGCCAAAGGGGCGTAGACGGAGCTTCTGCCATTTGTCGCGCTTTAGCAACGGCTGGAATAACACAAGGCGCCTGCCGTGCGGCCCGGCCGTCACTCGGCAAACAGGTTCGCGGCCATGAAGTCGACGAAGGCACGGACCTTTGGCGAGAGATATCGATTGGTCGGCCACAGCACGCGGAATGTGCCCGTTTCGCGAAGGCAATCCTCCAGCAGCGATACCAGCTTGCCTTCCGCCAGTTCCGACGACACGGCGAACGGGGGCAGACAGGTGATGCCGAAGGATCGCTCCGCCAGGAAGATCAGGGGCTCGAGTGTGCTCGCAACCGTGGTCACGGGCAGATCGAGCTTGACCTCGTGCCCGTGACGAAAGAGCGGCCAGGGTTCGAGGCGGCCGGAGTTCGCGTACCGGTGATGGAGGCAGCGATGCCCGAGCAGGTCTTCCGGCACCTTCGGCCGACCGTGCGCGGCGAGATACTCCGGAGCCGCGACGATCCTGTGCCGGAACGTCCCGAGCTTGCGGCTCATGAGCCGCGTATCCTTGACCTCGCCTGTTCGGATGACGGCATCGAAGCCCTCCTCGATGACGTCGACCAGCCGATCGGTGAAATCGAGGTCGAGGTTGATCAATGGGTAGGCTCGCATGAAATCCGATATGGTCGGCATCAGGAGCATGCCGGCCAAGGGCAGGCTGACACGAAGCTGGCCGCGCGGTGTCGCGTGCGACCGCGACAGCTGCGCCTGGGCTGCCTCGAATTCGGATTGGATGCGGCGACAGGTATCGAGAAAGAAGCTCCCGTCCTCGGTCAGCGCCATGCTTCTCGTCGACCGATTGAAGAGACGCACGCCCATCTCGTCTTCGAGCCGCGCGATGGCCTTGCCGACCGCAGAACCCGAAAGGCCGAGCCGATGGCCGGCGGCCACGAAGCTGCCTGCCTCTGCGACCTGAATGAAAATGCTGAGCGTTCCGAGCTTGTCCATCGTCTGCCGATTGCGGAATTAATTTCCGAAGTGATGAGAATACCCGCTCGTTTATCCGCTATTTCTCCGTCGATATCCAGATGTCGTCGCGGTCGATGCGCTGCGACGTTCAAATGGAGAGCCCCATGAATACGAGCCTTACCCCCACTTTCTCAGCTTCCCCCGCTCCGACGACCTTTGTCGTCAACGTCATCCACGCTCACCCCGGCAAGCAGGAGGAAGCCTTCGCGATTATCCAGGACGTCGTGCACTACGTCGCCGAACGGAAGGAAGGCTTTTTGTGGAGCACCTTGGCGAAGAGCACGGACGGACAGACGGTCGTCAATGTCGAGGCAATCCAGGGAACCGGAAATGTCGGTGAGTTCTTCTCCGACCCGGTGTTCGTGGAGAAGTTCCGGAAGCTGGACGAGGTCTCCCGGAGCGAGTTTCACACCTACTCGGTCGGCGATCTCGTCCTGCCGAAGCGCGTATCCGTGGCCTGATCGCTGCTGCATGTTTCCCTTAGCCGTACCCGGTTAAAGGACAAAAACATGCAGCAATTCAAAGTGCTACAGCGACCTTTGCGCGTCTGACAAGACGCGCGGCGCTACTGCATGTTTCCTTTAATCGTACCCGATTAAAGGACAAAAACATGCAGCAATTCAAAGTGCTATAGCGCCTCTATCATCCCGCCTTCTTCACCGGCGGGATGACCCATGAGCCATCGAGAATGGACGGCGGGCTGTCGTCGGGCCAGTAGAGCCGCATCATCAGGATGAACTTGCCCTTCGGCGCGGGCAGCCAGTTGTTCTCCTTGTCAGCTCCGGGCGTTTCGTTCTGGATGTAGATCTCCGTCGACCCGTCGGCATTGGCCTTGGGGCTGACGCGTGCGCTGATCGAATAGCGATTGAGCGGATTGTCGACGAAGAAATAGTCCTCGTCATACATGGTGATCGACCAGAAACCGCGCACCGGCGGCAATTGCCCCTTCGGGAAGGTGATGACGTATTTGTTGGCGCCATGGTAGGCGCGGGAGAAAAGGCCGTCCTTGGATTTCAGCGACGTCGGATAGATCGCATCCTGAGGACGATTGGCGCCGAGACCGATCGCCGTGATCAGTGCACGCTGCAGGTAGCCCGTGCCGTAAATGCCGGTCTTGGTGGTAAAGCCCCAGCCATTGATGTCCTGGACGTCGCCATCGCTGAACTTGAAATGCAGCATGATGCGATGGAACGCCATGGCGGGAATGCGCGAGATGAAAGCGGCATCCAGCTTGCTCTTGTCGAAATCCTTGCCGGGCACGATGCCGATCTCGGCGAACTTGGCGACCGCTTCCGCATCCGCAGCCGTCGGCGGATTGGTCTTCATCAGTTCGCAGAGCAATGTGAAGTACTCGACCGCGTCCATGCGGTTGACCTGTTCGCGCACCGCCGTCTTCATGTCGATGGTCGGGTCGATCTTGCCCGCCGGTGGCGTCCAGTCCTTGCCATAGGCGCTGAGCGGCGAGAGCTTGCACTGATCCTGCAGCGCGTGAACCGCCGCATAGTCCTCGGGCGAGCCATCGCAATAGATGCGACCGAGGATCCAGACGACGCTCGTTGCCGACTTGTATTCGGTCACGCCGTCGGGAATGGTGCCCTGCCAGCCGGGCCCGGTGATCGCGTAGGACTGCGCCCCGTTGCCGGTCGTCCGCTTGCCCGGCACCTGAAACACCGTCGTCCAGCCGTCGAGCATCGGGAACAGGAAGTAGCGATCCTTCATGTCCGGGATCGACAGCACCCAGGGCTCCTTGCTGACGTCGACGAAGGCCGTCGTATAAAGCGTATCGGCGTTCGGCGCGGTCACGTCCTTGAAGGAAGCGTTCGGATACTCCCTAAGCTTGATGATATGCCCCATCGGCCCCTTGCTGCCCTCAGGCTGTGCCACATTGGTGACGACGCGGCGGGTCATTTCCGTCGTCACCAGCGGATAGCCGTAGATATAGGCTTCCACCGCCAACCAGAATTCGTCAGCCGCCTCGACCGGATCGATCAGCGGAGATTCCAGAGCATTCGCAGGTAAAGTTGAAACCGTTGCGAGCAGGCCAGCGCCTCCCAAAGCGACGGCACGGCGTGTCATGTCCATATTCGCCTCCCTCTTGCCCTCATGGCGACGAGAGGTTAGCACATACTAAATAATGCTACTAGGCATTGTATTTCGCGACATGTGCACCGGGTTTGCGGTGCGCAGAGTGCTCGATGAGCTGAAGCGAAGCCTTCGTTGGGGGCTACCGCTTTCAAGTGTACAGGCCGCGTCCGAGCCCGACGTCATGCCTGGTGCCTCCGTCCTCCACGCCCCCTCGCAAATCTGCAACACCAATTCAGAGTTGGCCGGCAGCGCTTGACGCCTGCAGCCGCGCGTCATTAGATTCGACGCGTACTCCTCGCCGATTAAAGGGCGCGGTACCGGAAAGAAGCCGAAGCTGGAGGTCCCAATGCACCGAGTCACTTCTCAAGAAACCCAGATCCGAATTTTTGAGAAGCTGATGGATTATGCGCACATTGAATCTGGGCATCCTCGCCCATGTAGATGCAGGAAAGACTAGCCTTACCGGAACGACTGCTTTTTGATACCGGCGCGATCGACAAGCTCGGCAGCGTCGATAGCGGCAACACCCAGACCGACAGCCTTGAACTGGAACGACAGCGCGGCATAACGATTGCCGCCTCCGTCGTGTCGTTCAACCTTGGCGACCTGGTCGTCAACCTTATCGACACCCCCGGACACCCGGATTTCATCGCCGAAGTCGAGCGGGTGCTGCAAACACTCGATGCCGCCGTGGTGGTCGTCTCGGCGGTGGAAGGCGTGCAGGCGCAGACGCGCGTGCTGGTGCGCGCCTTGCGTCGGCTTGGCGTCCCTTTCCTGTTCTTCGTCAACAAGATCGACCGCCTCGGGGCGCGTCCCGCCGAGGTCATCGACGAGATCGCTAGCCAGCTCGCGGTCCGCCCTGTCGCGATGTCGGTGGCGATCGACGCCGGCAGCCGGAACGCGAGAGCGGAGGCAATCGACTTTGAAGAGGAGCCATATTTCTCCGCGCTCTCAGAAGCGCTTGCCGCCAACGACGAGACCTTGCTCGACGACTATGTGCTGGCGCCCGAGCGCCTGACCGTCGAGCGGCTGAGGACGGCGCTCGCCGCGCAGCTTGCCGCCGGCCTTCTGCATCCGGTCTATTGCGGCATCGCCATGACCGGCGTCGGTGTGAAGGACCTGATCGCCGCGATCGAGACGCTTCTGCCGAGCAAGCAGCCGGCGTCGGATGCGCCGGTCGCGGGCAGGATCTTCAAGATCGAGCGCGGCTGGGGCGGTGAAAAACTCGCCTTCCTCAACCTGACGTCGGGCACGGTGGTTGCGCGCGACTATCTCGCCCTTCCCGCCGGTGCGGCGAAGGTCACGAGCATCCAGCTCTTCGATCAGGGCCGCTTGCAAAAGGTCGATCAGTTCACGGCCGGCCGCATTGCCAAGATCGGTGGGCTCGCCCAGCCCCGCATCGGCGATCAGGTCGGGACCGGCACAAGCACCTCCGGCGGGTTTCACTTCGCGCCGCCGACGCTCGAAACCCTCGTGCGGCCGACGCGCCCCTCTGACAACACGGCGCTGTGGCTTGCCCTGCAGCAGCTGGCCGAACAGGACCCGTTCATCAACCTGCGCACCAACGACGATGCCAGCGAAATGTTCGTCTCGCTCTATGGTGAGGTGCAGAAAGAGGTGATTGAGGCCACCCTGTCCGTCGATTTCGGCCTCGGCGTCATCTTTGAGGAAAGCACCGTCATCCGCGTCGAAAGACCAGTCGGAACCGGAAGCGGCATCGAGATCATCTTCCGGGAGCCGAACCCTTTCCTTGCCACGGTCGGGCTCAGGATCGAACCGCGGCCGGCAGCAGCGGGCAACAGCTTCGCGCTGGAAGTCGACGTGGGCCAGATGCCGGCGAGCTTTTACAGGGCCGTCGAGGAGGCCGTTACAGAGACGCTGAAGGCAGGCCTCTTCGGCTGGCAGGTGATCGATTGCCACGTCGCCATGACGGCTGCGCGCCAGACATCGCCCGCCAGCACCGCCGTCGATTTTCGCAGGTTGACGCCCCTGGTCCTCGCCGCGGCGCTATCATCCGCCGGCACGGTCGTCTGCGAGCCGATCGACCGCTTCCACCTCGAAGCGCCCGCATCGACCTTGACGGCCATCCATGCGCTCCTCGCAAAGTCTGGCGCATCGACGACGGATGCGGTGATCGATGGCGGTATCGCCAGGCTGACGGGGATCGTGCCATCGGTAATCGTCCAGAGCGTCCAGCGACAATTGCCGGGGCTCACGAGCGGAGCCGGCGTGCTTGAAAGCACGTTCGATCACTACGCGCCGATCTCAGGCGCGCAGCCGTCCCACCCCCGATTGGGCAGCAACCCCTTCGATCGGGCCGATTATCTGAGGAGCTTGCGGTGAGGCTCGAAGGACCCGTTTGCCCGGCGAATAATGCGGAGGTTTCGCTTTCCCCGCTTGGCGCGGGGAAGCGTTGGGGTTGAGCGGCAAGGCCACCCTGAACATGACTTCAAAGGCATGGCTTCGAGGGCCCCCTTTGTCGCTGCGCCCACAAGCTCGCTCGGATGAAGGTCGTTTTATCCGAGCGGCGGCTGCCCCGGATGCCGTAGCAGCAATGGATACCCAAGACTGCGAAACAGCCGATCAGAACGACAGGCGGTTGTTGGACCAGACCGGGCCGAGGCGCTCTTCTTCCTTAAGCGTCGCGGAACCGTAGGAGAAGCGCAGGCCCCCGAAGATGGTGCTGGTGTCACCGGAGACCGATGCGCTCAGCCCCGACAGCTCCTCGTTGGTGTATTTGTAGCCGGCAAAGAGCGTGACCGGGAAAGCGTCCAGCCGGTAGTTGGCCGTCAGCTTCAGGCTGCGCAGATCGTAATCCAGGTCGTTTTCGCTCATGCGATGAAGCGAGCCGTCGACGTCGAAGCGCAGGTTGTCGGTCGCGTAAATGCGGGCACCGAGCGAGCCCATATAATGATCGGCGTCGATGTCGTCGAAGTCTTCCACGCTCGCCTGGCCGTAGCCGACCGCGCCATGCAGCGTCCAGGTATCGAGGAAATAGGCCCCTTCGACGCCACCCATGTAATCGTTGAGATCGACGCCAATGCCCGGGTCGAGGCGTGCGCCTTGCACGAAGACGCCGGCCGCATAGAGATCGTTGCGGTAGTAGCCGTGCAGCGCGCCGTCATAGCTGTTGGTATCGACGTCTTCATAGGACGCGCGCGTGTAGCCGAGATCGACCTGCAGGTTCAGGCCGGCACCGGCATCGAAGTTCACGGCGCCGCGCAGGTCCCATGCATCCGTATCGATATCACCGGGTGTATCGACGCCGGCTCCATAGGAGCCCTCGATGTAGCCGACGATGCCGCCGGATGCTTGCTCCACCGGCACTTCATAGGCGTCCTGCGTCCCGACCAGCGGACCGTCGATATCGGCAGCCGCCGCGAGCTGAACGCTTGAAAGAAGAAAAATGACGAAACCGCTCGCCCTGACCATTGCCCCACTCCGGTTAAAACCCCTGAGAACAGGTAAGCAAATATGGTTAATACAATCTCTACGGGAAACCGACCGAGCGGGGACCGCTAACGGCGCCACGGTTCGGACACTGTGGTAGCCGCTCATCCGGCATGCGGGCTGCTTTCTTCCCGCTCACCGCCCAACACTTGCGGCTGCCCCTCATCCGCCCGGTGAGGGCTTGCCCCTCATCCGGCCTGCCGGCCACCTTCTCCCCGCGCGGGGAGAAGGGCACGCGTGGCGCCCGCTCGCCTCGACAACAAGCGCCACAGTTTCACTCCGGGCTAATTGGTTTGCCCCCGACTAAACCCCGTTTGACCCTGACTGCGGCCGCGTTCGAAAACGCCGCGAACCGGGCTCGTCCCCTCTCCCCGCTTGGCAGGGAGAGGGTTAGTCCTCGGGTTAAACCCGAGGAGAGGGGCAAGCCCACCCTTAACCGTCAGCAGAGTGACGTCCCTACTGCTTGGCGATCTTCTCGCGCAGGCGCTCGTCCTGTGCGGCGATCTCGGGCGTCAGTGCGTCGCCGAAATCGGCGGCCTCGAAGACCGGGCGGATTTCGATTTCGCTCGGGCCCGGCATCGGGTTCGGGCAGCGCTTCACCCAGGCGATCGCCTCGTCCATGTCCTTGACCGTCCAGATCCAGAAGCCGGCGACCAGTTCCTTGGTCTCGGCGAAGGGGCCGTCGATGACCAGTCGATTGGGCCCGTCGAAGGCGACGCGGGCGCCCTTGGAGGAAGGATGCAAGCCTTCGCCCGCCTGCATGATGCCGGCATTGACCAGTTCCTCATTGTACTTGCCCATGGCTTCGAGAAGCTCGGTCGTCGGCATCTTGCCCGCTTCGCTGTCCTCGGTCGCCTTTACAAAAACCACTACGCGCATCGTCCAATCTCCTCTGTCACGCCGGTCCCGGTCGTTGCGACCCCTGGGGGTATCGGCGCGGTGAAACCCAGATAGTGAGAGCGGTTTGCGGGCGAAAGGCCCGCGCGGATTTTTTTCCTATCCCGCTCCGGTGGAGGAAGCCAGATTGGCCTCCCTGGCTAAATGACGAACGGGCAACGATGGGTCCGACATCGCTGGCGAAATTTTTCAGGAAAAATGATGATGTGGAGGGAGGCGAACGGAAAGCCAAGGCCAGCCTGTCCATTGCCGCCCGTCCTCGTAGGCTCCGTAGGCTCGGCGGTCGCAGCACCCTCCACCCTCATCTCTGTGCTCGTCACAGAGATCCAGCCGCCGTGCGTCGGCACGGCGGGAGATGGAGTGCCAACACTCGACATTTGGAAGATCTCTCGCGCCGCCGACGCGGCGCGGCTGGATTCCTGTGACAGGCACAGGAATGAGGAGGCCTTGATGGGCGTCCCACTGCCCAATGAACGAACAAGGGCCACGCCGCGCCAGCATGGCCCCTGTCATCGTGCGTTCTCTCCGACCGAAAACCTCGGCCACAGCACCCTACTGCACCTGCTGATGCAGCTCCGCCAGCGCCTGCCTCAGATCGTCGATCGGCGTCTGGTTCGCCATCTTCTTGCCTTCCAGCTCCGGCGGCATCTTCCAGCCGGGGTCGATGCCTTCCATATTGGGCAGCTCATGCGCGATGCCCTTGTGGCAGTCGATGCAGGTGGCCTTGCCCGAGAGCAGATAGCGGGTATGGATCTCGGCCGCCCGCTGCGTCTGCTTCTGCAGGTCCATGGCGACGGAGGAATGGCAGTTGCGGCATTCCAGGCTGTCGTTGGCCTTCATGCGCGCCCATTCGTGCTGCGCCAGCTCCAGCCGTTTTTCGAGGAATTTCGACCTTGTGTTGATGGTGCCGAAGATCTTGCCCCAGACCTCCTTCGACGCCTGCATCTTGCGGGCGATCTTGTCGGTCCACTGGTGCGGCACGTGGCAATCCGGACAGGTGGCGCGCACGCCGGAGCGGTTGGAGAAGTGGATGGTGCGCGTCAGCTCCTGGTAGACGTTGTCGTGCATCTCGTGACAGGAGGTGCAGAACTTCTCGGTGTTGGTGATCTCCAGCGCGGTATTGAAGGCGCCCCAGAACATCACGCCGCCGATGAAGCCGCCGAGCGTGAGGAAGCCCAAGCCCAGCGTGCCGGCCGGCGTCGCCATGATGTGCCAGGCCCAGAGGATAAGTTTCCTGATCCATGCGATCATGATGTCACTCGCTTCCGGCCGGCTTGAAACCCAACTCGCTCATATCCTTGAAAGTGCTCGGCACCAGCGGGCTGGTGTCCGCCTGCGGCACATGGCAGGCCGTGCAGAAATAGCGCCGCGGCGAAACGTCGGCGATCATCTGCCCGTCGCGCGTCATGTAATGGGTGACGCTGATCATCGGCGCGCCCGAATCCTGGGTGAATTCGCGCTTGTGGCAGGAAAGGCAGCGGTTGGCATTGACCGAAAGCTCGTAGCCCTCGATCGAATGCGGGATGACCGGCGGCTGGTCGGGATAGGCGCGCATCTTGCGCTTGTCGTCGACCACCCATTTCGGCAGCGGTGCCGCGGCTTCGGTGGCCATCTGCGGCGTCGGGCCTTCGAGCTGCGGCACCAGCTTTTCCGCAACTTGAGCCACGGCGGCGGTGGTGACGAACACCATCAGCCCGGCGGCCATCGCCATCCAGACGGGCCGCTTCGGGCCAGCAAAGGTGCGAAGCGGACTTGCCTGAGGAACTGCCCCGAAACAAAGAGACAGGACGTTTCCGCAAATCCGCTTCAGCCGAGAAAACCCTAGAGGGTGACGGGAACGATCTTGACCGCGCATTTTTTGAAATCCGTCTGTTTGGAGATGGGATCGGTGGCGTCGAGAGTGACCTTGTTGATGAGCTGGCTCGCGTCGAACCAGGGAACGAAGATGACGCCAGGCGGCATGCGGTTGCGGCCGCGGATATCGACGCGCGAGCGGATTTCGCCGCGCCGCGAGACGATGCGCACTTCCATGCCCTGGTTGATGCCGCGCTTGCGCGCGTCCTCGGCATTCATGAAGACGCGCGCGCCCGGAAACGCCTTG
This sequence comes from Ensifer sp. ENS10, assembly GCF_014852025.1. Classification (NCBI taxonomy): domain Bacteria; kingdom Pseudomonadati; phylum Pseudomonadota; class Alphaproteobacteria; order Hyphomicrobiales; family Rhizobiaceae; genus Ensifer; species Ensifer sp. ENS10. The sequence goes on from NZ_JACVAS010000002.1 coordinate 586,441, forward strand.
TAGAGTTCCGGCACCCGCATGGTCATCGAGCCCGAGTGCCAGTGTTCGAGCACCCGGCCGGTCACCAGCCAGGTGTCGTACTCCTCGTCGGGGGATTCGGCCGGCGGCTCGTAGGGCACGGCGAGGATGATCGCCTTGCCGTCCTTGTTGCCATAAAACTTCACGCCCTCGCCCGCCTTCACGTAAGGGTCGAAGCCCTCGCGGTAGCGCCACTTCGTCTCCTGGCCGTTGACGACGGGCCAGCGAAGCCCACGCACCTCGTGATAGGTGTCGTAGGGCGCCAGGTCATGGCCGTGGCCGCGGCCGAAGGTGGCATATTCCTCGAACAGGCCCTTCTGGATGTAGAAGCCGAAGTCCTTCGCCTCGTTGTTGTCGTACTCGGCGCTGACGTCGGTGATCGGATAGCGGTCGACCTCGCCGTTCTTGAACAGGACTTCGAACAGCGTCTTGCCGCGATATTCGGGGCTGGCGTCGAGGATTTCCTTCGGCCACACCTCGTCGGTTACGAAGCGCTTGGAGAATTCCACCATCTGCCAGAGATCCGAGCGCGCCTCGCCGGGCGCCTGGACGAGCTGGTGCCAGACATGAGTGCGCCGCTCGGCATTGCCGTAGGCCCCTTCCTTCTCCACCCACATGGCCGCGGGCAGGATCAGGTCGGCGCTCATCGCCGTGATCGTCGGATAGGCATCGGAAACGACGATGAAGTTGTCCGGATTGCGATAGCCCTGCCAGGTCTCGTTGGCGGTATTGGGTCCCGCCTGGACGTTGTTGTTGACCTGCACCCAGTAGAAGTTGAGCTTGCCGTCCTTCAGCATCCGGTCCTGCTGCACGGCGTGATAGCCGGGCTTTTCCGGGATGATGCCGTGCGGGATGCGCCAGATCTCCTCCGCATGCTTGCGGTGCTCGGGATTGGTCACCACCATGTCCGCCGGCAGGCGGTGCGCGAAGGTGCCGACCTCGCGCGCCGTGCCGCAGGCCGAAGGCTGGCCGGTCAGCGAGAACGGGCTGTTGCCGGGCTCGGAGATCTTGCCGGTCAGAAGGTGCAGGTTATAGACCATCTGGTTGGCCCAGACGCCGCGCACATGCTGGTTGAAGCCCATGGTCCAGAGCGACATGACCTTGCGGCTGGGGTCGGCATAGAGCTCGGCAAGCTGCTTCAGGAATTCCGGCTCGACGCCGGTCAGTTCGACGGTCTTTTCCAGCGTGTATTCCGAAACGAATTCCTTGAACGCCTCGAAATCCATCGGCTCGGTCTTGCCCGGGTCCTTGGAGTTGGCGGCATTGACCTCGACCGGATTGTCGGGCCTCAGGCCATAGCCAATGTCGGTGACGCCGCGGGCAAACTTGGTGTGCTTGCTGACGAAGTCCTCGTTGACGCGGCCAGTCTCGATGATGTGGTTGGCGATATAGTTGAGGATCGCCAGATCCGTGCCTGGCTTGAAGACGATCGGGATGTCGGCCAGGTCCATGCTGCGATGGGTGAAGGTCGAAAGCACGGCGACCCGCACATGCGGCTGTCCGAGGCGACGATCGGCGACGCGCGTCCAGAGGATCGGGTGCATCTCCGCCATGTTCGAGCCCCAGAGCACGAAGGCATCGGCGTTCTCGAAATCGTCGTAGCAGCCCATCGGCTCGTCCATGCCGAAGGTGCGCATGAAGGCGACGGCGGCAGAGGCCATGCAGTGGCGGGCATTGGGGTCGAGGTTGTTGGAGCGGAAGCCCGCCCGCATCAGCTTCGTCGCGGCATAGCCCTCGAAGATCGTCCACTGGCCGGAGCCGAACATGCCGACCGCCGTCGGCCCCTTCTCCTTCAGCACCTTCTTCGCCTGCTCGGCCATCACGTTGAAGGCCTCGTCCCAGCTCACCTGCTCGAACTCGCCGTCCTTGGCGTAGGCGCCGCCGCGCTTGCGCAGGAGCGGCGTCGTCAGCCGGTCGTTGCCATACATGATCTTGGAGAGGAAATAGCCCTTGATGCAGTTGAGGCCGCGGTTGACCTCCGCCTGCATGTCGCCGTGGGTGGCGACGACCTGGCCCTCCTTCACCCCCACCATCACGCCGCAGCCCGTGCCGCAGAAGCGGCACGGCGCCTTGGACCATTTGATCTCCAGCGCGTTTACACCGCCCGGCACCGGCTGTGCGGCGGCAGGCAGCGTTATGCCGGCCGTGGCGGCGGCGATGCCGGCTGCGTGGGCTTTCAGAATGTCACGCCGCGTCAGTTGTCCGCTCATGGCTCCTGCCTTTCCTCTTCCATTTCGACATGCTCGAAAACCATGTTGGCCGAGATCACCCCATCAAGCAGCGAGATCTTCGTCAGGCACTCGCCGAGCTGGCCCGTGCTTCTGCCTTCGATGACGACGACGATCTTGCCGCCGCCGTGGCCGTGGATTTCGACGTTTTCCATTCCTTGCAGCGTCTGAAGGATGCTCTCGGTGCTGTCAGGCATCGTGGCGACCACGGCGCTCGAAATGTGATAGGGCGTGCCCGCCTTTGCCGTTGCGGCCTCAGACATGAGCCACCTCCGCTTCCATTGCCTTGACCGCGATCGCGCTGACCGGGCAGCCCGAGAGGCAGGCGCCGCAACCGGTGCATTTGGCCTCGTTGATCTCAGGCAGGAACGGCCCGCCGATGCGCGGGCGAAAGCGGATCGCCTGCTCCGAACAGCTTTCGCCGCAGGACTGGCAGGCGACGTTGCGGCGCGCCAGGCACGTATCGGTGATCGCGGCGACATGGGGGAAGCGCCGCACGTCCTTTGCCTCGAACACCGGCTGAGGACAGGCTTCCTCGCAGGCGCCGCAAAAGGTGCATTCGCCGCGCGAAAAGTCGACGAAGGGGAGACCGTCTGCGAGACGGATTATGCCGGTGGGACATCGTTCCCCGCAGGCGCCGCAGCCGGTGCAGGCCGCAAGGCTTGCCTCCGAAACACCGGGCGGCCGGATGCGGGCGGGCTTTGCGGCGGCGCGGCCGGTAAAGAGTTCACGGCGGGAAAGAGGTTCGATGCCCATGGCCAACCTCAATGTCCCGGAGGACCAGGCGGCCCGAAGATGATCTGCAGCATCCAGACGAGGAAGCCATAGCCGCCGACGATGCCGACGGCGACGATCGGCCAGATGCCGAAGGCGAGCACCAGGAAGGTGAGCAGCTCCGCACGCCGCGAGCGCGGCGGCCTTTCGATCGGCTGTGGCTGAACGAGTTCTGGCATTTCTGCGTCCCCCAACACAATCTAAGGTAAGATGCGCCACCCGAAATAAAAATCAATCCCGTAACCGGCAGATGACAAGAATGTATCCTGTTGCAGAATAGATAGCGAACTGAGCGGGTCATTGATCTGGGTCAAAACAACAGGATTCCAACGGGAAAATCGTCCGAAACTCTCGGATCGCGCGCCGAAATAACTCGCGAAGAACAAACAATTTTACGAGATTCGTTATGTTTAAAAGAATACATCGATTCAGGACCGATCGCCCGAGCCAGTCAAACAGCGCAAACGTCGGGCGAATTTCACGGACGGTGAACGCGGCGCTTGCTCGGCCGCAGCGCCTGACACGACCCCTCTTGCAACCCAGGGCTTTATCCCCTATCCCGAACGCATGACACAGCTTCTCGAAATCGGAACCGCGCGCGTGCTGAAATGCGCAAATGATGGCCCCCTTCTCAAGGTGCCGGGCGACGCCAATGATTTTCTCGGCGACGCCTGGGCGCATGAGGCCACCCTGGTGGCGATCCCTGTGGAACGGCTTGGGGCCGATTTCCTCGATCTTTCGACCCGTATTGCCGGCGACGTGTTCCAGAAGTTCGTCAACTACCGCATGCGGCTCGCCATCGTCGGCGATATCAGCGCCAGGCTCGAAGGCAGCAAGGCGCTGACCGATTTCGTGCGCGAGACGAACAAGGGAAATTCCATCTGGTTCGTCCCGGATTTCGAGACGCTCAGCGCCAGGCTTGCGAGCGCGCCGGTCGCCTGATCCCGGGCCGGCAAGGGATAGGAGAACGAGCACGTGGTTTGGCACGACCAAACCATCGTGATCCCGCATCCGTCCCTTGTCACGAGGCGTTACGAGAGCCCATGCTCGCTCCGCCCAACACCCGGCTCCCGGCCGCGATCGCCAGTGCGATCACGGTCAGCACACCCGCGACCACAAAGGTCACCCGCATGCCACCCGCGACCGCCTCCGGCGCGGCTTTGGCGATATCGCTTGCGGCCACGGCCAAGGCGAAGACCGCGCCCATGACCGATGCACCGGTGACCAGACCGAGATTGCGCGAAAGGTTGAGCAGGCCGGAAACGACGCCGCGCTGGTCCGGGCCGACGTCGGCCATGACGGCCGTGTTGTTGGCCGCCTGGAACAGCTGGTAGCCGGGCGTCAGCATCGCGATCGCCGCGATATAGCCGGCGACGCCAAGGAGATCCGGTAGCAGCGCAAGAGCAGCACACCCCGCGACCATTGCCACGAGACCGGCCGTCACCACCGATCGCGCCCCCAGCCGATCGACAATCCGGCCGGCGACCACGCCGCCGAAGGCCGAGATGACCGGCCCGACCGACATGACGAGCCCGACCGTCGCCGCATCGAGCCCGAGCCCGCGGGAGAGATAGAACGGCCCGACCACCAGCGTCGCCATCATCACCGTCGAGACCAGCACGTTGGTCGAAAGCCCGACGCTTAAAGCGGGGTCGCGAAACATCGACGGCCGGACGAGCGGCGAGGCGACCTTCGTTTCGACCAGCAGGAACAGCCCAAGCCCGAGAGCCGCGGCCGAGAGCAGCACGACATTGAGCACGCCGAAACTGCCGCGCCCCAGCGTCATCGCCAGCGCATAGGCGCCGAGCGAAAACGCCAGCAGCAGCGTGCCCGGCACATCGAAGCGCGGGCGCTGCCCGCCCTCAGTCTTCCGGTCGGCCGGCAGATGCCGACGGACGAGAAAGAGCGCCACGAGACCAAGCGACACGTTGACGAGAAAGATCGCCCGCCAGCCCGGACCGGCAATCAGCGCACCGCCAAGCGAGGGCCCGAGTGCTGTGCCGACCGCCGACATGGTGCCGAGCAGGCCCATGGCGCTGCCGGTCCTCGCCTTCGGCACCGCCTCGCCGACAAAGGCCATGGTCAGCGCCATCATGATAGCGGCGCCGATCCCCTGCACCCCACGCGCCGCAATCAGTAGTGCAAAGCCTGGCGTGAGGCCGCAAAGGACGGAAGCCGCGGTAAAGAGCGCGATACCGGCAATAAGCAGCCGCCGCCGGCCGACGATATCGCCAAGCCGCCCGACGCTGACGATCAGCGTGGTGATCGCCAGCAGATAGGTAAGCACCACCCATTGCACCGCCTGAAAGGACGCGCCGAAAGCGTCCGCCAGCGCCGGCAGGGCGACATTGGCGCTGCTGGTGCCAAGCGAGGAGAGCAGCATGGAAAGCGAGAGGCTGGCGAGCACCCAGCGAACGGAAGGCGCTAGAGCGGCCGGGGGCATGGTGGTGTCTGTCGAGGTCATCGGCCACCTCCCGCGCACAAGGCTTCGCGACGCGCAGTTCTCGCACAGAAAATCCCTTGAAAATAAAGAGTTAGAGCAACTTCGTGACTCTGTTTATGCGGCAATCCCATGCGATTGGACCGGGGCATCGGGGACATCGGAAAACGGCCAAGGGCCATGGGCGCCAGTCGGCGTGTAAGCATCGGGAAACCCTCCAAATTCGGTTCCCCGAGAACCTAATCTCCTGAAACATAGGGCGGAAGGCGCAGCATTTGCACTTCATTCGTGCGTTTGACGCCACATCATGGTCGAACTCATGCTATGAAAGGCCATGACCAGACCCGACCTCAACCTGCTCGTGACCCTTGATGTGCTGCTTTCGGAAGGCAGCGTCGCCCGCGCCGCCAGGCGCCTGCAGCTCAGCCCATCCGCCATGAGCCGGGCGCTGGCCCGGCTGCGCGAGGCGACCGGCGATCCGCTGCTGGTGCGCGCCGGCCGTGGCCTCGTGCCCACGCCAAGGGCCCTCGAACTCGCAGCCCGCGTCGGCCCGCTGGTCGAAGCGGCCGAAGCCTGCCTCCGCCCCGCCGAAAGCCTGGACCTGAAGACGCTTACCCGCACCTTCACGCTCAGGAACCGCGAGGGTTTCGTCGAGAATTTCGGCCCGGCGCTGATTGCCCGCGTAGCCAGGCAAGCCCCCGGCGTGCGCCTTCGCTTCGTGCAGAAACTCGACCGGGAAAGCAGCCCGTTGCGCGAAGGCAGCGTCGACCTCGAAACCGGCGTGATTGGGGAAGCGACAGGCCCGGAGCTTCGGGCGCAGGCCCTCTTCCACGACCGCTTCGTCGGCGTGGTGCGATCAGGCCACTCGTTTTCGAGCGGCGAGATCACCGCCGCCCGCTACGCCAGAGGCCGCCACGTCCACGTCTCCCGACGCGGCAACGACACCGGCCCGATCGACGCCGCCCTTCAGCCCCTCGGCCTCAAACGCGAGATCGCCACATCCGTCGGCAGCTTCTCCGAGGCCTTAGCGCTCGCCCGCGCCACCGACCTCATCGCCAGCGTCCCCGAACGCTACACCGGAACACTCCGCGAAAACCTCTTCACCTTCCCCCTGCCGGTCACCCTGCCCGAGATCACCATCTCGCTGATCTGGCACCCCCGCCTCGACGCGGATCCAGCGCACCGGTGGTTAAGGTTGTGTGTGCGGGAGGTGTGTGGGGGTGGAGCTGGAGGGATCCGCGGCTGATCTCACCTGACCAATGGACGTATCACTTGCATGTTCGAGGAATTAGGTCACGTCAGACTAACGGATGCGGAATAGGTCGAGCCAGCGATGATGAATCGTCAGCGGAAGATCCCGCGCTATCCCTACTGCATGTCTCCTTAAATCGACCTCGATCTAAGGACAAAGACGTGCAGCAAATCAAAGCGCTACAGCGACCTTTGGGCGTCTGATAAAAAACGCGGCGCCGTAGTGCCCCCAAACCAACGTGGACATTCGCCACGACCGATCATCCCCGCATCCTGACATCGATTGAGATCGGCCGGGGCTGCGCACCGGTCGTGTCTTAGAGACCGACGCCCGCAGGGTCCGGAGTTTGTTCGAAACACTCGATCAGCATTTCGGTGAGGACACGTACCTTCCTTGCGGGATGCTGCCCCGGCGGACGGATAACATATACACCTGCCGGAGGTGGCGGATGGCGTGTCATGACCGGAACCAGCGCGCCGGAGGCTATATATTCATGGGTGACGCCATCGGGGAGCCACGCGATGCCGAGTCCTGTCAATGCAGCGGCGGCGAGAGCTAGGGCGTTGTCGGCCTTGAAGCGCCCCCGCGGATAAACCGTAATGATCTTGTCGCCATCCATAAATTGCCAGCCCTCCGTTCCTTGCATGAGGGCCTGATGGGCGACGAGTTCCTCCAGCGTCTCGGGGGAACCATGCGTTTTGACATAGTCCGGGCTCGCGACCAACTTCCCGTAGATCGGCCCGACGCGTCTTGCGACCAGGTTAGAGTCCTGGAGATACCCAACCCGGATCGCGCAATCAAAGCCCTCCGCGATGAGATCGACGAAGCGATCACTGTAGGCGGCATGGATATGGAGCTGCGGGTGGCGTTGCGCCATTTGCGCGAGTACGGGCGCGAAGTGGGTCGGGCCGAAAGAAAGCGGCACAGCAACTCTCAAGCGGCCGCAAAGGTCACCGGCGGGTAGGATCGTTTCCCTTGCCATGTCGATCTCGGCACAGACTCTGGCTGCATGGTCCCGAAACGTGATCCCGGCTTCTGTGAGAGCTGCGCCGCGGGTTGTTCGTGCAAGAAGTTGCACGCCAAGTTCCGCTTCAAGTCGGACGAGCCGCCGGCTGACCATTGACTTGGAGACGCCCAGCCGCCGCGCGGCGGGCGAAACGCCCCCAGCATCAGCCACTTCCACGAATGTCCGCAGATCTTCGATATCCACTTTGGCGTTCCCCATTTCGCGACACAGCTTGGCACAAACGAAGGCTACCGTATCAAAAATGGGAATGGCAGTGTCCGTTTCGTAGGCAGCGCCGCTGTCAGCGCATGTCTGCCGGTAAGCCGACCTCACACAAAACGGCAGCAGAGGATGTATTCATGACCTTTCGTAACGGCCTTGCTTCGCTTCTTCGCCCGGAGGATTCCGTACTCGTTCTGATTGACCATCAGCCCTACCAGCTCGCAAACCTAAACAGCCACGATCCGCAGATGGTGGTCAACAATTCGACGGCTCTGGCGAAGGCCGCCAAGGCCTTCGGCGTACCGACCATCCTGACCAGCGTGATCGCTGAGCGTGGCGGTCTCATCTTCCCGCAAATCACCAATGTGTTCCCGGGCCAGGAAGTGATCGACCGGACGTTCATCAACACCTGGGAGGACCGGAAGGTGGTGGATGCGGTCAAGGCGACGGGCCGCAAGCAGTTGATCATCGCCGGCCTGTGGACCGAGATCTGCGTCGCGATGCCGGTGATCCAGGCCCTCGGCGAAGGCTGGGACGTGACGGTCATCACCGACGCTTCGGGAGGGACTTCGGTCGAGGCTCACGAGGTCGCTATCCAACGGATGATCGCGGCCGGTGCGAACATGATGACCTGGCTGGCGCTGGCGTCCGAATGGCAGCGCGACTGGGCCCGCACCCAGCATGCCGCCGAGCTGACGGACGTGCTCAAGCATCATGCCGCTGGTAGCGGCATCGCGTTCCTGTGGGAGCAACAACTGCTCAACACGCCGATACCGAGCAACGCAGGCTGATGCGTGGCGAATTCTCAAGGCTGCCCATTTGAGCGGCCTCTGAAACTGGGGCTGGTCGCTAGAAACGCGACCAGCGTCGCTAACTGGAATTGCAGTTTTTCCGGCTTTGGCGGTCAAAATTCCAGAAAATCGTGGCGAGCTACAGTCGTTTTTCCGGGCGCCACCAGGGCGACCGTCATCGCGCAATGCCCGTCGCCTGGCGTCGAGACAGCTCACCCCGCCCCAGCCTTGGTGAGCCCCTCACGCAAATGCTGCGCATCGCTCTCCTGCGCATAATGCAGCGTCGAAAGAAACGTCTCGATCCCAAACGTCGGCGCCAGCGTCCGAACCTTCTCCATATGCGCGTTCGCCGCAATGTTGTCGCCGAGCCAGCCGTGGCAGGCGGCGACGAAGGCGTGTTGCGTCTCGTCCATGCTCGTAAGATGCATGAAGGCCTCGATCGCCTCGCCATATTGGCGGGCGGCGAAATGGGCCTTGCCGAGGTGGCTCCAGAACCGCTCCGGATGATGCGGGTTGAGGCGCATGGCCTTCAGGATCCATTCCACCCCCTCTTCGGGCCGTCCGAGCCAGGTCAGGAGTTCGCCCTGCTGCACCACGACAAGGTCGTAGTTGGGGTTGAGGAAGAGCGCCCGCTCCTGGTGATAGCGCGCCATCGTCAGCTCGTTGTTGTTGACGTTGACGGCCGCAAGGATGCGGTGCACGTCGGCGTCGTTGTCGTCGAGCGCCAGCGCCCGTTCCAGTTCGGCGTTGACCTCCACCCAGGTCGCGTCCTTGTCGGCGCACCATCCGTAGACCCAGGCCTGCCCGAGGATGCAGGCCCGCCAGGCATGGGCATGGGCATAGCCGGGGTCGAGTGCCACCGCCCGGTCGATCAGCGATTGGGCTTGGCTGTTGTCGGCGACGGTGCTGCGATGGTGCAGCACCTTGGCGGCGAGCGCGCATTCATAGGCCGCCATGTTGGCCGGCTTCGTGCGGGAGAGCTGGTCGCGCTGGGCGGCCTCGACGCGGCCCGGCAAGGTGGCGGCGATCGCCGCCGTCACCTCGTCCTGAATGGCGAAGATGTCGTCCAGCTGCCGGTCGTATTTGTCGGCCCAGATATGGGCGTCGTTGAGCGCGTCGATGAGCTGGACGGTGACGCGCACCCTCTCGCCGATCTTGCGAACGCTGCCTTCCACCAGGTATTGCGCCCCGAGCCGTGCGGCCACCTCGCGCGCGTTGACCGGCTGGTTCTTGTAGACGAAGCTCGAATTGCGCGAGATGACGAAGAGCTCATGGCGGCGCGACAGCGCAGTGATGATGTCTTCGGTCAGGCCATCGGCGAAGAACTCCTGATCCGGGTCGCCGCTCATGTTGTCGAACGGCAGCACCACGATCGTCGGCTTGCAGACGGCCCTTTTCGCATCGGCCTCGTCGGGCGAAGCCGGCAGGATCACGCCTTCGGGCCCGATGCGATAGAGATGCACGGGGCGGCTGATGTTCTTCAGTATCTTCTCGCCAAGGTCTTCGATCGGCAGTTCGAGGCGGTCGGCCACCTGTGTCGCCACCGCGGCGGTCACGCAGATGCCGCCGACATCGGCCAGTTGCTCGATGCGCGCGGCGATGTTGACGCCGTCACCGAAGATGTCGTCGTCCTCGAAGATGATGTCGCCGAGATTGATGCCGATGCGGAATTCGATCCGCCGGTCCTCCGGCACGTCGCTGTTGCGCCGCTTCATGCGCTGCTGGATCTCGACCGCGCATTTGACCGCATCGGTCACGCTCTGGAACTCGACCAGCATTCCGTCGCCGGTGGTCTTGATCAGCCGGCCCTTGTTCTTGGCGATCGCCGGATCGATGAGCTCGATGCGGTGGGTTCTGAGCCGCGCAAGCGTGCCCGCTTCGTCGGCCTCCATCAACCGACTGTAGCCGGCCATGTCGGCCGCCAGCACTGCGGCGAGTCTCTGCTCCATGGGCTTGCCAAACACTTTGAAAAGCGGCCCGTTCCGGGCTTCCGGACCAAGGAGATCACCGCAGAATACTATCGTACGGCGACGCGATCGCCTACCTAAATTAGCACTCACCAAATCAAGAGGGAGCAAGTGTCCGGAAGCAACCCGGCGCTGCGCATCATTCGATTGCGGCATCGAGCGACGAACCAGGCGGTCGAGGCTTCTCGAAAGCTGCTCGCGAAGCAAGCCTGGGTCAGAGCAGATTCCCGTTCAGGTCGTCGAGCCTTGGGGCCTACGGTGCCGTCTCCACTTGACATTAATTGACTTAGGCAACTATTTATATGCTCACGGCAACTTTATGAAGGCGTCACCGCATGTCTCCGCAACAAATCGACGACCGCGCCCAGACGGTGCGGCGCTTCAACCGGTTTTACACCCGCCTGATCGGCCTGCTGCACGAGCACCTGCTCGCCAGCGCCTTCTCGCTGACGGAGGTTCGCATTCTCTATGAACTGGCGCACCGGCCGGCGCTGACGGCAACCGACCTCTGCCGCGAACTTGGCCTCGATGCCGGCTATCTGAGCCGGGTCATCGCCGGCTTCGAGAAGAAGGGACTGGTCGAAAAGACACGCTCGCCGGCGGACGGCCGGGTCGCACAGCTGGAACTGACGGAAGCGGGGCGCGCGACGTTCCAGCCGCTGGAGGATGCCTCCCAGCGCGAAGTCGTCGCCATGCTGGAAAAGCTCTCGGTGCCGGAACAGCGGCAACTGGTCGCCGCGATGGGCGAGATCGAGAGCCTGCTGCGGGACGAGCGGACGCCAGGCTATATCCTGCGCGATCCGCAACCGGGCGACATGGGCTGGATCATCCATCGCCAGGGCGCGCTCTATGCGCAGGAATACGGCTGGAGCACCGAGTTCGAGGCCCTGGTCGCGGAAATCATCGTCAAATACATGCGCGACTACGACCCCGCTTCGGACCGGTGCTGGATCGCTGAAAAGGATGGCAAGGTGGTCGGCTCGGTGTTTCTCGTCCGGCACGACGCAACGACGGCAAAGCTCCGGCTACTCTATGTCGAGCCGAGCGCGCGGGGCCTCGGTATCGGCCGCCGCCTGGTCGAGGAATGCATGCGACACGCCCGCCTTCAGGGCTACAGGCGCATGGTGCTGTGGACCAATGCCGGCCTCGACGCTGCCCGCCACATCTATGAGAAGGCCGGTTTCGCGCTGATCGAGGAAGAGCAGCACCACAGTTTCGGCAAGGATCTTACCGGCCAGACGTGGGCACGCGATCTGTGAGGATCTTGCCGGCGGCTTGCACGCGACAGAAGGCCGAAGGCCATGTCGTCCCGCCGGGCGCACCCGTTTACTGCGTTTGCAGTGATGGGGCACGCACCGGCGAGCCGCTGACGAGGCTGAACGTCCCGTCACAGAGGCGGTAGAATCCGTTCTGCGGAACCGGCAGTTCCAGCATTTCCCGCCGCGAGAGGCCGGCATAGACGCCGCGCACCAGCCGGCCAAAGAGCCCGTGGGATATCGCGACCGTCGGCCCCTTGATATCGGCGAGCCAGCTCTTTGCCCGGGCGCAGGCTGCGTCGAAGCTCTCTCCATCCGGCGATCGAAAGTACCAGTCGAAGGCGTCGGAACCGTCGAGCACGCCCGGAAACTCGTTGTCGATCTCGAACATCGTCAGACCGTCCCAGGAACCGACGGAAACCTCCATCAGGCGTGCGTCCTCGCGACGCGCCAGCGGCAGCACGCGCTGCACCCGCTCCGCTGTTTCCCGTGTTCTGCCGAGGGGACTGACGTGCAACTCGACAGTATGCGGATCGTCCGTCATTTCCTCCAATAGCAGCCGCGCAACGAAATCCGCCTGCTCAAGCCCGCGTCCGGTTAGTGGCGAATCCTGCTGCCCCTGGAAGCGGCCAAGGGTGTTCCAGACGGTCTCGCCGTGGCGCAGAAGGTAGATCACGGTCGGCACAGCCGACTTTGAAAGGGAAGCGTTGGTTCGGTCCACCGGAGTTTCGCTCAGAACAAAGGGATGGAGAAACCGGCTAACAAGGTAGCCCAAATAAGTATGCCCATAGGATAGCCATAGAGTAATTTTTCCCGAGGCGACATCTCAAAGTCAGGATCGGTCGAATCTCCCTTGTACATCTTCGGCCCGAAATCGACGGTAAAATCCCAGCCATTGCCTTTGTAAAAGCGCAATGACCAGATGAACCAATAGGTTTCCCGGATCAGAAATGCGGCGAGTACAGGTACGACCAAGTACAGTACGTAAACGGGGTCTTCGTTCTTCAGCAAGATGATTCTCTCACTCCACCGGATCGAGAATATCCGGCGTATCGTTCTTCGGCGAGCCCACCTTGCTGCCGATCTTCCACATGGTCATCAGATCAGGCGGAAACGGTTTCATCAGGTCAGGGGCTTCCGGCTCTGGCGAAAGCCAGCGCTCGTAGTCCTCAGGGTGAAGGATCACCGGCATGCGGTCGTGGATATCGGCGATCATGGCGTTGGCATCGGTGGTGACGATCGCGAAGGTGCGGATATCTTCGTCGGTTGCCGGGTCGCGCCATGTCTCCCAGATGCCGGCAAGGCAGAAGGGTTCGCCCGATTTCATGGCGATGGCATAGGGCTGCTTGTCCTTGCCGGTGCCGTGAATGTCCTTCCACTCGAAGAAGCCGTCGATCGGCACCAGGCAGCGGCGCCGCTGATAGGACGAACGGAACTTCGTCGCGATCGTGTCGCTGCGCACGTTGACGAGCGGCCGCCCTGCCTTCGGATCCTTCGTCCAGCTCGGGATCAGCCCCCAGCGCGCCGAAACGAAGACCGGGCCGAAGAGATCGGGATCGCGGATCACGTCGCGGATGATGATTGGATAGATCAGCGTCGGCGCGCCGTTATAGCGCGGAAACTGGTTGGCGAGCGCTTCGACGCCGCCGCGCGTCGCAAAGCCGAAGGCGCGCAGCAATCCCTCGAGATTGGTCTTCAGATAGACGCGTCCGCACATGATCGCTCCTCTGGAACCGGCGGCAAAACGAACGGCAGCATCGGCTTTGCGCATTCAACAGGCGCCGGAGCCGCAGGCAAAAGGTATAGCCCGGCCGCTCCGGGTCAACGGCCGTAGCCCATGGCCCTCTCCGGGCTCCAAGAAGTTTGGCGCCAGCGCCCTCTTCTAGCGCGTCACTTCATCTTCTCGACATCGGGCAGCTTCCAGCTCTTTTCGAACAGCGGCTTTTCCGGGCCGTAGAGCCTGAAGAGCAGCTCGAACTTGCGGCTCGGATCGACCGGCACCCAGTTGGCCTCCTTGCCCGCTGGCGCCTTGGCGCCGAAGAAGACCTCGACCGAGCCGTCGGCGTTCTTCTGAACGCCTGACCCGATCGAGGCGACACTTGCCTTGTCCATGTTGCGGATCAGAGCATGGGTCTCGCGGTCATAGGCCGTCACCGACCAGTATTGCTTGACCGGCGCATCCTTCGGCACGACGAGGCGATAATTGGCGCTGCCGTCGAAGGCGTTGCCGTCCTTGTCCTTGTTGGCCGTCAGGTAGAACTGCGCCGTGCCGATATGCTTGATGCCGGTGAAGCCGAGCGTGTAGGTCACGCCGCGGGCGTCGACCGGATAGCTGTTCGGGTCGGCATAGGCGTCCGTGGCGGCCGCCACCATGTCCGGCAGGCCGGCCGGAAACCAGCGGATGCCCTCGTTGATCACAGGGAAGCCAGCGTCATAGCGTGCGGAAAGCTCGGCCTTGGCCTCGGCGGCCGCCGCGTCGAGAAGCTTCTTCGTCTCGTCGCTTGGCTGGTAGGGCTTGCCCTTCTCGATCCCGAGCGTTTTCAGATGATCGATCATCACCCGGTCGCGTTCGAGCCAGGGCTCCGTCTGCACGACGCGGTTCAGGTTGTCGAAGAATCTCGCATCGTAGCGGATGGTGCTGTCGAACAGCACATCATAGGCGTCTGTAAAGACCGTTTCCGGCGGCTTGTCGGTCACCGGCATCGGGTAGATCTTGATCTTCTTGCCATAGGCGACCGATTTTTCGATATCGGCGTCGGCATGGCTCTTCAGGTTAGAGCGCAGCAGCGCAAAACCTGTGAAGGTGTCCGAGCGAAGCGGAATGAAGCCCTCCGGCACCTCGCCCATGTAGTCCGGCGGCAGGATCAGGTACTTGCCGCCCTTGCCCTTGTCCGCTCCCTCCGGCCCGGCATCCTCAAGCGGCATCTGCCAGGCATTGACGATGTTGCCGGCGATCGATCCGCCTTCTGCCGGCGGGATTTCGATGACGATGGGTCCGTCCTTCACGTTCCAGAACGACATGAAGTAGATCGCGTCCGGGTTCGGCGTCAGCGTCTGGTTCTTCCAGTTGACCGGCCGCGACCAGTAGACGATCTCGTTGACCTTGGCCTTGGTCTTCGAAAGCGCCTCCTGCAGCATCAGGTCGGCGTTGACCGCCGGCATGCCCCAGATGACCGCCTCCGTCGCCCGGCGCTCGACGGCGCGGCGCTGAAGACTTTCCGGCGAAACGTCCTGTGCGACGACACTCGCCGTTCCGGCAAGGAGCGCAAGCGCTGTAAAGGCAACCCGAAGCATGTGGATCCTCACTTTCGGCAATGTCCATCTGAAGCGCGAAACGCAATGCGGCGTGACGCCAGGCCGCATCTTTCCACCGCGATGAACCGCTGGGAAGTAGACCTCCCGCCTTTTCGCCGCGGAAGTACGTAACAGTTACCTAAATCAGAAAACCAGGCCCGTGATCGCCGGCTCCTCCTCAGACCGGACACTGCCTTGGCATTGAGCCCTTGGCATAGCGCCCTTGGCATCCGGCCCCTTACATCCGGCCCTTGACATCAGGACAAATTAGGTAGATCGGTCTACCTAACGTTTTGGAGAAAGCGATGAGCGAGAAAGCGCCGGCGCGCGAGCGCCTGCTGAAGGCCGCGGCCGAATTGTTCTATCGAGATGGGGTCGGTGCCACCGGCATCGATGCAATCACCGCGCATGCGGGCGTCGCCAAGATGAGCCTCTACAACAACTTCTCGTCCAAGACCGATCTGGTGAATGCCTATATCGAGGCCCGGCACAAGGAATGGCAGGAGCTTTACCGTGAGCGCCTGGCACACGCGGCAACGCCGCGAGACCGGGTGCTGGCGATCTTCGATAGCTATGTCGACCACGCCGAGATGGCTTACTCCTGGGGCTTCCGCGGCTGCGGGCTGCTGAATGCCGCAGCCGAGCTTTCCGTCGGTGACCCCGCCCGCGCCATCGTCGCCCTGCAGAAGGACGAGGTCGAAACGCTGTTCAAGCAGTATCTCAGCGAGATGCGGCCCGACGCCGGGGCCGCGATCGACGAAACCGCAGAGCATCTCTCCTTCTTGCTCGAAGGCGCGATGTCCCGCGCCGGCCTTGACGGCAACGACATCAGGCTGAAATCCGCGCGCAGGATCGCCATCTCCATCATGGACCAGCTATGACCTCCCAGAATTCCGTTTCTTTCGTCGGCTTTGCCTGCGTGCTGATCGCCTCCGCCCTCTGGGGCACGACCGGCACCACTGCCACCTTTGCCGCAGGTGTCAGCCCGCTCGGCATCGGCGCCGTCGCCATGGGTTTCGGCGGCCTGCTCCTGGCGCTGACGGCGCTGCACTCGATCGTCAAGAGCAGCAGCCGGATCGCTGCACAATGGCCGATGCTGGTCCTCGGTTCGCTCTCGGTCGCGATCTATCCACTCGCCTTCTACAGTTCCATGCACCTCGCCGGCGTCGCCATCGGCACCGTCATCTCCATCGGCTCGGCGCCGCTGGCAGCCTCGCTGATCGAGCGCATCTTCGACGGCCAGAAGCTCACGACCCGCTGGCTACTGGGCGCTGCCGCCGGCCTTGCTGGCGCCGTGCTTCTCACTTTTTCCGAAAGCGCCGGCCACGGCGGCGGAAACGCTCAGGACGCGGCGGCGGTCCTTTACGGCGTTCTGCTCGGCCTCGTCTCCGGCCTGCTCTATGCGCTCTATTCCTGGGTAGCGCGCCGGCTGATGCAGGCGGGCATCCCGCCGCGCGCCGCCATGGGCTCGATCTTCGGCGTCGGCGGCGTGGCTCTCCTGCCGGTGCTCGCCTTCACCGGCGCGCCGCTGCTCGCGTCGTGGACGAACATCGCCGTCGGCGTCTACATGGCGCTCGTGCCGGTGCTCGTCGCCTATGTGCTCTTCGCCTATGGTCTCGCCCGCGTGTCGGCCACCATGGCGACCACGCTGTCGCTGCTCGAACCGGTCATTGCCGCCGTGCTTGCGGTCGTCATCGTCGGCGAGCGCCTGCCGGCCGAGGGCTGGGTGGGTATCGGCCTGATCGTCGGCTCGCTCTTCGTCCTGACCGTTCCGGTGCCGGGGCGGCATCGCCGCGCCAAGCCTGAGCGATCCGATGCCGCGATCGACGCGGCGCTCCACACCCGCTGAAGCCGGAAGCCTTGAGATGAGCGACGTTGCTGCGCTGCCCCAACGCCAGGCAAACCGGTTCTCCGCGATCGTCATTCTGATCTTGCTCGAAGCGGCGCTGGTGGTCTCCTGGAGCGCCGGCTTCGTCGGCATCCGATTTGCCATCGACCATGCGCCGATCTTCCTGATCCTGCTCTGGCGCAGCCTCGTCTCCGGCCTGTTGCTGCTGCCCTTCGCGCTGACGATCGGGCCGAAAATCCGGCTGAAGAATGCGGCGCCGCAGATGCTCTTCGGCGCACTCGCCATGTCCGGCTATCTCGCCGGCTTTGCGCTCGCCATCTCCTACGGCGTGCCGACCGGCCTCGTGGCGCTGATCGCCGACATGCTGCCGCTGGCGGTCGCGATCCTCTCCTGGCCCATTCTCGGCCAGGCGCTCAACGCCCGCCAATGGCTCGGCTCCCTCATCGGCCTGACCGGCGTGCTCATCGCCTCCGGCTGGTCGCTCGATCTCGGCAAAGTTCCGCTCTGGGCCTATGGCCTGCCTGTTCTCGGCACCCTGTCGCTGGCGCTGGCCACACTTCTGCAGAAACGCAGCCCGGCAGGCGCCATGCCGGTGCACCAGAGCCTTTGCATCCAGTGCCTGTCGGCTGCCGCGATCTTTGCCCTTTTCGCCTGGCACGAAGGCGGCGTGCTGCCTGTTCTCGATCCGGGTTTCGTCGGCGGCATCCTCTGGCTGGTCTTCATCGCCACCTTCGGCGCCTGGAGCCTCTATTACCTGGCGCTCAAGAAGTCCTCGCCCGCCCGCGTCACCGCGATCCTCTATCTGAGCCCACCCGTGACGATGATCTGGGCCTTCGTCATGTTCGCCGAGCCTCTCTCCTGGGCCATGGCCGCCGGGCTCACCGTCTCGCTTCTCGGCATCATCATCGTCGCACGGGCACAACGGCCGGTTCTCGGCTGACAGGACGGCTTGCATCTTGCGGTGGTCCTTGCGAAAGCTCTCCACCAAACAATCAGGGCAGCGGTCACGTCCATGAGCTTTTCCGAAGTCAAACCACGTCACGTGCTCTGCCTGCTCGGCGGAGAGCGGCCCTTCTCCGAGCTGTGCGGCATGATCCAGTCGGCGATCGACAGTTTCGCCCGCGGCTTCGAGATCGACTATACGTTTTCCGAGGACGCGCCGGATGACCGCATGCCGATGTCCTTCGAGGTCTGCTGGGATCGCGTGCAGAAGGGTGCGTGGACTAAAGACGACGAAGAGGCTGTCGGCGACCATCGCTCTGTCATCTATGTGCTCGGCCCGCCGATGACGGCGGAGGATACGGTCAAGACTTCGGCCGTGGCGCTTCGGCTGGTCGTTCATACGCTCGAAAACGGCATCGTGGCCGCCAAGGGCGAGAGCGCCGGCGTCGCGCACGGTGTTGCCAGATGGCAGCAGCTTGCCCGCGACGCGGAAGGCTGGACGGGTGCCGCCCTCGCCCGCCCCTGCCGCCTCGCCTTCGGCAAGCGGCCGGTCGGCACCGCCGAATACCTCTACAGCATCGGCTTCCATCTGGTCGGCATCCCCGACGTCTACGCGCCAAGAAACCTGTCCGACGACGAACTGGCGCTGAGCGCGATCATCGACAGCGTTGCCGAGGAGGTTTTCGCCGAGGGTGTCGAAAAGGTCGTGGCGCGCCGTGGCGCCAAACTGCTGCCCGTGGATGCCTATGACGAGGACGAGTTCAAATACAACCCCTATGGCGCCATCCATCTGGCGCCTTAGGCCTAGCCTGGGGTCAGCATGGTCCCCATCGCTGCCCTGTCTGCTTGCCACGAGAGACCCCCACCCACCCTCATCTCGGTGCTCGTCACAGAGATCCAGCAGCCGTGCGTCGGCACGGCGCGAGATGTGACCCCGGCGCTGACTCCCACATTTGTGGAGAAGCCCCTAGCGCCGCGGACGCGGCGCTACTGGATTCCTGTGACAAGCACAGGAATGAGGGAGGTGTTGTTGGCGTCAGTTGCGTCCAAAGTTTCTCTGGCTGTTTGGAGTGAGGGAGCCCCACCCACCCTCATCTCTGTGCTCGTCA
Organism: Ensifer sp. ENS10; assembly: GCF_014852025.1. NCBI lineage: Bacteria > Pseudomonadati > Pseudomonadota > Alphaproteobacteria > Hyphomicrobiales > Rhizobiaceae > Ensifer > Ensifer sp. ENS10. Next base: position 605,589 of record NZ_JACVAS010000002.1, read on the forward strand.
CAGAGATCCAGCAGCCGTGCGTCGGCGCGGCGTAATAGGCGGTCCCGGCGCGATGCCTTCTAGCTTTGTGGGAAGAAGTCCCTCGCGTCGCGGACGCGGCGCGGCTGGATTCCTGTGACAAGCACAGGAATGAGGACTGGAGAAACGCCTTGCCACACCGTCAGGCCCGCTGCCCGTCACACCCCCCTTGCATCACGCTTCGATTCGTAATAATTGAAGTTACATGAAAAAAGACAGCCGCCTTTCCTCCGTTCTGCACGCGCTTCTCCACATGGCCGAGCGCGGCGAACCTTTGACCTCGGACGAGCTTGCGCTCTGCATGCGCACCAATCCGGTGGTCGTCCGCCGCACCATGGGCTTCCTGCGTGACGCCGGCATCGTTTCCTCCGCCCGCGGCCATGCGGGCGGCTGGGCGATCACCGCCGATCTCAAGACCGTGACGCTCCGGCAACTGCATGAGACGCTCGGCGAACCCGCGATCTTTGCCATCGGCAACCGGCAGGAAATGCCGGAATGTCTCGTCGAGCAGGCGGTCAATGCCGCCCTCGACACTGCCTTTGCCGAGGCCGAGGCACTGCTGCTCGAGCGCTTCGCGCATGTGACACTCGCCGATCTCGCCGAGGATTTCGCAAGGCGGCACCGGCTTCGATCGCAATGACAGCAGCCGATCGATCCACGTTATGACGTGATCGATCCCGATACATCCGGCATTCCCGGAACCGCATTTAGCGGCTCCCGGAACCGCTTAAAACGCGGTTTTCCGGCCGGAATTCTATTGCCCAAAGGCTCGGGTCGAGGCGCTGGTTCCGTGAACCGGTGGGCTGGTCCGCGCGCAACCGAAAGGACTTGAACGATGCAACAGGACGTCATCATCATAGGCGGCAGCTATGCCGGCATGGCCGCCGCCCTCCAGCTTCTGCGCGCCCGCCGGCGCGTGGCTATCATCGACGAGGGCATTCGCCGCAACCGGTTTGCCAGCCACTCCCATGGCTTCCTCGGCCAGGACGGCATCGCGCCCGGCGAGATCGCCGCAACCGCGCGGGCGCAGCTCTCCGCCTATCCGACGCTCACCTGGATCGAGGGCCGCGCCGTGACCGCCAGCGGCAAGCAGGACGCCTTCGTCGTCACCACCGCCGACGGTGCGTCCTTCGAGGGCCGACGCCTGCTCTTTGCAACCGGCGTCAAGGACGGCCTGCCTGACATCGAGGGGCTGGCCGAGCGCTGGGGCAGAAGCGCCTTCCATTGCCCCTATTGCCACGGCTACGAGCTCAACGAGGGCGAGATCGCGGTCATCGCGGCAAGCCCGATGTCGATCCACCAGGCGCAGCTCATTCCCGAATGGGGCAAGGTGACCTTCTTCACCAATGGCGCCATCGCGCTCGACAAGGAGGGCCGCGCCGACCTCGTCAAACGCGGTGTCACCATCGACGAAACCCCGATCGTCAGGCTCGAAGGCCTCGCGGAAGTGGTGCTGACAGACGGCCGCCGCCTGCCCTTCTCCGGCCTCTTCGTCGCCACCCGCACGACGCCCGCCAGCGACATCGCCGAACGCTTCGGCTGCGAGATCGAGGAAACACCGATGGGGCTGCAAATCCGGGCCACGGCCGCCAAGGAAACGACCATTCCCGGCGCCTATGCCTGCGGCGACGTCGGCCGCGTTCCCCACTCCGTCTCGCTCGCCGTCGGCGACGGCGCCTGGGCCGGGGCGCAACTGCACCGCTCGCTGGTTTTCGGATAGAGAGCAGCCACCGCAGGGCCTGCGGTGGAAGCCGAACGGACGCATCCGCCCTGCGTCGTTCGGCTTCCAGCCTTGTCAAATCGACTGCCCCTGTGCTTCGTTCGGTCCGAACGTAAGTTGGAGTGATCGATGGCAATAGCCCTCACCTGCTTCCAGGGTCGCGCCGGCGACCACAATGACCTGGCCATTCCGGGCGCCCGATCGATCGCCTCCCATCTCGCTCGAAGGCTCGGTCTTGAAACCGTCGTGATCGGAGAGCCGGAACCGGCGCTGAACGGCCATTGGACGGTCGAGCTCGAAGCCGCGATGCCGGCACTCCGGCGCATGCAGGATCGCTTCGACGCGGTTTACGCCGAAGGATCGTTCTCGCTGGCGGCGACGAGCCGTTGCGCGGTGTCGCTAGCAACCCTGCCTGCCGTCGCCAGGCACCATGACGATGCCGTCGTCGTCTGGTTCGACGCGCATGGCGATCTGAACACACCTGATACCAGCAGCACCGGCTATCTCGGCGGGCTGGCGCTTTCGGGGCCGTGCGGCCTCTGGAAATCCGGCCTTGGGCACGGTGTCTCCGTTCGCAATGTCGTCCTGGTCGGGCAGCGCGACCTCGATCTGTTCGAAGTTAGCCTCATCGCTGTGGGGCACATCCCGCATATCCGCCCCGGCGCCGACCTTGCGCAGAAGCTTGCCGAGGCCGTCGCCGGCAGGCCTGTCTATATCCATCTCGACTGCGACGTGCTGAACCCTGGCATCGTCCCGACCGATTATCAGCATGACGACGGGCTGTCGCTCGACGACTTGCGCGCGGCCTGCGAAGTCCTTGCCAAGAGCAAAGTCGTCGGCTTGGAGATCGCAGAGTTTCAGAACGCCTGGTCGGAGGGCGGCGAACCGGTGACGCCTGAACCGTTGATCGAGGCACTGGAACCGCTTCTGCAAAAGCTGCGCCGCTGACCTCGCCCTCGGCAGGCTGCCAACGCTCCTCATTGCGGACAGCCGGTTTGGGCGTAGCATGATCCTCCTGCTTGCGTTCGGTATCGGCTGCAATGACGCTCAGATCGGTCCTTCTTGCCTGCGCCTGTCTGCTCGGCGGAAGCGCCTCCGCCAAGCCGCTATCGGTCGATCTCGAACTGGTGCTCGCCGTCGACGTCTCCTACTCCATGGACCTCGACGAGCAGCGGCTGCAGCGGCAGGGTTATGTCGCCGCCTTTCTCGAGCCCGAGCTAATCGAGGCCATCGAGAACGGCCCGCTCGGCCGCATCGCCGTCACCTATGTCGAGTGGGGCGGCTCGGCGGTGCAGGTCACCCCCTGGACGCTGATCGACGGTCGCGGCACGGCGGCGCAATATTCCGAGCTCCTGCGTCGGCAACCGATCCGGCGGATCGCCTTCACCTCGATCTCCAACACCCTTGCGTTCACGCGACGGCTGTTCGATTTCAGCCCCTTCGAGGGCAGCCGCCGCGTCATCGATATCTCCGGCGACGGCCCCAACAATTCCGGCGTCCCGGCGCCGGTCGCCCGCAATTCCACCGTCGCCCGCGGCATCGTCATCGATGGCCTGCCGATCATGCTGAAAACACACGCAGCCTCGGACTCAGCCTCCATCCCCGACCTCGACGCCTATTACCGCGAATGCGTGATCGGCGGCGACGGTGCGTTTCTGGTGAAGGTGTCCGATAGCGGCGAGTTCGCCAGCGCCATCCTGCGCAAGCTGATCACCGAGATCTCCGGCCTGGAGGTAAGTCGCATGGAGCCGGCCACCGTGCGGCCGGTTCAGGCCGGCAGCGGCTACAATTGCTTCATCGGCGAGGAGATGCAGGAGCGGATGATCGGACGGTAGACACAATCTTGCTGCCCTGTTGCCGTGGAGCGTCCTTCTGCCCTCAAGTGATGCGGCTTGGAGGCAGGATGCTCTAGTCCGCCACATCCCCACCCGTCATCCTCGGGCTCGACCCGAGGATCCATGCGCGCAACGTAAAACACTCAGGCCACAGTTCTGGATGCTCGGGTCAAGCCCGAGCATGACGGAGGGCCAGGTGCGCCAGCTAAGGCACGCGGCGCTATGCGCCATCAGCGCGGTTGCAGGCGCGCCGCTTCAGTCAACGACCGGGATCTCCATCCACAGCCAACAACAGGCAACGTGTTGACTCTGAAATTGCAGGAGCATGAAACGGCTCTCCGACCGAACACTCCGATTTCAGACTGACAAGCAGACACGAAAGCAGACTATGCCTCACTACCTGACCGAACTTTACAGCGCCAAGCCGGCGTGGCTTGCCCTTTCAAGGCAGGGACGCCAGCAGTTCTTCACCGCGATCGGCTCCGCCATGCCGGCGCTGACGGCGCTCGGCGTGGAGCTGATCACCTTCGGCAAGGTCGACCAGTCCAAGCTGCACGCGGCCTCGCAGACCTTCTTCGCGGTGTGGCGCTGTCCGGATGCGACGGCGCTGGAAGCGCTCGTTTCGGGTATCGCGCAATCCGGCTGGCATGAGTATTTCGACACGATCAACGCCGGCGGCAAAGGCATCGATTTTGCCGGCCACCTTACGCAGCTCGGCGAAGCCGCATAGGTCCTGCCTGTGTCCCGCTTCCTTAACTCGCGATCGGCTTGAGAGGGCTGTAGAAAACGATCTCCGGGTCGTTCTCGTCCAGATTGTCGATATAGCCACTCGGCCGAAAACCGGCCCTGATCAGCAGATCCTGCATGACGCGGTTGGACATGTTGGTCGAGGTAAAGAGTTTTGAGCCGGCGCACATCGCCTGGAAATGCCCGATCAACGCCGCGCCGAGACCACGCCGGCGATGGGAGGCTCCGACCATCAGCATCTCGATGAAGGCGTGACCAAAGAAGTGGCGGGTCAGCACGCCATAGGCCGCAACCTCGCCATCGATCTGGACCAGATGGCAGCAGCCATTTTCCAGCCAGCCGGCGATATCAGCGCATCGTGTTGGGTCGCCCGCCGCAACGGTGTCGATCGCACAGAGCGCCGGATGGTCATCCTTGACCGCAGGTCGAATTCGCATGGCCCGGTTCCGCAATTTTCGCGGGAACCTACGGCGATTGAGCGATCCACGCAATGACGATGGAATGCGGGCCCCAAAAGGGCGCCATCCCCGCCGCCAGCGGTCGCCGGCGGCGGGGATGGCGCCTTAGCGCGGCGACAGTTGTACGTAACGGTTACGAAGTGGGACGCTTGGCGCGCGCAGTTGCGCGCCTCGCGGCGGCAAATATTCGGTGGATGAAGCACGCCCGATCATCGGATTGCCATCCGCCACCGCTTCCGCGTAACAAGCGGTTGCCATTAGTATCTCGCCGCGAAACTGCCGGCGCTCGCAACAAGGGCGCGACAGAAAAGGGACGCATGAAATCGACCAAGAAGGACAGCGGGCAAAAGACCGGCAAGGCCGGAACGCTCTTGCAACAACTTGCAAGATCGCCCGAGAAGCTGTTTTCAGGGTCGTTTCGCCAGCAAATCGCCGCACTTTGCTTCCGCCCAACGAAAAATGGCAGCGGCATCGAAATCCTGGTGGTCACTTCGCGTGAGAGCGGTCGCTGGGTCATTCCCAAGGGATGGCCGATGAAGCGCAAGAAGCCATACGAGGCGGCGGAAATCGAGGCCTGGCAAGAAGCCGGCGTGCGCGGCAAGGTCAGGAAAAAGCCGGTCGGCAGCTACACCTACCTGAAATCGCTCGATGACGGCGACGTCGTGCCCTGCGTGGTCGATATCTTTCAGATCGAAGTCGATGAAGTGGCGGATGATTTCAAGGAACGCGGCGAGCGCGTTCTTGCCTGGGTCAGTCCCGACGAAGCAGCGCGCCGTGTGCGCGAAATCGAACTGAAGTCACTGCTGGTCGAATTCGTGCCGCGCTGAACGATGGCTTCCTGCGGCCACGCCCAAACCGCAAACACTCGCCCCCACATTGACGACAGATTGCCGCAATCGGCGGTTCGGCCGTTGGCGCCGGCGCCAACAGCGCCTATATGAGGCCGGCAAAGCCGAGGGCCGAAGCCGGGGTAATAAGATGAACGATGAACTGCAGGGCCGCGCCGTCCATGTCGCGGCGATCCGCGAACGGGCGGAAACCGAGATGAAGGCGATCGGCGTCGACGAGACTTTCATCGGTCATCTGGTCGATACGTTCTACGCGCGCGTGCTCGCCCATCCGGAGCTTGGGCCCGTCTTCGACGCCAGGCTTTCGGGCCGCTGGCCGGAGCATATGGAAAAGATGAAGAGCTTCTGGTCGGCCGTCGCCTTCCGCAACGGCGCCTATGGCGGCAAGCCGGTGCAGGCCCATGTCGGCGTCGCCAACATGACGCCGGATCTCTTCCCGAAATGGCTGGAACTTTTCTCCACCACCCTCGATGACATCGCGCCCAACCATGAAGCCAAGGCCTGGTTCATGGCAACGGCCGAGCGCATTGCCCGCAGCCTGACGCTCTCACTGTTCTACAATCCCACCCTCGACGACCCCGCGCTGAAGCGCGGGTGACGACCGGGCCTTGCCCTGCCGTCAGAGCAAACGGCCCGCGATCAGGATTTCCTCGGCCTCGTCAAAGGACATTGCGAAAACCCTTTTGCCCAGCTCGAAGCTGAAACCGGCCCGGGCAAAGGCGGAAAGCTCCTTCGTCGTGCGCTTCTCGTCGAGATCGATCTTGCGGAACGGGCCGAAGGCGCGCTTTCGCGCCAGAACGACGGCGGCATAAAGGTCGTCGGCCTCCGCAACGGCCGCGGCAACATCGGTTTTCGCGATGCCCTTCTGCGACAGTTTCTGCGCGATCGCCCGCTTCGACTTGCCGCCGCGCATGCCCGAGCGAGTCTTGATCTCGGCATAGGCCTGATCGTCGAGCGCGCCATTGTCATAGGCGAAGGTCACGGCGGCAGCGGCCAGAAGTTCCACCTGGGTGGTGCCGATATCCTCGAACTTCTCCCGCGCCTTGCGCGCGATCGCATCGAAAAGCTGCTTCTCCGTCAGCATCTGGCGGTGAAGCCGATAGGCCGCGGAATTGCGCGCCCAGGCATACATGCGTGGCGTCGGCTGATCCGATTGCTCTGTCTCGTCGTTGAGGTCCAAGCCTGCCCTACCCTGGTAGTGACCACAGTCAGCAACAGCCGATCGCAATCCGACGGATCGGATCAGTGCCGCATTGAAATGCGAAATGACCTGACTCTCCCGGACAAGGCAATTGCGCCGCCAACCCGGCTCACAGTTTTCGCGGGCGTTGTTCCGTTGGAATGGTGGCGAGCGCACCGAAAGGCGGGCGCGGGCATGAGGGGCGCGGCGACGGAAGGGCCGCGCGGATCTTTCGAACCGGTGGCCCTCCGTTCTCGCGGTCGCTAGTCGAACTTCTCGGTGCTGTCCGCCTTACCCTTCACCCAGTAGCCGGAGGCCTTGAGCCAGGTGAGCGGCAGGCCACGCTCCTCGACGAAGTGGGTGCGGATCGCCCGTGTCACCGCGGCCTCGGCTGCGATCCAGACGAAGGTGCCGGGCTCGAGCTTCAGCGAACGCACGACCGAGAGCAACGCCGAAGGGTCGCTCGCCCTATCGAGCGGGCGATAGGCCCAATGGGTCGTGAGCGCCGCTTCGGTGCGGAAGACCTGCCGTTCGTCCGGCCCGGTGACAGCGGCGATGCTGGTGATCTCGTGGCCATCAGGCGTCTCTTCGATCCGCCGCCCGATGGCCGGAAGCGCCGTTTCGTCGCCGATCAGCAGCCAGCGCCGGAAATCTCCAGAGACGACCGCCGAACCGCGCGGGCCGCCGATTTCGAGGTGATCGCCGACCGCAGCGTTCATCGCCCAGGCGGTCACGGGTCCTGCCTCATGCAGCGCGAAATCGAGCGCCAGGATGCGTGCGTCGTTGTCGTAGCGCCGGGGCGTATAGTCCCGGTGCTCCACGGTGCCATCGGCGCCGGGCACGAAGATCTTGATGTGGTCGTCCGCCCCGAGGCTGACGAAGTCCGCGAGATCTTCACCGGAAAGCGTGATCCTCAGCATGCCGGGCGTAATACGCTCGATGCCGGAGACGACGAGAGACCGCCGCCTGAGCTCATGGCGAACACGCTCGATGCGCGGCGCAGCAAGGTTGGAATAGTTGAGAGGATTGTCCATTTGCATCCCTTAGGGGGCTCGAAAACCTCGATCCGCAGGACACAGTCGCGCAGATCGAAGCCGCTTCAAGCCGTTCGATCATACGCGTTGAGTGACGTTAACGCTTACGTGGCCGGGATACGCCCGGTCATGTCACGCCTTCTGTCTACCGGAAGGGCCTGCACCGATCAATGCGTCATCCTGATCACATCTTCGTGGTGGCGCCAGCCAAAAGAAAAACGCGCCCGCCGTAGCGGACGCGTTCTTTTTCTGAACCGGAAGCTTGGCGTCTCAGGCAGCCAGCGCCGCCGCTTCGCCGCGGACGAGATCGCCGAGGCGCCGAATGCCCTCGTCGATCATCTGGTCGTTGGCGCAGGAGAAGGAGACGCGCAGCGTATTTTCGCCCGAGCCGTCGGCAAAGAAGGCGCGGCCGGGCACGAAGGCGACCTTCACCGTCTCGATCGATTTCGCCAGCAGTGCCGCACCATCCATGCCCTTCGGCAGCGTCACCCAGACGAACATGCCGCCTTCCGGCTTCGTCCAGGAAACACCCTCGGGCATGTACTTTTCGAGCGCCGCCAGCATGGCGTTGCGGCGCTGCTTGTAGACCCGGTGGATCTTGGCCACCTGCTGGTCGAAGCCGCGCTCGGCAACCGTGCAGATCGCCATCTGGTTGATCGTCGAGGAATGGAGATCGGCCGCCTGCTTCAGAAGCACCAGTTTGCGGATCACCTTTTCCGAGGCGCAGACCCAGCCGACGCGAAGGCCCGGGGCCAGCGTCTTCGAGAACGAGCCGCAATAGATCGTGCGGGTGTTGTTGATGTCGCCCTTGCGCGCGATTTCGAGCGCCAGGATCGGCGGCACCGGCTCGCCGTCGTAGCGCAGCGACTGGTAGGCCGCGTCTTCGATGACGGCGATGTCGAGGTCTTCGGCAAGCGCCAGCACGCGCTCGCGGCCGGCCCGGTCGACGGTCTCGCCGGTCGGGTTGGCGAAATCGGCCGACAGATAGGCGAACTTGACGCGGCCGCCCGCTTCGCCTGCCGCCTGGCGGTAGGCTTCCGGCGTGCGGTTGCCGTTCGGGTTCAGCTGGTCGTAGGTCGGCTCATAGGCGTTGAAGGCCTGCAGCGCACCGAGATAGGTCGGCCAGGTGACGAGTGCGGTATCGTTCGGCGACAGGAACAGCTTGCCGAGATAATCGAGGCCTTGCTGCGAACCCGAAGTGATGAAGATGTTGTCGGCGCCTGCGGGAATGCCGATTTTTTCCATCTGCTTGGCGAGCCATTCGCGCAGTGGCTTGTAGCCTTCGCTGACCGAATACTGCAGCGCCGCGCCAACGGCCGGGCCTGCGAAGATCTCCGCATAGGCGTCCTTGAATTCCGCATCCGGAAACAGCGCGGGGTCGGGAATGCCGCCGGCAAACGAGATGATGTCAGGACGATCGAGCAGCTTCAAAAGTTCGCGGATTTCCGAGGCGCGCATCCGGCTCGAGCGCGTCGCGAAGATGTGTTCCCAATCCAGCATGGGGTGTTTCCTCAGAGATTATTGGTGCGGAAAGCGGTTCTCCGCTTTCTCCCGCGTCGTTGTAGAGCGCCGTGCTTTCAGGTGAACGCACAAAGGACGCTCGGGCATTTTCGTTCTAGAGCATCTTTCCACTTCAAGCGATCCCACTTGAGAGCGCGACGCTCTGGACGGCGAAGCGACAGGACCACGATGGCTAATTTATGTCAATATTATTGACCTAAATCCGTGCGTTTTTCGGGCTTTTTGGGCTCTTCGCACGTTGCGTCCGGGGCCTGACGTTACGTCAGTCCAAGCCGAATGCCACGCGGCCCCGGGCAAAGCAAGCCACTGCGTAACTGTTACGCTCTTGCCGCCTGCCTCTGCCGGGCGCACAGTCATGCGTCCACCGATTGTGTTTCATGGCAGCGCCGTCTGTCCGGACGGACGTCAACGGCCGCTGCAGCGCTTTCACGTGCCGCATGATTTGCCCTCGGCTCGATCCGATCGCAGGCCCGATCGCAGCAATGACGCGGCACAAAGGTCCCGATCCACTGGCGATATGGAGCGACATGCCATGAGCAAGCATCCAATATCCGATCAACCCGAACAGAACGGACAGCCTCAGAACGAACCGCTTTTGAGTGTCAGCCGCCGCGACCTGCTGCTTGGTGGCAGTGCATTGGCCGCAGCGGCGCTGACCGTCTCCGCCCCCGCGGCGCACGCGCAGCAATCAGCAGCGCCTGCCGCCGGCGGCGGCAAGCCGAACATCCTGATGATCATGGGCGACGATATCGGCTGGCTCAATCCGAGCATCTATCACCGCGGCATGATGGGCTATCGCACGCCCAACATCGACCGCATCGGCAATGAGGGTGCTCTCTTCACCGATTGGTATGGCGAGCAGAGCTGCACCGCCGGGCGCGCCGCCTTCATCACCGGCCAGTCGCCGATCCGCACCGGCCTGACGAAAGTCGGCCTGCCCGGCGCCGATCTCGGCCTGCAGCCGGAAGACCCGACCGTTGCCGAACTGCTCAAGGCGCAGGGCTATGCCACCGGCCAGTTCGGCAAGAACCACCTGGGCGACAAGGACGAGTTCCTGCCGACCGCCCACGGCTTCGACGAGTTCTTCGGCAACCTTTACCACCTCAATGCCGAGGAGGAGCCGGAAAATCCCGATTATCCGAAGAGCCCGGAATTTGCCAAGCGCTTCGGCCCGCGCGGCGTCATCCACTCCTATGCCGATGGCCGGATCGAGGATACCGGCGCGCTGACGAAGAAGCGCATGGAAACGGTCGACAGCGAGTTCCTGGCGGCCGCCCTCGATTTCATCGACCGCCAGCACAATGCCCAGAAGCCGTGGTTCTGCTATTTCAACTCGACCCGCATGCATATCTTCACGCACCTGAAGGCAGAGTCTCAAGGCAAGACCGGCAAGGGTCTCTACCCCGACGGTATGGTGGAGCATGACGGCCATGTCGGCGAGCTGCTCAAGAAGCTCGAGGATCTTGGCGTTCTCGAAAACACCATCGTCATCTACACGACCGACAACGGCGCCGAAGTGATGAGCTGGCCGGATGGCGGTACGACACCGTTCCGCGGCGAGAAGGCCACCAACTGGGAAGGGGGATATCGCGTTCCGATGCTGATCCGCTGGCCGGGCGTCATCAAGCCGAACACGGTCTATAATGACATGTTCTCGCATTACGACCTGATCCCGACCTTCTGCGCCGCCGCGGGCGAGCCGGATATCGTGGCGAAGTGCCTCACCGGCTATGAGGCCGGCAGCAAGACGTTCAAGGTCCACCTCGACGGCTTCAACCTGATGCCCTTCTTCCGCGGCGAAGTGATGGATTCGCCCCGGCGCGAATTCCTCTACTGGAACGATGACGGCGAACTGGTGGCGATCCGGGTGCAGGACTGGAAGGTCAACTTCAAGATCCAGGAACACACCGGCATCGGCGTCTGGCAGCGCGAATTCACCAGCCTTCGCGTCCCCTGGATCATCAACATCCGCGCCGACCCCTTCGAGCGCGGCCCGGAATCCTTCGAATACGACCGCTGGATGGCAGAGCGCGCCTTCATCCTCGTGCCCTCGCAGGCGCTGGTCGCCAAGTGGCTGGAAAGCTTCAGGGAGTTCCCGATCCGCCAGAAGCCGGCAAGCTTCAATCTCGACGAGGTGATGGACAAGCTCTCGACCGGCGGCAAACAATAGGCATGATGCCCCTCGCCGCTTCCATCTCGCAGGGCAGCCTCTGCGGGATGGCGGCGGCGGAAGAAGCCGCACCCGTTGCCGGAGAGTTCAAAGGAACGAAATTGCGGACAGAGGAGCTGAAGAGTAGAATTTCGCCCTTCATTCGACCGGAGGGACTAGGCCATGAGACTGTTTATCCTGTCGGCTGGCGCCACCCTGGCGCTGGCATCCGCAGCCTTTGCGGCACCCACGGCGCCCGCGACGCAACCCCTGAAGATCTCCAAGGAGTGCAGCCAGTTCACCGGCGACACGCCGAGCTTCTGCACCATCACGGAATCGAACCTTGAGGCGATCCCGGCGGGCACCAAGATCCTCTACTACGGACCGGTGATCACCAATCCGCTCTTCTCCAGCAGCAATGCGGTCATCGCCGTCGGAAACGGCGACTCGGCGCTCGGATACTGCATCGTCTACGAATCGGCCAGCCCGCCGCTTGGAACCTGTGCGTTTCATGCGGGCAGCGGCACGCTCGCCGGTTTCCAGGCGATCGTGAAGGTCACGGTCGACGACAAGCAGATCTGGCACTGGGACGGAGGCTACGTCCTCGGCGCCACCCAGGCCGCCAAGTGAGACGTTAAGAAGCCGGTCTCGCCGGCTGTTTGACATGAGTTCAGGGCGTGACACCTGATCAGGTGACATTGGCGGCGAGGCCGACGTTCGCCACGGACGTCAGTCGCGGATCGATCGGATCGGATGGCTTCAAGCCTTCCGAAGAGAAATTCCAGTGTTTGCAATAGTGATCGGCACCGACGAACCGGTCGTCGAGCGGCCTGCGCCGCGCAGGCCTTGACAGTGGCAGGCGACTACCATCCGCTACGCTCGCTCTCTCATGGACCGCAGCCAAGACGAACGCATGGCCGAACCCGACGACACCCTCGCCTTTTACCGCGACAACGCCGCCACCTATGCCGCACGCGACCGCAAGCCGCCGACGGCGCGGCTCGCCGCCTTCATGCGCGCGTTGCCGCCGGGCGCCGCCGTCCTCGACCTTGGTTGCGGCGGCGGGGACGACAGCCTCGTCATGCTCGAAGCCGCTCTCGACGTCACCGCCTGCGACGGCTCGGCGGAACTGGCCCGCGAGGCGGAAAAGCGCATCGGTCGCAAGGTCAAGGTGATGAAGTTTCAGGAGATCGACTGGCACGACCGCTTCCATGGGATCTGGGCCGAAGCGTCGCTCCTGCACGTGCCGCGCGCCGAGCTCGCCGACGTCCTCGAGCGCGTTCATCGGTCGCTGAGGCCGGGCGGTGTTCTCCACGCGAGCTTCAAGGCCGGCGAGGCGGAGGGGTACGACCGCCTGGGGCGCTACTACAACTATCCTTCGGCAGAATGGCTTCGCACTTGCCTCCAGCACAGCCGCTGGTCGAACATCGAGATCAGCGAGGCCGATGGCGGCGGCTACGACGGCGAGCCGACCCGCTGGCTGCATGTCGCGGCAATCCGATCGGCCTGACGCCCGCTCAGCGCCCGAGTCTCGCCAACCTGCGTGTCCCCAAGGCCTGTCGCATGAAAAGGTGTCACACGCCAGGCTTTAAGCTCTTGTTTTCATGAACGTCGTCGCCGCAAAACCGCTGCACACTTCTGCCCGACAGGCATTCGATCCCCCACCGATGCAAGCGACGCCTACTTCGGCGCCGTTGCGAACATGGCGTCGACAAACCGCTTCGCCTCCGCCTGCTGCTCCCCAGAACTTCCGCGGGTGTAGACCAACGTTCTCCACGCGTCGCGTCCGCTGACGGCCACCGTCACTTCAACACGCGTATCCTCGACACCCAAAGCCTTCCCCGTTGCCTGCAAGGCTGTCATGTCGAGGACCGTGACTGGCTGCCACGCAGAGGTGATCTTGATATCCGAGGCCAAGGCGAACGCAAGCGCCTCCGCATAAACGGCGGTTTCGACGCCTTCGGACGGGAGCTGTTCGTGACCGAACACCGCCTCCGACAGAAGTTCGGCGGAAAAGAAATAGAAGGCGCGACCATCCTCGACTTCGAGTTCCTCGGGCTGCCAGGACGCTCCGATAGTTGCCGCCCTCTGCGTCACCGGATTGGACCAGGATTGGGTTGTGCGGAGGTTCCTCTCCATCTGCCGATCCTCCATCCCGAGCACGGAGGTGCCGACAAACAGAGCGGCCGAAACGGCGAGCGCGACCCCGAAACGAACCTCTGAGGGATCGGCAAGAACTGCCGGATTGCCATCGTCGTAGCTCGCGGGCTGCCCCAGGGCAACGCGCCGGTGCTGCCGGATTTGCGTGAACAGGGAAACGAAGGGAATGCCGAACCCCAGGCCCGCCACCCAGACCATGAACTCCCTGACCAGGAAGAACGCGAAGCGGTCGCGACCGGGCGGCACGGGAACTCGCACACCGACGATTGCCTTGCCGGGCGTGGTCCCCGTGACGGCCATGCTGATGGCAAGCACCACCGCGACGAGGGGCAACAACATCAAGCCCAGCAGCACGCTGGGCATGGAAACCATTCGCAGGTAGGTGCTCGGCGCGTAGAAGACAGCCCACAGACCGATGCCCGCGCCAAGCAGCGGGATAAACAGGAAATTGTCGATGAAGCGCGCCCAAAACCGCGGCCAGGGCCGGTAGCTGACGGCCGGCCTTGGCAGGACCGCGACCGGTTCGGCGACAGGTTCCAGCGCGCCCGGTTGCTCCGGCAGCGTTGCGAAGACCTCGGCAAGTTCGGGATGGCTTGCGGCCACCCGCCGTTCTTCCGCCCCTTCCCGCCAGACGACGGTCTCGTCCGCAATCTTGCCGTCTCGAATGAGGGTACGAACCTCGTCGTCACCGACAGGCCCATGTTGTTCTGGTCCTGCTGAGTAGTACCAAGCTGCCATGCTGTTGCCCCTTGCCTTGCGGCACGAGTAGCAAAAGCCATCGCAGCGGTAAAGTTGCGGAAATCAAAATGAACATTCCAGGAGTTGTCGCCGCGCCGTCGCCACAACAACAGCTCTGGCGCGCCGAAGCGGCAGCAGCCGGCACCGCGCATCGGCCGAACCCGGTATCCGATCCGCTTCGCCTCAGGCCTCGCTGCTAAAGTAACTCAGGATCAAAAGCGTGCAGATCGCTGCAACGATCAAGGCGTCGAAAAGTGCAAAATGCTCGAAGAACGAGAGCATGGCATTTCCTCCTTCCAACTAAACCTATGAGAGCACATATTTCCACGGTTTGGAAGAAGAATACCGGGCTATACTGACGTTCAATCGATATTACTCGGCATTATTATTGCTCTGCAGCAAATTTATTTCGGCACCGCACAATACGACTTCAACATCGAGACCCGGCACAACTTGAAGATTCGGCTCTCGATCGGAATGCCGAACGACTTGATTTCCTTCAACCGCCCGGGACGCGCCGGCCCGCTTGGAGGTGACGCCAGTCCTGCCCGTGGCGGCCTTCAGTCGCCTTCGTCGACGAACGGCTCTGAGGAAAAAGCCCAGCGCCGGCGTCGCGGCAAACCGATTGACGGCGCTACCGGAAGATGTAGACATTAGTAATATCGAATAAAAAGATCCACCGGCCGGCGGGTCTATTTTCCAGGGGGTGCGCATGTCTGAACTGCAAGCGAACAACGCCCGCGCGGGCGGCGAAACGGCTGTCGCCGACAAGGACAAAAGCGGCTTGACGCGGCGCGAGGCGCTCATGAGCGGCGCGGCGTTTGCCGTTGCCGCCGGCATGCCGGCTGGCCTTGCCGCCTTCTCCCCAAACCCGGCCCTCGCCAATGGCACGACACCGCCGAACATCGTCTACATCATCGCCGACGATCTCGGCTGGGCCGATGTCGGCTTCCATGGCTCCGACATCAGGACGCCCAATCTCGACAAGCTCGCCGAAACCGGCGTGACCGTCGACGAATTCTACACCCAGCCCATGTGCACGCCGACGCGCGCCGCCTTCCTCACCGGCCGCTACCCCTTGCGCTACGGACTGCAGACCGGGGTCATCCCCTCGCCCGGCTCCTACGGGCTGGCGCTCGACGAATATCTGCTGCCTCAGGTGATGAAGGATGCCGGCTATAAAACCGCGCTTGTCGGCAAGTGGCATCTCGGCCACGCCAAGGTGGAATACTGGCCGAAGCAGCGCGGCTTCGATACGTTCTACGGTGCGCTGGTCGGCGAAATCGATCACTTCAAGCATTCCTCCCACGGGGTGAAGGACTGGTACCGGGACAACAAGCCGCTCGAGGAAAGCGGTTTCGACAACACGCTCTTCGGCGATGAGGCGGCGCGGGTCGTGGAAGGGCATGATGCCGCCGCTCCCCTGTTCCTCTACCTCGCCTTTACCGCGCCGCACACGCCGTTCCAGGCGCCTGAGGATTATCTCGACCGCTACAAGCACATCGCGGATGAAAACCGCCGCGCCTACGCGGCGATGATTTCCGTGCTTGACGATGGCATCGGCAAACTGGTGGCAGCGCTCGAAAAACGCGGCATGCGCGACAACACGCTGATTGTCTTTCACAGCGACAATGGCGGCGTGACAAGCTCGCTCTTTGCCGGCGACAACAAGGTCAGCGGCGGATTGCCGGCGAACAACGGCCCCTACCGCGACGGCAAGGGCACGCTCTACGAAGGCGGCACCCGCGTCGCAGCGCTTGCCAACTGGCCGGGAAGGATCAAGCCGGGCAAGGTCGGCGGCATGGTCCATGTCGTCGACATGTACCCGACGCTCGCAGCCATCGCCGGTGCGCCGCTCGGCAAGAACAAGCCGCTCGACGGCATGAACCTCTGGCCGGCCTTGAGTGAAGGCAAACCTTCGCCGCGCGGGGAGCTCGTCTACAATGTCGATCCGCTGGTGCTGTGCGCAAGGACAATTGGAAGCTCGTCTGGAAGGCAGCCCTGCCCTCCAGGCTAGAGCTTTTCGACATCGCCGCCGACCCGTCCGAGACGAAGGATCTCTCGGCAGAGAACGGCGACAAGCTGCGCGAACTTCAGGACTGGATCACCAGGCTCGCCGGCGAAATGGTCCAGCCGCTTCTTCTCATGGATGCCGCGCGGCTGACCTTCTATGCACCGCCGGTCGTCGCCGACCCTGCGACGCTGTTCAGCCTTGGAGATTGATTATCAGCGAAGGTCGCGCAAGCGCGGGCGCTTGCCCGCCTAAACCGGCGTCACGGATTTCACGCTGCCGGTACTATCGACGACGCAGTTGTATTTGCGGCCGCCTGCGTCGAGATCGACGCTGTAGCTTGTCGCGTCGAGCGCCCGGGAGCTCGTCGGTAGCACCTTGGTGCTTTCGAGCTTCGCCGTGCCCGCGACCGCGTTGGCGCAGATCAGCTGCAGGTCGGCCGGCGCCGTCTGCAGGCTCGTGCGCGCCATATCCTCAGGTTTGGGCGCTGACTGGCAGCCACCGATTATGGCCAGCGCCAAAGCCACGGGAACAAACCCCTTCGAACGCAACATCCCCTCGCTCACTATCTGTTCTCCCCTTTGAGTATTTGCCTGTCACTGGGTCCTGCGGGACGGATTGGCCACGCCTGACCCTGCGGCCAATTAAAAGCACTCGCCACCCCTGTTCGAGCGACGTCATACCCCCTTGTAGAGTGCTGCCCCCTGCATCAGCACGATCACCTTGGCGCCGATCTCGATGCGGGAATGCAGGTCGGTGACGTCGTCATTGTTCATGCGGATGCAGCCGGACGAAACGTCGAGCCCGATCGTCCAGGGCTCGACCGTGCCGTGGATGCGGTAGATCGTGTCCTGGTCGCCCTCGTAGAGATAAAGCGCGCGGGCGCCGAGCGGATTGTCCGGCCCGCCGGGCATGCCGGCCGCCCATTTGGCGGCGTTCGGGTCGCGGGCCACCATCTCGGCCGGCGGTGTCCAGGTCGGCCATTCCGCCGTGCGTCCGACGCGCACGATTCCGGCCCAGCCGAAGCCCTCGCGGCCGACGCCGATGCCGTAGCGGATCGCCTGGCCGCCCGGCTGCACCAGGTAGAGGAAATGCTGGTTGCCGTCGATGATGATGGTGCCGGGTTGCTCCGCCGTGCGGAACGGCACCACCTGGCGGCGGAAGGCTTCCGGCAGCTGGTTGTTGCGGGCGAAGTATTGCCGCGCTTTCTTCTTGTCGTAATTCACCCACTTCTTGGTGCGGGCATCATAGATCTGCGTCTGTGCCAGTGCGGCCAGCGGACCGAGGCAGAGCGCAGCGGCAAGAACGGCAGCACCGAGCTTGCGCCGCGTCCATGCCGGCTGATCCTTGCTGACAGGACGGTTATGGTCGGATGTCGCGGTCATGGCTTGGCCCACCCGTCGATGCGCGCTGCGTTGTCCTCGGCCCATTTCTTCGCATAGTCGGCCGGCGCCTGCCGCTCGACCTCCAGCGCGTAGCTCATCTTCGTCACTTCCTCCGGCGAGAAATCCACCTTCTCCAGGAACTTCGCAATGTCAGGGTGCTTCTTGCCGAAGGCGGTGGCATAGGCGATCTGGAAATGCGCCGCCTCCCAGGCGGTCGAGGCGCTGGATTTCGACACCCAGAGCGGGTCGCTCGGCGGCACGATCTTCCACTTGGCGGCATCGTGCGGCGGCTCTTCGAGCCTGGCAATCTGGTGCAGCTCGAACACATGGTGCGGCGCGTAGCAGTAAAACACCATCGGCCGCCCGGTCGCGACCGCCGCGTCCACCGCCGCCATCGCCACTTCCTCTTCCGCCTCGAACAGCGTCAGGGTTTCGCCATAGCCGTAGCCCGCCGCCCGCGCCCGTTCGATACCGGTCGAAAGCCAGGTCGCAGCACCGATCCACATCTCGCCCTTGCCGTCGCCGTCAGTGTCGAGGATCTTGGTTTTCTCGGGGTCGCTGAGATCGGCGACCGTCTTGATCGTCGCGGCGGCTTCCGGCGTGGCGCAAAGCCCCTGCCAGGCCGGCACGCTGCGTTCCGTCAGCTGACCGACACCCTTGTCGGTCACGTATTTGCGCACGACATCCTCGAAATTCGGCCGCCAGACTTCGGGCTGGATATCGACCGTGCCCGTCTCGAAGCCGACGAAGGCATTGAGCGTGCCGAGCTCCTTGACCTCGGCATCGAGGCCGAACTTCTTGGCGATGCCGACCTTCAGGATATTGGCCGTCGCCTGGCCCGACGGCCAGTTCGGCATGGCGATCACCAGGTCGGCGGCAGTGGCCGGCACGGTCACGGATGCGGCAAGCATGACAGCCAGCGCCGCTGGCAGATACCTCGACTTTCCCTTCACAGTCCCCTCCGGCCTCGATTAATCGATGCGAATGACGTCGTGAATGCGTATCAGGAATGCGTCCAAGTTCCGGGGCAACACGAGGCGCGCGCCACGGCTATGCGAATGCTATCAAAGTGATACAGCGACCTTTGCGGGTCCGGTAAGACCGCGGCGCTGCAGTGTTCCCTGTGCCGTCTGCCGGCATCTTCGTTTCTTGGCCGGCAGGATGCATAGAACGACGGCCTTCGTCAACGATCCGGCTACACCGCACGTTGCATGGGGAGGGCCTCTTCATCGGCGTTCACGCCGCAGCACCGCGCGAGACCGCAAGCATTGCATGCCGGAGTTCGTGGAGCCTACGGCTCTGCCGCACGGGCAGCCTCTTTCCCGATGGCGCGCCGCGCCCTGAAATCGCGCAGGGCGAACTGGCCTGCAACCAACCAAATCGCCAGCTCAAGCGCAAAGGTCCAGTGCAGCAGGAAGTTCAGATACCAGGGCTTATAGACTGCCTGCACATGCACCAGGTTCACCCGGAGATCGGCGAAGGGAAAGAGCCAGCGGATATCTGCCGCGATCGAATCCATCACCAGATGCAGGAGCACGCTGATGAGCCCGACACTGACGAGGACGAGCTGATTGCGTCGCCCGGTGGCGATGAGGAGAAGCGCGATCGCCGCCGCCAGCACCAGCCAGAAGACCGGCGTATGCACCCAGTAGTCGTGATGCGGCGTGCGGCGCTGGTCGATCAGGTAGAAATAGGCGAGATCGAAATCCGGCAGAACGGAACAGAGCAGCCCGATGCCGAAGATGGCGCGGGCCTGCGAGGGATTGCGACGCGCAAAGGGGCGGCTCAGCAGATAGCCTGCCGGCAGATGGGCAATGAACAAGGCAGGTTTCCTCCTGAAGCGCAATCCCGCGGAACCGCGTCTTTCACACCCGCAGTCGAGACGTGAATGCTTGAGGATTTGCAACCGAAAATGTCGGATTCGTGGCTGTTGCCCACAGCCGCCGCTGCCAGCGGGTGCTACCAGTTGCCCGGATCAGCACTGTGATCGATGCTGGCGAATTCGTCGGCCTTTTCCCGGTCGAGCGTCAGGCTGGTGGCTTTCTTCGCCGCATCGGTGACGGCGTAGGTGAGCGGCGCCGGCTCGCGCGTCAGATACTGGTACATCAGAAGTGCTGCTTCCTCGGCGCTATCGGCCTCGAACTCTCTGACAACGCTGACGGAAAACTTGTGCATGGCCGGCCCCTGCTCTTTGAACGCACCTATGAGATGGCGCGCCCGCGCCCGGCGTCAATGCGTCACGGGCCCATCCGCCTTCTTCCAGGCGGCGATGCCGCCCTCGATATGGCAGGCGCTCGCGATGCCGGCTTGCTGTGCCGCCTCGACAGCCATCGCCGAACGCTCGCCATAGGCGCAGTAGAAGACGATGCGTTTGCCGGTCGCCTCCGCCAGTTCATGCAGCACGCCGCCGGTCGCGATGTTCTGCTCGAGATCCGGATAGGGCGCGTGCAGCGAGCCGGGAATGACCCCGTGCTTTTCCCGCTCGGCCTTCTCCCGGAGATCGACCAGCGCGATCTTCGCCCGGCCGCAGAGCGCCAGCGCCTCCTTGGCCGAAAGCGCCCAGCCACGCCGCGCGATCTCGTCCTGGTGCAGGCCGATATGGACGTTGGCCGGCACCGCCACATCCATCATCTTCGGGTTCGGCAGCTTGAGGTTGTTCATCAGGTCGACATATTCGTCGACGGATTTCACCCTGAGACGTGGATTGAAGTGCTTCTCTTCGCCGATGGTCGAAACCGTGTCGCCCTTGTAGTCGTGCGCCGGGTAGACGAGCGTCTCGTCCGGCAGCTTCAGGAGCTTGTTGAAGATCGAGTCATATTGCTGGCGCGGGTCGCCGTTCTGGAAATCCGTGCGCCCGGTGCCGCGGATCAAGAGCGTGTCGCCGGTAAAGACCCGCCGCCCCATGTCACCGCCCATCAGGAAGGAATAGGAATCGTCGGTATGGCCGGGCGTATAGAGCACGTCGAGGCTTAGACCCTCGATCGACACCCGGTCGCCCTCCGCAACCCGCATGGAAACGACGTCGGCCGCCGTCTGCTCACCCATCACGGTGATGCAATGGGTCTGGTCGCGCAGCGCCCCGAGGCCGGTGATGTGATCGGCATGGAGATGGGTGTCCACGGCCTTGACCAGCCGGAGGTCGAGTTCGCGGACGAGCTGCAGGTAGCGCTCGACCTTTTCCAGCACCGGATCGATGATCAGCGCCTCGCCGCCCTGGCGGCTGGCGATCAGGTAGGTGTAGGTGCCGGACACGCTGTCGAACAATTGACGGAAGATCATCGGCGGCTCCTTGCATCGAGGCGTCATGCAACAGACGGCGGCCCGCCCCTCATCCGCACGGTGAGGGGATGCGCCCCTCATCCGCCTGCCGGCACCTTCTCCCCGCAAGCGGGGCGAAGGGACGTTGCCGGACGCCCGAGTTTGCCCTCTCCCCGTGCGGGGGGAGCTAAGCTTGCACCCACGACCGCGCCAGCCGCAACCTCCAAACGTTGGAGGAGGCGAAGAGCCGAGCGGGTACCGCATGTCTCCTTCTCCCCGCCTGCGGGGAGAAGGTGCCGGCAGGCGGATGAGGGGCATTTCCCTCACCGCGCGGATGAGGGGCAATTCCCTCACTGCGCGGATGAGGGGCACTTCCCTCACCCTTTGCCGATGCGACGCCTCAGCCCTTCGGCTGCGGCACGATGCGGATATAGGGCTTCGGAGCCTTCCAGCCTTCCGGATAGACCTTGCGGGCGTCCTCGTCGCTGACCGAACCGGCGATGATGACGTCGTCGCCCTGCTTCCAGTTCACTGGCGTCGCCACCTTGTGCTTGGCGGTCAGCTGCAGCGAGTCGATGACGCGCAGCACCTCGTCGAAGTTGCGGCCGGTGGTCATCGGATAGATGAGGACGAGTTTGATCTTCTTGTCCGGACCGATGACGAAGACGTTGCGCACCGTCTGGTTGTCGGCTGGCGTGCGCTTGGTCGGGTCGCCGGAAACAGGCGCCGGCAGCATGCCGTAGAGCTTCGAGACGGTGTAGTCGACGTCGGCGATCATCGGGAAGTTCGGCGCATGGCCCTGCGTTTCCTCGATGTCGGCGGCCCAGCCGGCATGCCGGTCGAGCGGATCGACGGAGAGGCCGATGATCTTGACGCCGCGCCGGTCGAATTCCGGCTTGATGCGCGCCATGTAGCCGAGCTCGGTGGTGCAGACGGGCGTGTAGTCCTTGGGGTGCGAGAACAGGACCGCCCAGGAGTCGCCGATCCAGTCGTGAAACCGGATGGTGCCATCGGTCGTTCCGACCTCGAAGTCCGGTGCGAGGTCATTGATTGCAAGCGTCACGATACCCTCCAATGTGTGTGTGCGCCGCGCCCGCCGGGCGCGATGGGAGCACTCTATTTTCTTGACAGCGCCGCGTCCGGCAAGGCGCCCAACGGCCGCTGCAATCCTCTGCTTTCGTCCATTGTTTACGCTCCGGCGACAACCGTCCGGAGGAAAAATTCCTTTAGAAAATCAAATCATTACGGCAGCCTTGGAGCACACCGGGAAGCCCGGCGCCAAGGCGCGATGCCCAGTGTGCCACTTTTGCCGCTTAAGGCAACCGGAAAGACGCAGCCATTGCAACCGGCCGGATCGAGGCTTGCATCATCGATCGTCGGTCGCCGCGGCAAGCCAGCCACGCGTCGAAATGTTGTCGCAACGTCAGCCTCGCCGCTGCACGCGTGTGCAGACGCGCCAAGCGCCATTGATCTTATCCTTGGCTATTCGACAATGCGGACATCGCTCGCCGGTTTCATCCGCCAATGCCGGAAGGTTCGCATCCGACGGGCGACTTGAGCAGGCTCGTATGCCTGTCGCTGCTACTCTTTCTTCATTCGGAATTTCTCGTGACAGCTGCCGCAATTCGTGGTTACCGCGTTGAACTGCGTCTTAAATGCTTCGAGATCCTGCGGATTGGCAGCGACGGCAGCGGCCGCATCCACCCGGAATTTCTCGGCAGCCGCCTTGAACGCGGTCATATCTTGCCAAATTGCCGGCAAGGCGGCCGTGTCTCCGGTTTCGCTGCCGGCGGGAAACAAGACGTCCACGTCGAATTTTTCTGCGTTCTCGCTAAGGCCCTTGAGGGCGGTCATGGCAACGGCAGCGTCAAACGGCTTTTCTCCCTTGACCATGGGAGCGACGGTGCCGACCAGTCTACCGCGCTCCTTCATGATAGCCTTGCGATCTGCAATTGGATCAGCGAAGGCGCTGGAGCCCGTAAGCGCGAGTGCGGCGATGGCAAGAATGAGCGTTCTCATGAGCAAACCCTCTAGATTGCGGTTGAGCGGCATGACGAAACCCAACCAAAATACACGCAAAAAATTCACCCCCCCAATTCACGCTTTCGTGTTGTTCTGGTTTGGAATTTCGCAATTCCGGAAGGAAAACCGCTGCAAACTTTCCCTGGAATTGCTTGTCTTATGACATTGGCTGCCGAACAGGTCAGAACGGAACCGCTGCGGGAGGGTCGCCGCCCTCCCGCAGCGGCGAGGGTCGGATCGTTGGAATTGCGGACCTTTTGATGGGTCGAGCTAGAGTCGGATCGCCCTCGTCTTTCCCTTGAGGCCTGAACGGATACCCGGAGTTCGGCTCCGGATGACAAGCACAGGACAAGCGAAAGATGATGAACGATAGCATCGGGGTCGACATCTCGAAAGACCATCTCGACGTCCACAGGCTGAGCGACGGTGTGAGCCGGCGCTTCGCCAACGACAGCCGTGGCCATAGGACATTGATCGGCTGGTTGGAGCGGCCTGGGCTGCGTATCGTCTGCGAGCCGACAGGCCCCTATCATCGGGACCTTGAGCACAGGCTGGCAGAGGCGGGCTTCGCGCGGGTCAAGGTCAATCCGCGTCAGGCGCGGCGATTTGCCGAGGCCACCGGCAGGCTCGCCAAGACCGACCGGTTGGATGCTGCGATGCTCGCCCGCATGGGGGCGTTGCTCGAACTTCAGGCGCGGCCGGCGCGAGGCCCGACCCTCAACGATCTCAAGGACCTGCGCATGGCCCGCGAGGCATTGGTGAAGAACCGAACGGCGGCCAGGAACAGGGCGAAAAACCTGACCTTGCCGATCCTCAAGCGCCACAACGCCGAACAGCTCAGGCAGATCGAGCGCCAGATCGCGGCCCTCGAAAACGAGATCATGGCGCTCATCAAGGTCGATCCCGACCTCGCACGACGCTTCGACATTCTCGTCTCGATCCCGGGCGTGTCAGCAATCACCGCCTTCGCGCTTCTCATCGACATGCCCGAACTCGGTACACTCGACCAGGCCCAGGTCGCTTCCCTCGCCGGCCTCGCTCCGGTCGCTCGCCAGTCCGGACAGTGGATCGGCCGCGCCTTCATCCGCGGCGGCCGGGCCAATGTCCGACGAGCACTCTACATGCCCGCGCTCGTCGCCATCCGCTTCAATCCCGACCTCAAGGCCAAATACGACCGGCTCAAGGCCGCCGGAAAAGCCTCAAAACTCGCCATTACCGCCGTCATGCGAAAGCTCATCATCATCGCAAACGCATTGCTCAGGGATGGCCGCATATGGGAACCAACCCGTACTTGACCAACACGGATACTCTGGGACCGCCGCTCTCTACTGCAGCAGCGCACAGAACGTCGCGAGATCGACATTGCCGCCACTGATCACGATGCCCACTCTTTGCCCGGCGCAGGGAAGCACGCCCTGCAGCACGGCGGCCGCCGCCAGGCATCCGGTCGGCTCCACGATCATCTTCATGCGCTCGGCGAAGAAGCGCATGGTCTCCACGAGTTGGGCGTCGCTCACCGTGACGATCTCGCGGACACCGCGCTTGAGGATCGGGAAATTGTGTTCGCCGATATGATTGGTGAGCGCCCCGTCGGCGATCGATTTCGGCACCGGGATATGGACGATCTCGCCCTTCCTGAGCGACTGCTGGCCGTCATTGCCAGCCTCCGGCTCGACGCCGACGACGACCGCGCCCGGCGAACGCTCCTGGGCGCTGAGTGCCGTGCCGGCGAGCAGGCCCCCGCCGCCGAGCGGCGTGACGATCAGGTCGAGTTCGCCCACCTCCTCGATCAGTTCCAGCACCGCCGTGCCCTGCCCGGCGATCACATCAGGATGGTCGAAGGGCGGGATGAGGACGGCATCGCGCTCGGCCGCCAGCTTCGCGCTGATCGCCGACCGGTCCTCGGTGTAGCGGTCATAGAACACGACATCGGCGCCATAGCCGCGGGTCGCCGCCACCTTCATTTCGGGCGCATCCTTCGGCATCACGATCGTCGCGGCAACACCCTGCAGCCGTGCGGCATAGGCGATCGCCTGCGCATGATTGCCGGAGGAGAAGGCGACGACGCCGCGCTTCTGGCCGCCTTCCTGCAAGGCGGCGATCGCATTGTAGGCACCGCGGAATTTGAAGGCGCCGGCGCGCTGGAAATTTTCCGCCTTGAAGAAAAGCCGCGCGCCGGTGGCGGCATCGGCTGTACGCGAGGTCAGCACCGGCGTTCGATGCGCCATGCCGGCGATGCGGTCCCGTGCCGCCTGCACGTCGTCGAAAGTTGGAAGGCGCAATGCCGCCTCTGCCGCTGAAACTGCCATGAGCCTCTCCCTGAGCTTGCCACTTCCGAGGCTATTGAATGCGGTCCTGCAAGGCAAGGATGCCAGCGCGGCTACCCACTGCTGGAAACGACGGTGCGGTAGTGATCGACCGCGAAGCTGAAAAGCACCTTCAGCATGAACAGGGCCGACACCGCCGCCATCGCCGGCGTCAAGCCCGGCAACAGCGGCAAGCCAGTGAGGCCGACCGCCAGCAGCAGCCCGCCGACAAAGGTCTGTGCGGCGCGTCCCGCAAGCAGATTGACGACCGCGGCCGCAGCGATCGTATAGGCCCAGACGGCGACCGCAGCACCGAGCCCGGTGCCGACGAGCAGCGCGACGATGACCACATGGAAGTGGATCGCGATGAAGATCCAGCGATTGCGCGGCCGCGCCGCGTAGAAGTCGAGGGCGTGAAGTTGGCGATGCAGCCGGCGGCGATATCGAGGACGAGGACAAGCGCCAGTGCCGCCCGCCACCAGGCAAGGCCTGCCAGCATCTGGCCCGCCGACAGGGCAAAGGTGGCCGCAACACCGACACCGAACAGGAGGATCGCCAGCAGATAGGCCGGCGGCTGCTATTCACCGAACATGTCGTGAAGCTGGGGATGTATGCGAAGAGATCTCATGAAGGCCACACCGCCACACTGAAGAGTTGGCCACTGTGAGCAGACCCGGCCAGGGCGCAAGCAGCTAACCGTAACGCGCGGCCGGTTGCGACCTTGGCCTGCACCCTGTTTGCAGGCCCCGGCTTGCAAGCCGGTTGCCCGTACTAGGTTGCGACCCTCTTGACGGCCGTCATGATCTCCGCGGCGCTCGGGAACACGCCCAGTTCGTCGGGGCCGAAGCGCGCCTCGATCTCGCTCCAGCTGATGATGCCGGCTGCATCGACCAGGAAGTGGCCGACCAGTTGCGTGCCGTGTTCGGCAAAGATGCGCAGATCGGTCTCGTCCGGCTCGAAGCCTTCGCGTGCATTGAGCAGCTTATTGGCCTGCATCGGATGCATCGGTTCGGCGAGCTCGCCTGTCGGGTTGATGCGCGCTGCGGCGAAATCGGCAGGCCGCGTGCGATGGGGCCATTGCGGCGTCTCCGTACTTTCGGGCGGAAGCAGCGCGGCCTGTGGCGCGCCGAAATCCCTGTGCGTCTGGCAGTCCGGATCCGCAAGGACCGTGACCGGCGTCGGCTGGAAGCGGAAATAGAGGCGCGCCCGTTCGACAGGAGTATTGACCACCGCCAGCGTTTCCACGCCGACGGCGCGCAATGCCGGCTCGACGGAGGAAAACTGCCGCATCTGGCGCCGGCAGAACGGGCAGTGCAGGCCGCGGAACAGGCCAATCAGAAACGGCCGGCCGCGAAGGCTCGCAAGCGAAACCGGATCGTCCCGATTGGCGCTTGCAAGCTCGAAGGCGGGTGCGGGTTGTCCCGGCTGCAACGGCTGCACTCTCCGGTCTGCCATCTGCTCCCCCAGTCGACGCCCCTGCGCCGCTCCGTCCCTGCCCGTGATTTTCGCTCCCATTGCCGCCCGCCCCGAGGCCGGGCCATGGCGGAAGATAGCCCCACCCTATCACAGGTGGACGCACGGCCCACGCCGAATGGTGATCTGCATGGCGTTTTGTGCCGCCGGTGCTAATCGAGCCAATCACCCAGCAGCTTCGCGAGCGCCGCGACACCCTGACCGATCTGCGGCACTTCGAGGCTTGCGTAGCCCATGACGATGCCGGCGCGGTCCGGCCGGTGACCGGCTTCATCGGCGCCGTAGAGGGGCGAGATCGGATAAAGGCCGATGCCCGCTGCCCGCGCCCGCGCGATCAGTTCGCCTTCCTGCGTCCGGTCCAGCCGCTCGAACCAGACGACGACGTGCAATCCGGCATCGGCGCCCGATATCGTCACCTCGTCGCCGAGTTCCGCCTTGAGCGCCGCGAGCAGCGCCTCGCGGCGGCGGCCATTGCTGCGCCGGCTCCTGCGGATGTGGCGTTCATAGGCCCCGCTTGCAATCATCGTCGCCAGCGCTTCCTGCTCGAGGCTGGGCGAATGCCGGTCGACGAGCTGCTTGGCGGCGGCGAAGACGGCGCGAAGCGGCGGCGGCACGACGAGATAACCGAGCCGGAGCATCGGCGACAGGCTCTTCGAGATCGTGCCGAGATAGAGGACGTTCTCCGCATGGCGCATCGTCTGCAGCGGCGGGATCGGGCGGATATCGTAGCGATACTCGCCATCGTAATCGTCTTCGATCACGTAGGCGCCGCTGCGTTGCGACCAGGCGAGAAGCTCCTGCCGGCGCCGGGCCGATAGCACGCCGCCGAGCGGAAACTGATGCGAGGGCGTGACATAGGCGAGCCTGACGGCGTCAAGCCCCGCGAGCGCCTCGGTCCGCAGCCCCTCCCCGTCGACGGCAATCGGAACCACCTCAGCACCGGCGGCCGCAAACACCCGGCGCGCCATGACGTAGCCGGGATCCTCGATCGCAACGCGGTCGCCGGGGTCGACGAGCACGCGGGCGGCAAGATCCAGTCCCTGCTGCGAACCGTTGACGATGATGATCTGGTCCGGCGCACATCTGAGCCCGCGTGCCCGCCAGAGATAGGCCTGAAGGGCTGCCCGCAGCTCCGCCGAGCCGCCGGGGTCGTCATAGGCGAGCCGCGGCTGGCGCCGCCGAAGTGCGGCGTTGACCGACCGGCGCCAGGCTTCCGCCGGGAAATCGGCGGCCGACAGGTCGCCGTAGCGAAAATCGGCGATCAACCCACCGGACTGCGGCGGCACCCAGGTCGGCCCGTCGCCAAGGGCCGCTCCAAAGCGCGACAGGCGAACAGGGGCTGCCGGTCTCGGCGCAGGCCGGAAAGTCGTCCCTGCGGGGCGTGGCTTGACACCCTCATGCGCATGCAGCAGCGCCACCCTTGAAGGCGCGCCCTGCCGGCTCTCCAGAAACCCCTCGGAAAGAAGCTGCTCATAGGCCGCAGTCACGGTGGTGCGCGAGACGCCGAGCTCGGCCGCCAGCGCCCGCGTCGATGGCAGCCGATCCTCAGGACCATAGGTGCCGCCGAGGATCTGCGCCTTCAGCGCTTCGTAGATACGCCGGGTGGTCCCGCCCCTCGCCTCGTTGCTCTCCGTCACCAACTGGCCCACTCATTTATACGGAAACTGGATATTCGTTCTGGTCCAGTTTGCCTCTATGAAGTGGCAAGCACAAGGAGCGAGATCATGTACACACCCGCAGCCTTCAAGAAGGAAACACTGAGCGTGCTGCACGCGATCATCGAGGCCGCATCGCTTTCCACTTTCGTCACCGCCACGGCCGATGGCCTGCTGGCCACGCCGCTGCCGCTGCTGCTTGATCGCGACGAAGGCCCCCATGGCACGCTCTACGGCCACCTCGCCCGCGCCAACCCGCAAGGGACGACCGCGCCGATCGGCGCGGCCATGGCGACCTTCATGGGGCCGGACGCCTATGTCACCCCCTCCTGGTACGCCTCCAAGCGCGAGCACGGAAAGGTCGTGCCGACCTGGAACTATTCGGCCGTGCATGCCTATGGCGAGGTCGAGTTCTTTACCGACGAGGACCGGCTTCTCGATGTCGTCACCCGCCTGACCAATCGTCACGAGGCGGCGCGTGCCGAACCCTGGCAGGTGAGCGACGCGCCACCCGCCTTCGTCAAGGCCCAGCTTCGCGGCATCATCGGTCTGCGGCTGCCGATCGACCGCCTCGACGGCAAGCGCAAGTTCAGTCAGAACCGCAGCATTGAAGATCGTCAGGGCGTGGCCGCAGGGCTCGCAGCCAGCGCGCGGCCCGAGGATCGCCTCGTCTCCGGGGAGATACCGGTCTGACGCTCAACGGGCGCCTCGTCTAGCATCTCACCCGATGGATGAGACGTTCCGATTTTCCGTCAACTTTCCCGCGCAAGACCTTAGAACGACTCCGCGCATCAGCAGACGAGGTATCCCATGCCGTCGCTCGACATTCTCCTCACCTTCTTCGTCACCACGGCGATCTTCGCCTATATTCCGGGACCGGCGATGCTCTACGCCGCTGCGCAGACGATGGCGCGCGGCCGCTTTGCCGGGCTGATGGCCTCGCTCGGCATCCATCTCGGTGGTTACGTGCATGTCCTTGCGGCCGCCGCCGGTCTCTCGATCCTGTTCCATGCGGTGCCGACGCTCTATCTCGCGGTGAAGCTAGCCGGTGCCGCCTATCTCGTCTGGCTGGGCTTCACGCTGATGCGTGCCAAGGCGAGCGGCGATGGCCACCTGCCCGCGGTCGAGGCGAAATCGGCCCGCCGCGCCTTCTTCGAAAGCATCACCGTCGAGGTTCTGAACCCGAAGACCGCGATCTTCTTCGTCGCCTTCCTGCCGCAGTTCACCGATGCCTCCGCCGCCTTCCCGGTGTGGGTGCAGTTTCTGCTGCTCGGCACCGTCGTCAACCTGATGTTCTCCTCCGCCGATCTCGTCTGCGTGTTTCTCGCCGATGCCGTCGTCGTCAAGATGCGCCGCTCCACCCGGGCACAGCGCCTGCTGCAGCGCGCCGGCGGCACGGTGCTGATCGGGCTCGGCGCCCATCTCGCCTGGCAGCGGACGTAACCCCACTTGGGCGGCGCATCGAGCGCCGCCGCAAGCCTACCTTGCACCCGCATCACTTGCAGCTATCATGCGTGAACGCCATCGGGGGACACGCGCATGGGAGAAGGCGGCCAACCTATTCGCACCACAGGTGCGGACATCCTCGTCGATACACTTCTGGCAAACGATGTGAATGTCTGTTTTGCCAATCCCGGCACGTCGGAAATGCACTTCGTCGCCGCCCTTGATCGCAAGCCGGAGATGCGCTGTATTCTCGGCCTCTCCGAAGGCGTCGTCACCGGTGCGGCCGATGGCTATGCGCGCATGACGGGTCGCCCGGCGTCGACCCTGCTCCACACCGGTCCCGGCCTCGCCAACAGCCTTGCCAACCTGCACAATGCGCGGCGCGCCCGCACGCCTGTCATCAACGTCGTCGGCGACCATGCCTCCTACCATCTTGCGCTCGATGCCCCGCTGACCAGCGATATCGAGGGCCTGGCCCGCCCGATGTCGAACTGGGTGCGGCGGGTGCAAGATCCCTCCGACGTGAGGCCGACGGCGGCGGCCGCCTATCGCGCGTCGTTGACGCCACCGGGCGTTGCCACCATGATCCTGCCGGCAGACGCGTCCTGGGGCGCGCTTTCCACCGACGCGCCTGCGCAAAAGGTGCTTGTCGAAGCCCCGCGGCCGGCAAGTGCGGAGACGGTCCGCGAGGTGGCCCGCCTCGTCCGAGCAAACCCGGAAGGGGTCGCCATGGTCTTAAGCGGCGCCGCCGCAAGGGCCGAGAGCCTCGCCATCGCCGGGCGGATCGCGGCAGCCTGCAACGTCCAGCTTTTCAACGAAGTGCTTGTCGCCCACACCCAGCGCGGCCGCGGGCGGGTGGCGCCGCGGCGCATCCCCTACCCGATCGACATGGCGCTCGAAACGCTCCGCGACGTCAAGGTTCTGATCCTCGTCGGCGGACCGGAGCCGGTGGCTTTCTTCGCCTATCCCGGAAAGCCCGGCCGACTGGTGCCGGAAGGCTGCGCGGTGGTCACGCTTGCCCGCCATGGTGAAGACCTGAAGGGAACGCTCGAAGCGCTGCGCGACGAACTCGGCATCAGCCCGTCCCACCCTCTGCCGACACCGAGCGTCCCCACAGACGAAGGCGAACCTTCGGGCGCGCTGACGGAAGACGCAATCGCCGTCATCGTCGCCCATAAGGTGCCCGAAAATGCGATCGTCTGCGACGAGGCGGCCACTTCGGCCCGGCGTTACTTCGCACTTTCGGCCTTCTCTGCGCCGCACGACTTCCTCATGCAGACCGGCGGCGCGATCGGCGAAGGCATCCCGCTTTCCACCGGTGCCGCGATCGCCTGTCCCGACCGCAAGGTGATCTGCCTGCAGGCCGATGGCTGCGCCATGTACAATATTCAGGGCCTGTGGACGCAGGCGCGCGAAAACCTCGACATCGTCACCGTCATCTTTTCCAACCGTACCTACGCCATCTTGCATGCCGAAATGCGCAATGTCGGCGTCGAAGAGATCGGGACGAACGCGCGCCGCATGCTGAACCTCGACAACCCCGCGCTCGACTGGGTTTCGCTCGCCCGCGGCTTCGGCGTCGAGGCGGCCGTCGCGACCTCCTGCGAAGCCTTCGCCGCGCTCTTCGATGCCGCGCTGTCGCGGCGTGGACCCTTTCTGATCGAGGCTCGCCTTGTGTGAAATTCCCTGCCGTTTTTGCACTGCGTCGAGCACCGGCGCGTCGTAGAGATGATGCTCCTGACCGATGGGATTTACCGGCCTCCGGGCGCGGAAATCACAGGATAAACAATTGATTTAAATAGGCATTTCACAAAAATTCGACCGCAAACTTGCGCCCGGAAACTTCTCGCTTATATTAGCGGCGCCCTAGGTTCGCGCTCATCTGTCCGAGTCGCATTTCAGTTTTGGGCCCCCTTCAACCGACAATGTTCTTTGTCGGTGGACCAACGAAGGAGACACTTCATGTCCTTTAAGAAAGACCTAACCAAGGCCCCCGGCGCATCTCTGTCCCGCGTCAATATCGGAGCCGCCATCAAGCATTCGCGTGAAACCGCCGGCTATACGGTCGACGATCTCTCGGTCACGACTGGCCTGACGGAAGTTGAAATCTCAAAGATCGAGCTTGGCGCCGATACCGATCCCGCCAAGCTGCAGCGCATCGCCGCCGCATTGCAGGTCTCGCCGCAGACCTTTACAAGCGCCTGACAAGCGGGGGCGGTGCGCCGAAGACAGCGCGCCGCCGCCTTCTACCTTCGCGCCTCCTGTCGCGACCGGCCGCTTTGGTCGAAATGGCCAGCGACAGCCCGCTTGCCGATCCAAGAATCCGCTTGCCCGCCCTCAAAGCAGCGCCTGCCTTTTCATTCAGCAGCTATGCGTCCGGAGCACCGCGCAACGCCGGGTCGCGGCGTGGCTCACGCGCACAGCGTCTGGCTCTCGAGAAGCCGTATCAGCTTGAATAACAAGAAAAATAAATGGACGAAAAACCCGCCATTTCA
Source organism: Ensifer sp. ENS10 (assembly GCF_014852025.1). Taxonomy (NCBI): domain Bacteria; kingdom Pseudomonadati; phylum Pseudomonadota; class Alphaproteobacteria; order Hyphomicrobiales; family Rhizobiaceae; genus Ensifer; species Ensifer sp. ENS10. The sequence goes on from NZ_JACVAS010000002.1 coordinate 638,048, forward strand.
GGCCTTTGCAGATGTTTTCGCGATCGCTCAAAATCAAATAATTTAATATTTTCATTGAGTTTCAAAAAGTATCGTCTATATATCACCTCATCGAATATTGCTTGTGACCTTTGACACGGCGCTTCCGCGCGGCCAGATCTCCTCTCAAATATCGATCACCGCCAGAGAAATATTTCTGGTAAATTCAGCGATTGAAAGGAAATCGTCATGGCTTCAGGCACGGTAAAATGGTTCAACGGCACCAAGGGCTTCGGCTTCATTCAGCCCGACGACGGCAGCACGGACGTGTTTGTACACATCTCCGCGGTCGAACGGGCTGGCATGCGCTCGCTCAACGAAGGTCAGAAAGTGACCTTTGACGTTGTTGCCGACCGCAGAACGGGCAAGAGCTCGGCCGACAATCTCAGGGCCGAATAATTTGTCATTCGCCCTCCTCTGACCACGGATGTACTGGCAGGGAGGCGCTTGAATGACGGGAAGAGGTCGGGGAACAACCCGGCCTTTTTGCGTCTCAGGGCCCTTTTCAGGAGACCACCATGAGCCGCAAAACCTATGAGATTGGCGACAAGGTCACGCTGAGGGCGAGTGCCGCTCAGTCGACCTTGAACAGCCGTCTTGGTCTGATCGTCGGCCTTTTGCCCAATGATCGTGGCGAGGCGCGCTTTCGCGTAAGGGTCGAAGGCGAGACGTTCGAACGCTGCGTGCTGGAGACTGACATCGAGCATGCCGAGACTTCGAAAGAGGACGCCCCCCAGGCGGCCATCACCGGGCCCTGGCTCAAAAAATTGAGCACCAAACCCGGCAGATAACCGCGGCTACAGGGAAAGCCGCGACCGACAACAGGAGAACATCTTTTGCAGGTACTCGTTAGGGACAATAACATCGACCAGGCCTTGCGCATCTTGAAGAAGAAGATGCAGCGCGAGGGTCTGTTCCGTGAATTCAAGGCGCGCAGCAGCTACGAGAAACCTTCGGAAAAGCGCGTCCGCGAAAAGGCAGAAGCGGTACGGCGCCAGCGCAAGCTGCAGCGCAAGAAGCTCCAGCGCGAAGGCCTGCTGCCGGGACCCAAGAAGGCAGCGCGACCTTCGCGCTGAGGCTTGGGGTCGGCAAAAATCCGCCCGTTTCAGGAGACAGGTCATGACGCCACACCCCAACACGGCATTTAAACCGGCCAAGACCTCCGCGAGCGAGAAGGCCTCCGCCACCGATCACACGGCGAGAGCAATCGTTGCTGCCGAAAAGATCGCCCGCGACAAGAAGACCGAGAAGCTCAAGGCCCAGCGCCTTGAGCGCGCCGCCGCCGAACCGCCTGCGGAGGTGCCCGCAAGCAAACCATCCCGAAAATCGCGCCGGCCGTAATATCGACTGAAACCGAACGCGCAAGCCCGGACATGGGAATAAGGACTTGCGCAAGCACCGACAGCGCCGCGCGTCTTATCAGACGCGCAAAGGTCGCCGTAGACTTTGACTTGCTGCAAGTCTTCGTCCTTAAATCGAGATCGATTGAAGGAGACATGCAGTAGGAGAGAATTGTCGGAGAGTCCTTTGTGCGTTCAGATGAACGTACGGCGCCCTGGACGCGCCGAAAACGACGTTTCCCGTCAACAGGAGGTGGCTTCATGTCACCCGCTCAGCGGCATCCATTGGCTCCCTCCGACCTGGCAATGCTCGATGGCGTGTTGCGGCGCGCGGGCTTTCATCAGCGCGTCGACCTTGACGATCAAGACAGCCTTCGCCTTGCCGCCGTCTTCCTTGTCAGAAGGTTCCAGGCGGGCGTTACCACCGCGGATATCCTGCTTGCTGAACTGCAGAACCGGGATGGGCTGCGCACCCCGCGGCAGATTGAAACCGCAAATCTCGAACAGTGGGAAAACGACGGCGGCGCGCCGCAAAGACCCAGCGCGATTACCCGCTACACCGGTGCCCGACGCCTCCCCTGGCCGGGCGCGATATCGCCCCTGAACCCGACACCCCGTCCCGGCAAGCGCCCGAAATCCGGCAAGGTCCCGAAATCCTGATAGGCCCGAAATCCGGACAGGCCCGTAACCCGGACAGGCCATGAGTGCCGGAACGTCGAAGGGATGCCCTTCGAAGGGGATCTCCCTTGTGCTGGACACATTTGAGGCGCATGGTTCGACGATCGACACTGGCCGACTTGGCATATCGCGGTGGGGGGCTCCCGACCGCCAATTTCCTCCTTTATCGACAGCAGTACGTCCGCGACGTTGCGCGGAGGCGAGAGGCAACCGTGAGCCGAACGGGTGTGTACCGGGTGTGTTCGGGGGCTGAGCAGACATTCTCGCCACAGCCAATTTACGGGCGCTACATTTTACGGGCGCCGCATTGCGCTTGAACGAACGGCGAGGAGCCGCAGATCCCTTACGATTGGACGAACACATGTTCCAGACGCTCACACACAGACTTCGCCGATACGACTATACTCTGGCAGCCATCAAGGCATCGCTCGTCCTGTCCCTGCTCTTCATCACGCTCATGACATTGAGCGGCCTTCTCTGGTGACGGGCGCGGTAGACCCATCGTATCCCACGACAGGACACGGCCATCCGCGACTGCACACCTCCCCGTGTTGCGTTGAACTAGCGATCAGGGGAGAATTGCTTCAAGATTCTCCCGCAGGAGCCATTGCAACAAACCGGCCTCCAGCACCGCGCGCTCAACGGAACATCCCATGGCACTTCACCTCGAAACTCCCCTCCTTGAATCCCGCCCGCTAAGCCTCGCGTCCGATTGCTCCATCTGGCTGAAGATGGAGGCGCTGCAGCCGCCCGGTTCGTTCAAGATCCGCGGCGTTGGTGCTGCCTGCGAGCACCATGCGCGAAACGGCAAGCGGCGTTTCGTCTCCTCCTCCGGCGGCAATGCCGGCATGGCGGTTGCCTATGCCGGCCGCCAGCTCTCAATCCCCGTCTCCGTCTTCGTTCCCGAAACGACCACCGAACGGGCAAAGGCGCTTATCCGCCAGGAAGGCGCCGAGGTGATCGTCCACGGCGCCGCTTGGGATGAAGCGAATGCCCGCGCGCTCGCATCCGCCGATGCCGAGACCGCTTTCATCCATCCCTTCGACGATCCGCTGCTGTGGGCCGGGCACGCGACGATGATCGACGAGGTCGTCAAGGCCGGCCTCGCCTTCGATGCTGTCGTGCTCTCTGTCGGCGGCGGCGGGCTGCTGTCGGGCGTCGCCGAGGGACTGGAGCGCAACGGGCTCCGGGAAATTCCTATTGTCACCGCGGAGACCGAAGGCACCGCGTCCTACCTCGCCTCCGTCAAGGCGGGAGAGCTGGTGGAGCTTCCCTCGATCAGCGGCGTCGCCACTTCGCTCGGCGCCCGAAAGGTCTGCAAGCGTGCCTTCGAGATCAGCCAGATCCGGCCGGTCGAATGCGTCGTCGTCAGCGACCAGTCGGCGGTCGACGCCTGCACCCGCTTCCTCGACGACCACCGCGTGCTGGTGGAACCCGCCTGCGGCGCCGCCCTGGCCATCGCCTACGAGCACGCCGATCAACTCCTGCGCTTCGAGCGCGTGCTGATGATCGTCTGCGGCGGGGCGACGACGACGGTGGAACGGCTGCAGGCCTGGCAGGCAGTCTGACCTTTGGGCGGCACCGCCGCCCCTTCCCGCGTGCAGTGGGAAGACAGCAGCCAGTCCCCAAGGTGCCGGCGCGATAGGCGCGGACCGATTGGGAGGCGTCCGCCGCCCAACGTTGACCATGGTCTGGCGCTCAGGCAGTCTCTTGCCATGGCAAGAGGCGTGCTGCTCGATCTCTCCGGCGTGCTCTATGACGGCGACACGGTGTTGCCGGGTGCCATCGCGGCGGTGCTGCGGCTGCGCGCAGCTCGCCTCCCCGTCCGCTTCCTGACCAACACCACCCGCCAGTCGAAACGCCAGATCGTCGCTCACCTGCAGCGCCTTGGCTTCGATTGCGCTGCCGACGAGGTGTTCACGCCGGTTGCCGCCGCGCGCGCCTGGCTCAAGGCGAACAGCCACCAGCCGCACCTGCTCATTCATCCCGCGCTTGAGGAAGACTTCGCCGATTGCCGCATGGACGGCCCCGTCGCCGTCGTGCTTGGCGATGCCGCGGAGCGCTTCAGCTATGAGGGCCTCAACGCCGCGTTTCGCGCCCTGATGGCTGGCTCGCCGCTGCTGGCGCTCGCCCGCAACCGGTTCTTCCGTGATCGCGACGGCGAGCTGAGCCTCGATGCCGGCCCCTTTGTCGAGGCGCTGGAACATGCGAGCGGTATCAAGGCGAAGCTCTTCGGCAAACCCTCTGCCGATTTCTTCCTGGCAGCAGCAGCGAGCATGGGCCTTGACCCGGCCGATTTGGCCATGATCGGCGACGATGCCGAAAGCGATACCGCCGGTGCGCTTGCCGCCGGGATCGGCACCGCGATCCTCGTGCGCAGCGGCAAATATCGCGATGGCGATGAGCAGCGTTTCCAGCCGGCGCCTTCGGCGGTTGTCGACGACATTACGGCCGCCTGCGATCTCATCCTGGCGGCGCAGCGGGACTGACACCCGAGGTACAGCGCCGCGCGTCTTATCAGACGCGCAAAGGTCGCTGCAGCACTTTGATTTGCTGCATGTCTTTGTCCCTTAATCGAAGCCGATTAAAGGAGACATGCGGTAGCCGAAACGGAACGGCCCTCTCTTCGGACCTCCTCGCTCCTGGCCCCTGGCGATTACGCATACGCGAACTTATATGCTGAAGTGAACCATAGATTGTTCTGCTCTCAGCCAGGAAGGCAAGCATGCGCGAGACGTTCCTGTTTATCGTTCGGGTCACAGTCGTCTGTGCGGCGACCGCCTTCGGGGCCCTGCTCGGCTGGCAAGGTCACGGCTGGGACGGAGCGCTCGGTTTCGGCGTGGTCGGCTTCGGCGCCGGTTCGGCCTTTGTCGCCTTCCCTGGCTTTTGGCTGGACCTGCTTGGGAGTCTCTGTTTGGATCTACTTCGGTTTCTCTGGGAAGTCGTCTAGGGCGCCGTGCGTTCAGATGATCGCACCAATCACGCTCGAGTGCTTTGGTTCTACAGCGCCGCGCGTCTTATCAGACGCGCAAAGGTCGCTGTAGCACTTTGAAGTGCTGCATGTTTTTGTCCTTTAACCGGCCACGATTAAAGGAAACATGCAGTAGCCCATCTTTCTGTCTCAACTGGTTTCACTTCAGGCAGGATGCTCCAGGCCGACTGCTTGCATCTTGCCGCCGCACGCCGTCAGGCTGCCACCCGTCTGCCTCGACCAATCTCGCGCCGATCCGGCAGCAATGACGCGGTTTTGCAAATGGCCTGCCCACGTCACGAAAAAAGCCGGGGCACTGCCCCGGCTTCCTTCATTCAATCGTTCGATAAGGCTTAGTTCTTCGCCTTGTCGACCAGCTTGTTCTTGCCGATCCAGGGCATCATGCCGCGCAGCTTGGCGCCGACTTCCTCGATCTGGTGGCTGTCGTTGACGCGGCGGATGCCCTTGAAGCGGGCCGCACCCGACTTGTATTCCTGCATCCACTCCGAGGTGAACTTGCCGGTCTGGATGTCGGTGAGGACGCGCTTCATTTCGGCCTTGGTTTCTGCCGTGATGATGCGCGGGCCGGTGACGTATTCGCCCCACTCGGCCGTGTTCGAGATCGAGTAGTTCATGTTGGCGATGCCGCCTTCATAGATCAGGTCGACGATCAGCTTCACTTCGTGCAGGCACTCGAAATAGGCCATTTCCGGAGCGTAACCGGCTTCAACCAGCGTTTCGAAACCGGCGCGGATGAGTTCGACGAGACCGCCGCAGAGAACGACCTGTTCGCCGAAGAGGTCGGTTTCGCACTCTTCCTTGAAGTTGGTTTCGATGATGCCCGAACGGCCGCCGCCGACGCCGCAGGCGTAGGAGAGCGCGAGGTCGAGAGCGTTGCCCGAAGCGTCCTGGTGAACGGCAACGAGGCAGGGAACGCCGCCGCCCTTCTGGTATTCGCCGCGAACCGTGTGGCCCGGGCCCTTCGGCGCGATCATGACGACATCGAGCGAAGCCTTCGGCTCGATCAGGCCGAAGTGAACGTTAAGGCCGTGGGCGAACGCGATCGCAGCGCCGTCACGGATGTTGCCGGCGATGTCGGCCTTGTAGATTTCGGCCTGCAGTTCGTCCGGGGTTGCCATCATGATGAGGTCGGCCCACTTGGCGGCTTCCGCAACCGACAGAACCGAGAGACCGTCGGCCTCGACCTTGGCAGCCGTTGCCGAACCCGGCTTCAGCGCGATGCGGATTTCCTTGGCGCCGGAATCTTTCAGGTTCAGCGCATGGGCGCGGCCCTGGCTGCCGTAGCCGACGATGGCGACCTTCTTCGACTTGATCAGGTTGATATCGGCATCACGATCGTAATAGACGCGCATTTTAGTGGTCCTTCCCGTTGTTGTCAGTTGTCTCCGCTACATGGCTCAGGAACCATGCAGCAATTCCTTGTGCTGCAGCGACCTTTGCGCTTCTTGCGAAGCGCGGCGCTGCCATTCCTTGTGCTGCAGCGACCTTTGCGCTTCTCACGAAGCGCGGCGCTGCAGTTACCTTTTCGTGCCGTAAAGCGCGAGGAAGGCTGAAACCGCCTGCTCCGCCTTGCGGCTGAAACTCTTCTTCATCTCGCCGGCCTCTTCGCCGAGCAGCATCTTCAGATGCCAGTCGGAGACAACAAGCCCGTAGAGCGCACCATAGGCCTCGTCGGCGTCGTCGAAGGTCAGCAGCCCCGCCTTGCGCCCGGCTTCGAGCAGTGCGGCCGCACGGCGGCCGATCTGCCGGCGCCCGCGCTCCTGCAGCATATGGCCGAGCTTGGAGCCGTCGCGGCTCGCCTGGCCGATCGCCAGCCGGTTCAGCGCCAGCGACACGTCGCCCGCGAGCACCTCGAGCAGGTCCTTGGCAAACACGATCAGATGACGCTCAAGGCTCTCGGCATCGAGCGCCCTGGCGGCGACGTCCTGGGTGCGCACCTTACTCGCCTGGAAACCGATCATCGCCGAGATCAGCCCGTCGCGATCGCCGAACCACTTGTAGAGGCTTTCCTTGGAGCAATTGGCAGCGCGCGCGATGCCGGCCGTCGTCAGCGCCTTTTCGCCGCCATCGACCAGAAGACGCAATGCCTGTTCGAGAACGGCGCCCTGACGTTCCGTCAGCCCCTCCCCGGCATTCGCCTCCCTTATCGCCGCAGTCATCTGCACGTCGCCTCGCTCCCGATCAGTACCGTACGGTACGGTTCGCACTCTTCTAGTGAAGCGCCCCGGAGGCGTCAAGACGATTCTCACAACGGGGCGAAATTTCGGCGGTGACGGCGAAAGGCGGAGCCCATAGGTTTCGAGCCGACTGAACGAGATCGACCTGCCACCGCCCAAATGGGCTGATCACGGCAAGATCGATCACTCGATATCGATGGAGTTCAACGCATGCAGCAACCGCCCCTGGGTCTTCTGATTGGAGGAAGTTCGCACGTCGGCAAGTCGACATTGGCTAGCGCTCTGGCAAGCTCTCTCGGTCGCGAGCTGATCTCGACGGACAATCTGGGCCGCCATCCCGGCAGGCCGTGGCCATCGGTCCGCCCGCAAGTCGCCGAATATTATGCCAGCCTGTCCGACGAGACCATTCATTGGTTCCTGAAGGTTCACCATGAGAATATGTGGCCGCGCATCCGCCAGATCATCGAAAGCCATCGGCAACTGGCAAAGCCGTTCGTGCTGGAGGGCGCCGCGCTTAGACCGGAATATGTGGCTCAACTCGAACACGGTGAAGTCCTCCCTCTTTTCCTCTACGCGGATAACGATTTCCTGCGTCGGCGCATGTTGGAAGAACCCCGCCGCGGTAATGCGGACAAGCCGGAGGCCGCAATAATCGATAAATTCATCGAGCGCTCGATCCGCGAGAACAGAGACATGCTGGAGGCCGCCCGGGCCGCCAACATCCGCTGTGTCGACGTCGCGGCTCCGGGGGCGCTCGACGCTCTGGTACGGGAGTTTTCGGCGGATTGATCGATCACCGCCGACGATCGCCTGTCATGCGTGGTTTTGGTGCTCTCCTGGTTCAACGACGGCGCCCCTCATCCGCGCGGTGAGGGAATTGCCCCTCATCCGCCTGCCGGCACCTTCTCCCCGCAAGCGGGGCGAAGGAAGCGTGCGGCGCCCGCTCGCCCCAACAATAAGCGCCCCCGATTCCCCGCTAAGGCTCCGTTCTACGTCGACGTTTCTCCGACAGCTGCTCCTCAGTGGTGGGCAGCCGTCGCCCGCGTCCCCTCTCCCCGCCTGCGGGGAGAGGGCTAGGGTGAGGGGCAGAACCGAACGCAGCTTGGATCCGTGTGAACGAACCCGACTACCTCCACCCGCGCACCGCCTCCTCGATGAAAGCCGCCACCGCCGCCACGCTCGGCACGCGCGCCCTCTCCGGATGCATCATCAGGAAGACCGGACGCTCGGCTGTCGTCTCCGGTTCGTCCACCGCCTCGAAGCGCGGGTCGCGCATGGCCGAAACCTCCGGCAGCATCAGTTCGGCGCCGAGCGAAAGCGCCGCCTCCATCAGGATTTCCAGCTTGTCGGCGGTCAGCGCCACGCGCGCATCCGGCCGCAGCCGGTTAAGCGCCTGCATCTCCGGCACGTGGGCGAGCCCCGGACCGTAGCGCACGACCGGGCAAGGCCCCGTCCCCAGCCCCTTTGGCCGGAAAAGCCGGAAGCGAAGCGTGCCGAGGCTTTTCACCCGCACCGAATCCTCGCCCGTGCGCGCCATGCGGATGGCGATATCGGCCTCGCGCCGCTCAACGCTCAGCATCTGGTTGTCGGCAACGAGATCAAGGGTGAGGCCCGGATGCCGCTGCTCAAGGCGCGCAAGCGACGGCGCCAGGATGGCGCTCAGCACGAAGCCGATGCTTGTCACCCGTACCTGGCCCTTCAATTCCGCCGTCCGCCGCAAAAGCGTCGCGAGCGCCAGCGACGCTTCTTCGGAGATCGTCCGCAACCGCTCGACAACAGGGGCAAGCACCGGCGTCGGCGTCAGCCGGCCGTCGATGCGGTCGAAGAGTGCTGCCCCCACCCGCCGCTCCAGCGCTGCGAGCCTGCGCGAAACCGTCGTCTGGTCGACGCCGAGCGAACGGGCGGCCTGGCTGAGCGTCGCGCCGCGCACCAGATGATCCAGCAGCTCGAGATCTGCCCACGTCCCTGCATTCATGCAGATCATCCTCCGAAAACTTCGGGTCACTCTGCATCAATGCAGTCGCTAAGATCAAGCCCATCGACAGACCGCTTTGACGACCCGGTTCACAACGGCCACTTCGACCAAACCAAGGAGCCTTCCCATGTCCGATTCCGCCACCCCTTCGCCCGCCGCCCCGGCAACCCTCTTCACGCTCGCCGGCGTCACGCTCACCCCGCCGCCGCTGGGTGATGCGACGCTGATCCTGATCGACTATCAGAACGAATACCTGGCCGGCCCCTTGCGGCTTTTCGAACCGGAAGCCGCCGTCGAGAAGGCGCGCGAGCTCTTGCTCGCAGCCCGTGCCGCGGGCGCCAAGATCATCCATGTCGCCCATCGGGGTTCGGCCGGCGGCGTGTTCGACCGGGCGCAGCATCGCGGCGCGATCGTCGATGCGCTGGCGCCGCTTGCAGGTGAAACCGTCGTCGAGAAGCCGCGGCCCAACGCCTTTTCGGGTACCGACCTTGCCGAGATCGTCGGTCCGGCCGGCACGCCTGTTATCATCGCCGGTTTCATGACGCACAATTGCGTGTCCTCGACAGCCCGCGCCGCCAAGGACCTGGGCTACGGCATCACCATTGCAGCCGACGCCTGCACCACCCGCGACCTGCCCTCGCCGAACGGAACCGTCCCGGCGCGCGCCTTGCATGATGCCGAGCTCGCCGGCCTTGCCGATCACCACGGCGCCGTCGTGGATGTCGCCGCATTGATTGGCCCGTGCGGCTGACAAACCCGCCCTTCGCAATCGAAACCCGAGGGCGTCCACCTGTCATGGGCGCCTTTGCCGCACGGCCGATGACGAAGATTACGAAAATATAATGATCTCAATGCTTTTCGCCGCGTCCATTCGCTTCTATTTTTGACCTATCCATTTTGGCATCGACGATGCCGGTTAGGCGCATGCGATGAACAAGACAGCCAAGACGGCGCGAGCCGACGCCACGCCCCGCGACGACGCGACCCCCAACGTCACCTTCATTCCCGGTGCGGTGCAGAAGGTGAAGCGCAAGCGCCGCACGCGCCGCTGGCTGTGGCTGCCGGTCGTGCTCGCCGTTGCCGGTGCCGGCTATTACGGCTGGGTGCGCTACGGCGAGGAACCGGCAACGGCTGCCATGGTGACCGATTTGGTGACGCGCGGCGACATCGAAAACAGCGTCACAGCCGTCGGCACGCTCGATGCGGTCAAATCCGTCGATGCCGGCGCGCAGGTCTCCGGCCAGTTGAAGGCGCTGCATGTCGAGATCGGCGACAAGGTCACTCAAGATCAACTGGTCGCCGAAATCGACCCGGCAACGATCGAGAATCGCATCGAGATCGACCAGGCGGAGCTCGCCAATCTCCAGGCGCAGCTGATTTCCAAGAAGGCGCAGCTGGTGCTGAAACAGGCCAATATCGACCGTCAGCGCAATCTCGTCGAAACCAAAAGCGTGGCGCAATCGACGCTCGACCAGGCGATCGCCGATCTCGCTGCCGCTGAAGCCGACGTCAACGCCATCGAGGCGCAGATCCGCAAGCAGCAGGCGACGCTTGCCGGCGACAAGGTCGATCTCGGCTACACCAAGATCTATGCGCCGATGACCGGCACCATCGTCGCCAACCCGGCGAAAGAAGGCCAGACGCTGAACGCCAACCAGACGACGCCGACCATCGTCACCATTGCCGACCTCTCGACCATGACGGTGAAGGCACAGGTTTCGGAAGCCGACGTTACCAGGCTGAAGGTCGGCATGGATGCCTATTTCACGCTGCTCGGCCAGCCGGGCAAACGCTTCGTCGGCAAGCTCCGGCAGATCCAGCCGATGCCCGACACCACCAACAACGTCGTGCTCTATTACGCCCTCTTCGACGTCCCCAATCCCGACGGCGAGTTGATGATGTCGATGAGCGCGCAGGTGTTCTTCGTGCAGGCCGCCGCCAAGGACGTGCTGATCGTGCCGAGTGCCGCGCTGAGCCACCCCGCCAAGGGTACCGGCGAAGCGGCCGGCCAGGGCAACGGCCGACGCGACGGCCAGGGCAATGGCCAGGCGGGCGGCGCACGGGGTGAAGGCCGCAAGGATCAGGTCACCGTCGTCGCCGCCTCCGGCGCGCTCGAAACGCGAGACGTCGAAGTGGGTATCCGCAACCGCGTCAGCGCCGAGATCAGGAGCGGCCTTAAAGAGGGCGAGAAGATCGTGGTCACCACCGGCTCCGGCAGTAGCGGCAACGCCCGGGACGGCCGCAGCCAGCGCGGCATGCGCATGCCGCCGATGTTCTGAGGTTGGCCATGTCCCCGCTCATCTCGCTCAGGCACGTCAGCAAGACCTATTTCAACGGCGATCTCGCCGTCGAGGTCCTGCACGGCCTCTCCCTCGATATCGAGGCGGGCGAGTTCGTGGCGATCGTCGGCCAGTCCGGCTCCGGCAAGTCGACGCTGATGAACATTCTCGGCTGCCTCGATCAGCCGACCGGCGGCGACTATCTGATCGACGGCGAGAGCGTCGCCGACCTCGATACCGATGAGTTGGCCGCCCTGCGCCGCCGCACCTTCGGCTTCGTCTTCCAGAGCTACAACCTCATCCCGACGGCAAGCGCGAAGGAGAATGTCCAGGTGCCGGCCGTCTATGCCGGCATGTCGGCGCGCGACCGGCACGACCGCGCCGAGGCGCTGCTCGAAGCGCTGAAGCTCGGCGAGCGGCTCGACCATCGGCCGAACCAGCTCTCCGGCGGCCAGCAGCAGCGCGTCTCCATTGCCCGCGCCCTGATGAACGGCGGCCGGGTGATCCTCGCCGACGAGCCGACCGGCGCGCTCGACAGCCAGAGCGGCTCGGACGTGATGGCGCTCTTGCGCGACATGAACAACCAGGGCCACACGATCATCGTCATCACCCACTCGCGCGAGGTCGCTGAACAGGCCGACCGGCTGATCGAGATCCATGACGGCCGCATCGTCGCCGACCGCGCCAAGAAGAGCCGCAGCAATGCCGAAGGCGCAGCAGCCCTTGCCCACCATGTCAGCGAGGGTTCGGCGGCGATCGCCGATGTCACCGAAGCGGTGAAGATGGCGTTCCGGGCGCTGAAGGCCAATCTCTTCCGCACCATCCTGACGCTGCTCGGCATCGTCATCGGCGTCGGTTCTGTCGTCGCAATGCTGGCGATCGGCACCGGCGCGCAGGATTCGGTGCTGAGCCGCATCTCTTCCATGGGCTCGGACCTGCTGGTGGTACGCCCCAGCATGGCGAATTTTCGCGGCAGCGCCGGCGGCAGCAACGTGACGCTGGTCCCGGCCGATGCCGATGCGATCCTCGAAGTGCCGAACGTCGCCTTCGCCGTGCCCGAGATGACGAGCTCCGTCACGCTTCGCCACGGTAACATCGACTACCAGACGACCGCCAACGGCACCGTGCCCCAGTTCACGACGGCAAAATCCTGGAAAATGGCGAGCGGCGAGTTCATCAACCAGAACGACATGGACACTTACGCACCTGTCGCCGTCCTCGGCCAGACGGTGGTGAAAACCCTCTTCCCCGATGGCGACAATCCGATCGGCCAATATGTGCTCGTCAACAAGATCCCCTTCCAGGTGATCGGCGTGATGGCGGAAATGGGCGCGACGTCTTTCGGCAACGACCAGGACGACGTGGTGCTGGTGCCGCTGACGACGGGCAGCATCCGCCTCTTCGGCCAGCGCAACATCAGAACCATCACCGTGCAGGTGAAGGACGGCTCGGCGATCGACATAACCCAGCAGACGATCCAGGCGCTGCTCGACCAGCGCCACAAGCGCCAGGACACGCAGATCACCAACATGTCCTCGGTGCGCGAGGCCTTCACCGAGACCTCCAACACGCTGAAGCTGTTCCTGGGTTCCGTCGCCGCGATCTCGCTCTTGGTCGGAGGCATCGGCGTCATGAACATCATGCTCGTCTCGGTCAGCGAGCGCACCCGCGAGATCGGCGTGCGCATGGCGACCGGCGCCCGCCAGCGCGACATCCTGCTGCAGTTCATCATCGAGGCCCTGGTCGTCTCGGCGATCGGCGGCGCGCTCGGCGTGCTGCTCGGGCTCGGCACCGGCGCGCTTGCCGGCCAGTTCGGCATGCCCGTTTCCTTCACGCTCGGACCCGTGGCGCTCGCGTTTACCTGCGCCTTCCTCACCGGCCTCGCCTTCGGCTTCCTGCCCGCCCGCAACGCCTCACGCCTGCAGCCGGCGGTGGCGCTGAGTGCGGATTAAGCGGCGCGCGGCCCTCGGCGGGGCCGTGGACAAATCGAGTGCCACCACCGAAGATAGCAACCGGGCAACCGGGATGATTCGCGATGTAGAAAGCGTTTGCAGTACTTTACGGGCTGATTTTCATTTTTCTCCTGTCATTGGCTTTTGTCACGTTGCCACCTGAAATAGCACGCCAGCTGTCGTCCGCCGACCGAGCGCTGTTCTATGTAGGTCTGGTCGTGGAATTTGCGGTCACGATAGGGCTGTTTGCCTACGCCTTCGACCTGAAGATCCCGCCCTTTCCGCTGTGGCGGCCGTTCAGTTGGTTTCTCGCTGGCTGGTGCCTCTACACCTCGCTGGCCAAGGTTTGGGACCTCGTCTCACTCATCACCTCACCCCAACCCCGGACCGCAGCTTCTTCCTTGCTGCCCGGTCCTATTACGGCCGATACGGCCTGTCCTCTACAGCGATCAGCTTTTCCCGAAATGTTCGGCGATCGATCGAACGGAGACGAAGGCTTGATATCAGGTTTCTTGGGTTTGCTGCTCTTGCTTCTGCTCAAACTATTTCAGCTGGCTCGGCGCCTGCACGGGCAAGCTAGAAAACGGAACGTTCGGGAACGGTGTGAAGACTGGACAATCCCGTGCGGTCGCAGGCGCGGGAAAGCAGGAGGTCAAGATGGTCAACCTCGTCGGGCCGGATGCGACATAGGCGATGCGGCGTCCCGGCCCAAGCGCCTCAAGCATTTCCACGAGCCTGCCATGTCCTCGGGTATCAGGCCAATGAAGAGCGCGTCCGTCGTGATCGTCGGGGCCATGAGGATGGCGCCGGCGCTGACGCCGATCAGGATGCCGCCGGCGAGGGCCCAGTCTCGGATCGGACCGAGCATGCGGCTTTGCTTCAGCCGTTCGAGAAATCCGCCGGTATGTCCGCCCGAAAGGTGAATGGCATCTGAGGCGAAGAGTGCTGCGATGTCTTCTGCCGAATGGGGCTCGTCGAGATCGTAGAACAGCGCGAGATCGAGCGGCGTGTATCGCAGCAACAGACGGCGACGCGCTCGATCTCGTGCCGTTCGCGTTCTTTCCGCATCTCAGCGACGACGACACTTACCTGCCCGCGCTCTTGCGCTACAGCACGCATACGGCACAGCCGATCGTCGCCTGCAACGACGGCGACGGCATCGTCGTCACAGGCAGGCGGGTCGAATGTTTTGGAGATCCCGTGTGGATCGCCGCTGGAACCGTGCAGACAGCGGGCGATATCAGGCTCGACGGATTCTCGATATCCAGGGCGTGACATGGCAGATGCTGAGATCCTCTCAGACCGAAGGCAAATTCCGATGCGCGGGCACGAGGAGCTGCGGGCCATCGTCCTCAAGAGCCCGCTACTTTCTCCGATCCTCGGAAACTGGGAGAAGATTGCCCTGCCGGCTGGCTGGCTGGTGGCCGGGGCAATCGCACAAACCGTCTGGAACCATGCCTTCGATTTGCCTCCCGCACATGGGATCAGCGACATCGACGTCGTCTATTTCGACGCTGACGACCTTTCCGAAGAGGCGGAGGCCGCGCACGCCACCCGGATCGGAAACCTGTTCACTGACTGGTCCGTCCGGATCGATGTCAAGAACGAGGCGCGTGTCCATCTCTGGTACCGGGAGAAATTCGGCAGCCCGATCAAGCCCTATAGTTCGATGGAAGAGGCCATCGCGACATTCCCGACCACAGCCACCGCTGTCGGCATTCGCCCGGCCGACGACGGGCTCGACATTTGCGCACCCTTCGGCCTTGGCGATCTGCTGGCCCCCATCGTGCGGGCCAACAAGAGCCAGATCACGCGCGAGATATACGAGTGGAAGGTCAATCGCTGGCGCGCCCTTTGGCCGGGCCTCACGATCGAAAGCTGGGATTAGCGTCGGATTGAGCCAAGGCTTTCACGCGTTTGGCCGGCGCCCCTCGCCCCACCGCCTCAAGAGGCGAAATCGTCGCCCATACCTGCAGCGCCTACATCGCCCCTGCCCGCACAGCTTCGGCATGCCGTGGGGGCATTGCGCTCTCTCGCGCCCGCATCGGGGCTGCCTTGCGCCTTCCAAGCTGCGCTTCTCCCGCTGTGATCCCGATGTCGGCAAGGCGCTCCGCGTCCAGTTCGCGCAACTGCTGCAACTGCCAGTACCGCGACTGCGGCGAGGCGACGAGATAAAGGCCGATTTCCCGGAACATGTCGAACACCCATGTTTTGTTTCTCACCATGGGCACAGTCTGCGCCTCGACATTCCATAAAAGAAGCTTAGCTTTCATATCTAACGCATAAGAGAAACTTTGATATGAGCACCCTCGATCTCGATTATCTCAAAACCTTCGCGCTGGTGGCCGAACTCGGCAGCTTCTCGGCGGCCGCCGAGCGACTGGGGCTGACGCAGCCGGCAATCAGCCTGCAGGTGCGTGCGCTGGAAAAACAGCTTGGCGTGCGCCTGGTCGAGCGCGTCGGCCGCACGGCAAGGCCGAGTGCGGCAGGCGAGGAACTGCTTGCCCATGCCGGCCGCATCGAGGCTGCAACCAGCCAGGCCATCGAAGCGGTGGCGCGCCATGCCAAGGGCGTGCTTGGCCGGGTGCGGCTCGGCACCGGTGCTACCCCTTGCGCCTTCCTGCTGCCGCCGCTGCTCGCCGATCTGAAGCGCCGCTTCCCCGACCTCGATATCACGGTAACGACCGGCAACAGCGCCGACATCGTCCGGGCGGTCGATGAAAACCTGCTCGATATCGGACTGGTCACCCTGCCCGTCACCGGCCGCATCTTCGATGTCGCGCCGCTCTTCGACGAACGCTTCGTCGCAATCGCCCCTCTGGGAACCGATCTCCCCGAGAGCGTGACCGCAAAAACCCTGGCGAAGTACCCGATGATCCTCTACGAACCGGGCGCCAACACCCGCCGGATTACCGATGAATGGCTGGCGTCGGGCGGCACCGACGTCAAACCGCTGATGTCGTTCGGCAGCGTCGATGCGATCAAGGAAATGGTCGCCGCCGGCCTGGGTGCTGCCCTCGTTCCGGAGATCGCGCTGCGCGCCGGGGATCGCGAACGGCTGGAGGTGCGGCAGGTTACGCCGCCCTTCTCACGCCGCTCCGCCCTCGTGCTTCGCCGCGACAAGCGGCTCGACCGGGCGCTGCGCGAAACGCTCAATGCCCTGAGGACGCTGGAGAACCTGGACGAGGACTAGTGGGAGTTGGACAGGTCACGGAGACCGCCAGTCCCTATCGACGCCGCCTCTCGGGGACGGCACTGTTCGAGATCACGCATTGCACCCAGTTCCCGCAAGAGTTTGAAGCCCACGTAATCACTGCGCGAAAACTGCCAACGGTAGTAGCAGTCCCAATAGCTCATCACCCGATCACACGTGAGCATATAAAACACCGGGTTCGCCCTGATAAATGCCGAGACGACGTCCCGCTCCAGGTCGAGTAGAGCCGCGTGGATATCCCGGATGATTTCGACGACGTATTCGCCGATCAGCGCGATTACGAAGGGAATGGACCAGGGCTGATTGATGCGAAGGACTTCTTGCAGAGCGGCCTGGCGTTGGAAGCCGTCCGTGCTGCGCGTGAGCAAGCAAAGGGCCATCTGCCGCTCGAACAGGCTCAGTCCCGGGAACTCCGGCCTTGCCGATAGATGAACTCGGTTGGGTATGCGCAAGGTCTCGCCGAGAATGTTGACCGAAAACTGGCCGGATACATAGTCGGAATTCAACCTGAGTGCCGAAACAGCATTCACGGACTGACAGCGAAGTGCGATCGGGAAAGCCTCAGGAAACGTCTTTTCCACCATCAATCAATTCCAGCCCTACAAATGCCGCACCTCGGCCGGCATCGAACCCCAGTTGTTGTTGAGCCCATCGCAATAGGTCACGGGGGCTGAGACTAACTCGTCGATATCGACGCCATCGAGGCAGGCGACGTTGATGTTGTAGTAGGTCTCGTCGGTCATGTTCGGCGCGTCGATCCGCTCGAATGGCCTGACGCCGCACTGGCTGCAGAAGAAATGATGGGCGACCGGGTTGCGCCCGCGATAGTCCGTCAACGCCTCTTCGCCGGCGATCAGGCGGAAAGCCTCGGGCTTCACCACCACCGACCAGAGCCGCATCTTCACGCAGATCGTGCAATTGCATTTCCCGGTGCCGGCGCTGATGTCCATGTCCGCCTCGATGCGCACCGCGCCGCAATGGCAGCTCCCCCGATAGGTCCTCAGCATCCCGTTCCTCCCTGCCCCTCTTGTCGGCTCGGACTATGCCACCGGCCCCGCCGATTGAAAATCGTCGTCCCTCAACCGTCTTCCGAATTGAGTGGGCGGAAATCGGGTGGGCGCTCCCCCCTCCCAGCATTAGTCAAGGCGCCTCAACCAAAGAGGAGAAAGTCCATGACCATGCTGCAAGACAAGATCGTTATCGTCACCGGTGCCTCCTCGGGCATCGGCCGCGCAGTCGCCAAGCTCTTCGCCGCCGAGGGTGCGAAGATCGTCGCCAATGCCCGCGGCAAGGCGCAGCTTACGGCCGTTGTCGAGGCGATCCGCGAGGATGGCGGCGAAGCGATCGCCGTCAGCGGCGACGTTACCGACGAAGCCACCCATATCCGGCTGGTGGAGGCGGCGCTGAAACAGTTCGGCGGTCTCGACATCGCCGTCAACAATGCTGGCGTCGTCAACGTCATGAAGCCGGTCGCCGAGATCACCGCTTCGGAATGGCAGCAATCGCTTGCCACCAACCTCACCTCCGCCTTTCTCGGCGCCCGCCACCAGATCCCGGCGATGCTTGCGCGTGATGGCGGATCGCTGGTCTTCACCTCCACCTTCGTCGGCACCAGCGTCGGCATTCCCGGCATGGCCGCCTATGGCGCAGCGAAGGCCGGACTGATGGGCCTCGTAAAGGGCATCACCGCCGACTATGGCGCAAAGGGCATCCGCGCCAACGCCCTGCTCCCGGGTGGAGTCGATACGCCGGCGGGCGGCAGCAAGGAGCAGAAGGAATGGGCCGCCGGCCTGCACGCGATGAAGCGCATCGCCCAGCCGGAAGAAATTGCCCAGGCCGCCCTCTTCCTCTCCGGCCCGATGGCAAGCTTCGTCTCCGGTGCGGCGCTCTTTGCCGATGGCGGCAATGCTGCGGTGAAGTGACGGTCGCGACAGTCTTGTGCGCCGGGGCACGTTGCCCCGGCGCGAACCAAGCGCGCGGCGATACCGAGTGTCCCGATGCGACCCTACCCCAGCGGAATCTCCGTCGTCTCCTTGCCGGTGCGGATCACGAACGACGTGTAATAGCGCGCAACG
The DNA here is from genome assembly GCF_014852025.1 of Ensifer sp. ENS10. NCBI lineage: Bacteria > Pseudomonadati > Pseudomonadota > Alphaproteobacteria > Hyphomicrobiales > Rhizobiaceae > Ensifer > Ensifer sp. ENS10. The sequence continues at coordinate 656,748 of NZ_JACVAS010000002.1, forward strand.
TTGCTCTCTTCCTTGAAAAGCCGCTCGGTCAGCGCGTCGAGCTCGTCCATGTCTTTCAGTCGCAGCATCAAGAGCGCATCGGTCTCGCCGCTGACGCTATAGGCCTGGATCACCGCCGGCTCCTTGGCGGCCATGTCGAGGAAGCGGCGGACGAATTGTTCGCCGTGACGCTCGAGCTCCACGGTAATGATCGCCTTCATCGTTCGCCCGGCCTTTGCCGGATTGAGGACAGCGACAATCCGGTCGATGACGCCGGTCTGGTGAAGGCGCCTTATGCGGCGCAGGCAGCTTGACGGCGACAGGCCGACTTCAGCCGCGAGATCGGCATTGGTGCGCGACGCATCCTCCTGCAGCAGCCTCAGAAGCTTGCTGTCGATCTTGTCCATCTCCGTCCCCCTGTTGTAGCCATTTGCAATTTTATTGCATGAAAGTGCATATTTTGACCACAACTGCGAAGGGCCTCGCGCTAGTCCTTGGACAACACATTCAAGGAGACACCGTCATGGCCGTTCACATGATTTTCTACCGCAAGACGCTCGCCACACTCGAAGTCTACCTTGACCTGGTCCGCATCATCGTGCCGGTTACGATCGTTACCCATGTGCTGCAGGAACTCGGCGTCATCCGCGCGGTCGCACCCGCCTTCGAGCCGCTGATGACACTCGTCGGCCTGCCGCCAGAGCTTGCCTTCGCCTGGCTGACCGGCCTGCTTGTCGGCATCTGGGGGGCGGTCGTCGTCGTCTTCGCGCTGGTCCCGGTCTCGGAGCTGACGACTGCCGACATGACCGTCTTTTCGGCATTGATGCTGGTGGCGCATGCCATCCCGATCGAGCAGCGCATCATCCAAAAGGCCGGGCCGAGCTTCCTCGTCACCGGAGCATTCAGGATTGGCGGCGGCCTCGTCTTCGCGGCATTGCTACACCAAGTCTTCGCGGTAACCGGATGGCTCACCACGCCGCTGAATCCCACATGGATACCGGTCAACGAGGGCTCCGGCTGGCTCGCCTTCGGCTTGAGCACGCTGAAGACGCTCGCCACCATGCTCGTGGTGCTGCTCGCCTTGAGTTGGACGATCGAGATTCTGAAGCTCGTCGGCATCCTCGGCTGGCTGAACCGGGGCATGGCGCCACTCTTCCGCCTTGCGGGCATCCAGTCGCAAACGGTGCCCTTCGCCGCCGTCGGCGTGCTCCTCGGTATCTCCTACGGTGGTGCACTGCTGATCCGCGAGGCCCGCGAAGCCAAGGTCGAGCCGCGCCAGGTCTTCCTCGCCTGCGTCTTCATGGGCTTTGGCCACAGCCTGATAGAAGACACATTGGTGGTCGTCGCGCTGGGCGCGGATTTCACCAGCGTGTTCTTCGGGCGTCTCGTCTTTGCCATTGCGGCAACAGCCATCGTCGCCCGGGTCATCGCCTCGGCGCCGGACGCCGTGTTCTTCCGGTCCTTCTTTCGCAAGGACGGTACCGAACCTGCGCTGTCGGAGGCGTAGCGGCCAGCGGCTAAGCTCGGCTTGGTGATGTCAGGCGGGCCGTGTCGATTTTCAGCGCCTCGGCCCATCGGTTCGGCCGCCCCGCTGCATGATCGCGTAGCCGGTCAACGACGTGCTCCGGTTCCCATACCGCGACGCATTCGAGGCCTGTACATTCAGCAAGGGAGGCAGGACGCTCAAAATTCTGATCGGCGAAGGTGGAATGATAGAGAAAGAGGCGGCCGTTGATGATGTCCTGTCTGAAGAAGAAGGGCTCCTGCGCATTTTCTGGCGTCAACGGCTGCGAAGCGATTACAGGCCATACACCCTTGGTCACTGCATACCTGAACACACCAAGCGTAAACACGACGGGCAGCGTAGGAATTTCCTCGATTGCGACGTCTTTTGTGAACACGCCGTCGAAAAAGACAATCAACGGCTCGCTCGCAACCTGCGCATAGGCGTGCTGGCCAGACCCCAGGTCGATGCGCAGGATATCGCCGACCTTGCGCCTGACCCTCTTTGGCTTTGAGCTCGTCACACCATTTGTCCCTATTTTGTCAACTTCGGAGATCGCAAGGAGCGCGCACGCCGACGCAACGTATACCGCCAAGGTCATTCCGCAGCCAGGTTCGTAGCCGCTAAGATTCGCCCAAACGCCGCGCGGTAGGCGGCAGGTGTCGTCGAAAGCTGCTGGCGGAAGTGGTGTCGCAGCGTCTGGGTCGAGCCGAAGCCGGAGGCTTCGGCCACCTGCTCCATGCCAAGTGCGGTTTCCTCCAGCAATTGCCGGGCGCGGGAAAGCCGCTCGGTCAAGAGCCAGCGCGCCGGCGTCGTGCCGGTCGCGGCCTCGAAGCGGCGAAGGAATGTGCGCTCGCTCATGCCCGCCGCCTTTGCCAGCACGGCGATCGAGAAGTCTTCACCCAGCCGTTCGCGCATACGGTCGAGCAAGGGCCCGAGCCGGGCGCTCTCGTGCACATCAGGCACCGCCCGCTCGATGAACTGCGCCTGCCCGCCGTCGCGGTGCGGCGGCACGACCAGGCGGCGGGCCACGCGGTTGGCCGCCTCGCTGCCGAAATCGCGGCGGATCAGATGCAGGCAGAGGTCGATGCCGGCGGCACTGCCGGCAGACGTCAGCACCTGCCCGCTATCGACATAGAGCACATCGGGCACCACCTCGATGTCAGGATAAAACGCCCCAAGCTTGTCGGTATAGCGCCAGTGGGTCGTCGCCCTCCGGCCCGAAAGCAGGCCTGCCGCCGCCAGCACGAAGACGCCGGAACAGATGGAAAGGACGCGCGCGCCGCGCTGATGCGCATCCCGCAGTGCCTGGCAGACTGCCTCCGGCACCGGCTGGTCCGCGCCGCGCCAACCGGGCACGATGATCGTGCCCGCCTCGGCCAGAAGCTCGATGCCGCCATCGGCCACAAAGCGCACGCCGCCGGTTGCCCTCAGCTCGCCGGGATCGACCGAGGCGACGGCGAAGCGATACCAGTCCTCGCCCATTTCCGGCCGTGGCAGGCCGAACATCTCGACGGCGACGCCGAACTCGAAGGTGCACAGCCCGTCATAGGCGAGCGCCACGACGAGCGGATTTTGGAGCGATCGGGTAGCGGAAAACGACTTTGGCATGATCTTGAGCATATATGGCAATGTTGCCAACTGCCAGCCCTCATCGGGTGCTGCTACATATCTCTTCGTCAACACGCACCGAGCCAAGGAGAGCCCCGATGAGCTACGTCACCGAAACCCCCGCTGCTTCCCCCGAGATTGCCATTGCCCATTTCGCCGGGCGCCTCAGCGTCGAAACCGATTGCGCCGACGTCGCCCATGCGCTGAAGAGCGGCGAGCAGGATTTCGTGCTCTTGCATGTGGTCGGCTCGGACGCTGCCTATGCCCGCCGCCACGTGCCGGGCGCGATCCACCTGCCCCACCGCGAGATCAGTGCCGAGCGCATGGCCGAGTGGCCTGAAGATACCATCTTCGTCGCCTACTGCGCCGGCCCGCATTGCAACGGCGCCGATCAGGCGGCCCTCAAGCTCGCCCGCCTCGGCCGCCCCGTGAAGATCATGATCGGCGGCATCACCGGCTGGGAAGACGAAGGCTTCGCCTTCGCCACCGGCGCAGCACCGGGTGAAGCGCAGGCCCTGCTCGCCGCCTGAGCGCCGGTCAGCGCGCACCACTGCGGCGTGCGCCTTGTTCAAGATCGCTACGGCACTTCGAACCGCTGGATAATTGTCCCTAAATGGGTTGCTATCCAAGGAATCTGCAGCAAGGCCGGCGTCCCCGCCGGCCTTCAGTAACCCACACCTAACGGGTACCCCCCTTGCACGAGATGTCGAGATGAACGCATCACCCCTCACCGTCCGCCCCTTCGAACGCCACGACGTGACTGATGTGCTGGAGCTGATGCGCGGCCTTGCAATCTTCGAAGGTTACATCGACAAATTTTTCGTGACCGAAGCGGATCTCATCGAACACGGGCTTGGCGATAACCCGCGCTTCGGCGTGCTCGTCGCGGATCTCGGCGGTCGTGCAGTCGGCATCGCCGTACACTATGTCATCCCGTGGACCTACGATCTGAAGCCGACGCTGGTGCTGAAGGAACTTTTCGTTGATGAAACAGCACGTTCCTCGGGCGCAGGCGCCGCATTGATCGCAGCTTTGAAGCGCCACGCCGCCAGGATCGGCGCGCCGCGCATCAACTGGACCGTGCTTGCGACCAACGACGCCGCCAAGCGTTTTTACCGACGCGAAGGCGGCAGCCACGATGCGATCTGGGAACCCTGGACGATGCCGGTGGAGATCACCGCGGATGGCGGCGAAAGCTAGCGATCAGCCTGGCCATGGGCCGCAAAAATGACGTCTAACCCCGGCAAAGCCTTTCTAATCCGCTTGGGCAGGCCGCCGCGCGGCCCTGCCTAGCTCGAATTGACTACTCAAATGCCACATAAATTTGATTGATTTCAGACCCCGCTTTTGTCACACTGCACCTGTAATTGCACACCGCAAACATACAATCCCCGGAAGAGTAGTATGGTTGCGTTTTTATTGCCGTGCAGTTGCTTTATTTGTTTTTATTGCGCGCCTGAGCCTCCGTTCCCCGCGGAGGCTCAGTTCATTTGAGGAACAGGCAAAGAGAAAGGGCCCCGACCAGTTCCGGTCGGGGCCCTTATATTGACTGCCGCAGGGGCACTGCAGAGGCTACACCGCCCCCTCAATGCCCGCCGAGCACCAGCGTCTGCACCGGCAGCATCAGGGCCTGCATGCGCAGGATCATCGCATGGACGAGGCCCACGGCGTCGACCACGTGCAGATAGGCCCAGCGGGCGGTGCTGATATCGGGCGACTCGAGCTCGTCATGGCTGTTGGTATAGGCATTGGCGATGCAGCTGCTGCCGGGCGGAATGTCCTCGAGCACGCCGGGATAGAGCGGCTCCATGACCACGGTGAGCGTGCCGGGCTGCGAGATCTGGGCGACGTCGATCAGCTGGTCGCTCGCCCTCACCTGGCCGGAGGCGATCACGTCCTGCACGTCGGTGACGACCAAGGGAATGATGGTGAAGGGCTTGCCGATGCAGGTGGCCTCGCCGATCATGCCGACCTTCATCACCTGCGCCTCGATCTGCCCGAAGCCAGCGACCAGCTGCGCCCGGCCGGCATCTTCAGGGACGAGAACGCCCGCTGGCCGCAGAAGCGGATTGACGACCTCGCCGACCCGGAGTGCGAACTGCTGCACCCGGCCGGACACGCCGGCGCGCACGGTGGTCTTGCTAATATCGACCTCCGCCTCCTTCAGGGCCGCTTCGGCGCTCGCCTTTTGCGAAGGCAGCAGTGAAACGAGCTTGGTCTCCAGTGTCTGCTTGTTGGAAAGGACAGCGGTGAGTGCGCCCTTGCGCCCTTCGAGGTTGACCTGCCGACGCTCGATCTCGCGCCGTGCGACGACGTTGGGGTTCAGCTTGTTGAGTTCGACCTGGGTGTCGTACTCGTCCTGAGCCTGTTGCACGGCCGCCTGGGCTTCCACGATCGCGCCATCGGCGGCGACCAGCTCGGTGCGAGCGACGGCGAGCTCCGCTTCCACTTCGGCGATCTGGCGGCGGGCAACCTCGGCGGCGGCTTCCTGTTCGGAGCTGTCGAGCTTGAACAACGGCTGGCCGGCCTTCACCTTCTCGAAGCGCGTCGCATAGATTTCCGAAACGCGCCCGCCGGCTTCCGGCAGGATGGCGACCGTGCGGAACGCCGCGGTGACATTCTTCGTCGACGGGTGGAAGTAGAAGATCAGCGTGATCAGCGAGATCGTCAGGATGATGCAGGCGGTGATGCCCCAGCGCAGTTCGAACCACACCGAATAGATGGTGATCTCCCGCCCGAACCTTTTGCCCTGGACATAGCGGCGGAAGAGATAGTCAGGAAGGATCGTCAGCATCGAGCAAAGCATGAATTCGAACATGGCTCAGGCCTTCCCTTCCATCGACGGCTGATCTGCAGGTGCGGCCGGATGGCTCGCCACCGGCTCGAGCTCGGGCGGCACCGGTTCAGTTGATGCATCCACCTTGCCGGCGATCCTCTCCAGAGAGCGGGAGATCGACGAGAGCGGCGACGAAAAATCCGGCAGGTCGATCAGCGCCAGGATCAGCGCCGCGATCCAGAAGATGTTGTTGTGCGTGAGCAGCGAGATCAGCCCCAGCACCGCCACCAGCTCGTATTGCACCTTGTGGCTCTTGTGCGCCATGGTTTCGGGCAGCGAATGCAGCCTGAGATAGAAGGTGCCGAGGGCGAAGATCGCCAGGATCATGAAGACGACGACGACGTTGAACAGGACGTCGCTTTGTCCCGGCGCCGTGATGAATGCCGGCAAATGATGGATTGCAGTGGGATGGATGGCCTCGGACATTACGCCTCCACAAAACGGACTGGACCAAGAGAATCGTACATTAACACACCCCCAAAAAACACAAGTAAAACCTTGCACCTCAGCCGCAACTTGACCTTGCGGCGCTCGGCGCCCTATCAGATCAACGCGCTAGCACTTTGAAATGCCGGAGGTTTCGAGCAGGATCCTTGCCGGCATGCTGTTCCCAAGGTAACGGCAAACGATGCCCGCTCGCCCTATCGCGCGCGGCAGACGACCGCGCTCTTGCCCATTGCCCCGAAGGAGACCGATATGGCCCAGAACATTTACGACAAGCCGGAATTCTTCGAAGGCTACAGCCAGCTCGGACGCTCGGTGCATGGCCTTGCAGGTGCTGCCGAATGGCCGGCGATTCGCGCCCAATTGCCGGATTTGTCGGGAAAACGCGTCGTCGATCTCGGTTGCGGCTTCGGCTGGTTCTCGCGTTTTGCCCGCGAGGCTGGTGCGGCCCAGGTGCTCGGACTTGATCTCTCGGAAAAAATGATCGCCCGCGCCAGGGCCGACACGTCCGATCCGGCGATCGACTACCGGATCGCCGACCTCGACCAGCTCGACCTCCCCGAAGAGAGCTTCGACTTCGCCTATAGCTCGCTCGCCTTCCACTATGTCGAGGATTTCGGCCGGCTCGTCACCACCATCCACCGGGCGCTCGTGCCCGGCGCCCACTTCGTCTTCACCGTCGAGCACCCGATCTATATGGCGTCGCTCAATCCCGGCTGGCGGCTTGAGAACGGCGAGCGCACCTGGCCGGTCGATCACTATTCGGCCGAGGGACCACGCACCACCGACTGGCTGGCAAAGGGCGTGATCAAGCACCACCGCACGACAGGCACGACGCTCAACACGCTGATATCAACGGGCTTTGCCATCCGCCACGTAGAGGAGTGGCGCCCGACGGAAGAGCAGATCGCGGAGATCCCTGCCCTTGCCGAAGAAGTCGATCGCCCGATGATCCTGATCGTGAAGGTTGAGAAGTAGGTAGCCACTTTGGCCCACCCTCGCGTCACGAGCCTGAGAGGAATGTTTCCATCGCCGCGCTGCGGCACGCATGGGTGACCCCGATCAGGGCCGCTTCGCGACGAGAAACATTCGCTTTGTCCCAATAGGCCTGTCCGGATTTGGCGCTCGGCCTGGACGTCGTCTCCAACATCTCAGGGAGTGTTTTGTTCACGCACCCCAGGACGAGCGCACGTACCGCCTGAATGCCGCATTCAGCGCCGTGTGCGTTCAGGCGGATTTGGGGCATTTCCTTCAGCTGTTGATCCACACCCCTCAGCAGGAAGGCGGTTTCGTCCCGTGGGAACGCATTCGCCGAGAGCACCTTTTGCAGCCGGGCCCGTTCCGCCGAGTAGCTGATCTTGGGGCAGGACGGCGCGGCTTCGGCAGCCGGAGCACTGAAACCGGCAAGCGTGAAGGCCATGGCATAAAGGCAGCCCAAGCGCTGATGTCTCGTCATCTGGATCCCCGACTCCCTGAAATGAGACGGGAACATAGAGATCAGAGCACCATCCAGAAAGTGCAATTCTGCAGCACTGCACGCCTTTGCCGACGCGCAGCGCTGTCGCCCTTTCGGAGTTGCCGCATGTTTGCCCTCCGGTCGGCTGGAATCATGCGGCAAAGAACCCCTCAGCCCTTCTCCTTCAACGTCTCCTTCTGGGTGATCAGCCGGGCGCTGTGCTGGCCGCTGAGATAGGTCCAGAACCAGCTCCAGGCGACCGCGAAGCGGCTGCGCGTGCCGATCAGGAAGTAGATGTGGGCGATGCCCCAGATCCACCATGCAAGCGCGCCCTTCAGCTTGAACCGGCCGAAATCGATGATCGCGGCGCGGCGGCCGATGGTGGCGAGGCTGCCCTGGTGGCGGTAGCGGAAATCGGCGGGCGGATTGTCGCCTGCAAGCCGCGCGCGGATGACATCGGCCACATAGGCGCCCTGCTGCTTGGCGGCGGGCGCAATGCCCGGCACCGGCTTGCCGCCGTCATAGGTAACCGAAGCCGTGTCGCCGATGACGAAGACATCGGGATGATCGGGTGCAGTCAGATCGGCGCCGACGATCGCCCGACCGGCGCGGTCGGCGGCGATATCAAGCCAGCGGGCGGCGGGTGACGCCTGGACGCCCGCAGCCCAGACGAGCGTGCGGCTGGCGACGAATTCCGCGCCGATCATCACGCCCTCTTCGGTGCAGGATGTCACCGGCGTGCCGGTGCGAACCTCGACGCCGAGGCGCTCCAGTTCCTTGACCGCATAGGCCGAGAGATCCTCGCTGAACGCAGCGAGAATGCGCGGACCCGCCTCGACCAGGAGCACGCGCGTTTGCCGCGTATCGATGCGGCGAAATTCGTCTGGAAGCGTGCGATGCGCCATCTCGGCGATGATGCCGGCAAGCTCGACGCCCGTCGGGCCGGCACCGATGACGGTGAAGGTCAGGAGCGCTGCGCGGGCATCCGGATCCTCTTCCAGCTCGGCGCGCTCGAAGGCGAGCAGCACGCGGCGGCGGATCGTCGTCGCGTCCTCCAGCGTCTTCAGGCCGGGGGCGAAGGGCTCCCATTCGTCATGGCCGAAATAGGCATGCGTCGCCCCGGTCGCCAACACCAGCGTATCGTAGCCGATGCGCTTGCCGTCCCTGAGAACGACCGCCTTTTCGGCCGCGTCCACATCCGTCACCTCGCCGAGCAGCGTCGTCACCTCCGGCCGGTCGCGCCAAAGGCTGCGGATCGGCCAGGCGATTTCCGAGGTGGCGATCAGCGTCGTTGCCACCTGATAGAGCAAGGGCTGGAAAAGATGGTGGTTACGCCGGTCGATGAGGGTGCTGCGAACCGGCGCGCCGGCGAGCCCTTTGACGAGCTGCAATCCGCCGAACCCGCCGCCAACGACGACCACATGATGCCTGTCCTGCATGTTTGCTTCCAGCTGGCTCCCAGCCGGCCTTCTATTGGACATGCCACAAGATTGGGGTTGTGGTCAGCAAGGACAAGCGCAGCCACCTCATGTCACCCTTGCAAAAAGTCAAGAACGGCCGGCGATCAAGGCCTTGTCGCGAAGGTGATCTCGTCGGCCGCGTCCACCAGCACGATCTCGTCACCGAGCGACCATTCGGCCGCGCGCGCGGCCAGACGCGCCGGCACCATCGGCGAGCGGCCGGGACCGGGCGGCACGTCATAGGTGGCATGGGCGTCGTTGGCGAGGATCACGGTGAAGCCCTTGGCGATCGCCGTGCGGGCCGTCGCCGCCAGGCACATCTCCGAGAGCATGCCGCAAATTGCGATCGTTTCGATCTCTCGCTCCCGCAACAGATCCTCAAGGTCGGTGCCATCGAAACCGTCGTCCTTCAGTTTGCGCACCACCGCCTCTTCCGCCTCCGCCGAAAAGAAGAGCTGCCAGCCGTCGGTCTCCGGCTCGTCGGAGGCACCCTCGGGTCCGTCATTCTGCAGGAAGATCACCGGCACGCCTGCCGCACGAGCCTGCCGCAACAGAACCCCGACGGCGCGCTGAAGGCCGACATGGCCGGGCACCGCCTCCGGCCCGGAGATGAAAGCGCGCTGGACATCGACGACCACAAGCGCATCGGCAACGTCGCCTTCGTTCGCGGTGCTCGCCTCGTTTGCCTCATCCGTCATTGATTCTTACTCCGCATAATCGACCGGCACCGCCGTGCCGCTCTTCAGGATTTCCATCGAGATCGAGGCGGAAACGTCGAAGAGCTCCACCTTTCGCACGATCTGCTTGTAGACCACGTCGTAGTGCTCGACGCGCGGCAGCACGACCTTGACGATATAGTCATGGTTTCCCGTCAATCGATGTGCCTCGACGATTTCAGGGATATCGCTGATCGCGCGGCGGAACGTCTCGATCCACTCGTCCGAATGATGCGCCGTCTTGATCAGCGCGAAGACGGTGGTCGGCACGCCCATGCGCTCGCGGTCGAGCACGACGATCCGCCTGGCGATGTAACCCGCCTCCTCCAGCCGCTGGATGCGGCGCGAACAGGCGGAAAGCGAAAGATTGACCCGCTCTGCCAATTCGCCGACCGCGACGCTGGCATCCTGCTGCAACAGCCCAAGCAGCTTCCTGTCTCTCTCGTCAAGCACGCCGATCCCTCCACCCAATGCGATTCAATGCCGTATATATTTGCACAAATTTACCTCTATGCGCAAATTTTTCGCGCCGAACGGCATTCCTCTCGCGAACAAAGCGAACCATTCCGGCGGCTTCGGCCGCATAGTTCTGGCCATCGAACAACGGCGTGCCCGGCGCGCCATAAAGGGAAAGAGGAATGGCGATGCGCAAGATTGGTCTGATCGGCGGTATGAGCTTCGAAAGCTCGGTGGTCTATTATCGCATGGTCAACGAGGCGGTTCGCGAGCGCCTGGGCGCGCTGCACTCGGCCGAGGTGCTGCTGCATTCCGTCGACTTCCAGTCGATCGTCGACCTGCAGAAGGCTGGCCGCTGGGATGATGCCGCCAAGCGGCTTGCCGATGTCGCCCGTGGCCTGGAAGCGGCCGGCGCCGATTGCGTGCTGATCTGCACCAACACCATGCACCTGATCGCAGACGCGGTGCAGGCGGCGGTGAACATCCCGCTGATCAACATCATCGACGAGACGGCGCTCCGCCTCAAGGCCGCCGGCAGCCGCAAGCCGCTGCTGCTCGCCACCCGCTATACCATGGAGCACGGCTTCTACGCAGAGCGCATGCGGAGCCACGGCATCGACATCATGGTGCCGGACGCGGATGGCCGGACGCTCGTCCACAACGTCATCTTTGACGAACTCTGCGCCGGCAAGGTGCTGCGCTCTTCCCGCAGGGCGTTGATCGACCTGATCGACAAGGCCGAGGCGGAAGGCGCGGACGCCGTCATCCTCGGCTGCACCGAGATCTGCCTGACCCTCGACCCCAGGGCCCTGCCGCTGCCGGGCTTCGATTCCACCGCGATCCACGCGGACGCTGCCGTCGAGTTTGCGCTCGAGGGCGCGTTGCTGGCACGGGCTGCCTGAACGGGACCGAGAAACGGGTGCAAACGCAGGGCGGGAAATCCGCCCTCCGCTGTGCGTCCAGTCATTTTCTTGGAAGCGGCTGCAGGAAGATGCGCTCGTAGCTGATGAACGGCGGATCGTCCGCGTAACGCGCATTGGCCGCGATGCCGTCCGGATCGCTGGCAACGTCACGGCGATAGCGGCGGTAAGCCGCCTCGTCCGGAAAGGTAAAGAGCGCGATGGCGACATCGCCAGCGCCCTCTTCACCAAGGCCGGGAAAGCTCGTGCCGATGCCCTCGGGCTTTTCGCGCGGGACAAAATAGCCGTGGTGCGTTCCGCCGTGCCGCTCGATGAGCGTCATCCAGGTTTGGGCATAGGCATCGAACTCCGTCATCCGGCCCTGCGCGAGCCGGTAGCGGATTTCACAGGTGACGGGACTATCCGGCATCAGGCTTCCTCTCTCTTATATCCGGTTCTCGGACCGCGAAGGCCGATGCAATTGCCCCAGGGATCGCGCACCTGGCACATCCAGAGCCCCTCCTGGATCGCCATCGGTCCACGATAGAGAGGTGCGCCGAGCGCTTCGAAATGGGCAAGCGCCCGGTCGAAGTCCTCGACCGCCCAGTAGACGACGGAACCTGCGGCACCACTCGCCACCTTCTCGTCCGCCTGAACGATTTCGAGATCCACCGTGCCGACCTTGAGATAGGCGAAGTCGAACGCCTGAAGCCACCGGCGTTGTGCCGTTGGGAAAGCACGCTGATACCAGGCGAGCCCCGCTTCCGTGTCGGGAACATGCACCAGTATGGCCGCCACGCTTTCGGTCATCGCAATTTCTCCATCCCTCCATCCGCCATCCCGTTGCCCTCGATACAGGATTCGTCGACTGCTCAGGCGGAAATCGCGTCCGAGGCGGATCGCAGCAGGCCGTCCGGGCGCGCGCCGAACGCCTGCCAATCGCATTCGGCAAGCCCGGCCGGCGCGAAGGGATCGATCAGCGTGCCCGAGACGATCGAGGCGAGCAGCGCCTGCATCGGCGGCGTGCGGGCGATCGTCGCGACCAGCCGGTCGCGCAGCCAGGCGAGAAGTGCCGAGTCCGACTGGTAGAACGGCGTAAAGGCCAGCGACAGAAGCTGGAACAGCGCGACATGATTGCGCCGCGCGGCAGCATAGGTGGCAAGGGCGCAATTAAGATCCGGCGTGGTCTCCAGCGCATGCGCCAGCGCCGCCACGTCGAGAAGCGCCATGTTCGCCCCCTGCCCGAGCTGCGGGCTCGTCGAATGTGCACTGTCGCCGAGGAAGGCGATACGGCCGGAGGCGAGCGGGCGCATGGTGCGATGCGCATAGCGCGCCAGCGTCAGTTGCTCCCAGTCGGCGACCTGATCGAGCAAGGGCGCACAATCCGGCCAGTAGTCGAGGATACGCGCCTTCCATCGGTCGAGCCCAGCCTCCCGTACCCTGTCCGCATCCGCGACCCTCAGGCTCCAGAAGAAGGCGACACGCTCCTTCTCGCCGACCTGCGCCCTGCCCGCCGGCAGGATACCGATCATCACCCGCGCCCGGTCGTAGCGCTGCACCAGGGCGTGGGGATCATGGACGAGCCCGTCGCTGTCGAGCGTAGCCCAGAAGGCACCATAGGTGAGCTCGCGCACTTTGGGCGCGACAGCGGAGCCGGCCGATAGCGTCGAGCCCGCACCGCTCGCGTCGATCACCAGATCATAGGCGCCCGTCTCCCGCCGCTCTGCATCCAGAAGCACGGCCTTGCCACCGGCCATTCGAACATCAGCGAGCGTGACGCCGGTGCGAACCGGCAAACCGGCGGCGATCACGGCATCATGCAGCGTGTTGAAAAGCGCCGCCCGCTGCACCGCCAGCCCGAAGCGGCCACCGGCAATTGCGTCGTAGCGCACGTCGAGAACAGTGCGGCCGGATTTTGCGTCGGCGCCATAGAGTCGGTCGATCCGGCTGCCGAGGGCAAGCATGGACGGCAGCAGATCGAGCGCGTTCAGCACCGTCAGTCCCGTCGGCTGCAGCATCAGGCCGGAACCGACCGGCGAGGCCACGTCGAAGCGTTCGAGGATTTCCACCCGATGCCCCTGCCGCGACAACATCAGCGCCGCCGCGAGCCCCGCCGGGCCAGCGCCCGCAATGCCGATATCAAGTGTCTTCATGGGTCCCCGAGGTGACGTGGAAGTCGACGAAACTATAGGGAAAATCAAGGCGCTAGGGCAAGTCTGCACGACGGGACACGAGGTCGCGCCTCGCAACCGCCCCTCATCCGGCCTGCCGGCCACCTTCTCCCCGCAAGCGGGGCGAAGGAGACTCGCGGCACCCGCTCGCTTCACACCACTGCGGCATGCTCTGACAGCAGTCCTGGTTGGAAGGCGGCCATCGTCCACGTCCCCTCTCCCCGCCCGCGGGGAGAGGGTTAGGGTGAGGGGCAAACTTCGCTAGCGAAAGCCCGGAACGAGAGAGAAAGCGCCGCATGCACCAATGAATTGGCCCCCACGGCGAATTTCGCACCGGCAGGGAAACGCACTACGCCTCCGCGTCGTACACCTCGCGTGCCGCGCGGATCGCTCCGTGGTTTTCCAGTGACCAGTCGACGAAATGCTTGAGCAGGCCAAGCAGCGAGCGGCCGAGATCGGTCAGCGCATATTCCACGCTCGGCGGCTGGGTCGGAAAGACGGTGCGGTGAATGTAGCCGTCGCGCTGCAGGTCGCGCAGCGTCTGGGTCAGCATGCGCTGGGAAATGTCGGGGATCAGCCGGCGAAGCTGCGAGAAACGCAAGGGACCGTCGGCCAGCGACAGGATCATCAGCGAGTTCCACTTGCCGCCGATATTGTCCATGACGTCGCGCACGGGGCAGTTCTCCATGTCCATCGGAACGCCGCAGACGATCGCCACGCGCTTGCCCTTCACTTCCCCGGTCAGCTTGTTCATAGGCGGTACCCTTCCTGTAACCACAGCAGAAAAAACTGCCTCCTTTACAGCTGTACCGAGATTACGAGATAAGAGCAAGTCTCAAAAAGAGACCATGTGCCGGCGACCTCCCAGGCCGCCGGCATCAACGACGAGCGAGGAAAGTGCGGGCGATCTCCCGCGGCCATCCCGTCTCAGGTTTAGAGGAAAAGGAAAGACCATGTCCGATACATTGCTCGTCACCGGCGCGACCGGCCAGCTCGGCAAGCTCGTGCTCGACCAGCTTCTTGGCTCCGGCGTCGAGCCGGCGAGGATCATCGCCACCAGCCGTGACACGGCGAAGCTTGCCGACTACACGGCCAAGGGCGTTCAGGCCCGCGTCGCCGATTTCGACGACCCGGCCTCGCTCGACAAGGCCTTTGCCGGCGCCGACCGGATCCTGATCATCTCGACCGACGCGCTGGATCAGCCGGGCAAGCGCCTGAAGCAGCACCTCGCCGCCGTGGCAGCTGCGAAGAAGGCCGGCGCCAAGCATATCCTCTACACCTCCATGCCCAGCCCCGAGACATCGGTGATCCCCTTCGCGCCCGATCATCTCGGCACCGAAAACGCCATCAAGGCGACCGGCATCCCCTACACCATCCTGCGAAACGGCTGGTACATGGAGAACCTGTTCATGGCCCTGCCGCACGCGCTTGAGACCGGGCAATGGTATTCCTCGTCCGGCGAAGGCCGCCTCGCCCACATCGCCCGCGCCGATGCCGCCAGGGCAGCCGCCGCTGCGCTTGCCTCAGCTGTGAACGAGAGCCGCACCTATACGTTGACCGGCGGCGAGCTGCGCTCGACCGACGAGATCGCGGCCCTCGTCGCCAAGGCGACCGGCAAGCGGCTCGATGTCGTGCACATCTCGGACGAGGCGCTCGCAGGCGGCCTGAAGGGCGCCGGCCTGCCGGACTTCCTCATCCCGATCGTCGTCTCCTTCGACGCCAACACCCGCGAAGGCCATATCAACATGGTCACGAACGACGTGACGTCTCTGACGGGTGCAACGCCGGTAAAGCTCGGCGCTTTCCTGGAAGCGAGCAAGGCGAGACTTGCCGGCTGAGGAAGGAATCCGGTCCGAAACGACGCGAGCCCGGCCATCCGTGCCGGGCTCCCAGATTGCGACGAGGGAGATGCCCAATTGCGTCTTCCGCCCCGGCAGCAGGATCTTGTCAGTCGCCGTCGCCACATTTTGTTCTTGTTATGTTCAGTATGATGCGCTATGCATTCCCCCCACCTTCACCACCGGAGAAAGGGGGACATTATGAGCGCTTATTTGACCGTGGGTGCCTTGGACTGCGCCCGCTCGAATGCCTTCTATGACGCAATTCTCGCGACCATCGGATGGAGCAAGCACATAGAGTTTCCGGACTGGCGCGCCTATTCCGAAGGCGGAGCCGGCAAAGGCTTTGTCCTGTGGGTCTGCAAACCTTTTGACGGTGAGCCGGCGACCGCCGGAAACGGCTCCATGGTCGGGTTCATGGCCAAGTCGCCCGCGGAGGTGGATGCTTTCTACCAGGCCGCCATGATCAATGGCGGGGCGGACGAAGGCGCACCCGGGCCGCGTCCACACTATGGGCCCGACTGGTACTCCGCCTACATGCGCGATCCATCCGGAAACAAGATTTCAGTCGTCTACAACGGCTAGGGTTGCCGTAGCGGACAAGCTTTGCGAAAACGACGTGCACGGACGGATCGCGACCATGCTTTGCGGGTTCCCCTGGGCTTGTTTCCCTGGGGGCTGGACGGGCCGTGCGCAGGGCCGCGCCTGCCGCACGGTCCGCTCGGATCTTGCCTGGCTTAGCGTACGGCCTCCACCGGCGAGGCATCTGCCCGCAGCGCGATCTCCGCAAGCACGAGCGCGCTGGTTCCGGCGACAAAGAACCCGGCGGAAAGATTGAGCGTCGTGCCGTCGTAGAAGGCGCCGAATGCGATCGCGAACAGGGTCGCGATCAGGCTCGAGCCGGAGGCGATCAACGACGCCCCGAGGCCCGCCACCTGCCCCAGCGAGCGCATGGCCATGGCGTTCAGGTTGCCGAAGAGCACCCCGATCGCAAAGAAGGCCGCAAAGCCGAGCACCAGCAGCACGGCAAGAGGCGGCCGGCCGGCCCAAAGGGTGGATGCCGCCAGCATGGCGAGCCCCGCCACCGCCAGGCCAATGAAGCCATAACGCGCCATCGCCTCCGAACCAAAGCGCTGCACGAGCTTGGCATTGAGGAACGAGGCAAGCCCGATGCCGGTCGCCAGCATGGCGAAATACAAGGGGAAGGTCTGCCCGATCCCGTAGGCGTCGAAGAACAGATCCGCCGCGGTGCTCAGATAAAGAAGCTGCGCGCCGAAGACGAGCCCGGTCGCCAGGATCAGCAGCGTCACGCGGCGATTTGAGAGGATACGCCGCCCGTTCGACACGAGAAGCCGCGGGCGAAAGGGAATGCGCTTCTCTAGCGGCAACGTTTCCGGCTGGCGCACCACCAGCCACATGCCGAGAAGTCCCGCCGCCGCTAGATAGACCGCAAAGACGCTACGCCAGCCACCGACGGTGATGATCCCTTGCGCGAGCGTCGGGGCCAGCATCGGCACGAGAATGAACAGCGTGAACATGAACGACATCACACGCGCCATGGCGTCACCTTCGAACTGGTCGCGGATCATCGCCCGCGTCGCAATCTTCGGCCCCGAGACCCCGACGCCCTGAAGGAAGCGGCCGAGAATCACCATCTCGAGCGAGCCGGCCGCCATGGCGATGATCGTTCCGAGCGCATAGACGCCAAGCCCGAGAACAAGCGCCCTCTTCCGCCCCATCGCATCGGAGAGCGGCCCCAGCAGCAGCTCGCCAAACGCCATGCCGAGGATGAAAAGCGAGATGATGTGCTGGGTGGAAAGTGGCGGCCGAACGCCGAGATCGGCCCCGATCTGGCGCAGGCCGGGCAAGAGCGCATCGATGCTGATCGAGGTCAGCGAGGTCAAAAGCGCATAGAGAACGATGCGCTCACGGAAACTGGTGGGGAATGTCATTGGCCGCTTACGAGGGAAGGAATGGACTCTACCTATAGCAGACCCACGGCAAAGTTGTAGGCTACAGAAGCGTTGCCGATCACCATGCACTGTTCTGATCGGCGAGATCTTACGATGGCGCAAAGCGCAGGTGCGAAGCATCCGCAAGATTGACGACCGCCCGGTTTCGGAAGAAATCGTCCTGGCGCAGATGCGTGATGCTTCCCGATTTTGCCGGAAAACTCAGGAATCCCGTGGCGCCGATCGGGATCTTCATCCAGGCGGCAAGCACCAGCGTCAGCGTGAAGCCGTGGGTGACGATGATCTGCGTTTGGCAGGGCCGCGCGACGATGGCGTCGACGCAAGGGAAGACGCGCAGCGCCACCTCGCGCCGGGTTTCTGCGCCATCGATCCCGCAGGGATCATCGAGCCGATTGTCATCCGGCGCCGGGGTGTAGCGCGCATCGAGCCAGGCCTGAGGCCTGCCACCGGCAACGCCATAGCTGATTTCCCGGAGATCGGCGGTTTCCATCACCGGCCGTTGAAAGCGCCTTGCTATCGCATCGGCCGTCTGGGTGGCGCGGCGCAGATCGGAGCTATGGATTTCCACGTCCCTTCCGCCAACCAAAGCCACCAGCCGTTCGGCCGTTAACTCCGCATCCTCTCTGCCGCGGGCGGTCAGATCCGTGTCGTACCAGCCACCCACCTTGCCTTCCAGGTGATGGACGGATTCCGTGTGGGTGACGACGAAGAGATCCTTCATGGCATCGCTCGGGTTTCCGCAACGCGCTGCTGCCGCGCAAGAACTAGGGCGCAAATGTCGCCTCAGACCTCCTGCCCGCAGGCGCGACGGAAGCGGCGCACCGTCTCGGCCATACCGTATTCCAGCGCATCGGCCGTCAGGCCGTGACCGATCGAGACTTCGGCAAGATCGGGGATGTGCCGGGCGAGCAACGGCAGGTTGGCCACCGTCAGGTCGTGGCCCGCATTGACGTCGAGCCCGAGGCTTGCGGCAATCGCAGCCGTGCGGCCAAGTTCGGCGGCGATCTTCTCGGCCTTGTCCGGGTCGTCATAGCAACCGCCATAGGGGCCGGTGTAGAGTTCGATGCGATCGGCGCCGGTTTCCTTGGCAATCCGCAAGGCCTCCGTATCCTCGTCGCCATCGGCAAACAGCGAAACGCGAAAACCCTTCTTCTTCAGCCGGCCGACGACATTGCCGAGCAGGTTGTGGTTCTTGCGGAAATCCCAGCCGTGGTCCGAGGTCGCCTGCGCCGGATCGTCGGGCACCAGTGTCACCTGCTCCGGCCGATGCATCTCCACGAGGCCGAGGAATTCCTCGTTCGGATAGCCTTCCATGTTGAATTCCGTCTCCGGAAACGCCTGGTCGATCAGGTCGCGGATCGGCTGCAGATCGCTGAAGCGGACGTGGCGCTGGTCGGGTCGCGGATGCACAGTGAGACCGGCAGCCCCCGCTTCGAGCGCGATGCGGCCAAGCGCGGTGACGGAAGGCCACGGCAGATCGCGCCGGTTGCGGAGCATTGCGACGGCATTCAGATTCACGGACAGTTTTGCAGGCATGTCTGAACTTTCCAGAAAGCGGGCCCAAGGCGGGCCCAGACGCAGGCAATGTGGTTGCAATGTTCTACTGCATAATTGCTGAAACCGAAAACAGTTTGAGGTCCGATTATGCAGCAATTCCAAGGAGGTCGCAGGGGAGCGATGCGACGTTTGCGCGCGGTTCGTTTGCCCGCCTTGTCTTGACCAAGTCTTGACAATCGACGTCTCTAATATGCGGGAAGGCTCAATCACGGACGGCGAAAATGGCCGACTGGACTTCCGCTACCATCTGCCACAGGGAGAACCGGCGCAATTTTTACGTTTATTTCAGAAAAAACTCAAATTTGGCGTCTACACCCCTGACAACCACCTTTTTAGGGCTTAACTTTCCGAATCAGATCGAATGGCCCAGCCCGCGCCGCGATCGCATTTCATAGATTTTAATTCACATGACACTGGAGCAAGAACGGATGACGACGGTCGAAAGACCCTGCGACGAGACGATTCGACGGGCCCTCCGCCGTATCCTCGAAAGCAAGGCTTTCGCACGTTCAGAGCGCCTCAGGGCCTTCCTCACCTATGTGGTCGAGAAGGAGATGGCCGGCGAAGGCTATCAGCTCAAGGGCTACTCGATCGCGATCGACGTCTTCGACCGGCCCCAGGCTTTCAACGCCGACAGTGACCCGCTCGTGCGGGTGCACGCCGGCAAATTGCGCAAGCTGCTCAAGGCTTTCTACGAGGCCGACGGTGCCGACGACGAATGGCGGATCGCCATTCCCAAGGGAACCTATGTTCCGGAGTACCAGCGCGCCCGCAACGAGGAAGAGCATCAGGCCGCAAGCTCGCCCCGCCAGCCGAAACTGACGAAGCGGCGTTTTGCCGGGCACCGGCCCGCCTGGCCGCCGGCGCCCTTCTCGTCGCCGCTCTCGGTGCTGACCGTGCTGCCGCTGCTCCTTTTCGCGCCGATGCCCTCGCAGGAAATGACGCTGGACATCGACGCGCAGGCAAAACTCTTCAACGCGCGCCACGCGACCGAGCGGGTACTGCCCTCGGTTCAGGTGAAGATGGCCGGCGCCGAAAACGAAGATGCAAAAGCGTTTGCCACGGCGCTTCGCCTTGCGGCCCAGCGCCACAAGACGCTGGCCCGCGCCACCGACGGCGACACCGGTCGACCCGTTTCGCGCAATTCCGCCCTGTCGTTCACCGTGCAGGTGACCTGGTACGATGCGCCGGCGCAGGGCATCCGCGTCACCCTCTCGCATGATGGCGAGAACGTGCCGCTGCGCCAGGACTTCATTACCTGGAAGCGGCTCGCGTCCGAGCCGGACCTGCTTTACGAGAGCATGTCGCTGGCGTCGGAACTGTTTTCGCTCGACGGCGAGATCTACGAGCACGCCCGCCAGGAGCAGATCGAAAGCCCCCTCATGGGCTGCATGGCCGCTACCCAGCGCTATCGCAAGCACCTGACCCGGGGTGCCTTCGAGGAAGCCTGGTCCTGCCAGCAGAAGCTGTCGCCGTTGCGCGGGGACGAACCACTGTTCATCCTGAGCTCCAACAGCCCGCTCAAGGTCATCGGCCACTGACCGCGTGCGCCGCATCTTCGAGGACGCGGCAAGCTCACCGTAACGCTTTGAATCACTGCATGTTTTCCTGGATCGGCCCACAGCGCCGCGCGTCTTATCAGACGCGCAAAGGTCGCTGTAGCCCTTTGATTTTCTGCATGTCTTGGTCCTTAAATCGAGGTCGATTCAAGGAGACAGGCAGTAGGAAACCATGCAGTGGCAGCGGCCCCTCCAGTCGGGGAAAACGGGCGTCAGCCTACCAATATTAAGGACTGGTCATATATTTGATTCGCGTATACGGTGCACGCATGCGTTGGGAATGGATGCCTGGTTGCTCGTCAGGCAAGCATCGAAGTCCTGAGTAGAACCGCGTGGTCCACGCGGGATGCCCCAGCCGAGCAGCAGGCATTGTCGTTGTCGATCAACGAGTGCCTCAGCACGCGGACGCGGTCCGCACCTATGAGACCCGGTGATCGCCGCCGCTTCCGGACGCGGACTGTTATACCCTGGGTCGGCCTCGATTCAGGTCAAATATGCGGAAAATCAAACGTTACAGAGACAACGCGCCGGATAGGCGCGGCCTGTAGACCGGGGACAATCGATATGCCGCGAGACCACTGGAAATACGAAGGCATGCTCGCCGCGCCCGAACGCGTCGGCTTCCTGCCCATCCTTCCCCTTCCCCATCATGATCCGACGGCCCCGCTGGCGATCGCCGACATGGCCGATGCCTTCGGCGTCACCCACCGCACCCTGCATTTCTACGAGGAGAAAGGCCTTCTGACCGCCGCGCGCATGGGGCCGATGCGGGTTTACAACGAAGAACACATCCGCCGCATGGCTGTCATCAACGCCTGCCGCGAGATCGACATGCCGATCGCCGCCATCCTGGAGCTTTTGACCGGCCTTGCCGGCACCGAAGAACAGGCAGACGCCGACCAGTTGTTTCGCGAGGCGCTACTGGCGCGGCGCCGGGAACTTGCCGCCCAGCAGGCGAACCTGCGCCGCCAGATGCAGCGCATCACCGAACTGCTCGAAAGCAGCGATGGCAGCGGTACCGCGACCGATGAAGATGACCATGTCCACCTTTCCCCGATCGAGAGCGAGTGTCTGACCTTCATGGCCGACGGTTATCCGGCCCCGCGCATCGCCGGCCTGATGGAGATGGACGTCGCCGCGGCGCTCACGCTCGAAGCCGGCATCATCCGCAAGTTCGGCGCCAACAACCGCTTCCAGGCAATCGCCAAGGCCGTACTCGCCGGAATGATCTCGGCGGAGTAACCGAAGCACCTTACGGCGGTTTTCGTCTTCGGCTGGAGACGTGTCAGCGCGTCTGGAGGCGGCACGGCCAAAGCCTGACCGGTAGCCGGCCATACCGCCGGTTCGCCGGCGTTTCTCCCGGGATCGTCGACAATGGGATGTCTTCGACGCCGCGCTCATGTTACGAGGCGCTGAAACGACATGAGTGAGATATCCCGATGCTTCCCTGGATCCAGCTAGACCGCGCCACCATTCCCGGAGACGGCGACGAGTTGCGCCTGAAGCAGCGCGGCCAAGAATTTTCCATCATGCTCGGCTCGACCGAACTAATGAACAGCCGGCTGAGCGGCTCGGAAGAGGCGCTGGCGACGCTCGCCTACGAGCGCATCGCCGGCGGCAAGAACATCAGCATGCTGATCGGCGGTCTCGGCATGGGGTTCACATTGCGGGCGGCCCTCGCCGTGCTGCCGGACGATGCCAGCGTCGTCGTCGCAGAGCTCGTGCCGGCCGTCGTCGACTGGGCGCGCGGGCCGATGGCGGACCTCCACAAGGGCACGCTCGACGATCCCCGCGTCGATATCCATGTCGGCGATGTCGGCGCGCTGATCCGCTCGAAGAAGGCCGCTTACGATGCCATCCTGCTCGATGTCGACAATGGCCCGGACGGATTGACGCGCCCCTCCAACGACAGCCTTTACAGCCATACCGGGCTTCGCGCCGCCCAGGCGGCGCTGCGGCCCAGCGGCGTGCTTGCCGTCTGGTCCTCGGCGCCGGACAGCGCTTTTACGCGGCGATTGCGTGAGGTCGGCTTTGCCACCGACGAGGTCAATGTGCGCGCCAATGGCAAGCGTGGCGGTGCGCGCCACGTGCTGTGGATGGCGACCAAGCGATAATCGTCCGTTATGCGGCCGGCCTTATCCAGCTTGCCGCCTACAGCGCCGCGCGTCTTATCAGACGCGCAAAGGTCGCTGTAGCACTTTGATTTTCTGCATGTCTTTGTCCTTAAATCGAGTTCGATTTAAGGACAAAGACATGCAGTAGGTCAAAAGCCCGGACTGGTGAGCCTAATTTGCTTCGTCGATACATACCGAGCGGATGTCGCCGTTGCTCAGCGTCGTCTTGCACCGCTGGTTCGATTTGCAGTTAGGGTCACCGTTGCCCGTCACGACACCGCCAACGCGCTCACATTCCTGGGCAGTCAGTTCAGCAGAGCCGACCGTGGTCTGTGGGCCGGTTGCTCCAGCCTTGACCGACGGCGATTTCACCAGCGGCTTCTTGGTCTCTGCCACCAGAACCAGGTCCGATGGATTTGCAGCGGTGGGGCTGGTCCAGGACGGACTGTTTGTCATGTTGATAGGCGCTGCGTGGATCGTCGTTGCAAAGCCTATTGAGAATGCGGCGACGGAAAGGAAGCGAGCCCGAGACATTTTGCCCTCCACAACCGGTGGTGAAGCTATGATATTAGCAGCAAACAGGGCGGTGCGGAATCCACGTGTCGCTTGGCAGAGAAACGGGTTGTATCCGCCAGCCGAAATCGCGTCCACTATGCTGACAAAAGGCCTCGACGCGATGATCCTGTTGATCGGCAACGTCGCACCCCTTCCGTAGCCGCCCTTAGCGAACGATCGTCAGTCGCTCCGCCGCGCGGGTAATCGCGGTGTAGAGCCAGCGTTCCCGCGTATCGCGGAAGGCCCAGCTCTCGTCGAACAAAACGACGTTGTTCCACTGCGAGCCCTGCGCCTTATGCACCGTCAGCGCATAGCCGTAGTCGAACTCGTCGTAGCGCTTGCGCGTCGTCCAGGGGATCTCGCCCTCGACATCCTCGAAGGCCGCCTTCAACAGCTTGATCTTGGCGGCACCGCGATCCATGTCGTCGTCTTCGGGCCGGATCATCAGGTTGATGCCCGGCTTCACCGTTTCCTTCGACGAGCTCATCACCTGCCACAGCGAACCGTTGAGCAGGCCTTTGGCCGGATCGTTCCTGAGGCAGACGAGCTTGTCGCCGGACTGCGGATAGTCGCTGGTGAAGCCCTTGAGTTCGCGCAGGCGCTGATTGTAGCGCCGGCGGGTCTTGTTGGTGCCGACAAGCACCTGATCCGCTTCCAGCACCAGCTCCTGGTTCACCTGCCCGCGACCGATCACCTGCGTGGTGCCGTAGTCGCCATGCATGATCTCGTTGCCTTCGCGCACCTGCATCGCGAGTTGGATGATCGGATTGTCGCGCGCCTGACGATGGATGTCCGTCAGCAGATAGTCCGGCTCCTGGTTGGTGAAGTAGCCGCCGCCGGATACCGGCGGCAGCTGCCCGGGATCGCCGAGCACGAGGATCGGCGTGCCGAAGCTCATCAGGTCCTTGCCGAGCGCCTCGTCCACCATCGAGCATTCGTCGACGATGATCAGCGCGGCCTTGGCGACCGGGCTCTGGCGGTTGATCGCAAACATCGGCGCGATCGAGGTCTTGCCGGTTTCCTCATCGGAAACCTCCTCCTCGCCGCGCGGACGATAGATCAGCGAGTGGATGGTCTTGGCGTTGCTGGCACCCTTGGAGCGCAGCACCTGCGCGGCCTTGCCGGTGAAGGCGGCAAACAGCACGTCGCCATCGACATGTTCGGCAAAGTGCCGGGCCAGCGTCGTCTTGCCGGTGCCGGCATAGCCGAACAGCCGGAAGAGCGGCGAGCGGCCCTCTTTCAGCCACTGCGAAACGGCCTTGAGGGCCTCGTCCTGTTGCGGTGCGAACTGCATGGGCTTGAGTGTCAGGATTCGGGCGGCACACGCAAGCCCGGATTTATGGGCTGCACGGCCCCTGTGACGGCAGGTTGGCGAGCACTCCGCGGCAATTCACGAAATTGCCACGCAAAATCAATATCTTTTTGCCTGACCGCATCTGTCGCGCTACCCGAGCCAGAGATCTTTTGTTCACGTTTTTTTCTCACAACGCGCGTTCGTCACACAGCTGCGAGCCTTCCCGGCAAGTGTGGCGACACCGCTCCCCTTGTTTCCGGCCGACGGCAGCTGTGGCACTTTCTTGCCGTGCCCCTTGAATGCAACGCCGCATTGTTGCTAACGAGCGGGACATTGATGGCGCCGCGATCCTGCTGGTGACGACCATCGCTCGAAGCCCGTCGAGGCCGGCCACGAATGGCCGCTCCGCCTTTACGGGGTCATGCCGGAGAATGCCCGTGACGACCGACAAGCCCAAAGCCGCGTCCTCTCCGGAAAAGGTCGGCATCGGACGGCTGGCCCCGTGGCTGCAATGGTGCCTGCTCTCGGCAATCTCCATTGTGCTCGCCTCGTTCTTCGAATTCATCGGCCTTCCGGCCGGGCTGTTGATGGGCCCGATGCTCGGCGCCGTTCTCGTCGGCATGAACGGCGGCACGATCCGGCTGCCGCGGCAGCTCTTCTTCTGCGTGCAGTTCATCCTGGCGATGATGATCGCCGGCGCTATGACGCCGGGCATGCTCGTGACCTTCTCCGGCAACTGGCCGCTGTTCCTCGCCGTCATCCTCTCGGTCATCGCCGTCAGCACGCTCTGCGGCTGGGTGATCACCCGCATGCGCATCCTGCCGGGCACGACGGCGATCTGGGGCTCGTCGGCCGGTGCCGCCTCGACCATGCTCTTGATGGCCGATGCCTACGGCGCCGACGCCCGCCTCGTCGCCTTCATGCAATATCTGCGCGTGATCTTCGTCGCCAGCACCGCAACGGTCGTGGCGCATATGTGGGTCACCGGGGCTGAAGCCGAGCAGACCACGCACTGGTTCGCGCCGATCGACGGCTTGCTCTTCCTCGAGACCATGGCCGTCGGGCTCGGCGCCGCCCTTGCCGGCCGCTTCCTGCGCGTGCCGGCCGGCGCCTTCCTGCTGCCCTTCCTCGTCGGCGCCGTGCTCAACGTCAGCGGCGTCATGACCACCGTGCTGCCGCAATGGCTGCTGGCGCTCTGTTTTGCGGCTCTCGGCTGGAACATCGGCCTTGGCTTCACCCGCCAGATCCTCATCCACGCGCGCCGCGCGCTGGTGCCGACGGTCATCTCGATTATCGTGCTGATCTCCTTCTCGGGTCTGCTCGCGGTGCTCCTGATCAAGGTCGTCGGCATCGATCCGCTGACCGCCTATCTCGCCACCAGCCCCGGCGGGCTCGATTCGATCGCGGTCATTGCCGCATCGAGCAATGTCGATCTTTCCTTCGTCATGGCGCTGCAGACCGCCCGCCTTCTGATCATCACCATGATCGGTCCAGCCCTCGCCCGCTTCGTCGCCGACCGGGCTTGAGCCGCTTGGCATCTACACGCCCGACCGCACCTTGAAGCGCGCCAGCGCCGTGATGACCGCCTCCTTGACCAGTTGCACCCGCGGCAGTTCCGCCGCCTGTTCATGGACCAGCATCCAGAGATCCGGGGCCAAGGGCGGCACCTCCGGCAGCAGAGGCACGAACCCTGCCGACTGGACCGCAAAGGCAGGCAACACGGCGAGCCCGAGCCCGTTTTTCACCGCCGCCATCTGCGCACCGAGGGAGGTGAGACGCATCGACGGCTGGAGACCGGGGCAGAGCGTTTCGACCCAGGCCACCATGATCAGGTAACTCAACTCCTCGCTCCAGCCGATCACCCGGTGGCGGTAGAGGTCAGCCGGCGTACGTACCGTGGCGTTCAAGGTAGCTGGGTGCTGCATAGAGGCCGAAGGCGAGAGAGCCGATCTTGCGCTGACGATAATTGCCCTGCTGCGGCCGGACGAGGCGCAGCACGATATCCGCCTCCTCACCGATCAGCCGCACCGGCCGGACGCTCGAATGCATCTCAAGGCGGATCTCCGGATGGCTTTGCAGGAGCCCCGCCAGCCCGGGCAACAGCACCTCCTGCCCGAGCAGTTCCGGCACGTCGATACGGACCGGCCCGGCGAGATCGCTGTCCTTCTCGCGCGCCGTGCGCTCGAAGACGCGCATCTGCGCCTCGGCGCGCTCAGCCGGCGCCACCAAGTCTTCGCCGGCGGGCGTCAGGTCATAACCGTCGCGATGGGGCCGGAAAAGCTTGACCTGCAACGCCGCTTCCAGTGCCTCGATCCGGCGCGACACGGTCGACGCGCTCACACCGAGCCTGGCCGACGCGGCACTCAACGACCGCGCATTGGCGACGGCCAGAAAGAACTTCAGATCATTCCAGTCCATTTGCTTTCCATTTTTGGAAAATCGGATTGCACAAAGGTTTCTCGACCGACGCTGAAAAATCAAGCAGATTCCGCGAAATCCCTTGGAGAGAGCAGCATGGCGATCGAGAATGAAGTCTTCCGATTTTCCGAATTTGGCGCGCCAGAGGTGCTCGCTTTCAAAGCCGAGCCACTGGCCGACCCCGCGCCCGGCGAGATCCAGATTCGCCACCTCGCGATCGGCGTCAATTACATCGACATCTATCATCGCCGCGGCACCGCCCCCCTCCCGCTGCCTAGCGGCCTCGGCGTCGAAGGCGTCGGCGTCGTCACGGCACTTGGCGAAGGGGTGGCGGGCTTTGCTGTCGGCCAACGCATCGCCTATGTCGGCGGCCCGCCCGGTGCCTATGCTACCCACCGCGACTTGCCCGCAGCACGGGCGCTGGCGCTGCCCGACGAGTTCGACAGCCTTGAGGTCGCAGCACTCGTCTTCAAGGGGCTGACCGTCGAGTATCTCATCCGCCGCTGTTTTCCGGTCAAACGCGGCGACACGGTGCTGTTCCATGCGGCGGCTGGCGGCGTCGGCTCGATCGCCTGTCAATGGCTGAAGCACCTGGGCGCGACCACCATCGGCACGGTCAGCTCCGCCGAAAAGGCCGAGATCGCCCGCGCCAACGGCTGCGATCATGTGATCCTCTATACCGAGGAGGATTTTGAGGCGCGTGTCGCCGAGATCACCGGCGGCATGGGCGTCGATGTCGTCTATGATTCCGTCGGCGCCGAAACCTTCGCCAAATCGCTCGATTGCCTGCGCCCGCGCGGCACGCTGGTTTCGTTCGGCGCCTCCTCCGGCCCGGTGCCGCCGCTTGACGTCTCCTTACTTGCGGCCAAGGGCTCGCTCCATGTTACCCGCCCCTCGATCGCGCACTACACCGCGGACCGAAGGGAATACGAGACGGCGGCGCGAGACCTGTTTGGCGCGATTGAGGCAGGGATCGTTCGCGCCTCCGCCATCACCACCTATCCGCTGTCTGAAGCGCGCAAGGCGCATGAGGACCTGGAGGCCCGTCGCACGACCGGGTCCGTGGTTCTGCTGCCCTGAACAGCGGGCTGCTTCCAGCAAATCACCGTCCTTTTGCCGGCCGCGCGATTGCCGATCGCGCGGCCGGTCGCTCCGTTTGCTTCGGTTCCGGCAGCGAAATGGCGGAACCGAAACAGCCACCAGTTTTCCGGGAATAAATCCCCCGCGCACCGTGTCTCACGGTTGGATCTGCAAGCATGCGGCTCTTGCGGAACGGGACGAGGAGGCATCCGCCCGTTTCCGGATAGGAAAATCATCTTGAGGAAGGACAATTGCCATGAGAACGTTTCCATTGACGATCGCCATGCTCCTTGCCGCCAGCGTCACGGCCTTCGCCGCGCCGCCGGTCAAGGAAGTCGAATCGGCCAAAGGCAAGGTACTGGCCGGGGAAAACGGTATGACGCTCTATACCTACAAGGACGACCATGGCGGCGTGTCCAGCTGCTACGACAATTGCGCCAAGAACTGGCCGCCCTTCCTGGCGGAAGCCAGCGCCAAGGCCGAAGGCGCCTATACGCTGGTCGAGCGCAAGGACGGCAAGAAACAGTGGGCCAAGGACGGCATGCCGCTCTATTTCTTCGTCAAGGACAAGAAGATGGGTGACATTACCGGTGATGGCGTGAAGGGCGAATGGGATGTCGCAAAGCCGTAATGGCGGCAATGCGGATGCGGGGGCCGAAAACCCCGCATCCGACCGGTTCGAAGAGGACGTGCTGGCGCTGGTGCCGGCGCTGAGGCGCTATGCCCGCAGCCTCGTGCGCTCGGATCCGGATGGCGAGGACCTGTTGCAGGATTGCGTGGAGAAGGTGCTTTCGCGCCGCGCGCAATGGCGCGGCGTCAACCTGCGCGCCTGGGCCTTCACCATCATGACCAATCTCGGCCGCAACCGGCACCGCTACCTCTCCATGCACCCGCAGGTGGCGCTGGAGGAGGATCTGGGGCTCGAGGCGGAGAACCGCGAAAGCGACCCGCTCGAACGCTCCAAGCTCGAACGGGCGCTGAACGGCCTTTCCTCGGAAAACCGCTCGGTGCTGATGCTCGTGGTGATCGAGGGATACCGCTACCAGGACGTGGCCGAGATGATGGCCATTCCAATCGGCACCGTGATGTCGCGGCTCTCACGCGCCCGGCGCCAGCTTGCCGAAGCCATGAAGGACGACAATGTGATCAGCATGCGGAGACCGAAATGACGGAAGATCTCAACACCGTCTCCGAAGACGACCTGCACGCCTATGTCGACGGTTTCGTGACCCCACGGGAACGCGAACGGATCGAGCAATGGCTGGAGAGCAACCCCGCCCGCGCCGAAGAAGTCCGGCAATGGCAGGCGCAGGCGGTGGACCTTCGTGCGCTCTTCGCCGGCTACGCCCACAGCGACACAAACGACCGCGCCCTGCTATCGAAAAGCCGCAACGATCTTCCGCAATCGGACCCGGACAAGGGCAAGCGATCCGCCACCGGCCGTCTGCGCGCCATCGCCGCCGGTCTCGCCCTGTTTGCCGCGGGCGCGCTGACCGGCCTCTACGCGCCATCTCTGATTTCTGCCGATGGCGGCAACCAATCGATCGAGACCGCCGACAGCTTGCCGCGGCAGGCGCAATCAGCCTTCCTGGTCTATGCCAGCGAAGTGCGCCACGCCGTCGAAGTGGGCGCCGACGAGCAGAGCCATCTCGCCACCTGGCTCGGAAAACGCCTCGAACATCCGCTGTCGATCCCCGATCTCTCCTCGCTCGGCTTCTCGCTGGTCGGCGGCCGGTTGCTGCCGGTCAATGGCAAGGCGGGTGCGATGTTCATGTATGAGGACGGCACCGGACGCAGGCTCACCGTGCTTCTCGGCCGGAACGACGACAACCGCGAGACCAGTTTCCGTATCGACAGCGTCGACGGCGTCGAGACCTTCTACTGGATCGACGGCCCGATCGGCTACGCCGTCACCGGCGAGGTGCCGCGCAGCCTGCTGCAGCAGGTGGCCGACGAGTGCTACCGCCAGTTCGACAAGAGCGAGGCGAAGGGAAGTTGAGATCGCGGCGCGCCCTCTCCGGCGCGTGTCCGCCCAATCAGAAAAAGCCGAGGAGCTTGTAGCGGGTCTTGCGACGCGCGTCGTTCCAGAACATCCGGAACAGCAGGAACTTTGTCCACGGCGACATCGGCGGCAGCTTGTCCTTCAGCCGATAGCAGCCGACCGTATAGTCCCAGCGCTGCGAGAACTTTTCCCGGAAGGTCTTTGCGCCATAGCGCTGAACCGATCCCGAACCCTCGATGAAATGGAACTCGGGCCCCTCAACATAGGCGACGAGATCGCGCACCACGAACTCCGTGACGATGTAGGAGGCGCCGGTCCAGGGATAGCTGAACTCCGCATAGCGCCGGAGCAGGATCTCCAGGCTGCCTTGCGACCGATAGATGCCGTAGACCCATTCGGACGGATAGCTCAGATTGCGCGGGATGTTACCGTCGCGCACGCGCTGGGCAAAATTGAAGACGTCGCGGTTGGGGCTGGCAAGGCGTCCCTTGCCGTTGTTGATGCGCCTGACGTCCGAAACCCCGAGCAGCTTGGTCTTATCCGCGTCCAGGGCGGCGACGAGGCGCGACAGGTAGTCGAGCGTCGAAAAGTCGTCGCAGGCCCTGAGGCAGAAATACTCGCCGAGTTCGGTGCCGAGGTGGAAGCACTTGAGGAAGTTCTCGTCAGCCTTGAGGTGCACTTCGTTCTCGAGTACTTCGAAGCGAGGATCCTTCGCCGCGAAGGCTTTGGCGATCTCCAGCGAACCATCGGTCGACCTGTTCTCGACGATGATGGCGCGAAAATCCCTGAAACCCTGATCCGCGATGCACTGCAGGCACTTTTCCAGGGTCTTCGCACCATTGAAGACCGGAAACAGAACGACGAGTTTCGCCTTCTCCATTCTCACTCCAGACATTCGCCGAGCCGCGCTTCAGGCGCGCTCAAGCCGCGTTATAAATCCGAGATCCAGTAATTGCCTCGATCCGGTGAAGCGCACCGAAACATCCGACGTCAATTGCAGACCGCCGGCGTTTGCGATGTTCTCCTTGATCTTCACATAGACGGCGGAGGCATCGAAATACTGCCCGCCTGCCGCGGCCGCATCGACGACCTCGGCGTAATCGGCAAAGAACTTGAAATGCAGCAGCACGCCCATGGCGGCCGGAAAATTCCGGTCATAGGGCAAGGGCTGATGGATGCTGGGCCCGAAACAGCACTCGCCGTCCCAGAACAGCACCGGATACTTGACCATCTCCAGGTCGGTTCCGAACTTGCGATAGCGCGGTCCGCCCTTGACGCTGAAGGCCCGCTTCATCGCATGCATGGCGTAGCCGGTGGCATCGAAATGATCGGCAATCTCCCAGGGGGCCTGTTGCTCCAGCTTTTCAACGTCGGCGCGCTCGAGATCGACCGGATACATGTCGAGCATGGGGGCGAGCATGCGGCGGGCGCCCATGCGCTCCAGCGCCGGAATGAGCCACTTCAGTCCGCGTTCCTCATAGCCATCGTAGACGAGATACTCGTCGGAATCGACATTGACGTACCATCGGCCGGTGCCATAGCGCTCGAACAGCGTTTCTCGCCATTCGCGCCCGCGCCGCGCCTCCTTGAAGCGGACGATGGACGACCAGACGTCGACGTCCGGTTGTGCCACCAGATATTCGCGCGTGCCGTCGGATGAGACGTCGTCGATGCAGATGAAGCGTGTCACCCCGAGCTTGCGGTAATGCGCCAGGAACGACGGCATCAGCTTGAGGTCGTTGTGGGTGATGAACATCAACGGGATATCGTCGGGCGACAAGGTCGCCGGCCCGCGCGCGTTCAGGCACGTCAACGCGTGCCGGCGTCTCTTTTTTCTCTCCCGCCGGGCCATCCTTTTGGTTTCCAACCATGTGCTGAGGCGTTCGAGCGGCGTTCTTTTGAACATCTCCGCCGCCGCCTCCATGGAGGAAAAAGGATATCGCGTTTCGCCCACGGCAAGCTCCAGATCGTTTAGATTAGCAGCCTCTACGTGAAAAACCGTCTGCGATCAACTTGCGAAAATCCTGCCGATCGGAGCCTTCGAAATCAGGGCCGCTCAGGGTCGTTGGCGAGCACGATCGGGTGCCCGTGCGGCGTCGCTTCCGCCGCCCGCTGCCAGCTCTGCGTCAGGTGCTCCAACTCACGGCCAGACGCGATCGAGAGCTCGGTGACGAGGCGCGAGAGCGCGGCTACCCAGCAATCGTAGTAGTCGCTGGCATCCGCCTTGCGACCAGGCTTGTAGAGCTCGGCCGAAAGCGCCTCGGCCCATTCCGGCCAGGAGAACACGCCCTTTTCATGCAGGCGTACGGTCATGGCGAAGGCGTTCGCCTGCCAGGGCTCGGCAAAGACAGGATCGCCCTCCGGCGATTTCGGCAGTTCGGCCGAGGCAATGAGCGGCGATGTCACCTTACACGTGTTCAAGGTAGCTCTCCCAGGCATCGATCGAGACCGTCAGCGTCGGATCGGCGCCCTCGCCCCAAATCTCGGGCCCATCGAAGACGACCGTATACACCCATTGCGGATTTTCGCCGCGGCCATGGGCGTTATCGTCAGGAAAGACGAAGAAGCCCTGCACCGCCTCTACCCGGCCGAGCTTGGCGCGAGCGTAGCGCGGCAGCCGCGTGTGGGTCTCCGGATTGAAATTCTTCGTCTTCACCGGGTCGCCGGCAGCAAAGCGCGGCAATCCTTCCGCCGGGCGGTCGCAAGGCGCGCCCTTCGCCAGCACGCCGGCCACCATGTCGGCCTTCAGCACCCGCTTCGGGCTCGCACACGGCTCCAGCCTGTGGCCGCCATCGAGCTCGGCCTGACTTACAAAACCATGGCGTTTGAGCAGGGTCTCCAGCGCGCGGGTCCAGATCTCGTAATAGCTCGCCGAAAGATAGGTCGCCGGCGGCAGGCTTTCGCGCGCATGCCGGCTTTCGTCGATCGTCCAGGCGCCGAAGGCGCCGCAGGAGAGCGTGACGCCGAGCGCCCGCTTCTCCCATTCGCCGTGGAAATAGGGCTCGTCCTTTTCCGGCGCCACGGGGCCGAGGCCGTGCGCGCCGCCGAGATCGTGCGGACCGTTCATCGAAGCGTCTCCCCGGAAAGCGCGAGCCCCGTGCCGATCATGGCATCGCGCGTCACCAGCCCCGCGAGTTCCTCCTCGCTGAAACCGTCGGTATCGGCCGGACGCTCTGGGATCACCAGATAGCGCAGCTCCGCCGTCGAGTCCCAGACGCGGATGCGCGTTGTCTCCGGCAAGATCAGACCGAACTCCTGGAGCACCCCGCGCGGATCGATGACCGCGCGCGAGCGATAGGGCGGCGCCTTGTACCAGACCGGCGGCAGGCCGAGCACGGACCAGGGATAACAGGAGCAGAGCGTGCAGACGACGAGGTTATGGGTCTCGGCCGTATTGAACACGGCGCGCATATGCTCGCCCTGCCGGCCGGTATAGCCGAGGCTGGCGATCGCTTCGGTCGCATCGCGCTTCAGCCACTCGGCAAAATCGGGATCGACCCAGGCCTTGGCCACCACGCGGGCACCGTTGCGCGGGCCGATCTTCGTCTCATAGGTCTCGACGATCGCGTCGATCGCCGCCGGATCGATCAGCCCCTTCTCGGTCAGCACCGTTTCCAGCGCCTTCACCCGCGCTTCCATGTCGGTGAAATGGTTGTCATGGTGATGATGGTCGTGATCGTGACCATGATGGTGTTCGGACATTGCCTGGCTCCTCGCAACGGCGCACCCCTCGGGCGCAGACGGCGCTGCCTCCTCACTCGCGCGATAGTGGTAGCTGATGAGATCCGGATTCGAAATCGAATTCATCAGCGACCGGCGACCAGAATTGTCACCGTAACAAGTCCGGTTCCATGCGAACCGGCAGCATTGAAAAATGCGCTATTATGTAGGATCCACCAACGCGCGAGGCTAAAGCCAGCAAGAGCGCCGTTTTCCACGTATGTTGCAGTAACGTAATTGCTATTTCACGGCCTCGTGAAAGGGTTCACGCTGTCCGATTTGCAGACCCGCTGACTCAAACTCTCATGAAGACAAACTTGTCCAAAAGGTACTCGCGGAGCATGCTCGGGAGTCGGGAAACGTGCATCGCGCCATAGACATCCGGCAACGTGGTGTTGTCCGCGCCAATCCAGAGTCTTACTCAACAAATGGAGGGCAGCATGAAACCTATTAGAAGCAAGCTTCCACTATTTGCAGCTCTTGTCGCCGCAACCATCGTCAACGGCGGAAATCCAGCTTTTGGCCAGACGGCGACCGAAATCCCACCGATTCTGGTTACCCCGGATAAAGTAGAGTCTCGCATCGGTACGCTCAATTTCAAGGATGGCGCGCCGAGTGCAGACACCGTCGACAAGGTTTATGACACGCTTGATTTCACTCGCGCCCTTGACGCGTTCCTCAACAGCTATGGCGGCGCATCGGCCTATGCGATCCGCAAGGGTCTTCTCAGCATCGGCGCAGAGGACAACACGGTCACCCTTTACCCTGAACTGATGGATTCGAAGTCGCTGTTCCTCACGGCCAATGCCGATACCGTCTACTATTTCAGCATCGTGGATCTGACGAAGGGGCCAACCGTGGTCGAGCAGCCTCCTATGGGGGTAGGCACGATCAACGACATGTGGTTTGGCTGGATCATCGATGTCGGGTTCCCCGGTCCCGACCGCGGCGAAGGCGGAAGATACCTGCTGCTGCCACCAGGTTATGACGGTCCGGTTCCGGAAGGTGGTTTCTATGTTGCGCGGTCGAAGACGAACCGGGTCATCTATGCATCTCGCGGTTACCTTGTAGACAACGATCCGAAGCCGACCGTCGAGAACATCAAGAAAAATATGAAGATCTATCCCTACACGCCGGGCGGTGTCGGCACGAGCATCGCAACGGCGCTCGAAGGCAAAGTCAGGCTTGAAGTGAATCCGCCGGTTCCTGAAACCAAGTTCCTCGAGGCGAGCGGCAAGGCGTTCAATACGATCCCCCCAAGCGACTATTCGTTCTTCGAGATGATCAACGCCAATGTTCAGGCCGAGCCGGCCGATTCCTACGATCCGGAACTTGCAGGCCAGTTGGCAGCCATCGGTATCGTCAAGGGCAAGGAATTCAACCCGGACGACCGGATGAAGAAGATTCTGACCGATGCAGCAGCGGTGGGAAACGCGGCCAGCCGTGTGTTGAACTGGCGTTTCAGCGGGCCCCATCCTGATTGGTCGTACTATCCAGACTCAATGTGGGGAAACATGCTGTGGCAGGGTGGCGCAAATTTCGAAACGCCGCCGCCGATGATCACAAAGGATGGCCTGTTCGACCCGCTACCGCCGACTGGCGCGCGTACCCTCGATTCCAAGACGGCCTTCTACTTCGGCTACACGCTCGACTCGCCCGGCATGATCATGCGGCTCCCCAAGGTCGGGTCGCAATATCTCATGGGTTTCCTGGACGCCAACAAGAACGACCTCGACGGCGGCAAGACCTACAAGGTGACGCTGCCGAAGGACATTCCGGCGGCCGCGTTCTGGTCCTTCACGCTCTACGACAACCAGTCGCGCTCGATGCTACAGACGCCGCAAGGCTACCCGCGCGCCGGCAGCCAGAGCTATCCATCGCCTGCCGCGGAAGCGGAACCGGATGGCTCGACGACGATCTATTTCGGCCCAACCCAACCCGAGGGGGTGAAACGCGGCAACTGGATCCAGACCATGCCCGGCAAAGGCTGGTTTACGCTCCTGCGTCTCTACAGTCCGCTGGAATCGTTCTTCACGAAGGAATGGCGGCCGAGCGAGATCGAACTCGTGCCCTGATGGTGGGAATGTGGGAGCAATGCTGACAAATCGCGGGGGAAGTAGCCTCCCGCGAGGTGCGACGTGATCGCGAGAATTCACACCACCGCTGCGCCTTGCCCATGTGATCGGCGCCGCCGTGCTTTTCGGCACCGGCGCACCCCTCGGGCGCAGACGGCGCTGCCTCCTCACTCGGGCGATAGTGGTAGCTGATGAAATCCGCATTCGAAATCGATTTCATCAGCGACCGGCAACCAGAATTGTCACTGTAACAAGTCCGGCCGCGACTAAACTTTGACGATACATGATGCTTTCGCGCGCAACCGCCTCCGCTATTCTAGCCGCATGAAGGTTCTGATTCTCGGCGCCACCGGCTTCATCGGCTCGACCCTACTCGATCGTCTTGTCAGCGACGGACACATGGTAACCGGCCTCGGCCGCCATGTCGCGAGCGCGCGGCTGAAACGGCCGCAGGCGCAATGGTTCACGGCCGACCTCGCCGACATGCGCGCTGCCAGCAACTGGCGAGGGTTGGTCGAGGCCCATGACGTCATCGTCAACTGCGCCGGCGCGTTGCAGGATGGTTTGGCCGATGATGTCGGTGCGACCCAGGAGACGGCGATGCTGGCGCTTTATGCGGCTGCGAAGGCATCGCCGGTGCGGATCGTCCAGATCTCCGCACCCCAGATCTCAGCGTCATTGGGCGCCGCCGGCAGCGACAGCGCCTTCCTCGCCACCAAGTTCCGTGCCGACACGGCGCTCGCGGCAAGCGGCATCGCGCATGTCATCCTTCGCCCGGCGCTGGTGCTTGGCCGCAACGCCCATGGCGGTTCGGCCCTGCTGCGTGCCCTTGCCGCCCTGCCCTTCGCCATCCCGCTCGTGCATGTGGGGTCACGCGTCGAAACGGTCGCCATGAGCGATGTTGCGGAGGCCGTCAGCGCGGCTGTTGCCGGGCTGATGCCCGAGGGAAGCGATCTCGTGCTTGGCGACGAGACACCGCCGACGCTTGGCGAACTCGTGGCACTGCACCGTGAGTGGCTTGGCCTGCCCGCCGCCAGAACCGTCTCGTTGCCCGCAGCACTTGCAGCACCCGTCGGTTTCCTTGCCGATATCGCCGGCAGGCTTGGCTGGCGTTCGCCGCTGCGCTCGACCGCGCTTTCGGTGATGGCCGGCGGCGTTTCTGCCGCGGGTTGGCCCCGAGCCCCTGGCCCGTTCCTGTCCGCCCGCCAGAGTCTTTCAGCCAATCCATCGGGCGTTCAGGATCTCTGGTTCGCCCGGCTCTACCTGCTGAAGCCGCTGATGGTCGTCGGGCTTTCGCTCTTCTGGCTGCTGTCCGGACTGATACCGCTTTTTGCCTTCGACGCTGCTCGGCAGCATTTCCTGCGGTTTCTCACCGATGGCCCGGCCACGGCGATGACGCTTGCAACCTGCCTTGCCGATATCGCCCTTGGCATTTCCGTCCTCGTCCGCCCCTTGGCGAAGCGTGCGCTGCTGGGCATGCTCGCGCTGACTTTCGGTTATCTCGCCACAGCAAGCCTCGTCGAACCCGCACTCTGGGCCGAACCGCTCGGACCGCTCGTCAAGGTCCTGCCTTCGATCCTCGCCACACTTGCGACGCTTGCCATTCTGGATGAACGCTGATGCTGCTCGAAGATGTACTGCGCCTTGCCCATGTGATCGGCGCCGCCGTGCTCTTCGGCACCGGCGCAGGCATCGCCTTCTTCATGCTGATGGCCCGGCGCACCCGCGATGCACGATTGATCGCCCATGTCGCCGGAACGGTGGTCATCGCCGATACGGTCTTCACCGCCACGGCCGTGCTGACACAGCCAATCACCGGCTATCTGCTGGCGACGAGCATCGGCTGGTCGCTGACGGAAGGCTGGATCGTGTTGTCGCTGATCCTCTATGTGGTCACCGGTCTCTTCTGGCTCCCGGTCGTCTGGATCCAGTTGCGGCTGCGCGATCTTGCCCGTCTTGCAACGGCAAACGGTGCGTCGCTGCCACAGGAATTCGACCGGCTCTACGCCATCTGGTTTGCCTGCGGTTTCCCGGCCTTCCTGGCCGTGACCGGCATCTTCTGGCTGATGCTCACCAAGCCGCAATTCGCACTATTTTAGCATCGGCCAGAGGCTGACGACGAGCAGTACCGCCATGGTGATGTTGAACCACTTGAGCCGCGACGGCTCCGACAGCCATTGGCGGAGCGCCGAGCCGAAGCCTGCCCAGGTGGAAACGCTCGGCACATTGACCAGCGCGAAGACCAGACCGACGACCAGCACGCTGAAGAGGTAGCTGTCGCTGCTGGTATAGGTCGCCATCGCCGAGACCGCCATGACCCAGGCCTTGGGGTTGACCCATTGGAAGGCGGCAGCAGAAAGGAAGGTCATCGGCTTGGCGCCGGCCTTGCCTTCGCCGAGCGAACGCGAGGTGCCGATCTTCCAGGCGATCCAGACGAGATAGGCGCCGCCTGCGAATTTCAACGCCGTGTAGAGCAGCGGCACGGAGTGGAGCAGCGCGCCGAGACCGAAGCCGACGGCGATCAAGAGCAGGAAGAAGCCGGCACCGATGCCCAGCATATGCGGAACGGTACGCACGAAGCCGAAGTTCACGCCCGATGCGAACAGCATCATGTTGTTCGGTCCCGGCGTGATCGATGTGGTGAACGCAAACAAAAACAACGCCAGAAGCGTATCGGCCTGCATGGTTTCCTCCGGCTCAATTGGGTCAACATAATTGACCTATTGACCGGCACCAGTCGCGAACTTGTCACCATGACAAATTGACGACGGCCATCTCATCGACCTTTACGCGAAATTAGCCGGCCGCAGCGCGATACTGCTTTGCCCGACGGCGTGGGCTCGAAAGCGCGATGCTTTGCGCTAGATTGCCGATCGGACAGAACAACCGCCCGTCCAACACATACGCCTGCGAGGAGAGCCCGATGCATGATCCGATCCCGACAACCACGCTACCCGATGGCCGCCGCGTGCCCGTGCTCGGGCAAGGCACCTGGCGCATGGGCGACGCGCCGTCGCGCAAGAACGATGAAGTGAAGAGCCTGCAGCTTGGCCTCGATCTCGGCATGACGCTGATCGACACCGCGGAGATGTACGGCAATGGCGCCTCGGAGCGGGTCGTTGGCGAAGCGGTCAGCGGCCGGCGCGACGAAGCCTTCATCGTCAGTAAGGTGCTGCCATCGAATGCCAGTCGGATCGGCACCGAAGCCGCATGCGAACGCAGCCTGAAGCATCTCGGTATCGACCATATCGACCTCTATCTCCTGCACTGGCGCGGCGGCTATCCGCTCGCCGAAACCGTCGCCGCCTTCGAGGCGCTGAAAAAGGCCGGCAAGATCGGCGCCTGGGGTGTGTCGAATTTCGACGTCGACGACATGGAGGAATTGCTTGCGGTGCCGGACGGAAAGAACGTCGCAGTCAACCAGGTGCTCTACAACCTCTCACGCCGCGGCATCGAATTCGACCTTTTGCCCTGGTGTCAAAAGCGTGGCATCGCGATCATGGCCTATTCGCCGCTCGACGAAGGCCGGCTGCTCCGCCATCCGGATCTCATCCACATCGCCAAGGCGCATCAGGCGACGCCATCGCAGATCGCGCTTGCCTTCCTCAAAACCCGTCCCGGCGTGATCTCGATCCCCAAGACCGGTTCGGCGGACCGCGCCCGAGAAAACCTCGACGCGATGGACATTCACCTGACGGCGGAAGACCTCGGCGACCTCGACCGCGCCTTCCCGCCGCCGAAGCGCAAGCGATCATTGGAGATGATCTAAACCAGCCGCCAGCTTAAGCATTACCGCAGCAACGCGCGCAGGACCGGACAGGCCTTTCTCTGGCCGGTCAGTCCTTCCGGACTTGCAACGATGCGTCTGAGACCGGCGCGTCGTCGCGTATTGGACGGCAGCTTGATCGCCGAAGCCAGCCCCAGGCGCGAAAGCAGGCGGATGAACCACCAGCCCAGATCGATCTGCCCGTCCTCGATCCCGAGCCTGGCGGATTCCGGAAAGGCGTGGTGGTTGCCGTGATAGGCTTCACCGAAGGTCACCAGACCGAAACGCGGCAGGTTGTAGCCCTGCACCGCGACGCCATCGACGCGCCACCCCTGCTCGCCGCCGCGATGGGCGAAGTGACCGACCAGCCAATGACCGGTGAGCGAGACGGAAACACGGACCGCCACGCCCCAGATCACCCAGGAAATGCCACCGAAGACGAAAAGCACCAGCGCCAGCGGCGCCTGCTGCAGCATCCATGTCACTTCAAGGAAGCGATAGAACCGATCCTGCGCGACACGGTCTTCAATGATAAATCGCGGCGGATGATCGAGCGCGACCACGCAATGCATCTGCCAGAAGGCGTCCTGAAGGAAAGGTCGGCGGTGCGCGAAGAGATCGTGGCAGGCCTGCTGGCGCTGCGCCCAATCGCGAATGTCATGGGCGTAGATCATGCCGAACGGCCCGGCCATGCCGACAAGCACACCGAAGGTGACGAGGATGCGCTCGAGCCAGAGCGGCGCCTCAAAAGAGCGATGGATCAGTAGCCGGTGCATGCCAACCGAATGGCCGAGGCAGATCGTAAGGGCCGTCAGAACGATGAAGATCACAAGGGCGTCCACCGAAAACGTCATTGGCGCACCGATAACGGCCACGAGCGTCATTCCGGAGATCCAGAGCGACTTGCCCGGAACCCAGACGACCCGGCCGTTCACCGGTTCGCTATCGCGCAGCGCTATCATTCTGCCAGTCGACACGACATCCATGGCACCCTCCACGACAAAACCCTGACCAGTTTTTCAGGCAACACTGAAGGACCCGATTGAAAACAACCGGCGCAGAAGTTATTTAGGAAATAAACTAATTACATATTTACCCGCGAATAGGTATTTAGGCAATATCCTAATTACCTATTGATCGACCTGCCGGCGACAAAGGAGATTTTGTGAACGACGACACGCTCAACCCTGATGCAGGCGGATCGGCGCAACGGGTGTTCAACGCACTATCGTCGCTGCATCGGCGCAAGATTCTGGCCTATCTCTCAGCCTCCAGCCTGACGGCGGGCGAGATCGCCGAGCGCTTCAACATGAGCAAGCCCTCGGTGTCGCAACATCTGACCGTGCTGGAGAACGCCGGCTTGATTGCCAAGGAAAAGCGCGGCCAGTTCGTTCACTACACCATTGTGACCAACAATCTGATCAACACGCTGAACGGCTTTGCCCAGGAGGTCTGCCCGGTCAGCCGTCCTCTCAAGCGGGAGAGCGAAGCCAAGGCGAAGTCAAAGTAGGACAGCCCTCATCCGGCCTGACGGCCACCTTCTCCCCGCCTGCGGGGAGAAGGAAATCGCCGCGCCCGCTCGCCCCAACAAAACCGTTGGCGTCCTGCTCGTCCCTGAAAGAACTCCGGGCGGTCAGCGCACAACCGCGTCCCCTCTCCCCGCCTGCGGGGAGAGGGCTAGGGTGAGGGGCTGTCAGGGGGCGGCAGCCCGCGTAACCCACGCTGGAAATCATAGTCCCTACGGGCCGCGGTTCATGGCGGCGATGCCGTTGCGGCAGACTTGGGTCAGCCGGAGCGACTCCCGATCTCCACCACCACCTTGCCCTTGGCGTGGCCGGATTCCAGATAGGCAAAGGCTTGCGCTACATCCTTGAGCGGAAACACGCGGTCGATGACGGGCCTGATCGCCTTGGTCTCGATGAGATCGGCAAGTTCGGCAAGCTCGGCACCATCAGGATGCATGAAAAGGTAGCGGTAGGCGACGCCATGTTTCCTGGCGACGGCGCGGATCCGGTAGGATGCAAGCCAGAAAAGCGCCCTCAGGAACAGGCCACGGCCGAGGTCCTTTCGCGCGGTTTCAGGCTCGGGCATGCCGGCGATGGAAACCACTTTGCCGCCGCGCTTGACCACGCCGAACGACT
Organism: Ensifer sp. ENS10; assembly: GCF_014852025.1. NCBI lineage: Bacteria > Pseudomonadati > Pseudomonadota > Alphaproteobacteria > Hyphomicrobiales > Rhizobiaceae > Ensifer > Ensifer sp. ENS10. Next base: position 698,372 of record NZ_JACVAS010000002.1, read on the forward strand.
TCATGAGCGTTTCGCCGCCAACCAGATCGAAGGCGCCGTCCATGTCGCGCAACTGCTCCTCGAACCGTTCTGTCGTGTAGTCGATCACCACGTGCGCGCCGAGCTCTTCGACAAGCGCACGGCCACGCGTCGACGCCGTGGTCGTCACCTCCGCCCCCAGCCATTTCGCCAGCTGGATCGCGAAGGTGCCGACGCCGCCGGCGCCGCCGGGTATGAAGATCCGGCTGCCTTGGCTCACATGAAGCTCGTCGCGCAGCGCCTGTAAGGCCGTGAGGCCGGCAAGCGGCACGCCGGCTGCCGTGTTGAAATCGATCGATGCGGGCATCTTTGCCAGAAACTGTTCAGGCACGACCGCATACTCGGCCAAGCCGCCCATGGCCTCCTTGGGCATACGCGCAAAGACACGATCTCCCGGCGTGAAGGACGTGACGTCTTCTCCCAGCGCCTCGACGACGCCGGCAAGTTCGTTGCCCATGACGGTTGGCAGCGAGTAGCGCTGGACGACCTTGAGCATGCCTTCCCGCGTCTTGTAGTCGACGGGATTGAGACCTGCGGCGTGCACCCGCACGAGCACCTCGCCGCGCGCGGCTCGCGGACGCGGCACGTCACGCAGCTCGGCAGCATCAGGGCCGCCGTATCGTGTGAGTACCAATGCCTGCATCGTGGAGCTCATCCGGCACCTGATATCTTCGGATTTCCTGTCCGGGATTAGTCGGCGAGAAATGCCGGCGAAGTCAACAGAGTGGCGTCCGGCAGGTTCCATCGAGGTTCAGCCTGCCCCTCATCCGGCCTGCCGGCCACCTTCTCCCCGCCTGCGGGGAGAAGGACACGCGTGGCGACCGTCGGGCACAAGCGCACCACGTCGATTGTAGAGACGCTGGTTTTTTGGAAAGTCTGGAAGGGAGAGGCACGAACGGCGCCAGTCCCCTCTCCCCGCCTGCGGGGAGAGGGCTAGGGTGAGGGGCATTCCCAGCCCAAGAGCGTGAGCGCAAATCCAGCTTGAGGGCAGCGACGGGCGCCAAGATCGCATGAGCGGCCCCTCGCCCGCGCAAAAATCACATGCCCTGCGGGCCGCGGTTCATCGCCGCAATACCCGTGCGGCAGACTTCGATGAGGCCGAGTGGCTTCATGATGGCGATGAATTGCTCGATCTTCGACGGCTTGCCGGTGATCTCGAAGACGAAGTGATCGATGTTGGCGTCGATGACCGAGGCGCGGAAGGCGTCGGCCAGCCGCAGCGCCTCGACGCGGTGGTCGCCCGAGCCATGCACCTTGACGAGCGCCAGTTCCCGCTCGATCGGCCGGTCGTGGCCGAGGCTTGCGGCGCGGACCGTCAGGTCGACGACGCGGTGGACCGGCACCAGCCGCTCGAGCTGGTTCTTGATCTGGTCGAGCACATGCGGCGTGCCGCGCGTCACGATGGTGATGCGCGACAGGTGCGCCTCGTGTTCCGTTTCCGAAACCGTGAGGCTTTCGATGTTGTAGCCGCGGCCGGAGAACAGGCCGATGACGCGGGCAAGGACGCCCGGCTCGTTGTCGACGAGAACCGAAAGCGTGTGGGTTTCGGCGACCTCGGTCTCCTTGGCGATGAAGTAGGCGGAGCCGGTCGGTTGAAGGTGTGCGTTCATGTCAGTTGGTTCCTCTACCTATCTCAGACGAGCTGACGGCCCTTGGCGTCGATCGCGTTGGCGACCGCTTCGTCCGTGGCTTCGTCGGGCAACAGCATCTCGTTATGAGCCTTACCCGAGGGGATCATCGGGAAGCAGTTGGCGAGATTGGCAACGCGGCAATCGAAGATGACGGGCGCCGGCGTGTCGATCATGCGGCGGATCGCATCGTCGAGTTCGCCGGGCTTGTCGCAACGGATGCCGACGCCGCCATAGGCTTCCGCCAGCTTGACGAAATCAGGCATCGCCTCGGTGTAGGAGTGCGACAGGCGGTTGCCGTGCAAGAGCTGCTGCCACTGGCGAACCATGCCCATGTACTGGTTGTTGAGGATGAAGATCTTGACCGGCAGGCCGTACTGGACCGCGCAGGACATTTCCTGGATGCACATCTGGATCGAGGCGTCGCCGGCGATATCGACGACGAGGCTGTTCGGATGCGCGACCTGGACGCCGATGGCGGCCGGGAAGCCGTAGCCCATGGTGCCGAGACCGCCCGAGGTCATCCAGCGGTTCGGCTGCTCGAAGCCGAAGAACTGCGCTGCCCACATCTGGTGCTGGCCGACTTCCGTGGTGATGTAGGTGTCGCGGCCCTTGCTCAGCTCATAGAGTCGCTGGATCGCATATTGCGGCATGATGACGTCGTCGTTCGGCGCATAGGCGAGCGAGTTGCGGGCGCGCCACTTGGTGATCATCTCCCACCAGTCGGAAAGCCGCGCCTTGTCGGCGCTCTTGGACGCGGCGCGCCACAGGCGAACCATGTCTTCCAGAACCGTGCCGACATCGCCGAGGATCGGCACGTCGACGCGCACGTTCTTGTTGATCGACGACGGGTCGATGTCGATGTGGATCTTCTTGGAGTTCGGCGAGAACGCGTTGAGGCGGCCGGTGATGCGGTCGTCGAAGCGGGCGCCGATGCAGATCATGACGTCGCAGTCATGCATCGCCATGTTGGCTTCGTAGGTGCCATGCATGCCGAGCATGCCGAGCCAGGCCTTGCCGGAGGCCGGATAGGCGCCGAGGCCCATCAGCGTCGAGGTGATCGGGAAGCCCGTCAATTCGACCAGCTCGCGCAGGAGATGCGAGGCTTCCGGACCGGAATTGATGACGCCGCCGCCGGAATAGATGATCGGCTGGCGCGCATTGCGCATCAGTTCGACCGCTTCCTCGATCTTCTTCAGATCGCCCTGCTTCTTCGGCTGGTAGCTTTTCTGGGTCGGAACGGCTGATGGAGGCGTGTAGGTGCCGGTCGCAAACTGGATGTCCTTCGGGATATCGACGACGACGGGACCCGGGCGGCCGGACTGGGCAACGCGGAAAGCCTCATGGATGATGCGGGCGAGATCGTTGACGTCCTTGACCAGCCAGTTGTGCTTGGTGCACGGCCGGGTGATGCCGACGGTGTCGCATTCCTGAAAGGCGTCGGAACCGATCAGCGAGGTCGGAACCTGGCCGGAGATGCAGACGAGCGGGATGGAATCCATCAGCGCGTCCTGCAGCGGCGTCACCGCATTGGTGGCGCCGGGACCGGAGGTGACCAGCATGACACCGACCTTGCCGGTCGAGCGGGCATAGCCTTCGGCCATGTGGCCGGCGCCCTGCTCGTGGCGAACGAGGATGTGCTGGATATCGTCCTGCTGGTGGATCTCGTCGTAGATCGGAAGCACGGCGCCGCCCGGATAGCCGAAGATATGCTCGACGCCGTTGTCTCTCAGTGCCTGGAGAACGATCTCCGCGCCTGTCATCTGGTTTTCTGTACCGCTCATTGACTTGCTTCCGTCCCTTTTCCCAGTTGGGTGCTTAGCTTGTTTGAAGGCATAAAAAAAGGCCCCGTCAGGAGCCTCGTTCAGCGCATGGGTGGCTACCGCCGGATGGTTACACCATCCTGCCCATGCGCCGTCCCACCACAAGAATAACCGCGAAATTTTTCATGGGCCGAGTTGATAACCACAAAAGCCCAAGGCGTCAACGGCTTTTAGTTACACGATCGGGCTTCCGCGCGGAACATTGTTGCGCAAGCAGGGGCGCCCGACCCGTGGCCGGTTGAGAAAACCGGGCGGCAAGGTGCCGAAGCGGCTCATTCCGGCACCAGATCATGTCAGCCTGTCGCGTGCCGATCAGAACGCCGGCGCAGCGGCCCTGCAATCGCGTCGACACTATTTGATTAACCTGCTAGTATCCGTGACTTCCGATTGCAAGCGTACGTTTCGGCGCGAGGTATCCATCTCAAGCGCGCGAGGTGGATCTCCGTGCGATCATTTGTCTGCCATTGATCGCCACCCTCGGAGCGCTCGCTGCCGGGAGGCGACCTCATGTAAGCCAAGTGCGGCATAGAGGGAGAACAATCAGATGGTGAAGCTTGTGCAGAAAGCGGTGGTGCGTTCCACCGCGACGGTGTCGGCTGCGGTATTGGCATTAATCGTTGGCATGGGAACACCTTCAGGCGCGAAGGCCGGGGATGCTGAGGCCAAGAGCCTGCTCAAGGCCATGTCCGACTATTTGGCGGCGCAGAAGACCATATCTTTTGGTTATGATACTAATCTCGAGGTTGTTACCAAGGATCACCAGAAGCTCCAACTGGCGAGTTCTGGAACGATCGATCTCACCCGGCCCGACAAGATTCGTGCGACGCGCACTGGCGGCTTCGCCAATGTCGAGATGATCTTCGACGGCAAGACTCTCACGGTTGTCGGCAAGGACGCCAATCTCTATACCGAGGTCGAGAAGACCGGCACGCTGGACCAGCTCGTCGACGAGTTGCGGGAAAAGCTCCAGAAGCCCATGCCTGGCGCCGATTTGCTTCTGTCGAATGTCTACGATGTGCTGATGACCGACGTTGTTGACGTAAAGGACCTCGGCAGCGGCGTAATCGGCGGCACCGAATGCGATCATCTGGCATTTCGCACCAAGGAGATCGATTGGCAGATCTGGATCGCTCAGGGCGAGCGCCCCTATCCCTGCCGGTATGTCATCACCAGCAATCAGCTTGACCAGGCACCGCAATACAGCGTCCAGACCAGGGACTGGAAGACCGGCAGTGAGGTTGCTGCGGACGATTTCGGCTTCAAGAACGAGACCAACGCAAAGAAGGTCGATCCGAAGGAACTCACCGATATTGATGAACTGCCCGGCCATCTGGCCATAGGAGGCGGCCAATGACCGTGTCAAAGAAATTGAGAATTTTGCTGCTCGCCGGCATCGTCGGCTTTCCAGGACTGCAAGCTGCAGAGCGCATTCCAGCATTGAGTTCGTACAGTTTCGTCTCGACAGCCGAGGCCAGGGTCGGGCGTCCGCTTACGCCGGTCAGCGTGGCCGGAGTGGCGCGGCGCACCGTGCGCCGCTGCGCAGTTGGCGTCTACTACTGCTAAATCGCAGCCGAGAAGCTCAATGCGCTCCTATGGTCGGGTGATCAAGACGTGCAGCTACTGCATGTTTCCTTTAATCGTAGCCGGTTAAAGGACAAAAACATGCAGTAGGCTCCCACTTCAGGCGGTAGCGGCGAGCGCCGGGTAGTCGACGTAGCCCTTCCCGGTGCCGCCGAAATAGGTCATGCGGTCGGCGTCGTTCATCGGCGCCTCGGCTTTCAGCCGGTGAACGAAATCCGGATTGGCCAGCACCATCTGGCCATAAGCCTCCAGATCGGCGAGCCCGGATGCGAGATCGGAACCGATCGCGTCGCGTCCGCGGCCGGGCCTGTTCAGGATCAAGGGCTGCGTCCAGAGCTTGCGGATCGAGGCGAGCAATGGCTCGTCGCCCGCATGCATGATGTGCAGATAGGCAAGGCCCAGCCTGTCGAGTTCGGCAACCAGATAACGATAAAGATCAGGCCCTTCGGCGCCCTCGTCGATGCCCCACATCGCAAGGCCGGGAGAAAGCCGGATGGCGGTGCGGTCCGCGCCGATCTCCTCGGCGATGGCCGCGGCTACCTCGATCGCAAACCGCGCCCGGTTCTCGATTGATCCGCCATATTCGTCGGTGCGGATGTTGGCGCTCGGCGCCAGGAACTGATGGACCAGATAGGCGTTCGCGCCATGGATTTCGACGCCATCGGCACCGGCCTCGATCGCGCGACGGGCCGCATGGCGGAAGTCGGCGACGGTCCGGCGCACTTCCTCTGACGTCAGCGCCCGCGGCGTCGGGATGTCCTGCATGCCCGTTGCCGTGAACATGCCACTCCCCGGCGCAATCGCCGAGGGCGCTACGCCCTGGCGGTGATGCGGCGTGTTGTCCGGATGCGACATGCGCCCGGCATGCATGAGCTGGACGAAAATATGACCGCCCCTCTCGTGCACGGCAGCAGTGATCTTCTTCCAGCCGGCGACATGCGCATCGGTGTAGATGCCGGGTGTCGTGAGATAGCCCTGGCCGTCGTCAGAAGGCTGGGTGCCTTCGGTCACGATCAGGCCGACGCTGGCGCGCTGGGCGTAATATTCCGCGGCGAGTGCGCCGGGCGTACCGTCATATTCGGCGCGGCTGCGGGTCATCGGCGCCATGGCCAACCGGTTGGCAAGCGTGTAGCGACCGATGCGGACACGGTTGAATAGCAGGCTCATCAGGATCTCCTTCGAGGCTTGTCCTTAAGTTGGAGTCCTTGTCCACTATTCCGTTTCCGGGATAAATATAGCCATACTGAATTTACTATTCCACTGATGGAGCAAAGATGACCCATTTGAACGACATGGCACTGTTCGTCGAAGTCGCGAAAGCCAGAAGCTTTCGCAAAGCCGCCGAAATCGTCGGCATGCCCAACTCCACCCTGTCGCGGCGGATCAGCGAATTGGAGAAGGCGATCGGGCTGCGGCTGCTTCACCGCACGACGCGAAAGATCGAACTCACCGAAGCGGGCCAGCTCTATTTCGAGCGCAGCAAACGCATCGTCGACGAAGCGCGCCTCGCCCACGAGCAGCTCGGCGCGATGCTGGAGCAGCCGAGCGGCCTCCTGCGCGTGTCGATGCCGGTCGATTTCGCAACCATCTACATGACGCCGCTGATCGCGGAATTCGCCCGGCGCTATCCCGGCATCACCTTCGATTTCGACCTGACACCACGGCGCGTCGATCTGGTGGCGGAGCCCTTCGACGTGGTGATCCGTGCCGGCGAACTGCAGGATTCGCGCCTGATTGCACGGCTGCTCGGCCGCCACGCACGCTATCTCTACGCTTCCCCTGCCTATCTGGCGGCGTCTGGGGAGCCGCAGGATCCGGCGGATCTGGCCCGTCACGACTGCATCTCTATGCCGAGGGCAACGGACTGGACGCTGCATGATGGCCGCAACAACAAGATCGAGGTATCGGTCGGCGGCCGCTTCACGGTCAACAATGTCGGCATGATGAGCGCGCTTGCCGTCAACGGCCAGGGCATCGCCTTGCTGGCCGAGCGCATTGCCGGCGACGATTTCGCCGAGGGCCGGTTGAAGCGTGTGCTGCCCGCCTGGGAAGGCACCTCCGTCGCAATCCACGCCATCACCGAAACACGGCTGCTGCCGGCCAAGACCCAACGCTTCATCGAGTTTCTGCAGGAACAGATGGGACGCAGGTAGAGTAAGTCGCGCAGAAGTACGCAGCGGTTTTGCGAAACGACATTCGAAAAAAATCGAAAAAACGCAAGGAGCGAATCTGAAAGATCGCAACGCGCTTTGACCGCGAACGCCTTCATCTTCCGGCCCTAGTGAGAACACGCTAAAATATAGACAGCATGCGGAGAGCAGGATGGCAAACGGGCGCGTCGAGCGGCGACTTGCGGTCATCATGGCCACCGACATTGTCGGCTACTCCCGTCTAACGGAGGCCGACGAAATTCGCACGCTCGGCACTATGAAGCGGCTGCAGACGTCCATCCTTGCTCCCAGCATCGCCGCCTGCGGCGGGCGGATCGTCAAGCTGATGGGTGACGGCACGCTGGTCGTCTTCGACTCCGCCGTCAACGCGGTGGATTGCGCCCTATCGCTGCAGGAGGCGCTCGCTTCCGATCAGCTGGAGCAGCCTCCCGACGACCGCATCCTCGTCAGGATCGGCATCAATCTCGCCGACGTCGTCATTGAAGGAGACGATCTCCTTGGCGACGGCGTCAACGTCGCCGCGCGCCTGCAGGCCTCGGCGTCCCCCGGTGGCATATGCATCGCCGATGTCGTCCATCGGCAACTCAGCGCCAAGAACCGATCGGCCTTCCTCGACGGCGGCGAGATCGCGCTGAAGAACATCACGCGCCCCATCCGCGTCTGGCACTGGACGGACGCACCGACAATGGGACCGGCGGCCTCGCAAGCCTGCGCGCACACGTCGATCGCGGTCCTGCCATTCGAGAACCTCGGCGGCGCGACGGAGCAGACCTTCTTCAGCGACGGCGTCAGCGAGGACGTCATCGGCGGGCTCGCGCGGTTCCGCTCGCTTTCCGTCACATCAGCCAGTTCATCCTTCAGCTTCCGCGATCGAAGTGTCGATAGAAGGGAGATCGGCCGCCGGCTCGGCGTCACCTACCTCGTCGAGGGCAGCGTCCGCCGCGCCGGCGAGCGGATCCGCGTCACCGCGCAGCTGGTCGAGGCAGCGAGCGGCGCGCACCTCTGGTCGGAGCATTACGACCGAAGCCTGACGGATATTTTCGCGGTGCAGGATGAGGTGACCCGGACGATCGTCTCCACCCTCGTCGGGCAGATCGAGAGCGCCGGCATGCGGCAGGCGCTCCGCAAGCCCCCGACGAGCCTTGCGGCCTATGAATTCTACCTGCGTGGGCTCGCGCATATTCGCGGCTACGAGCCGGAAGACAACCGGCAGGCATGCGCCATGTTCCAGGCGGCGGTCGACCGCGACCCGCATTTTGCCTTGGCTTACGCCCATCTGGCACTCGCGACCACCGCCGCGCAAGGCTACGCCAATGCCCCGCAGGACGTTCTCGACTGTGCCCTGGCCATGGCGCGCAAGGCGGTCTCGCTCGACGAGACCGAAGGCGGTTGCCAGCGGCTGCTGGCGCTCATTCACGTCAATCGCCGCGAATTCGAGTTGGCCGAGCGGCACTATCGGCGCGCCTATCTGCTGAACCCCAATGATGCCAGTACGCTGGTGCAGATGGGAGGCCTCTTTGCGCGACGCGGCAAGCTTGATGAAGCAATGGAGTGGATCAACGAAGGCTTCCGGCTGAACCCATTTCCGCCGCCCTGGTATAGCGCTGCACTCGGCAACGCCCTTTATATCCTCGGCCGCTATGAAGAGGCGGCCGCGGCGCTCAAGGAGTTGCCCAATCCCGGCCCCTTCACGCTCGCGCGCCTTGTCGCCTGCCATGCGCAGGCCGGCAGCAGCGCCGCCGCCGAGGAGACGAAGGCCCGCCTTCTGCAGGTGCGCCCGGACTTCTCCACGGAAGACTTCATCCGGCGCGGCCTCCTGCTTGAGCTGGACGAACACCGCGACCTGTTCCGCCAGGGCCTGCTGAAGGCAGGACTGCCGGCGTGACGCAATCGGCTGGCCCGATCATGGATCCGTTTCACACCGGAATTGGTTTCAGAACCGCGAAAAGCCCGTGAGCGGCGGCATGATGAAACCGCGCCCATCACCGATGAACGGCGCAAGCCCCTTGGCCACCGCCTCGCTCGGATTGCCGTAAACTTCGAGCCGCTCCACCGTGCAATGGGCAGACACATCCTGGATATGCGCGTCCGACATCTGCCAGTGCCGGAGCACGTCCTGCGAATTACGATAGAGCTGTATGCTCACCGCCTGCATCGCCTTCTCGTCGATGAAGGTCTGCACCATCAGCTGCGGCGCGTGCCTTTCGACGAATGCGATTGCGCCCAGCACCGCCTCGCGGAACGGATCGAGATGGCCGGGGGCGATCCTCATCAGGTTTCGAAAAAGCAATTGCTCGGTCATGCCCGTCCTCCATGTCGCTTGTCGTTTGGCTCCCCGGGCCGGGCTGGAACCGGGAATGACGCTCCGACGCGTTGTCATGGAAGGGTTTGTAGAAGCTCAACTATAGTTGAGGTCAAGCCTGATAAAACGACAAAGTTTTAGGGGCGAACGCTGTTCGTGCACCCCGCATTAACACTTGCCGTGGAAGATTCGCATTGCTGCATGATGCAGCTTCAAACCAAGGGCAATGATATGCTTGACCTCCCTGTGTTGATGCCGCTCGTCATCAGCTTTGCTGCGATCTACCTGTTCTTCCGCTGGGTCGTATTCGACATGAACTCCCCCAAATAGCCGGCAGCCGCGCGCCACCTCGATCCCCGCCATCCCGCCCGAAGATCCCTTGATATCGTCGACCAGACGGAAGCCGCGTCTCACGGCTGTTGTGGTGGCAGCAGGAACAGGGTCATGCCGAAGATCACGTAGACCGTCAGCGCCAGCACGCCCATGTACCAGGCAGAACGGCCGGCATTCGACAGCAGCGTCGCCGCCATCGTCGCGACCAGCATCATCACGATGGCCCCCGGCCAGAACTGCAGGTCCATCGGCTGCGGCCCGAGCACATAGCTCAAGAGCACCAGCAGCGGCGCGACAAAGAGAGCGATCTGCACCGCGCTGCCGAGCGCGATGCCGACGCTCAGGTCGAGCCGGTCCTTGCGCGCTGCGGAAAAGGCGGTCGCCATCTCGGCGGCGGCCCCGACCAGCGCCACGACGACGAAGCCGACGAAGGCCGGCGTCATGCCAAGCTCTTCCGCCGCCACCTGCACCGAGCCGACGAAAACCTCGCTGACGAGCGCCACCAGCACGGTCACCGCCAGAAGCACGCCGATACCGGTCGCCAGCGGCCAATGCGCCTCCTCTCCGCCATGCCCGGAGCCGGCGGAGATGAAAAGTTCGCGATGGGTCCTGAGCGAAAACAGCATCCAGAGCCCGTAGACGACGATCAGGACAACAGACAGGCCGGCGCTCAATTGCTGGGTGAAGGGCGTCTGCGGCTGTCCGTCGGCTGCGCCGATGAGCGACGGCACGAGAACCGCGACCGTCGCCATGAACAGAAGGCTCGCCAGGAAGCGCGCATTCACCCGGTTGAACTCCTGCAGGTGATAGCGCAGTCCGCCGAAGAGGAACGAGCCTCCGAGCATGAAGAGCGTATTGGTGACGATGGCGCCGGCGATCGAGGCCTTGACCAGCAGGTATTGACCGGCGGCGAGCGCCATCAGCGCGATGACGAGTTCCGTCAGGTTGCCGAGCGTCGCGTTGAGCAACGCGCCGATCGTATCGCCGGTTCGTGCCGCGACGGACTCCGTCGCCTGGCTGAGCAGGGCCGCAAGCGGCACGATGGCAGCCACCGAAAGGAGGAACAGCAAAGTGTGTGCCCCCGGCCAGATGTGCTCGCCCGCGATCGCCAGGGGGACGAAAACGAGAAGCCAGAGAATGGGTGTCCGGCGCACGTAATCAAATGCACTGCCCATGGCCGCCTCCCCACGCCAACCGGCAAGCCTAACCGGATGCCATGTCCGGCTGGATGCTGTTGGTCAGGGCATAGGATTATTCCGCTTCAGGCAAAGGCGCATTGACTTTTATCAAGTCGCACGCGCCACGGCCCTACCGTCGACCCGCCGCGCCACGAGATCGCCGAGCAGGCGCTGCCGACCGTGCTGATCGGCGCCGCCTCGGCCGGCATCCTGCGCCACCTCCTGGGCTGAGCGTCGGGCAAATCCGCGAAACCACTTGTTAAATCCCCCCGGCTAACATGAGCGACCGTGATGCCGGGGTTTTTGCGTTGCTGAACAATGATCTTCATTCCTCAATCCGCGCGGGAGAGCAGGATCGCCGTGACGGCCTGAAGCCCGGCAACCGGTTCCTGGGGCGTGTCGTCGCGTGCAGCGGCGCGCGCGCCACGATCGCTGCCGTCGCCGAAAACGGCGAAACGTCGCTGACCGAACTCTGGTCGGTCGGGCGACTGATCTCGATCTCCGTCGGCAGAAACCGCGTCGTGGCGCTGGTCTATTCCATGCAGACCGCCTCGGCCGAATGGGGCGAGGAAGCCAACAACACCTTCCGCATCGAAGTCGAACTGATGGGCGAGGTCCACAAGGGGGCCGATGGGCGCGAGGCGTTTTCCGCCGGCATCAGCCAATATCCCTATCTCGGCGCCATCGTGCACCGCATTCGCGCGGCCGACCTTGCCCGCATCTACGATTCCGGCCGCAACGACAGCTGCATCATCGGCAAGCTCACTCAGGATGAGAGCCTCGACGCGACGATCCACGTTCCCTCGATGCTCGCCAAGCACTTCGCCATCGTCGGCACGACCGGTGTCGGCAAATCGACCGCAGTCACGCTGCTGCTCAACAAGGCGATCGCCTCGGATCCGAAGCTGCGCGTGCTGATCCTCGACCCGCACAACGAGTTCGCCGCCGCCTTCCCGGAGCTTGCGGTCGTCATCGACACCGACACGCTCGACCTGCCCTTCTGGTTCTTCCGCCTCGAGGAATTCGCCGAGGTGATCTTCCGCGGCCGCCCGGCGCCGCCGGACGAGCTCGACATGCTGCGCGACATCATTCCCGAAGCGAAGAAGGCTTTCCGGGGTGGCGAATCCGGCCTCATGCGGCGCCAGACGGAGAAAAGCTCGATCACCGCGGATACGCCGGTGCCCTACCGTATCGCAGACCTCTTGGCGCTGATCGACGAACGCATCGGCCGGCTTGAGGGGCGCAACGACAAGCCGCATCTGCGCTCGCTGAAGGTCAAGATCGTCTCGGCGATCAACGATCCGCGCTACCATTTCATGTTCTCCTCGAACACCATCACCGACACGATCCAGGACACGATCGCCAAGATCTTCCGCATTCCCGGCGATGGAAAGCCGATCGCCACCTTCGAACTTGCCGGCATTCCCTCGGAAGTCGTCAATTCCGTCGCTTCGGTGCTCTGCCGCATGGCTTTCGAAATCGGCCTGTGGAGCAATGGCGGCATTCACATGCTTGTCGTCTGCGAAGAGGCGCACCGCTACGTGCCGGCCGATCCCTCGCTCGGGTTCCTGCCGACCCGCCAGGCGATTGCCCGCATCGCCAAGGAGGGCCGCAAATACGGCGTCTCGCTCGGCGTCATCACCCAGCGCCCCGGCGAGCTCGACCCGACGATCCTTTCCCAGTGCTCGACGGTCTTTGCCATGCGGCTTGCCAACGACCGCGACCAGGAGATCATCCGTTCGGCCATCCCGAACTCCTCGACCTCGACCACCAGCTTCATCTCCTCGATCGGCAACGGCGAAGCGATCGCCTTCGGCGAGGCCGTCGCGGTGCCGATGCGCATGCGTTTCAACCGGATAGCCGAAGAGCGCCTGCCGCGCGCCCACGGCATCGTCGACCGGATCGACGAAGACGCACCGCCAACCGTCGACCTGCGCTCGATCGTCAGCCGCATGCGGGCGATCAACGGGCCGGATATTTCCGGCTTCCAGCAGAGCTACATCGCGGCGACGACCGGCAGCGAAGAGCAGCGCTGGGACAGCGAACTCGGAGCCACATCCGCAAGCGAGGCGGAGCATGGCTTCGCCGACGAGGCCCTCTCTGCCGAGCCCTACCGCCCGGACATGCTTCCACGCAGCACCATTTCCCCCAATCCCGAGCTGGAGCGTTTCAACCAGATCCGCCAACAGCTTCTGAACGAAAAGCCCGCGGCCGAGCAGCCCGCGCCTCGCTTCGGGGCACCGCCGCCGACGGCACACGATTCGCCGCCGACCGCGGGCGATCGACCGCGCGAAGGGTCGCTCCGGGAAAGCCTGCTAAAGCGGCCGCTCGGCAGCATCATCCGCAAGACCTAGCGCAAATTCCCGTCGCTCCTTGCGCGACCCCTGGCCTTGCCAGGGAAATTGGGCCTCCGATAGAATACGGATCATGATTGTCTCGTGATCCGGGCGCTCATCCAAAGGTGCGGTCGCAAGGCTTCTGGAATGCCAAGGAACCTTTGCAGCGCCCCGTCGTTGGTCTGCGCAATCCTGTAGCGCGAACAGACAGCGGATCTTCAAGCACTCAACGAAAACGAAGTCAGGAGGCCGCCATGGTCGCAAGCGTAACCCCTTTCTTGATGTTCCAGGATGGCGTCGCGGAGGCAGCCATGGCCTTCTACATCTCGCTGTTCCCGAATGCCGAGGTGCTGGAGATCGAGCACTATGGCCCGGGCGAGCAGGGTCCTGAAGGCAGCATCAAGGTCGCGCTGTTCCGGCTCGGCGCACAGAGGGTCAAGTGCATCGACAGCCCGGTCAAACACGCCTTCGATTTTACCCCCTCCTTCTCCTTCTTCGTCGAATGCCAGAGCGAGGACGAGATCATCACGCTCGCGACCATGCTGGCCGAGGACGGTGCCGTGCTGATGCCACTCGACAACTACGGTTTCAGCCAGCGCTTCAGTTGGGTCAACGACCGCTTCGGCGTTTCCTGGCAGCTGAATTTGGCGGCCTGAGCGCAACTCTGCCGAGCGAGACTGACGTGTCAGCCCCTCAAATCGGCATAGTCCCACGATGCCTCAAGCCGGAGACGGGCCTCTTTGACGACGTCGGCGTAGTCTGCCCGAAAAGGTGCGACCAGTTGCTTTTCCAGATCCGCAAGCAACCCGTGCAGCACAGCGCATTCAGCGGTGCTTTCGAAGCACTCCGCGGCCGGCGTGGGAGCATCATTCTCCTCGCACCAACGGGAAAGAAGGTCGAAAAATACGAGGGCTTCATCGGGAGAAAGGCGGATTTCCGCGCTGTCGGGAAGTGATTTCTGCTCGTTTTTCATGGTCGGGAGTTGGCCCCTCCGCTCGACAACACGGCCTCGGCGCGCTCGATCCGCCGCCAGCTCTCGTCGAGCTGATTGCGGAACCAGGTCATCTGGCGCTTGGCATATTGCCGCGTTGCCGCAGCACCCATCTCGATCACCTCGGCCTCGTCGAGTTCGCCCCTCAAGAGTGCCGCAATCTGGCTGACGCCGATCGCCTTCATGAGGGGCATTTCCGGCGGCAGGTCGAGCGAAAGCAGCGTCCGCACTTCGTCGATCGCGCCGCCCGAAAGCATCAACTCGAAACGGCGATTGATGCGGTCGTGCAGGAGCTTTCGCTCCGGCAGCACCACGTATTTCTCCGCCCGGTCCGGATCGACGATCATGGGGCCGTTCTGCTTTTGGAAGAAGCGGATCGGCTTGCCGGTCGCCTCCACCACTTCGAGCGCCCGGACGATCCGCTGGCCGTCGCCGACGTTCAAGGTCGCCGCCGTCTCCGGGTCCTTGGCCTCGAGCACGCGATGCAGGGCTTCGGGCCCTTCCGCCTTCAGCCGTTCGCGCAGCCGCTCGCGGATCGCGGCCGGGATTTCGGGCATGTCTGAGAGACCGCCGGTCAGCGCCTTGAAATAGAGCCCGGTGCCGCCGACGAAGACCGGCATCCGCACCTCCTGCTTGAGCCGCGCGACCAGCGCCTGCGCCTCACGCACCCAGGCGCCGGTGGAATAGGCTGCGGCGGCCGGCACATGGCCATAGAGACAGTGCTCCACGCCGCCCATATCCGCTTCGTCGGGCCGCGCCGTCAGCAATCGCAGCGTGTCATAGACCTGCATGCTGTCGGCATTGACGACCACGCCGCCGTGCCGGCGCGCCAGTTCGACCGCAAGCGCAGACTTGCCGCTGGCGGTCGGCCCGGTTATCAGGATCGCGTCGCTCTCGGTTTCAAGGTTATTGTCCATGGCTCTCGTTGCCACGCTTATCGCCAATCCGTCAAATCCTGTTCTGACGCCAGCACTCGCGGAAACCGCCGCCGATGCCGTCAAGGCGTCCGGCCTCTATTGGCTGGCCGATGGCGTCGCCTGCGATATCGCGCTCGCCGACGGCACCGACCCGGATGCGGCCGAAACCCTGCTGCGCGATGCAATCGGCGGCGCGCCGATCGATGTCGCCGTGCAGGACGCCGAGAGCCGCCGCAAGCGGCTTTTGATCGCCGACATGGATTCGACAATGATCGGCCAGGAATGTATCGACGAACTGGCCGCCGAAGTCGGCCTCAAGGACAAGGTGGCGGCCATCACCGCCCGCGCCATGAACGGCGAGATCGCCTTCGAGCCGGCGCTGATCGAGCGCGTCGCGCTTTTGAAGGGCCTGCCACTCAGCGTCGTCGACGAGGTGATCGCCAAACGCATCACTCTGACGCCGGGTGGACGCACCCTGATCGCGACGATGAAGAGCAAGGGGCATTACACCGCGCTCGTCTCCGGCGGCTTCACCGTCTTCACCGGACCGATCGCCGAGATGCTCGGCTTCGACGAGAACCGCGCCAACACGCTGATCGCCGAAGATGGCGTGCTGACCGGCGAGGTCGCCTCCCCCATCCTCGGCAAGCAGGCCAAGGTCGATGCCCTCATCGACATCGCCGGCCGCCTCGGCATCTCGACGGACGAAGCGCTTGCCGTCGGCGATGGTGCCAACGATCTCGGCATGATCCAGCTTGCCGGCACCGGCGTGGCGCTGCATGCCAAGCCCGTGGTCGCCGAACAGGCCAAGGTGCGCATCGACCACGGCGACCTGACCGCCCTTCTCTATCTCCAGGGCTATCGCAAGACGGATTTCGTCGGATGATCATCACCGAGACCGAGCGGCTGCGCATTCGGGCCTGGAAGGAAAGCGACCGCGATCTCTTCTTCGCCATCAACAGCGACCCCAAGGTCATGGAATTCTTCCCCTTCCGCCGCAACCGAGCGGAAGCCGACGCGCTCTTCGATCGTGTCGGTCGCGGCATCGCCGAGACCGGTCTGGGCTTCTTCGCGATAGCGCTGAAGGCCGACGACCGGCCGCTCGGCTTCTGCGGCCTCGCCTTGACCGACCTGGAGCCGCACCTGCCCAAGGGAACGGTCGAGATCGGCTGGCGACTGGCGCCGTCCTATTGGGGCAAGGGCTTTGTCACGGAAGCCGCCTGCGAGCTCCTGCGCTACGCCTTCGAGGAAAAGGGGCTCGACGAGGTCGTCTCCTTCGCGATCGCCGCCAACAGCCGCTCGACGGCGGTCATGCAACGGCTCGGCATGCACCGCGACGCCTCCCGCGACTTCGACCACCCCCGCGTCCCCGCCGACCAGCCGGCACTCGTGCGCCACGTGCTCTACGCCATCAGCGCCGCCGAGTGGCGGAAGCGGAACGCGAAGTAGCCAGGCCTTCTTTCGACAGGATTGCCCCTCACTATCCTGCCGGACAGAGAGGGGCCGATCACAACACTCTTGACTCTTGGCGCGCCTCACCTCTCCCGCCCGGCGCCCGGGTAGCTCCGCTCGATCCATTCAACAAACGCCTTCGCCGCATCCGACAGTGCATCGAAGCGCCGCGCCACGAGAAAGAACGCGCCATAGGGCACAGATACCTCGAAAGGCTGGATCAACCGCCCGGCGATCACATCATCGCGCGCATGGTCGCGGTCGATCAGCCCTGCGCCGCTGCCACGGAGCGTCGCCTGCAGCACCATCGAACCATCGGCAAAGATGGCGCCGCGCTCGAGCTTCACCGGCGCGGCACCGGCGGTCGTGAACCATTGTTCCCAGAGAAGCCGGTTGTCCTCATGCAGAAGCGCGTGCTGCAGCAGGTCGTCGGGGCGATCGAGCGGCTGCCCGGCGCCGGCGAGCGCCGGCGCGATCACCGGGATCATCTCGACTTTCGCGAGCGGTCGCGCCTCCACCCGCGGCCATGAAACGGCGGTCAAGCTGTGGCGGATGGCGATGTCGGCGTCGCCACTGCGAAACTCGGCGAGCCGGGATTCCGCATCGATCACCAGGTCGATCTCCGGGTGCGCCTCCTGAAACTCCTGCAGATGCGGCACCAGCCAGCACCCGGCAAAGGAAGGCTCGGCGCTGACCTTCAGCGTGTGCGAGAGCCGCCGCCCCGAAAGCATATCGAGGCTCTCTCCGACCATGTCGAATGCCGACGTCAGCACGCCAAGCAGCACGCGGCCATCGGCCGTCAGCCGGACGCTGCGATGATGACGCTCAAACAGCGGTCGGCCGATCAGATCCTCGAGCTCGCGCACCTGACGGCTGATCGCCGCCTGCGAAACGAAAAGCTCGGCGGCGGCCAGCGTGAAGCTCTCCAGCCGTCCCGCCGCCTCGAAACTCCGCAGCGCCGTCAGGGGCAATCGTCCGCGCTTCATGCATAACCTCAAGTTATCCTAAGCCGACAGTAAACTCGTTTGAGGGACAGGGGCAAGTGCGGTGAAATAAAGGTCAGAAAGGAGGTGCGGCCATGCTCGCGATCATCGACATCCTGTTCGAAGCCCTGCGGCGGATGACCTTCCAGCCGGCCCGCAGGAAGTCCTGCATGCACCCTCGAGCGGCAGAGCGTGGCGACTGTTAGTCTGCGGCGCTTCAACTCCGCACCCAGACCGAGGTTCCGGCAGCACGATCGTAAACGGGGTCCCGCTTTCGGATGACACTCACGGTAATCCAAGCAAACCATCCGACGAATATGAGCCCTGCGAGAATGTTGGCGCCGACGAAGAAAGGGTGGGTGAGCAGAACAAACGGGTCCCAGGCCCCACGTGCCACAGCGAGTTCAAATCCCAACGTCACCAGCATGCCGGGAACGACCGCAGCAAACATCACGGCGTAACGCAGCAAAGCCGAACGGACAGGTACGCCAACGGCGAAGGCATCCCGATGGCTCGCCGTTCTGATAGAAAGCAACTGCTTACCGAGGGTCGCGCCGCGGCGGCTTTCCAGCACCACGAGATACGCCAGGAATACGATAATGCCGAAGAAATCGACGGGCCAGACGTCGCGTTGTTTCCCGTCTGCTCCCAGATAATAGGTTTGCGAAATCCGGGTCGTGGTCCCAGCTTCAACGGTAATCTTGCTGACCGTCAAAGTTCTTTTCAGGTCGAACCCAGCCAACGTAACCCGGCATTCAACGACGCTATTGTAATCGGCTGGTGGCGGTGGCGTAGGCGCTATCGGAAGATCACCGATATCTTCGCAAACCGTACTATGGAAACCAAAACTGGCCTGCACGGCTCCGCCGGTTAGCATGAACAGAACGACGACCACAGCCTGCATCGGCAGGGCGACAAGCATAAAGTCTATGAGGAATGCTATGGCTCGTCGCCAGAAGCCTGCGCGCGATACGACATTCTCAACGCTGTACGTCATCAGATTCCCCCGGCGAAATGGGATCTGTTCGACCCCAGTTCGCTAGGTGTAAAGACAACCTTGCGGGGAAATCAATACCTGCCCTACCCGCGCCAGCCGCTCGTCGCCACAATCGCATCCAACTCCGAAAGAAACGCGGACAACCGCACGCCCTTTTCTGGTCGCGGACGCAGGATGAGGGGCGGCAGCAAACCACTGAAGAGATCTGAATCAAAAACTGAACAGGTGGATTCTATCTTCAAGCCTGTCCGCCGATCGCACTGAAAAGACTCGACAATCGGCGGCATGACCGCAGCAAAACACGCGGCGGCGGCTGGCCATCGTGGCGGGCTCGCCTACTCCACCCGCACCGTGACGAAGCGCAGTTCGCCGGTCTTGCTGGAGAGCATCAGGAGCGCGTTGCGGCGGCCGTTCGACTTCAGCTCCTCGACGCGATCGGCAACGTCGCCGGGCGTATCCATCGCCTCCTGGCCGACCTCGACGATCACGTCGCCTGGCTCGACACGGCGTTCCGCCGCCGCCGAATTCGGCGAGACCTCGGTGATGACAACGCCGTCCACGTCTTCGGCAATGCCGTATTTCTTCCGCGTCTCCTCGTTCAGCGTCGCAAGCTTCATGCCGAGCACGACATCGGTCGCGGGCAGCGGGGCTGCTTCGGGCTTGTCCGGCTTTTGCGTCTCGTCGTTGGTTGTCGCCGCCGGCGCGGCAGCGACCTCATCGCCATCTTCGAGGCGACCGAGCGTCACCTTGACCGTCTGCTCCTTGCCGTCACGGACGACCACCACGTCGACCGCCTTGCCGACAGGGCTTTCGGCAACGGCACGCGGCAGATCGCGCATCTCCGTGACGTCACGGCCGTCGAACTTGACGATGACGTCGCCGGCCTTGATCTCGCCATGGGCAATCGGCCCGCCCTCGATGATGCCGGAGACGAGCGCGCCATGCGGCGTCGCCATCTTCAGGCTCTCGGCGATATCGTCGGTCACCGGCTGGATACGGACGCCGAGCCAGCCGCGCCGGGTCTCACCGAAATCCTTGAGCTGCAGCACGACGTTGGCGGCAAGCTCCGTCGGTACCGAGAAGCCGATGCCGATCGAGCCACCCGACGGCGAGATGATCGCGGTGTTGATGCCGATCACTTCGCCGGCCATGTTGAAGAGCGGCCCGCCGGAGTTGCCGCGGTTGATCGCCGCGTCCGTCTGGATGAAGTTGTCGTAGGGACCGGCATTGATGTTGCGGCCGCGCGCCGAGATGATGCCGACGGAAACCGAGCCGCCGAGGCCGAACGGATTGCCGATCGCCATCACCCAGTCACCGATGCGCATCTTGCGGGAATCGCCGAAAGGCACCGCCTTCAGCGGCGTCTTCGGCTCCACCTTCAAGACCGCGAGATCGGTCTTGGTGTCCTTGCCGACGAGCTTGGCCTTGAGCTTGCTGCCATTGGCAAAGTTGATCTCGATATCGTCGGCGCCTTCGATCACGTGGTTGTTGGTAACGATGAAGCCGGTGGGGTCGATGACGAAGCCGGAGCCGAGCGAATCAACGGTGCGCTGACGGTTGCCGCCCTGGCCACCCTGCCCTTTGAAGAACTCGTCGAAATAGGGCTGGTAGGGCGAGCCCTCCGGCACCTGCGGTGCCGGCGCATCGTCATCGTTCTTGACCTTTTGCGAGGTCGCGATGTTGACGACCGCGTCCAGCAGCCCGGCGGCGAGATCGGCAACGGAAGCGGGACCGTTGGTCGGCGGGCGAATGGCCGTGTTCTGGGCGAGCGCCGTGCTGCTGAAGGCAAGCGCGCTTGTCAGCGCCAGAACGCCCAAGGTGGCGCCAAGCGAGTGAGCTCGGAATTTCGTTCGCGTGGACAAGTCGCTTAAGCTCCTCTGGCTGTTCGATGGTCGACCGCTTCTCTTGGCCGCCACCTCTCCTGCCTACGGCGCCGAGCGCCATAGCACTTTGATTCTTCGCACAATTTTGCGTCGACCGGAACCGGCAAGAGCGCCTATGCGGTAGGAACCGTCGACGCAATCCGCAAACCGCGCGACTTTCGATTTTCACCTGAAGATAAGGCGGAATTCGGAAGCGTCCACACACGATTTCCTGATCCCCGCGCAGAGGACTGCGAAAGGCTGGAGGGTACCGGCTGCGTCTTCTTGGAAGGAGGCGCGACGTGTCAGGTCGTCAGGTCGTGCCCGTGGTCTTTCAGGGCCTGCACGGCCTTGTCGAGATCGGAACCGGCGACGAAGACATAGTCGGTGCTGAAGGTCGAATTGGCGAAGACGCCGACGCCGGCGGCCGAAAGCGGCCTGAGCACGGACGAGAGCACGCCGGGAACGTCAAAGGCAAAGTGCTGTTCGACGCGGAAGCAGCGCCAGCCGAGCGAGCTCTGGACGCTGGAAGGCACGCGGGCGGCTCGGCAGACCAGCGTCATCTCCTCGCGGGAGCTCGACACCGTCCAGAAGCCCGGCCCCGGCAACCATTCCGGTATGCTGGAGCCGATAGTGAGGCGGGTGATCGCGTATTCGGCATCGACCAGCCGGATCAGCAGTTTATGTGGCATTTCGCATTATCCTCGAAGCAACCATACAAGTCCGACCCCGGCAGCCACGGAAAAGAGCCCCGCCAGTCGAAGCTGATGTTCGGGGACATACGGCAAACGCTTCGCCATTTCCACCAAAACCAAAGGGGCCAGTGCGTACACCAGCCCCTCGATGATCAGGAAGAAAGCGATTCCCGTCAGGAAATCTGACATCGTCCGCTTAGTTCCCGGTGGTTGCTGGCGGCGCCGCGGCAGCCGGTGCAGTGCCTTCGGAGTCGTTGAAGTAACGGAAGAATTCCGAATGCGGCGAAAGCACAAGCGTCGTGTCCGGGCTACCGATCGACTGGGTATAGGCCGCCATCGAGCGGTAGAATTCGAAGAACTTCGGATCGCGCGCAAAGGCGTCGGCAAAGGTCCTCGTCCGTTCGGCTTCGCCCTCACCGCGCAGAATTTCCGAATCGCGCTGCGCCTCGGCGACGATCTCGACGACCTGACGGTCGGCGATGGCGCGACGACGCTGGCCGGCTTCGTTACCGCGGGCGCGGATCAGTTCGGCTTCGGCCAGGCGCTCGGCCTTCATGCGGTCGAAGGTCTGCTGCGAGACTTCCTGCGTCAGGTCGGTGCGACGGATGCGAACGTCCTCGATGTTGAGGCCGAGCGATTCGGCATCGGTTTTGAGGTCGGCGCGAACTTCGCGCATCATCGATGCACGCTCGTCCGACAGTGCCGCTTCGAAGCCACGCAGACCGTAGACGCGGCGCAGCGATGCGTCGAGACGGGTGCGCAGGCGTGCCTCGGCCGAATCGCGGTCGCCCGAAACGGTTTCGCGGAAGCGGCGGGGATCGGCGATCTTGTAGACGACGAAGGCATCGACTTCATAGAACTTGCCGCCCGAGACCTGGACGCGGATGTTGTCGAGGTCGAAGCGCAGCGCCTGGTCTTCGACATATTGCACGCGGTCGGCATCCATGAAGGCGAAGGGCAGCTTGAAGTAGAGGCCCGGCTCGGCCTTGACGTCCTGGATCTGACCGAAGCGCACGACGATCGCCTGCTGGCGTTCGTTGACCACGAAGATCGACGAATAGAGACCGACGAAGACGACGGCGAGCAGGATCAGGATGACTGAGGTACGATTGTTGATCACTGTGCTGCTCCCGCTGCTGCTGCTGCTGCACCCGACTGGGCAGGCCGGCCAATTTCATTCAGCGGCAGATAGGGCAGAACGCCCTGCCCGTTCTTCTCGTCGATGATGACCTTCTTCGACTTGCCGAGAACGCCCTGCATCGTTTCGAGATAGAGACGTTTGCGGGTGACTTCGGGCGCCTTGGAATATTCGTCATAGACCGAGATAAAGCGTTGCGCCTCACCCTGTGATTCCTTGACGACGCGGTCCTTGTAGGCGGCCGCCTCTTCACGGATCTGCGCGCCCTGACCGCGGGCCTTGCCGAGCACCTGGTTGGCGTACTGGTTGGCTTCTTCGACGAAGCGGTCTTCGTCCTGTTCGGCACGCTGCACTTCGTCGAAGGCGTCGGCCACTTCGCGCGGCGGCGCCGCATCCTCGATCGCGACGGTGTTGACGGAGACGCCGGCACCATAGGTGTCCATCGTCGCCTGGATCGTGCTCTTCACGTCGGCGGCGATTGCCTGACGGTTGTCGCGGAAGATGTCCTGGGCCGGACGGCGGCCGACGACTTCGCGCATGGCGCTTTCTGCGACCCGCTGCAGCGTGTCGGACGGGTTCTCGACGTTGAACAGATAGGCCTTCGGGTCGGTGACCGAGTAGAGCACCGAGAACTGCACGTTGACGATGTTCTGGTCGCCGGAGAGCATCAGACCCGAATTGGACTGACCACCAGTGCGCCCGCCAATGTTTTGCTGCTGCTCCGTCACCTTGACGATCTCGACCGTTTCGAGCGGCCAGAAGTGATAGTGCAGGCCCGGCATCGAAATTTCTTCCTTCGGCTTGCCGAAGCGCATTTCGACGCCGCGCTCGTCTGGCTGCACCGTGTAGATCGAATTGATCAGGATGAAGCCGACGATCAGCAGGCCGACGATGGCGAAGACACCGCCGTTGAAACCGCCGGGAACGACATTCTTAAGCTGGTCCTGACCACGGCGAATGATCTCTTCCAGATCCGGCGGGCCACCCTTGCCGCCACGCGGCCGATTGGGCCCCTGGCCCCATGGGCCCTGATTGCCGCCGCCGCCGCCGCCCCATGGGCCGCCGCCGCCATTCTGATTGCTCCAGGGCATCAAAACCTCTCTATTGACACTTCCCACGCCAAACGGCCGCGCCACCGCGCGGTCGTTTACGATGTGAAACCGTTATAGGTATCACCCGCACCGCTTTCAACGCGATAGGCCCGAGTTCACCGTAAATGGTTCAAAATAGTTGACGATCCGGCGCGTCAGGCTGTCGCACGCCGCTTCCAGGTAACGAAATGCATGGCGTGACTGTCCTTTTCGCCCTGCGGCAGGTCTTCTTCGAACACCTTCTCGAACACTTGCGCGTCGATATCAGGAAAGCGCGTGTCACCATCGACCTCGGCCTGGACCTCGGTCACGTGCAGGATATCCGCCATGCCGATCGACTGGCGATAGATCTCGCCGCCGCCGATAACGCAGATCTCATCGACGCCCGCCGCCTGAGCCTCGCGGTTCGCGACCGCGATCGCGGCATCGAGCGATGGCACGACATCAGCGCCTTCGGCGACAAAATCCGTGTTGCGGGTGATGACGATATTGGCTCGGCCAGGTAGCGGACGGTTCAGCGAAGCCCAGGTCTTGCGCCCCATGATCACCGGCTTGCCGATCGTCAGCGCCTTGAAGCGCTTGAGGTCAGTCGAAAGCCGCCAGGGCAGATCGCCGTCTCGCCCGATGACGCCGTTGGCGGCAACGGCGACGACGATCGATATCTTCGGATGGATGCTCTTCGTTTCAGTCATGGAACCCGTTCGGTTTGCTGTCGATTTCCCTTGCCCGGTCGTAGGCCGCCCGGTCCGTCACCACGCGGATGTAGCGGTCGACCACCGTGCTTTCCGGCAGGATCTTGCGCATCCATTGCAGCGCGCTTGCGAGCAGCAGGTCGGCCGCACTCATCGTTTCGCCGAGCAGATAGGTCCGGCGGGTGAGCACGTCGATCACATGAGCGCACATTTCGTTGTAGAGCCGCGCCTGCGCCGGATTGTTGATGGTCGCACCGGAGATATGGGCGAGCGCCGTCGGCTCGATCACCCCGGCATAATAGGCGAGCCAGGAGAGATAGGCGCCGCGCTCCTTGTGACCGGGCGGCCGACCGAGGCTGCAATCGGGATGGAGGTCGGTCAGATATTGCACGACCGCCGCCGATTCCCAGATCACTGCGCCGTTGTGAATGAGCGCCGGCACCTGCTTGTGCGGATGCGGATTGTTATCGTCCGGCGCGCCGGAGCCATCCCAGCGGCGGATCGAGACGTAGCGGATCTCGTATTCGGCACCCAGTTCCTCAAGCAGCCAGACGATGCGCGACGACCGCGACAGGGGCGCATGGATCAGTGTGAGCATCATACCTCCCTTGAGGGCCAGCCCTCCCCGGCCACTCTCCGCTGCAGCCCTCGCCAATCGGCTCCATGGCCACGCCCGTATTGTCATGCATGGCAGCGAGGCCCACCCGCACACGCCGGGTCGTCGCTGGCGCGCAGGCGGGTCCGCCCCGCCCAGGTGCCTTAGACCGCGATCGGCGCCTTGATCGTTGAATCAGCTTCGTAGCCGACGAGCGTAAAGTCTTCGAAGCAGAAAGAAAACAGGTCCTTCACGTCAGGATTGATTTCCATCCGCGGCAACGCCTTCGGCGTGCGGGTCAGCTGCAGCCGGGCCTGTTCGAAATGGTTGTGGTAGATATGCGCATCGCCGAGCGTGTGCACGAAATCGCCGAGCTTCAGGCCGGTCACCTGCGCCACCATCATCGTCAAAAGCGCGTAGGACGCGATGTTGAACGGCACGCCGAGGAAGATGTCGGCGGAGCGCTGATAGAGCTGGCAGGAGAGCTTGCCGTCCGCCACGTAGAACTGGAACAGGCAGTGGCATGGCGGCAGCGCCATCTCGTCTACCAGTGCCGGGTTCCAGGCCGAAACGATGTGGCGGCGCGAGTTCGGGTTGGTCTTGAGGCTCTCGACGAGGCCTTCGATCTGGTCGATGTGACGCCCATCCGGCGCGGGCCAGGAGCGCCACTGATAACCGTAGACCGGGCCGAGATCGCCGTTTTCGTCGGCCCATTCGTCCCAGATGGTGACGCCGTTTTCCTTGAGGTAGCGAACGTTGGTATCGCCCTTCAGGAACCAGAGCAGTTCATGGATGATCGAGCGCAGATGCAGCTTCTTTGTCGTCAGCACCGGGAAACCTTCGGCGAGGTCGAAGCGCATCTGGTGGCCGAAGACCGAGCGCGTGCCCGTACCCGTCCGGTCGCCCCGGTCGGTTCCGTTGGTCATCACATGGTCGAGAAGGTCGAGATATTGCTGCATGGTCTGGCGCCGCCGATTCGTATTGCCCTGAATTTAGGACGAAGCCGGCGGCGAACCAATGACCTCCGGGCGATTATCCCGGATAATTCGGCTGCCTTAGAGCGGGATGAGGAAAAGTGCACGCGCTTTTCCTCATCCCGCTCTAACTATGAGAGGCGATCACGTTTATGGTTTTGGGTCAATCGACCCAAAACCATCGTGATCTACAGCGCTTGCAGCTTCCCGAGGTTCTTCGCCACCAGGTAATAGAAGGTAACGCGCGACTTGGAGCGATCGGCAGACATCTCCTTGACCGTGGCGGCGATCGCCGTATCCGCATCGCCGCCGCTGATGCCGAGCTTCTTCTCGCACCATTTCTCCTTGACCCGCTCGAGCTCCTTCGGATCGGTCGCCGACACGAGCGAAGAATCCTTGTTGCGAAGCGCAATCCCAAGGTGACGCACGATCTTGTTCACGATCGCCTCGTCGGCGCCGCTGTCGTATTTCTGCACATCTGCGAGGTAGTCCGTCATGAGGCCTCCAGGTTGCTTTGTTTCTCGAAACTGCGGCCGGACAATGCCTGCCGCATGCAGCAGCGGGAGTTTTTCATGGATGCCGGTCAAGTCAAGGCGGTTCGGGGCCGGCACAGTCCGGGACAAAGTCATATATCCGACACATCCCCCTTTTCTTGGAGACAGGAAAGACCTATATGAACGGTGCCGTCTTCGGGCGGCTATGGCAATAAACGGGCGATGAAATAAACCCATTGGACCCGGGGGCGGTACCCGGCGCCTCCACCAAAAACCGATCTCCTGAGGATCGGCTTTTGATGGGGGCGAAATAGGATCGACAAGGGCGTAAAGATCGACTTTTTGCTCGGCATTGTACCACCGTTATCGGGCTAAACTTATAGTTGCAAACGACAACTATGCTGAAGCACGTCTCGCTGCTTAATCGCGGTGCGACACTTCAAATCAAGTCCTTCCGGGTAGCACCGTAAGGCGGGGTCCGAAGGCACCTGGCAACAGAAGCCTTCACCTTCTCCCCCGCCTCGAAATGGTCTATAGATGCTCAAATAATTGACTCGTCCCTTGTGGATGGGCAATGAAGCGTGACGGCGGCTAGCCGGCAGCAAGCAGTAAGATTGAGTTCGAGGAAAGACGGGACACTCATGGGCCAGGACCACATCCGCTACGACATTCTGGCACAGGACGCGCTCCGCAGCGTCATCCGCAAGGTCCTGACCGAAGTCGCCACGACAGGCCATCTGCCCGGCGAACACCACTTCTTCATCACCTTCCTGACCGGCGCGCCGGGCGTGCGCATCTCGCAGCACCTCAAGGCGAAGTATCCCGAGCAGATGACCATCGTCGTCCAGCACCAGTTCTGGGAACTGAAGGTCACTGACGTCGGCTTCGAGATCGGGCTTTCCTTCTCCGACACGCCGGAACGCCTGGTGATCCCGTTCAACGCCATCCGCGGCTTCTACGACCCCTCGGTCAATTTCGAGCTGGAGTTCGATGTCGCCGCCGGCGAGGAAGAGGAAGTGGAATCGGCCGAAATCACCGCCTATCCGGTCCCGGAAGAAAACGGCGAAGCCACGGCCAAGGAAGACAAGCCTACCGAACCGAAGAACGGCGGCGGCTCCGTCGTTTCGCTCGATTCCTTCCGCAAGAAGAACTGATCACCACCGGCTGCAAGCCGCCTCCAGTCGCAGCCGATTGGGCGGCCAGGATCATGCAGCCACGCGAAGTGCTACAGCGGCCTTTGCGCGTTGAGGACGCGCAGCGCTGAAGGAGCATCGGATCATGACCGGCGACGTCGTCAATCTGCGCCAGTTCCGCAAGCGCCAGCAGCGCACGGAAAAGGAAAAACAGGCCGAACAGAACCGCATCTCCTTCGGCCGCACCAAGGCTGAAAAATCCCTGACAAAGGCGCTGAACGACAAGGCGGAGACCCGCCTTGACCAGGGCCGCATCGAGCGGCCGGCCAAGGACGAAGGCGGCGACAGCAAGGACTGAGCCGCCCTTCCCGAAGAAAAGGCTTCCGGAGCAAGGACTTGCGACCGCTTTTCGAATCGAATTGCCAAGCAGTTGAATCGATCCCGCAGCCCGCGTGCGGCAACTTTCCGCCGCAGCACGCTCCAACTTATTACAATCGATCCCGTTTACGGGGCGATCCGCCCCAAAGTCATTTTGATCCAGAGACCGGACAATGATCCGTAAGCACTCCGCGACCCTGCACGGCCACCGCACCAGCTTCTCGCTCGAAGACGCGTTCTGGCAGGAACTGAAGGCGATCGCCGAGACAAGGGCGATGCCGCTCGCGCAACTCATCGCCGAAATCGACGACCAGCGCACGCCCGATAGCAACCTTTCCTCGGCGCTACGGGTCTACGTGCTGGAATGGCTGAAATCGAAACTTGCGCTGCCGTCGCCTGACGCGAACTGACGCGCAACCCATTGCGCCAACAACAAGAAATCACCTACAGCGCCGCGCGTCTTATCAGACGCGCGGCGCTGTAGCACTTTGATTTGCTGCATGTCTTTGTCCTTAAATCGAGGTCGATTCAAGGAGACATGCAGTTCGCCACTGTGTGGCGCTTGCAACAGCAGCACCGGTTTTGCCCGCATCCGCTCCCGTTCGCCGCCGAATTCGGTTGTTTTCGCAGCAACTTATATAAAGATGTGCGTATCGAGGGTGGCAAGTCTGAGTCGCCACCACTGCGGGAGGCGTATCATGAGAATCTCTACGCGTATCGGCCTTACGGCCTGCTTGAGCTTGGTGTCCTGCCTTTCGGCCAATGCGGCCGATATCACGCCGCTGATGGCGCCGACGGCGCCGGTGGAAGAAACCGAGAGCGGCTGGCAGTTTACCGTCGCCCCCTATTTCTGGATCGCAGGCATTTCCGGCGACACGGCGCAATTCGGTCTTCCCACCGTCCATATCGACTCTGACTTCGGCGACATCTGGGACAATCTGGATTTTGCGGCCATGGGCATAATTGAAGCCCGCAAGGACCGCTTCAGCATCTTCTCCGACTTGATCTATTCCAAGCTTTCCGGCGACGGTAAGGCGCGTGGCATCTTCACCGACACGGTGGACGTGAAGTCCGAAACCTTCGCCGGCCTCTTCGCCGTCGGCTATACGGTGTTCGAGGATCAGCAATCGCACCTTGACGTTGTCGGCGGCGCCAAGGTCTGGTCGGTCGATACCACCATCTCCTTCCAGGGCGGGCCGCTCGACGGCGTCAGCCGTGAAGACGGCGAAACCTGGGTCGACGGCATGGTGGGCTTGCGGGGAGCCTACTACATGACGCCGGAAATCTACCTGACCGGCTGGGGGATCGTCGGTGCTGGCGGCGCCGATATCGATTGGGATGTAGGGCTCGGCCTCGGCTACCGCTTCAGCGACACCATCTCGGCTGTCGCCGGCTATCGTGCGGTCGGCGTCGATTACGACAACGACGGCTTCATCTTCGATACGGTGCAGCAGGGCCCGATCCTCGGCGTTTCCATACGCTTCTGAGCATTCGCATGGGAAAGAACCCGGTTGCCATGCAACCGGGTTTAAGAGGTGGTGACCCAACCGTCACGTTTGTCCGCGCGTCTCCCGACCGCCGTAGCAGACGTCGCACGCAGACTATCTGACCAGGCGAATTGCACCCGGATTGTTGATGGTGTTGTTCGCAAGCGCCGCCTTGCAATCCAGCTTGAAGCTGCTGTTGCCGATCATGGTGATCTCCTGCGCGACGATGCGCACGCATTCGCCGCCAGTGGAGCCATTGCCAGCATACTGGATCTCACGCGAGGCCGGCATGTAGATGATGCCCGCAAGCGACGAGGCGCTGTTGCCGTTGATCGTCGCCGTCGCCGTATTGTTCCTGGCGGCAACGATCGAGAAGCCTGCCCAGTCACCCGTCAGGAATGGCGTGACGTTGAAGGTCGCGCCGCCGTGAATATCGAGTTGGGCACCGTTCAGCAGGAAGAAGGTGATGCCCTCACCCGTGAGCACCGACTGGCTGGCGAGTTTCAAGGTGCCTCCATCGATGATGTAGGAGCCCGGCCGCAAAAGAACCTTGCCCTTGATCTCCAAGCCGCCATAGGTGCCGGGCTTCAGTTCGACGGTATAGCCGGCAGGCGCGTTGTTCGGCGTCTTGCTCGTGCCGTTGCAGTCGCCATTGCCGCCACCGCCGGCCACGAAGTTCTGTCCACATCCGGATAGGTTCACCCAGCTTCCCGTCGTCGGCATTTTCTTGGACCAGAAGGGGTCCGGGATTGGCGGAACATCTTCCACTGCCTTGCCGCAGGCGAGTTCGAGATGGGCAAGCGTCGCCGAGACCTTGCCCGTTGCATAAAGACATTCGGCCTTCAGCGTGGCCGAACCGCTGAGATAGATCGACTGCGCATCGCTCGAATCCGACGTGATTGTACAGCCCGACGTATCGACAGTGGCACTGCCGCTCACTTCGAACGCCCGGGATGCGGTCGGGTGCAGTGCCAGAATGCACGCTTCCCTACCCGGCATGCGCGCGGCGACACTTTCGCGAGTGATCGTATAGGGTTGAAGGCCCCAGAACAGCGGAGCGTATTTGAGCGCATAGGTGGTCGTCGCCGTGCTTTCGACGCCAAGAGCGCCGAAAACAACCTTGATCGCCTGGGTCGCCACCGGCGTCGAACTCCCCGATCCGATTTCGTCGACGATCTCCGGCACACCGAAATTGGCGAAGAAGGTGGTGTTCGCCAGATCTTTCGCTTTGGCTTCATCCTCCCCTTCGCCATAGGACTTGACCGCGGAAAAGGCGGCCGCATCGAGCGCGGCCTGCATCTTGGCGGATTCGAGATTGATGCGGGCGAGATTGATGGCGATGGAAGCACCCGTGAACAACGGTAGCATCACCAGAGCAGTCATGACGGCAAAGTTGCCGTTTTCGTCCTTAAGGAAGCGGACGAGCTTGTTCTTCAGATCGCTTGGCATCTGTTTGTTGCCCCCTCGGCAGATCACGACGACTTCAGAGCCAGGTGGCCCCAAAGCAAAAAGGCGTCATCGATTCCAATGAGTTGGAGCTAGATGCGGCCAGCTGGCCGCGCCCCTCCCTGCGCTCCAAAACAGATTGCTAATTTAGTTATCAATCGTGGAGAAATGACTTCAGAAATTGTTAAACTTTGTCGAAATCGGTACTGCGCGGAGGTAATCCCCAGCGGAAAATGGAGCATTGCCACTATCCGGCGACGAGCGCATCTGCAGAAACGTGGCAAGTCTGCCTAGGTATGTCGCCAGACCTTCACGGCAGAGATCACCATAATCACGGCGAGCACAGGCAGCAGGACCGCATTGGGCACGACGCCTAAGAGCAATCCGCCAATGAATGTACCCAGAACTGAGCCCGACGCCATGACCAGCAGAAAGCGCTTGTTCTTTCCAAGAACGGCGAAGCTTTGATCGCGACTGTAGCGGGTAAACCCGACAAGCATCGTCGGCAGGCTCACGGCGAGTGAGAGACTACCGGCAAGTTTAATGTCCGCACCAAATAGGAGCACCAGCGTAGGAATAAGCAACTCGCCACCCGCCACACCAAGGAGCGACGCGACAATTCCAATGGCGAAGCCGGCCACCACACCTGCGATGAGCTGTGCGGATCCAGCCAAGGCTGGCTGCCCCGTCGTCGTCGCGTCATGCCCCATGACCAGAACGACCGCGATCGCAACGAGCAAAGCGGCGATGACCTTGTAGAGGGTTTCGGATTTGAGACGTGTGGCCCATCCCGCCCCGTACCATGCGCCCATTAGGCTGCCAGCGAGCAGGTTGGCCACAATGCCCCAATTTTCCGTGATCGCGCCAAACGGGACAGTTGCCGTTCGAAACGGAAGCGCCGTCGCAACGACGACCAGGCTCATCGCCTTGTTGAGGATGACGGCTTCCAGAGCGGCAAAGTTGAACATCCCAATGAGCAGCGGCAATCGGAACTCGGCGCCCCCAAGGCCGATCAAGCCACCGAGTGCGCCGATAGTTGCGCCTCCAAAAAATGCAGCCGGCGTATTGCGGGCAGCCGGGGACGTATGTGCAGAATTTTCCATGAACGATAGATATGTCGAAACGCAACGCTATGGATAGCAATCTGATGCCAGCAAGTGTGTCAAATTGCCGATGGTCTATCTCGTCAGCGAAGGAACCCTTCAGTGGATAACAATCTCCGTCGCGTCGTGTTCTTCGTCGCCTTGTTGAACCTGGGCTACTTTGCGGTTGAATTCGTCGTTGCGTTGGCCATCGGCTCGGTGTCCCTCCTGGCCGACAGCGTTGACTTTCTCGAAGATGCGTCCGTGAGCCTTCTGATTTTCTTTGCGCTGGCATGGACGGCGCGGAGCCGCGCTCGGGTCGGCATGGCAATGGCATTCATTCTGCTTGTCCCTGCGCTGGCTTTTTTATGGACGGCGTGGGCGAAGTTCATGGATCCAATCCCGCCTGAGCCCTTTGCCCTGTCCCTGGCTGGCTTTGGCGCTCTCCTGACCAACCTGTTCTGCGCGTACCTTCTTGTCGCTTACCGTCATACGAGCGGCAGCCTCACACGGGCTGCGTTCCTGTCTGCCCGCAACGATGCTTTCGCCAATGTCGCGATCATCGGCGCGGGTCTGGCGACAGCTTACCTGTGGCAATCAGCTTGGCCGGATTTGATCGTTGGCCTGGGGATTGCACTGATGAACCTGGATGCCGCGCGGGAAGTCTGGGAAGCTGCGCGCGAGGAACACGACGTCGCGGTCTAAAGCCTGTCGCGCAAAAGTGCGGAGCGGTTTTGCGATAACGACATGCGAAATATCAAGAACTTAAAGCGCAAGGAGCGAATTTGAAAGATCGCGACGCGCTTTAGTTCATCTGGAGCCTCTTGTGGCTCTCGATAGGCCTGCAAGGCCCGCCGGACCTGCACGGGCGCAACGCACGGAAAACCACCTCAGGAGGCGGGCCTATCGTTTCAGATTCGAGCGCTGGTTATTGCACCGTGACGTCGGGCAGCACGTCGAAGTCCAGCTTCTGGCCGGGTGCCCGCCCGGTACTGCCGCCCTGGACATCGTCGGAGCCGCTCTGCGGCGGGATCGGCTGCTGTTCCTGGCCGGCACCGCGCACGCGCGATGGCCCCTGTTGTGCCCGGCGCACAGCTTCGGCCTGCCGTTCGGCTTCGGCCCTGCGCTCCGCTTCGGCCTTGCGCTCGGCCTCGGCGCGCGCTTCCACTTCAGCCTTGACGCGGGCCGCTTCCGCAGCCCCGGCAGCACGCCGGCGCTCGTCGGCAATGGCACGTCGCCGTTCGAGTTCGCGTCCTTCCACCTTCGCCTTGTAAAGCGCCACTTCGCGGCGCAGCCGCTGCTTCTCCAGCACGTTCGCCTGCAGGATCTCGACCCGGCGGCGCTCGCGTTCGAAGGCGCGCAGCGACAGGAAATTGGCCAGATCGGCCACGTCGAGGCTGACGCCCGGCGCCTCCAGCAGGCCGGCATAGCCGATCCGCACGCGTGGTTCGGTACCGGCAAGCGCTTCCTCGCCGGGCCGGAAGGTCAGGTCGATGCCGCCATCGATCCGGCCGGCCGCAAGGTCAAGCGCCGCTGCGCCCATGAAGGCGGCACTGCCATCGCCAGCCGTAACGTTCTGCACCCTCAGCACGCCGCCGGCGACGCTGAAGGGAGCCTTGACGACGCCGACCACCGATTGGCCGGAGAACACGGCCGCTTCCGCCGCGCTGCGGATGCTGTCCGCCGAAATCTGCCTCTTTTGGCCATCCGCGGCAGCAATCAACTGCGGCAAAGCCGCACTGTTGATGCCGTTCAGCGTCATGCCGTTGAAGGTCGCGGTGCCGGAACCGCTTGCCGCATGGGCCATCGCCTCCGGTGTTGCGCCGGATGCTTCCAGCGCGACGGAAAGATCGAATGTCCCGGTCGCCACCGGTGCGCCGGCATGGGTCCAGCCCGCCTGGGTCAGGTCACCGCCCTTGACGTCCAGGCGCGAGCGCAGGAACCCGGAGCCGTTGGCGTTCCCGACCTGCACCCGCCCGGCAAGCTTGCCACCCAGCCAGTCGCCGGTGGCATCGGTCAGGGAAAGCTCGTCGCCCTTCCACTCCATCTTGCCGGCAAAGCTCGTGATCGCGCCATAGACGCCCGGCCAGAATTTTCCTGCCTGCACGTCGAGCGCGACGTTGAGGCCGGTCCAGGCCGGCTGCGCCAGGGCGCTCTTCGAGAACGCGCCGTTCGCATCCTCGACCGCGCCCAGGATGCCCTCGCCCAGCCAGGCAAGATCGAGCGTATCGACGGTGAGCTGGCCGGTGGCGGCGCCCGGCGATTTGCGGTCCACGGTCAAGGTGCCGGTAAAGGCGTTGTTGTCTGCCTTGCCCTCGACCGCCGTCAGCGCGATCGCCTCCGGGCTTGCGGCGACATCGGCCGAGATCGTCAGTGGCAGGCCGCTCCCCATCTGCGGCAGCGCGACCCCCTGCAGCAGCAGATAGGGCTCGACGTCCCGGGTCTGGAGCGTGACTTTTGCCTGGCCTTCGAGGAAGTGGTCGCGGGAAAGATCGACATTGCCCTTGGCTGCCAGCGACGACTTCTCGGTGGTGAAGGTCACCGTGCCGTTGGCCTTCGACCCTTCGGTGCTTTGCAGCTTGACCGAGAGGATGCCGTTGGCGTCCGCATCGAAGGGCAAGGGATCAAAACCGGTCTGCCCGAGAAGCAGGCGGGTTTCAGGGTTTTCAAGCGTCGCTTCGAGCAGCATCGCCTTGCCGGTCAGCGCCTGCACCATATCCGGCGCCTGGTAGCTGGCCGCAATCTTGGTGCCGTTCGCCGTGCCGAAGATGCCGAAGGTCGCCGGCGCATTGCCTTCCTTGTTGCCGGCCGTCAGCGTCACGTCGAAAGCCGCGTCGCTATAATAGGGTCCGGCCTTGATCAGCTGCCGCAGCGCCGGATGGTTGACCGCGTGCCGGCCGATCATTTCCAGGAATGGCGTCAGGTTCTTGGCGGCAAGTTTCATCTTGGCCGAGACGACGGGCTTGTCCAGATCGCCGCTAGCCCGACCGGAGAAAGCCAGCTGAGCGCCGGCGAGCGCGCCGATCGCCAAGCGTTCGGCCTGAAGCTGGCCGTTCTTCAGCGTCAACACCGCCTGCACGTCCTTGGCTTCTTCACCGAAGGCGGAGAACTCGTCGGCCGAGAGGTCGGCGGCGATCGCATGCTGAAGCAGCGTCTGCGTGGAGGCATCGCCCGCCACCAGTCCAGTCAGCGCCTGAAGCGCCTCGAAATCGATGCGGTTGCCCTTGAGCTGCAGCGAGAGGTTCGGCTGCTGCTCGGCAAAGGACTGCCGTTCGAGCCGGCCCTTCAGGCTCGCCTCACCTGCGGCCAATTCGAGGTTTTCGAACTGCTGCAGCGTATCGGTCAGGTTCACCTTGGCCGAAAAGCCGGCGGTCTTCAGCTTGCGGATCGCCGGGTCGACCGAGCCCGCCAGCCAGTTCGCAAGACCAGAGGGCTGGTTGGAGGCGAGCAGCAGGTCGCCGCGGAAGCTGCGCTGTCCCTTAAGGTTCAGCCGCCCCTTCGCTTCGAGTTGCGTGCGCCCCGGCAAGAGGGCCACGACATTGTCGATCACCCAGCCGGCGCCATCGGGCTGGACGTCGATGCGCACGTCGCGCACCGTCGTGTCGCCGACGACGATCGCCGGCAGCTTCAGGCTGGCCCGGCCTGGCACCTGCGGAATGGGAATCTCGGCAGCAATAGCGAGCATCGCCTCCAGTCGCTGGCGCATGGAGATCGCCGGGTCGCGGCCGGTCTTGGCATTGCGGCTGGGACCGATGCGGCTGACGTCGATCTGCTGGCCGTCGGCGATCAGCAGGAACTTTTGGTCCTTGCCGGTATCGAGCGTCGCCTCGCCGGTGACCACATAGGGATCATCCGTCGAACCGACCTCGAAGCGATAATCCGGAACGCGGATGCTCTCGTTGGTAAGCTGGAAATCACCGTTGATGCGCAACGGCGCCCGCGCGTCATCCTTCTCCTCGCCCTGCCGGTTTTCCGTCAGGGTGAAGCGGCCGCTGTAAACGGGCTTGAAATCGACGATCTTCAGCGCGCCATCGGTCTCGACGCCGAAGGGGCGCTTGTCGGGCGTCACCCTTGCCTTGAGGCTGAGCGCCCCCGCTGCGTCCACCTCGTTGCTGGTAAAGGAGAAGCTGCCCACTTCGCCGTCGAGCGCCGCACGCCCCTCCACTTTCCAGGGACCGGTAAGCGAGCGGGCGGAAACATCGGCAGCAAGCCCGCTCACGCGACGGGTTCGGCCGGTCTGCTCGTCGACAAATTCGATCTGGCCATTGGTGATCTCGACGTTTTCGAGCACGACGGTCTTAGCCGGGATCGAGGTGCGGCGACCGCGCGCCCAGTCGAGCGTACCATCCGGCAACAGCCTTACCTTGGCCTTCGGCCGGTCGAGCCGCATGTCGAAGATCAGCGCCTCGCCGCTTAAGAAAGGCGCCAGTTCCGCGCTCATGGAAAACTGCGCCACCCGGATCAGTGGCTCACCGTCTTCGCTGGCGCCGACGCGCACGTCGTTCAGCGTCACGGTCGGGAACGGGATCAGCCGCGCATCGACGCTGCCATGTACGACGACCGGCTTGCCCATGATGCGGCTCGCCTCGCGCTCGAACTCCTTGCGAAAATCCGTCCAGTCAATGAACCACGGAGCGATCAGCGCCGCGAAGAGCGCAACGACCACAAGTCCACCGACGGCAAGCAGAATTCGCGAAAGCACCGTGCCTACATTCCCATTCAATTCATCGGCGCGTTGCGCGCCGCGCATCACTTGACCGCCAGAGGCTCGCGCCCTGACGCTCTGATTTGCCGCATAATTCGGTCAAGGTCGATTCCGACTTCGGAACTATGCAGTACCACACTTTGGCGCCGGCGCATTGCCCGAAAAATTGGGCCAAAACCAGACGCCCCCGCGCGGGGTTCCGCCTCAGGCGAAGATCTTGCCTGGGTTGAAGATATTGTCCGGATCGAGCGAACGCTTGACCTGCCGCATCAGGTCCAGCGCGTCACCAAGCTCGGCTTCGAGAAACGGCATCTTTCCCTGGCCGATGCCGTGTTCGCCGGTACAGGTTCCATCCATTGCAAGCGCCCGGGCGTTCAGCCGCTCTACAAAAGCCTCGGCCCGCGCCACGTCGGCTGCGTCCTTGTCGTCGAACAGCAGGCCGACATGGAAGTTCCCGTCACCTGCATGCCCGACGATCGGCGCCGTCAGCCCGTGGGCGGCGCTGTCCTCCTGGGTAGCGACGACGCAATCGGCCAGCCGCGAGATCGGCACGCAGACGTCTGTCGACAGGATTGCCGCACCCGGGATCAGGCTTTTCTGCGCCCAATAGGCATTGTGCCGCGCTTTCCAGAGCCGCGCTCGCTCTTCCGGATTGGTCGTCCACTGGAAGCCTGACGAACCGAACTCCGAAGCGATTTCGCCAAACTGGCGCGATTGCAGCTCGACACTCTCGGCGCTGCCGTGAAATTCGACGAAGAGCGTCGGCGTTTCGGCATAGGAAAGGCCGGAATAGCCATTGCAGGCCTTCATCTGCAGCGCATCGAGAAGCTCGATGCGCGCCACCGGAATGCCCGACTGGATGGTGAGGATCACCGCGTTGCAGGCGTCTTCGATCGTCGGGAACGGGCAGACGCCGCCGGAAATGACCTCCGGGATGCCCTGCAGCCTCAGCGTGATCGAGGTGATGATGCCGAGCGTGCCTTCCGCGCCGACGAAAAGCCGCGTCAGATCGTAACCGGCCGAAGACTTGCGGGCCCGGTGCGCGGTGCGGATCTCGCGCCCCTCAGCCGTCACCACCGTCAGCGCCAGCACATTTTCCTTCATCGTGCCGTAGCGCACCGCATTGGTGCCCGAAGCCCGCGTCGAGGCCATTCCGCCGATCGAGGCATTGGCACCGGGATCGATCGGGAAGAAGAGACCGGTGTCGCGCAGATAGGTGTTGAGCTCTTCGCGGGTAATGCCCGGCTCCACCCGGCAGTCGAGATCCTCGGCATTGACCTCCAGCACCCGGTTCATACGCTGAAGATCGACCGAGATGCCCCCGTGCGGCGCATTGACATGGCCTTCGAGCGAGGAGCCGGTACCGAAGGGGATCAGCGGCACCTTGTGCCGGGCCGCGATCTGAACGATCTCACGAACGTCTTCGGCGCTTTCGGCAAACACCACCGCATCGGGAAGCTGCGCCGGAATGTAGGTGGTGGTGTGGGCGTGCTGGGCGCGGATCGCCTCGCCCGTCTGGAACCGGTCGCCGAAGCGGATGCCCAGTTCTTCCTTCGCCGCCGTGATGCCGGCCTCGTTTCTCACGCCAGCTCTGATCGCCTTCAATGCCACGGAAAACGTCCTTCCTCTTGCATCTGCGGCATCCCCTTTGCAGATGCCCGGGAAGCGCAGTCATTTCAAGGCGCTACTGTGCAAATCGGAATCACTTTGTCCAGACGCTCGCGCACTTCTTGGGGAACGTAGCGCAGGAAAACGCCTGACGTGAGACCGGACTGTCACAAGAGGCTGCGTCGCGCCATCTCGATGCGTCATCTGACGGCGGGCGAACCACTGAAGATCCTTTCGGCAATGCCACGTATGAGGGCAAAAGCCGCAGAAAACACCTACTCAATTGCGGGCATTGGATTATCATGTTGGCGTGAAGGGAGAGAGGCAATGCTGGGTCTCACCGCTTTGCTCACCGCGTCGATCTTTTTCGGCGCCGCCATCTACATCAATCTGGCCGAACAGCCGGCAAGGCTCCATCTCGACGATCGCGCCGCACTGGCGCAGTGGGTTCCTTCCTACCGCCGCGCTTTCGAAATGCAGGCGACGCTCGCCCTCATCTCGGGCCTGCTCGGCGCTGCCGCCTGGGGAAGGACTGGCCATGTGCTCTGGGGCATGGGTGCCGCCATCATCATCCTGAACTGGCCCTATACGCTGCTCTTCGTCATGCCGGTCAATCGCAAGCTGGAGGCAACGCGGCCGGAGGAAACTGGCGAAGAAAGCCGCAGCCTGCTCAAGCGCTGGGGCAGGCTCCATGCCGGGCGAACCGCACTCGGCGGGCTGGCGGCAACGATCTTTCTCATTGCCGCCTGGCTCGAAATGTAGCGTAGGAATGTCCGCCAGTTACCGGCTCAATGCGCCTCCAGCGCCGCCGCTGCATCCATCTCTTCGTGCAGCTTGCGCTCCTCGTCCGCATGCGGCTTGGTGAAGCGGGCAATGACGAGGTAGGCGACCGGCGTCAGGTAGAGCGTGACGATCACCGCCAGCCCGAGACCGCCGACCAGCACCCAGCCGAGCGCGATGCGTGCTTCCGCACCCGCGCCGCTTGCCAGCACCAGCGGCACCGCGCCGACGATGGTGGCGATCATCGTCATCATCACAGGGCGCAGGCGGATATTGGCCGCGTTCTCGATCGCCGAGCGCACGTCCTGGCCGCGATCGCGCAACTGGTTGGCGAATTCGACGATCAGGATGCCGTTCTTCGCCATGATGCCGACGAGCATGACCAGACCGATCTGGCTGTAGATGTTGAGCGTATTGCCGGTCATGATCATCGCGAAGACCGCGCAGGCAAGGCCGAGCGGCACCGTCGACATGATGATGAGCCCGCTGACGAAGCTTTCGAACTGGGCGGCCAGCACCAGGAAGATGATGACGAGCGCAAAGCCGAAGGTGACGAAGAGGCCATTGGCGTTTTCGTTGAGCGTCGCGGCTTCGGCGAGCGGCATGATGCGCGAACCCGGCGGCAGCAGCGGCTCGGCCATCTGCTCGACCATGGTCAGCGCTTCGCCAAGCGCAAGGTCCGACTTGAGGCCCGCGGAGAGCGAGACGGCGCGAAGCTGCGATTCCCGCGAGAGCTGCGGCGCCACCGCCATCTCCTCGACGCTGGCGATGGTCGACATCGGCACGATCTTGCCGTCGCCGGCCTTCAGGAAGATGTTCTGCAGATCGGTCGGGTCGTTGACCGGATTGGTGGAGGAGAGCAGCTTCACCGGGTAGGATTCGCCGTCGACATAGACATCGACGACGCTGTTGCCGTCGAGCATCGCCTGCAGCGCCCAGGCAAGGCCGCCAATATCGACACCCATGTCGGAGGCGCGCTCGCGGTCGATGGTGATCGAAAGCTGCGCCTGGTTGGCCTCGTAGTTGAGCCGGACGTTCTCGAAGCGGCCGGTGTCTTCCATCTGGCGCACCAGCTTCGCCGCCGCATCGCCGAGCTTGTTGTAGTCGTTGCCGACAAGCGCCACCTGCAGGCCGCTGCCGGCGCCGCGAATGCCGAGACTGTTGGGCTGCATCGCAAAGACGCGGACCGATGGAATGCGCGCCGTCACCCTGTTGATCTCGGCGACGATCTCCTGCTGGCTGCGGTCGCGCTTCTCCCAGGAAGCGAGCGTCAACACCATGAAGCCGCTGTTGACCGAGCCGCCCTGCCCCGAGATCGAGAAGATGTTGTCGATCTCGCCGGATTTGACGAGCGGCTGCAGCCCGTCCTCGATGCGGCGCATCTGCGCCTGGGCATAATCGAGCGAGACACCCTGCGGCGCGTTGATGCGCATCATCACCTGCGAGCGGTCTTCTGTCGGTGTCAGCTCCGATTTCAGCGTCAGGAAGCCGGCGGCCCCCATCACCGTGAAGAAAGCGGCAACGGCGAAGACGATCAGCGGCGAGTTGAGGCAGGCGCGAAGTGTCACCCGATAAAAACCGGCCGCCCGCGCGCCGAACCGCGCCATCGGCCCCGGCACCGTATGCTGCTCCTTCGTCAGCATGCGCGAGGCCAGCATCGGGCAGAGCGTCAGCGACACGAAGGAGGAAAGCAGGATCGAGAAGGCGAGCACGAAGCCGAACTCGCGGAACAGACCGCCGGTCTGCCCCGGCAGGAACGACAGCGGCACGAAGACGGCAGCAAGTGTCGCCGTCGTTGCCAGCACCGCGAAGAACACTTCGAGCGTGCCGTGCACGGCGGCCGCCCGTGGCCCAAGCCCCTCGGCGCGCCGCCGCACGATGTTTTCGAGCACCACGATGGCATCGTCGACGACGAGGCCGGTCGCAAGCACGATCGCCAGCAGCGTCAGGATGTTGATGGAAAAGCCGGCGAGATAGATCGCCGCCACCGTGCCGATCAGCGCGATCGGCATGCTGATCGTCGGGATCAGCGTCGCCCGCCAGTCGAGCAGGAACATGTAGATGACCAGCGTTACGATGAAGACGGCGACGATCAGCGCGATCTCGACCTCATGGATGGCGCCGTTGATGAAGACGGCATCGTCGCTGGTGATCCTGAGCTGCGTGCCCTCGGGCAGGATCTGCGTCTGGATCGTATCGACGACCTTGCGCACGCCCTCGGAAATATCGACGGTGTTGGACTGCGCCTGGCGCACGATCCCGAGGCCAATGCCCTGGCGGCCGTTGGAGCGCAGCGCCGTCGTGCCGGTATCGGGACCGAGCGTCACGGTGGCCACGTCACGCAGGCGCACATTGTTGACGAGGATCAGGTTTTCAAACTGCTCCGGCGTCTGCAGGTCGGCCGTGGCGCGCACCGAGATGTCCTGGCTGGCGCTGGTCAGCTTGCCGGCCGGCACGTCATAGGAGGCGTTGGCGAGCGCGGTCCTGAGGTTTGCGACCGTCACCCCGCGCCCGGCGAGCTTTGCCTGGTCGAGGTCGATGCGGAAGATCTTCTCCTGGTCGCCATAGACGGCGACGTCGGCCACGCCTTCGACGGCAGCCAGCCGGTCGCTGATCTCGTTTTCGACGAGCAGCGTCATGTCTTCCATCGACATGGTGTCGGAGGTGAGCGCCAGCCGCATGATCGGCTGGCTATCGGCATCGGCTTTCACGATGCTCGGCTCGTCGACATTGTCGGGCAGCTGGTTGCGCACCCGGCCGAGCGCGTCGCGGATGTCGTTGGAGGCCTGGCCGATATCGGTGGTGTCGGAGAACTGCAGCGTCACGCGGCTGCGGCCGAAGGACGAGGTCGACGAGATGTCGCGGATGCCCTGCACGCGTGAGACCGCACCTTCGACGACCGAGGTCACCTCGCGGTCCATCGTCTCGGGGGCGGCGCCATCGAGCGTGGTGGTCACCGAGATGACAGGCTGGTCGACCTGCGGCAGCTCGCGGATCTCGATGCCGTTCCAGGCGGCAAGACCGGCAACGACGATCAGCGTGTTGACCACCAGCGCGAAAATCGGCCGGCGGATGAAGAGTGCGGTAAAGCCGGTCTTGCCGCGCTCGCGGGCGGACGTCTTGCTGTGCGCTTCGCCGCCGCTCACTTGGTTTCCTCCGCGACCTTCTGCGCAGGTTCTTGCTTGCGCTCGCGACCGGCGATGCGCACTTCGCCGCCGTCGCGCAGGCGCTGCACGCCTTCGGTCACGATCTCGTCGCCTTCGTTAAGGGCCGCGTCGACAAGCACCTTGTCCGGATTGCGCTGGATGATCTTCACCGGCACCTTTTCGCTCTTATCGCCGGCAACGCGCCAGATGTAGGAGCCTTCCGAGCTCCACTGGATCGCCAGCGGATCGACCGTCGGATAGGTGTCGCCGTCAAACGCGACGGTAACGGAAAAGGACATGCCCGCCCTCAGCATGTCGTCAGGGTTTTCGAGCCGTGCGCGCACACGCAGCGTGCGGCTTGCCTGATCGAGGCGGTTGTCGATCGCGTGGATTGCGCCATCGAGCTGGCTGCCCGGCTGGGCGATCGCAAAGGCGGTGACCGGCTGGCCGACGGTGATCTTGTTGGCGAAGCGCTCCGGTACCCAGAAATCGACGAGGATTTCCGAGCGGTCGTCGACAACGGCGATCGGCGTCGTGGTCGTGACATAGTCGCCGACATTGACGGTGATGATGCCGACCACACCCTTGGACGGTGCGACGATATCGCGGCGCTTGAGGTCGAGTTCGGCAGTCTTCAGCGCCAGCTCCGCTGTCTGCATGGCGATTTCGGCGTCGCGCACTTCGACGGCGGTCATAGCGCGTGCGTTGCTGAGATTGCGGTAGCGCTCGACCTTTTCGCGGGCGCTGTCGCGGTTCAGCCGCGCCTGGTCGGCGGCGATCTTCTGGTCGTCGCTGTCGAGCTTGGCGATCACCTGGCCCTGGGCCACCTTTTCGCCGGAGCGGACGAGAATTTCGGTGAGGTTGCCGGTTGCCGTCGGCGTCACGGTGACCGAGTGGATCGCTTCGCCGTTGCCGATCGCGTTCAGCCGGTCGTTGACGACAGCGGTCGCCGAAGGCCGGACCATGACGAGGATGGCATTGTTGCCACCCTGGCCGCGGCCATTGCCGCGCTCGCCACCCTCACCGCCACCGGCGCCGGGCTTGGACAGGGCATCGATCAGCGGGTGCGAAACGCCGATGGCGGCGAGCGTCTCACCTGCGCCGGGTACGAACCGCAGCCAGACGGTTGCGCCCACGAGAAGCACAGCGGCGCTCACCGCAAGCTGTTTCCAAACCCGCATTCAAGTCTCCAGATTAAGCATAAAACACGCCCCAGCGCGGCGCGGCCGGCGGTTCGTTCCGATTGGGCGGAGTATCCCCGTTCGCGCGCGTCGGGGCAATGACGGAATGCCATCATTACGCAATTGTAATAAAAGCGAATTTGGTGGCGGCATGATGACGTGCAGAGCAATTCCAGCGCAGCTTTCAGCGTGAACCGCACCTTGCTGCATAGGCCGGCATTTACAGCGGCGTCGGCCGCGCTATCCTGCAACCGCCGGCCGCTTTTTCGAGCGGTTTCGCCGTCTGGTTTTCAAGTTTCTTGAAGGAGAGCAAGAACGATGTGCGATGCCTGTGTGATGGAAACGGTGAAGGCGCGCATGCTGTCGCGCCGCAGCTTCTTCAAAGCCGCTGCAGTTGGAACCGCCAGCCTCGCCGCCGCGAGCGTCGGTGCAGCACCCCCGGCATTGGCTCAGGGACATAGTAGCGTCACGGACTTGACCCACGAACTGCACGAGGATTTCCCGACCTTCTTCGGCCAGCAGCAGTTCTTCCGCGAG
This sequence comes from Ensifer sp. ENS10, assembly GCF_014852025.1. Taxonomy (NCBI): domain Bacteria; kingdom Pseudomonadati; phylum Pseudomonadota; class Alphaproteobacteria; order Hyphomicrobiales; family Rhizobiaceae; genus Ensifer; species Ensifer sp. ENS10. The sequence goes on from NZ_JACVAS010000002.1 coordinate 742,106, forward strand.
CAAAAGTTCAGCTACGCCAAAGAAAAGTTCAATCTGTTCGAACTGCGCATAAACGAACACACCGGCACCCATGTCGATGCGCCCCTGCACTTCTCCGCCGATGGCCTGTCGGTCGCCGAGCTGCCGGTGGAAAAGCTCGTCGTGCCGCTCTGCATCGTCGATATCCGCGAGAAGGCAACGGCCGACGCCGATGCGCAGGTGACGCCCGACGACCTCAAGGCCTGGGTCGCCGCCAATGGCGAGATCCCGGAAAACGCCTGCGTCGCCATGCTTTCGGGCTGGGGCGCGCATATGGGCACGGAGAAATTCCGCAATGCCGATGGCGGCGGCAAGTTGCACTTCCCCGGCTTTCACGCCGAGGCGGCGAAGTATCTCATCGAGGAGAGCAAGGCCGCCGGCATTGCCGTCGACACGCTGTCGCTCGACCATGGCCCCTCACCGGATTTCGCCACGCATTATGCCTGGCTGCCCGCGGGCCGCTGGGGGCTGGAGGCTGCCGCCAATCTCGACAAGCTGCCGGCCAAGGGTGCGACGCTCATTCTCGGCGCGCCGAAGCATCGCGGCGGCACCGGCGGCCCGGCGCGCGTCTTCGCCCTTGTTTGATCCATACTCTTCAATCCGGCGGCGCAAGGCCGCCGCCGGCAACGCCATGCAGGGAAGACCATGAGCACCGTTACTCCGCCGAAGAACCCGGAAACCGATCCGCGCGTCAAAGCCGTGTTCGACGATATCCGCGCCACGCGCAAATCCGATTTCATCAACAATATGTGGCTGTGGCTCGCCTTCGACCCGGATCTGCTGGAGCAGACCTGGCGCGACGTCAAGGCGGTGATGGCAACGCCTTCTGCGCTCGATCCGCTGGTGAAGGAGATGCTCTATATCGCCGTTTCCGTCAGCAATGGCTGCGGCTACTGCGCCCATTCCCATACGGCCGCGGCAAGGGCGAAGGGCCTGAGCGATGCCGAGCACGCGGACCTCTTGCGGGTGATCTCGCTCGCCGCCCGCACCAACCAGCTTGCGACGGCGCTGCAGGTCCCGGTCGATACCGTCTTTGATAAGACGGCGGGATAAAGCATACCGAGCAAAAGTGCGCAGCGGTTTTGCGATACGACATGCGACAAATCAAAACGTGCGACCAAGAATAAGCGGTCTCGAAATCGCCTGTCTTTCCACAGGCTTGGTGCGGCTGGCGCAGAAAACGGAATAAAAGAAGAACATCCTTTCTGGCCTTTCCCCACCGAATCACTACATTGAGCCGCATGATGACTGGTTTCGACGACATTCCTTTCTTCGACGAGGAGCCGGCGCCGCGCAAGCAGCCGCCAGCCCCCGGAGGTATCCCCGCCGCCGGCGGTATTGCCGCGCGCGCCATGGCTGCGCGCGATCGCGCCCAGCCGCGCCCGGATTATCTCTCCGGCCTCAACCCGGAACAGGCCGAGGCGGTCGAAACGCTTGACGGTCCCGTGCTCGTGCTTGCCGGTGCCGGCACCGGCAAGACCCGCGTGCTGACGACCCGCATCGCCCACATCCTTTCGACCAACCGCGCCTTCCCTTCGCAAATCCTTGCGGTGACCTTCACCAACAAGGCGGCGCGCGAGATGAAGGAGCGCATCGGCGTGCTCGTCGGCCATGCGGTCGAAGGCATGCCCTGGCTCGGCACCTTCCACTCGATCGGCGTCAAGCTGCTCCGCCGCCACGCCGAGCTTGTCGGCCTGCGCTCCGATTTCACAATTCTCGACACCGATGACGTGGTGCGGCTGATCAAGCAGCTCATCCAGGCCGAAGGCATCGACGACAAGCGCTGGCCGGCCAAGCAGTTCGCCGGCATGATCGACGGCTGGAAGAACAAGGGCCTCGATCCCGCGCAGATCCCTGAGGGTGACGCCCGCGCCTTTGCCAACGGCAAGGGCCGCGAACTCTACGCCGCCTACCAGAACCGGCTGCTGACACTGAACGCCTGCGACTTCGGCGATCTGCTCCTGCACCCGATCCGCATTTTCCGTAACCATGCGGACGTGCTGAAGGATTATCACGACAAGTTCCGCTACATCCTCGTCGACGAGTACCAGGATACCAACACGGCGCAGTACATGTGGCTGCGGCTCTTGGCCCAGCGGCCGAAGGGCGTTCCGCAGAATGTCTGCTGCGTCGGCGACGACGACCAGTCGATCTATGGTTGGCGCGGCGCGGAAGTGGACAACATCCTGCGCTTCGAGAAGGATTTCCCGGGCGCCAAGGTCATCAAGCTCGAGCGCAACTATCGCTCGACCGAGCACATCCTCGGTGCCGCCGGCCACCTGATCGCCCACAATGAGGGCCGTCTCGGCAAGACGCTCTTTACCGACCGCACCGATCCGGATGATGAGAAGGTGCAGGTGCACGCCGCCTGGGATTCCGAAGAGGAGGCCCGCGCCGTCGGCGAGGAAATCGAACAGCTGCAGCGCAAGAGCCACAAGCTCAACGACATGGCGATCCTGGTGCGCGCATCGTTCCAGATGCGCGAGTTCGAAGACCGCTTCGTCACGCTTGGCCTCAACTACCGCGTCATCGGCGGCCCGCGCTTCTACGAGCGCCTCGAAATCCGCGATGCGATGGCCTATTTCCGCCTCGTCTGCCAGCCGGCCGACGACCTCGCCTTCGAGCGCATCGTCAACACGCCGAAGCGTGGCCTCGGTGACACCACCGTGCGCACCCTGCACGACTATGCCCGCGCTCGCGATATCCCGATGCTGGCTGCCGCCAGTGACATCATCGAGACCGACGAGTTGAAGCCGAGGGCGCGGAAAGCCCTCTTCGACGTCGTCACCGATTTCCGCCGCTGGCAGAGCCTGCTGGAAACCACCGTGCACACCGAGCTTGCCGAGCAGATCCTCGACGAGAGCGGCTATACCGCCATGTGGCAGAACGACAAGTCGGCCGAGGCCCCCGGACGGCTGGAAAACCTCAAGGAACTCATCCGCTCGATGGAAGCCTTCGAGAGCCTGCGTGGCTTCCTCGAACACGTCGCCCTCGTCATGGATGCCGAGCAGAACGAAAACCTCGACGCCGTGTCGATCATGACGCTGCACTCGGCCAAGGGGCTGGAGTTCGACACGGTGTTCCTGCCCGGCTGGGAGGAAGGCCTCTTCCCGCACCAGCGAGCGCTCGACGAAGGCGGCCGCTCCGGCCTGGAAGAAGAACGGCGCCTTGCCTATGTCGGCATCACCCGTGCCAAGCACCGCTGCCACATTTGGTTCGTCTCCAACCGTCGCATCCACGGCCTTTGGCAATCGACGCTGCCCTCGCGCTTCCTCGAAGAGCTGCCGCTCGCCCATGTCGACGTGGCCGAGAGCGAGCAATCCTATGGCGGCTATGGCCGCGGCGGTTACGGCCAGTCACGCTTCGACAAGGCCGATCCCTTCCAGAACACCTACTCCACCCCCGGCTGGAAGCGCGCCCAGCAGCACCGCTCGGACGCCACCCGCGACAACTGGGGCACCCGCTCCGGCCACGCGGTCGAGCGCATCGGCTACGGCGAAAGCGGCCCGCGCGGCCGCACGATCGACGGCGAGCTGGTGGCGAAATCCACGGCCACGGAACCTTCACGCTTCTCGGTCGGCGACCGCGTCTTCCACATGAAGTTCGGCAACGGCAACATCGCTGCGATCGAAGGCAACAAGCTCACCATCGATTTCGACCGCGCCGGCCAGAAGCGCGTGCTGGATGGGTTTGTCGAGAAGGTGTGAGGAGGTCAGAGCCCTCCTCACGTGCATTCCCCGGTGACCGCGCAACCGGCGATCTCATGGCGTCGACCGGCGAAGTGTACTAATAATTGCAGGCACAATTCTCGCGTTTGAACGAAACCTTGCACCGATCTCCCTCGACGCGAAGTGGATGGAGACATGTCCTGGACGAGCGCTGTTCGCGGCCTGCTGGAGGTAGGCGCTTCAAATGCTGCCGAGGATGACCGCGAAGGCATTCTCGTTGCGAATGTCGCGGCGTGCGTGATCGTCGTCACCACCACGGGCTTTGCTCTCATCTACGCACTCCACGGCGAACCAAGTCTGGTCCCGCTCGTCTATGCCAATCTCGCTCTGGCGGCGGCCGCCGCGCTGACGCCCCTCTTTCATCGGTTCGGGCGCGTGGCATCAGGGCTTTGGGAATTCGGGATCTGCGTCGTGATCCTCGTGTGGATCGCCTCCTATGTCGGCAGAGACTCCGGCGTGCTTTTGACGCTGCTCGGCGCAACGCCGGTCGCCTTCGCGATCCTTGGGTTCCAGAACGTCGCCCTGGTGGCGGTCTTGAGCGCCACGGCCACGATCACGGTCATCGCGGCATCCATCGCGTTCCCGGAGGCGCGGTCAGGCGTCTATGACGCCAGCGGCTTCCTGCAGCTCATCTATTCCTCATCGATCGTCACCCTCACCCTCATGTGCTTCGCCACGATCTACTATGCCTTCCACTTGGCGAGAGAAGCACAAGGGCGGCTGGCCCGCCTCATGGCGTCGATCATGCCGGACGAGATCGTGGCGCGCCTGCTGAGGAATGAGCGGGAAACGATCATCAACGAATTCGAGCACGCGACCGTGGTCCTGACCGACATCGTCCAGTTCGTGAGCCTGTCAAACAGCCTGGGACCGGAAAGGACCGTGAGCCTGCTCAACGAACTCTTCAGCGAATTCGATCGGCTGGCGGCGGCGGTCGGTGTTGAGAAGATCAAGACCATTGGCGATGCCTATCTTGCGGTGGCCGGCGTGCCCGCCCGACACCCCGCCCCCGAGAAGGCGGCCGCCGCGTTCGGCTTCGGCGCCATCGCCGCTGCCCGCGAGATCGGCGAACGCTACGATGTCGTGCTGAGGCTTCGCGCCGGCATGGCGTCGGGATCGGTGACGGCCGGCGTGCTTGGGCGAACGAAATACGCCTACGACGTCTGGGGGGCGCCGGTGAACCTCGCCGCGCGCCTGGAAGCGATCGGCAAGCCCGGCTGCATCACGACGACCGCGGAGATCAGGCGGCGCCTGAACGAGCACTTCCAATTCGAATGCTCGGGCCATGAAGACATCAAGGGCTTCGGCTTGACCGAAATCTGGACCATGCAGTTGCCGAGCGCCGGTACAAACGAAGTCGGCAACCTCGCAAAGGCGGATATGTGAGGTGCCGCACACCGCTTTGCCGCGCCGTGCGCAGCAGTTTTGCGATAACGTCGTGCGAAAAGATCGCGACGCGCCGTAAGCGCCTCAAACCATCTTGCGATAGACGATAAATCCCGACTTCTCCGCCACCTTGTCGTAGAGCGCCATCGCCGTCTCGTTGGTCTCGTGCGTCTGCCAATAGACCCGTGGCGAGCCGGCCGCCCGCGCCGCCTCGTAGACGCCCTCGATCAGTGCCCGCCCGACGCCCTTTCCGCGTGCCTGCGTGTTGGTGAAGAGGTCCTGCAGATAACAATTCGGCTGGATCGCCGTCGTGCTGCGGTGAAAGAGGTAATGGGTGAGCCCAATCAGCCGCCCCTCGCTCTCGGCCACCAGCGCATGAACAGGCGCATAGGCATCGAAGAAGCGCGACCAGGTCATCGCAGTGATCGCGGGGTCGAGCGCGGTTTCGCCGGATCGGCCGTAAAAGGCGTTGTAGCCATCCCAGAGCGGCAGCCATTGCTCATAGTCAGCTCTGGTTATCGGGCGGATGCGGAGGTTTTCGGTCATTGCCGGTTCCGTAGTGGGTTGAATAGAACAGGCGGCGGCAGCGGCACTGCCGCCCTACCCTCTGGTCATCGCCCCTTGGTCATCGCCGCCGTGATCGCCTGAACGTCGGTCATGATCGCATCGCCCATGAAGACGATGTTTTCCATCGAGCGTTCGCCGGCCTCATGATGCCCTGCACCGCAAGCGTCGCGCACCACCACCGGCACGAGACCAAGGTCGGTGGCGTGGCGCACGGTCGGGTCGATGCCGATTTCGGTGGCGATGCCGCAAATCGCAAAGGAGGTGAGCCCGAGATCACGCAGGATCATGGCAAGCGGCGTGCCCTCGAAGGCGGAGAACGTGATCTTGTCGAGGATCGCCTCGTCCTCGCGGGGCGCAAGCTCCGGCACGAGCTCGAAGCCCGGCGTGCCGCGCAGGAACCAGGGATGCACCGCATCCGGATCGTCCGTCCGCTGCCACGCCATCGCCTGGCGCATCTGGAAGGCGCCCATCAGCGGCTTCGGCATTGAGAGGTGCCGAAGGAAGATCACCGGAAAGCCGCCTGCCCGCGCTGCATCCAGCACCTTCAGCACCTGGCCGGTAATCTCGGCGCCATTCTTCATCTGCCTGGTGATACCCACCTGCATGTCGTAGACGACCAGCGCCATGCGCTCCGGACGACAGAAATCCTCGAGCGTCTTTCCAATTTCCAGCTTCGCGGCCATAATCTCTCCTCGGGGTCGCCTCCTCCGGCGCCCACTCCGCCAACATCACGCGCCGGGAATGTGGCGCGTGAGGCCTGCCGTTGCAATACGGGTGAGCGCGCTTCATGCAACTATTCGGACGGGTTTCGGCGTTCACGGCAACCGAGGCGCCAGCGTCGACGCATTCAACTCTCGTCTTCCCGCCGTGCCTTCTTCATCAACGCGATCACTTCCTCATCGCTCGTCTGCTCGAAGTCGCGGTAGTGCAGGCCGACGGCGCGGAAGGCAAAGGGGGTGGCGAGGCAGATGACGAGGTCGACGGAGCTGCGCAGCTCGGCGATTTCGCTTTTCGGCGCCACCGGAACCGCAAGGATCAGGCGGCGTGGGCTTGCCCGCCGCAACGCCCTGATCGCCGCGCGCACGGTCCCGCCGGTGGCAATTCCGTCGTCGACGAGGATCACGTCGCGATCCCTGGGTGAGATTGGCGTGCGATCGCCGAAGTAAAGGATACGGCGCCGCAGGATTTCGGCATGCTGGCGTTGGGTTTCCGCCTCCAGATAGCCCTTTGCCGGACGCACAAGCCGGATCGCCTGGCGATTGAGAACCAATTCAGGCTCCTCGCCGTCGACCAGCGCGCCGAGCCCGAATTCCGCGTGCCCCGGTGCGCCGATCTTGCGCACGATCAGGATGTCGAGCGGCGCGCCGATGCGAACCGCGATCTCATAGGCAACCGGCACGCCGCCGCGCGGCAGCGCCACCAGCAGCGGATCGATCAGCGTCTCGCCCGCGATCGTCTCGGCGAGCTGCCGTCCGGCATCCGCCCTGTCTTCGAAGAGCCATGTTCCCGTAAACACCTCATCTCTCCCAGGTTTCCACCGTCACCGCGGGTCGGATCCCCATCCAGTTGACGAGGAGGAATTTGGCCCGCAGGCGCGGAATGAGGAAAACCCGCTCGGGTTCCCCCCGTCCGGCGTTTGCTGTCAGGCCCGGTTTCCAGGTCGTCTCGCGCGGCCCTGGCATCGGCCAAAGGACATCCATGGGTCTCTTATCCTGGCGCGCCTGAAGGCCGGGACAATCCACCATCTATCGGTTGCCGGGGTGCGCATGTGAACAACCGTGCCAATCCCGACCAATCGGTAAAATTGCAACGGATTTCACCGGGTTTCGTTAAGGCGCCCTCGCTACCAATTGGCCTTGCATATCTGGCTGAGACGCAAGCCGCCTTTGTTGACTTTAGCACGACAGGCCGTTTCGAAATGAGCTTTCTCCCTGCCATATCGATCATCGCACTCCTGGCGATGCTCCCGGTCCTGATTACGCTGCGGGCCTCGATGATCGAGGGCGGCACGGACTTCGCCGCGGCCTGTGCGGTGGCCAGTGCCGCGACCCTGTTCATGATGCTCTCCGCGTTTCCGACGCTGCAGCCTCTGTCCCTGATCGGTCTCGTGTTCCTGGCCGGCGCCTGCCTGCTCGTGCTTTGCGGTTTTCACCACGCGCTCGGCGTTCAAAGACGCACCTCGACGTCCCTCGTCGCGGCCGCGTCCCTGGCGTTCGTCGCGCTGTTGATCGCCGCATTCGGTGCCATGAGCACCACCTTGCATGCGCTCTCCGTCATCGGCATTGCCGCCGCCTTCGTGCTGATCATCGCCGTCTGTTCGCAGCACCGGCGCCAGCCGCCCGGGCCGATAGAGCGGCTCTGCGTCATCGCCTGCGTGGCAACCGGCTGCTCGACGCTGCTCGCGGTCACCGTGTTTTCGCCCGCCGTCCACGCGACCGCATCGGTTTCGCCTGCACCCGTCAGCTGGGATTTCGCCTGCGCCGTCATGCGTTACTTCTACCTGCCTGCGCTGTTCCTGGGCGTGATCCTGATGATCCAGAACCGGGTGATCACCGAGCTCAAGACCACGATCGCGCGCGACGAGCTGACGGGCGTTCTGTCACGGCGTGCCCTGCTCGATCTCGGCCAGCGCGCCCTCACCACCAGTCTCGCGCGGCAACAGCCGGTATCCTTCCTGCTGCTCGATCTCGATTACTTCAAGCAGATCAACGATCGCTATGGCCATGCGGTTGGCGATGCCGCCCTCGGCCATTTTGCCGGAACCGTCGCCACCTGTCTCACCGGCCGCGGCACGCTGGGGCGCATCGGCGGCGAAGAGTTCGGCATTGTCCTGCCCAATTGTACGGAAGATGCCGCTTTTACGCTTGCCGAGGAGATCGGCCGCGTGGTGCGCGACACGCCGATCGGCCGTTTCGATCGGCCGATCCGGCTGACGGTGAGCATCGGTCTTGCCGAGGCTGTCCCGGGCGACACGATCAGCGACATCATGATCCGCGCCGACATGGCGCTCTACGATGCCAAGGCCGACGGGCGCGACCGCTGCACGATTGCCGGCCGCTTCCAGCCGGACGCGAGCGCGCGGGCGCTGGCGGCCGCAGCCGCACAGATGCGTGCCGCCGATAGCCGAAGCTTCGAGCCGCGGCTGCTGCGCGATACCGGCTGACTGACCCCCGCGGCTTGTAATGCCGCTTCCCGAACCTATGTGAGCTTGGCCAATGCATGTCTCCTTGGACCGCAACCGGTTCGCGGACGAAACATGCAGCCATTCGAAACGCTACGGCGGCCTCTCACGCGTCTCAGTGACGCGCGTCGCTGCAGGAGGACATCCATGTTGCGTGCTGTTCGCGCTCTCTTCGTTGCCGGTCTCGCCGCCGTTACGGTGACCGCCCTGCCCGCCCGCGCCGAAACGGTCGGCGAGGTCGGCGTCGACTGGCTCGGAAACGATATCATGATCGATGCCGTCACCGACCCGAAGATCAAGGGCGTCACCTGCCACGTCACCTATTTCGACCGCAGCGTCATCGACAGGCTGAAGAACGGCAACTGGTTCGAGGACCCATCGAACAACTCGATCGCCTGCCGGCAGACCGGCCCGATCGAAATCGGCGACATCGAGCTATCGAAGGAAGGCGAGGAAGTGTTTCGCTCAGGGCTTTCGCTTGTCTGGAAGAACCTGCTGGTCACAAGGATTTACGACCGGAAGAACGATACGCTGATCTATCTCGCGCATTCGCGTGAATTGACCGACGGCTCGGCCAAGATGTCGATCAGCACCATTCCGCTCTACGGCCAGACGGTGACCTGGCAAAACGGAAAGCCGCAGTAAGGGTCCCCTGCCGCCTGCGTCAGCCTGCAAGGATATCCGTCTCAAGAGTGCGAAGCGCCCGCCCCTTCACGGGCGCTCGCGAAACCTCATCAGGGCGGAACAGGGCGAAGTGTCTGGGAGCACCCCATTCCACTTCCGCTGCCCTAGTAGGAGTTCGGCGGGACGATGCCCTGATAATATTCGCCGTCACCGCCCTGATAGCCGCCGAAAGGCTGACGATCGCGATAGACGGGGGTCGGTGTGGAGGTTCTGTTGATGCTGCCCGTCGACATCGTGTCAACCGTGGCAGAGGGCCGCTTCATCAGCGGCATGGCCTTTTGCGTGTTCCGCGTTCCGGGAGGATTGTTGGCGTCGATGCCCTGATAGTAGCTATCAGCCAGAGCCGGGCCAGCCATCAACATCGTTACGGAGAGCGCGGCTACAAGTTTCCTTACAGAGATTGTCATGAGTCCAACTCCTGTTGTCGGGACCGAGCACCCGGCCTCCGTTCGGGCACTCAGCAACAACGGTAAGTTAGTACAAGTATTCCAGCTCGCCACATGACGATTTGTCACAATGGTATCGCCCAAGCGTGAAGATCATTGCCGAAGTTTAATTTGACCGGCGCGATCCACTACCTGCCGAAACGAAAAACACCCCAGCGGAGATCCCGCCGGGGTGCCCGTCAATTCTGCCAGGTGTCGAACTCAGGCGGCCTGGGCCAGCTCGTCGGCAATGACCGTGTCGAGGTTGAGGAAGCAGACCATCGTCTTTTCCAAAGCGACGATGCCGCGGCAGAAGGCGCGCTGCGCTTCCGGAATGATCTCAGGCGCCGGCTGCAGGGCTTCGCTCTTGATCGTCATCATGTCGGAGACCTGCTCGACCAGCAGGCCGACGAGCTTGCCGGCAATGTCGGTGACGATGATCGCCGAGCGTTCCGACGGCTCCGTCATTTTCATGCCGAGGCGGGCGGCCATGTCGATGACCGGGATCACCGCGCCGCGCAGGTTGATGAGGCCGAGCACGTAAGGCGGCGTGTGCGGCATCGGCGTCACCGGCGCCCAGCCGCGGATTTCGCGGATCGCCATGATATCGATGCAGAATTCCTGGTCGCCGAGATGGAACGACACGATTTCGAGATAGGCACCGGACTGCTTGAGTGCGTTGGTCATGATCAGAATTCTTCCCAGTTTTCACCGGAAGCCGTCGTCGACGGCACAGAGCCCGGTTTGTTGCCGAATGCGCCCGCCAGCTTGCCCATCAGGGCCTTTGCGGGAGATGGAGTTGGAAACGAGGCCATTTTGGCGGTGCCGATCTTGCGCAGCGGCACCGGTTCGCCGGTGCCCTTGGCGGCCGGCCGTTGAACGGCAGAAGCCGAAGGGGCTTTCGTCTGCACCGAAGCAATTGCCGCCCTTGCCGGCGGCGCCACCGGGGCCGGCGCCAAGGTGGGCATGGCGCGCTGCATCGTGTGGCCTTCGCGGAACTGGCCGACGAGGCCGGTCAGGCGCTCGGCGTCCTGCGCCAGCGTGTGGCTCGACGCGTTGGTCTGCTCGACCATGGCGGCATTCTGCTGCGTCATCTGGTCGAGCTGGCCGACGGCGGTGCTGATCTCGTTGAGGCCGGTCGACTGTTCGCGCGCAGCCATGACGATCGAGGTCATGTGTTCGTTGATGCGTGCGACATCGGCGCCGATCCGGCCGAGCGCCTCGCCCGTCGCCTGGACGAGCTTGACGCCGCTGCCGACCTCGTTGCCGGAGCGGCTGACCAGCGCCTTGATATCCTTGGCGGCACCGGCGGCGCGCTGCGCCAATTCGCGCACTTCCTGCGCCACGACCGCAAAGCCCTTGCCGGCCTCACCGGCGCGGGCCGCCTCAACGCCGGCATTCAGCGCCAGAAGGTTGGTCTGGAAGGCAATCTCGTCGATGACGTTGATGATCTTGCCGATCTCGTTCGAGGCGCTTTCGATCCGCGCCATGGCGGCGATCGCCTCACCGACAATCCGGCCGGATTCCTCCGCATTGGTGCGCGTCTCGCCGACCATGCGGCTTGCCTCTTCGGCGCGCTGGGTCGCGGTGCGGACCGTGACGGTGATTTCGTCGAGGGCTGCCGACGTCTGCTCCAGCGAGGCGGCCTGCCGCTCGGTGCGACGCGCGAGATCGTCGGCGGCCGTGCGCATCTGGCGACCGTTCGATTCGATCGAGAGCGCATTCTCCTTGACGCTCGAAAGCACCACGCGCAGCCGCTCGACCGTCTGGTTGAAGTTCTGGCGGAGCTGATCGAGATTGCCGTCGAAGGGCCGCTCGATCGCCACGGCAAGATCGCCATCGGCGAGCTGCGTCAGCGCACGGCCGAGATTGTCGATCGCCGCCTGGATACGGCGCACCGCTTCCTCACGCTCGCTCTGCTGCTCTTCGCGTTCCTTCTCGATTTCCCGCCGGCTGAGTGCGGCGCTCTGTTCGAGCGATTGCTTCTCGATGGCCGAAAGACGGAAGAGATCGACCGAGCGCGCCATCGCGCCGATTTCGTCGCCGCGGTCGAGCGCCTCGACCTTGGTTGAAAGATCGCCGTTCTGGATCCGCTGCATGCCGTTGCGTAGGCCGAGGATGCCGGCGCGGAGCGTGCTGCCGTGGAACCAGAGCAGATAAAGCAGTGTGGCCATCGCCAGCAGCCCAGCCGCCACCTGAAGCTGGAATGCCTGGTCGGACACAGTGCGCGCCTCGGCAACGCGCGTCTGCACCAACTCGGTCGCCGCTTCGGAAAGTCCGGCCAAAGCCGTGGCGACCCGTTCGCCGGCGCCATCGATCGCATCATCGATCTTGCCGAAGTCGTCGGCCGAAGCCTTGCCTTCGATCAACGTCTTCAGGTCGGTGCCGATCGCCTTGCGCAGTTCCGCGACATCGGCGTCGAAGGTCGAAAGCACCTCGCTGCGGTCCAAGAGCTTGGCAAGCGCCTGGATCTCGACGGACTTCGTTTCGAGCAGCTTCAGGATCTCGGCAATGCTGGCGGCCCGCGCCGGCTGGATCGCGCCCTCTTCTCTGTCGATGATGCTATCCATCGCGTTGAGCACGAGATTGGTCGTCGCCAGATGGACCTCATCGACGGTCGTCAGGCCGTTCTGCGCCGCGACAGCGCCCTGCAAGGCGTTATTGGCTTGGCTGCCCTGGTACCAGCCCACCCCGAGCACGGAGCCAAAACCGACAAAAGCGGCGCCGGCAAGCGTCGCCAGCCGCTGGCTCACGGAAAGATTGCGTTTCAGGGAAGGAGATGTGGCAGTCATAGGGAGTCCATGGTCACGGATCCGCGTGAAGCGGAGTCCTCCTACGATCGATACGGAAAACCGGGGCCGATAAAGCTGGCTGACCTCATGTCATATCGGAGCACGAACACTCCGACCGCGTGGAAAAACAGTGTCAAACAGACCTTAAGCATTCGCTAAGGCGGTCGCCCAATCCCCAGCGAAATCGGCTATTTCAATGTTTGCGCATATGCGCTGCAAGCTCTGGTTTCCCGGCATTTGCGGGCACAATCGAATGGAACCTCAGGCGCGGTTTTCCACCGTTTCCTGCACCGACCGGAACGCGCCTCCGGCCGCACCCGGCAAATCGCCCGGCTTCCCCTTGCCGCGCCAGCTGTTATGATGACGCCATGAACACGAAGACCCAGCCCTCGATCCGCCTTCCCCTTGCCGCAAGCCTTGCGGCTGCGATTGCGGTTGTGCTCCTGCTCGCCTTCCGCGGCTGGATCGAAAATGGCGCCGATATCTTCCTGGCGCTCGCCCAATCCGGCCTTTCCTGGTGCTTCTAGGACGGCCCGACAGCTTCGAGGCCCGCCTCCACCCCTCACCCTAACCCTCTCCCCGCATGCAGGGAGAGGGGACGAGAACGATCGCTGCGTCAGAGCGCCAAGGATCACTGTGGAGCAAGGGTGCGCCACGCGGTTCCTTCGCCCCGCCTGCGGGGAGAAGGTGGCCGGCAGGCCGGATGAGGGGCTGAAAGCACCTCCGCGGCCCCAACCCGGCCACAACCTGCGGCAATTGTCCCATTTGCGCGGTCCCGGTGAAGGCGGTATCAAGGGCCGATCAACCGGACATGGCCGTCTTCGGCCCCAACAAAATCGGTAGCACGCATGAAAACCATCCGCATCGTCCTCTGGGCCGCCGTCGTCGTCATGGCGGGCATCTTGGGGTGGCTGACCTATGAAATGACCCAGTCGAAGCAGGAGGCCGCCACCGGCCCCTTCGGCGTTCCCTTCACGCTGGTCTCGCAGGACGGCAAGGAGATTACCGAGAAGGCGTTTACCGGCAAGCCGACCGCGCTTTTCTTCGGCTTCACCCATTGCCCGGAAGTCTGCCCGACGACGCTGTTCGAACTGAACGGCTGGCTGGAAAAGGTCGACCCGGAAGGCAACAAGCTGCAGGCCTATTTCATCACCGTCGATCCCGAGCGCGACACGCCCGAAATCCTCGGCCAGTACGTCTCCAACGTTTCCAAGCGCATCACCGGCATTTCCGGCCCGGCCGACAAGGTGATGGAGATGGTCAAGGGTTTCCGCGTCTACGCCAAGAAGGTGCCGGTCGACGCTGCCCAGCCCAACGGCGACTACACGATGGACCACACGGCCTCCGTGTTCCTGCTCGACGCCAACGGCCATTTCTCCGGCACCATCGCCTATGAGGAAAACCCGGAAACGGCGGTCAAGAAGCTGGAAAATCTGACCAAGGGCTAACCGTCGCCCTTGACCGATCGATTGCAAGCGCCGGCCCTGCCCGGCGCTTTGCGTTTGCGGGGCAATCGTGATAGCGCACAGCGCACGATTGCCGACGCTTAGCGCACCCCTCCACGGTTTGATGCGGGCGGCGGATTTCCCAGCCGAAGGACAGGGCCTTGAGCGAGATCAGACTTTTCGTCACCACCACCGAGAAGCAGGCGGAAGCCGTGCTCGACCGCCTGAGCGAAGTCTTCGGCGAAGAGGACTTTGCCATCGGCACGACGGAAGTCGACGAGAAGCGCGACGTCTGGGAAGCCTCGATCTACATGATGGCAGTCGACGAGGAGAGCGTGAACGAACGCCTCACTGACGCACTGGCCGAAGACTTCGCCCATCTCCCGATCGAGCGCGAAGTGCTGCCGGATATCGACTGGATCGCCAAGTCGCTCGAGGGGCTGGCGCCGGTGCGCGCCGGCCGCTTCGTCGTGCACGGCTCGCACGACCGCGACAAGGTGAAGACCGGCGAGATCGCCATCGAGATCGACGCAGGCCAGGCCTTCGGCACCGGCCATCACGGCACCACAGCCGGCTGCCTCGAAGTGCTCGCCACGGTTGCCCGCACCCGCACCGTGCGCAACGTGCTCGATCTCGGCACCGGCAGCGGCGTGCTTGCGATCGCCGCCTGGAAGCTCATGCACGTGCCGGTGCTTGCCACCGACATCGACCCGATCGCCACCCGCGTCGCGGAAGAAAACGCCCGGGTCAACGGCGTCGTCACCGGCATGACCTTTGCCACCGCCCCCGGCTTCCACTCGACCGCCTTCAGCACCAACGGCCCGTTCGATCTGATCATCGCCAACATCCTCGCGCGCCCGCTGATGAAGATGGCGCCGCAGCTCGTCGCCAATCTCGCCCCCGGCGGCTCGGTGATCCTGTCCGGCATTCTCGCCGAACAGCGCTGGAAGGTGCTTGCCCATTACAACGGCCAGCACCTGCGCCACGTGCGCACCATCTGGCGGAACGGCTGGGTGACGATTCATTTGGAGAAGTGAGGCGTAGGCGCGGACGCTTGAAGCTGCCCCTCATCCGCCTGCCGGAACCTTCTCCCCGCATGCGGGGCGAAGGGACCTGCCGCACCGCTTCATCCACCGGTTAACTTCCGACTCGTTGCGGCTGCTTTCAGCCGCGCCCCGACCGGCAGCGAAAGCCCCAGCGCATGACGGCCGCTATCGGGCACGTCCCCTCGCCCCGCCTGCGGGGAGAGGGTTAGGGTGAGGGGCAAATGCGGATTGCCGCGCCGGCTGTTGGCCGCAGCGCCTATGCAAGAAGCTTCACGAGAAATGCCGCGAGCATCGGCGTGACAGCGACAGAAGCAAGCCAGGAAAAAACGAAAAGGCCGCCTCGTCTATCATGACGGGCGGCCTTTCGAAACAAAGGCGATGCCAGGGGCATCGCCTGCTGGTTGGCTTGTGGCCAACCATGCCCGCGAGCCTGAGGAGGAGGAGTGCTCGAGCGGGCGTCTACCGTTCCGAAGCTGGCCACCCTTGAGGGAGGAGGAGAACAGAATGACCAACTATTCTCGGAACCGCAGTCTTTTGAACCACCGGATGTTCGTCCGTGTTCGTTGAGGCGGCTTATAAACTATCATTCCGATAGAGAAAGGGGCTTCTTAGCATGGGTGCCATGCGCTGAGCGCATATGTATGGTAAATGGGCAATTGCTCTCCTGCCAAGCTGCAACCAGAAGCGTCACTGTGTACTGGATCGCAGGATATCGCCTCTTTCCCGGCACGGGCGATTTCCGCTAACATGGCTGCACATCTTTCCCGCGGTTTACCGCTCAATCTACCGGAATTCCCCCATGTTTCAGTCTTTTGAAGTCACCTCCACGCCGCAATTCGGCAAGGAGCGCACCGAGGCCCTGCGCGCGTCCTTCGCGGCCCTCGGCATCGACGGCTTTCTCGTGCCCCGCGCCGACGAGTTCCAGGGCGAATACGTACCCGCCTCCTCCGAGCGCCTGTCCTGGCTGACCGGCTTCACCGGCTCCGCCGGCGTTGCCCTCGTCACGCGGCGTGAAGCGGTTGTCTTCGTCGACGGACGTTACGTCACGCAGCTGAAAGAACAGGTCGACGGCAGCGTTTTCACCGGCGGCGACCTCATCGGCGAGCCGCCGCATCTCTGGCTGGAAAACCACGGAGCCAAGGGCTTCAAGCTTGGCATCGATCCCTGGCTGCACACCGGCGCCGAAGTCCGCCGGCTGGAAAAGGCGCTGGCCATCATCGGCGGCGCGCTCGTCTTCCTCGATCACAACCCGCTCGACAGGATCTGGACAAACCGTCCAGCGGCACCGCTCGGCAAGGTCAGCATCCAGCCGATCGAGCATGCCGGCGAACTCGCCAAGGACAAGATCGCAAGAATCGCGGCGGGTCTTTCCAAGGCCGACGCCAGTGCGGTGGTGCTGACGGATCCTTCCTCCGTCGCCTGGGCCTTCAACATCCGCGGCAGCGACGTGCCGCATACGCCGCATCCGCTGGCACGCGCCATTATCCACGCCGACGGCCGCGCCGAGCTCTTCCTCGACAAGCGCAAGACCGGCATCGAGCAGGAAGCCTACCTCACCCAGATCGCCGACATCGTCGCCCCCGCCACCTTCGACGATAGCCTGAGGGCGCTGGGTGCCGCTGGCGCGTCGGTCATGCTCGATCCGGATCTCGCTTCCTTCGCCATCTCCGAGCTGATCCGCTCCAAGGGCGGCAAGGTGGTCGAAGCGGTCGATCCCGCCCGCCTGCCACGTGCCCAGAAGAACCAGGCCGAGATCGACGGCTCGACCCGCGCCCACCTGCAGGACGGCGCCGCCATGGTCGAGTTCCTGGCATGGCTCGACAGCCAGCAGCCGGGAACCGTCACCGAGATCGCCGCCACCAACCAGCTGGAAGCGGCCCGCGCCACCGTCGGCGAGCGCATGCAGAACCCGCTCAAGGACATCTCCTTCGACACGATCTCCGGCGCCGGCGCGCATGCGGCGATCATGCACTACCGCGTCACCACCGCCACCGACCAGCCGATCGAAGCGGGCACCATGTTCCTGATCGATTCCGGCGCGCAATACATCAACGGCACCACCGACATCACCCGCACGGTCGCGATCGGCGCGGTTCCCGAAGAGCAGAAGCGCTTCTTCACCCTGGTGCTGAAGGGCATGATCGCGATCAGCATAGCCCGTTTCCCCAAGGGGTCGCGCGGCGTCGATCTCGACCCCTTGGCCCGCATCGCGCTCTGGAAGGCGGGCGCCGACTATGCCCACGGCACCGGCCACGGCGTCGGCTCCTATCTCTCGGTGCATGAAGGCCCGCAGCGCATCGCCCGGCTTTCCACCCAGGAGCTGCTTCCTGGCATGATCCTCTCCAACGAGCCCGGCTACTACCGCCCTGGCGCCTTCGGCATCCGCATCGAAAACCTCGTGGTGGTGCAGCCGGCAACGATGGTGGACGGCGGCGACCTGCCGATGCTCGGCTTCGACACCATCACCTACTGCCCGATCGACCGCCGTCTGGTATTGCCGGCGCTGTTGACGGACGAGGAACTCGATTGGCTGAACGCCTATCACGCCGAGACGCGCGAAAAGCTGATGCCGCTGCTGACCAGCGACGAGACCCGCGACTGGCTGAAAGCCGCAACGGAAGCGCTTTCACGCTGAGTCAGGCGTTCCGCCTGGGCTCCTGAATGGGAGCCCAGGCAACAGGCATTGCGCGCCCGCAGCCGCCTCTTTGCTACGAGGCTCAAGGGGCGGCAATGGGCCGGAGAACCAGGCCTCTGCGCTTAGATTCCCAACAGCTTCTTCGCTTCGCCGAGCGTCGCCTCGGAGGCGGCGTGATCGCCGGCCTTGTGCTGTTCCTCACCCTTCGCGCGCAGCTCCTTCACCTTGGCCATGTCGGCCTCGGAAAGAGAGGCCGTCGGCATCGCCGCATCGATCGCAGCCATCATGGTCGGGCATTGATTGGCAAAGGCGGTTGCCGGCGCGAGCGCCAGCAAAATGGCAATCGAGATCCTGGTTAACATGGTCGCTCCTCCACCGCCGGGAGGCCGCGCCTTGCAGAGGCAGCGCAGATGGCGCGTGCGGCTTTGTCGTGCCTCTCCGGCAGTGGAAGGATCATAATCCAGGATGCATGCGCAGCCAAACGGGCGCCGCGGACGGGCGCCCTACATCACCACATGCCGGATCAGCATCACCACCACCCAGCCGATTACCAGCATGCGCAGGGTCGACAGGTTGAGGCCGAGCGCGATGGCGAAGGCGATGAACATGGCGATCGTCACGTCGAGCCCGCCATAGACGAAGGCTGGCGCCACCAGCGTCGTCAGGACGGCGGCCGGCACGGCGTTGAGCGCCGCTTCCAGCCGCGGTGGGATCTGCTTCATCTGGGTGATGAGGATGTAGCCGCCGACACGTGTCAGGAAGGTCGCGACCGCAGCCGCAATGATCAGGTAGATGAGGTTGAGGTGTTGCGGGTCCATGATCATGCCTCCTTCTCGACGCCGGTCGGTGCGGCAGCCGTCCCGCTCGGCGGCAGGCAGGCGGCAAGCACGATGCCGGCGAGCGCCCCGATGCTCACATGCCAGGGCGAGCCGACGAAATGCATGCCCGCAACCGAGGCAAGCGCCGAGACGGTGACGATCGGCAGGAACCGGTCGCGCTTACGGAAGCCCATGACCAGCCCCATGAAGTAGACCGGCAGCAGCACATCGAGGCCGATCGCCTTGGGATCACCGATCATCTGCCCGAAGATCGCCCCGACCAGCGTGTTGATGATCCAGGGAATGTAGATCACCAGGCCGAAGCCGAGATACCAGGAAAAGCTGATCGGCAGGCCGCGCTCGCCGCGCTTCTCCGTCTCGGCATATTGCGGATCGACCAGCAGGAAGAAGGCCAGGAATTTCTGCTCGAAGGTGAAGTGCCGGACATATTTGGCGATCGAGGCCGAATAGAGCACGTGGCGGAAGTTGACCGCAAAGACCGAGAGCACGACCAACCAGGGCTGGACGTGATTGCCGAAAAGCTCGATGCCGACCATCTGGCTGGCGCCGGCATAAACGGTCGCGCTCATGAACACCGCATCGGCAATGGTAAAGCCGTTGTCGACCGCAAGCGCCCCGAACAGTGCGCCGAAGGGCGACGCCGCCAGCATGATGGGAAAGCCGCCACGCACGCCTTCCCAGAATTCGTCTTTTGTCATGGAAACCTCCGCCGGCCAAGGCGATGAAAGCGCCATGCGGCCGGTGCCGGACTGATAGGCGCTTGCGCCCCCGGCAACAACTCAAATGCGCTGATACATTGATTGAATTTTATGATGCCTTGGCGAACGAGGCTTGAACAAAAGGCGCACCGATCGGGAAAACCGGTGCATCTTGTCTATCAGTTTCACGGGCCCGTGCCGGACGGGCGTCCTACTTCTTGACCTGGAACGTGTGCTCGATGCCCGGGAAGGTGCGCGCCTTCACCTCGGCCGCGTAATCCTCGGCAGCCCTAGAGATCGCCGGCGCGAGCTCGGCGAAGTGTTTGACGAAGCGCGGCTTGAAATCGTTGAAAAGGCCGAGCATGTCGTCGGAGACGAGGATCTGGCCGTCGCAGGCGGGCGATGCGCCGATGCCGATCGTCGGCGAGCGCAGTTCCGCGGTGATGTCGCGCGCCACCGGCTCGACCGTGCCCTCGATCACGATGCCAAAGGCGCCGGCATCGTCGATCGCCTTGGCGTCGCGGCGGATCTTCGCCACTTCCTTGTCGTTGCGGCCGACGGAGCGATAGCCGCCGGTCGTGTTGACCAACTGCGGCATCAGCCCGACATGGCCGAGCACCGGAATACCGCGGCTGACGAGGAACTCGACCGTCTCGGCCATTTCCGCGCCGCCTTCGAGCTTCACCGCGCTGCAGCCGGTTTCCTTCAGGATGCGGGCAGCACTGCGGAACGCCTGTTCCTTCGATTCCTGATAGGAGCCAAAGGGCATGTCGATGACGACGCAGGCGCGCTCCGAGCCGCGCATCACCGCCTGGCCATGGGCGATCATCATCTCGAGCGTCACGCCGACCGTCGTGTCGAGGCCGTAAAGCACCATGCCGACGGAATCGCCGACAAGCAGGAAATCGACATGCGGATCAAGCAGCCTTGCGATCGGCGTCGTATAGGCCGTGAGGCTGACGATCGGGCGCTCGCCCTTCAGCGCTTCGATATTGGCGGGGCTCAGGCGACGCTTGGCGGTCTGGACGCTCATGTCAGGCAACCTTTGCAAATGACGCGGATTTCGGGGCGATCACGCGGTTGTCGAGCAGCTTCGTCGTGCCGAAGCGAACGAAGAGCAGGAGCAGCACCGGCCGGTCGCCGATCGTCTCGATGGTTTCGAGCGTCTCGGGATCGCGCACGGCCACGACCTCTGGCCTGGCCAGCGATTCGCTCGACAGAAATTCGGTGACGGCATTTTCGAGCGCCGCCGCGTCGCTGACGCCCGACGCCACCAGGCGCTGCGCCTCGTCCAGCGCCTTCGGTACGATCGCCGCAGCCCGGCGCTCCTCTGCCGTCAGATAGACATTGCGCGACGAACAGGCGAGCCCGTCGGCCTCGCGCACGGTCGGCACGCCGATGACCGTCACCGGCTGGGCGAGGTCATCGACCATGCGGCGGATGATCTGCAACTGCTGGAAATCCTTCTCGCCGAAATAGGCGCGGTCCGGCTGGACGATGTTGAAGAGCTTGGTGACGACGGTGGCGACGCCGGCGAAGTGGCCGGGGCGGACCGATCCTTCAAGCTCGCTGCCAAGCGTCGGCACGTCGACGACCGTTTCCATCGGCCGCGGATACATATCGGAGACACCGGGCGCAAAGAGATAGTCGACCTTACCCTCTTCCAGCATCGCTTGGTCGCGTGCGAGATCGCGCGGATATTTCGAGAGATCTTCGTTGGCGCCAAACTGCAGCGGATTGACGAAGATGCTGGCGACGACGATGTCGTTTTCTTCGCGGGCACGCCGCATCAGCTCCATGTGGCCGACATGCAGGTAGCCCATGGTCGGCACGAAACCGACCGATTTGCCTGCCCGGCGATGTTCGGCAATTGCTGCACGCAGTTCGGCAATCGTGGTGAAAGTCTTCATGTCCGGACCCTCCAATCCGCGCCGGCGCCCTGCCCTTAAGGGTGCTGGTGCGCTGCCTTCGGGACTGGCGACGACCCTGCTCCGCGAAAAGGCATTTGCACAAAATTCGGCTGCAATCCTCTATCTTGTGCAGCGCAAAAAAACAATCGGATTGATGACAGGTTGATGACGCTCGGCCGCGCTTGACTTCCATCGGCAGCCCGTCCGGTTGGCCATCGACGCCACTGCAACCCACGCTGGAGAGCGACATGAAAGCCGGCTTGCGCATTCTTGGTATTGCTCTCCCGACGCTGGCCTTCGCCGGTGGGGCGGAAGCGAAGATCCCTCGTCAACGCCACCTGCCCCGGCAAGATCGAGGTCCACGCCGATGAGGGTGGCCGGGTCTATATCAACGGCAAGGAAGCCAAGCTCAAGGTGTTCAACGAGAACTATTACGAGGCGCACGGTGCCGGCGTCACCATCTCCTTGGGCATCAATCCCGACAGCTCACCCAGCGTCTCCTACACCGGCAAAGGCGGCGCCAATGGTGTGTGCACGCTGAGCTGAGCGGCAACGCTCGCAGCGCTGTTCTTGAGGGCGCCGTCACCTGACCGCTGCGTCTTGCGGCAGCCGCCAGGGCGGATCGATCCGGTTCGCGCCTGCGAAATAGAGCACGATGCGGTTGCCGCCGGGATCGAATAGCTCGGCTTCTCGCCACAACCAGCTCTTGCCCACGGGCGCATGCGCAAAGACGATGCCGGCCTCGGTCAGCCGGTTGACGGTCACATCCAGATCGTCGCATTCGAAATAGACGGTCGTGCCACCGCCGGTCGCGTTTCCCTCGTGCAGGGAAAAGGTTGCCTCCCCAACCGGGCAGAGAAACCGAACATAATGCGGCCGGGCGTCGACGATAGGCGTGAGCCCGAGGCGGCGATAGAAATCCCAGCCGGCATCGAGGTCCGGCATGGTGACAGTCACCTGGTTCAAGCGCATGCGTTCCTCCCGCCATTCGATTCCCCGATCGTGCCGGAAGCTGCAGTCAACGGAAAGCCTATCAGGCGCGCAGGCTACTGCATGTTTCCCTTAGCCGCGGTCGACGAAAGGACAAAAACATACAGAAAATCAAAGTGCTACAGCGGCCTTTGCGTGTCTGAGAAGACGCGCGGCGCTCTAGAGTACGCGCCTGATGGAAGGATATCTGTCGAGTTCGCCTACTTCCCAACGCGCTGCTGCAGATGCTGCGGATAGCGCGCGCCCTGCACCTCGACGGCGGAGAGCGCCGCCTGGATGTCGCCAAGCTCTTCGGCCGTCAGAATGACATCGGCAGCGCCGAGGTTTTCCTCGAGCCGATGCAGCTTTGTCGTGCCGGGAATGGGCGCGATCCATGGCTTTTGCGCTAGCAGCCAGGAAAGCGCGATCTGCGCTTTCGTCACACCCTTGGCCTCGGCAATCACGCCCAAGAGATCAACCAGCGCCTGATTGGCTCTGCGCGCCTCCGGCGAAAATCGCGGCACGATCGTGCGAAAATCGCTTTGGTCGAAGGTCGTGTTCTGGTTGATCGCGCCTGTCAAAAATCCCTTGCCAAGCGGACTGAAGGGCACAAAGCCGATGCCGAGCTCTTCGAGGAGCGGCAGGATTTCGGTTTCCGGCTCCCGCCACCAGAGCGAATATTCGCTCTGCAGCGCCGTCACCGGCTGAACCGCATGCGCCCGGCGGATCGAATCGGCGCCCGCCTCCGACAGGCCGAAATGGCCGACCTTGCCTTCCGCGATCAGCTTTTTCACCGTGCCTGCGACGTCCTCGATCGGCACATTGGGATCGACGCGGTGCTGGTAGAAGAGGTCGATGCGGTCGGTCCGTAAACGCTTCAATGCCGTCTCGGCGACCTCGCGGATGCGCTGCGGCCGGCTGTCCATGCCCCGGCTGACATCGCCGTTGACGAAGCCGAACTTGGTGGCGATCACCACCTCACCGCGGAACGGGGCCAGCGCCTCGCCGACCAGATCCTCGTTACCGGTATAGGCTTCGGCGCTGTCGAAGAAGGTCACGCCGCGTTCATGCGCCGCGCGGATCAGCCTGATCGCCTCACTGCGCTCCGTTGCCGGGCCATAACCGTAGCTGAGGCCCATGCAGCCAAAGCCGATGGCCGAGACTTCGAGATCGCTTTTTCCTAGCCTACGTTTCTGCATTGTCTTGCTCCTTGATCAGGCCGCGAGGTCTGGGGAAACCGAGCGGCAATTCTGGCAGGCGACGGACCGTCCGATCGCCGGACGCTCCACCCGCTTTGCATTGTGCGGCCGCACGATCAGCGCGACGACGGCAAGCGCCAGCGCCAGCAGGACCGTGCAACCGATGAGAACATTATCGACCCGATGGGCAAGCAGAGCGCTGCCATCAAGCCCATCGGCACCGAGTGCTGCGACAGCGACCAGCACGCTGAGACCGAGCGAGTTGCCGAGCTGGTGGGCGACATTGACCACACCGCCCGCCGCCCCCGCGTCACCGGGAGCGATACCGGCAATGCCGGCGACCGTCAGCGGGCTCAGAGTGAAGCCCTGGCCAAGCCCGATCAGCATCAAGGGCGGCGCCATGCCGAAGAGAAAGGACGTGTCGGCCGAGATCTGGCTGATAGAGACCATGCCGATCAGCGCGGAGATCAGGCCAAAGGCAAGCAGGCGGCGGTTGCCGAAACGTGGGCTAAGCCTTGGAACCAAGATCGCCGCAACGAAATTGACTGATGTTGCCGGAATGAAGGCAAGGCCGGAGGCAAGGGGGTCGAAGTGCCGAACACCTTGCAGATACTGGGTGAAGAAGAAAAAGAACCCGATCATCGCGGCGAGGAACAGGACACGCGCCAGATAGGCGCCGACCCTCTCGCGGTTGGCAAAGAGCCGGAGCGGCATGATCGGCTGCCGGGCGCGACGCTCGTTGACCACGAAGACGGCAAGAAGCAGAAGACCCATGGCAAGCGCTGCGAGCGTCAGCGGATCGTACGCCCCCTCCTCCGCCGAACGGACGATGCCATAGACCAGCGCCGTCATGCCGAGCGTCGAGCTTACGGCGCCCGCAAGGTCGAATTCACCCGTGCGCCGTTCCGTTTCGCCGACGTACTTGTGCGCCGCGAGCATCAGGGCGATGCCGATCGGCAGGTTGATGAAGAAACCGACCCGCCAGCTGAGCCAGCCGGCAAGCAGACCGCCGAGCACCATGCCGAAGCTCGCGCCGATGCCGGCGACCGAACTGTAATAGGCGACCGCCCGCGTGCGTTCAGGTCCCTCGGAAAAATACGTCTGGATCAGCGCCAGCGTGGCGGGGGCGAGGATCGCCGAGCCGAAGCCTTGCACGGCGCGCGCGCCAAGCAGCCATTCCGGCGACGGTGCCAGCCCGATCACGACGGAGGCCGCTGTGAAGATGGCAAGCCCGGCAATGAACAGCCGACGCCGGCCGAGAATGTCGCCCGCCCGCGCGCCCAGCAGCAGGAAGCCGCCAAAGGCGAGCGTATAGGCGCTGTGCACCCAGGAAAGCCCGGCGTCGCTGAACTGCAGCTCGTCGCGAATCTTCGGCAGGCCGGTGATCACGATCGAGATATCGAGCACGATCATCAGGTAGCTGACGATGACGATCGCCAGCACCGCCGTCTTGCGGGCTGAAAGGTGTTTCATCAACGTGACGTCCATCGTCGTGCCTACTCCGCCTGCGCAGCGCCGTATTGCGCGTCCGTCACCTTTTCCATCCAGTCGACCGCCTTGCCGTCGAGCGTCTCCTGGATGGCGATATGGGTCAGGGCGGTCGTCGGTGCCGCCCCGTGCCAGTGCTTCTCGCCGGGCTCGAACCAGACGACATCGCCCGGCCGGATCTCCTCGATTGGCCCGCCCTCCCGCTGCACCCGGCCGCAGCCGGAAACGACGATCAGGACCTGGCCGAGCGGATGCGTATGCCAGGCCGTGCGGGCGCCGGGCTCGAAGGTGACGGCATTGCCGGCAGTGCGCGCCGGCTCGCGCACGGGAAACAACGGGTCGATGCGCACGGTGCCGCTGAACCAGTCCTCTGTCCCCCGGGCCGAAGGCTGCGAACCGCTTCTCTTGATCTCCATGAGGTCTTCTCCTTGGCGAACCGGACGACCCGCCGCCCGTTCTGTTGCTGTGCACAATCTAGCGATGGCCGCCGCCAACAATTAGATGGTATAAACGGCATGGACCTATGAGAGAGATTCATGAATGCTGCGCGAGAACATCAATGACCTGATCGCCTTCGCGGCGGTGGCGCGCGAGCGCAGCTTCACAAGGGCCGCCGCCCAGCTCGGCGTTTCGCAATCGGCGCTCAGCCACACCATGCGGGCGCTCGAAGCACGGCTTGGCGTGCGCCTGCTCACCCGCACCACGCGCAGCGTCTCCCCGACCGAGGCCGGCGAGCGGCTGCTTGCCACCCTCGTCCCGCACTTCGAGCAGTTGGAAACCGAGCTCACCGCCTTGAGCGACGTGAGGGACAAACCCGCAGGCACGGTGCGCATCACCACTGCCGAGCACGCGGCAGAGACCGTGCTCTGGCCGAAGCTCGAAAAGCTTCTGCCCGATTATCCCGATATCAAGGTCGAGATCGTCATCGACTACGGCCTCACCGATATCGTCGCCGAACGCTACGACGCCGGTGTCCGGCTTGGCGAGCAGGTCGCCAAGGACATGATCGCCGTGCGCATCGGGCCGGACATGCGCATGGCGGTCGTCGGCGCGCCCAGCTATTTCGAAAAGCATCCGAAGCCCGTCGTCCCTCAGGACCTGACCCAGCACCGCTGCATCAACCTGAGGCTTCCGACCTACGGCGGCATCTATGCCTGGGAGTTCGAAAAGGACGGCCGCGAGCTAAAAGTCCGCGTCGACGGTCAGCTCGTCTTCAGCCGGCTGGCGCACCGGCTTACCGCCTGCCTCGCCGGCTTCGGCCTTGCCTTCGTCCCGGAGGAATCGGCCCTCACCCACATCGCCGAAGGTCGCCTCATCCGCGTGCTCGAAGACTGGTGCGACCCGTTCCCCGGCTACCACCTCTATTACCCCAGCCGCCGCCAGTCCTCACCGGCCTTTGCTGTGCTGGTGGAGGCGCTGCGGTATCGGGGGTAATGGCGGCAAGACCGGCTCCTCCGCACGACCCGCAATTGCTGTTGAAAACCCGGGGTTGCGCCCCACATCTCTCCAGCTAAAAAAATGTTTGAGCCGGTGTCGGAATCGTCGATCGGCATTCGTCCTTAGTCCGTAGACACAAAATCCATTCCCAAGGAGCATTTCATGCGCATGATTTTCGTAAACCTGCCGGTCAAGGATCTGAAGGCCTCGCGCGCGTTCTTCGCTGCCCTCGGCTTCACCTTCAACGAGCAGTTCTCCGATGACACCGCCGCCTGCACGGTGATCTCGGACAATATCTTCGTCATGCTTTTGACCGAGCCGAAGTTCCGTGACTTCATCACCGGCGAGATCAGCGACGCCCGGAAGGGAACCGAAGTCATCACCGCCCTTTCGGCCGGAAGCCGCGCCGAAGTCGACGACATGCTCGCCAAGGCGCTTGCCGCTGGCGCCAAGCCGTGGAAGCCGGCGATCGACTACGGCTTCATGTACGGCATCTCGTTCCAGGACCTCGACGGCCACGTCTGGGAATTCATGTGGATGGACCAGGAAGCCGCCCAACAGCAGGGCTGATGGCCCAATTCAAGAGAACGTTAAGACAATCGGCCCGAGCCTTCCCAAGCCCGGGCCGATTGCTTTGTGTCGATAGCCAACCATGCCCTGCTGCTAGGGGCCGAGGCGCGCCACCAACTCCGCGATGAGCGGATCGGTAAGGTCGGCAATCGGGTCATCGCTCCCGTCTTCTGCCCGGTGGTACTCCCCGGCATCGAACGCTTCATAAACGACGTAAAAAGGCTCAGGCAGCGCATTGCGGCCGGCTGTGAAGCCCGCCTGCACCGCGCGCCAGAGATCGTTCATGACGCCGTCGCAGAAGCTATAGGTCAGCGCGCCGTGATGGTATTTCCTTGCGATTTCGACAGCAGCGGCGTTGTAGAACTCCCAGTTGTCCAAAGCGCCTGCCCACCGAACCACATCATCATGTGTGATGCGGCCTTCCGGCCCCTTGGCCAGAACGAACTCTAGGAAGTCAGACATCTCTCTGCTTTCCCCCCGAACACCAAGAAAGCCCCTACCCGCCGATCAGCGCCAGCCACTCGTCCTCGTCCATGGTCTCGACGCCGAGTTCGCGGGCCTTGTCGAGCTTGGAGCCGGCACCCGGACCCGCAACGACGATATCGGTCTTCTTCGACACGGAGCCTGCCACCTTGGCGCCGAGGCTTTCCGCCTTGGCCTTGGCCTCGTCGCGCGTCATCTTTTCGAGCGAACCGGTGAAGACCACCGTCTTGCCGGCGACCGGGCTGTCGCTTGCAACCGGTGCTTCCGCCGCCTCCGGCGTCACCTCGGACAGCAGACGCGTGACCACTTCGAGGTTACGCGGCTCCTTGTAGAACTCGACGATGGCGCGGGCGACGACCTCGCCGATGCCGTCGATGCTGTTGAGTTCGTTCCAGGCGTCGCCCGAGAAGGCCGACGCTTCGCCCATCGCCGTGCCAAAGTGCTCGTAGCTGCCATAGGAGCGCGCGAGCAGCTTCGCCGTCGTCTCGCCCACATGGCGGATGCCGAGCGCATAGATGAAGCGATGAAGTGCAATCGAGCGGCGTGTGTTGATCGCCTCATAGAGCTTGCGCACGCTGACCTTGCCGAAGCCGTCGATATTTTCGAGCTTGGTCAGCGACGTCTCCTGGCGCTTTTCCAGCGTGAAGATATCGGGCGCCGTGCGGATCATGAGCGTCGGGTCTTCGCTTTCGAAGAAGAACTCGATCTGCTTGGAGCCGAGGCCTTCGATGTCGTAGGCGTTGCGCGAGACGAAATGCTTCAAGTGCTCGACGGCCTGGGCGCGGCAGACGAAACCGCCGGTGCAGCGGCGCACCGCATCCACCTTGCCGGTCTTCTCGTTGATGTCACGCACCGCATGGCTGCCGCAGACCGGGCATGTGGTCGGGAAGCGATAGGGCTCGGCGCCTTCCTTGCGTTCGTCCATGACGACGTCGACGATCTGCGGAATGACGTCGCCGGCGCGCTGCACGATCACCATGTCGCCGATGCGGATATCGCGGCCCTCGCGGATCGGCTCGCCGGAATTGCCGAGCCCCTTGATGTAGTCCTCGTTGTGCAGCGTCGCATTGGTGACGACGACGCCGCCGACGGTGATCGGCTCGAGCCGCGCCACCGGCGTCAGCGCACCGGTGCGGCCCACCTGGATGTCGATCGCCGTCAGCCGGGTGAAGGCTTGCTCGGCCGGGAACTTGTGCGCCGTTGCCCAGCGCGGCGAACGCGAGCGGAAGCCGAGGCGGGCCTGCAGGTCGAGCCGGTCGACCTTGTAGACGACGCCGTCGATATCGTAGTCGAGATCCGGCCGCTCGCGCTCGATGTGGTGGTAGTGCTCCAGGAGCGCGTCGGCAGACGTCAGCCGCTGCATCAGCGGGTTGACCGGGAAGCCCCAGGACTTGAACACCTCGACCATGCCCATTTGCGTGTCGGCCGGCATCGCCGAGATCTCGCCCCAGGCATAGGCGAAGAAGCGCAGCTTGCGGCTGGCCGTCACCTTGGCGTCGAGCTGCCGCAGAGAGCCGGAAGCGGTGTTGCGCGGGTTGACGTAGAGCGGCTTGCCCTGCGCCGCCATTTCGGCGTTGAGCGCGGCAAAATCGGATTTCGCCATGTAGATTTCGCCGCGCACCTCGACCACATCGGGCGCGCCCGCCGGCAACGTCTGCGGGATCATGCCGATGGTGCGGATATTGGCGGTGACATTTTCGCCGGTCGTGCCGTCGCCGCGCGTGGCGGCCGTTACCAGCCGGCGGTTCTCGTAACGCAGCGACATCGACAGACCGTCGATCTTCGGCTCCGCCGTGAACGCGATCGAATTGTCCGGAAGCTGCCCGAGGAAGCGATAGACCGATGCGACGAAATCGCGGGCGTCTTCGTCTGAGAATGTGTTGTCGAGCGACAGCATCGGCCGGGCGTGGACGACCGGCTGGAAGGTGACGGAGGGTGCCGCCCCAACCTTCCTCGACGGGCTGTCCTCGCGGATGAGCGCCGGAAACTGCGCCTCGATCGCGTCGTTGCGCCGTTTCAGCGCGTCATAGTCCGCATCCGAAATCTCCGGCGCGTCCTGGCCGTGATAGAGCGAATCGTGACGGGCAAGCTCGGCGGCGAGAAAGGCCAGCTCCGCGGCCGCTTCCGTTTCGTTGAGATTCTCGACGGGTTTCAATTCATTGGACATGCGCGACGACTCCGGATTCGGAGTCGTTTTGTAGAGCAACCATCGCGAAAGAAAAGAGCCTGTGGCTAGCCGTTACCCGCCAGCAACCGTGCCGCTGCCGCCCTCGCCTCTTCGGTGATCGAGGCGCCGGCGAGCATGCGGGCGATTTCCTCGGTGCGCGCCTTGTCGTCCATGCGGGCAACGCGGGTCGCGATCGTCTCGGCCTTCTCGGCGGACGGTCCCTTGGAGATCAGGAGATGCGTTGCGGCCCGCGCCGCCACCTGCGGCGCATGGGTGACGGAAAGCACCTGGACGGTGCCGGAAAGCCGCTTCAGCCGCTGGCCGATGGCATCCGCCACGGCACCACCGACACCGGTGTCGATTTCGTCGAAGACGAGCGTCGGCGCCGAGCCGCGATCGGCAAGCGCCACCTTCAGCGCCAAGAGGAAGCGCGAAAGCTCGCCGCCCGAGGCGACCTTCATGATCGGCCCCGGCCGCGTGCCGGGATTGGTCTGGACATGGAACTCGACGAGATCGATGCCGTCGGCCGTCGCCTGCGTCGCATCGCTTTGAACTTCCACCATAAAGCGTGCACGTTCGAGCTTCAGCGCCGGCAGCTCGGCCATGACGGCGGCGGAAAGGGCCGACGCCGTGCGCTGGCGCTTTTCCGAGAGCGAGCGCGCCGACGCGTCGAAGGCTGCCTTGGCAACGCCGACCTGGCCTTCGAGCTGCTTCAGTCTTTCCTCGCCGGCATCGAGATCGGCGAGATCAGAGATCATGCGCACGGCGAGCGCCGGAAGCTCGGTGACCGGAACGGAATATTTGCGGCTGGCACCACGAAGCGCAAACAGGCGTTCTTCCACCCGCTCCAGCTCCTTCGGGTCGAACTCGGTGTTGCGCAGCGCCCGCTCGACCGCCATCTGCGCGTCGGAAAGCTGGTTCAGCGCCCCGTCGAGAAGCTCGACGGTTTCCTCCAGCAGACCCGGCGCCTCATGGCTCTTGCGCTCGAGCCGGCGTACCAGCGAGGCGATCAGCGGAACCGGCGAACCATTGCCGTTCAAGAATTCGGAGGCCTCGTTGATGTCGCCGGCGATGCGCTCGGACTTCATCATTCGCGCCCGCTTCTCGGCAAGCTCGTCCTCTTCGCCGTCGCGCGGGCTGAGCTTTTCTAGTTCCTCGACCGAAGAACGCAGGAAATCCGCCTCACGCGCGGCAGCCTCGACACGTTCGCGGTGTTTCTTCAGACCGCGCTCGGCGTCCTTCCAGGCGCGATAGAGATTGCCGACATGTTGCGCCTCGTCGGAGGTGCCGCCGAAGGCGTCGAGCAAGGTGCGGTGCGCGTCGATGTCGACAAGCGCGCGATCGTCGTGCTGCCCGTGAATTTCGACGAGCGTCTGCCCGAGCTGGCGCATCAGCTGGACGCTGATCGGCTGGTCGTTGACATAGGCCTTGGTGCGGCCGTCAGCGGATTGCACGCGGCGGAAGATCAGGTCGCCATCATCGTCGATGCCGTTTTCGTGCAGCATCAGCCGCGCCGAATGACCGACGGGCACGTCGAAGACCGCTGTCACCTGCCCCTTGTCGGAGCCATGGCGCACCAGCGAGCCGTCGCCACGGCCGCCAAGGGCCAGCGACAGGCTGTCGAGCAGGATGGACTTACCGGCGCCGGTTTCACCGGTCAGCACCGAGAGCCCGGCATCGAAAGCCAGATCAAGCCGTTCAATCAGGACGATATCGCGGATCGAAAGCTGGGCGAGCATCCGGGTTCGTATCTTCCTTGACGGGCGCTGATAAGGATCAAGCGCCGATGAGGTTCTTGGCAGCGCGCGATATCCAGGAGTTGCCGCTTTCACGCGGCTCCAGGCCGCCAGACTGCAGCAGCTTGAAGGAATCGGAGTACCACTGGCTGTCCGGATAGTTGTGGCCGAGAACGGCAGCAGCGGTCTGCGCCTCCTGGGTCACGCCCATCGCGTAATAGGCCTCGGTGAGGCGCGCCAGCGCTTCCTCCACCTGGTTGGTGTTCGGATACTGCTCGATGACGACGCGGAAGCGCGATACGGCCGCGAGATATTCCTTGCGCTCGAGATAGTAGCGACCGACCTGCATTTCCTTGCCGGCGAGCTGGTCGCGGGCAAAGCGGATCTTCGACTTGGCGTCGTCGACATATTCGGAGTCCGGATAGCGATCGACGACGGCCTGCATGGCCTCGATCGCTCTCATCGCCGGCTTCTGGTCCTGCGTCACCGCGGGGATCTGCTTGGTATAGGCCAGCCCCTGGATGTACTGCGCATAGGCCGCGTCTTCCGACTGCGGATAGAGATTGAGGTAACGACCGGTGGCGTTGATCGCCTCCTGGTACTGCCCGTTTCGGTAGGAAACGAAGGCGTTCATCACCAGTGCCTTACGGGCATATTCCGAGAACGGATGCTGGCGGTCGAGCGCTTCGAACTTGCGCGACGCTTCCGTCGTCTTGCCGGCGTTGAGGTTGGCAAGGCCCTGATTGTAGAGCACTTCCGGCGGATCCGTCTCCGCCGTCAACTTGGTGATGTCGATATCGGGATCGTTCTGGCAGGCGGTAATCAGGGCGCTGCCGGCAATGGCCGCGACGATCACGGCGGCGACGCGCGCTGACTTTCTCAGATCAACAGAAACTGCAAGAACCATCGGATATTCCCGTTCCACGCTGCGGGCTTGGACCCCGCCAGACATGCGCTTTTAGAGCAAGTTACCTTGAGACCGCAACGTCATGATCGGTGATTCATGCAAATTTGTGGCGGCCCTATCATGAAAATGCCGGCCTTTCGGCCGGCGACTGGAGGAGATGATGACTTTTTTTGTTTATGCGGACCAGGGCGCAAAGCCCGGAACTGCAACTGCAACCATGTCGCGGGCGCGGGTGCGCTGACGCGGGGTCGCCGTTTCGACGACTTCGTAGGCCGTCGGATCGCTGAGAAGCGCCTTCAGTGCGTTGGCGTTCATCTTGTGACCGCCGCGGTAGGAACGGTAGCAGCCGATGAACGGCGCGCCGGCGAGCGAGAGATCGCCGACCGCATCGAGCGTCTTGTGACGAACGAACTCGTCCGTGTAGCGCAGGCCCTCGACGTTGATGACGGTGTTGTCGTCGGAGATGACGACCGAGTTTTCGAGCGAGGAGCCGAGCGCAAAGCCGGCAGCCCAGAGCCGCTCGACATCACGCATGAAGCCGAAGGTGCGGGCGCGCGACAGTTCGCGCTTGAAGACGGACGGCGTCATGTCGCCCTTCCAGGACTGGCGACCGATCAGCGGGCAATCGAAGTCGATCTCGACCTCGAAGCGCATGCCGTCATAGGGCGTGAACTCCGACCAGGACGCGCCCGATTCGATGCGCACCGGCTTGACGATGCGGATGTAGCGACGCTTGACTGCAAGGGCGCGAACGCCCACCTGCTCGATCGCGTCGATGAAGGGTTCGGAGCTGCCGTCCATGATCGGCATTTCGGCGCCGTGAACTTCGACCGTCAGGTTGTCGAGGCCGAGCGCATAGATCGCGGCCATCACATGTTCGATCGTGGCAATCGACGTCGCCGGCGACATGCCGAGAACGGTGCAGAGATCGGTGTTGCCGACCTGCGAGGAAACCGCCTTGTATTCGCTGATCCGGCCATTGGCGAGAACGCGCTGGAACACGATGCCCGCATCGGCTTCCGCCGGATGGAAGGTGATCGACACTTCTGCACCCGAGTGAACGCCATTTCCCTTCAGCGTTACCGGGCTTGCAATCGTCGTCTGAAACCCGAGCAATTCGATTCCCATTCTCGTCACTTTCAATACCTGTGGCCGATGGCCAAAACCTGCTGGCGGACGCAGCGAACTTCAGGGCACAAACAAGGCGCCCGAGAGTCTCGGAGCAAAATCCGATCCTCTGCGTTTCGAACAGACAGCGCTTGATCGAATCGCATGCGTCCCCAATTCCGAGTCTGAAAATAGGAGTTTGGAGGCACCATTCCAAATCACTGTTCGTTTCGCTTTGTTACGTATTTGCGACGGTCCGCAACATCGAATCAAACATCTGAAATGATGAAGAAAATGCAAAAATGCCCGGGCAGTTGCCCGGGCATTCGGCAAGGTGAAGGAACGGGCCTTCCAATCAGTTCGACTGACGGCGCAGGAACGCCGGGATTTCGAGCTGATCATCTTCTTGCGGGCGCGTCTGCTGCGAAACGCGACCGTGATCGTCAAGCTGGCCGCGACGCGGCGCATAGAGGCTCGCTTCCGGCGAGAGCGGCCGGCGCTGCTGGGAAGCAGCGGTCGGTGCGGAAGCCGTCATGTCGGCGGCCGCTGGGGTCTGTTCGCGCTCACGCAGGCCAAGCGAGCTGGTGATGCGGTTGAGGAGACCCATCGGGCCACGCTCTTCCGCGATCGGGGCTGCCGGCTGGGCGCGGCGGTCCATCTCGGCCTTCACAACTGGCGGAAAGTCTTCGACCTTCGGCATACGAACCTGTTCCGGCTGCTGGCGCATGACCGGAGCAACGGGCTCCTGGCGCATCACCGGCTGCGGCTGAGGCTGGGCCTGAACCGGCTGCATCTGCGGCTGCGGCTGGCGCATGACCGGAGCGGCCTCTACCGGTGCTGCACCGGCGAAAAGCTTGCTCTGGGGACGGAAGTTCTCTTCATGCGCTTGCTGAGCCGGAGCCTGGACCTGTGCCTGGGCGGCGCGGGTCGCGATATCGAGCTCGCGCTCCATTTCGGCTTCGCGGATCGCAGCCGCGATGTGATCGACAGACGGCTGCTGCTGAACCGGCTGCACCGGCTGGGCGACGGGCTGCTGCATTACCGGCTGATGAACCGGGGCCGGCTGGTGCTGGGCAACCGGCTGCGGCTGCTGGGCAGGAATGGCGGCCGACGGACGGACGACCGGTTTGGCTGCTACCGGACGAAAGTCAGCGGAACGACCCGCCACCTCCGCGGCCGTACGGTCGATGCCGGTGGCGACGACCGAGACGCGGATCAGGCCTTCGAGTTCTTCGTCGAACGTCGCGCCGAGGATGATGTTGGCATCCGGGTCGACTTCTTCGCGAATACGGGTTGCGGCTTCGTCGAGTTCGAACAGCGTCAGGTCGCGGCCACCGGTGATCGAGATCAGGAGGCCCTGGGCGCCCTTCATCGAGGTCTCGTCGAGCAGCGGGTTGGCAATCGCGGCTTCGGCAGCGGCCAGTGCACGGCCTTCGCCCGAAGCTTCGCCGGTACCCATCATGGCGCGGCCCATTTCACGCATCACCGAGCGGACGTCGGCGAAGTCGAGGTTGATGAGGCCTTCCTTGACCATGAGGTCGGTGATGCAGGCAACGCCCGAATAGAGAACCTGGTCGGCCATCGCGAAGGCGTCCGCAAAGGTCGTGCGGTCGTTGGCGATGCGGAAGAGGTTCTGGTTCGGGATGACGATCAGGGTGTCGACCGACTTCTGCAGTTCGGCAATGCCTTGGTCGGCGAGGCGCATACGGCGCGCGCCTTCGAAATGGAACGGCTTGGTGACGACGCCGACCGTCAGGATGCCCTTGTTGCGGGCGGCCTGGGCAACGATCGGGGCTGCACCAGTGCCGGTGCCGCCGCCCATGCCGGCGGTGACGAAGCACATGTGGGTGCCGTTCAGGTGGTCGATGATCTCATCGATGCACTCTTCGGCGGCCGCGCGGCCGACTTCCGGCTGCGAACCGGCGCCGAGACCTTCGGTGACGGCGACGCCCATCTGGATGATGCGCTCGGCCTTGGTCATGGTCAGTGCCTGGGCATCGGTGTTGGCGACGACGAAATCGACGCCCTGGAGGCCTGCAGTGATCATGTTGTTGACGGCGTTGCCACCGCCACCACCCACGCCAAAGACGGTGATGCGCGGCTTCAGCTCCGTGATATCCGGCTTCTGCAAGTTGATAGTCATTGTACCCGTTCCTTCTGTTTTCTGGCCGCCTTGCCGAGCCGGCCAAATCTCTCAAAGTCCAACATTTCCTTCATCCGACGCCGTCCCTGTCGGCGCCGAACGTCACTCAAAAGCTCTCTTTCAGCCACTGCCCCATGCGGGCGATGCGACCGTTGCCGGCGCCGAGCGCCGAGAACATGCCGCCGTGGGCGGCATGGGTCTCGAGGTCGGCGACCTGCGGATAGATCATCAGGCCGACCGCCGTGGAGAAGGCCGGCCCCTTGGCAGCCGCGGGCAGCCCGGAAACTCCGAGCGGACGGCCGATGCGAACATTGCGGGCGAGGATGCGGCGCGCCGCTTCCGGCAGGCCCGTGAGCTGGCTTGCGCCGCCCGTCAGAACGATGCGCTTGCCGACGATCGGGCTGAAGCCCGAGCGCTGGATGCGGTCGCGGATCAATTCGAGCGTCTCTTCGATGCGGGCGCGCACGATGCGCGAGACGAGCGCGCGCGGCACATGCGTCGGCTGATCGCGGTCGTCCTCGCCGATCGGCGGAACCGAGACGATGTCGCGTTCGTCGGCGCTGTTGGGCAGTGCCGAACCGTGCACGACCTTCAGCCGCTCGGCGTCTTCGATGCGGGTCGAAAGACCGCGCGCCAGGTCCGTCGTCACGTGGTGGCCGCCGAGGCTGACAGCGTCCGCATGAACGAGCTTGCCTTCGGCAAAGACCGAGATCGTCGTCGTGCCGCCGCCCATGTCGATCGCGGCACAGCCGAGCTCGACTTCGTCGTCGACGAGCGCTGCAAGACCGCTAGCATAGGGGGTCGCCACCATGCCCTCGACCGAGAGGTGAGCGCGGTTGACGCAGAGTTCCAGATTCTTGAGCGCTGCACGCTCGGCCGTCAGCACATGCATGTCGACGCCGAGAACGTCGCCGAACATGGCGAGCGGATCACGGATGCCGCGCTCACCATCGAGCGAGAAGCCCGTGGGCAGCGAGTGCAGGATGGCGCGGTCGGAGCGCAGCGACTGCTGGCCGGCGGCCGACAGAACCTTGCGCAGATCGTTGGCGTCGACTTCCTGGCCGCCGAGATCGATCGTCGCGGTGTAGACGTCGCTCTGCAGCCGGCCGGCCGAAACGTTGACGATCATGCTGTCGATGGTAAGCCCGGCCATACGCTCGGCCGCGTCGACCGCGAGCCGCACGACGCTTTCGACCGCATCGAGATCGGCGACGACGCCGTTCTTGACGCCCCGCGACTTCTGATGGCCGATGCCGATGATTTCGACGTTGTGGGTGCGGTTCGGCAGGATCTGGCTCTCGGCGCGCGGCGTCAGCCGGCCGATCATGCAGACCACCTTGGTCGAACCGATATCCAGCACCGAGACAACGTGAGACCGCTTCGAAGAAAGCGGCTTCAGGCGCGGCAAGCCAAAGCTGGAGGAACCGAACAAACTCATATCCGCCCCTCTTTCTTCTTTTCGGTCTCCTGCGCCTTCAGCATTTTGTCCCTCGCCTTCAAGGCAACTTCGCGCCGGGTGACTGCACCCGGAGTCAACTGAACTGTGGTTCGATCCTGCAGCCTCAGATCCACGGCCGCGATGTCGCGCTCCAGGAGCTGGTGCCGGCTTTCCATGTCGGAGAGCACTTGCATCGCCTGGGCGACGTCGTGCTCCGGCAACTTGACGATGATGCCGTTATCGAGGCGCAGGTCCCAACGGCGACCGGCGACGCGAACGAAGGCCCTCACCCGCGAGCGGATCTCCGGCCAGCGGGAAAACTCGTCGTAGAAATCGGCGGCCGCCGTTTCGGCATCGCGGCCAACGAACAGCGGCAGCGCCGCAAACTTGTTGTCGCGCAGCGGCGCAATCACGCTGCCGCTTCTTTCGATCAGCGAAAGATCGGAGCCGTGCTGCCAGATGCCAAAGGCCTTGCGCTCGGTAAGGTTGACCTCGATCGTGCCGGGATAGACCTTGCGCACCGTCACGCCCTGAACCCAGGGCATTTCCGCGATCAGCTTGCGGGCCTCGGCGATATCGAGCGCCACCAGCGACGTCGTGCCGTCCAGGCCGAGCTGCTGGAGGATATCGATCTCCGAGGTCTGGTCGTTGCCGGAAACCTTGACGTCTTCGATCGCAAATCCCGCGGCGGTGGTCGAAGCTTGCGCGAAGTTCTGTGTATGACCGCCGAGCGACATGCCGTAGAAGCCCGTCGCAGCAAAAAAGGCGAGCGCCGAGATCGTGCCGGTATGGGCCGGAAAGCGAACGCGGCCGGCACCAAGACTGACGAAGAAGCGCACGACACGACGGAGCGGACGCGGCAGCACACGGCCGCCGTCCACATCGACGGCTGCAGCGCCATCGAGGTGACGAACCCTCTTGCCCCTTCTGCCCCTCAACGCAAACACGACGCTTCCTCCACCATCCAACTCAAAAACTCACCGAAACTATAGCCGGCATGCGCGGCCATCTCGGGCACCAGGGAGGTTGGCGTCATGCCGGGCTGGGTGTTGATTTCCAGCCAGATCAGCTCGCCCTCACCGGAGGAACTGTCATCGAAACGAAAGTCGGATCGGCTGACGCCCCGGCAACCGATTGCCTGATGCGCCTTCAGAGCGAGTGTTTGTATTTTTTGGTAAATATTTGGTGAAATCTGTGCCGGAATGACGTGGCGAGAACCACCTTTTACGTACTTGGAGTCATAATCGTAGAAGGCATGGCCCTGCGGGATGATTTCGGTCACGCCAAGGGCCTTGTCGCCCATGACGCCACAGGTCAGTTCGCGGCCGGCGACATAACGCTCGACCATGATTCGGTCGCCATAGCGCCATTCGCTCGAGGTCACCACCTGCGGCGGATGCGACTGATCTTCCTTGACGATGACGACGCCGAAGCTCGAGCCCTCACGGACCGGCTTGACGACATAGGGCGGCTTCATCGGGTGCTTCGGGCCAAAGGCATGGCGATCCATCACCTGCGCGTCCGCAACCGGAATGCCGGAGGCGGCAGCAACGTGCTTGGCCTGCGCCTTGTCCATGGCGAGCGCCGAGGCGAGCACACCGGAATGGGTGTAGGGAATCTCCAGATATTCGAGAATGCCCTGGATCGTGCCGTCCTCGCCGAACGGACCATGAAGAGCATTGAAGGCGACGTCCGGCCGGAGTGCCGCGAGCACCTCGGCAACGTTGCGATCGACGTCGATTCGGGTGACGCGGTAGCCGGCGGCCTCAAGGGCATCCGCGCAGGCAGCCCCGGACGACAGGCTAACCGGTCGCTCCGAAGAAAATCCGCCCATCAGGACAGCCACATGCTTGCCGCTCATTCAAACCCCCAAACAATACGCCACTATCGCAAGGTTTCCTTGCGTCTGGCTGATTCCGGTCCCCGCGAGTCACCGGTGCCATTGGGTCACTAGAACGGCATTATGGTTAACGAACCGTTTACTTTCGTTAACCTTAGTCGGGAAACGAAACACGCGCCGTGCGTGCACGCGCGTAGTCGACAGGGCATTTTGGCGGGAGATCAAAGGGTTGCGGAGCAATCCTGAATCGAATGCGTAACAAGCGAAAAAAATGAAAAACCCGCCGCAAACGAGGCGGCGGGCTCCAATCTGACGATGCGATGAGGGATTAGTCGTCGTCGCCGACGATCTTCCAGACGATGCCGGCGATTGCCGCGCCGACGATCGGCGCCACCCAGAACAGCCATAGCTGTGCCAGCGCCCAATCGCCGACGAAGAGCGCCTGCCCCGTCGAGCGGGCCGGGTTGACCGAAGTGTTCGTCACCGGGATCGAGACCAGGTGAATAAGGGTGAGCGCCAGGCCGATGGCGATCGGCGCGAAGCCGGCCGGCACGCGGCCATGGGTGGAGCCGAGAATGATGAACAGGAAGAAGAAGGTCAGCATCACCTCGGCGACGAGCGCTGATGTCAGCGAATAGCCGCCCGGCGAATGTTCGCCATAGCCATTGGCGGCAAAACCGCCGAGCTGGAAACCGGCCTTGCCGCTGGCGATCAGATAGAGCACGCCGGCAGCGGCGATCGCGCCCAGCACCTGGGAGACAACGTAGCCGACGAGCTTGTGGGACGGAAACTTGCCGGCGACCATCAGCCCAACCGAAACGGCCGGATTGAAGTGTCCACCGGAGATGCCGCCGACCGCATAGGCCATGGTGAGTACGGTGAGACCAAAAGCAAAAGAAACGCCGAGCAGGCCGATGCCGACCTCAGGAAAGGCAGCCGCCAGCACCGCGCTGCCGCAACCGCCGAAAACGAGCCAGAATGTACCCAGAAATTCCGCAGAAAGCCTTTTGAACATGCATTCGCTCCTGAAAAACGAAGCCGATCGCTTCAAGTGCCCAGAGTTTGCCACAATTTGATTCCGGTCAAGATGGGTTGTGAGGCGATGTCAAACGCGCGCAAAAGGTGAAATCGACCAAGCGCAGCTCAATATATTGCCCAAGGAACAGGCAGACCCAACCTCTGCCGCAGAGAGCCATGCACCAGCGGAATAATGCTGCGCATGACGCCGATATCGTTCGCATTTCTTACGGTTTCCGGGTTTCGCCATGCCGAAACTTGCGTTAATAGCCCTCAACCGCCTCCCAAGACGGTATGAAATCCATATCAGGAACCATCATAATGACAGACGCGACAACCTCCCTGTCGCCGAAGGACAATGCGTCGAAGCACGCGGCAGTGAACTCCCCTGCCCGGGTGCTGTTCGCAAGCCTCGTCGGCACGACCATCGAATTCTTCGACTTCTACGTTTACGCCACCGCCGCAGTGCTGGTCTTTCCGCACCTGTTCTTCCCGACCGCCGACCCGACCTCGGCAATGCTGCAGTCCTTCGCGACCTTCTCGATTGCCTTCTTCGCCCGCCCCTTCGGCGCCGTCATCTTCGGCCATTTCGGCGACAAGGTCGGCCGCAAGGCGACGCTCGTGGCGGCACTGATGACCATGGGCATATCTACCGTCGTGATCGGCCTTTTGCCGACCTATGCGACGATCGGCGTCGCAGCGCCCCTGCTCTTGGCCCTTTGCCGTTTCGGCCAGGGCCTCGGCCTCGGCGGCGAATGGGGTGGCGCTGTGCTGCTCGCCACCGAAAACGCGCCCGAGGGCAAGCGCAGCTGGTACGCCATGTTCCCGCAGCTCGGCGCACCGATCGGTTTCATCCTGTCGGCCGGCACCTTCCTGATCCTCGGCGAAGTCATGAGCAACGAAGCCTTCCTCGCCTGGGGCTGGCGCGTGCCCTTCATCGCCAGCATCCTGCTGGTCGCCGTCGGCCTCTATGTCCGGCTGAAGATCACCGAGACGCCGGAGTTCCAGAAGGCGGTAGACAAGCACGAGCGCGTGCAGGTTCCGATCGCCGAGATCTTCCGCTTCCACAAGCGCAGCCTCGTTCTCGGCACCTTCGTGGCGCTCGCGACCTTCGTGCTGTTCTATCTGATGACGGTGTTCTCGCTCTCCTGGGGCACGGCAAAGCTCGGCTACTCGCGCGAGCAGTTCCTCGTCGTACAGATGACCGGCGTCGTCTTCTTCGGCCTGATGATCCCGGTCGCCGGCATCCTTTCGGACCGGTTCGGCCGCCGCCTGATCCTGATCGTCACCACCATCGGCATCGGCGTCTTCGGCCTGTTCATGGCCCCGCTGCTTGCCGGCGGCCTTGGCGGCGCCTTCCTGTTCTCGATCATCGGCCTCGGCCTCATGGGCCTGACCTATGGCCCGATCGGCGCAGCCCTTGCCGCCCCCTTCCCGACCTCGGTGCGCTACACCGGCGCGTCGATGACCTTTAATCTCGCCGGCATCTTCGGCGCGTCTCTGGCGCCCTACATCGCCACCTGGCTCGCCACCAACTACAGCCTGGATTACGTCGGCTACTACCTGCTGGCAGCCGCCGCCATCACGCTGCTTTGCCTCGTGCTGTCGACGGAAGACGAGGTTTCGGCCTGATATCGGACTGGCCGCGCCCCTGTGCCCGGCCGACCGCAAACAAGGAGAGCCGCAGCGGCAACGCTGCGGCTCTTTGTTGTTGGGGATGGGGCCGATGAGGAATGTCCTCTCCCGTTGCCCCACCCACCTGCCGTCATCCTCGGGCTTGACCCGAGGATCCACTTCCAGGCGACCCAGGCGGAGCATGGATGCTCGGGTCAAGCCCGAGCATGACGGAAGGTGTGGGATCCTCGTTGGCTCTCATCAAACAAAACGAAAGGGCCGCAGCGTCGCCGCCACGGCCTCTCCAAAACATCCTCGCAACAGCCTCAGGCGATGCCGCGGCCGAGGAATTCCTTGATCTCGTAGCCCGGCATGAAATTGCCGATGCGCTTGATTTCCCATTCGAGCCGGACACCCGAATGTTCGAGAACTTGTTGGCGCACCGTTTCTCCAAGGTATTCGAGCTCGTAGCCGGTCGCCTGGCCGGTATTGATCATGAAATTGCAGTGCAGCGGCGACATCTGGGCGCTGCCGACCATGAGCCCCCGGCACCCGGCTTCGTCGATCAATTTCCAGGCCGAGTGGCCCTCCGGGTTCTTGAAGGTCGAACCGCCGGTCTTTTCGCGGATCGGCTGCACCGTTTCGCGATGTTGACGCACCGCATCCATGTCGGTGCGGATCTTGTTCTTGTCCTCGGCGTAACCTTCGAAGACCGCGTGGGTGAAGATCAGATCCTTTGGTGCCGACGAATGGCGATAGGCGTAGCCCATATCGGCATTCGACAGCACATGCTGGTTGCCCTGGCGGTCGACGGCATGGACTTCGACGACACGCTCACGGGTCTCCGTGCCGTTGGCGCCGGCGTTCATGCGCAGTGCGCCGCCGAGCGAGCCGGGGATGCCGTAGAAGAAGTAGAATCCCCCGATGCCGTGATCGAGCGCCATGGCCGCGATGTTCTTGTCCGGGCAGATGGCGCCGGCCTTGATGCGATTTTCGCCGACGAGCTCGAGATCGCCGAAGCCCTTGGCCGAGAGGCGGATGACAACGCCGGGAATGCCGCCGTCGCGCACGAGCAGGTTCGAGCCGACACCGACCACCATGACCGGCACTTCGGCCGGAACCAGCTTCAGGAAGGTGACGAGATCATCCGTGTCGTGCGGCTGGAACATCAGCTCGGCAAGGCCGCCGGCGCGGAACCAGGTGACGCGATCCATCGGCGCGTCGGGCGTGATGCGGCCGCGCACAGCGCTGACACCGCTTCCGAGCGATTCCAGTAGTTTCTGACCGTTGACCTGTTTCATGCTCAAATTCCTGAAATATCCGCGAGTTCCTTCGGCAGGGCAGCAGCCCAGTAGGTGATGCTGCCAGCCCCCAAGAGAACCACAAAATCGCCGGGCTGCGCAATCTTGCTGACAACCGGCGCGATCGCTTCCGGACCGGAAACGTAACGGGCGTCGCGATGGCCGCCGGCCTTGATGCGATCCACCAGCTCCTCGGCCGTCGCGCCCGGGATCGGTTCTTCGCCGGCCGCATAGACCGGCGCGATCAGGATCGTGTCGGCATCGTTGAAGCAGGCGGAGAATTCCTGGAACAGGCTCGAAAGGCGCGAGTAGCGATGCGGCTGGTGCACGGCAATGATTCGGCCCTGGCAGGCCTCGCGCGCGGCCCTTAAGACCGCCTTGATCTCGACCGGATGGTGGCCGTAGTCGTCATAGACGCGCACGCCGTTCCATTCGCCGGTCAGCGTGAAGCGGCGCTTGACGCCGCTGAAAGAGGCAAGCCCCCTGGCGATCGCTTCCGGGCTGATGCCGAGGCGCTGCGCAACCGCAATCGCCGCAGTCGCGTTCGATACGTTGTGGCGCCCGGGCATCGGCAGGCGCAGATCCTTCATCGGGATCACCTGACCGGTGCGGCGACGGCGGATCTCGATGTCGAAGATCGAGGTGCCGTTCTCCATGCGGATGTTGTGGAAACGCACGTCGGCCTGCGGGTTCTCGCCGTAGGTCACGACCTTGCGGTCCTCGATATTGCCGACCATGGTCTGCACTTCCGGATGGTCGAGGCAGAGCACGCCGAAGCCATAGAACGGCACGTTCTCGACGAACTGTCGGAAGGCGGCGCGCACCGCGTCGAAATTGCCGTAGTGGTCGAGATGTTCGGGGTCGATATTGGTGACGACGGCCACATCGGCCGGCAGCTTCAGGAAAGTGCCGTCGGATTCGTCGGCCTCCACCACCATCCACTCGCCCTCGCCCATGCGGGCATTGGTGCCATAGGCATTGATGATGCCGCCGTTGATGACCGTCGGGTCGAGATTGCCGGCTTCGAGCAGCGCCGCAACCATGGAAGTCGTCGTCGTCTTGCCATGCGTACCGCCGATCGCGATCGCGTTACGGAAGCGCATGAGCTCGGCGAGCATTTCGGCGCGACGCACGACGGGAAGGAATTTCTCGCGGGCGACGATCAGTTCCGGATTGTCCTTCTTGATCGCGGTCGAAACGACGATCACTTCGGCGTCGCCGAGATTTTCGGCCTTGTGGCCGACGAAGACCTCGATGCCCTTGGCGCGCAAGCGCTGCACATTGGCGCTGTCGGCCTGGTCGGAACCCTGCACGCGGTGGCCGAGATTGTGAAGGACCTCGGCGATGCCGCTCATGCCGATGCCGCCGATACCGATGAAATGGACCAGCCCGATGGTTTTCGGCATTTTCATGAGCGTGTTTCCCTGAATTTCTCGACTGTCAAACCGCTGGCAATAGCCTCTACGAGGGATGCAAGCAAGCTTGCTGCGTCCGGCTTGCCGGTTTCCCGGGCGTTTGCCGCCATCTGGGCGAGCGATTGCGGGTTGCCGATCGCATCCTTGAGGATGCCTGCAAGGCGGTCTGCGGTGAGTTCACCTTGCGCGATCACCCGCGCGCCACCCTTGGCGGCGAGTGCTGCGGCATTGGCCGCCTGGTCGTGGTCGAGCGCATAGGGATAGGGCACCAGAATCGCCGGGCGGCCGATGACCGCAAGCTCGGAAACCGTCGAGGCGCCGGAGCGGCAGATGACGAGTTGCGCACCGGCGATGCGCTCGGCCATGTCGGTGAAGAACGGCGAAACCTCGGCCGGTACGCCAAGCTTCTCGTAAGTGGCGATCACGCCGTCCCTGTCTTCCGGGCGCGCCTG
The DNA here is from genome assembly GCF_014852025.1 of Ensifer sp. ENS10. Taxonomy (NCBI): domain Bacteria; kingdom Pseudomonadati; phylum Pseudomonadota; class Alphaproteobacteria; order Hyphomicrobiales; family Rhizobiaceae; genus Ensifer; species Ensifer sp. ENS10. Next base: position 786,743 of record NZ_JACVAS010000002.1, read on the forward strand.
CTGGGTGACCTGGAACCGCTGACGAACGTCGTCCTCGAGCCGGCAGATCGCCTGCGGGACTGCCTTGGAGAAATATTGCGCGCCCTGGCTGCCGCCGAAGACGACAAGATGGAACGGCGCGTCGCCGCTGGCGGCGGCATAGGGCGAATTGGCAGCGGCCAGCACGGCCGGGCGCACCGGATTGCCGGTTGTCACGGTCTTCGCAGCAAAGGCGCCCGTACCCTCCGGCAGGAAGCCGCCGGCGATCGCCTTGACGCGCGAAGCCAGCGCCTTGTTGGCCCGGCCCATGACGGCATTCTGCTCATGGATGATCGACGGCACGCCCATGCCGGTTGCGGCAAGCAGCGGCGGAACGGTCGGATAGCCGCCGAAGCCGACGACAGCCTTGGGCTTCAGCCGCGCGATCAGCTTGCGCGCCGCACGCATGCCGGTCCACAGCGTCCACAGCGACTTCGCAACACTGATCGGGTTCTTCGAGCCGATCGTCGCCGAGGGCACGACATGCACCTCGTCGGCCGGGAACTTGCCGGCATAACGCTCTGCGCGGCTGTCGGTGACGAGATGGACCGAATAGCCATTGGCCTTCAGTTCGTGGGCCAGCGCCTCCGCCGGAAACAGGTGGCCGCCGGTACCGCCGGCGGCGAGCAGGATGATGCCTTTAGTCATGTTTTACTCCGCCGGCACACCAATGCCGGACCGAAACAGGCTGCGCTCCACGGCGCGCTTCTCCGGACGGTGACGAGTCAAAGCCAGGATGAAGCCGGCAGTGACGCAGATCGCCACCATGGACGAGCCACCATAGGAGATCAGCGGCAGGGTCATGCCCTTGGCCGGGAGCAGTTCGAGGTTCACGCCGATGTTGATCATCGACTGGATGCCGATCTGGAGAACCAGGCCGGCAACGGCGAACCGGTTGAAGTCGTTGCGTTCGCGGAAGGCATGGTTGAGGCCGCGCATCACCAGGAAGGCGAAGATCAGCACGATGACCATGCAAAAGACGATGCCGAATTCCTCGGCCGCAACGGAAAAGACGAAGTCGGTATGGCTGTCCGGGATGATGCGCTTGACGATGCCTTCGCCAGGACCCCGGCCGAACCAGTCGCCGCGAATGATCGCCTCGCGTGCGGTATCCATCTGGAAGGTGTCGCCCTCGCCGGTCAGGAACTTGTCGATACGGGCCGCCACGTGCGGCAGCATCGTATAGGCGACGAAGAAACCGCCGAGCGCAGCACCGCCGAGCAGGATGATCCACAGCCAGGGCATGCCGGCCATGAAGAACATGCCGCCCCAGACCGCGGTCGTCAGGATCGTCTGGCCAAGGTCGGGCTGGGCGACGAGAAGCGCTGCGACGATGCCGAAGAGCAGGATGGCAAAGAGATTGCCGGGGATTTCCGGTTGGCGCGCATGTTCGGAGAAGAGCCAGGCGCAGACGACGACAAAGGCCGGCTTCATGAATTCCGAGGGCTGGATCGAGATGCCGGCGATGGAAAGCCAGCGCATCGAGCCCTTCACCTCCTCGCCGATGAAGAGCACCAGCACCATCATCGCGAGCGAGCCGCCGAGAAGCAGGATCGCAGCGCGCCTGACCTGGCGCGGCGAGAGGAACGAGATACCGACCATCACCACCAGTGACGGCAAGAGGAAGAGCGCGTGACGCTTGACGAAGTGGAAGCTGTCGAGGCCGATGCGCTCGGCGACGGCGGGGCTTGCGGCGAAGGACAGCATGAAGCCGACGCCCATCAACAGGATGAAGGTCGCCAGAAAGAACCTGTCGATCGTCCAGAACCAGTCGGCCACGGGGCCACGTTCGGCTCGGCTTACCATCTTGTCAGTCCCCTTCTCCGGCGCCTCTTGCGCCCCACGTCCGAATACCTGCACCCGCTTCCGTTTCGACCGGTGCCTTCAGCACCAGCCTGACGGTGACGGACTAAATCAGCATCGTCACGCCATCGATCGCGCGCACATGGCCGACAAACGCATCGCCGCGCACCTCGAAGTTCTTATACTGGTCGAAGCTTGCGCAAGCCGGGGATAACATCACCGCCGAAGGGCCGGCTTCGTCCTTGCCTGCCTCTGCGGCCGCATGCGCCACCGCCTGCTCCAGCGTGCCCGAAATTTCGTAAGGAACCGCCTCGCCGAGCGTCGCCGCAAAGGCAGGCGCCGCCTCGCCGATCAGATAGGCCTTGACGATCTTCGGGAAGAAGGGCGCAAGCGTCGTGATGCCCCCTTCCTTCGGTAGACCGCCGGCAATCCAGTAGATGCGCTCATAGCTCGAAAGCGCCGGCGCTGCCGCGTCGGCATTGGTCGCCTTGCTATCGTTGACGAACACGACCGCGCCCTTGCGCCCAACCGGCTGCATGCGGTGCTTGAGACCGGGGAAGCTCTTCAGCCCGTCGCGGATCTCCACCGCGCTGACGCCAACTGCGAGGCAGGCGGCAATGGCCGCTGCCGCGTTCTGGGCGTTGTGGCCGCCGCGCAGCGTCTGAATGCCATCGAGATCGACGAACAGGCTGGACGTGCCGCCTTCTGCCTTCAGGATGCGCGAGCCTTCGGCATAAAGACCATTGGCAAGCACATGGCGGCGCGAGATCCGCACCGTCTTCGTGCCGGCGCGTTCGACGCGGTCGGCGATCAGGGCCGAGAAGCTGTCGTCGACGCCGACGATGGCTGTGCCGCTGCCGGCGACCAGCCGCTCCTTGATGTCGGCGTAATGCTGCATCGTGCCATGGCGATCGAGATGGTCGGGTGTGAGGTTCAGGAGGATGCCGGCGGTCGGGTTGAGAGTCGGCGCCAGATCGATCTGGTAGGACGAGCACTCGACCACGTAGAAGCGGCCGGCCTTGGGCGGATCGAGGGTCAGAACCGCCGTGCCGATATTGCCGCCGAGCTGAGTGTCGCGACCGCTTTCCTTCAGGATATGCGCGATCAGCGCCGTCGTCGTCGACTTGCCGTTGGTGCCGGTAATCGCGATGAACGGGCAATCGGGCGCATGCGCGCGGCGTTCGCGCACGAAGAGCTCGACGTCGCCGATGATCTCGACGCCCGAAGCATGGGCGAGATCGACCGTCCAGTGCGGCTTCGGATGGGTGAGCGGCACGCCCGGCGAAAGCACGAAGGCGGCAAAAGCGGCCCATTCGACGGAGCGCAGGTCCGCCGTCAGCACGCCCGCGGCGGAAGCCTTGGCGACGCTGTCCGGGTTATCGTCCCAGGCGGTGACGTCCGCGCCGCCGGCCACCAGCGCCTGCGCCGTTGCGAGCCCCGAGCCGCCGAGCCCGAAAAGAGCGACCTTCCTACCGCTGAATGTGGAGACCGGGATCATCGTCCGCTCACCGCAGCTTGAGGGTGGAGAGGCCGACCATCGCCAGGATGACGGCGATGATCCAGAAGCGGATCACAACCTGGCTTTCGGTCCAGCCCTTCTTTTCGAAGTGGTGGTGGATCGGCGCCATCAGGAAGACACGACGGCCGGTGCGCTTAAACCAGAACACCTGGATGATGACCGACAGGGTTTCCATCACGAAGAGGCCGCCGATGATGACCATGACGATCTCGTGCTTAACGGCAACGGCAACGGTGCCAATCAGGCCGCCAAGTGCGAGCGACCCGGTATCGCCCATGAAGATTGCCGCCGGCGGCGCGTTGAACCAGAGGAAGCCGAGGCCGGCGCCGATGACGGCGCCGAGGATGACGGCAAGCTCGCCGGTGCCAGGCACGAAATGGATCTGCAGGTAGTTGGCAAAGACCGCGTTGCCGGCGAGATAGGCGATCAGGCCAAAGGCAGCGGCGGCGATCATGACCGGCACGATCGCAAGGCCGTCGAGACCGTCGGTCAGGTTCACGGCATTGCCGGCGCCGACGATAACGAAGCCACCGAACAGCACGAAGAAATAGCCGAGATTGATCACCAGGTCCTTGAAGAAGGGGAACGTGACCGAGGAGCCGAAGGTCGAGCCGGCGGTACCGCTCGAAAGCGAAGCCTGCATCATGAAGAACACCGCAATCGCTGCGATGATGAATTCGAAGCCGAGGCGCGCCTTGCCGGAAAAGCCCTTGTCCGACTGCTTGGTGACCTTGAGGTAGTCGTCATAGAAGCCGATGGCGCCGAAACCGAGGGTGACGAGCAGGGTCGAGACCACATAGACGCTGGAAAGATCGGCCCAGAGCAGCGACGAGACGACGATGCCGGCCAGAATCATCAGGCCGCCCATGGTTGGCGTGCCGGCCTTCTTGAAATGCGTCTGCGGCCCGTCGGCACGGATCGGCTGGCCCTTGCCCTGGCGGATGCGCAGCGAAGCGATCATCGCAGGGCCGAACAGGAAGACGATCATGGCCGAGGTGAAGAGCGCCGCGCCGGTGCGGAAGGTGATGTAGCGAAAAAGATTGAAAAACTGAAAGTGGTCCGCCAGTTCCACGAGCCAAATGAGCATAAGGGACCTTTCCCCAAAGGTTTAGCAATAGACGTCGTCCAACAGAATCATCTGAAAAACGATACGCATTACAGCGCCGCGCGTCTAACTAGACGCGCAAAGGTCGCTGTAACAATTTGATCCGCTGCATAATTTTTCCCCTAAATCGATTCCGATTTAAGGAGGTATGCAGCAGCATGCGAAGTGTTCGGGCGCGCCCACCTAACCCCAGGCTGTATCCACCGCGCCCATCATGGGTGGTGTCGCCGGCTTATTCCTCGGCTTCAGGTCCCTCGGTATCCGCTGCCGGATAGGTCTCGATCAGCGCCTGCACGATCTTGGCGCAGCCGGTCCCCTTCGACGACTTGATCATGATGACATCGCCGGGCGCGACGGCGGCCAGCGCATACGTCTTCAGGTCCTCGACGCTCTCCCGATAGATCACGGAGACCTCGGGCGGCAGCGCATCACGCAGATGCGCCATCAAAGGTCCGGCAAGCCAGACATCGGTGATACCGGCTTCGACGAGCGGACGGGCGAGTGCGGCATGCACCTCGACGGCGTGTTCGCCCATTTCCAGCATGTCGCCGAGCACGGCGATGCGGCGGCCGCCGACCGGCGGTTCGCTGTCGCGCAGGAGCGCGATCGCCGCCCGCATCGAGCTCGGATTGGCATTGTAGCTCTCGTCGATCACCTTCAGCGTGCCGGTGCCGATCACTAGCGTATGGCGTCGCCCCCTGCCCGTTTCCGCCTGCATGGTCGCAAGGGCCGAAGCCGCATAGTCGAGATCGCCGCCGGCAAGCTTCACCGCTGCCAGAACGGCCACCGCGTTCTCGGCAATGTGCCGTCCGGGCGCGCCGATCGCCACTTCCAGCGTCCGACCACCGATGCCGGCCCAGAGAATGGAGCCTTCCGGACCGCCACTGAATTCGACCAGGCGGAATTCGGCCTTGGGATTGGCGCCGAAGGAATGGATGTGGCTGACGCCGGCCGTAGCCGCGGCATTTTCCAGAAGCTTGTATTGAGGGCTGTCGTGAATGATCAGCGCATGGCCGCCATTGACGACACCTTCGAAGATCTCGGCCTTGGCCTCGGCGATCTCATCGAGGCTCTTGAAGTTGCCGAGGTGGGCGGCGGCGATGCTCGTCACCATGGCCACGTGCGGCCGTACCATGGCAGTCAACGGCCGGATCTCGCCCGGATGGTTCATGCCGATCTCGAAGATGCCGAAGTCGGTTGCCTCGGGCATGCGTGCGAGCGTCAACGGCACGCCCCAGTGATTGTTGAAGGATGCGACCGAAGCATGCACGCGGCCCTGGGGCTTAAGCACATGGCGCAGCATCTCCTTGGTCGTCGTCTTGCCCACCGAACCGGTGACGGCGATGATCTTGGCGGCGCTGCGGTCGCGCGCCGCGCAACCCAGCCGGATCATCGCTTCGAGCACGTCGTCGACGACGATCATCGGCGCGTTGAGGCGTCCGAGCGCCGGCAACTTGCCTTCGCTGACGACCAGCACCGCCGCGCCATTGGCGAGCGCAATGCCGGCATAGTCGTGGCCATCGACGCGATCGCCCTTGATCGCGAAGAAAGCTTCGCCCTTGCCGATCGAACGGCTATCGATCGAAATACCCGAGATGCCCTCGGGCAGGTTGCCAACCGGCCGGCCGTTCATCGCGGCCAGGAGATCGCTGCTTGTCCAGAGCCAGTTCAAATCACAAGCCTCCCAATGCCTTGCGGACCTCCGCATGATCCGAGAAGGGCAGCGTCACGGAGCCGATCGTCTGACCCTCCTCGTGTCCCTTCCCGGCAACGATCAGCGTGTCGCCGGTCTTCAGCATGCCGACCGCCGTGCGGATCGCCTGGGCGCGGTCGCCGATCTCGATCGCGCCCTTGGCAGCAGTCATGATTTCGGCGCGGATCACCTCGGGGATCTCCGAACGCGGATTGTCGTCGGTCACGATCGTCACATCGGCAAGCCTTGTCGCGATCTCGCCCATGATCGGGCGCTTGCCCTTGTCGCGGTCGCCGCCGCAGCCGAAGACCACGACGACGCGGCCGGTCGTGAACGGACGCACCGAGGCCAGCACATTTTCCAGCGCATCCGGCTTGTGGGCATAGTCGACATAGGCGAGCGCGCCGTCCTTGGTCTGGCCGACCAGTTCGAGGCGGCCGGAGGCGCCCTGCAGCTTTTCAAGCGCGGAGAAGGCGGCCTTGGGGCTGATGCCGGTCGACATGGCGAGACCCGCCGCGACCAGCGCGTTCGCCACCTGGAAATCGCCGGCGAGCGGAATGTGGATTTCGAAGATGTCGTCGCCGACATGCACTTCGGCCGATTGCTTGTGGCGGAAGTGCTCGACGCGCTTCAGTGAAATGTAGTCGCCCTTGCGGCCGACCGTGCGTACTTCGAGCTTCGCCTTGCGGGCAGCCGCGATCGCCTGCTCCGACCATTGGTCGTCGGCAAAGATCACCGCCGGCGCACCCTTCGGCAGCAGGGCATTGAACAGCCGCATCTTGGAGGCCATGTAGTGCTCGACCGTCGGATGATAGTCCATGTGGTCGCGGCCGAGATTGGTGAAGGCGGCAGCCGAAAGGCGAACGCCGTCGAGGCGGCTCTGGTCGAGGCCATGGCTGGAGGCTTCCATCGCCGCATGGGTGACGCCGGCTTCGGCAAGCTCGGCCAAGAGCTTGTGCAGCGACACCGGGTCGGGCGTCGTCAGCGAACCGTAATCGTTGCGGCCGGGAGCGACGACACCTGTCGTGCCGATCATCGCGGCCGCGAAGCCCGAATGCGCCCAGATCTGGCGGGTGAAGGAGGCGACCGAGGTCTTGCCGGCGGTGCCGGTCACGGCGACCATGGTTTCCGGCTGGCGGCCATAGAAGGCGGCAGCGGCGCGCGCCAGGAAAGCGCGCGGTTCAGAGAGCTTCAGGACCGGCGCCGACGAGGCATCGGCGTCCGAGCCCGCTTCGGTGACGACGGCGACCGCGCCGCGCTTCAGCGCGTCGGCAATATAGGTGCTGCCATTGGCCTTGCTGCCGGTAACTGCGACGAAGAGATCCCCTGGCTGAACCTGCCGACTATCGGCCGTCAGTCCGGCAACGTCGATATCGGCGGCAGCGCCGCCCAGTTGCGCCGAAAGTTCCGGGAAGTTCGATCCCGCCAGGTCTTTGATCTTCATGAACGCACGTCTCGCATCGATTTCGATCCGCAAGAATCGCGAATCGTCCGCTTTCTCATTTCATGTCTAATAAGACACAAGCAAGGCAGAACCGTCTTCTCCAAACTTTGGTTCGACACCGAGCAGCGGCGCGGAGCGGCTGATGATGTCGCGAACCATGGGAGCAGCGTTCGAGCCTGCCGTGCGCCCGCCGCCCTCGCCGGTCTTCGGCGCGTCGATGAAGGTCAGCACGATGTATTTCGGGTTGTCGATCGGGAAGGCCGCGAGGAAGGCGTTGAAGTTCTGGTCGCTGGCATAGCGGCCATTGACCACCTTGTCGGCCGTACCGGTCTTGCCACCGACGTTGAAGCCCGGCACCAGCGCACGCTTGCCCGAGCCGGCAATGCCGTTCCAGCGCAAGAGGAAGCGCATGTCGTCGCTAGTGCTCTTCTTGACCACCGGCGTGGCGACTGCGTTGGCCTGCTCCTCGGTGCGCGGCAGGAAGGTCGGCTCGATCAGCTTGCCGCCGTTGACGAGTGCAGCACCCGCAACCGCCGTCTGCAGCGGCGTCGTCGAGACGCCGTGGCCGAAGGAGATCGTGACCGAGTTGATCTTCTTCCATTCGCGCGGCTGCGTCGGGGTTTTCACCTCCGGCAGCTCGGTCGGCAGCTTCGAAAGCAGACCGATGCGGGTCAGGAATTCCTTGTGGCCGGGAATGCCGATGAGGTCAGCGATCTTGGCCGTGCCGATGTTCGACGAATACTGGAAGATTTCAGGCACGGTCAGCACGCGGCGCTTGCCGTGGAAGTCCTTGATGGTGAAGCCGCCGATGCGGATCGGCGCCGAGGCGTCGAAGCTGTCGTTGAGCGTCACCTTGCCGGAATCCAGCCCCATGGCGATGGTGAAGGTCTTGAAGGTGGAGCCCATTTCGAACGTGCCGTTCGACATGCGGTTCATCCAGCCCTCTTCCGCACCTTCGGCCGGCTTGTTCGGGTCGTAGTCGGGAACGGACGCCATCGCCAGAACTTCGCCGGTGTTGACGTCGAGCACGACGGCGCCGGCGGCCAGCGCCTGGTAGTTCTTCATGCCGGCGTCGATGACGTCGCGCACGATGTTCTGCACGCGCACGTCGATCGAGAGCTTCACCGGCTCGAGCTTGGCGTCGCTGGTCATGCCGATCGCGGCAAGGTCGGCGAGCCCCTGGCTGTCGATGTAGCGCTCCATGCCGGCAACGCCGCGGTTGTCGATGTTGACGTGGCCGAGAATATGCGCGGCGGTGTGGCCGCCGGGATAGAAGCGGCGTTTTTCCGGACGGAAGCCGACGCCGGGAATGCCGAGCGCCAGGATCTCGCTCTGCTGCTTCGGGGTCAGCTGGCGGCGCAGCCACTGGAAGCGCGATTTCGACTTCAGCTTGTTGTAGATTTCGCGCGCATTGATATCAGGCAGAACCGTCGACAGGCGCTCGACTGCCTCATCGGCATCGACGATCTTGTGCGGCTCGGCATAGAGCGAGACGGTGCGGATGTCGGTCGCGAGGATCTCGCCGTTGCGGTCGAGAATGTCAGGGCGCGAGGCCATCAGGTTGTCGGCCCGGCCGATGCTGGAAACCGTTTCCGGCTGCGCCATGCCGTATTGCACCAGGCGCCCGCCGATGACGGCATAGACGATGCCGAAGCTCGCGATCACGATGGCGACGCGGTTCTTCGCCTGATTGGTGGTCTTCTTGCGCGTCCCCTGAAAGGTGACGTTGAGGCCGCTTTCGGCCGGCCGGTTGTTGCCGCCTGCCGAGAAATGCGCCTTGCTCTTCAATACCATGATGCGGGAGAGAAACGACATCAGCGCGCCACCGAGCCAGTTGCCATGTTATCGGTCTTGTTGATGATCGAGGCGATACCGTCCTTCGCCGACTTGTCTTCCGGCACCGGCAGATCCGCCTTCAGCATCGGCAGTTCCTGCGGCTGGGCGAGCTGTGTGGAAGGCGTCGGCGCAAGCTGCAGGTCGGCACCGAAGGTACCGACCAGACGCTCCAGCCGGTTCGGCTGCGTCAAGAGCGCCCAGTCGGCGCGAAGCAGATCGATCGTGTCCTCTTCAAGCTTGATCGCCACGTCGAGCTTGCGGACTTCCTCAAGCTTGTTTTCGGCGCGATGCTTGATCGTATAGGTCACCGTCGCGGCGGCCGTCATGACGACGATCAGAACGATATCGAGCGTTCGAAGCATGTCTTGTCAGCCCCCCAACCGTGCAAGGCTTGCCAGTTCCGGCAGATTGAAAATGGATAGATCGTTTCCCGGCGACGCGGCTTGCGTGCGGATGCCGGCGCGCAGCTTCGCAGAGCGGGCACGCGGATTGAGGGACGCTTCTTCCTCGCTGGCTGCCACCATGGGCTTGCCAACCGGCGTGAAGGTTGCCGCGCGCGACGAAACCATCGGCAGATGGCGCGAACCGCTCGCCTTGCCGGAGCGATCCTGGAAGAAGGCCTTGACGATGCGGTCTTCGAGCGAATGGAAGGTGACAACGACAAGACGGCCGCCTGGCTTCAGCGCCTTTTCGGCGGCAAACAGCGCTTGAGCGAGCTCGCCGAGTTCGTCGTTGACGAAAACGCGCAGCGCCTGGAAGACGCGGGTCGCCGGATGGATCTTGTCTTTTGCCTTGCGCGGCGTCACCACCTCGATCAGGCCAGCAAGGTCGCGGGTCGTCTCGAAGGGCTGCTCGGCCCGGCGCTTCTCGATTGCGCGGGCAATGCGGCCCGCCTGCTTCTCTTCGCCGAGAAAACCGAAGATGCGGATGAGATCGGAGACCTTGGCACGGTTGACGACATCGGCGGCCGAAACGCCCGAGGCCGACATGCGCATGTCGAGCGGCCCCTTCTTCTGGAAGGAGAAGCCGCGCTCTGCCTCATCGATCTGCATCGAGGAAACGCCGATATCGAGCACGACGCCGTCCAGCCCCTCGGCCGGCGCATAGGCGGCAAGTTCGGAGAACTGCGAATGAATAAGCTTCAGCCGTCCGCCCCACTCGGCGACCTGCTTCTCGCCGGCGGCAATCGCCGTCGGGTCGCGGTCGAGCGCGATGACGTCGGCGCCGGCCTTGAGGATTGCGGAGCTGTAGCCGCCCGCACCGAAGGTGCCATCGAGGATGACCTTGCCGGGCGCAGGCTCGAGCGCCGCGAGAACCTCCGACAGGAGGACGGGAATGTGACGAACCGGTCCGCCTTCGGCTTCAGGAATACCTCCGCCTTGTTCCGTCACCATTCCGCCTCTCCATTCTAGTCTGGACGCAACCCCCGTGATTTGCGCCCTTCCCGGGCCACCGCCTGCGCCTTGACAAAGGCCTGCGGCTCCCAGAGCTGAAAATAATCGCCCCGCCCGACGAACATCACGTCGGTCGAGATTCCGGTGAAGTCGCGGATGAAATCCGTCACCATCAACCGGCCTTCCGGATCGAGCTTCACGAAGACGCCACCCCCATGAACGAGCAGCGACATCTCGTTGGCCTCCGAGGAAAACGGATCCTCGGCCGCCATCTGCTTCTCGAACCGATCCAGGAGCTCCGGCCCGCCGACGCTGATCGCCGGGAAGACGAAATCCTGAAAACAGTATAGCTCCCGGACGCCCCCATCCGACAGCACGGAACGAAACGCCGAGGGAACGGAAACCCGCCCCTTCGCATCGATCCGATTGGCAGCATGTGACAAGAAGCGGTTCATAACGCGAAACGGCCGCCCAAGACTGACGGGCCACAATCATCGACCCGCGAGAACACGTAACCGCACACACAAGACACCCCTGCCGGACACCGGAATGTCCGCCTACCCTCCGAAGCCGGAAGGCACTGGATTCTTGCGATGTTGGGCCGCGAAGCAGCCCCTGCGCAGTGCCATTATGGGATATCATGGGACCATATGGGCGTCAATGGGAATGGGCTCGTAAACAGCCGTCGGGCTGATCAAATATTGATAGGTTGTTAAGTTTAACGAAGGGTTACGAAGAGACCCCCACCGTCCGGGAATGCGACAGCGGAACGGCTTCAAATCGTTGGAAAATCAGAATGTGAGAAAGAGCGCAGTTATGCCTCCGGCACGGGGCGAAAAAACAGCTCACCGAGACGGGCCGGTTCATTTCCAAACGGACACGCATGGAAAATGCGGGCCAGATCAAGCCGGCGCGAAGCAGCCGAAACGCATGATTTGCCTGTCGGCCGACCTGATGTTGCGGGCGTCGGCAACGTCGACGCCTTACCCCGGCAGACGCCGACCCTCGGGTCCGCTTCGAAAGAGAATTCGAGACGGCTCTGTGCCGGACAAAACAAAGGAGAAATCGCCAGTTGGCCTGTAAGCCGGGTTCTGTATGGCCCCGCAGCCCGAAGGCAACGGAACGTGGCAGCCATTCATCTGGGACTGCGCTTGCACGCAGCCTCTTGCAACCCACCCGGATGACTGGCCCGGAAACAGGCTGGACGCTTGCGCGCCCGCGTCATCCCTATTCGGTCTTGCTCCCGGTGGGGTTTGCCGTGCCGTCCATGTCGCCATGTCCGCGGTGGGCTCTTACCCCACCCTTTCACCCTTACTCCGCCAAGCGGAGCGGTTTGCTTTCTGTGGCACTTTCCCTGAGGTCGCCCTCGCCGGACGTTATCCGGCACCGTACTTCCGTGGAGCCCGGACTTTCCTCCCCCCGCGGCCTTTCGGCACTTGCGGAGAGCGGCTGCCCGGCCAACTGGCACGCGCTCCTTAAACCAGCCCGCCGCAGCGCGCCAGAAAAAACGGCAGAGTTTTTGAGCCGCCAACAGGGCAGATCGGAGCAAGGCGGTCCTGGCGCACCCGATCTAGCGAAACGCGACCGAGAAATCCGCATCGTATTCGGGCTCGTCGATCCGGCCGTTGAGCACGAGGACCGCGCCGAGCCGGCCGATCTCGTCGGAGCTCTTCGCCGCCTGGCCATTGCCGCCGGTGACGACGGCGAGACGGCTCCCCTCGGCAAAGCCGATATAGGGCAGTCCGTGGCGGGTGAACGAGGTGACGCAGGGCGAAAAGTGGGTGGAGACCGGCTGGAAGCCGGGCATCACCTCGGCCAGCAGCCCGCGCAGATGCTCCGCCGTTGTCGCGCTGCCCGGCCCGCGGAACCATTGCCGCACCGCCGCTTCGCCCTCGAGGATCCTGTCGGTCGGATCGCCGCCGATCTTGATGTGATGCTTGCCGTCCGCATAGCCGACCGGTGGCAGCAGGTAGTAGCTTTTCTCCTGCTCCGGCGCCGCGCCGATCAGCGACGGCATGCGCTCGAAACCAGACAGATCGCTGCTTGCCACCTCGGCAAAGAATACGGTTCGCGCCTTAACGGTGAGATCGATCGGCCGCGGCAGGAGTGCTACGGAAATCGAGAACCCGCCGGCGGCAACGATCACCCGGCCTGCCACGAAACGCTTTCCGTCGACGGTCGCGACAACCACACGGTCGCGCTCCTCCGCCACGGTCACAACCTCGCTGCGCACGATCCGGGCTCCCGCCTTCTCGGCGCATACCGTCTGCGCCGCGACCAGCGCCCGCGGGTTGATGTAGCCGGCCCCGCGCCTCTCGTGAACGCCGGCGGTGCCATCGGGGAAACGGAACCAGGGAAAACGCTGCGACAGCGCCTCGCCATCGTAGAGCGGCGCCCCGACGCCAAGCGCGTCGCGCGCCTTCTCGACTTGCTCGATATAGTCGTAGGAAGATCCGGGCGCCGGGCCGGCGATCAGGCAGCCAACTTCGTGGTAGAAGCCGATGCCGCTTTCGCCTTCGATTTCGCCGTAACGCTCGATCGAGCGTCTGGCGAGCCGCGCCCACACTGGATCGTCATCGATCGTGCGGGTGATGCGGGCATTGTCGTAGTGGCTCGAAAAGACGCCGGTATGATTGGCCCAGTCCGTCGGCTCATCAGGTCCGATCAGCGCGACCTTGGCTCCCGAAAGCGCCAGGTGGCGGGCGGCCGCAGCACCCATCATGCCCTTGCCGACGACAATGAAATCAAAGCTTTCCGACATGCCGGTCCTCGTCCCTTTTGCTCAAGGGAGATAGCATGCCGGCGCCTGTATGACACGATGGTTGTAGGGTTTTTCCCTGTGCGCCGGAACGCGAGACCTGTCCGGCTAGAGCATCCGCCATCGCCGGATATGGCTGGCGGATGAAGCTCTTCGTTGACTGCATGTTTCCATTGATCGTAGCCGGTTAACGGACAAAAACATGCAGAAAATCAAAGTGCTACAGCGACCTTTGCGCGTCTGATAAGACGCGCGGCGCTTTCGCCAAGCGAAAGAACGCGCCGGCGCTCGTCATGCAATCGATCAGTCGATGATGTTCTGCACCTTGCCGCAGTAGCGCTTGGAAACCGGGTTCATGCGCTTGGCGCCGTGGCCGGCATTGTACTTGAGAACCGTGCCGCACGTCGTACCGCCGGACAGCTCATGCGCCATGGCGAGGTACTTCATGCCGAACTTGATGTTGGTTTCCGGATCGTAGAGACCCTTGGAGGAACCGGAATAGCCCATCATGCGAGCGGTAGCAGGCTTGATCTGCATCAGGCCGATTTCGCCGGCGCTGCCGCGTGCCTTGGGATTGAAATTGCTTTCGACCTTGACGATCGCATGCGCCAGATCGACCGGAACGCCGTATTGCTTGGCGTAGGACTTGATCAGACCCGTGTACTGGACGTTCGAGACGAGATCCGGCTTGGGATAGCCTGTGGTCCGGGTGACGGACTGGATGGATGAGGTCTTGATGGTCTTATCGACATTCCCCGCATACGACGTACCCATCCCGGCGAAGAACATGCCAAGGCATGCCGCCACCGCAGCAACAGACGATATTCTCATTTAGTTTGAATTCTCCGGCCTGGGGAATGGACCGAAGCGCACCCCGCTTCGAACCTCACTTCCCGATCGTTTCATTCACAGGAAGTGAGCGTTGCGCCCTGATACCCCTGCAGTTCCAATGGGGCCGGAAATGAATGCCGCATCATGGTAAACATGTGGCAAAGCTAAAAAAACATGCCAAGAATATCTGCAGAAGTGCCGTTTTGACGAAAAAATCTTCCGCGTCAGGCGGTAAATTCCGGCAGGCCGGAAAGCAATCGGTGAAGCGTATCGAGGGTTGAGATGTCGGCAATGCCATCGACCCTTTGTTGTCGGAAGTGCCGCTGGAACGCCGCGACCGAGCCCTCGGTCTTTTCACAGAATTCGCCAGTTACATCAATGCCATAACCGTAGAGCGACAGCATCGACTGGATGGCCTCCACCGGCTGGCCCTGGTCGCCGCGCTGGAAAAAGCGTCCGCCGCCGATCGGGGCCGGTTCCACCCAGTGCCCGACCCCTTCGCGATGAAGAATGTGCCAGGGAAATTTTTCTCCCGGATCGACCTTGCGAATGGGGGCGATATCGCTGTGTGCGAGCACTCTCTCGGGCGCGATCGACCAGCGGTCGCCGCAGTCCCGACACAATTCCACAACTGCCGCGATCTGTTTTTCCGGAAAGTCCGGCAGACCGCCCGGGTGACCCGGGTTGGCGATCTCTATTCCGATCGAGCAGGAATTGATATCGGTCTCGCCCTTCCAATAGCTCTTGCCGGCATGCCAGGCACGGCGCGCCTCCGGCACGAGTTGATCGACGCGCCCATCCTCGTGGACGAAGTAATGGCTGGAGACCTGGCTTTCCTCGCGGCAAAGCCATTCGAGCGCCGAAGCGCCCGTCGGCATGCCGGTATAATGCAGAACGATCATATCCGGGGCGCGCTGGTCGACGCGGTCGCCGAAATTGGGCGACGGCATGAAGCGTGCACCCGGATAGTCGCAGTATTTGGAGGTCATGCGGCTCGGCGTTCTTTCTCGATCGCCTCATAGGCGGCATTCAATGCCGCCATGCGATCATTGGCGATCGCGTGGAATTCGTGCGGTACGCCGCGCGCAACCAGCATGTCCGGATGGTTCTCCGAAACGAGTACCCGGTAGCGCCTGCGGATATCGGCGAAGTCATCCTTACGCGAAACACCGAGCACCTGATAGGGGTCGCGGCCGTCACCATGGACATGACGGGCCATGATGCGCTCGAAATGTCCCTCGTCCATGCCGAAGATGTCTGCCACGCGCAACAGGAAGGCGAGCTCGCGCTCATGCACGGCGCCATCCGACTTGGCGATGTGGAACAGGCCGTCGACGATATCCTCGAGGATCGGGCAATTCTTTTCGCAGGACGAACACAGCGACGCCATCTTCTCCGCATAGGCCTCGTAACCGGCGACGTCCTGGCGCGCCAGGTTATAGAGACGCGCGACGTTCTGCGCCTGATCCGGCGGAAACTGGAAGATGTCGCGGAAGGCGTCGACCTCGGCCTCGGTCACGATGCCGTCGGCCTTGGCCATCTTGGCCGAAAGCGCGATCATGGCGACGGAGAAGGCCACCTTGCGCCGTGTTTCCGGATCGCCCTCGAACAGGGTGCGCACGGCCTCGACCACGCCGGCAAGCGCATTGCCGGTGGCGATAACGATCTTGAGGAGGCTGTCCCAAAATGACATGCGAGGTTCCCTGTCTCTCCACTCTATAGCATGGACCGATGTGGTGGCAAATCGCAAGCGGTGGACGGCCCGGACCACAAGGATGACGAATTTGTGATGGCCCCTCACTATTGTCAATCCATCGATTGGAACTTGCGACAGTCAGCCGATGGAAAGCTGTTCCCGCGGGAACAGCCATTAAATAAAAAAGAGATGTCATCGCGGCCCGAAAAGGCAGCAATTCCACCGTTCGCAACAGCCAGCCTGCGCGCCCGCGGGCAGCGCGCCCTGCGACAATCCGCGCGCACCTGCCCTGCCCGCCATTCCGGCGCTCAATGGCTCCTTTCGGCAGCAGCTCGACACAACATCCACAGACCCGTCATTTAATTTCCATCCGATTTGCGTTATGGAGGCCCCACCCATCGCATGCCAAAGTCCCGAGGAGGAAACATGGCCAAGAAAAAAGTCGCAATGCTGACGGCCGGCGGGCTCGCGCCCTGTCTGTCATCTGCCGTTGGGGGACTGATCGAGCGCTACACGGACGTCGCGCCCGAATATGAGCTGGTCGCCTATCGCTCCGGCTACCAGGGCGTGCTCTTAGGCGACCGCATCGAGATCACCCGCGACATGCGCGAGAAGGCGCATCTCCTGCACCGCCATGGCGGCTCGCCGATCGGCAACAGCCGCGTCAAGCTCACCAACGCGGCCGACTGCGTCAAGCGCGGCCTCGTCAAGGATGGCGAGAACCCGCTGCGCATCGCCGCAGAGCGGCTTGCCAATGACGGCATCTCGATCCTCCACACGATCGGTGGCGACGACACCAACACGACCGCGGCCGACCTTGCCGCCTATCTCGGCGCCAACGGCTACAATCTGACCGTGGTTGGCCTGCCGAAGACCGTCGACAACGACGTCGTGCCGATCCGCCAGACGCTCGGCGCCTGGACGGCCGCCGAATACGGTGCCCGCTTCTTCGACAATGTCAGCAACGAGCAGAGCGCCGCACCGCGCACGCTGGTCGTCCATGAGGTCATGGGCCGCCACTGCGGCTGGCTGACCGCGGCCACCGCCCGCTCCTATATCCAGACGATCGACGACAAGGAGTTCGTCGACGGCTTCATGATGAACCGGCAGATGAAAAACATCGACGGTCTCTACCTGCCGGAGATGAAGTTCGATCTGCAGGGCGAGGCCGATCGTCTGCGTAAGATCATGGACCGCACCGGCTTCGTGACGCTGTTCGTCAGCGAAGGCGCCTGCCTCGATGCGATCGTCACTGAGCGGGAAGCGGCCGGCGAAACGATCAAGCGCGATGCCTTCGGCCACGTGAAGATCGACACGATCAATGTCGGCAATTGGTTCTCGAAGCAGTTCGCAGCACTGCTCGGCGCCGAGCGCGCAATGGTGCAGAAGTCCGGCTACTACGCCCGCTCCGCACCGGCCAACGGCGACGACCTGCGCCTGATCCAGAGCATGGTCGACCTCGCCGTCGAAAGCGCGCTCAACAAGGTCTCCGGCGTCACCGGTCACGACGAGGACCAGGGCGGCAAGCTGCGCACGATCGAGTTCCCGCGCATCAAGGGCGGCAAGCAGTTCGACACCTCGGTCAAGTGGTTCGGCGACGTGATGGACGTCATAGGCCAAAAGTGGCAGGCGCAGAAGCACTGACCATGCGAACCCCGGCGGGTGCGTATGCCGCCCGCCGACAACGCCTGATTTAAAAGATTGACGGCTCCGCGTTTCCATGGCTGGCTCGGCCAATTCATTGCCGAGATCTAGTTAAACGCGGAGCTTTTTCATGTCCTTTGAACATTGGTTTGCCTTTGCCGCAGCCTCTGCCGTGCTGCTCGCCATTCCCGGCCCCACCATTCTTCTCGTCATTTCCTATGCGCTCGGCCACGGCCGCAAGACGGCAGGCGCCACCGTCGCCGGCGTCGCGCTCGGCGACTTCACCGCGATGACCGCCTCCATGCTCGGCCTCGGTGCGCTGCTGGCGACCTCGGCGGCGATCTTCACCGTGCTGAAATGGGTGGGAGCGGCCTATCTCATCTGGCTCGGCATCAAACTCTGGCGCACGCCGGTCGCAACCGGCTGCGATGCCGACGTCGAAACCACCCCCACCGAGCGCCCGCTGCGCATCTTCTTTCACACCTATGCGGTCACCGCGCTCAATCCGAAGAGCATCGTCTTCTTCGTGGCCTTCCTGCCGCAGTTCCTGGATCTCAGCCAGCCGCTCTTCACGCAGATGGCGATTTTCGAGCTCACTTTCCTGACGCTCGCGATCGTCAATGCCAGCCTCTACGCGGCCCTTGCGACCGCGGCGCGCAGCACGATCTCGCGGCCTAATATTCTCCGCATCGTCAACCGCGCCGGCGGCTCCATGCTCATCGGCGCAGGGCTTCTGACGGCGACGATGAAGCGCGCCTCGGCGTGAAAATGTCGCCCGCGCTTGCCGCCGCCAGCCTCATAGGTTAATGGAGATTCACTCTTGGCGGCTGGCAACCGCTGATTTGCAGGGGCTACGGGGCCCAGAAGCACGAAAGTGACAGAATGGCGAAGTACCGTATTTCCCTTACCAAACAGACGTTTGGCGTGGCAGCTATACTGTCGGCGACCATCGTCTCGGGATGCTCAACGGTAGAGCACACGTCGCTCGAAGAACTGACGGCCGTGCAGACGGTCACCCCGCTCGCAAAGCCCGGCACTGAAATGACGGCCTACGCGCTGCCCACGCCTGATGGTGTGGCCACCGCAACGAGCGCTGCGCTTATGGCACAGACGGCAGCCCAGGCATCGGGCATCGCGGTCACCTATCCGGTCGCGGCTGACCTGGCGCAAGGCGCCGAAGCCGCCCCCTCGATGGTCGCGGTCCCCGCTGCCAAGCCGGGCGACTCCATGGCGCTTGCCATGGTTGCTCCGACAGCGCAAACGAATGCGACCGCTGCCATCGCCGCCGCCGAAACCCCGCTGTCGGGCGACGCGACGCAACTGGCGGCAGCGGCCGCTTCGCCCGCCGCGACCAAGACGGCCCGCGTCCAGGATCTTCCGGTTTCGACGCTCGCAGTTGCCGCCGCGATGGAATCGGACTTCGACACCGGCGAGCCCGTCGGTCTCGAAACGCTGGTCGCCAACCGCATGATCGTGCCGACCGAGCGTCCGAAGACCGGTGTCATCGGCTCGACGGTCGCAGCCGTTGCCAGCGTCATTCCGGATTCGATGAAGCTCACCAAGGCGCCGACCAGCTCGCGTCCCGACCTCGACAAGCTGATCAAGTATTATGCCGATCTGAACGATATTCCGGTCGAGCTGGTTCACCGCGTCGTCAAGCGCGAGAGCAACTACAATCCGCGCGCCTACAGCAAGGGCAATTACGGCCTGATGCAGATCCGCTACAATACCGCCAAGGGCCTCGGCTATGACGGTCCGGCGGAGGGCCTGTTCGACGCCGAAACCAACCTCAAATACGCGACGAAGTATCTGCACGGCGCCTGGATGGTGGCCGACAACCAGCACGACGGCGCGGTCAAGCTCTATGCCAGCGGCTACTACTACCACGCCAAGCGCAAGGGACTTCTCGACGAACTCGGCATGAAGTAAGCGAAGCCCGCTTACTGATATTCGAACCGTTTTATGAGGCGCTCAATCGAGCGCCTCTATTATTTTGGCGTTGAGCTTCTGTACGTCGTAGCCGAGCCTCGAAGGCGTGAGCCCCAGCCGGACCACCGCGAGCTTCAGCGAAGGCACCAGCATGATCGCCTGGCCGTCATGGCCGAGCATCCAGAAGGCGTCCGCCGGGAAACTGCCGGAACCGGCGCGCACGCCGTTTTCCTCCAGCCACACCTGGCCCTGGCCGTATTTGCCACCTGAAGCCTTGGCCGGCGCGCGCATGAAGGCGACGTAGTCCTTCGGCAGCATGGCCCTCCCCTTCCAGACGCCATCCTGCAATAGGAACTGCGCGAAGCGCGCCCAGTCCTGCGCGGTGGCATACATATAGGACGAGCCGACGAAGGTGCCGCTCGCATCGGTTTCGAGCACGGCGCTGCTCATGCCCAAGGGCGCAAACAGCGCGTCATGCGGGAAGGCAAGTGCGGCCGCTGGATCATCGAAGGTCCACATCCAGATACGCGACAGCAACGTGCTCGTGCCGCTGGAATAGCTGAACGTCGCGCCGGGATCGGACGTCAGCGGTTTGGTGGCCGCATAACCCGCCATGTCCTTCTCGAGATAGAGCATGCGCGTCACGTCGGTGACGTCGCCATAGTTCTCGTTGAATTCGAGACCGCTCTGCATGCCCATCAGATCGGCAAGCGTGATGCTGGCCCGTTCGTCGCTCGCCCACTCCGGCAGGAGCCCGGCACGCGCCACTTCCAATCGGCCCTCGGCCACACGCAGTCCGATCAGCGCCGCCGTGACCGATTTCGTCATCGACCAGCCGAGCAACGGCGTCGAGCGGTCAAAGCCCCGACCATAGTTCTCGGCGACCAGGCGGCCATCGCGAATGACGGCAATCGCCCGCGCGCCCGGACCGGCGAGATCGGCATCTTCGATAAGTCTCTGCAGGGCGGGATCGATCGCGGCTCCCTCGCCTTCCGGCCAAGGTGCTTCGGAAGCCGGCGCCGCCACAGCCGCCGCGGTCGTGATCGGCGGCAGGCTCGTGCCGCCGCCGTCCGGCAGGCTCGTGCATCCTGCGCCCGGCCGGTAGGCGGCGTAGCCCGCCGCTGCAAAGCCGAGGATCCGTGCGGTCACCATCTGTTTTTCCGGTTCGACGGCAACCTTCACCAGCTTCAGCAAGGGGTGTCCCGGCGCCTGGACATCATCGGCCAGCACCGACTGGGCATCGCGTCGCGCAATGAAGACATTGGAGCAGACGATCTTCGCGGCGTACCCATCGCCGACCTTGAGCAATTCCGGCGGCGCGAGCGCGAGCCAACCGAACAGCGCGACGACACCCAACACCAGCGCCGCACCTGATATCCTCAACATGCGTCTCATGCGTTCCCTCCGGCCGTCTCAAATATCCTTGGAGTCTTGCCGACCAAGGACAGAAAGATGCAGCAATTCAAACAGCGGTGGTACTGGTCCGATGGGACGCGCGGTCGCTGTCGAGTTGCAGAGAGAACCAGCATTTCGCCGACAGGAAAAGCCCGCAGACTGCAAGTTTCCAATTTCTGGGGAATGGGGACCCTGGAGTGCTGGTCCCGCGGCGTTAGGCCGAGCGTCGCAAATCCGCCGCTTCGCCTGTCTCAGGCAATGCCGCCACATCCGTGAGCGCCGGCGATATCCACGGACCGCGGACTTCCGCGGCGCCGCTTGCCTGCGCGCAATCCATCTCGCTTTGCTTTTCGATGCCGCGCACGGCGATCGGCAGGCGCAGTACCTGGCCGGTCTTGATGAGGCAGGCGAGCAGCGCAACGCTGCGCTCGCTGCCGTGGGTCGCCCGGATGGCGGTAAGATCGATGGTCACCTGGTCGGGCTGCAGTTCGGCAATCAGGTTCAAGGGCAAGGATGAACCGGCGCCGCCGCCAAGCACAATCCGCACACCAAGCGCGCGCAACCCCTGGAGATTTTCGGAAATCAGGGCGAGATCTTCGGTCGAAAAGTCCCCGGTGATCTCGATCGTCAGGCGTCCCGGCGGCAAGCTCGCCTCGGCGAGGCATTGCCTGACCTGCGCAACAAAGTCTCGATCCTTGAGTTGCGGGGCGAAGGGGGCGACCGTCAGTCCGGTCGGCGAAGCCCAGCGGGCAGCCTCCGTGCAGGCCGCCTGAAGTGTCCAATAGCCAAGCGAAAGCGCACTCGTGCTCTGCTCAGACGGCTCTATGAAGGCTTCCGCGCCGATGACGCCGCGAAGCGGGTGCCGCCAGCGCAGCAGCGCCTCGAAAGCGCGGATGGCTCCGCTTGCCGTCCCGGCAATCGGCAGGAATTCGAGGAAGAATTCGTCGTCCTCGAGCCCGCGTGCCACATCGCGCTCGGCCTCCGCCCGCTGCCGGGCGGCGTGGGTCAGCGTTTCCGAGTGGAAGGCGTGGCTGTTGCCGCTCATCGCCTTCGCCTCGTAGAGCGCCAGGTCCGCACGCTTCAGCACGTCGCCCGTCGCCGTATCGCTTCGCTCGACGAAGGCGATGCCGATGCTGCAGCCGGATGCGACCCGTGCATCGCCAAGATCGAACGGCGCTTCGAACAATGCCTTTACCCGCATTGCGAGTATTTCCGCTTCGACCTGTGACGCGGCATCGGCCGCTGCAAGCACGAACTCATCTCCGCCGAGCCGGTAGACGGTTGCCTCCCCGGAAAAGGCGCGCCTCAGCCGGGCGCCGAAGAGTGCAAGCAGCCGGTCGCCGGCATCGTGACCCATCGTATCGTTGATCGCCTTGAACCGGTCGAGATCAAGTAGGAGCAGGGCATTGCGCTCGAAGGCCGGCCCTTCGGCACAAAGCGCCTGACGAATGTCCGCTTCCAGCGCCGCGCGGTTTGCGAGCCCTGTGAGCTTGTCGCGGTGGACTTCGTGGCGCAAGCGCCGCTCGGCGCGGCGGGCTGCATGCAACTCGTGTTCGAGGCGGCGCGAGTAACGCCAGCGATAGAAGGATCCGCCGAGGAGGAGCGGCATGGCGCCAGCCGCAAGCATTGCCGGAACATCCCAATGCGATTGTTTTGCGAGCACGGTTTCCGTCGCCAGCCACACCGCGGAAACCAGAGCCCCCAATGCCGCGCCGGCAGCCGCAAATCGCTGCTCGGGCTTCGGCAGAAACGTTCCTAACATCATGTCGACGCCCCCGAATATAAGCCGGTGCTAGCACGCCAGGGTTTAATGATTTCTTATGGGTGAAAAATTGTATGGCGGCCGTTCGAGCGCGCTCTGGGGCTGTGGAAACCTCGTCATCAAAGTGTAGCGGAGTCACTTTAGAAGCGGCTAAGTTTCAACTGGATGAGCGGCAGAGATGACCGAACTAGCCCCCGACGTCGGCTTTGGCAGAAAAAATCCGAAGCTGAAAAACGCCCTGCTCCAGCACAAGACCTTCTCCCTTGCCGGCCTCTCGGAGCGTCTCTTCGGCCTGCTTTTTTCCGGTCTTGTCTACCCGCAGATCTGGGAAGATCCGATCGTTGACATGGAAGCGATGCAGCTCGGCCCGGACCACCGGATCGTCACCATCGGCTCCGGCGGCTGCAATATGCTGACCTATCTGTCGGCCGGCCCGCGCAAGATCGACGTCGTCGACCTCAACCCGCACCACATCGCGCTGAACCGCCTCAAGCTCGCGGCCTTTCGCCACCTGCCGAGCCACAAGGATGTCACGCGTTTCCTGGCGACCCAGGGCACGGCCACCAACGTCCAGGCCTTCGACCTCTTCATTGCGCCGAAGCTCGACACCGCGACGCGCAGCTACTGGAACGGCCGCGACCTGACCGGCCGCCGCCGCATCGGCGTCTTCGGCCGCAACATCTATCGCACCGGCCTGCTCGGCCGCTTCATTGCCGCAAGCCACCTGCTCGCCCGTCTACACCGCGTCAACCCGGAAGAATTCGTCCAGGCCGGCTCGATGCGCGAGCAGCGGCAATTCTTCGACGAGCGCCTGGCACCGCTTTTCGATCGCCCCGTCATCCGCTGGATTACCGGCCGCAAGAGCTCGCTATTCGGGCTTGGCATCCCGCCGCAGCAGTTCGACGAGCTGGCAAGCCTCAGCAGCGAGAAGTCGCTCGCCGCCGTGCTGCGCCATCGGCTTGAAAAGCTCACCTGTCACTTTCCGCTGCGGGAAAACTACTTCGCCTGGCAGGCCTTTGGGCGCCGCTATCCGCTGCCGCACGAAGGCGAGCTGCCGCCCTACCTCAATGCCCGCGCCTACGAGGCGATCCGCAACAATGCCGAGCGTGTCGAGGTCCACCACGCAAGCTACACCGAGCTCCTGGCGAGCAAGCCGGCGGCTTCCGTCGACCGCTACATCCTGCTCGATGCCCAGGACTGGATGACCGACCAGCAGCTCAACGATCTCTGGACCGAGATCACCCGCACGGCCGATACCGGCGCGATCGTCATCTTCCGCACGGCGGCAGAAGACAGCATCCTGCCCGGCCGTGTCTCCTCGGCCCTGCTCGACCAGTGGCACTACGATGCCGAAGCATCGGTCAAGCTCGGCGCCGAAGACCGCTCCGCCATCTATGGTGGTTTCCACATCTACCGGAAGAAGGCTTGAGCCGATGCGTGAGGCCGGGATTTCGCACGCGCGGCGCATGGACCACATGTACCGCTACCAGCGGCATTTCTACGATCTGACGCGGAAGTACTATCTCTTCGGCCGCGACACGCTGATCCGGGAGATGAACCCGGCCCCCGGTGCCTCTGTGCTCGAAGTCGGCTGCGGCACCGGGCGCAATCTGGCGCTGATCGGCCGCTGCTTCCCTTCGGCCCGTCTCTTCGGCCTGGACATTTCCTCGGAAATGCTGACCTCCGCCGATGCAAAGCTCAACCGTAGCGGCAAGCGTCGTGCCGAACTTCAGGTCGCCGACGCCACGGATTTCGACCCCGCCATCTTCGGCGAGCGCGGCTTCGATCGCATCGTCATCTCCTATTCGCTGTCGATGATCCCCGATTGGCAGAAGGCGATCGATGCGGCCATCGCCGCGCTCAATCCAGGCGGCTCGCTGCACATCGCCGATTTCGGCCAGCAGGAGCGCCTGCCGGCGAGCTTCCGCCGCGCGCTGCACGGCTGGCTCGATCGCTTCCATGTCACGCCACGCGCAAACCTCTTCGAGGTTCTGCGCGAGAAGGCGAGAGTAAACGGCGCCGATCTCGAACGCCGCGCGATCGGTCGCGGCTACGCCTGGCTTGCGGTCTATCACCGCCCGGCGGTCGCAATCGCCGCCTGAACCGGGACCCGGTCGCGCAGTCGGCTGGCGACCGCCCTTATCTCACGTCGCCAGAGAGCACCGAAATCACCAAAGGGATTTCGCGTTGGAGTAGAAATCGGCGAACTCCCGCCCACCTGCAATTCCCGCTTGAGCTAACCCAATTTTTACGATGATATGGTGAAGATGAGGTTCACGCCTCGCGGGGGAAATCACCGATATGAAAGCCATCGTGTGAGGCAGGATCGTCGCTCGTCTCTAGACAGGTACCTCATGCGCCGGCTTCTTCTGGCTCTACTGCCCATTGCCACCCTCCTTTCCGCCTGTTCGTCGACCGATTACGACCTGATGCAGACGGCATCGATCCCGCCGCGCTTCCAGGATACGGACCCGCAGAACTTCGGCGACCGCACCCCGCAGCACCACAACATCCACGGCATCGACGTCTCCAAATGGAATGGTGATATCGACTGGATGAAGGTGAAGAATTCGGGCGTCTCCTTCGCCTTCATCAAGGCGACGGAAGGCAAGGACAGGGTCGACACGCGCTTCAACGAATATTGGCAGCGGGCGCGTGCCGCCGGCATCCCCTACGCGCCCTATCACTTCTACTATTTCTGCTCGACCGCCGACGATCAGGCCGACTGGTTCATCGCCAATGTGCCGAAAAGCGCGGTCTATCTGCCTCCGGTGCTCGACGTCGAATGGAACGGCGAATCGAAGACCTGCCGCCACCGCCCGACTCCAAGCGAGGTCCGCGCCGAGATGAAGCACTTCATGGATCGCCTCGAAGCCCATTACGGCAAGCGCCCGATCATCTACACCTCGGTCGACTTCCACCGGGACAATCTCGTCGACCAGTTCAAGGACTATCACTTCTGGGTGCGCTCGACCGCCAAGCACCCGAAAGACGTCTATGTCGAGCGCCGCTGGGCCTTCTGGCAGTACACCAGCACCGGCGTTATCCCGGGCATCGACGGCAGTACCGATATCAATGCCTTCGCCGGCTCGGCGAAAAACTGGAAGAACTGGGTCGCAGCAGTCTCACAGCCGAAGTAAGACTGGCATTCTTGCCGGCAACCGCGGCAAGGCACCCCATTTTCTTCTTTCGGTCATAATGCTCTGGAAGAGCAAAGGCAGATTTACAGCGCCCGCACATCTCCAAGGACGCGCAAAGGTCGCTGTAACATTTTTGAACCGCTGCATGATTTGTCCCTAAATCGGTGACGATTTAAGGCGTTATGCAGGTCATCCAGCAATTTGGCTGCCCGTGGTGGTGTCTCCCGCACCCCGCGGCCAAAGAAAGGAATTATGATGATCCGGACTACCCGGCACGCCCTGGCCTCCGTCGCCCTCCTGGCGCTTACCGCCTCCACCGCCTTCGCCCAGACCGCGCCCCAGACGGGCACGCAGAGCGCCGCTCCGGCTGCTGCCTGCGGCGGCGACCTCGGCGCGTTTCTTCAGGGCGTGAAGGCCGAAGCTGTCGCCAAGGGTGTTCCGGCCGATGTCGCCGATCGTGCGCTCGCAGGCGCCGTGATCGACCAGAAGGTGCTGAGCCGCGACCGCACCCAGGGCGTCTTCAAGCAGACCTTCACCGAGTTCTCCAAGCGCACGGTCAGCAAGTCGCGCCTCGATATCGGCCAGCAGAAGATGAAGGAATATGCCGACGTCTTCGCCCGCGCCGAGAAGGAATTCGGCGTGCCGGCCCCCGTCATCACCGCCTTCTGGGCGATGGAAACCGACTTTGGTGCCGTGCAGGGCGACTTCAACACCCGCAATGCTTTGGTGACGCTCTCGCACGACTGCCGCCGCCCGGAAATGTTCCGACCGCAGCTGATCGCGGCCATCGAGATGGTCCAGCACGGCGATCTTGACCCGGCAACGACCACCGGCGCCTGGGCCGGCGAGATCGGCCAGGTGCAGATGCTGCCGGAAGACATTATCGCCTATGGCGTCGATGGCGACGGCGATGGCCACGTCAACCTGAAGAAGAGCTCGCCTGACGCGATCCTGACCGCGGCCAAGTTCATCCAGAGCCTCGGCTTCAAGGCTGGCCAGCCCTGGATCCAGGAAGTCAGCGTTCCCGAAGAACTCCCCTGGGAAAAGACCGGCCTGCAGACGGGCATGAAGGCTTCGGACTGGTTCGCGCTCGGCGTCAGCCCACGCGACGGCAACACCGCCAACGGCAATCTCGAAGCCTCGCTGGTGCTGCCGCAGGGCCTCAAGGGTGTGGCCTTCCTGACCTACCCGAACTTCAACGTCTATCTCGAGTGGAACCAGTCGTTCATCTACACGACCTCGGCCGCCTACTTCGCAACCCGCCTCGCCGGCGCGCCGACCTATGAAGGCGGCAACCCGGAACCGGGCCTCGACGATGTCGCCATGAAGGCGCTGCAAACCAAGCTCCAGACGCTCGGCCACGACGTCGGCAAGGTCGACGGCATCCTCGGCTCCGGCACCCGCGCCGCACTCCAGAAGGAGCAGCTCCGCCTCGGACGTCCCGCCGACGGCTGGGCCACGTTGGAACTCTTGAACGCGCTCTAGAGCAATTCCAGGAAAAGTGTGAAACGGTTTTCCGTCCGGAATTGCGCAATTTCAAACAGTTGGAGCAATTCGCCGTTTCAATGAAACAGTGAAATGCTCTAAAGCCTGTCGCGCAAAAGTGCGCAGCGGTTTTGCGACAACGACATGCGAAATATCAAGAACTTAAAGCGCACGGAGCAAATCTGAAAAATCGCGACGCGCTTTAGGTGAACCTCGGGCCACCGATGTGGCTCGTGCGCAGGATGCATCACCCCGGGGATCGG
Organism: Ensifer sp. ENS10; assembly: GCF_014852025.1. NCBI lineage: Bacteria > Pseudomonadati > Pseudomonadota > Alphaproteobacteria > Hyphomicrobiales > Rhizobiaceae > Ensifer > Ensifer sp. ENS10. Next base: position 814,458 of record NZ_JACVAS010000002.1, read on the forward strand.
AACCGATCTCCGGGGTTTCTTGTATCTGCGGTCCAGGCGCCACGACCGCAGATGGGACCGCCCATGCCCGAACGCCCCCTTGCTCACGAATACGACAAGAACCGGGTGGTCCCGGCGAAGGCGCCGGGCTATGAAATAATCGTCAGATCGCAACCGGTCCGGGAATGTCGGGCGCAGCTTTTGCGCCACGATCACGATTCTCCGCCTGGGCGAGGCTGACGGACGATGCAATCAGCACGGACAGGCACACCCATGAATGCGCGAGCCACAGTCGACGGCCATCAGATGAGCGTCAGAACCTGGGCGCTGCTCGCCCTGCTCGGTCTCATCTGGGGCGGGTCCTTCTTCTTCGCCCGCGTGGCCGTTGCCCATGTGCCGCCATTCACGCTGGTGGTGCTGCGTCTGGGCCTGGCGGCACTTGCGCTGCATCTCTATATCCGCGGCCGCTTCGGCATGTATCAGGCACTTTCCGGACGCTGGCGTGAATTTGCGCTGATGGGACTGATCAACAACGCCATTCCGCACGCCTTCATTTTCCTCGGCCAGACCCAGATCGGCGCCGGCCTGGCGGCGATCCTCAACGCCACGACGCCGGTCTGGACCGTCATTATCGCCAACATGGCGACCGAGGACGAGAAGCTGAGTTCTGCCAAGATCGCCGGCTGCCTGCTCGGCCTTGCCGGTACCGTGGTGCTGATCGGGCCGAGTGCGGTTGCCGGCCTGTTCGGTACGACGAGCGGCGTTCCGCTCTGGGCGCTCGTCCTTCCGGTGCTGGCCGCCGTCAGCTATGGCCTTGCGGCAACCTACGGCAAGCGCTTCCGAAATCTTGCACCGCCGGTGACGGCCGCCGGCCAGCTCACCGCTTCGACGCTGATGATGCTGCCCGTTGCGGCCTTCACGGATGCGCCCTGGACCTTGCCGATGCCGCCAATGGAAGCAACGCTTGCCATCCTCGGCCTCGCGTTCGTCTCGACCGCCTATGGATACATTCTCTTTTTCCGGATCATGGCGGAGGCCGGCGCCACCAACGCTTCGCTCGTCACCCTGCTGGTGCCGCCAAGCGCGATCCTGCTCGGCTATCTCTTCCTCGGCGAAACCCTGCAGGCGGCCGATGTCGGCGGAATGGCGCTGATCGCCCTTGGGCTCGCCGTGCTCGACGGCCGCATTCTGCGGCTCAAACGTGCCGTCTGAACGGGGAATCGAACCGCCGAATTCGTGCCCTTCTGAAACGCTCACGCACGGTTACAAACGTTTATATTAACCTTGCGGAAGCGATTGTGAAAAAAATGTGGCAGCCTGAAAAAGATAAATATCTCAATATTATAGCCCTGTGAATAAGGCCGCTCCCCCTCACGGATTTCGCACTGCAGCACAAGTTTCGCTTTAACACATCGTGATTTCGCCCTATGTTTTAACGCGTTAACGCAGGGAGGGTCATCCATGGGCCTTACACATTCGCTGAATGTCCTCATGATCAGTGCAGCGTTCGTATTCGTGGCCACGATGCTCTTCATCTGATGAGCGGCTGCTGAGAGTCCAAACCGAATAGGGACTTAAATTTCCGGAAATCCATTTTGCAGCACCAAGCAAACTAGACCGCCAAGAGAGCAAAGGGTCTAATCGCTGCGACAAACAAGAAAGCGCCTGAAGATCGATCTTCAGGCGCTTTCTTTTTGATGGTATTTCCGCCCGGGAAATCGGGTTCGGATCCTGGGTTCAGGCGGCGGCGCCCGCCGCCCTCGTCCGTGGCGCTTCGTCGAGAGCATTGTTCGCCTCGAGCGCCACCTGCTCGAAACCGACGAGATCCAGGACCGCGGTCACCAGCGGCGAACGGTTCATTGTGTAGAGGTGGAAGTCGCGAACACCGCGTCGGGCGAGATCGACGATCTGCTCGGCAGCGATATGGGTCGCCTCCTTGAAACGCTCGACCGGCTGGTCTTCCAGATGCACGAGCCGGGTGACGATCGCCTCCGGCACGCTCGCGCCACAGAGGCCGGCAAACTTCTGCACCTGCGCCAGATTGTTGATCGGCAGGATGCCCGGCACGATCGGAATGTTGATACCGGCGCGGCGCACCCGTTCGAGATAGCGCTCGAAATCGTTGTTGTCGAAAAAGAACTGGGTCAGTGCCCGGTTGGCTCCGGCATCGACCTTGCGCTTCAGCATGTCGATATCGGCGGCCACGTCAGGGCTCTCCGGATGCTTCTCCGGATAGGAGGAGACGGAAATCTCGATATCGTCGCCCCGCGCGCGGATCGCCCGCACCAGGTCGGTGCTGCTCGCATAGCCGTCCGGATGCGGCTGATAGGCGCTGCCGATGCCGCCCTGCGGGTCGCCGCGCAGCGCCACGAAATGGCGGACGCCATAATCGATGTACTCATCGATGACCGCATCGACTTCCGCCTTCGGTGCGCCGACGCAGGTCAGGTGCGCGGCCGTATTGGCAAAGCCCTTCTCCTCGACCATCCGCCGCACGGTCGTCAGCGAGCGCGCCTTGGTCGAGCCGCCTGCGCCGTAGGTAACCGTCACGAAGGCAGGACCGAAGATGGAAAGATCTCCCGCCGTCTGGAAGAGTTGCACTTCCATTTCGTCGGTCTTGGGGGGGAAGTACTCGAAGGAGAGCCTCAGATTGCCACGCTCGGCCGGATAAAGCGTCTGTGCCGTCATTCTCAAACTCCCCCTGCATGGACGCGCGGCCGCGGCGTTTCATTCTCATTCACGGCGCGCCGGTCGCGCGCCAGCCAGATCGTCACCGTCAGCTTTTCTTCCTCGGCCCCTTCCGGCGAAAGGTCCGTGGTCTTTTCGAGCACCAGGCCGGCCTTGGCGAGCCAATCGGAGATTACCTGATGCGAGAAGCCAAGGCGCGCATGGGCGTGTTCGTCGCGCAGATGCTCGAGCCCGTGCGGCGCAAAGTCGATGATGACAAGACGACCGCCCGGCATCAGCATGCGTGCAGCTTCCGCAATCGCCGCCTCCGGCTCGTCGAGGAAATGCAGCACCTGGTGAATGGTGACGAGATCGAAGGCGTGCCCGTCGAGCGGCAGGTTGAAGATATCGCCGTGGCGGATTGACGCCTTGGTAATGCCGGCGCGTTCGAGATTGGAGCGCGCCACGGCCAGCATGTCGCGGCTGGCATCAACGCCGACGCCGCGACGATAGAGCCCTTCGAAGAGCTGCAGGATGCGCCCGGTGCCGGTTCCGAGATCGAGCAGGCTCTCGACCGGTTCGTCGCCGACCATCTCGCGCAGCTTCGCCTCGACATCGCGCTCGCTGACATGCAGGCGGCGAAGCTCGTCCCAGCCGGCGGCGTTGCGGCTGAAATAGGCCTGCGCCTTCTCGGCCCTCGCCTTCTTCAGGGTGGTCAGCCGCGCCGCATCGCGCGAAAGCACCGCGTCGTCAGCGGACGCCGGCGCCAGCATGGCCCGCACGAGCCCAACACGGGCACCCTCCTGCCTGAGACGGAAATAGGCCCAGGCGCCTTCCTGATAACGGTCGATGAGCTCGACTTCGGCAAGCAGCTTCAGGTGCCGCGAAATACGCGGCTGCGATTGCCCGAGAATTTCGGTAAGATCGGTAACGGTGAGGTCGCCGGCGGCAAGCAAGGCGACGAGACGCATGCGGGTCGGCTCTCCTGCCGCCTTCAGCACGTCCACCAGCGCATCCAGACCCAGTTCTTTCTGAACAGCCATCGCGATCCCCATCAACACATAAAGATATGTTTATGTGATTTGCGAGGTCGGTGCAAGCGGATTTGCGCGGAGAGGCCAAACAATGACGCTTGCGGAACAGGGCATGCAAAGGAAAACGGGCGGAGCCTGCGCTTCGCCCGTTCCCGTACAATAGACTTTCAGTTCCAGCGTTCGCGGCGCTGCCGCGATGCACTGGGCGCCGCAAGGAAATGCGGCGCCTTGGCTCTGATCAGCGCGTCAGGCGCTTGTAGGTGACGCGCTTCGGGTTGACCGAGTCCGGGCCGAGGCGGCGGATCTTGTCCTTCTCGTAGTCTTCGAAGTTGCCTTCGAACCATTCGACCTGGCTGTCGCCTTCAAAGGCGAGGATGTGCGTTGCCAGGCGGTCGAGGAACATGCGGTCGTGGCTGATGATAACGGCGCAGCCGGCGAAGTTTTCGAGCGCGACTTCGAGTGCTGCGAGCGTCTCGGTATCGAGGTCGTTGGTCGGTTCGTCGAGCAGCAGCACGTTGCCGCCGGCCTTCAGCATCTTGGCGAGGTGAACGCGGTTGCGCTGACCACCCGAGAGGTTGCCGACCTTCTGCTGCTGGTCGCCGCCCTTGAAGTTGAAGGTCGAGCAATAGGCGCGCGAGTTCATCTCGTACTTGCCGAGCTTGATGACTTCGGCACCGCCGGAGATTTCTTCCCACACGGTCTTGTTGCCGTCGAGCGCATCGCGGCTCTGGTCGACATAACCGAGATGCACGGTGTCGCCGATGCGGATCGAGCCGCTGTCGACCTGCTCCTGGCCGGTGATCATGCGGAAGAGCGTCGTCTTGCCGGCGCCGTTCGCGCCGATGATGCCGACGATGCCGCCCGGCGGCAGCTTGAGCGACAGGCCGTCGATCAGCAGGCGATCGCCGTAGCCCTTGGTGACGCCCTCCATCTCGATGACCACCTGGCCGAGACGTTCGCCGACCGGGATGATGATCTGCGCGTCGCCCGGACGCTGGTTTTCCGCCGCGTTGACCAGTTCGTCATAGGAGCGGATACGCGCCTTGGACTTGGCCTGGCGGGCCTTGGGGCTCGATGCGATCCACTCCTGTTCGCGGGCGATCGCCTTCTGGCGGGAGGCCTCTTCACGGCCTTCCTGCTGCATGCGCTTGGCCTTGGCGACGAGGTAGGCCGAGTAGTTGCCTTCGTAGGGAATGCTGCGGCCACGGTCGAGCTCGAGGATCCAGCCGGTGACGTTGTCGAGGAAGTAGCGGTCGTGGGTGATCATCAGCACGGCGCCGGGATATTCGCGCAGGTGCTTTTCGAGCCAGGCGATGGTCTCGGCGTCGAGATGGTTGGTCGGTTCGTCGAGCAGCAAGAGGTCCGGCTGCGAGAGCAGCAGCTTGCAGAGAGCCACACGGCGCTTTTCACCGCCGGAAAGGCTGGTGACGTCGGCATCACCCGGCGGGCAGCGCAGCGCTTCCATGGCCATCTCGACCTGGCTTTCGAGATCCCAGAGGTTCTGGCTGTCGATGATGTCCTGGAGCTTGGCGCCCTCTTCCGCCGTCTCGTCGGAATAGTTCATCATCAGTTCGTTGTAGCGCTCGACGATCGCGGTCTTCTTGGCAACGCCTTCCATTGCGTTCTCAAGCACCGTCTTCGTCGGATCAAGCTGCGGCTCCTGCGGCAGATAGCCGACGGTGGCACCCTCGGCTACCCAGGCTTCGCCGGTGAATTCCTTGTCGAGGCCGGCCATGATGCGCAGAACCGTCGACTTACCGGCGCCGTTCGGGCCGAGGATACCGATCTTGGCGTCCGGGTAGAACGACAGATGAACGTTCTCGAGAACCTTCTTCGCGCCGTAGGACTTATTAAGTCCGGCCATATGATAGATAAACTGACGTGCCATAAGGGAATGCTCCGCAGGGAAAGGAAATTTGCCCGCTATGTAGGCGAATTATAGGAAGGGGGCAATGAGCAAAGGCATTCGCCTCGGCTTGTCCCCCCACCTATCCCATGCGGCAACCCTGCGCCTCCAGCACATTCGCTGCCGAAGAACAGTGCCTGCGAAGCGGCTCAGCTTCGCCCGGCCGTATCGGCAATACCCTTGGCGCATTTGAACTCGGTCGGCCCGGCCGCCTGGATCAGCGGCGCGAGGCTGGACGCCTTCATGACGTCGCCGGTCAGCCCGATCGTCAGCCCGGTGATGATGCTGCGCCCCTGAACCGTCTGGCATCGCATGCGCACCCGGTCGCCGGCGCCAGTGCCAAAACTCTGGTCGAAGGCTTGCTTGATCGTCGCCTCGTCGAGTTCGGAGCCGATGCGCTGACGGAACAGCGCGCCGACCGCCGAGCGGTTGAGCTCCTCCAGCATGCGCAGCTGCGCCGAGAAATAGTCGTCGACCGAGTCGCTCTGGCAGGTGCCGCTGCGCAGCCACTGGTGCCGGTCGAGGCCGGATTGCACGCCGGGCATGGCGATCAGCAGCCGCGCCGCCGTGTCGTCTGCCATGGCGAGTTTCGGCAGTTCAAGCCAGCTGCCCTTGCGATCCTTCGCGCGCACCTCGGCCGTTACCCCGCAATAGCTTTTGCGCAGGGGCCAGAGGCCATGCAGCGAGAGATTGGTGGCGTCGAAACGCTCTGCGGTCTGGCTTTCGCATTCCTTGCGTTGCGGCCGCGTTTCGCAGAAGCCCGGCTGCCAGCTCACCGCCAGCACATATTCCGTGCGGCTGGTCGCGCCTTCGGAACCCCCTTGATCCGACATTTCCTCGCCGGCAGCAAAGGCGGCCGGCGCAAGGAACAGCGCCAACGCCGCCAGCAGTCCTGCCATCGGACCCGATATCGCCTTACAGAAACTAACCATGATATCCTCCTGCGGAAACAAAACAGGAACGAATATCGCTCAAAACGGGAAAATTGCAACTCTTAATTAAGATGAGCGCACATTCGCGTGTGACCTCATGCGCAACGAGCAACAAGCGGCGATTGCCTTTGCCTTGCAAATCGATTTGATATCGAATTGGTCTGTCGTTGTTGCCGGGGGAAATCGTGTTCGGGCAGGTGAAGACACATCAGAGCCCGACCGGAGCCACCTTGAGCTGGCGCCATTTCCCCGCGACCGCTCATGCGCGCGGCATCCTCCTCATCAGCCACGGCCTTGCCGAACATTCCGGCCGCTACGCCCGCTTTGCCGAAGCGATGGCCGCGCATGGCTTCCAGGTCTATGCCCACGACCATCGCGGCCATGGCGAGACGCGCGCGCCCGACGCCCCGCTCGGCATGTTTTCGAGCCGCGACGGCCTCGACAAGATCTTCGCCGATATCCGGGCTGTGCGCGAAATCGCGACCGCCGCCCATCCGGGTCTTCCCGTCATCCTCTTCGGCCATTCCATGGGCGGGCTGATTGCGCTGAACGCAGCCGAGGCTGATCCCGGCCTCTATGATGCGCTCGCCGTCTGGAACTCCAATTTCCGTCCCGGCCTCGCCGGCCGCGGCGGCCAGATGATCCTGAAAATCGAGAAGGCGCTGAAGGGTTCGGATGTGCCGAGCCCGCTCCTGACCAAGCTTACCTTCGGCATGTGGGGCGGCGCGATCAAGGATCGCAAGACCGATCTCGACTGGCTCTCGCGCGACGATGCCGAGGTCGCGAAATACGCGGCCGACCCGCTCTGCGGTTTCGATGCGACCGTCTCGCTCTGGCTCGACCTTTTCCGGCTATCCTTCGGCGGCGCCCGGCCCGACCGGCTGACGCGGCTCCGCAAGGACCTGCCCATTCATCTCGTCGGCGGCAGCGCCGACCCGTCAACCGAGATGGGCAATGCCATTCGCTGGCTCGGCGCCAAGATGAAAGCGGCCGGTCTGACCAACGTTACCGTCACCGTTTATGACGGCATGCGCCACGAGACCCTCAACGAACTCGGCCGGGAACAGGCGACGGCGGACTTTGCCGCCTGGTGCTTGGGCGCCGTCGCAGGCAGGCGCTGACCGGAAATATCATGGCCGACATGTCCCTTCAAAAGATCGCCACGGACCACAACCGCATCTCCTTCGGGCTGACGCTGATGGTGATCTCGGTGCTCCTGTCGCCGCTGATCGACATCTTCGCCAAGCTGGCGATTGCGACCGTCCCTTCGGCCGAAATCACCGCCGTCCGCTTCCTGCTTCAGGTCGTCTTCATCCTGCCGATCGTGCTCTTCCGCGGCAGCCTCTTTGATCTCACCTGGCGCAAGACGGGTCTGCATGCGTTGCGCGGCGGCCTCCTGGTCGTGACGATGCTCTCCTTCATCACCACGCTGAAGGTGATGGAGGTTGCCGACGCAATTGCGATCTTCTTCGTCGAGCCGATCATCCTGACGATCCTCGGCAGCATCTTCCTGAAAGAGACCATCGGCTGGCGGCGTTACACCGCCTGCGGCGTCGGCTTCTTCGGCGCGCTGCTCGTCATCCAGCCGAGCATGCAGGAGGTCGGTTGGATCGCGCTTCTGCCTGTTGTCGCCGCCTTCGGCCTTGCCGTGTTCCTGCTCGTCACCCGCATGGTCGCGCAGAACGAGGACCCCTGGTCGATGCAATTTCATGCCGGCATCTGGGGCGGGCTCTTCTGCCTCGTGCTTCTCTATTTCGGCGAAGGCACCGGTTCCGGCATCTTCGATCCGGTCTGGCCGCAGGGCTACACCTGGTACTATCTGCTCGGCGTCGGCGTCACCGCCACCATCTCCGGCGTGCTCGGCGTCTACGCCTATCGTGCGGCCCCGGCGTCGGTGCTGGCACCGCTGCAATATCTGGAAATCGTCTCGGCGACGATCTTCGGCTGGCTCGTCTTCGGCGATCTGCCTGATGCACTGAAGTGGCTCGGCATCGCCATCATCATCGGCTCCGGCCTCTACATCATCTGGCGCGAGCGCCGCATACACAAGGACACGAGCGTCGCTCCGGTGTCGCCAGCCATCTGACAACAACAATCAGACTACAAAAGAAAGACCATCGGGAGGAAGATCATGAAAACTGGAGGCCAGCTCGTCGTCGACGCACTCGTCGCCAATGGCGTGAAACGCATCGCTTGCGTGCCGGGGGAGAGCTACCTGGCTGTGCTGGACGCGCTTTACGACACCGACATCGACGTGCTCGTCTGCCGCCAGGAAGGCGGCGCCGCAATGATGGCGGATGCCTGGGGCCGGCTGACGGGTGAGCCCGGCATCTGCATGGTGACCCGCGGCCCCGGCGCGACCAACGCGTCGGCGGGTCTCCATGTCGCACGGCAGGACTCGATCCCGATGATCCTCTTCATCGGCCAGGTGCAGAGCGAGGCCCGCGAGCGCGAAGCCTTCCAGGAGATCGAATACCGCCGCGCCTTCACCGAAGTGGCCAAGTGGGTCGGCGAGATCGACGATCCTGCCCGCATTCCGGAATTCGTCACCCGCGCCTTCGCCGTCGCCACGTCCGGCCGCCCCGGCCCGGTCGTGCTGACGCTGCCCGAAGACATGCTGACCCGCAGCGCCGAGGCGCCGGCCGCCAAGGCCTACCAGCCGGTCGAAGGCCATCCGGGCCCGGCGCAGGTAAAGCGGCTCGGCGAAATGCTTGCCGCCGCCAAGCGGCCGATCGCCATTATCGGCGGCACCCGCTGGACCGCGGAAAGCGTCGCGGATTTCCAGCGCTTCGCCGAGCGCTGGAAGCTGCCCGTCGGTTGCTCCTTCCGCCGCCAGATGCTCTTCGATCACCTGCATCCAATGTATGCCGGCGATGTCGGCATCGGCATCAACCCGGCACTCGCCAAGGAGATCAAGGAGGCCGATCTCGTGCTGCTTCTCGGCGGCCGCTTCTCGGAAATGCCGTCCTCCGGCTACACGCTCATGGATAGCCCCTACCCGCGCCAGACGCTGGTGCATGTGTATCCCGATAGTTCCGAGCTCGGCCGCGTCTACCGGTCGGAGCTGGCGATCGCCGCAAGCCCGAACGACTTCGTCGCCGCCCTCGAGGGCCTTGCGCCCGCAGGCGAACCCGTCTGGTCCGAGCGCACGGAAATCATGCACGCGGCCTATCTCAAATGGTCGACGCCGCCGGAGACCGGTCCAGGTGCGGTGCAGATGGGCCCGATCATGAACTGGATCGAGGCGAACACGCCTCAGGATACCATCTTCACCAACGGCGCCGGCAACTATGCCACCTGGGTGCATCGGTTCCACCGCTTCCGTCGCTTTGCGACGCAGGCCGCACCCGCCTCCGGCTCCATGGGTTACGGCCTGCCGGCCGCCGTTGCCGCCAAGCAGTTGCATCCGGATCGCGAAGTCATCTGCTTTGCCGGCGATGGCTGCTTCCTGATGCACGGCCAGGAATTCGCGACCGCCGTGCGCTACCGCCTGCCGATCATCACCGTTGTCGTCAACAACGGCATCTACGGCACGATCCGCATGCACCAGGAGCGTGAATATCCCGGCCGCGTCAGCGCCACCGACCTCACCAATCCGGATTTCGCGGCGCTCGCCCGCGCCTATGGCGGCCACGGCGAAACGGTCGAGAAGACGGAAGAGTTCGCCGACGCGTTCCTCAGGGCGCGCGCCAGCGGCAAGCCGGCAATCATCGAGATCAAGCTCGATCCCGAAGCGATCACGCCGACGCGCACGTTGACGGATATCAGGAACGGCTGATCGGGTCTTGTTGGCGAAGGTTCAATCACGGCGCGGACGCGCCGTGGCTGGATTCCTGTGACAAGCACAGGAATGAGGGCGTTGGGACCTAGCACCCCGGTCATCCGACGTAGTCAGCCTCCGTGGAAACCAGGCATAACTATGCGGCAGCATCTCCTGGCATTCCCTCATTCCTGTGCTTGTCACAGGAATCCAGCAGCGCCGCGTCGGCGGCGCGGGAAATAGCCACGCCTGCAACCGACCCTATCCTGCGACCCGAGCCGCCTACTCCAGCCATTCCGTCGAGAACGTACCGGCCGCATGCAGGTCGGTCGTCTCCAAGCGCCCCGGCCCGAGATTCTCGAACTTGTGCGGCACGTTGGCCGGCGCCACGACGATCTGGCCGGCTTCGGCGTCGATCGTGCGATCGCCGACGGTGAAGCGCGCCCGGCCGACGCGTACGATGAAGGTCTCGGGATAGGGATGGCGGTGCAGCTTCGGCCCGTAGCCGATCTCGTCCGTGGAAACGAAGATCACCGAGAGTCCGGCGCCAAAGGCGCCGCCCTCGAATTCGCCCTTCCAGACCTCGGGCTCATCCGCCCATTGCTCACGCGAAATCAGATGCGCTTCGGCCATGCCGATCCTCCGTCGTTCGATCACACGAACGCGGCCGAGCGCGATCTATAGAACTGGAGCCTGGCTCAGCCGCGGATATGCTGGGTCTGCTGGTAGACGGCCGTCGAGCGCGCGCCGGAGCGGCAATAGCCGAGCATCGGGCGCTGGAACTCGTCGAGCGCATCGACCATGCTCGTTACCGCGTCTGCCGTCACGCCCATCGGGCCGACGGGGATGTGCTTGGTTTCGATGCCGAGCTCTTCGGCGCGGGCAGCGATCGAATCGAAGGTCGGCTGATCCGGCGCCTCGAAATCCGGGCGGTGGCAGACGATGGACTTGAAGCCGAGCGCTTTGATCTGGTCGAGATCCTCGACGGTGATCTGGCCGGAGACCGAGTATTCGTCGTTGATCTGGCGGATGTCCATGGTCGTCTTCCTCAGGAAATGTGGTGGCCTCTGATGTAGGCGCAGCCCTTCCCCGCGTCAATTCAAAAGCCGCGTGTTCCAGATGCCAGATCAGGCAACTGAGAAGGCGATCGCGTAGCTCCGTGCCTCACCCGGCAGGAGCGGGATCAACTCTCCGGCCGCCGCCAGCTCCGGACGCTTGGCGATGCGGTGCGACACCGGCTCGATGCTGATCACATCCGCCTCGCCGCGCTGACAGCGCCACATCTGCAGGAAGGGCAGCGTGTCGATGCGGAACCGCACCTGGAGATTGCGCCCACCGAGCCCGGCAAGGCCTGCGAGGGTGACATCCGACCAGCCGTCGAGACCGATGGCCGCTGGCAGGCAAAAATGCGCACTCTCGCCATTGCCGAAGCGCCAGATGCTCTCCCCGTCTGCAAGCGAAGCGCTGAGGATACGGGTGACCGGCCCGAGCAGCCTGCCGGCGATGTTGACGTGATACATCATCATCGGCGGAAAGGCCGAGGTCCCCACGTTGACGACGCGATCCTCGAGCACGACTTCGTGCCGCCCCGCATCGATCCGCCACCGCCGCTCGATCCGCGCCTGCCCGCCATCGGCTAGCGCCACCTCGATCGTCGCCGTGCACTCGGCTCCATCGCTCGCCATCTGCGTGTGGCTGACCGCAGTCCCGGCAAGCGACCCATGCAGCGGGTAGCGCGCGCCGCCCTCGATCGGCTCAGGATGGCGGATATGCTCGGGGCCGCAGGTGAAGAGAAATCCGGCAAGCGCCCGGTCGATCCTGATATCGCCGTCAGAGGGGATCGCGGCACCCGGCGACAGGTCGACGCCATCGACGACGAAGGCGGCGATGTCGAGCGCGGAAAGACGATCGAACAGCACATGATTCTCTTGGCCGTCCGCAGGTTCTTCGAGCGTTCTCAGCATGTCCTCTTCCTCAAATCGGCCGTAGAATCACTGCAATCACAAAGCGATGATATCTGAGGAGAGCCACATTTCATTGGTTGAAGCCGAAGTCTGCTCCGCCTAGATAGAATTTAACCGCTTGTTCATGATGAATTCATTTTTTTCACATTAACGTCGAAATCCAAATGTACCGCGCCACATTCGCTACAATGAAGACAGGTTCTCACGTGACGTCAGCGACCCGCATCGGCCTCTCGCTTCTCGCCGCAGCCGGCTTTCTCGCCGTGGATTTGACGGCCGCTTTCGCGCAGGACTATCGCGGCAGAAATCGCTATGGCGACGACGTCATGCTGGTCACGCCCGATGGCGAAATTCTCGACTACGTGCCGCGCGCCGATGAGGTGCAGACCATGCGCGACAGCCGCGGGCGCACGCTGCTGATCGATAGCTGGGGCAATGTGGTGGCGACCGTCGTGCCCAATCGCGGCCGCCAGGATGGCTATGGCGGCTATCGCCGCGAGGGCGACGTCGACATCTATTCGAACCGCCGCAATCGCGACACCGAGCGCGGCTACGGCTATTCCGAGCCTGGCGAAGTCACCGGTTCCATCCCCGACTACCGCGACGTGGTGCCGCCATCCACCGATGGCAACGAGCTGCCGAACAGCCTTCCGGGCCTGATCGACGGCACTGAAGAAGCCGCGATCGATCCGAACGACACCCAGCCCATGCGCCAGTCGATGCCGCCGGCAATGACGGTCAAGAGCAAGTCGCGCGCCGAGATCACCGCCCTGCAGGTTTTCCTCGACCGAGAAGGTTTTTCGCCCGGCGTGATCGACGGTAAGATGGGCTCGAACGTGACCAAGGCGATCGAGGCCTGGCAGCAGTCGACCGGCGAGACGCTCGACCCCAACAACACCGAGGACATCCTCGAGCGGCTGCGCATGAGCGGCGGCATGCCGATCACCAGCTATACGATCACGGCTGCCGACGCTGCCGGCCCCTATGTCGCGTCGATCCCGGAGGACTACGCGCACAAGGCGATGCTGCCGCATATGTCCTTCACCTCGACGACGGAAATGCTCGGCGAAAAGTTCCACATGGACGAAGCCTATCTGCGCGAGCTGAACCCGGGCGTCGACTTCACCATCCCGGGCACCATCATCAAGGTGATCAATCCGGGTGCGAACAAGGCCGGCAAGGTCGCCCGCATCCTCGCCGACAAGGCGCGCAAGCAGGTGCTCGCCTATGACGACACCGGCAAGCTGATCGCCGCCTATCCGGCAACGATCGGCTCGTCCGACACGCCATCGCCTTCGGGCACCGTCAATGTCGAGCGCATCGCGCTCAATCCCGGCTACACCTACAACCCGAAGATCAACTTCAGGCAGGGCAACAACGACAAGATCCTCACGTTGCAGCCCGGCCCGAACGGCCCGGTCGGCACCGTCTGGATCGCGCTCTCGAAGCCGACCTACGGCATTCACGGCACGCCGGAACCCTCCAAGATCGGCAAGACCCAGAGCCACGGCTGCGTGCGCCTCACCAACTGGGATGCGACCGAGCTCGCCAAAATGGTCAGCCCCGGCGTGACCGTCGAATTCGTCGATTGACGCCATTGCGTTCGGCTACTGCATGTTTCCTTTAATCTTAGCCGATTGAAGGACAAAAACATGCAGCAGTTCAAAGCGCTACAGCGACCTTTGCGCGTCTTGATAAGACGCTCGGCGCAGGCCAACCGCCGCTGCCGAAAGCTTTTTTGCACCATTTCCCCCAATTGGGTGAGTGACTTCCGCCAAACGGCATAGAAGATGGCGTTGCCTGATTGACCATCCACGACAGGCACGTTTTTAAAGATGTATCGCCGAAGCGAGACGACGTTTCGGCAAAGATTTTTCAGACGTATACATTTACAAGACCGCAGCTGCCGACGACCCAGCTGCGGTTTTTCTCATCACCCCCCATCGCACAGCGCCCCGATGCCTCTCGCGCCGGCCTTGCATCATGACTTCATGAAACATTGTCATGAGAATTTTCCCCGCAATCGGCTATCACCGAGAGAACCCTGACCTATAGCCGGACGTCCGGCCGCACTTGAAGGATTGCCGCGATGGCGACGGAGCGCACCCTGCCCAACCTCTGGCATGCGACGGCACCGGCCGCGCCCGAAACCAGGCCGCTCAGCCGCGACCTGACGACCGATGTCGCGATCGTCGGCGGCGGCTTCACCGGCCTATCGGCAGCCCTGCACCTCGCCGAAAAAGGGATCAAGGCAACGGTGATCGAGGCGAAGATGATCGGCTTCGGCGGCTCCGGCCGCAATGTCGGCCTCGTCAATGCCGGCATGTGGGTGAAGCCCGACGATCTCATCTCGACCCTCGGTCCGGCCGCCGGCAACCGCCTGCTCACCGAGCTCGGCGATGGCCCGTCGATGGTCTATGCCCTGGTCAAAAAACACGGCATCGCCTGCGAGGCGGTGCGCAACGGCACGCTGCACATGGCCGTCGGTAGCGAAGGTGTCACGGAAATCAGGGATCGCGAAGCGCAATGGCAGAAGCGCGGCGCCCCGGTAGAGGCGCTCTCCGCCGAGCGGGCGCATGCGCTCACCGGCGCCGAAGGCTTTTCCGGCGCCCTGCTCGATCGCCGCGCCGGCACCATCCAGCCGCTCGCCTATGCCCGCGGCTTGGCACGCGCAGCCCTTGCCGCCGGTGCCGAGATCTACACCGACACGCCGCTGACAGGCGCCGAACGCCAGGGCGAGACCTGGGTGCTGAAGGCAGGCAACAGCGTCATCCGCGCCAAGCAGGTGATCCTTGCCACCAACGCCTATGGCGGCCTCTTCGCCGAAAGCCCGTGGCAGGCGCATACGCAGGAACTAACGATCCTGCCCTATTTCCAGTTCGCCACCAATCCGCTGCCCGATGCGGTCGCGGGCCGTATCCTGCCGGAACGCCAGGGCACCTGGGACACCGGCCTCGTCATGACGTCGTTCCGCATGGACCAGCAGGACCGGCTGATCTTCGGCTCGATCGGCAGGCTCGACGCGATCGCCGAAGGCACGCACCGCGCCTTTGCCGCCCGCTCGCTGCGCAAGCTCTTCCCCTATATCGGCGACTTCCGCTTTGAATACTGGTGGGACGGCCGCATCGGCATGACCACCAACAACCTGCCGGCCATGCACACACTTGCGCCCAACGTCGTCTCCGTCAGCGGCTACAACGGCCGCGGCATCGCCCCGGGCACCGTCTTCGGCCGCGCACTCGCCAACCATGTCACCGGCGAGACCTCGGCGATCCCACTTGCGGAAACGCCCGTCACGCCCGACACCTGGCGCACCGTGAAGTCGGCCTTCTACCACGCCGGCGCCCAGGCCAAACACTTCATCGACCGGCGCTTCTGAACGCTGCTTGGCGGATAGGCTGACCGGTCATGCCGGTCCGCCACCTCCACTTCCTTTTCCGTCATCCTGGAAGCTCCGCGCCCCCTGAGTGGACGGTCCCGGCAGACCGGCCATCTCCGCGCCGTCAGCCGGTCGGCTGGAGTTCTCGCGGCTGTTCGCTAGCGCGCGGGCTCATGCGAAACCCAAAACCGATTGCAAAATAGCATCAGTAGATCTAACTTACACCGATTGCACATCGCAATCAGATCGGTGCGAACGTGCCATTCGAGACAAGGAATTGGCCCATGGCAAAGCTCGTGTTCGGAATGAACCAGTCGCTGGACGGTTACGTCGATCACATGGAGTTTGCGCCAAGCCCGACGCTCTTTCGCCACTTCATCGAGGAGGCCGAGCGGCAGGCGGGCAGCCTATACGGTCGCCGTATCTATGAGATCATGCGCTACTGGGACGACGAGCATCCTGAATGGGATGAAGACGAACGGGCCTTCGCGACGGCGTGGCGGAAGCAGCCGAAATGGGTCGTTTCGCGCTCCCTGACCTCTGTGGGCCCCAATGCCCGGCTCGTCGACGGTGATCTAGCGGCCGCGGTGCGCAAGCTGAAGGCCGAGCACGACGGCGAGATCGAGGTGGCTGGCCCGGTCCTCGCGCACAGCCTCACCGAGCTTGGCCTGATCGACGAGTACCGGATCTACCTGCACCCGGTCGTGCTCGGTCGCGGCAATCCCTATTTCGCCGGCCCCCGACCGCCGCTCCGTCTCGTAGCTCACGATCCGATTGGCGAGGATGTGGTGAGGTTGACCTACGTTCCTGCTTGATCTCGCTGGCGAAAACGCAGGCCGCCCAGTCCTACAAATAAACGCCCCGGATCATGCCTGACCCGAGGCGTCGTCTTTCAAGACGGAATGCACGATCACGCCGCCGCGCGGTAACCCGAACCAGCACTGACCTGTACCTGCGCAGAGGTCCGGAAGGCGCGCAGGCGCATGGCGATGTGCTCGGCCTCGCCCGTCAGCGCCTGGCTTGCGGCGTTGGCCTGTTCGACCATCGCGGCATTCTGCTGGGTGATCTGGTCCATCTGGGTGATCGCGGTGTTGACCTCCTGCAGGCCGGTTGCCTGTTCGGCGGTGCTGGCGCGGATGGCGCCGAAGACGGAGCTGACTTCGACCACCTGCGCCACGATCTGCTGCAGCGACTGGGCCACCTGGTTGACCGAGTTCACCCCATCGTCCACCTGGCCGCGTGACTTGGCGATCAGCCCCTGGATATCCTTCGCTGCGTCGGCACAGCGCTGTGCGAGCGCGCGGACTTCCGACGCAACAACGGCAAAGCCCCTGCCCGCCTCGCCGGCCCGCGCCGCTTCGATACCGGCGTTCAGCGCCAGCAGGTTGGTCTGGAAGGCGATCTCGTCGATCACGTCGACGATCCGGGCGATGCTGGCAGACGACGTCTGGATCTCCTGCATCACCTCGATCGCGTGGCTGACGATCTCGCCGCTCTGTTCGGCATTGGCGCGCGCCGCGATCACCGTCGAATTCGCCTGGTTGGCGCCTTCGGCCGTCTGCTTGACCGTGCGCGTCACCTGCTCGACGGCTGCCGCCGTTTCTTCGAGATTGGCCGCCTGCCGCTCCGTCCGCCGGGCAAGATCGTCGGCCGCCGCTGCGATTTCCTTGGCGCTCGTGTGGATCTGGCTGGCGCCGGCCTCGATGCCGCCGATGGCACGAGAGAGCTCGCCGATCGCGTGGTTGAAGTTTTCGCCAAGCTCCTGATAGGCGACCGGCAGATCGGCGCCGATGCGCGCCGTCAGATCGCCGTCGGCGATCTTCTTCAAGGCGGCGCCGAATGTCTTGCTGATCAGCGCGCGCTCGGCCGCCAGCACTTCCTCCTGGACGGCCCGCTGCTTGGTCACGTCGGACGCATCCATGTAGACCGAGATCGACAGGTCCATATCGAGGAACACGCCCTTGACGAGGCTCGACAGCATGGCGCCCAGCTCTTCTGCCGAGGTGGTCTGGCGCGAAAACAGACCGGCCTTCGGCCAGTACGCCCTAACGATTTCGGTGATCAGATGTTCGGCGATCAGCGCATAGCCGCCGATGTACCAGCGCGGCTCGAGGCCGATGCGCGCGTGGACCTGGCCGATGGTGCGGACCTTGGCGCTGTAGTCTTCATTGAAATTGGCGTCGGCGATGTTTGCCCAGTGGCCGACCTGCGCGCCCTTGGCACGGTCGATATGGCTGTCGGACGAGAAGAAGCGCTTCGTCTCGGGCGTCGCCTTCACCTTGCCATAGAACTTGTCGAGCGCCGGCTTCAGTTCCTTTTCAAGGATCGGCTTCAGCGCCTTGAGGCTCGTTCTGGCGGCATCGTCGAGCGCCATGAAATTCAGACGACCGGCAACATCCTGCGTACCGGCAGCGGTGTGTTCCGTTTTCATGCGCGAGCTTCCTTGCATGCTCTACTGCACGTCCCCGTAAATCGCATTCGATTTGAGGACAAAAACATGCAGCAGTTCAAAGTGATACAACGACCTTGGCGCGCCCGATAAGACGCGCGGCGCTGTTGTGGATCATGGAGACAGGATCGACGGCGCACTGCATGTTTCCTTTAATCGTATTCGATTAAGGGACAAAAACATGCAGCACTTCAAAGTGCTACAGCGACCTTTGCGCGTCTGATAAGACGCGCGGCGCTGTAGGCGTCTGAGATCATGGCCGCAGTCATGGCGGCCGATTGCCCGATTGCTGATATCGCGGGGCAAGCTGTGTCCTTGGCCACTGTTAGAAGCACAGGGTAAAAGAAGCCTTACGGACGACAGCTATTTCGCGAAGGCTGAAACAGGATTCAACCGGAACTGACGAACGTCAATTCCGGTTGAAAGGGAACAATTCGAGGAAAAGATCAGGCGGCGTTGCGCGACGCCCAGGACGGCATGCGTGCGGCCCAGGAACGGCGCGCCTTGACCGGCAACAGCGCCTGCACTTCTTTTGCCAATGCGAAGGCGTTTTCGCGCGCCTTGTCGAGGTTGCTGACACGGGCCGGATCCATCGTCTGCAGCGTGCCGCCGCAGTCGAAAATCTCGCGATAGGCGGCACGCTCGACGATCGGCGTGTCGAGCACCGAAACGCCGCGCTCGGCGAGCATGGCTTTGATCGTCTGCAGCGCGCGCGTGGTGACGAGCGAATTGACGCGGGTGAGCACGACCGAATGGTTGATGCGTTGCTTGGACCGATCCTCGATCTGGCGGATGAGTTCGAGAATCTGCGCAGCGCCGCGCGCATCCATGGCGCAACCCTGCGCCGGGATCAGCACCTGATCGGAAATGGCCAGCGCCAGTGCGACAATCTGGTCTTTCGCGCCCGCGAGATCGATGACGATGTAATCCGCCTCATCCTTCATCTCGCGAATATGACATTCGAGCGAGCCGGGCGTGATATGCGAGATCACCGTGAGGTTGGCGATGTGGCCGGAAGCTTCGGACCAGCTCGTGATCCAGCGCTGCGGATCGGCATCGAGAACCACGACACGATGTCCTTGCCTTGCCAGCTCCGTCGACAGGATCAGCGCCGCCGTCGTCTTGCCCGCGCCGCCCTTTGCATTGGCGAAAGTGATGACCGCCATGATATTCCTCATTCTGTGCGTGTTCCGCGCCGAACCCGGCCATGGCCGGTGGTTCGCCTCTTAACGAAACCTTTCAGATCATGGTTAACGAATTGGTAACGCGGCTACGTGAAACCTGACAGTCACGCGGCCGGAAGACCGGCGGTACGCCGCAATGAAGATGAAAAGGAGCAGAGGTTCCGGCTCTCAGGCCGGCAGTGCGACCGGGTCCGGCGCCCGCTCCGAGCGGTAGCACATCGATGAGAACGGACCGTGCCGCATCGTTTCTCCGGCCGGGTTGAGCAGCCTCAGCACGTCATCGGCAAAGGCGCGTGCATTGGCCTGGGCCTTTGCCAGATTACTGACCCTGGCAGCATCGAGCGAATAGAGCGTATCGCCCTGCTCGAACAGTTCGCGAAAAGCCGTGCGTTCTACCAGCGGCGTATCGACGAGGCGGATCTTGCATTCGGCCAGCATCAGCTTGACCTTGCGCATCGCCCGCGTCGTCACGATGGCGTTGACCCGTGTCAACAGCACCGCATGGTTGATATTGGCGTGCGCATTGTTCTCGATATAGCGGATCAGTTCGAGCACCTGCGTGGCGCCGCGCGCATCCATGACGCAGCCCTGAACCGGGATCAGCGTCAGATCGGAAAGCCCGATCGCAAGCGCGACCAGCACGTCGGCCGCTCCCGAGAGGTCGATGACCACATGCTCGACGCGACCGCGCAGCCGCCTGAGGTGGTCGCTGAGGGTGGTCGTGGTGACACCGGAGATGACGGAGAGATTGCTGTCGCTTCGACCGTGCCTAAACCAGTCGGTCATGCAGGCGAGTTGGTCGCAATCGAGAACCGCAACCCGGTCGCCGCGCCGGGCAAGCTCGCTGGCGAGCAACAACGCTGCCGTCGTCTTGCCAGCTCCCCCCTTCGCATTCGCGAGGGACATAATCGCCATTGCTCGACCCTAACTCACCGCGGCCCTTGGTTCCGGGCCGAAACATACGCACACCCTAATGGAAGCGTTTCAGATCGCGGTAAACGAACTGTGAAGGCCGCGCTTCCAGCGAACCAAATCGTGACAGTTCCGTGACAATTAGGTGACAAATCGGCTGCAATGGCAAGTGGTATTCTCGACCCCTCTAAACTAAGGGAGATCTGGCGCCTCACCCGGGCGAGGCGCCAGCAACACTATGTCAGATGCACTCGCGGAAGAGTTTCTTCGCGGCATCCAGCGTCAGTTCGACCGGGTTGCCGCCCGCCGTCGGGTCGACGATCGCCATCTCCGACATCTCGTCGATGCGGTCGGTCCCGACGCCGAGTGCCGACAGCTTATCCGGTACGCCGAGTTCCTCGCGCAGCTTCAGCACGTAGTCGTAAAAACCATCGAAGCCGCCGGCAATGCCGAGATAGGCGGCGGCACGCACGATCTTCTCTTCGATTGCCGGGCGGTTGAAGCGCAGCACCGGCGGCATCACCACCGCATTGGTCATGCCGTGATGGGTGTTGTAGATCGCGCCGACCGGGTGCGACAGCGAATGGATCGCGCCGAGGCCCTTCTGGAAGGCGACGGCACCCATGGCAGCGGCACTCATCATGTTGGCGCGGGCCTCGATGTCGGCGCCGTCCTTGTAGGCGCGCGGCAAGTACTCTTTCACCAGGCGCATGCCTTCGAGCGCGATGCCGGCCGACATCGGATGGTAGAAGGGCGAGGAGTAGGCTTCCAGGCAATGGGCAAAGGCATCCATGCCGGTGCCGGCAGTAATCGCCTTCGGCATGCCGACCGTCAGTTCCGGGTCGCAGATCGTGACTGCCGGCAGGAACTTCGGGTGGAAGATCACCTTCTTCACGTGGCTTGCCGAATTGGTGATGACGCTGGCGCGGCCGACTTCAGAGCCGGTGCCGGCGGTCGTCGGCACGGCGACGATCGGCGCGATGCCTTCGACGCTTGCGCGCGTCCACCAATCGCCGATGTCCTCGAAGTCCCAGACCGGGCGGCTCTGCCCGGCCATGAAGGCGACGCACTTGCCGAGATCGAGGCCTGAGCCGCCGCCAAAGGCGACGACGCCATCATGACCGCCATCCTTGAAGGCCTTGACGCCGGCTTCAAGGTTGACGTCATTCGGGTTCGGATCGACATCGGCGAAGATCGCCCGGCCGAGACCGGCGGCGCTCAGGATATCGAGCGCGTTCTGGGTGATCGCCATCGGCGCGAGGCCCCGGTCGGTGATCAGCAGCGGCTTCTTCATGCCCGCCGCCTTGCAATGGTCGGCAAGCTCCTTGATCCGGCCGGCACCGAACTTGATGGCGGTCGGATAGCTCCAGTTGGCGGTGATGGTCATGCGGTGACTTTCTTCAGATGGTAGGATTTCGGACGCGTAAGGTTCTGGAAGCCGATGACCGAGAGCGAGCCGCCACGGCCCGTTTCCTTGACGCCGGTCCAGCAAAGCGCCGGGTCGAGATAGTCGGCGCGGTTCATGAACACCGTGCCGGTCTCGATGTCGGCGCCGATGCGCGCGGCGCGCTCGGCATCCTTGGTCCAGAGCGATGCGGTGAGGCCATATTGCGAGTCGTTCATCAGCTCGATCGCCTGGCTGTCGCTCTTCACCTTCATGATGCCGACGGCCGGACCAAAGGTCTCTTCGCGCATGAAGGCCATGGAGTGATCGACATTGGTAAGGATCTGCGGCGCGAGATAGGCGCCGCCATCGTCCTGCGGGAACAGTTTCGGATCGATCAGCGCCTTGGCGCCCTTGGCAACCGCATCGGCGATCTGCTCGCGCACGGTCGCGGCAAAGCGCTTGTTTGCCATCGGCCCGAGCGTCGTTTCCGGATCGAGCGGATTGCCGAGCTTGTAATTGGAAACCCAGGCGACCGACTTCTCGACGAAGGTGTCATAGAGCTTTTCATGCACGTAGATGCGCTCGATGCCGCAGCAGCACTGGCCGGAATTGTAAGTGGCGCCATCCATCAGCGTGTCGACGGCCGCATCGAGGTCGGCGTCTTCCATGACGTAGCCCGGATCCTTGCCGCCGAGTTCGAGGCCGAGACCGGTGAAGGTGCCGGCAGCCGCGCGCTCGATCGACCGTCCGCCCTCGACCGAGCCGGTGAAGTTGACGAAATCGAAGCTCTTGGCAGCAATCAGCGCCGCTGATGTCTCATGGTCGAGGAAGATGTTCTGGAAGACGTCGGCGGGAACGCCGGCCTCGACGAAGGCGCGCACCATGCGCTCGCCGACGAGGATCGTCTGGCTCGCATGTTTGATGATGACGGTATTGCCGGCCATCAGCGCCGGGGCGACCGTGTTGATCGCGGTCATGTAAGGATAGTTCCACGGCGCGACGACGAAGACGACGCCATGCGGCTCGCGGGCGATGCGGCGCTCGAAGCGGTCGCTTTCCTCGATCACCAGCGGCTTCAGCGCATCGGCGGCGATCGTCGCGACATAGTTCGAGCGCTCGTTGAAGCCTTTGAACTCGCCGCCGTAGCGCACCGGCCGGCCCATCTGCCAGGCAAGCTCCGGCACCACCTCGTCGACCATTTCATTGAGGCGGGCGACACCTGATAGCACCAGGTTGACGCGCTCGTCGAGCGGACGGCGCGCCCAGGCCTTCTGCGCCTGGCGGGCGCGGGAAACCACCTGTTTTGCCAGCTCCAGCGGCATCGCCGGGCGTTCCGCGTAGACTTCGCCGTTCACGGGCGAAATGCACTTGATCATGCTCATGATCGTTTTCCTGCTTTCATTGCGAATGATGCGGTGGCCGACCCTGCCAGGATCGGCCACCGTGTGAGAGATAGGGACCAGGATCAGGCCCGTTCGAAACCGCGTGCGACCTCCCAATCGGTGACGCGGCGGTCGTATTCTTCCTGCTCCCAGCGCCCGGCCCGCGCGTAATGCTCGATGACCTCGTCACCAAAGGCGGCGCGCAGCATCTTGGATTCGCTGAGCGCTGCGGTCGCGTCTCTCAGCGTGCGCGGGATCTCGCGCACGTCCTTGCCGCCATAGGCGTCGCCGACGAAGGGCGCTTCCAGTTCCATCTTGTTCTCGATACCGGAAATGCCGGCCGCGATCAAAGCCGCGAAGGCGAGATAGGGATTGAGATCGGAGCCGCCGACGCGGCATTCGATGCGGATCGCCTTGGTGTCCTCGCCGCAAAGGCGATAGCCGGCGGTGCGGTTATCCTTGCTCCAGACCGCCTTGGTCGGCGCGAAGGTGCCGGCCATGAAGCGCTTGTAGGAGTTGATGTAGGGCGCAAGGAAATAGGTGATCTCGCTCGCATGGGTCAGCAGCCCCGCCACATAGTGGCGCATCATCTCCGACATGCCGTATTTGCCGCTCTCGTCGAAGAATTTCGAGGTCTTGCCGTCGGCACTCCAGAGCGACTGGTGGATATGCGAGGAGGAGCCGGCGGCCGAATAATTCCACTTGGCGAGGAAGGTGATGGCCTTGCCGCGCGACCAGGCGATCTCCTTGCAGCCATTCTTGATGATCGCGTGCCGATCGGCCATCGTCAGCGCGTCGGCATAACGCACGTTGATCTCTTCCTGCCCGGCCGACGCCTCGCCCTTGGAATTTTCGACCGGGATGCCGGCGCCCTGCAGGCCGTTGCGGATCGCCCGCATCACATCCTCTTCCTTGGTCGTCTGGAAGATGTGGTAGTCCTCGTTGTAGCCGCTGACGAGTTGCAGGTCGCGATAGCCGGATTGGCGGGCATCGTCGTAGGACTGGTCGAACAGGAAGAATTCGAGCTCGCTCGCCATGTAGGCCTTGAGCCCCATCTTCTCAAGCCGCGCCACCTGCTTCTTCAGGATCGCGCGCGGCGAGTGCGGCACTTCCTCGTGGGTGTGATGGTCGAGCATGTCGCAAAGCACGAGCGCCGTGCCTTCGAGCCAGGGAATGCGGCGAAGTGTCGAAAGGTCCGGCTTCATCGTATAGTCGCCATAGCCCTTCTCCCAGCTCGTCGCCTTGTAGCCGGGAACGGTCTCCATCTCCATGTCGGTCGCAAGCAGATAGTTGCAGCTATGCGTTTCCTTCCAGGCGCCGTCGACGAAGAACTGCGCGTGGAAGCGCTTGCCCATCAGCCGGCCCTGCATGTCGACCTGGCAGGCGAGAACCGTATCGATGCGCCCGGCGGCGACGTCTTCCTTCAACTCATCAAACGTATAGCTCATCAACTTCCATCCCATGTTTGGTCACGCGGCCGTTCCCTTGGGTCACGATATTTTTGGGCCGCGTGGACGTGATTCGTTCAAGTAACCGGACAAGCTCCGGAAAAGAAAAGGCGGAAGTCGCGGTCGCGCTCCCGCCCATTTTGTTGGTGTTCAGACTTCGCCGACGGCCTTTTCGGCAGCGGCAATCTCGGCCTGGCGGCGCGCCACTTCGTCGCCGATCGGCGGGCCGCGGAAGCGGCGGGTTTCGAAGCCGAACCAGATCAGAGCCGTCAGCACCAGGAAGCCCACGGTGATGTAGAGCGCCCAGTCGTTCGGCGGTTGGATACCGAGAACGAAGATCAGCACCATGGCGATGATCGACAGAACCGCGAAGAGCTTGAACATCGCCTCGCCCAGGTTCCACGGGCCCATTTTATCCCACTTCGAGGTTCCCCAGGCGAAAAGGCCGAGCGTGATCGGGATCGCGAAGGAGAAGAACAGGAAGATGACCGTGCACGAGACGACGATCGTATAAACCGGCGTTTCGCCGATCGACACGAGCGACGAGCCCCAGACGAACAGGACCGAGAGGATCGAGCCGGTCCAGATCGCCGCAACCGGCGAGCGGTGGGTCGGACTGACCTTGGCGAGCGCCCTGGAGGCCGGCAGACCGCCGTCACGCGAGAAGGCGAAGATCATGCGTGATACCGAGGTCACCGTCGCCAGGCCGCACAGCCACTGGCTGACGAGGATGGCGAGATAGAGGATGTCCTTTATGACCGGGTTGACTTGGGCGTCCATCGCCCAGAAGAACACGTTCCAGCCCTGCTTGGCAGCTTCGTCCATGTTCGGGATCATCAGCACGAAGGCGCACAGCATGATGTAGCCGAAGAGCGCCGACCAGAGCACGGAAGAAACCATACCGCGCGGCACGGATTCCGCCGCCTTGACGGTTTCTTCCGAGGTGTGGGCAGAAGCGTCGTAGCCGGTGATCGTGTAGATCGGCAGCAGAAGGCCGAGCAGGAACACCCAGGTGCCCGACGTCTGCGGCCAGACGTTGCCGCCGGCTTCACCGGAATAGTTGGAGAAGGTGAAGAGCCTTGCGATGTCGTAGCTGTCGGCGGCCGCAAGGCAAACGACGGCAAGCAGGATCGCAGTTGCGAAGATCAGGTAGCCGGAGAAATCGGTGAGCTTGGCGGTGAGCCCGATGCCCATGTGGTTCACGAGCGCCTGTGCGCCGGTGATGATCGCCAGGAAGACGATGCGGGTAGTGGTTGTGTCCTCCAGCGCGAAATAGGGCGTGCCGAAGGAACCCATGAAGAAGTAATAGGTGCCGACGTTGATCGCGCCGAGAACGGTGACGAGACCGAGCAGGTTGAACCAGGCGGTCACCCAGCCGGTAAAGCGGTTACCAAGGATCGAACCCCAGTGGTAGAGGCCGCCGGCCGTCGGATAGGCCGAGCTGATCTGCGCCATGGCGACCGCAAAGACCAAGGAAATGAAGCAGCCAAGCGGCCAGCCGATGCCGATCGCGGCGCCCCCTGCGCCGGCGGTCGCCTGGGCGAGCGAATTGATGCCGCCGGAGAGAATGCAGATGATCGAGAACGACACCGCGAAGTTCGAGAACTGGCTCATGCGCCGCTCGAGCTCCTGGGCGTAGCCCATCGAGTGCAAGACACTCATGTCCTGCTTTTTGTCCAAGTCGCTGTAGTCTGACATTTTTCTTCCCCTGATTTCTTCAGACCAGGCCGCCCCATTGCGGCTGGGTCCCATCAACCACCTGTCCCGGCGAGCCGGCACAGGACCGCGGCCAAGCCGCTCCCCAGGGTCTTTTATTGTGCTGAAAGTGCCGCCGCGCCTTTGCGCAGCAGTCCTTCCAGATAGTCGGCCATGACCCTTTGGCCGATGTCATTGCGAATGAGATCGTTGCGGATCTCGATCATCACATTCGGCAGTCCGTTGAGGACGCCGTATTCAATCAGACTGTGAGTAACGCCGTCGACCGGGCCATAGGGCTCGTTGCGGCGGATGTCGTAGGCGACCTGCCCCTTCGTCGCGACCGCCAGCATGTGGTCGGCAAGGCGGCTGTCCGCATCGTGCAGGATACCGACCTCGACGGCCCGCGGCTTGCCGAAATAGACGGGCGTGAAGCTATGCATCGTCACCAGGATCGGCGGCCTGCCGGCGGCCTTGCGCGCGGAAACGAAGCGCGCGACCGAATCGTGAAACGGGCGATAGATCTCATCGACCCGCGCCTGCCGCTCGTCGTCTGTCATCGTCCGGTTTCCCGGGATCTCGTAAACTTCGCTCAGAACCGGCATCGCCGCCTCCGCCTCGGGCGGACGGTTGCAATCATAGGCAAGCCGCGAGAAGCGCTGGTAGATCAACGCCGCATCGAGCTTGCCGGCAAGAAGCCTGGCGACGGCCAGCGCGCCCGGGTCCCAGGCGATGTGGCTTTCGAGAGCCTGCTCGGTAAGGCCGAGCGTACCGAGGCGCTCCGGAACCCGACGCGAGGCGTGCTCGCAGACGAGCACGATATCGCCCTTCCCTGTGGCGTTTTCGATCGCAACCGGATCGCCATCTGCTTCGGTCAAAAGTCGCGTCAACACCGGCATCCCCTTTTGCCCGTTAGACGTTCGTTAATGAAAAGAATTCTTCAGAGATTGGCGAGTGTCAATCAAAATCTGAAACGATCTCTTCAAAATTGCGATTGACTCCAATTGTGACAGCGATGTTTAATCTGTCACAAACCGGCTCTAGATCGGTTCAGGGGAGACATTTTGAGCAGCAAGGCGACATCGACGACGGTGTCGGATGTGATCAATGCCCACTTCACCGCGCTGACCCGCGCGGAGAAGCAACTGGCGGAGACACTTCTCGACAATTATCCCGTATCGGGACTCGGCTCGATCACCACGGTCGCCGAGAACGCCGGCGTATCGACTCCGACCGTCGCGCGCATGGTGCAGAAGCTCGGCTTCCGCGGCTTTCCGGATTTCCAGGCGCGGCTGCACCAGGAACTGGAAGCGACGATCTCCAATCCGATCACCAAGCACGACCGCTGGGCCGCCAATGCGCCGGGAACCCACACGCTCAACCGCTTCGCCGACGCGATCACCAGCAATCTGCGCGAGACGCTGACCCAGATCGATCCACGGGAATTCGACGAGGCCGCCGCCCTCATCGCCGACCGCAAGCGCAGCATCTATCTGCTCGGAGGCCGCATCACCCATGCGCTTGCCGACTATCTCTTCACCCATCTTCAGGTCATTCGTCCGGGTGTCACCGAGATCGCCTCCAACGCCAGCGCCTGGCCGCACTACGTGCTCGATATGCGCCAGGGCGACGTCTTGATTCTGTTCGACATTCGCCGCTACGAGCAGGAGATGGCGACGCTCGCCACATCCGCCCGCGAGCGTGGCGTCGAGATCATCCTCTTCACCGATCGCTGGACTTCGCCGGTCGCCAAATCCGCCTCCCGCGTGTTCCGCTCGCAGATCGAAGTACCGTCGGCCTGGGACAGCTCGGTGGTGATCCTGTTCTTGATCGAGGCTCTGATCGAGGCGGTGCAAAGTTCGAACTGGGAGGAAACCCGGGATCGAATGAAAACGCTCGAAGGCCTTTTCGATTCCACCCGCATCTTTCGCAAACCCGTCTAGGAGTGCTCGCCGACCCGTTCACGGAATTTCATACAGTTGTGCGACAGTGAGCCACCCCGCCAGAAAAAGAAATGTTCTTCCAACGACATAGGCGGCGCGAACGGATAAACCGCTGTCACATTACTTTCATGGCATCTCTTTAACAGCCTAGCCGAAATCGACTGAATACCCCACGAATTTGACTAAACCCATAAGGAGAACACCAGTGATTTCAAGAACCCATCGCCTGCTTTCGCTTTCCACCGCCGTTTTCCTGGCGACGACCGCAATCGCCGCCGCCGAGCCGAGCGCCGAACTCATCGAAGCCGCCAAGAAGGAAGGCATGCTGACCACCGTCGCCCTGCCCCACGACTGGTGCGGCTATGGCGACGTCATCGCCTCCTTCAAGGCCAAGTATCCGGAAATCCAGGTCAACGAACTGAACCCGGACGCGGGCTCGGCTGACGAAGTCGAAGCCGTCAAGGCCAACAAGGACAACAAGGGTCCGCAGGCCCCTGACGTCGTCGACGTCGGTCTCGCCTTCGGCCCGCAGATGAAGGCCGAAGGCCTGCTGCAGCCCTACAAGGTTTCCACCTGGGACGAGATCCCGGACAGCGTCAAGGACGCCGAAGGCTACTGGTACGGCGACTATTACGGCGTGATGTCGTTCCTCGTGAACAAGGACCTTGTCCAGACCGCTCCGAAGGACTGGGCTGATCTCCTGAAGCCGGAATATGCCGGTCAGGTCGCTCTCGCCGGCGATCCGCGCGCGTCGAACCAGGCGATCCTCGGCGTTCTCGCCGCCGGTCTCGCCAAGGGTGCGAAGTCGGGCAAGGAAGCCGGTGAAGCTGGCCTCGGCTACTTCGCCGAACTCAACAAGGCCGGCAACTTCGTTCCGGTCATCGGCAAGTCCGGTACGCTCGCCCAGGGCTCGACCCCGATCATCGTTGCCTGGGACTACAACGCGCTCGGCTGGGCCAAGACCCTCAACGGCAACCCGCCGACCGAAGTCGTCGTTCCGGCCAGCGGCGTTCTCGCCGGCGTCTACGTTCAGGGCATCTCGGCCTACGCGCCGCACCCGAACGCAGCGAAGCTGTGGATGGAGCACCTCTATTCCGACGAAGGTCAGCTCGGCTGGCTCAAGGGCTTCTGCCACCCGACCCGCTTCAACGCGATGGTCAAGGCCGGCAAGGTTCCGCAGGCACTGATCGACGCCCTGCCGCCGGCAGCGTCTTATGAAAAGGCCTACTTCCCGACGCTCGAAGAAGTCGATGCCAACAAGGCTGCCGTCACCGGCGGCTGGGATTCCGTCGTCGGCGCGAACGTTCAGTAAGTCTTTCCACAGACATGTCGCCTCGGCCGGTTTTCCGGCCGGGGCGACATAAGTTATTCGTAAGGAATTCAAGTCTTTGGAGCGGAATGAGGAAAAATGTGCGCGGGTTTCAGCCCGCACCCGCTCTAACTTGCAAGTATCAATAACGCCCGCGTCGATAACGCGGTTTCAGGGGCGCGAACGGAATGTCATCTGCTAAACCCGACGCCAGCCCGCCGGCGCGTCGCCTACCGCTTCACTGGCTGGGCATTCTGCCCTTTGCCGCCTTTGTGACGCTGTTTCTGATATTGCCGACGGCAAAGATCGTGGTCGGCGCCTTTCAGACACCGGATGGCAGCTTCACGTTCGAGAACATCCGTGGCCTGTTCACGCCCTCGATCCTTGCGGCCTACTGGATCTCGATCAAGATCAGCATAGCCTCGGCGCTCCTCGGCTGCCTGATTGGCTTTGCCATGGCCTCGGCCATTGTCTTCGGCGGCTTGCCGAAGGGCATCCGCGGGCCGCTTCTGACCTTTTCCGGCGTTGCCTCCAACTTTGCCGGCGTGCCGCTCGCCTTCGCCTTTCTCGCTACCCTCGGCCCGGTCGGCATCGTTACGGTGTTCCTGCGCTCGAACTTCGGTCTCGACCTCAGAATGCTCGGCTTCAATCTCCTGTCCTTCTGGGGGCTGACAGTCACCTACCTCTTTTTCCAGATCCCGCTGATGATCCTCATCATCACGCCGGCGCTCGACGGCCTGAAGCGCGAATGGCGCGAGGCCGCCGAAATCCTCGGTGCCACCGGCCTGCAGTACTGGCGCATGGTCGCCTTCCCGATCCTGCTTCCCTCGCTGCTCGGCACGCTGGCGCTGCTCTTCGCCAATGCCTTCGGCGCCGTTGCGACCGCGATCGCGCTCACCGGCTCGTCGCTGTCGATCGTGCCGATCCTGCTGTTCGCCCAGATCCGCGGCGACGTGCTCGGCAATCCGCATCTCGGCTATGCGCTCGCCTTCGGCATGATCGTCGTCACCGGCATTGCCAACGCGATCTACATCTGGCTGCGCGGCCGCAGCGAAAGGTGGCTGAAATGAAGAAGATCTGGGCCTGGGGGGCCCTCGTTTTCGGCCTCCTCTATTTCACCCTGCCGCTCATCGGCATGACCAACTTCTCCTTGAAGATGCGCCGCGGCGAATATTCCTTCGACGCCTATCAGAAGGTTTTCGCCGATCCGCGCTTCCAGGAAACCTTCAGCTATTCGGTGCTGCAGGCGCTGTTCACCATCGTCTTCGGCGTGCTGCTCGTCGTACCTACCGCCTATTGGGTCCGGCTGAAGCTGCCGCGGCTGCGCCCCTATATCGAGTTCATCACGCTTCTGCCGCTCGTTATCCCGGCGATCGTCATCGTCTTCGGCTATATCCGGCTCTACAACACCTCGAGCTGGCTGCCGCTGACGGGCTCGCTGACGGGGACCAACATCCTCCTGATGTTCGGCTACGCGACGCTCGCTCTGCCCTACATGTACCGCGCGGTCGACACCGGCCTTCGCACCATCGACGTCGCCACCCTGACCGAAGCCGCCCAGAGCCTCGGCGCCGGATGGGCCACGATCCTCGCCAAGATCATTCTGCCGAACGTGCTCGTCGCGGTGCTTTCAGGCGCCTTCCTGACCTTTGCCATCGTCATCGGCGAGTTCACCATGGCGGCACTTCTGAACCGCCCGGCCTTCGGCCCGTACATGCAGCTCTTAGGCGCCAACCGCGCCTATGAGCCTGCCGCACTCGCCGTTATCGCATTCGGCATCACCTGGGGCTGCCTCGGCCTCATCCAGCTCGTCTCGCGCTTCCAAAAAAGCGCGCCTCCCAAGGCCTGAGGACCGCACCCATGAGTTTTCTGTCACTCACCAGCATCAAGAAGTCCTTCGGCCCTGTTCACGTCGTGCACGATTTCGACATGGACATCGAGAAGGGCGAATTCGTCTCGTTCCTCGGTCCGTCCGGCTGCGGCAAGACGACCGTCCTGCGCATGATCGCCGGCTTCGAGACACCCTCCGCCGGCTCTATCGTGATCAACGGCAAGGACCAAGGGTCGTTGAAACCCAACCAGCGCAACATCGGCATGGTGTTTCAGGCCTATGCGCTGTTTCCGAACATGAACGTGCATGACAACGTTGCCTTCGGCCTCAAGGTCGCAGGCACTGACAAGTCGGAGATCGACGCACGGGTGAAGCAGATGCTCGGGCTGATCAAGCTCGAGCACCTGGCGGACCGCTTCCCCTACCAGCTCTCCGGCGGCCAGCAGCAGCGCGTGGCGCTTGCCCGCGCCATTGCGGTCAAGCCGCAGGTGCTGCTGCTCGACGAGCCGCTTTCGGCGCTCGACGCCAAGATCCGCGTGTCGCTGCGCGAAGAAATCCGGCAGATCCAGCAGCAGCTCGGCATCACCACGGTCTTCGTCACCCACGACCAGGAAGAGGCGCTGTCGATCTCCGATCGTATCGTCGTCATGAATGCCGGACGTGCCGACCAGATCGGCACCCCCTTCGAGATCTACAACACGCCGTCAACGCGCTTCGTCGCTTCCTTCGTCGGCACGCTGAACATCATCGAGGGCAAGGTCGCGGATCCGGCCTCGGGCGCCGTAACGATCGGCAACCAGCAGGTGGCTCTGAAAGACCCGATTGCCGGCATGAAGGGTGGCGACAGCATCTCGCTGGCGTTGCGCCCTGAAGCGGGCTCGATTGCCGAAGGGGCGCAAGGCGATACGGCGCTTGCCGGCGAGGTCGTCTCGACGAGCTTCCTCGGCTCGGTCATCCGCACGCGGCTTCGCGTCGGCGGCGATGTCATCTCCTTCGACATGTTCAACAATCCGGGCGTAACCCCGCCGGTCTCGGGCGACAACGTCACCCTGCGCTTCGCCGCCAAGGACCTGCTCGTTATTCGCGAGTAGGCCTTGCAGAAGACCGATGAACGCTGGCGCGCAGGGCGCCAGCGAGTATGCAGCGGTTCGTTGCACCATTGCCGGAGACCCGCGAGGTTGCAATCATGGCCAAGGCTGAACCAAGTGCCTTCGTCAGGCATATCCAGGATGAACTCTCCGATCTCGGGCCTGTTCAGATTGACCGCTTCTTCGGCGGCTGGGCCTACGTCGTCGCAGACAAGCGCTTTGCCGTCAGCATCAAGGACCGCCTCTATTTCAGGGTTGATCAGGCGCTGAAAGACGCGCTGATATCAGAGGGTTGCCAGCCGTTCACCTATGAGAAGGGCGGCAAGACCGTGGTCGTGCATCGCTTCTACGAAGCGCCTGTCGACTGCCTCGACGACCGGGATGCCCTCCTCCACTGGGCCGGACGCGCGGTTACCGCGGAAGACGACGATCTGCGCGGATAAGTGCCACGCGGTCGGAATGTTGCCGCCATGACTGCATGGCAACCTGACCATCCGGATTAATGTCCTGGCGGGAACGAATTTGTCCTCACCAGCACCCCACAAGCAAAAATCTGTCGTGATTTCCGCTCTTTTCGTCGCGGCGTGCGTTTGACCGGGCAATCCCGGCCTATATAGTCGCGGTGTTCTCAGGGCGGGGCGAAATTCCCCACCGGCGGTAGCGAGAGAAACCTCGAAGCCCGCGAGCGCTCTGGAGCTTACGCTCCAGGGGTCAGCAGATCCGGTCGAATTCCGGAGCCGACGGTCACAGTCCGGATGGAAGAGAGCAAGCAGGAACGTGGGCCCCGCGACGGGACCTCACGCGCATGCATGTTCGCCCGACGGGATCATTGGAAACGCCAAACCCTGGAAGGCTTGAGACCATGACTATTCTTTCCCACCCCACCGCCAAGATCGCGATCGTTCGTGCCCGCTGGCACGCCGACATCGTCGACCGCTGCGTCGACGCCTTCGTCGCGCAGTGGACGAAGCTCGGCGGCTCGGCGGCCGACGTCGAGATCTTCGACGTGCCGGGCGCACTCGAAATCCCGCTGCATGCGCAGACGCTGGCCAAGACCGGCCGCTATGCGGCGATCCTCGGCACCGCCTTCGTCGTGGATGGCGGCATCTACCGCCACGACTTCGTCGCCGGCACCGTGCTCGACGGCATGATGCGCGTCCAGCTCGACACCGGCGTGCCGGTGCTTTCGGCCGTGCTGACGCCACACAATTTCCAGGAAAGCGAGCCGCTCATCGCCTTCTTCCGCGAGCACTTCGTCACCAAGGGCACGGAAGCGGCCAACGCCTGCTCGCAGATTTTGGATGCCCGAGCCAAGCTGGCGCTTGTCAACGCCTGATCGGCGACGCGCCCACGTGATCCAGCGCACCGCCTGATGGGCGCGCCCCTCATCCGGCTGCCGCCACCTTCTCCCCGCTCGCGGGGAGAAGGACACGCGTGGCACGCTCCGTGCCCGACCGCGGCCGTTTGATACAAGCAGGATTGACGATGCTTCGCCGCAGCACCGCTCCTACATCCGCTACGGAATGAGAAGCCCGCGGCACGCTCGACTGTCCCCTCTCCCCGCCTGCGGGGAGAGGGCTAGGGTGAGGGGCAAAGCGCTCCATGCGCTCCAAGCTCACGGCCCCTCATGGTGACGGCGCGCCTTTTGAATCAACCTCTGAACCACCTGAATCAAACCGCCAGCCCCGGCCGATAACCTCCTGTTCCGACTCTCAAATTCGCGCCTACCGCGCTGCCTCGCCCTCATGCAGGCTGCGCTCCAGCGCCGCCATCCGGTGACGGTGGCCACCGGCCTCGTAGCCGACGATGGTGACGACGGGCGCGAACATCAGGATGATCAGGCACATCGCCATATCGAGCCAGGCCATCGCCGCAACGACGGACGCGGCCAGCACCAGCGCCGTGCCGAAGAGCAGCCAGAGATGCAGCCGGTCCGTCTGTCGCAGCAGATAGGCGTACATTGCGTAGAGCAGCCCGATATAGAGCGCGACGGGGACGGCAACGGTCAGCACGGTCGCCACCGAACTGATATGGGCCTTGTGCTCGATATAATAGGCCGCCACATGCAGCCCGGCGCCGGTGGCCACGATCGAGGCGAAGATCGGGATGTGGCCATAGCCCCAGACGAAGGACCGCTTGAGGCGGTGATGGTGCAGGACCTCGGCGCTCGGCAGCAGAAAATAGATCCACCACATGCCGAAGGTGAGCCCGGTGCCCGCCAGGCAGACAAGAGCAACGTCAAGGTTCCAGCCATCGCCGTCGACGACCGCGGAGATCGAGGCGACCGTGCCGACCACCCCCTCCCCGAGCGCGATGATCGCCAGCAGCCCGTAACGCTCGGCGATGTGATGCGCGTGCCAGGGCGTTCCGCCGTAGCGCATCTCGGCGATGCAGGGGCCGACCATCTCGACCGCGGTCAGCGCGACGACCATGGCAAAAGTCACGACGAGGGAGAAGTCGAAGAAGATCAGTACGATCCAGCCAAGCTGGGCGGCGCTGATCGCCTTCACATAGGCTATGCAGGCTTGCCGCCGCGCAGGATTCTGCCGGCTGGCGCGCAGCCACTGGAAGACCATGGCCACGCGCATGACGACATAGCCGAGCACCATGACGCCGTTGTTGAGGTGCTCGCCCTTGTCGATCGATTCGAACATCGGCGGCAGTCCGATTGCCAGGATCAGCACGCCGACCATCTGCACCATGGTGACGCTGCGAAAGATCCAGTCGTCGGTGTCGTAGGCCGATGCGAACCAGCTGAAATTGATCCAGGCCCAGCAGATGGCAAAGGTGGCAAAGCCGAAGCCCATCAGCCCCGCCGTGAAATGGCCCTCGGCAAAGAGATGCGCAAGCTGCGACGCAGCCAGGCTGAAGGCGATGACGAAGGTGAGGTCGAACAGAAGCTCGAGTGTCGTCGCGGTCCTGTGATGCTCAAGCGTATCGCGACCGCTCATGCGGGCCACGTGGTGATGAGCGCTCGGATGCGGTTCAATCGAGGTTGGTTCGCTCATGCGATAAGGTCCCTGCTGACATCTGCAAGCACATTCAAATATTTGCGGAAGCGTCGTCAAGGCGTGGTGCGCGCCAGAAATGAAAACGCCCGGCATCTCTGGCGGGCGTCTCGTCACGATGCCTGAGGGAGGATCAACGGGCGTCGCGATGTTCTTTATGCCTTGGCAGCATCGAGACGGTCGATCGCTTGCACGTTGCCGGCCGAAGCGCCCTGCGGATCGAATTCGGACGCGAGCCAGGTGTCGACGATCGATTTCGCCAGCTCCGGCCCGATGACCCGCGCACCCATGGTGATGATCTGGGCGTTGTTCGACTTCGCCGCACGCTCGGCCGAATAGGTGTCGTGCGTCAGTGCTGCACGGATGCCCGGCACCTTGTTGGCCGAGATGCAGACGCCGATGCCGGTACCGCAGAAGAGGATGCCGCGGTCGTGCTTGCCCTCGACGACCTGCTGCGCCAACTTCTGCGCGAGATCCGCGTAAAAGCCGGACTGGCTGAGGTCCACGACTTCGACGTCGGCCCGGCCCGCGAGATGGGCGGCAATGACGTCCAGCAGGGGCTTGCCGGCGCTGTCTGCCCCGATTGCAATCTTCATGATTGTTCCTTTCCATTCTTCAGGAACTGCCGCGGCCGAAGGCTCAGATCGCCTTTGCGACACGCTGCAGAATGTCAAGATAGCCGGCGACGTCCCAGGCGGAGCGGCCGATGAAGAGGCCGTCGATATGCGGCTCAGTGATCAGTTCTTCGCAATTGCCGGGATTGACGCTGCCGCCGTAGAGCACCGGCACGCGCCGGCCGAGCGCCGCTTCGGCGACGTCAGCGATGCGCTTGTGGCGCTCGTTGGCATAGTCTGATGTCGCGGGAATGCCGTTGACGCCGATCGCCCAGACCGGCTCGTAGGCAAGCAGGATGGTCGCGTTCTTCGCCTCGCCTTCGAGCAGCGCCAGAGCGCCCTCGACCTGACGCTTCAGCACCGCGTCCGCTTCGCCCGCCTCACGCTCGGCCAACGTCTCGCCGATGCAGATCAGCGGCACCAGGCCATGGCGCACGGCCGCCGCCGTTTTCAGGCCGACGGTGCGATCCGTCTCGCCGAAATGTTCGCGCCGCTCGCTATGGCCCAACTCGACCACGTCGAGATTGCAATCCTTCAGCATCAGCGGCGACACCTCGCCGGTCCAGGCGCCGGCATCGTCCCAATGCATGTTCTGCGCGCCGACCTTGACGCTGGCGCCTTCAAGCCGCGCCTTGACCTCACGCACCGCCGTGAACGGCGGGATGACGAAGCGCTGGATCCGTTCGTCGCGCGCTGCGTCTGCCGTAGCCAGGCCTTCGGCAAAGGCCATCGCCTCGGCGAGCGTCTTGTTCATCTTCCAGCTGGTGCCGACCCAGAGCCCGGACTTGTTCATGCTTTCTCCGATGTCTTGCTATTGCCAACCCTGACCAGCCGGATGCCCGCCTCTTCGAGGGGTGCTGCATGCTCGGCAGCCACTTCGGCGCCGGTCAGCACCGCGTCGAAGGCATCGAGCCCGGTCAGGAAGTGGAGCGCCGAGCGCCCGAATTTGTCGTGGTCCACCAGCAGGTATTTGCGCTTGGCCGCCTTCACCATCAGGCGCTTGGCCTGCACCACCTCCTGGTCCTGGTGGAAGGCCGTCGTCCCTTCGATCGCAGAGCTGGAGAGAAAGGCGATGTCGACGCGCAGCGACCGCAGCGCCTCGTCGGTGACGATGCCGAAGAAGCCATTGAACTTCTTGCTGTACTGGCCACCGAGCGCGATGACATTGATGCCCGACGCACCCGAGAGGCTGGTGATCACGCCGAGATTGTTGGTGATGACCGTCAGCGGGCGAATGTCGCGGATACATTCGGCAATCGCGCCGGTCGTCGAGCTGTCGTCGATCAGGATGCTCTGCCCGGGCTCGATCAGCCCCGCCGCATATTCGGCGATCCGCCGCTTTTCGGCGGTGGCGATCTTCTCACGGTAACGGATGTCGCTTTCGAATTGTGGGCTCGACTGGATCGAGGCGCCACCATGCACCTTGCGCAGCAGGCCCGCCTGTTCGAGGTCGTCGAGGTCGCGATGCACCGTCATCTTGCTGACGCCGAAGCGCAAGGACAGGTCTTCGACGGACGCCGCTCCGGCCTCCATCAGCACATCCATGATCGCCTGTCGCCTGTCTTCCGGCTTCATCATCTCGGTCCCGATCACGCGCAGCCATGGCCGCGCTCACCGTGAGAAGATAACACCTATTTGTGATATTTCAATTTCTATGGTGTGATTTTGTGATCTTTCAATGTGATTTCTGTGGGCGATTGAAACCGGTATCGATGTGGGGTTCCCAGAACTCCACCGACTCCCGGATCATCTCCACGACGGTGTGGTCGGTCGGCTCGCGCTCGCGGAAGGAAAGCTCGAGGCAGATCTCGTTGTCGGTGCCGCCGCCAGCCTTGACCGCGCCGATCAGCTTCTCCGGCGTGATGCGGCCGTCCCGGTTGTAGGCAGCGGTAAACGGCCAATGGCCGCCCTTGTTCATTGATGACTGCTTGATGTGGATGATCGGCGAACGCTCGGGAAACGCCCCGGCCCAGGCATAGGGATCGATATCATCGGGATTGTCCGAGGTGACGTCGCCATGGTCGATGTCGACCATCATCTTCATTGGAATCGGCAGATCGGCCTCGGCCAGCCGCCGGTCGAGCGATCGGCATTCCTCGATCGTGTGGCCGAATTCGCGGCCGACCGACATCGGCTCCCAGAAGACGTAGGAGAGCCCCGCCGCCTTGCCGTGCTCTGCCACTTCGCGCCAGCATTCGATGGCGATCCGCATCATCTCCTCGCGCCGCGCCGGATCGTCGTAATCCCTCAGCGTGAAGATCGCGAACTGCGTGCCCATGCCGGAGGCGCCGAGCTCGGCGGAGATATCGGCAAAGGTCTTGAACCAGTCGACATAGTAGCGCCTCACATCCGGATCCGGATGGCCGAAATGGTTGAGCCGGCCATAGGGGCCGGTCATGCCCGAGGTGATCTTCACCCCGGTGCGGTCCAGCGCTTTGCGAAACTGCCTGACGGTCTTGGCGATCGTCGCCGCCGGCCAGCCCGGATTGACGAATTCATGCGTCAGCTGCACGTAGCCGATGCCGATCTTCTCGGCGATCGTGTCGATCAGGTCGTCGGCCTCGGCGAAGCGGTTGACCAGCGGATTGGTGTTGAGCGACAGCGTGAAGGCCACGACCTTACTCCCGGCTACCAGTGAAATTTCGGAAGGATGAAATCGGGAGACGCGCCGTGCTCGGCAAAGAGCCGGCGACGTTCCTCGTCCACGGCGTGTTCCAGGATCCCGGTCGTCACCAGCACGGAATGCAGCCCCGCATTCGCCGCACCGGCGATGTCATGCTCTATGCTGTCGCCGATGGCACAGACCCGCGTCGGATCGGGATGACCGAGGAAGTCGAGCGCGAGCGCGTAGATGTCGGCGAAGGGCTTGCCGATCCAGCGCACCTTGCCGCCAAGTTCTTCGTAGAGGTCGGCGATGCGACCGGCACCAAAGGCGGTACCCGTCTTCGTCAGCATCACCTTGTCGGGATTGGTACAGAGGCAGGGAACGCCACGCGCGGCCGCCGGTGCCAGCAGCGCCTCATAGTGAGAGAGCGGATAGAGATCGCCTTCGCTCGCCGAAAGCAGCACGATATCGGCATCAGCGCCGCTTGTCGTGCGCTCGAGGTCGAGCCCTTTGATCGGCGACAGATCGTTGTCACGGCTGATCAGCAGGCACTTGCGCGGCGTGCCTGCGCTGCCTGCGCCTTCTCGCTTGAGGATCTGCCAGGCGACCTCCCCCGAAGTCAGGAACCAGTCCCAGCTGCCGGCGGCAAAGCCGATGTCTACAAGGCGACGGTCGTTCTCCGCGGAACGTTTGCCCGAGTTGGAGAGGATGATGATGCGTTTTCCGGCATCCTTCAGCCGCACCAGCGTGTCGGCCGCCACCGGATACGGACCGCGCCCGTCGCGCAGCACGCCGAACTGGTCGATCAGGAAGGCGTCGTAGCGATCGGCAATCTCGCTGAGGCCGGCGATCGTCTCGATAACCGTCACAGCACACCCGCCTTTCTGGCGCCGGCAAGCGCAAGCCGCGCCGTGCCGGCGGCTGCCTCTTCGGACAGAACCGGCAGGAATGGGACGCCGAGCTTGCGCATGCGGATCGCGGTCCAGGCCACATTCTTCGCGCCGCCGCCGACGCTGCGGAGCGAACGGAGCGCCGGTCCGCCGAGCTCGGTCAGCCGCTGGTAGGCAAGGCTCTCGACCCCGGCGATGCCTTCGAAGATTGCCTTCAGAAAGGTCGCATCGTCGGCCGGCCGTGGGCTCATCCGCGGCAGAAAATCCGAATCGGCGACCGGAAAACGCTCGCCGGGTTTGACGAGCGGATAGTAGTCGAGCCCGGTATCGACGACCGGGTTGATCTCCTCAGAAAGCACGGCGATCCTTTCCGGCGAGAAATGCTCGGCGAGCACCACCCCGCCGGTATTGGATGCCCCACCCGCAAGCCACATCTCGCCGATGCGGTGGCTGTAGAGCCCATATTCCGGCGCAAACAGCGGCCGTTCGGAGAGCATCTTCACCGTCAAAGTCGTGCCAAGCGCGCTGACGCCGTCCCCCGGCTGATCGGCGCCCGTTGCCAGGAACGAGGCGCACCCGTCCGTGGTGCCGGCAACGATCACCACGCCGGCCGGTAGATCAAAGGCTTCGGCCGCCGCCGGCGCGATGGTCGCGATCGGCGCGCCGGCTGGCAGCACGTCTGGCAAAAGCTCGACACGCGCCCCCGTCCTTCCGATCCACTCCGGCCACGAGCGTGATACCGGGTCGTAGCCAGTCTTGAGGGCATTGTTTTCGTCGGAGACATCATAGAGCCCGGTGAAGTGCCCGGCGAGCCAATCGGCTTGATGGATCACCCGGAAAACATCCGGCACCGACTGGAAGGCGAGAAGCTTGGCAAGGCCGGATGTGGCGCCATGGGCAGCACTCTCCCGCGGCGCATGGGCGGAAACCGCATCGAGAAGAGCCCGGTCGGCAACCGGATCGTTGTACATCATCGGCGTCGCCAGCGGCGCACCGCTTTGATCGACCGGCAGCATCGTTCCGGACGTGCCGTCGATCGCGAGCGCTGTAACCTGTCGCCTGTCGATACTTCCGAGCGTTTCGCCGAGCGCCGCCTGCACCGCCTTCCACCAGCCGATGGGATCGCGATGATCCCCGGAGAAGGACGCGAGTCTCGCCGCACCCGATGCGACGACGACGCCATCCGCGGCCATGGCCACTGCCCGCGCGCCCGAGGTGCCAATATCGATGCCGAGGACCAGCTTGTCACCGCTCATTGCAGCACCTGTCCGGCGCAGTTGAGCTGCTGGCGGTATTTCTCAGCATCCCATCCGAGAAGTTCCGCGTTTTCCGCTTCCGTCAGGTAGCGCAGGCGAGCATCCGCCGGAATGCGTGCCGTCACGTCGGCAAGGCACCGCGCCATGGCGAAGGCGCCGGCGGACATCTCCTTCTGCACCAGCACGCCCTTGCCGGGGAAAAGCAGCAACGGCGGCAGGCTCTCGCCGGCAGCACGCCGCTTCGCCTCGATCGCAAGCGCGGTCTCGCCGGGAGCGGCTACTACGACGCCCTTGCCGAGGAAAATCACGTGGTCGGGATAGAGGCTGCCGCCGGCGGCAAGCCGGCAGCTGTCGAGGTCGGCCGCCACCGCGTGCAGGTACGGATCCTCCGGCAGCCGGTAGTCGCTGTCGACGGCAAGCCGCGAAAGGGCCGCCACATCCGCCGTCGGCGCCTCCCGCCTCTGCCCGGTCAGGCAGCGCGTGATGTCGGTCAGCAGGATGGTCGCATCGACCACGCTCTCGGCAGCGACGACAAGGCCATGATTGCCGAGGACCAGCACCGATGTGTTGTCCTGCACCCGTTCGGCGATCGCCCTGGCCAGCGGCAGGCCCGGCCGCGCATAGGGCACAAAGACATGCGGAAAGCCGGCAAGCCGCTCGGCGGCGATCGCAGCACCGTTGGTCTGCACGGCCGTCGCGATCGTCTCGACGCAGTGCACATGCACGACCACTCTTTGCGGCATCAGCGCATGCACCGTCGTTTCGATCGAAGGGCGCAGGCCCGAGGGGTTGCGCTCGGCAATCACGAAGTCCTGGGCCTTCTCCGTCGCCGGATCGCTCCGCTCCAGCGCATCGAGCAAGGGATCGAGCGCCACCGGCACCATGACATCGCGCTGGCGCGCATGGGCCAGCCAGAAGCCCGAGGCCTTGATCCAGAGCGCCCCACCCTCCTTGATCGAGGTATTGCCGCCCGCCCCCTGCACCAGCAGCGGATCCGACCCGATACGGGCCGAAAGATCGAGAAGCGCTTCGAATTCCAGACTTCGCATCTCAGTCTCCTTCAGGCCGCCGCCTGCTGGCGTTCCAGCCAATGGGTGAAGGCCTGCCGCTCGGCCAGTGTCATGTGCAGGCCGTGTTTTGTCCGACGGTCGAGAATGTCGTCCGCCGTCAGCGCCCATTCGTTTTCGATGAGGAAGCGCGCCTCGCGCTCACGAAGGAGCGAACCGAAGGCCCGCCCGAGATCCTCGACCGCGGTGGCACCGGCGAGCAGCGCATGCGTCCGCGTGCCGTAGAGCCGCGCATAATGCTTGGCGAGATCGGCGGGCAGCCAGCGGTAGCGCGCCTTGAGATCACCCAGGAACTGCTCGAAATCGGCATCCGCCATATCGCCGCCCGGCAGATGCGCGCTCGCCGTCCAGGCTGGCCCCATCTTGTGGAAGAAGGGCTTCAGCCGTTCCAATGCATGTTCGGAAAGCTTGCGGAACGTGGTGATCTTGCCGCCGAAGACCGAGAGCAGAGGCGCCTGGCCATCGGCCGCATCGACCTCGAAGATGTAGTCGCGGGTGACGGCGGAGGGGTTTTCGGCATTGTCGTCATAGAGCGGGCGCACGCCGGAGAAGCTGTAGACGATATCGTCAGAGGTCAGTTGTTGCTTGAAGTAGCGGTTTACCGACTTCAGCAGATAGCTGATCTCGTTGCCGTCGGCCGATACGTCCTCCGGCCGGCCTTCGTAAGGGATATCCGTCGTCCCGATCAGCGCCAGGTCATTCTGGTAGGGGTTGATGAAGATCACCCGCTTGTCCGGGTTCTGCACCAGGTAGGCCTGCCGTCCCTCCCAGAACTTCGGCACGACGATGTGGCTGCCCTTGACCAGGCGCACGCTGCGGCTGGAGTTCAGCCCGCCGATCCGGCCGATGACGTCGTTGACCCAGGGGCCGGCCGTGTTGACCACACACCGCGCCCTCGCCTCGGTCTTCGCCCCGGTTCGCGTATCGGTCATCTCGATAAACCAGAGCCCGTCCCGCCGG
Organism: Ensifer sp. ENS10; assembly: GCF_014852025.1. NCBI lineage: Bacteria > Pseudomonadati > Pseudomonadota > Alphaproteobacteria > Hyphomicrobiales > Rhizobiaceae > Ensifer > Ensifer sp. ENS10. The sequence goes on from NZ_JACVAS010000002.1 coordinate 857,107, forward strand.
CGGATCGCGCTGCAGGCGGTGCGCGTCAAGACCCGGGCGCCACGGGAGCGTGCATCGAGCGCGTTCAGAACCACGAGGCGGGCGTCATCCACCCAACAGTCGGAATACTCGAACGCCCTGCGATACTCGCGCTTGATCGGCGCGCCCTCAGGCGCGGTCGAAAGATTGAGGCTCCGCGTCCCCGGCAGCCGTTTGCGTCCGCCGAGATGGTCATAGAGGAAGAGCCCGAGCCGCACGAGCCAGGCCGGCCGATCCTCCGGGTTGTGCGGCAGCACGAAACGCATCGGCCAGATGATGTGCGGCGCGGACTGAAGCAGCACCTCGCGTTCGATCAGCGCCTCGCGCACCAGACGAAACTCGTAATATTCGAGATAGCGCAGACCGCCATGCACCAGCTTGCCCGAACGCGAGCTCGTGCCCTGCGCCAGATCGTCCTTCTCGCACAAGAGAACCGAAAGCCCTCGCCCGGCGGCGTCGCGCGCAATGCCCGCGCCATTGACGCCGCCGCCGATGACAAACAGATCATACACTCTGGTCTCGGAACCCACCGTCGTTACTCCTGTCGCCATCGCCGCCATGCCTCACGCCGCCTTCGTCTTGTCCTGCAGGCCATAGGTGGAGAAGCCCTCGATCACGCCTGATATCTCGGCCTCCGACAGGAGCACCGGGCCGCCGATCAGCAGCGTGTGGTAGTACTGCTTGGCGATCGTCTCGAGCTCGACCGCCGCCCACATCGCCTTCTCCAGGCTCGCGCCGGTCGCGATCATGCCGTGGTTCGCCATCAGGCAGGCACTGCGGCCTTCGAGGGCGCGCAAGACGCTGTCGGAGAGCGCCTTGGTGCCATAGCGCTCGTAGTCCGCGACGCGCACATCACTGCCGCCGAAGGCCGCGATCATGTAGTGGCACGCCGGGATCGGCTTGCGGGCGATCGCCAGAATGGTCGAATACATCGCATGGGTGTGGACGACGGCACAGACCTCCGGCCGAGCGCGCAGGATATCCAGGTGAAACGGCCATTCGACCGACGGCTTCTTCGGCCCTGACCAGCTTCCGTATTCGCCCTCGATCTGCATGGCGACGATCATCTCGGACGTCATCTCGTCATAGGGAATGCCCGAGGGCGTCACCAGCATGGTCTCGCCGTGGCGCAGGCTGATATTGCCCGACGTGCCCTGGTTGAGCCCGATGGCGTTCATGTGGCGGCAATGGTCGACGATCGACTGGCGCAGTTCGCGTTCGCTCATAACTGTCACCTCAGCAGGGATGAACCGGCGGCAGGCCGGCGATGTAGCGGCGGACTTCCTCGGCCGCCATTTCGGCGGCAAAGGTCACGGTGCGCACCGAGGCGCCGGCGATATGCGGCGTCAGCGTCACATTGGGGAGTTGCAGCAGCGGCCAATCCTCCGGTACCGGCTCCACGGCGAAGGTCTCCAGCATCGCCGCCGAGAGATGGCCGCTCAGCAGGTTTTCATAGAGCGCGTCGTAGTCGCAGAGCGGGCCACGCGCCGTGTTCACGAAGATCGCGCCCGGCTTCATCTTGGCGAAGGTCTCGGCGTTCATCATATTGCGCGTCTCCTCCGTGACGCGGGGATGCAGCGTCACGAGGTCCGAGCGGGACAGAAGATCGTCGAGCGAGACCTGCTCGACGCCAGCATTGAGGTCGTCCGCCGAAAGCTGCACATAGGGGTCGTGCACCAGCACCTTGGTGCCGAAGGCGCGCAGCAGACGCACGACCTTCGTGCCGATATTGCCGTAACCGATGACGCCAACGGTCATTTCGCAGAGTTCGCGGCCGGTGCGGTCGGCGCGATAGAGATCGCCGCGCCATTCGCCCTTGCGCAGCGCCTCATGCCCGGTGCGGATCAGCCGCGTCTCGGCGAGGATCGCGCCGAGCGTGAATTCGGCAACGGCGCTCGCATTGCGGCCGGGCGTGTTGACGACGCGCACACCTGCGTCGCGCGCCGCACCCATGTCGATATTCACAGGTCCGCCGCGCGAGACCGCGACGAGCTTGAGGCCGGGCAGTGCCGCAAGCATCCCTCGCGACAGCGGCGCCAGCTGCGTCACCAGGATTTCCGCGTCACCGATGAATTCGACGATGTCCTCGGGCTTGCCGAGGTATTCCTTCAGCCCGTCCATGCCTTCGACGGCATAGCCGTGCTCCATCGGCACATCGGGCCAGGGCAGTTCGAGCGTGCGGATGTCATGGCCGTTGCCGGTCGCCTCGACGATCTTGTCGCGGAAGACGTCCGGCAGCATGAACCGGTCGCCGATAATGGCTATCTTCTTCATTTCGGTCTTTCCTGTTGATTTCCGGCGTCAACACCTTGGGAGAGTGCGTGCCAGACGGGTCTGAGCGCTGTTCGCGACTGCTGGTAGGCGGGGAAGAGTTCGTCAAAGCGACAGCTAAGCACCGGATCGGCGGCTTCCGCCGGTCGTTGGTAGGGGGTGACCCAATCGCCGAGGCAATCGGCCATCGAGGGATAGATGCCGAGCGAGACGGCGGCGATCATGGCAGCACCGGCAGCACCCGCCTCTTCCCGTTCGCTCGTCTGGACGCTGGCGCCGAGCGCCGCTCCGAGGATGCGGCGGAGCGAGGCGCTGCGGGCAGCACCACCCGTCAGCTGGATGCGCGCCGGCAGCGGCCCCATTTCCGCGTAGCAATCGCGCGCCGCCATGGCGAGCCCGTCAAAGACCGCCTTCACCATGTCGCCGAAGCCGTGGGTGATCGAGAGGCCGACGAAGGAGGCGCGGGCCGAGGCGTCGACGAAAGGCCCGCGCTCGCCCGCCTCCGAGATATAGGGCTGGAAGATCAGCGGCGTGTCCTTGGCGTCCGCAAGCCAGCCGTCGACATGGGAAAGCAGTTCGTCCTTCGATTTTTCGACGCCCATGCCCTTGAGCAGCCCGGATGCCACCGACAGGATCCAGTCGATGTTGAGCGTCGCTGCCATATTCGACTGCATCTGCGCATAGGTGCCCGGGATCGGCATGCACATGGTGTAGCCGGTCAAGTCGCGGTTGAGGCGCACATCGTCGGCACCGTTGGCCAGTCGCATATGCATGCCGGTCGAACCGATGATCGAGCAGCCAGTATCGGTGCCGGGATCATAGAGGCCGGCACCGAGCGCGGTGCAGACCACATCGACGTAACCGAGCACAACAGGCGTGCCTTCGGTGAGCCCCGTGATGCGAGCGGCTTCGGCCGAAAGCAGGTGATGGGTCGAGGCACCATCGACGATCTCGGGCAGCACATGCTTCAGCTTTTCGAGGCCGAGGAAGGCGATGACGTCGTCGTTGTAGCTGCGGGTGCGGAAATTGCCGAAGCTGAAATTGGCCTCGGATGGGTCGGTCGCCCGCTTGCCGGTCAGCTTGAAATAGAGCCAGTCCTTGCAATGGAACGTCGTTGCGACACCGTTGAGCATCTCGGGCGCATGGTCGCGCATCCAGCGAAGCTGCGGGCCCTGCTGGCAGGCGGCGAGCCCCACGCCCGTGCTTTGAAAGCGGTCGATATCGCCGCTGTCGGCGCGCAGCCGCTCCACCGTCTCGCCGGCGCGCGCATCGAGCCAGAGCCAGCCCTTGCCGACAGGCGCGCCGTCCCTGTCGATCATCCAGGTGCCGTCCCCCTGACCGGTCACCGCGATCGCGGCAACACGGCCAGGGAGGTTTTCGATCTTGTCGGAGAGCTGCTTGAGCGTCGCTGCCGCATCGGCCCAGGTGCGGTCGAGATCCTGCACGCTGCCGGCGCGGCCCACGGCCTCATAGGCGTTCGGCAGGGCCGCCATGGCGATCTGCCGACCGCGCAGGTCGAAGGCCACCGATTTGATGACCGACGTACCCGCATCTATGCCGATGAGGATATCCCGCATCAGGCGAGCTCCTGTCCATGGCTGATCGCCCGGCCGCTTTCGCCGTCGAAGACATGCAGGCTCGACGGGTCGAGATGGATACCGATCGGCTGGCCGACATCAAGCTCCGTCCGGTCGTGCTCGACCAGCACCATGGTGCCGCCGGCAAAATCCGCGGCGATATGGGTCTGGTCACCCAGCCATTGGTTGACGGCGACGCGGCCGGTGACGCCGTCGGCGCTGCGGCGCACCGAATAGGGCCTTATGCCGAGCACCACCTTCTGCCGCTGAACCAGCGCATCACGCACCGCATGCGAGAAGTCCGAGGCTGGATATTCGAGCCGCACGCCATCCTTGAGGCCGAAGGCAACTTTGCTCTCCGATCCCGAAACGCTGGCCTCGAAGACGTTCATCGGCGGCTCGCCGACGAAGGTGCCGGTGAAGAGATTGGCCGGGCGCTCCTTGATCTTCTGCGGCGTGTCGAACTGCTGCAGCACGCCGCCTTCCATGACGGCGATGCGGTCGGCGAGCGCGTTGGCCTCGGTCTGGTCGTGGGTGACGAGGATCGCCGTCAGCCCCCGCTCCTTGATGTAGTGCTTGATGCGGCCGCGAAGCAGCGCGCGAAGCTGCGGCTCCAGTTGTCCCATCGGCTCGTCGAGCAGGTGCAGGCTGGCATCGCGGATGAGAGCCCGCCCAAGCGAGGCGCGCTGCTGCTGGCCGCCGGAGATCGAGCTTGGATAGCGCCCGAGAATGTCTTCGATCTCCAAAAGCTTGGCGATACCAGCGACCTTCTCGTCGACGACACCCTGCGAAAGCTTCGAAGCCTTGAGCGCGAAGGCGATGTTCTCGCGCACCGTGAGCGGCGGGTAGAGCGAATAGCCCTCAAACGCCATGGCGACGTTGCGGCGCACCGGCGGCAGGGTCTGCACCGGCCGGCCAGCAAGCGAGATCGTGCCACGCGAGACCGCCTCGAAGCCGGCGATCATCCGCAATGTCGAGGTCTTGCCGCAGCCGGACGAGCCGAGCAGCGCGATGATCTCGCCCTTCTGAACATCCATGTTCAGCTTCTTCACGGCATGCACGCCGTAATCGACAGGGCCGTAGAACTTGTCGACGTCCTTGATCAAAAGAGCGGTGTCGGTCATGCCGCTTCTCCACTGCGCTTGGCTGCGAGGTCGGCGCGCGGCAGCAGGGCGCCGCTCGTCTTGTCGAAGAGGAAGGCCTGGGTGCCATTGACGGCAATATGGGCCGGGCCGGCGACCGGACCAGGCGTACCGGCCGGACGCGACACCAGGATTTCGCGGCCGCGGGCGGTCAGTGCCAGCGTCACGGTCTTTTCGTTGAGCGGCGTTTCCGCCTCCACCGTCACGGGGATCGCGCCGGGTGCAACGGCATCGGCAAAGCTGATCGCCTCCGGCCGCAGGCCGAGGACGCATTCCTTACCCGCGACATCGGCATCATAATCGGCAAGGCGTACCCGGACATTGGAGAGCTCGACGAACACGCCCTCGCCGCTGCGCTGCGGCACCACGTCGAGCAGGTTGATGGTGGGATCGCCGAAGAGCCGCGCGATCTCGATATCGGCCGGCGCATTGTAGATTTCCTGCGGCGTTCCGACCTGGCGGATGCGGCCGGCAGCCATGACGGCGATGCGGTCACCGAGCGCCATCGCCTCCTTGTAGTCCTGGGTGACGTAGACGACGGTGGCGCCTTGCGCCGCGAGCAGCCGCGGCAGTTCCAGCCGCATCTCGAAGCGGAGCTTGGCGTCGACGTTGCGCAAGGGATCGTCCAGCAGCAAGAGCGGCGGCGAGCCGACGAGCGCGCGGGCAAGTGCCGTTCTCTGCTTCTGGCCGTTGGAAAGCGCCTTCGGATGATGCGTCAGCACATGGTCGATCTTGAGCAGTTTCGCGACCTTCTGCACGCCGGCGGCGATCTTCTCCTTCGACGATCGCGTCGCCGTCAGCGGGCTTGCGATGTTGTCGAAGGCGCTCATGTGCGGGAAGAGCGCGAAGTTCTGGAAGGCCATGCCGACGCCGCGATGTTCGGCATCGACATCGGTCATGTCCTCGCCGCCGATCAGCACCCTGCCCTCATCCGGCTCGATGACGCCGGCCACCAGGCGAAGCAGTACGGTCTTGCCGGCGCCGGAGGGGCCGAAGAGCACCAGCCGTTCACCGTCGGCGACGTCAAGCGTGAGATCGTCGAGAACCGTCTGGCTCTTGTAGCGCTTGACGATATTCTTCAGTTGCAGCGTGGTCATGAGTTACCCTTTCACCGCGCCGAGCGACAGGCCTTCGACGAGGTAGCGCTGGGCGTAGAGTGCAAGTGCGAGCGTCGGCGTGACCGAAAGCACGATGGCCGCGGCGATCTGTCCGTACTGGATGCCCGAGGAGGTGACGAAGGCAAGCGCGCCGACCGTCACCGGCTGCTTGTCAGCAGATGCCAACACCAGCGCGAAGACGAAATTGTTCCAGGCGAAGATGAAGGCGAGCAGGCCGGCAGCGGCAATGCCCGGTCCGGCAAGCGGCAGAGCAATCTTGCGGAACGTCGCAAACCAAGAATGGCCGGCGATGCGATAGGCATATTCGACGTCGGCCGAGATATCCTCGAAGTAGCCGCGCACGATCCAGAGGATGAGTGGCAGGCAGATGAGCTGGTAGACCCAGATCAGGCCGAAATAGGTGTTGGAGAGGCCGAGCCACTGGAAATACTGCGTCAGCGGCAGTAGCACCAGGAGAGGCGGCGCGAAGCGGAAGGACAGCAGCGTAAACGCGATGTCCTCCGAACCTTTGAACTTGTGGCGGGCAAACGCATAGGCCGCGGGCACGCCGAGCACGAGCGCTACGGCAACGGAGGCGACCGACAGGAAGATCGAGTTGCCGAGATTGCGCATGAAGGCGATGTCGAGCGTACCGGCCGCCGTCTGCAGCTTGCCGGTGATCAGCGCCGCATAGTTCGAGAGCGTCGGCGAGAACACGATCGACGGTGGGATGGCGAGGATCGTCTCGTTCGTCTGGAACGACATCAGGAAGATCCAGAAGATCGGGAACATGAAGAAGACGACGACGAGCGTGAGGGCGAGACCGCGCAAGACCCGTTCGAGCGGAGACATGGTTTCCATTGGTCCCTCCCTTAAGCTTCGCCGCGAGCGCGTTCGCGCAGCCGCAGCCAGTTCTTGATGAAGACGTTGGAGAGCGTGTAGGTGATCGCCCACAGGATGATCAGCAGCGCCGCCGAACGGCCGACATTGGTCGACTGGAAGAAGTTGAGATAGGCCTCGACCTGGAAGACGGTGAGCGTATTGCCGGGGCCGCCCTGCGTCATCGCGTAGATGATGTCGAACTGCTGGATACTGTCGAGCAGCCGGAAGAGCGTCGCCGTCAGGATATAGGGCGTCAGCATCGGCAGCGTGATGCGGAAGAAGACGAAGCTGCGCGGCACGCCATCGAGAGCCGCCGCCTCGAAGGGCTGCGTCGGCAGCGAGCGCAGGCCCGCCAGAAGCAGGATCATGATGAAGGGCGTATAGACCCAGATGTCGACGAGCACGACGGTCAGCAGCGCCGTATCCGGCGAGGATGCCCAGCGGAAATCATGCAGGCCGATCAGGCTTGCGAGATAGCTGAGAATGCCGAAGCTCGGATTGGTCATCAGCTTCCACATCAGCGCGGCCAGCGCCGGCGCGATCATCAGCGGCAGAAGCAGCATGATCGAGATGAAGTTGTTGATGGTCGAGCGCCGCTGCAGCAGCAGCGCGATGCCAAGGCCGAGCAGCAGTTCCAGCGTCACGGTGATGCCGGCATAAAGCAGCGACACCTTGAGCGTGTTCCAGAAGGCGGGGTCGGTGAAGAAGTTGAGGTAGTTTTCGCCCCAGTTGAACTGGCGGCTCCAGGGCTGGCTCAGCCGGTAGCGCTGGAAGGAATAGATCACTGCCGTGAAGAACGGGATGAGGATGCCGATGCAGACGAGCAACGCCGGCAGGCTCAGCACGTAGGGAAGCATCTTCCTGCTGATCCTGAAACCGGAGGCCGGTCTGCGGAGGGTTTCTGTTGAAGCCATGTTGAGCTCCGTTCCTGAAGTCTTTAAAGAGCACGCGGCACGCGGGAGCCTATAGGCGCCGCGCCAGTCCCTCGGCATCTCGGGTTGATTTCGGTGCAACCTCAAACCGGTCGCAACAGGCCGGCTCAGCCGGCATCTCGGGATGCCCGGCGCTTGTCAGCGCCGGGCATCGCTTGGGAGGCCTATCAGCCGAGACCCGCCTCTTGGAGCTGGCGGTTGATGCTTTCTGCAAGCTGGTCGAGACCTTCATCGACAGGCACCTGCTTGGCGACCATCTTCTGCAGCGTCGCCGCCCATTCGGTGGTGACGTCGAAGAACAGCGGCTGCGGCGTGAACTTGATGGAGGCGCCGGCGGCCGAGGCGTCGAACATTTCGACGTAACCCGGATACTTGCCGTTCAGCTTCTCGCGGAAGATCTCGTCCTTCCAGATCGACTGGCGAACAGGATCGACGAAGTCCATCTTTGTGGCGCCGAACAGCGCATGTTCGGGACCGGAAGCCCACTGCAGGAAGTACCAGGTGGCGTCCTTGTCCTTGGAGAAGTTGGACATGGCAAGCGACCAGATCCAGATGTTCGGCGTTGAGGCGGTGGCCTCCGGGTTTGCGGCAAAGGCGGCATAGCCGAGCTTGCCGGCCATCTTGTTGTCGCCGCCGTTCATGAAGTAACCCAGGCAATCGGCGTCAAAGATCATGGCCGATGCGCCGGCGCCGAGGTCGGTGCCGACCTGGTACCAGGTATAGGTCGACCAGTCCTTCGGGCCGCTTTCCTGGATCATCTGCACGAACTTGGCGTGATAGGCCTTCGAACCGTCGGTGTTCATCGCTGCCGACAGCTTGCCGTCCGCGCCGACGTTCAGGTCCTTCTGGTTGAAGTTGGCATAACCCGACAGGAAGCCCGGATGGATCGTTGCCCAGGAGCGCGAACCACGCACGCCGATGCCGTAAATGCCGCCGATGTCCTTCTGCAGCTTGGCCGCAACCGCGATCATGTCGTCGAGGTTCTTCGGCAATTCGACGCCGGCCTTGTCGAACATCTCGCGGTTATAGGTGATGTTGTTCTGTTCGAACGCCCACGGAATGCACCATTGCTTGGCGTCTTCCGACCCAAGCGCTCCGCCCGGCTGGCCGTTCCAGGCGCAGGAGTTCTTCACGCCGGCAAGGAAATCGTCCCAGTTGTAGTTGGGGTTGGTCTTGGTCGGATCCTTGATCCATTCGTTGAGGTCGGCGATCCAGCCGGCCGGACCATAGGTCCAGGTCATGTAGGCGCCGGTCATGAAGGCGTCGTATTCTGCCGATCCCGACGACAGCGCCGCCGTCACCTTGTCGAAATAGACGTCTTCCGGGAACACGTCATAGGTGACCTCGATGCCCGTCAGATCCTTGAAGGCCTGCAGGTTGGCGATCATCGCGTCGGCGTAAGGGTGCTTGTTCAAAAGCAGCTTCAGCTTCTTGCCGGAATGCGCCTTCCAGTCGAAATCGGCAGCAAGCGCCCGGGTCGACATCATGTTGAACAACGTGCCGGCCGTGCCGGCGGTCAGGCCTGCGGCACCCAATCCCTTGAGCATGCCACGGCGGTCCACCTCCCCACGCAGGAATGCGCTGATGAGGTCCTTCTCCTTCTCGTACATTCGTCTTCTCCTCCGTTGCGGGTATGATTGCGACTGCCGGCTACCCCACCGGTATTCCTCCCTTTAAGGCCTGGACGGCAGATCCTCCCTGCCCTCCGCAATGGCCCCGAATGTTCAGCGCCTCATGCGCTCTCAGCGGCAAGCGCCCGTGCAGTCCGCTCGTCGGTGATGAGGCCGCTCAGGTGCCCGCTTGCGAGCACGGCGCGAATGGCCGGCACCTTGATCTTGCCGCCGGCCACGGCAACCGTGCGGCGGTTCTTCAGGTCGTCGCGGCTGAGCGTGAAGGTCCGGTCGGACAACGCTGTTTCGACTGGTGCGCCGTCCTTGTCGAAGAAGTGGCCGAGCAGCTCACCCATCGCCCCGCCCTTCTGGATCTCCTCGATCTCGCTCGTCTCGATCATGCCGGTCGAGACCAGCGACGCCTCTCGCTCGACGGTGCCGATGCCGACCATCAGCAGGTCGGCGGTCTTGGCGAGATCGAAGACCTCGCGCACGCCACGCTGGCTGAAGAGCACGTCGCGATCCTCGACCGTGTTGGCGAAGAACGGCACCGGCATGACATAGGCCTCCGCACCGGTGCGCTCGGCGAGCCGGTGGATCACGTCATGCGGGTTGGCCGAGAACTTGCGGGTGAGCCCGCCGAGCAGCGACACGAAGCGGGTGTTGCCGCTTGCCATGCGCGGCAGATATTCGACGCACGCGGCAAGCGTGCGGCCGTGGCCGACGCCGACCAGTGCCGTCTCGCCGCGCTCGATCTCGCGCTTCAGGAACTGCGCGCCGGAAATGCCGAGCGCCTTCAGGGGCAGATCGTCGGAATCGAAGTCCGGCACCACCTCGCAATAGTCGAGGCCAAAGCGGGCCGAAAGCGCCTGCTCGAGCTCGACACACTCCGAGACTTCGCCGTCGATATAGACCTTCACCAGTCCTTCCTGGTTGGCCTTCATGATCAGCCGATGGGCCTTGAGCGAGGTAAGCCCCAGGCGCTTGGCGACCTCGGCCTGGGTCAGCCCGCCGGCATAGTGCAGCCAGGCCGCCCGCGTCGCCATGCTGGTCTCGTCGTCACGAATACCTGTCCCGCCAATCGTCATTGTCTCCACCCGGTCCTTGTTGCGCTGCATGATATTTTTTGCACCTCGTGATATTTTTATCCGTTAATGAAAGAAATTTCATGGCGTGCAAAAAATGTCAATAGCGATCAGCCGCGCGATCGATCACGTTTGTGGAGGAATGGGATTGGGAGAGCCGGCATCGACTGGCGCGGCGCGCCGTCGGGGCGCCGCTACGGGCGGGCATGCAGTGATGGGCGGCGCCTACACGGCTTACTGCCCGAGGTTTCTCAGATACAGCGACAGCAATTGCGTCTGCGAGGAAATGCCGAGCTTGCGGTAGACGTTCCGGCGGTGAACCTTGACCGTACCGGTGGAGATACCGAGCCTGAGGCCGATCGATTCCGACGAATGGCCCTGCAGAACCAGTTCGATGATCGAGGATTCCCGCTCCGTCAGATTGAGATGCTGCCAGACGCCATCGGCCGGTGGATGCGTCGCCTTGCGGCGGCTGCGGCCGGTTTTCGCCAGCGCCGCATCGAACCGTCGGCCGAGACCCGCCCAATGATGGCGCACCAGTGCCGAGACCAGCGGCTCGACCTTCTTCAACAGCGCAAACTCCGCCGGGCTGAACGGCCCCGTCGCCTCGCGCCGCATCAGCGACAGCACGACGGTGATCTGCTCGTCGACCGGCACGAAGAAGCCGACTTCCTCCGCAAGCCCGGTCTGCACATAGTAGGTGCGGTAGTATTCCGAGGAGAAGAACCGATCGGGCGCAAGCTCCCGCATCCGCCAGATGCCCGGCTTGCCCTGTGACGCCGCATGGTAGAACGGGTCAAGCAGATAGGGCCCCGCCTGGTAGAGGCTGACGAAAAGCACATGATCCTTGGCGTTGAAGGTGCTGAAGAGATCGATCGGCCGTTCCTTGCCGCGATAGGCAAAGACGACCACATAGTCGAAGGTCATCAGCGTCGACATCAGCCGCCGATAGGCGGTGCCGACCGCCTCGTCGTCTAGCGCAGGACCTGCCACCAACGGTGCCATGACCTGAAAAAGCCCCTCGAGATCGACGCTCAAACCGCCCTCCCGGCCGATATTTCCTGCTCCGGGGTATACTCCTCACACAGAGCATTCCACGTTGAAATACCTCTCTCGGGGTATATACCGGCAGGGTGCGCGCTGACTAGGCTGCGTATCAATGACGGTGGAGTGCCAGGACGGAGATTCCTGGCTGCATCCGAAAACAACCGCAGGGAACAGACGTGACATCCGCTTCGACGAACGACATCGAATTCCGTTCGGTCGCCAAACGTTATGGCGCCGTGACGGCCGTATCGGACATTAATCTCGAGGTGCCGCGTGGCGCCTTCATGGCGCTTCTCGGGCCTTCCGGCTGCGGCAAGACCACCTGCCTGCGCATGATCGGCGGCTTCGAGCAGCCGAGCGAGGGCACGGTCTTCATCAGCGGCGAGCCGATGAACGGTGTTGCCGCCTACCGCCGCCCGGTCAACATGGTGTTCCAGCACTATGCGCTGTTTCCCCATCTCGATGTCGAGCAGAACGTCTCCTACGGCTTGAGGCAGATGCGGCCGCGCATCGCCAGCGCCGAGATTTCCCGCCGCGCCCAGGAGGCGCTGGAAATGGTGCGGCTCGGCGGCTTCGGCAAACGCCGCATCCATGAAATGTCCGGCGGCCAGCAGCAGCGCGTGGCGCTTGCCCGCGCCATCGTCAACAAGCCGAAGGTGCTTTTGCTCGACGAGCCGCTGGCGGCCCTCGACAAGAAGTTGCGCACCGCCATGCAGATCGAGCTGCAGACGCTGCAGCGCGAGCTCGGCATCACCTTCGTGCTCGTCACCCACGATCAGGAAGAAGCGCTGTCGATGAGCGATTTTGTCTGCGTCATGAATGCCGGCCGCATCGTCCAGGTCGGCCCGCCGCAGGAGATCTACGATCGTCCCGCAAGCCTCTTCGTCGCCGATTTCGTCGGCAAGACCAACCGCATCGATGCGACCGTCGACGGCGCCTCGTCGCTTGTCCTTGCCAACGGCGCCCGCTTCGCCACCCCTGCCGTCAATGGAACGAAGGGTGCGGCAACGGTGGCGCTCAGGCCCGAAGCGATCCGCCTGACGCGCAACGGCGCCGCCAGCGCAGACGCGCTTGCCGGCACCGTCACTCACCGGATCTTTTTGGGCTCAGCCGTCGAATACTCCGTCGCGGTCGACGGGCTCGGCGATTTCCTGGTGACGGCCGACCGTCGGACGCTCGGCGACAGCGAACTGGTGGAGCCCGGCGAAAAGGTCGGCCTCGCCTTCGATCCGAACGCGCTGCACGTCTTTCCAGCCTGAACTCTCCCGGCCTCACCAAGCCGGTTCTGCCGCCTACGCATGAACGTCAAACGATAAAGGGAACAGCGTCATGAGCAAATGGTACAGAGAAAATGCCCCTATCACCGCCGATCAGCTCTCGGACGAACTGATGCGCCTGAAGCGCGGCTCGGTTACGCGCCGTCATTTCCTCGGCGTCACCGGCCTCGGGCTTGCGACAGCGGTTCTCGCGCGCCAGCCGGGCCTCTTCAACTCCACTGCCTTTGCCGGCGACCTCGGCACGCAGATGTCGATCGCCACCTGGCCGAACTACCATGATCCCGCGACCTTCGAGGCCTTCCAGGCCGCAACCGGCGTTGCCGTCGAGGTCAACGTCTTCGGCTCCAACGAGGAAATGCTCGCCAAGCTCCAGGCCGGCGGCACCGGTTGGGACCTCTTCGTTCCCACCAACTACACGATCTCGACCTATGTGAAGCTCGGGCTCATCGACGAACTCGATCTTTCCAAACTTCCGAACTACGACGCTGCGACCGAGACGGCGCGCTTCACCAACGAAGGCGTCGTCGACGGCAAGACCTATGCGGTGCCGAAGAACTGGGGCACCACCGGCATCGCGCTCAACTCGAACAAGATCAAGACGCCGGTGACGAGCTGGAAGGACTTCTTCGAGATCGCCATGACCGAGGCCGACGGCCGCGCCATGGTCCACGACTACCAGCTCACCACCATCGGCAATGCGCTGGTATCGCTTGGGTTTTCCTTCAACTCGATCAAGCCGGACGAACTCGCCAAGGCCGAGGAACTGCTGATCAAGGTCAAGCCGCATCTCTACGCCATCAACAGCGACTACCAGCCGTCGATGCGCGCGACCGATGCCTGGATGACCATGTGCTGGACCAATGACGGCGCCCAGCTCAACCGCGACATGCCGGAAATCCAGTTCGTGCTCGGCAAGGACGGCGGCGAGATCTGGTCGGATTTCTACGCGATCCCGAAGAGCGCCGCCAACAAGGCCGCCGGCTACGCCCTACTCAACTACCTGATGGCGCCGGAAAACGCCATGAAGGAGCACATCGCCAACGGCGCCCCGACCACCGACAGCCGCGTGCTGAAGCTGCTTCCGGCCGACGTCACCGGCAACAAGATCGTCTATCCGGACGAGGCCTCGCTGACCCCGCTCGAATTCGGCGCCGCCGTGACGCTGACCGACCCCGGCCGCGCAGAGCTGATGGCGCGCTTCAAGTCGGCTTGAACCTGGAAATTGCCCCTCATCCGCCTGCCGGCACCTTCTCCCCGCTTGCGGGGAGAAGGAACAAGCGGCGAGCTCCCTGCCCTCTTGCTTCTGTCGGAAGAGAGGGACCAAGCGAGGGCCACGAGTGTCCTTCGCCCCGAAAGCGGGGAGAAGGTGGCCGGCAGGCCGGATGAGGGGCGCTTACCCACTGTGTGCAGAAGAGGGGCATTTTCCCTCACCGCGCCAAGCAGACCGAAACACGACTGAAACTCGAACGGATGAACTTTATGCCCGCGGCAACGAACACGAAGAGAAACCTGGTGACGGCGGCGCTGGTGGCGCCGGCGGCGGCCTGGCTGATGATCTTCCTCGTGCTGCCATTCATCGCCATGCTGGTCTTCGCTTTCGGCGAACGCGCACCGGAAGGCGGCTATCAGGCGGCCTTCACCTTTGCCCAGTTCGCCAACCTGCCGACACGTGCGGCGGCCTTCTGGAACACGCTCGTTCTCGCGCCGATCGGCGCGCTCGCCTGCCTGCTGATCGCCTATCCGGTCGCCTATTATCTCGCGGTCAAGGCGAACCCGCGCTACCGGCTGATCCTCGTATCGCTGGTGGTCGTACCCTTCTGGACCAGCCTGCTCGTGCGCACCTATGCCTGGATGTACATCCTTGGCTCGCGCGGCATCCCGAACCTTTTGTCGGTGATCGGCATCGAGGACGTGAGGATGCTCAACACGCCCGGGGCCGTGCTGCTCGGCATCGTCTACGGCTACCTGCCGCTAATGATTATGCCGATTTATGTGAGCCTCGAAAAACTCGACCGCCGGCTGCTCGAAGCCTCCGCCGATCTCGGCGCCAAGCCGGTCTCGACCTTCTTCGGCGTCACCCTGCCTTTGTCGCTACCAGGGGTGATGACCGGTGTCGCGCTGGTGACCATCCTGCTTCTTGGCGAATACCTGATCCCGCAGCTCTTGGGCGGCGGCAAAGTGTTCTTCATCGGCAATGCACTGGTCGATCTCTTCCTGCAATCGCGCAACTGGCCCTTCGGCTCGGCGATCGCCGTCACCCTCGTTGCCGTTGTCGTGGTGATCCTGATGGTGGCGATGCGCATTGCCTTCCGCGTTGCCGGCACAAGACAGGTGGATCTCGTCTGATGCGCGCCTTTATCTCTTCCGTCTATCTCTTCCTCTACGCGCCGATCGCGCTCGTCGTCTTGTTCTCCTTCAACGCCGGGCGTAACGCCAGCGAGTTCACCGGGTTTTCGACCGCCTGGTACGGCAAGGCGCTGGGCAACACCTTCCTGGTCTCGGCCTTGCAGAACAGCCTGCTGATCGCCTTCACCAGCGCCACGCTTGCGGCGATCTTCGGCACCATGGCGGCCCTTGGCATGGAGCGGCTGGCGCCGCGCAACCGGGCGATCTTCGATGCGCTCTTTGCAGCGGCAATCGTCGTGCCCGGCGTCGTCATCGGCATCGCGACGCTGGTGGCGTTGGTCGCCGTCTTCTCCTTCATCAATCCGGCGCTCGCCACCATCTGGCCGGGCGATCAGCCGCCGCAGCTCGGCCTCGGCTACGGCTCGATCATCGCCGCCCACGGCCTGTTCTCGATGGCGCTGGTGACGATGATCGTGAAGGCCCGCATCGCCAGCCTCGGCCGCGATATCGTCGAGGCTTCGAGCGACCTTTACGCGACACCGCTCACGACCTTCCGGCTGATCGTGCTGCCGCAGATCCTGCCGTCGATCCTCGCCGGCTTTCTTCTGGCCTTCACCTTCTCCTTCGACGATTTCATCATCGCCTTCTTCGTCGCGGGCTCGAAAACCACGCTACCGATCTACGTCTTCGCCTCGATCCGCCGCGGCGTGACGCCCGAGATCAACGCGATCGCGACGCTGGTGCTTGTCGCCTCGCTGCTTCTGATCCTGACCGCCCGCATCCTGATGCGAGAGAAGAAAACAAAATCCGGGGAGTGAAACCATGATCCTGAAAGACCGGGTCGCGATCGTGACCGGAGCCGGCTCCGGGATCGGTCAGGCGGGTGCTGCCATCATGGCGCGCGAGGGCGCCCATGTCGTCGTCGTCGACCGCAGCCTTGCGGCTGCCAGCACCGCCGTCGCGGCGATCGCCGCCAAGGGCGGCAGCGCCGAGGCGCTGGCGATCGACGTCACCGACGACGCAGCGCTCAGCGATGGTATCGCCGATATCCTCTATCGCCACGGCAGCATCGACATTCTGCACAACCATGCCGGCGCTCAAGTGGCGGGCGATCTCGAAGAGGTCGAGATTTCGGGCTTCGACCGTTCCTGGAACCTCAACGTCCGCGCCCATTTCATGGCCGCACGCCTCGTCATGCCGTCGATGAGGGCGGCCGGCCGCGGCGTCATCGTCAATACCTCGTCCTCCTCAGGCGTGCTCTATGATCGCGAGATGATCGCCTACACCACCACCAAACACGCCGTCATCGCCATGACCAAGCAGATGGCCGGCGACTACGCACGCCACGGCATCCGGGTCAACGCGCTCTGCCCCGGCTGGGTCGACACGCCCTTCAACGAGCCCTTCATCGCCCAGATGGGCGGGCGCGGCGCGATCGAATCCTATATCCGCGAAAAGGTGCCGCTCGGCCGCTGGGCAAGTGTCGACGAGATCGCCGAGTCGATCCTCTTCCTCGTCTCCGACCGCTCCTCCTACATGACCGGCCAGATCCTGGTGGTGGACGGTGGCGAGACGGTGGTGTGAAGATGCTGACGTAGCATCCTCCCGATGTCGCGAGGTGCGGCAATCGCGCGTTCCCCTCATGCAGTTGGGCTTGGAGCGTCTCCTCCCCTCCCTCATTTCTGTGCCTGTCACAGAAATCCAGCCATGGCGCGTCCGCGCCGTGAATGACTCTTTAGAACGCCGGATCGAAGGTGCCTTTCGCACCACCGACGCGCCGCTGCTGGATCCCTGTGACGAGCACAGGGATGAGGTTGGCGACCTTATCAGGCCTCCGGAACCGTCCCCCGGCATGCCCAAGCCACCGCCGCAAAGGACCGGGGACCGTCGGGCTGGCCGGCCTCATAGGCGGCCTTGACCGCCGCATCGACCTTTGCCCGCAGCGCCTGATCCAGCCCGCCGACATATTTGCCCAAGGGTCCCTCGCCCGCCGCGATCGGCTGCCAGAAATCCTCGAACGACTGATAGTCCATCCGGATCATGAGAGAGGTCTGCTCGATCTTTTCAAGGCCATGCGCCGCAAAGCTCTGCATCATTTCGCCCGGCCGCATCATCGGCTGGAAGCAATAGCGGCTGCGTATTTGTTCCGCATTCTCATCGAGCATCGCCGCCGTATCGAGCACCATGCGCATGCCTGGCATGCCGCCAAGATGATCCCAGACCACAGCGGCGACCACGCCGCCCGGCCGCGTGACCCGGCGCATCTCGGCAACCGCCTTTCCCGCCTCCGGAACGAAATGCAGCACCAGCAGCGCCAGCGCCCGGTCGAAAGAAGCATCGGCAAAGGGAAGCGCGCAGGCATCGGCCTGCTGGATCCTGATCCGTGGATCGCTGTTCGCCCGGGTCGCCGCCTCGACGAAGACGGGTGAAAAATCGATCGCGACAATCTCGCTGAGATTTGCGGCATGCGGCAGCGCGAAGGTCAGGCTTCCGGTGCCACAGCCGACGTCCAGCACCCGTTCGCCGTCGGTAATGCCGGCAAAGTCGATGAACAACGGCGCCAGCTGCCTGCTCCACCGCCCCATCAGTTGTTCATAGCCGGCCGCACTCTGCACATTGAAGCTCGACGTCATGATCGCCTCCGGGCAGCAAAGGCGGCATATTAGCGCTTGCATTGCTCAAGCCCAAGCCTCAGAGCCGGACAGGTGGAATCCCGCAAGTCAGCGAGGCAGGCCAGCTGTTGATCGGCCGCAAAGCCAGCGACGATCGTCACATTTTCTGCGCTCTGTCTGAGGCCGGCCATCGCCGCCTCGACCATCGCCCTTGCCTGAGGACCTGGAGCGTTTCCTCTTCTCCCTCATTTCTGTGCTTGTCACAGAAATCCAGCCACAGCGCGTCCGCGCCGTGAATGACGCTCTGCAGTCAGCGAAAATGAAAGCGTCTCTAGCGCCGCCGACGCGGCGCTGCTGGATTCCTGTGACAGGCACAGGAATGAGGTCGGTGAATGTGACGGCCCTGCGCGGGCCTTGCGCCAAGGCCTACACCTTCACATGCCCGATGCCCTTGGCGGCGATCTCCTCGAAGCTCTCGTCGTAGCCGGCATCGGCATAACGGATGACGCCGAGCGCGGTATCGTTGGTGAGCGCATGGTCGAGCCGCTCGTCGGCCTCAGCCGTGCCGTCGGCAACGACGGTCACGCCGCAGCTGGTCATATAGCCGGCATAGCCGCCGCCGCCGGAATGCACGACGACGAGATCGGCCATCGACGAGCAGAGCAGCATGGCGTCGAGCAAGGGCCAATCGGCGATCGCGTCCGATCCGTCCTTCATCCGCTCGGTCATGATGTTCGGGTGCGCCATGGCGCCAGCATCGAGATGGTCGCGCGAGAACGCGATCGGCCCCTTGAGTTCGCCGGACGCCACCAGTTCGTTGACGCGCCGCGCCAGTGCCGTGCGCTCGCCATGGCCGAGCCAGGCGATGCGGGCCGGCAGGCCCTCGAACGGGATATGCTGACGTGCGAGCTTGATCCAGTTGGTGATGATCTTGTTGTCCGGGAACATCTCCAGCAAAAGGTCGTCGATGCGGGCGATGTCGCTCTCCTCGCCTGACAGCGCCATCCAGCGGAACGGCCCGATGGCGCGGGCAAAGAGCGGCCTGAGATAGGCTTCGGTGAAGATCGGAATGTCGAAGGCATTGGCAACGCCGCCCTCGCGGGCCTGGGTGCGGATCAGGTTGCCGTTGTCGAAGACTTCCGAGCCCTTTTTCTGGAAGTCGAGCATCGCCTTGACGTGTTCGACGATCGAGGCACGGCTTGCCGCCATCAATTGCCCCTGGCCGTCATCGCGCAGCGACTTCACCTGGTCGAGGCTCATGCCCTTCGGCACGTAGCCGTAGACGAGATCATGCGCCGAGGTCTGGTCGGTCACCACGTCGGGCACGATGCCGCGCCGTGCGATTTCCGGGTAGATTTCCGCCGCATTGCCGACGAGGCCGACGGAAAGCGCGCGCTTCTCCTTCACAGCCGCGTCGATCATCGCCAGCGCCGCATCGAGATCCGGCGCGATCTCCTGGAGATAGCCGATCTCCCGGCGCTTCTTCGCCCGCTCCGCATCAATGTCAACGCAGAGGATCGCAGCCCCCGCCATGCGGCCGGCGAGCGGCTGCGCCCCGCCCATGCCGCCGAGACCCGCCGTCAGCACGAAACGACCGAAGAGATCGCCGCCGAATCGGCGCTCGGCGATGCGCATGAAAATCTCGTAGGTGCCCTGGATCACCCCCTGGCTGCCGATATATTGCCAGGCGCCGGCCGTCAGCCCGCCCCAGCAGATCAGCCCCTTGCGCTGCAATTCATAGAACACCTCCGCCTTCGCCCATTGGCCGACGATGTTGCAATTGGCCATGATCACCAGCGGCGCCTTGGCATGGGTCTGGAGCAGACCCACGGGTTTGCCCGACTGGATGATCAGCGTCTGGTCCTCGTCCATCTCGGTGAGCGTCTTGACGATGGCGCGATGCGCCGGCCAGTTGCGCGCCGCCTTGCCGAGTGCGGCATAGACGATCAGATTGTCCGGATCCTCGCCGACCGAAAGCACGTTTTCGAGGAGCCGCAACAGCGCCTCCTGCCGCCAGCCCTTGGCGCGCAGCTCCGGCCCGCCGGGGATCGGAAAATTAGGGTGCCGGGGATTGGCCTTGGGCATCGTCTTGTTCCTCTTTGTTGTCTCGCCGACCGGCGACGAACGCCTGTTTCATTTCGCAGGCAGCGATTCACATTCTTTGACCAACTCGTCCCAGTAGAAAATGCTCATCCCTAGAATGGTTTCTCTGAAAGCAGGATCCTTCTTCCACCTCTCTCTATCTGTCGCATCCGCTAAAATAGACAGATAGGCCCGCCAGTTCGCGGCCATGTAAATAAGCCAAACAGGAGCGAAATATAAAAGAACTGAATACAAACTATAATTATATGACTTTATCATGATTCTGATTACATCAATACTAACACTGCCGATAGACAATCTATAATTTAAATACAATATCCATGCATTTATATACATTGATAAAATTGCAAAATAGGGCAAACCAACACCGATAAAAAAATGAACTAAGCTAGCTGATCGCGATCTAAACATAAAGCAATCCTCGCCAAGACATATAACTTGGATGATACTACATTCTCCGTGTCATCACATCACTTCGGCGGCAGCGTCTCCACGAACGCAACCGCCCCATCGAGCAGCCGCCGGCGCAAGGCATCGTCGCCGTAGGCATCCGCGCCTGCGCGCACCCAGCCGTGCATCGCCCGCCCGTTCATCACCATCAGCTCGATATCGGGTAGTGCCAGCGCCCAGCCGTCATTGCCCTTGCCGAGCCGCACCAGCAGCGAGCCCTCGCGTGCGCCAAGGAGCAGGTTGCCATGCAGCAGATAGGCCCAGCCGCCGAACATCGCCTTTTCCGAAAGGCCGGCTCGCTCGCCGAGTTCCTCCCGTATCAGTTCCTCAAGCCCTGCATCACGCGCCATGGCATCGCTCCCGTCAGCTTTCGGAAAGCGCGTAGCGGGCAAGCTCGATGCCCATCGCCTTTTCGACGGATGGATAGACCGTCGGGTCGAGTACGCTGGAAGAAAGCGGGATCACCGTCTTCGGCACATGCAGCACGAAGATCCTCATCCCCACCTGCAATTGCCCGACGCTCAAGGGTTCGCCGTCGGGCGAAAGCGTGGTGATGACGTCGGGGAAGGTCGCGCGCCTTTGGCCTTCCGCAGAGTCAACCGCCATGTATTCGTTCATCACGTGCAGTACCGTCGAGTCAGCGCCCTTCCCCAGCGTCACCGTGCCAATGTCGAAGGCTTCCTTGGTATAGACGACCGATTTGTCGGTGATCGTGCCTTCGGCAAGGATCGCGCCATTGGTCGCTTTGACGATCGCGTCGATGATAGCGCTGCCGCCCTTGGCTTCCGCCGCGATGATCGCCTCACCCAGAGCCAGCGCCAGCGAGATACCTCCGAGCGCCGCATTGGCTTTCACGTAGGACGCCCTCACCGGATTGCGGCAGGATGCGATGAAGCCGCCCGACATGTCCGACGCGGTGCGCAGGACCGGCGAGACCTTGGCGGTGGCGCCGCGCACCACCAGCTCGATATAACGGTTCTCGTCGCGATTTCCGCCGACCGCCGTCTGGATCATCGGTTCGGGTGAACCAGCAAGGCCGATCGAGCCCATGTCGCCGGTCGGATGCGCGCGGATATCGCCGACCGCGTCAACCACCTTGGTGCCGAGGATTGCCGAGGGCAGCCAACCGTTGAGCGTCGAGGACTTGCCGTTCTGGCCGATGATCAGGCCCGAGAGCTTCTCGCCGAGCGCCTCCTGCAACAGTTGCACCGCCTTGACGTAGTCGACGCCGCGCATTTCCCAGGGCGTGGTCGAGGCCGGGGCGCCGATGGCCGCTGCCGTCGCCACCCAATCGTTGGCGTCGAGCTCGTCGATCGACACCAGCTCGGGCTTGCCGATCGAGACCGCGGCGTAGCCAAGCATGCGGCCATGGTCGGCCCAGCCGCCACCGCCGGCGGCATAGACGGAGCCGCCCTTGACCGCCGCCTCGACGTCCTTTTCCTTCAGTATCCGGCCCATCTCACACCTTCTCCTGCAATCGTCTGTCGAGCCTCTTCACCGCATCGAAAAGAACGGCGGCGCCAAGCGCGATGTCGTCGTTTTCGGCCCATTCCTCCGGCGCATGCGAGCGCCCGCCGAGGCAGGGTATGAAGATCATCGCCGAGCGGGTGATGCGCCCCATCCAGGCGGTATCGTGGCCGGCACCGGACGCCATGCGCCGGTGCTTGGCGCCGATTGCGTCGCAGCTTTCTTCCAGCGTCGAGAGCAGCAGCGCATCGCCCGGCGTCGGGTGGTTGTCGGAAATCACATTGGCAGGCGCGATCGTCACGCCCGATGCCTCGGCGAGGCCGTTGCAAAGGGGCCCAAGCGTCGCGAGAAACCGCTCCATCTGCGGCCTGAGCTCGGCACGCGCGTCGATCAACAACCGCACGCGCGACGGCACCACATTCGCCGCATTCGGCTCGATCGCAAATTCGCCGACCGTTGCGGTGAAATGCCCCTCGCCTTGCGAGAGTTCCATCGCCAGCCGCTCGATCTCCAGCACGAGCCGCGAGGCTGCGACCAGCGCGTCGCGCCGATGCCCCATCGGCGTCGTGCCGGCGTGATCCGCCTGCCCCTCGACGATGATCTCGATGCGAGTGATGCCGGAAATGGCGGTCACGACGCCGACATCGAGCCGCCCGGTTTCGAGCACCGGCCCCTGCTCGATGTGCAGTTCCAGAAATGCCCTGATGTCGGAGCGCTTGGAACCCGAAAGCCGCGACGGATCACCGCCGACCTCGACGATACCCTGCCGCAGACTGAGTTCGCCCTGGGTACGGCTCAGCCAGCCATCAGGCAGCACGCCCGCCATGCCGCGGCTGCCGACGCAGGAAACGCCGAAGATCGACACTTCCTCCGCGAGAAAATCGACGATCTCCAGATCATGGTCGAGCTCGATGCCGTTGTCGGCCAGGGCCCGCGCCACTTCGAGCGCGGCCGCAACGCCGGCGATACCGTCGAAGCGGCCGCCGTCCGGCACCGTGTCGGAATGGGAGCCGAGCATGATGGTGCCGAGCGCCGACTTGCGCCCCTTGCGCCGGCCGATCAGATTTCCGGCGGCGTCGATCCGGGTTTCGAGCCCGGCGGCACGGAAGCGCCGGTCGAGGAAGGCGCGGCCCTCGAGAAACAGCGGCGTGAAAGCGCGGCGTGTGTAGGGCCGGTCGAGCTCGGTGATGCCGGCCAAACCGTTCACGATGCCGGCGATCCGGCCGGCATTGACAGGCAGATTGGCCGGGACCTTGTTGTGGGCGGTCTTGCTCATCACGCCTCCTGCAGCGCCAACGTGGCCAGCGGCCGGACGAATTGCCCAACACCGGGCTCGGCCAGCACCTCGCGACCATCGAAGGCGAGCCTGCCGCGCAGATACGTGGCAGATACCCGCCAGGGTAGCCTGATACCGTTATAGGGCGACCAGCCGACAACGTTGTGACCGCTTGCCGCTGCGTCATAGACATAGGGCTCAGGCGTCATGACGATGATATCGGCGTCCTTGCCGGATTCGAGCGCGCCCTTCTGGTGGTCCAGACGAAAATGCCGCGCCGGGTTCAGCGTCATCAGTTCGGCTGCTCGCGTCAACGGAATGCCCCGTTCGAGCGCGCCTTTGACGAAGAGCGGCACCATGACTTCCAGCCCCGGCACGCCGGAGGCATTGGCCAGCATGTCCGGATTGGTCTTGCGGTCCTCCGACCAGCTCACATGATCGGTCGAGACCATCGTCACCGTACCATCGGCCACATGCCGCCAGAGTTTCTCGACCTCGGCGCGCGGGCGGATCGGCGGATTGATCTTCGCCTTGCCGCCGAGGCGCCGGACGTCGTTTTCCTCGTCGAGCGTCAGATAGTGGATGCAGCACTCGATCGTCGCCGCATGTCCTTGCGCGCGGTAGGCGGCGGCAATCTCGTAGCCACGGCCGAGCGAGCAGTGCACCACATGCGCGGGGCAGCCCGTGGCAGCGCCGGTCTCATAAATCTGGTTGGTGGCAAGCAGTTCCGTCAGCGGCGGGCGCGACAGCCCGTGGGCGCGGTAGTCGGTGATGCCCGCCGCCTTGACCTTATCGATCGCGGCGCGCACCGCCTCGTCGTCCTCGTTGTGGACGCCGGCGGCAAGCCCGGTTGGCGCGATCGCGCGGAAGCAATCTTCAAGGAGCGCCGCCGGAATGCGCGGAAAGCGCTTGGGATCGGTGCCGAAGGTCGAGAACTTGAAGGCGGCGACACCCGCCTCCACCATTTCGCCGATGCGTGCCGGCCCCTCCTCTGGGTCGACGGTGCCATAAAGCGCGAAGTCGACACGCGCCTGCGGACCGGCATGGTCGATCTTGCGGCGAAGGGCTTCAGCCGAGCAGACGAGATTGCCCTCGTCATAGGGCATGTCGACGATGGTGGTGACGCCGCCGGCAGCCGCCGAACGCGTCGACCAGATGAAATCCTCCTGGTTCTTCTGCGACAGCGAATGCACCTGCGCATCCACGGCGCCGGGCAGGATCAGCGCATTCCCGAGATCATGCCGCTCGCGTGCCGCCGGTGCCGCTCCCTGGCCGACATGCACCACCTTGCCGTCGCGAACCGCCACGTGCCCGCCCTCGACGATCCGGTGAGGGAGAACAACGGTGCCTTTCAGAACGAGATCGAAATCGGACATGCTGTACTCCCGATGGGTCAGGTGTGGGTCACTTGCCGAGCGCGAAGAAGTCGTCGAACTCCGGCATCGGTGCGGTGGCGACGAAGGAGCGCAGCAGATCGTGGCAGGTGAAGGCATCCTGCAGCGCCTCGATCTCCTTCGAGAGCGGCCGGTCCTTGAGATACATAGGGCTGACGGAACGGGTCTGGTCGTAGGCGCGCTTGACGACGCCCTGCGGCTGGTCACCGACGAGATCGATCGCCTGCGACGACAGCATCGCCTCGATGGCGGCAAGCTGGCGCAGGTCCCGCACCTGCGTTTCCATGCGCTCGACGATCAGCGGCAGGAAGGTCGCTTCTTCTTCGAGACCGCCGGCAACGACGATCGATTGCGCCGAGAGCGGCACGGCCAGCGACTGCACCCGCATGTAAAGTTCGACGGCGAGCTTCATCAGCGGGCCGAGCCCGGTCGCCACCTCTCCCGGCGCGACAAGATTGACCGAGAGATTGCGACGTCCGCCGTTCGACAGAAGGATGCAGCGGTTCAACACGTTGCGTGCCGCATGCGAAAAGGCGATCTGTGCCGCTTCGATATAAAGCGTCGTCGTCAACGGCAGCGACGCACCGGAGGAATGCACCTGGCCGCCGAGCACCACCGGGTTGTCGTCGGAGAGATAGGTCGCCTCCACCAGCCGCCCGGCGGCAACCATCAGTGTATCGACGACGGCGCCGAACACCTGGGCGGTCATGCGCAGGCTGAGCGGATCGTGGATGGCCGTCGGCACCGGCCAGTCTGCAACACCGGATTGACCGTAGAGCCAGGAGCCGACCAGCGCCTCGCCGCGGGTCGAGAGCGTTGCCGCCACCCGCCACGGATCGGCCGACGCGCCAAGCGCTAAGGATGACATAACGCCGGTGACGAGCAGCACGCGGATCGCGGCCGCCGCCTCGCGCAGCACGTTGGCCGCCGCGGCGAAGGAAATGGCATTGACGCTGAGCGCCGCCAGCGCGTCGCGCGGCTGCATGACGAATGGCTTCAGGCCCGCTTCGGCAAGCGCCGTCTCGGCCGAAACGAGGCGCCCTTGATAGTAGGCCTCGCCGACGCCTGTCAGCACCGAGGCGATCTGCCCCATCAGGCCGATATCGGCGCAGCCCATCGAGCCGTGCCGGCGCACGGCCGGAATGATGTCGGACGCAAGAAGGGACAGAAACGCCCGGATCAGATCCGGGCTGCAGCCGGTGTGGCCGCGCATGGCGGTGTTGACGCGGATGGCGATCGCCATGCGCACGATCGCCGGCGCGAAGAACTCGCCGGTGCCGAAATGGTGGGCTCTGACCAGCGAATTGTTGAATTCAGCCAGATCGTCGGCCGTCCAGAGACGGTCCTTCATCGAGCCGACGCCGGTGTTGGAACCATAGACGGGAAGCCCCATCGCGACACGCTCGGCAACCACCTTGTGGGCCGCGGCCACCCGCTCCATGCCGCCGTCATCGGCCACCGGCCGAACCCTTCCCGCCCCGATGTCCTCGAGCGTCGCGAAGTCCAGCGGTTTCCCGCAGAGAACGATGGATTTGACCTGATGCAGCATGCCGATGGATACCTTCCCGCGCAGGAGCCGCTTCGGTTTCGAAACGGTGCGCGGATGCTCTGATGTCTCGCAACCGCCGCTCGCAAGGCCTTGGTTGCTTTGTGCATGCTATGCGCTTATCGCCCGCTCGTGCTATATCCCAAATCTGGAACGGGCAATGCGTAATCATGGACATGCCATCGGCGCATGGTACCGCTCGTCTGGCAGAAGGATCGCCGAATGGACTTAGCAACGATCGTGATCGTCGATACGGTGCTCCGCGAAGGCGGCATCCGCCGCGCCGCCACGCTCAGCGGACGCGCCCCCTCAAGTGTCAGCGCCGCCATCAAGCGCTTTGAACAGGCGATCTCCATGTCGCTGTTCCGGCGAGAAGAAACCGCACTCGTCCTGACGCTCGAAGCGCGCGCCCGCACAACTGAAATCAGGGAGGCAACGACCAAGATTGCTGCCATCATGGAGGCGGCAGGCAAGGAGGCGATCGATCCCACGCCGCCGATCGGCCTCGTCGCGCTCGACCGCTTCGTCCGGATCGCCCGCTCCGGCAGCATCCGCGCCACCGCCAAGGCGCTCGGCCTCGGCCAGCCGCAGCTGACACGGCAGATGGCCGACCTTGAACGCCATCTCGGCAGCCGCCTGTTCGAGCGCTCTCATGGCGGTGTCCTCGGCACGGCAACCGCAGAGCGGATCATTCCATTTGTCGACGCCCTGCTCGACATCTGGGCGCGGCTGACACACGCATCCGCCGATCGCTTCCGCCGCGACGCCGCCACCTGGCGCCTGGGCGCCGTCATGCCACTCGGTCCTGAAAGCGAGATCGCCCGCATGCTGGCAGCGCTGACGGCGAACTGGCAACGTACCCGCCCGCGCCAGCCGCTATACATATCCAGCACCACGGCGGATGAACTTTTGGCTGGCCTTAGAAGCAGGCGGTTCGACGCCGCCCTTCTCGATGTCGCCGAGATCCCCTTGGATTGCGACGGCAGGCTGGTGTCGCAGATGCCACTGGCGCTGGCAGGCCCCGCCTCCGTCCTTTCCGCGTTCGCAGGCGACCTGCCAAGGCTGCTCGCCGCCTGCCCGATCGCAGTGCCAAGCGTCAGGAGCGGATTGCGCCGCGAGACCGCCCGCTTCCTCGACGACACGCTTGATGAGACCGAGCGTCGCCGCATCGCCCTCGTCGAAGTCGATTCCATTCCTGTTATCATCAACCTCGTCGCTCAGCACGGCTACCTCTCGGTGCTGCCGGAATCCTCGCTCGCAAGGATGCACCGGCCTCCGGCGATGATCCGGCTTGGCCCTGCTTACCGGCAATCCCTAACGCTTGTCTGGCCGCGCGGCGCTTTCGCCGGCGAGATCGGCGAACTGATGATTTCGATGATGAAGGCGAGCCCACGGGCCTGATGGCAACGGTGCCGCCGGCGGAATCAAACTTTGATCCCCTGCGGCCAACCGCCTGAAACGACTCGGAAAACTTCCTTCTGAATCAACACATGAAGTGGGTGTTCAAGTCTTGAGCTTCAGTCGTCGCCGGGTCTCGCTCGGGCTCTCGCGATAATGCGCCCGGTAGCTTCGCGAGAAGGACGACGACGAGTTGAAGCCGGAGATCGCCGCGATGTCGGCAAATTCCAGACGTGTCTCGATCACCTTGCGCCGCGCCGCATTGAGGCGAAGCGCAAGGTAATGCTCGTGCGGCGCGACGCCCATCGTGTCGCGAAAGAGATCCTGCAGGTGGCGCGTGCTGACACCGATGCGGCGGGCAAGCCGCGCCAGCGTCAACGGCGCTTCCACGGTTTCCTCCATCAGCTTGACGGCGGCGCCGACGCGCGGATCGAGGATGCGCATGTTGCCGATCGCCGGCATCTGCAGGAGGTCGCCGCGGGTGCGCTCCTGCTCGTAGATGAAGAGGCGCGACACTTCGAGCGCCAGCGAGTAGCCGTGCGCACGGCGGATCAGTTCCAGCATCAGATCGAGCGTCGGTAGCGAGCCGCCGGTCGTGATGCGCTTGCCGTCGATGACGAAGCGCTCGCGAACCATGATCACCTGCGGATAGGTGGTGGTGAAATCCTCGAAATCCTCCCAGTGGGTGGTCGCCTTGAAATTGTCGAGCAGGCTGGTTTCGGCAAGCAGCCATGAGCCGGATTCGATGCCCGCCATCATCTCGCGGTGCCGTGCGGTCTGCGAAAGCAGCATCTTCAGTTGCGAGGTGGCGCTACGCTGCCAGTTGTAGCTCGACAGGATGAAGAGCGGCGACGTTTCACGCTGCGGCCGGAAGATGCCCGAGACGGGGATGGGTATGCCGCTCTTCGTCTCGATCGGTTCTCCATCCGGGCTGTAGATCGTCCAGTCGTAGAGCGGCCGCCCGGCGATGCGGTTGGCCGCACGCATCGGCTCGATCACCGAGGCAACGAGGATCAGATTGGTCTCCGGCAGCACCAGGATATCGACGTGCTGCACCTGCGAAACGTTCTGATCCATATCTAAACTTCTCCGCGCCATCGCCGATAATGTATAGGATGAAGCCGATTATGAAAAGCAGCGCGCCCTTTCTTGGCTCGTAATGGGGTCAATAAAAGGGAGACAGCAATGCCGCTCAGCATGAACCGCGAGGTATTCATCACCTGTGCCGTCACCGGCTCGGGAGACACCGTTTCGAAGTCCAGCCATGTTCCGATCACGCCGAAACAGATCGCCGAAGCGGCGGTCGAGGCGGCAAAGGCCGGGGCCGCCGTGATCCACTGCCATGTTCGCGATCCGGAAACCGGCGCGCCCTCCCGCAGGCTCGATCTCTACCGGGAAGTGACCGACCGCATCCGCTCCGCCGATATCGATATCGTGTTGAACCTGACGGCCGGCATGGGCGGCGACCTGGTATTCGGCAATGTCGAGAGCCCCTTGCCCGTCAATGAGAAGGGCACCGACATGGCCGGCGCCACCGAGCGCGTCGCCCACGTGGCCGAATGTCTGCCGGAAATCTGCACGCTCGACTGTGGCACCATGAACTTCTCGCTCGGCGACTACGTCATGACCAACACGCCGTCGATGCTGCGCGAAATGGCGCGGCAGATGACGGCACTTGGCGTCCGCCCCGAGATCGAGGCCTTCGACACCGGCCATCTCTGGTTCGCCAAGCAACTCGCCGAGGAAGGTCTGATCGAGGATCCGGTGCTGATCCAGCTCTGCATGGGCATTCCGTGGGGTGCGCCTGACGACCTCAACACCTTCATGGCGATGGTCAACAACGTGCCTGATAACTGGACCTTCTCGGCTTTCTCCATCGGCCGCAACGCGCTTGCCTACCCGGCAGCGGCGGTCCTTGCCGGCGGCAACGTCCGCGTCGGCCTCGAAGACAACCTTTATATCGGCAAGGGCCAGCTCGCCACCAACGGCCAGCTCGTCGAAAAGGCGGTCGGCGTCATCGAAGGCATGGGCGCCAAGATCATCGGGCCGAAGGAAGTCCGCGAGAAACTGAAGCTGACGAAGCGCTGAGCAAGGGCAGAACACCATGAGCTTTATCACCAAAGCAGCCTGTGTCGGCGGCGGCGTCATCGGCGGCGCCTGGGTGGCGCGCTTCGCGCTCGCCGGCATCGACGTGAAGATTTTCGACCCGCATCCGGAAGCCGAGCGCATCATCGGCGAAGTCATGGCTAATGCCGAGCGCGCCTACGCCATGCTGACCATGGCGCCGCTTCCGCCGAAGGGAAAACTCACCTTCTGCAAGAGCATCGAGGAAGCAGTCGAAGGCGCTGACTGGATTCAGGAAAGCGTGCCGGAACGGCTGGAACTGAAGCGCGGCGTTATCACCAAGATCGATGCGGCCGCAAAGGCCGATGCGCTGATCGGCTCGTCCACCTCGGGTCTTTTGCCCTCCGATCTACAAGCCGAGATGCACCATCCCGAGCGCATGTTCGTGGCGCACCCCTATAACCCGGTCTACCTGCTGCCGCTCGTCGAACTGGTCGGCGGCAAGAAGACGTCGAAGGCGACGATCGAGCGCGCCATGTTGGGCGTCGAGCAGATCGGCATGAAGGGCGTCGTCATCGCCAAGGAGATCGAGGCTTTCGTCGGCGACCGCCTGCTCGAGGCGCTCTGGCGCGAGGCGCTCTGGCTGATCCAGGATGACATCTGCGATACCGAAACGCTCGACAACGTCATGCGCTATTCCTTCGGCATGCGCTGGGCGCAGATGGGCCTGTTCGAGACCTATCGCATCGCCGGCGGCGAAGCCGGCATGCGCCACTTCCTCGCCCAGTTCGGTCCCTGCCTGAAATGGCCCTGGACGAAGTTCACCGACGTCGTCGATCTCGACGATGCGCTCGTCGAAAAGATCGGCGCCCAGTCGGACGCGCAGGCCGCCGGCCGCTCGATCCGCGAGCTGGAGCGCATCCGCGACGAAAACCTCGTCGGCATCATGCACGCGCTGAAATCCGGCAACGGCGGCGAAGGCTGGGGTGCGGGCAAGCTGCTTGCCGATTTCGAGGCCAAGCTCTGGGCCAATGCCAAGAAGCCGGAAGCCGACCTCGGCGACGTCAAGCCGCTGCGCATCGTCGACACCAAGGTGAGCGCCGCCTGGGTCGACTACAACGGCCACATGACCGAGCACCGCTATCTCCAGGTCTTCGGCGACACCACCGACGGCCTGCTGCGCCTGATCGGCGTCGATCTCGACTATGTGCGCGACGGCCACAGCTACTACACGGTCGAGACCCACATCCGGAACCTCGGCGAGGCCAAGCTCGGCGACGCGCTCTATTCGACCTGCCAGGTGCTGTCCTCCGACGAGAAGCGCCTGCACATCTTCTCGACGATCTACAACGCCGAGACCAATGAAGCAGTGGCGACCGCCGAGCAGATGGCGCTCCATGTCGACAGCAAGGCCGGTAAGTCCGTGCCGGCACCGGAACACGTATTGAGCAAGCTTGCCGCCATTTCCGAAGCACATGCGCAGCTGCCGGCACCGGAAGGTGTGGGCCGCTTCGTCGGCCAGAAGCGCGCCTGACCGCAACAGCGGCAGGACATCAACAGGCGACTTCGCCCTCAGGCGGAGCCGCAAACCGCAGCCAAGGCTCGCTTGAGGAGGTGGGCCGAGGCTCCGGGACGGACGTCAGCGGCGCGAAAACGAGGGGAACAACACAATGAATTTCGCACTGACCGAAGAACAGCAGATGATCGTCGATACGGTCAGGAGCTTCGTCGAAACGGAAATCTATCCGCATGAGGACGAGGTCGAGCGCACCGGCGTGGTGCCGCGCGAGCTTGGCCAGGAGATCGCCCGCAAGTGCAAGGAAATCGGTTTCTTCGGCTGCAATTTCCCTGAAGAAGTCGGCGGCGCCGGCCTCGACCACACCTCCTTCACGCTGGTCGAGCGCGAGCTTGGCCGCGGCTCCATGGGCCTCACCGTCTTCTTCGGCCGCCCCTCGGGTATCTTGATGGCCTGCAATGCCGAGCAGCGCGAAAAATACCTGCTGCCGGCGGTCAAGGGCGACAAGTTCGACGCGCTTGCCATGACCGAGCCGGACGCCGGCTCCGACGTGCGCGGCATGAAGTGTTTTGCCCGCAAGGATGGCGACGACTGGATCGTCAATGGCACCAAGCACTTCATCAGCCATGCCGACATCGCCGATTTCGTCATCGTCTTCATCGCCACCGGCGAAGAGGACACGCCGCGCGGCCCGAAGAAGAAGATCACCTGTTTCCTCGTCGACCGCGGCACGCCCGGCTTCGAGATCCGCAAGGGCTACAATTCCGTGTCGCATCGCGGCTACAACAACTGCATCCTGACCTTCGACGATTGCCGCCTGCCCTCCGCCCAGATCCTCGGCGAAGTGCACAAGGGCTTCGACGTCGCCAACGACTGGCTGTTTGCCACCCGGCTGACGGTGGCTGCGACCTCGGTCGGCCGAGCGCGCCGCGCCTTCGACTATGCGCTGAATTACGCCGCCGAACGCAAGCAGTTCGGCAAGCCGATCGGCGCCAACCAGGGCGTCTCCTTCAAGCTCGCCGACATGATCACCGAGATCGACGCCGCCGACCTCCTGACGCTGTCTGCCGCCTGGCGGCTCGATAATGGCCTGCCGTCGAACCGCGAGATCGCGTCGGCCAAGGTGTTCGCCACCGAGATGCTCGCCCGCGTCACCGATGAGGCGATCCAGATCTTCGGCGGCATGGGCCTGATGGACGATCTGCCGCTCGCCCGCTTCTGGCGCGACGCCCGCGTCGAGCGCATCTGGGACGGCACGTCCGAAATCCAGCGCCACATCATCAGCCGCGACCTGCTCCGGCCGCTGGGAGCGTGACGGGATGACGGCCACCCTCTCTCCCTCCCTCATCCCTGTGCTTGTCACAGGAATCCAGCAGCGGCACGTCCGTGCCGCCCATGACCAAAGCAACAAGCGCATGCGCTTCGAGATGGAAAGAGTTCCTATCGGCTTGCCGACGCAAGCCGGCTGGATTCCTGTGATAAGCACAGGAATGAGGGAGAGCAAGACGGCATGACCGACGCCCCCCGCTCCCTCGACCGCCTGATCCGTCCGCGCACCATCGCCGTCTTCGGCGGCAAGGAAGCCCGGCGTGTCATCGAACAATGCGACAAGATGGGGTTTTCCGGCGAGATCTGGCCGGTGCATCCGCGCGAGGACCAGATCCTCGGCCGCAAGTGCTACCGCTCGGTGGCGGAACTGCCAGGCGCACCGGATGCCTCCTTCGTCGGCGTCAACCGGCAGCTGACGATCGATATCATCCGCGATCTCGCGCGCCGCGGCGCCGGTGGTGCCGTCTGCTACGCCTCGGGCTTTCGCGAGGCGGCAAGCGAGCTTGACGACGGCAACGACATGCAGGAGGCGCTGGTGGCGGCTGCCGGCGACATGCCGATCGTCGGGCCGAATTGCTACGGCTTCATCAACATGCTCGACGGCGCCCTGCTCTGGCCGGACCAGCATGGAATGCAGCGCGTCGAAAAGGGCGTCGCCATCCTGACGCAATCCTCCAACATCACCTGCAACATCTCGATGCAGACGCGCGGCCTGCCGCTCGCCTATGTCATGACCGCCGGTAACCAGGCGCAGACGGGCTTGTCCGACATCGCCTGCGCCGTGCTCGAAGACCCGCGCGTCACCGCCGTCGGCCTGCATATCGAAGGCTTCGACAGCGTGGCAGCCCTCGAACGGCTGGCGACGCGGGCGCGCGAACTCGGCAAGCCGGTCGTGACGCTGAAGGTCGGCAAATCGGAGGCGGCGCAGCTTGCGACCGTCTCACACACCGCTTCACTTGCCGGCAACGACCGCGTCTCCTCGGCTCTGCTTGCCCGCCTCGGCATCGGCCGCGTCGATACGCTGCCAGCGCTTCTCGAAACGCTGAAGCTCCTGCATGTGGCCGGCCCGCTCGACAGCAACGACATCTCCTCGATGAGCTGTTCCGGCGGCGAGGCCTCGCTGATGGCGGACGCCGGCGAGCGCTACCGGGTGAACTACCGGGCACTGCGTGAAGAGCAGAAGAAGCCGCTCAAGGATGCGCTCGGCGAGATGGTGACGATCGCCAACCCGCTCGACTACCACACCTTCGTCTGGGGCAACCGCGAGAAGCAGACCACCGCGTTTACCGCCATGATGAAGGGCGGCTATGCGATCAATCTCCTCGTGCTCGATTTCCCGCGGCTTGACCGCTGCGACGCGACCGACTGGGAGACGACCTGCCACGCGGTGATCGACGCGGCACGGGCGACCGGCGCCCGCGCCGGCATCGTCGCGAGCCTTGGCGAGAACATGCCGGAGGCGACGGCGCTCTTCCTGATGAAGGCGGGTGTCGTCCCCTTCTTCGGCATCGAGGAGGCGCTGGCCGCGATCGAGACGGCCGCCGACATCGGCGCCGCCTGGATGAAACCGGTCCCGCCCCGCCTGCTCGACGGCAGCGGCAGCGCCGCTGGCGAGGCGATCACGCTCAGCGAACATGAGGCGAAGGTGGAGCTTGCCGCTTCGGGCCTCAAGGTGCCTGAAGGCAGAACGGCGGCGACCGCCGAAGAGGCCGCAAACGCTGCCGAGGCCCTCGGTTTCCCCGTCGTGCTCAAGGGTCTGGGCGTCGCCCACAAGACCGAAGCGGGCGCCGTGAAGCTCAACCTTGCAAACCGCGATGACGTTTATGCGGCAGCAAAGGCAATGGCCGCCGTCGCCTCGGGTTACCTGGTCGAGAAGATGGTGGCAAAACCCGTCGCCGAACTGATCATCGGCGCCATGCGCGACCCCGTGGCAGGTCCGGTACTGACGATCGGCGCCGGCGGCATCCTGGTGGAACTGCTCGACGATTCCGCCATCCTGACGCTGCCGACGACACCGGAAGCGATAAACGAGGCAATCGCCGGCCTGAAGATCCGTAAGCTCATCGATGGCTATCGCGGCGGCCCGGCAGGCGATTTCGCGGCATTGGTCGAGGCTGTCGCCGCAGCGGCATCCTATGTCGTTTCAAACGCCTCGAAGCTCGAAGAACTCGATATCAATCCTTTGATGGTGTTGCCGAACGGCCAGGGTGCCGTTGCCGCCGACGCCCTCATCCGCCGAAGGAACTGACCCTGATGACCGGACCGATCCTCACGCGCCGCGAAGGCGGCATTCTCGAAGTCACGATCGACCGGCCGAAGGCCAATGCCATCGACCTGAAGACCAGCCGGGTGATGGGCGAGATCTTCCGTGATTTCCGCGACGACGACAGCTTACGCGTCGCGATCATCACCGGCGCCGGTGAAAAATTCTTCTGTCCGGGATGGGACCTGAAGGCGGCCGCCGATGGCGACGCGGTCGACGGCGACTATGGCGTCGGCGGTTTCGGCGGCATGCAGGAGCTGCGCGACCTCAACAAGCCGATCATTGCGGCGATCAACGGCATCTGCTGCGGTGGCGGTCTCGAAATCGCGCTGTCGACCGATCTGATCCTTGCCGCCGAACACGCGACCTTCGCGCTACCTGAAATCCGCTCCGGCACAGTTGCGGACGCCGCCTCAATCAAGCTGCCGAAGCGCATCCCCTATCACATCGCCATGGACATGCTCCTGACCGGTCGCTGGCTCGACGTGGCGGAAGCCCACCGCTGGGGCTTCGTCAACGAGATCCTGCCGGCAAACAGGCTGATGGAGCGCGCCTGGGAGCTCGCCCGCCTGCTCGAAAGCGGACCGCCGCTGGTCTACGCCGCGATCAAGGAAGTGGTGCGCGCCGCCGAAGGCGAGGCCTTCCAGACGACCATGAACAAGATCACCCAACGGCAGTTCAAGACGGTCGACATTCTCTATTCTAGCGAAGACCAGCTGGAGGGCGCACGCGCCTTCGCCGAGAAGCGCGACCCCGTCTGGAAGGGCCGCTGACAGACCCCGCCATCCTTGGTGGCGCAGGGAACCGAGCCGGGCGACCGGCATTGAGACGTGACGAGACGCGCGGGCAAAGCCGCGCGCCATAAACCACGCGTCCATAAGCCAAGCTTATGGAAATAAATTGTAATTTAGGGCGTTACAAGATCGGTTCCAGCGACTACGCTTATCGATCTGAAGCTAATGCGCCCGGTCGACGAAAGGAGAACGAAACCCGACGAAACAAGAAGCGGCCGCCCGGGCCGATCCGAAATGCCATCGATACAATGGCTGTACGCAGCAATCTCTAACAACCACAACGAACGGCGAATGCCGACAAAGAAGGGAACAGGGGAATGAGCGATTACAAGGATTACCTCACACAACAGGTCATGCTCGGCAAGATGAACCGGCGCGAGTTTCTCGGCCGCGCAGCCGCTGCCGGCATTCTCGCCTCGACGGCAGGCACGCTGTTCGCCACCAGCGCGGCGGCGCAGGAGCCGAAGCGCGGCGGCCATCTGAAGCTCGGCCTCGAAGGTGCCGCCGCCACCGACTCGAAGGACCCGGCCAAGGCGCTTTCGCAATTCATGTTCGTCGTCGGACGCAACTGGGGCGACATGCTGGTCGAAAGCCATCCGACGACGGGCGCACCGGTGCCGGCACTTGCCGAATCGTGGGAGCCCTCGGCCGACGCCTCGACCTGGACCTTCGCCATCCGCAAGGGCGTGAAGTTCCACGACGGCAAGGAGCTGACGCTCGACGACGTCATCAAGACGTTGCAGCGCCACACCGATGACAAGTCGGAATCGGGCGCACTCGGCGTGATGAAGTCGATCAAGGAAATCAAGGCCGACGGCGGCAAGCTCGTGCTGACACTCACGGAAGGCAATGCCGACCTGCCGCTGCTGCTGTCCGACTACCACCTTATCATCCAGCCGAACGGCGGTCTCGACAGTCCCGACGCGATGATCGGCACCGGCCCCTACAAGGTGACGAGCTTCGAACCCGGCGTTCGCGCCACCTTCGAAAAGAATGCCGACGACTGGCGCACGGATCGTGGCTATGTCGATTCCGTCGAACTGATCGCCATGAACGATGCGACGGCCCGCATCGCCGCCCTCTCCTCCGGCCAGGTGCACTTCATCAACCGAGTCGATCCGAAGACGGTCAACCTGTTGAAGAGGGCGCCCACTGTCGAGATCCTGAACACGTCGGGCCGCGGCCACTACGTGTTCATCATGCATTGCAACACGGCGCCGTTCGACAACAACGACCTGCGGCTGGCGCTGAAATACGCGATGGATCGCGAAACCATGGTCGAGCGCATCCTCGGCGGCTATGGCAAGGTCGGCAACGACTTCCCGATCAACGACACCTATGCCCTCTTCCCTGAGGGCATCGAGCAGCGCGCCTATGACCCGGACAAGGCGGCCTTCCACTACAAGAAGTCCGGCCATAGCGGCTCGGTGCTGCTGCGCACCTCCGACGTCGCCTTCCCAGGCGCGGTCGACGCGGCGGTGCTCTACCAGGAAAGCGCCAAGAAGGCCGGCATCGAAATCGAGGTCAAGCGCGAACCGGGCGACGGCTACTGGACAAACGTCTGGAACGTCCAGCCCTTCTCGACGTCCTACTGGGGCGGCCGCCCGACCCAGGACCAGATGTATTCCACCGCCTATCTCTCGAACGCCGACTGGAACGATACCCGCTTCCAGCGCGCCGATTTCGACAAGATCCTGCTCGAGGCCCGCTCCGAGCTGGACGAAGCGAAGCGTAAGGAGATGTACCGGACCATGGCGATGATGGTGCGTGACGAAGGCGGTCTGATCCTGCCGATGTTCAACGACTTCGTGAACGCCTCCACCAAGCAAGTGAAGGGCTACGTGCACGATATCGGCAACGACATGTCGAACGGCTATGTCGCAACCCGGGTGTGGCTGGACGCATGATGATGGAAAGCGGACCGCTCACTGGTCCGGTTCCGACGGACGGGAGCGCGGATGGAACCCATCCGCGCCCTGCCGAACTTTCCGGAGTACCAGCAAAACCCAACCCTGCGGATGGTGAAATCGGCGGCACCTTCTGGCGCCGCTTCACCTTCCGCCGCCCGCTCGCGGCGCTGATCCTGCAGCGCCTGGGCCTGAGCGTCGGCCTGCTCTTCGCCGTGTCGCTGATGATATCAGGCGGCATCGAGGCGCTTCCCGGCGACTTCGCCACCACCTATCTCGGCCAGTCCGCAACACCGCAGGCGGTCGAGAACATCCGCAAGGATCTCGGCCTCGACAAGCCCTGGACCGAGCGCTACCTGTCCTGGCTCGGCGGCGCCGTTCAAGGCGATTTCGGCACTTCCTGGGCCAGCAAGAATTCGGTCGGCGAGCAGATCGGCAAGCGCCTCGGCAATTCGCTGTTCCTCGCCTTCTTCGCAGCGCTCATATCCGTGCCGCTCGCCGTCGGCCTCGGCATGCTGGCGGTCCAGTTCCGCAACAGGCTGCCGGACAAGATCATCAACGTCGTGTCGCTCGCGGCCATCTCGCTGCCCGAGTTCTTCGTCGGCTATCTCCTG
Source organism: Ensifer sp. ENS10 (assembly GCF_014852025.1). Lineage (NCBI taxonomy): Bacteria > Pseudomonadati > Pseudomonadota > Alphaproteobacteria > Hyphomicrobiales > Rhizobiaceae > Ensifer > Ensifer sp. ENS10. Next base: position 895,124 of record NZ_JACVAS010000002.1, read on the forward strand.
ATCATGTTCTTCGCCGTCAAATACGGCATCGCGACCTTCCCCGCGACCGTCTATGACAGCATGAGCTTCACCGAACGTCTCTCGGCGATAGCACTTCCGGTCGCGACCCTGGTTCTCGTCGTGCTCGCCCACATGATGCGCATGACCCGAGCCGCGATCTTGAACGTCATGTCGTCGGCCTATGTCGAGACGGCGGAACTGAAGGGGCTCAGTGCCTTTCGCATCATCGCCAAGCACGCTGCTCCCAATGCCGTTGCGCCTGTCATCAACGTCATCGCCCTCAACCTCGCCTATCTCGTCGTCGGCGTCGTGGTGGTCGAGGTGGTCTTCGTCTATCCCGGCATGGGGCAATACATGGTGGATGCGGTGACCGTGCGCGACATGCCGGTCGTTCAGGCCTGCGGCCTGATCTTCGCCGCCTTCTACATCTTCCTCAACATGGCGGCCGACATTCTCGCGATCATCGCCAACCCGAGACTGAGGCATCCGCGATGAACCTGAGATCCATTCCCTTCAGCGCCTGGGTCGGCATCGCCGGCATCGCCCTTGCGATCTTCTGTGCCGTCTTCGCGCCCGTCATCGCCCCCTTCGGCGAACGCGACGTCGTCGGCGACATCTGGCTTCCGGCCGGCGGCGACTTCCTGCTCGGCACCGACAATCTCGGCCGCGATCTGCTGTCGCGTCTGGTCTATGGCGCCCGCACCACGATCTTCGTGGCGCTAGCGGCGACCGTGCTCTCCTTCTCGCTGGGCATGCTCCTGAGCTTCACGGCGGCCGTTGTCGGCGGCTTCACCGACCAGTTCTTCTCCCGCTTCAACGACCTGATGATGGCGATCCCGACGCTGATCTTCGCCCTCGTCGTTCTCGCCGTGCTGCCGCAACATCTGTGGATCCTGATCCTGGTCATGGCAGTGCTCGACAGCACCCGCGTCTTCCGCATCGGCCGCGCCGTGGCACTCGACGTCGCGGTCATGGAATTCGTCGAAGCCGCGAGGCTGCGCGGCGAAGGTTCGCTCTGGATCATCTTCCGCGAGATCCTGCCGAACACGCTGTCGCCGCTGCTCGCCGAATTCGGCCTGCGCTTCGCCTTCTCGATCCTGTTCCTCTCCACCCTCTCCTTCCTCGGCCTCGGCATCCAGCCGCCGTCCGCCGACTGGGGCGGCATGGTCAAGGACAACAAGGATGGCATCATCTTCGGCATTTCGGCGGCCCTGATCCCGGGCGCGGCAATCGCCACGCTGGCGATCTGCGTCAACCTCGTGGTCGACTGGCTGATGAAAAGAACCTCGAGCCTCAAGGGAGGACGCGGCGATGCCTGAGATGCTTTCCGTCAAGAACCTCAAGATCGAAGCGACCAGCTATCCGCCGGGCGAACCGCCCAAGGTCGTGACCCTCGTCGAGGGCGTCTCCTTCGACGTTGAGAAGGGCAAGGTGCTCGGCCTCATCGGCGAATCCGGCGCCGGCAAGTCGACCATCGGGCTTTCGGCGCTCGCCTATGGTCGCGGTGGCGTGCGCATCACCGGCGGCCAGGTCCTGCTCGACGGCAAGGACATCCTGACGCTCGACAAGAACGGTATCCGCTCGATCCGCGGCGCCCGCGTCTGCTACGTCGCGCAATCCGCGGCGGCGGCTTTCAACCCGGCCCACCGGCTTGGTGACCAGGTGATCGAGGCTTCGGTTCGCCACGGCATCATGAGCCGTGAGGAGGCGAAGAAAAGGGCGCTCTATCTGTTCCGGGTGCTGGGCCTCCCCAATCCGGAAACCTTCGGCGACCGCTATCCGCACCAGGTCTCCGGCGGCCAGCTCCAGCGCGCAATGACCGCCATGGCGCTTTGCCCCAATCCGGAGCTGATCGTCTTCGACGAGCCGACGACGGCGCTCGACGTGACAACCCAGATCGACGTGCTCGCCGCGATCAAACACGCGATCGAGGAGACGCATACGGCAGCGCTCTACATCACCCATGATCTCGCGGTGGTCGCCCAGATCTCCGACGACATCATGGTGCTGCGCCACGGCAAGACCGTGGAATACGGCACTACCAAGCAGGTGATCGAGGCACCGCGGGAGGACTATACCCGCGCGCTCGTCAGCGTCCGCCAGACCAAGCGCGACGAGGCGGCCGACCAGACCGGGGCGCAGTTGAAGATCGAGCATGTCAGCGCCGGCTACGCCAACGGCTTCAAGGTGCTGCACGACGTCTCGATGCATCTGCCCAAGGGCCAGACGCTGGCGATCGTCGGCGAAAGCGGCTCGGGCAAATCGACGCTCGCCCGGGTCATCACCGGCCTCTTGCCGCCGACCGAGGGCCGCATCAGCTTCGAGGGCAAGGAACTGCCGCGGGCCTTGAAGGGCCGCAGCAATGACGAGCTTCGCCGCATCCAGATGATCTACCAGATGGCCGACACGGCGATGAACCCGCGCCAGACGGTGCGCGACATCGTCGGCCGGCCGCTCTCCTTCTATTTCGGCATGCACGGCCAGAAGAAGTCGGAGCGGGTCAAGGAACTCTTGGACCAGATCGAGATGGGCAGCCGCTTCCTCGATCGGTATCCGGCCGAGCTGTCCGGCGGGCAGAAACAGCGCGTGGCGATCGCACGCGCCTTGGCCGCCAAGCCGGAGCTGATCCTCTGCGACGAGCCGACCTCGGCGCTCGACCCGCTGGTGGCCGAAGGCATCCTGAATCTGCTTTTGAAGCTTCAGGAGGAAACCGCTGTTTCCTATGTCTTTATCACCCACGACATCGCCATCGTCCGGGCGATCGCCGACAGCGTCGCGGTCATGCATCGCGGCCGCCTCGTGCGCTTCGGGCCGAAATCGAAGGTGCTGTCGCCACCCTTCGACGACTATACCGACCTGCTTTTGAAATCGGTTCCGGAAATGGAGATCGGCTGGCTGGAGCGCGTGCTGAAGACGCGAAGGATGGAAAGCGCCGGAAACTAAGGCAATTCCAGGAAAAGTGTGAAACGGTTTTCCGTCCGGAATTGCGCAATTTCAAACAGTTGGAGCAATTCGCTGTTTCAATGAAACAGTGAATTGCTCTAGGGCCATCGCGGAAAATGCGCGTTGCCTGTTGTGGGACGCAATCTGAAGGGAAGCCGGCTGCACAGAGGCGATCGGCTTCCCTGCCCCCAATGCTCGGTTTCCGGGATCCGCCGTGTCACGACCCGACGGGCGCAGTCACGCTTCGCATGAGCTCGCGTCAATGCTCCCAGAAATGCTTCTTGACCTCGGTATCGACCTGCTTTTCGGTCAGGCCGATATCATCGATCAACTCCGGCGAGTCGGCCGCCATATGGGCAAGCTGATCGCGGTAGTGCTGACGATCGTCCCACATGGCAAAGAGACGCTTCGGGTGAAACCACTTGGTGATGCGGCCATCGCCGGGCTCGGATGTCTGCTCAACGTCCTCGGATACGGAGTGGTAGAAGTCGGACATGCCTGACAGAAGCTTGCTCATGGTCGTCCTCCCGCGTGATGTTCAGCGCAAACTCTAGCCTCATAGGACTATGCGGCAATCGCACATGTGCAGTGTTTTGCTTCCAGCATTTGTAGTATTTTGCTGGAGCCGCAGCAGAACCGAACCGGTGAAACGACAAGGAGGCAGGTATGACCCGCATCCTGAGGCGTCGCTTTGTGCCTGCGATCCTGTCGGATCGCGAGCGTGCAGTCGCCGAACGCTTTGCTGCCGGCCTGACCTACCGCCAGATCGGCGAAGCGCTCTGCATCGCGCCATCGACCGTGCGCAGCCATCTCGCGACGATCTATGGCAAGCTTGGCGTTCGCAACAAGATCGCGCTGGCGTCAGAGATAGCCGGACCAAGGGAGTTAACGACCGCGGCACCGGCAGAGCAAGGGCCACCGGTCCTCGCCCTGTTCCCGATCGAAAGCCTGAACGAAGAGCGGCGCTGGCGCCGGTTTGCCGACGGCCTTTCGTCGGATATCTGCGTCGATCTCGCGCGCTACGCGGATCTGCCCGTTGTCGCCTTTCACACCATGAAGCTGCTCGGCAATCGTGCGGAGAGCTACGACGACCATGTCCAGGCCATCGGCGCGACCTATGCGGTGACCGGCCAAGTGCGCGCCGACGACCGGCAGGTGCGGCTGACGATCCAGCTCTCGGAAACGCGCTCCGGTATGACGCTCTGGAGCGAACGCTACGACCGGCCGATCGGAGACATACTCGCGCTTCAGGACGATTTGACGGAGAGCGTCGTCAACGCGCTGGCAGGCTGCTTCGGCAAGCTGGCCGCCCTCAGGCGCAATGCCAGCCGCAAGAAGGCCCCCTCGAACCTGCATTCCTACGATTACTATCTTCTCGGCGTCGAAGAGCTCAACCGGTTCAGCGCGGAAGGAAACGCCGCGGCAATTCACCTCCTCACGCGGTCGCTCGAATTGGACCCCGCACGGGTAAGGGCCTGGACCGAACTGGCCTATGCCTACTCCGTCCAGGCCTGCAACGGCTATGGCATCGACTTTGATACGACCATCGGGAACTGGCGATCGGCTATCGAGGAGGCCTTGCGCCTCGATCCGGCAAACCCGTTCGCCCATACCTGCCTTGGCGATCTCAAGGCGTGCCTCGGCGACCTCAAAGGTGCCGCCGACGCCCAGGCGCACGCGTTCGAGCACGGCAAGCACAATGCCGATACCCTGGCGCTCTTGGCCGGCAGCAAGGCTCTGGTGGCCGGAAATCCGGCCGAAGCGATGCCGCTAATCGAGAAAGCGTTGTCCCTCAATCCCTTGGCACCGCCCTGGTACTACGGCATGCTCGGTCGCGTGCTCTTCGTCATCGGCCGTCATGCGGAGAGCCTTTCGGCGCTGGGACGCAGTTCACAGGAATCGCCCAATACGCTGATGTTTCAGGCCATGGGACACGCCCGTATCGGAGAGACCGAAGAAGCGGCAAGCGCCGCATCACGGTTACGCACCGAGTTCCCGGACTTCTCCGTCGAGCGCTTCATCGCCGGTTACCCGGTCACCAACCCGCCGGCGCTCAAAGCCGTTCAGGAAGGAGCCCGGCTGGCGATGCTCGACTGACGGCGCAATCTCACTTCTGCCGGCAATCGACGTCGCCCACGCGCTGGGCGGCTTCGCCTTCAAACGTCACAGACGGTTCTGCCTTCGCGGCGCAATCGCCCTTGGCGCCAGCACCCGCGCGGAAATGCACGACCGGCTGACCCTCGATCATGATGCTCGGCACCACCTCGTAGAGTTCCGGCGGGCAATTGGCGACGTCGGAGAGCCTGAGCGCCGGCTGGCCGCCGATCATCACGCTGGAGGCGCCCGAAAGCGCGCAGGACGGGATCGGCGCCCGCGCCTCCTCGGCCATTGCAGACGGAGCCGGCACGGCGAACCAAAGGCAGGCGGTGACGGCCGCTACAGCTTTCATGATCTCTCCTCCAATTGTCCCCTTGCCGGTGCAAGCTATGACACGGCCGCGCCCCCGCCTCAATATTCGGTCGGCACGGTCAAAGGCTCGGCATCGGGCGTATCGAGGAAGGCGCGGACCGTCTGCGGCATGTGTCGCGAACCGAAGGAAAGCACGCCGCAGCGCGAGAGCATCTGGCGCAGATCCGGCTGAGCCCCAAGAGATCGCCAGATCATCCGAGACGCATAGGGCAGGTTCTCCTTGCGCCAGGAGACCCCCATGGTGGTGCCACGCAGATAGACGCGCTGGTGCACTTCGAAAGGCAGAAGGATCGTCTGCGCCAGCATCGGCTCGCGCCCGATGCTGCGCTCGGCGACGAAGATGCGGTTTCGCCAGAAGGTGACGAGACCGACATATTTCGAGAACTGCTGGATCTCGTTTTTCGGGTCGCGGATGCGCTCGATCGATTTCACCCGGATCGAGCCGGCCTCCTCGTAGATCCGGGCGCAGGAGCACACAACCAGCCCCGGCCAGGAGAGCGAAACATGGTAAGTCTGATAGTAGCCGATATGGCGCCTCAAGCCCGCGATGTCGCCGGGAAAGCCTTCGAGCAGCAGACCGGCGTCCGAGCGATCGCGGTCCGGTCGCGTCATGCGCGCCTCGAACTGTTTTGCCGGCAGCGCGAAGTCCTCGGCCGCCAGTCCGAAGAAGCGGGCGATGCGCGTGACATTGTGCGGTGACGGCCGCGCTTCGCCACCGATGTAGCGATTGAACTGCTGCCGGTTGATGCCGATCTCACGGCAGATCTGCGAGATCGAGCGCCGCGTCGAACAGGCAAAGCGAAGATTGGCCGAGAAGATGTCGATGTCCTGCACTGCGCTACCCGCCCTCACCTTGGCGCCAACCACCTTGATAGAAGCCGGCGGCGAAGGGATAGCGTAAAAGAGCGTAAAAAAGCGTCAAGTCGCGAAATTGTGCACGCGCCTGCAGCCATTAGGTTTCCTCGATAAACATTATACCAAAGGGAACCTTGAAATGACCGAATTCACGAAGCGACCCGACGGCCTTCTCGTCCCCGCGAGCATGGCTTCGACCGGCATCAGCCGGCGCGGCTTCCTGGCGGGTACCGCAGCGCTCGGACTTGCGGCCGGCCTCGGCGCAACGCTGGCGGCAGGCGACGCGCGCGCGCAGGAGCCAAAGCGCGGCGGCCATCTGAAGCTCGGCCTCAAGGGCGGCGCCACCACCGATTCGCTCGACCCCGCCGCCTATAGCGGTTCCGTCTCCTTCGTCATCGGTCACCTCTGGGGCGATACGCTGGTCGAATCCGACCCGAAGACCGGCGCGCCGCTGCCGGCCCTTGCCGAATCCTGGGAGCCTTCGGCGGATGCGTCGCAGTGGACCTTCAAGATCCGCAGCGACGTTAGTTTCCATGACGGCAGCAAGCTGACGGTCGCCGATGTCGTTGCGACCTTGAAGCGCCATGCCGACGAAGGCTCCAAGTCCGGCGCCCTCGGGCTGATGCGCTCCATCAAGACCATCGAGGAAAAGGGCGGCGCGCTGGTGCTGTCCTTGAGCGAGGGCAATGCCGACCTGCCGCTGCTTCTGACCGACTATCACCTGATCATCCAGCCGAAGGGCGGCGTCGACAACCCGGCCTCGCCCATCGGCACCGGCCCCTACAAGCTTGCAAGCTACGAGGCAGGCCTGCGCGCCACCTTCGAGAAGAACGCCGCTGACTGGCGCTCCGACCGCGGTTTCGTCGACTCGGTCGAGATCATCGTGATGAACGACACGACGGCGCGCATCGCCGCCCTTTCTTCCGGCCAGGTTCACTTCATCAACAACATCGACCCGAAGACCGTGCCGCTCTTGAAGCGGGCGCCGCGCGTCGAGATCCTCCGGACCGCGGGCAAGGGTTTCTATAGTTTCCTGATGCATTGCGACACCGCGCCCTTCGACAACAACGATCTCCGGCTGGCGCTGAAATATGCGGTCGACCGCCAGGCGATCCTCGACCGGGTGCTCGGCGGCTTCGGCACGCTCGGCAACGACTATCCGGTCAACGGCAACTACGCACTGGCGCCTGAGGGCATCGAGCAGCGGGCCTATGACCCCGACAAGGCCTCCTTCCACTTCAAGAAGTCCGGCCACGACCGGCCGATCCTCTTGCGCACCTCCGACGCCGCCTTCCCGGGTGCGGCGGACGCTGCCGTGCTCTTCCAGGAAAGCGCCAAGAAGGCTGGCATCGAGCTCGAAGTGCGGCGCGAGCCCGAGGACGGCTACTGGACCAATGTCTGGAACGTGCAACCCTTCTGCGCTTCCTATTGGGGCGGCCGTCCGACGCAGGATTCGCGCTACTCGACCTCCTATCTCTCGACCGCCGAATGGAACGACACGCGCTTCAAGCGCGAGGACTTCGACAAGCTCCTGCTTCAGGCCCGCTCCGAGCTCGACGATGCCAAGCGCAAGGAAATGTACCACAGCATGGCGATGACGGTGCGTGACGAAGGCGGCTTGATCCTGCCCGTTTTCAACGATTACGTGAACGCTGCCTCGGCTTCGCTCAAGGGCTTCGTCGACGACATCGGCAACGATCTTTCCAACGGCTATGTCGCAAGCCGCGTCTGGTTCGACAGCTAAGCAATTCCACGTTCGGAAGTGCCCGAAAGAACAAAGATAGAGTGCTAGAACGACATGTCAGAACGTGAATTCACTGTGATCGAAAACGAATGGATCCGGCTGAAAGACGGCACCCGGCTCGCCGCCCGCATCTGGATGCCCGCCGGCGCGGAAGCCGCGCCGGTTCCGGCCGTGCTCGAATACCTGCCCTACCGCAAGCAGGGCGGCACGAGTGTCCGCGACGAGTCCACCTATCCCGTCTTTGCCGCCGCCGGCATTGCCGGCGTGCGCGTTGACATCAGAGGCTCCGGCGAAAGCGATGGCGTCATCGATGGCGAGTACACGCCGCGCGAGCTTTCGGACGGCTGCGAGATCGTCGAATGGATCGCCGCGCAGCCCTGGTCCAATGGCAAGGTCGGCATGATGGGCATTTCCTGGGGCGGCTTCAACTGCCTGCAGGTCGCAGCCCTGAAGCCGCCGGCGCTGAAAGCCGTCATCTCCATCGCCTCGACGGTCGACCGCTACAACGACGACATCCACTACAAGAACGGCTGCCACCTATCCGCCCAGCTTTCCTGGGCGGCGACCATGCTCGGCTACCAGTCGCGCTCGCCCGACCCCGCAATCGTCGGCGACCGCTGGAAGGAAATGTGGATGGAGCGGCTGGAGAACGAGCCCTATTTCATGGAGGAATGGCTGAAGCACCAGCGCCGCGACGCCTTCTGGCAGCACGGCTCGATCGCGGAGGATTTCGGAAGCGTCGAGGTGCCGGCACTCGTCATCGCCGGCTGGGCCGACGGTTACCGCAACACGCCCTTGAAGGCAGTCGAAGGTCTCGGCGACCAGGCGAAGGCCCTGATCGGGCCCTGGGTGCACAAGTATCCGCATTTCGCCTTCCCGAAGCCGCGCGCCGATTTTCACGGCGAGGCGATCCGCTGGTGGAACCGCTGGCTGCGCGACGAGAAGAACGGCGCCGAGGACGGCCCGCAGGTGCGCGCCTATATCCTCGATGGCCCGCGCCCGTCGCTCCGGCGCGACAGCGATCCCGGCCGCTGGGTGGCGAAGGACGCCTGGGCATCGCCGGAGATGCAGCTTTTCGGCGTTTCCCATGACGGGCGGCTGACGCCTTCGGCCGGCGGCACCGGCATCGGCGAGATCTACCTGAAATCGCCGCTCGATACCGGGACGGCATCCGGCGAGTATTTCACCCTGAAGCCCGACGCCGAAATGGCCGGTGACCAGCGCATCGACGACGCCGGCTCGCTTGTATTCGAGACGGCGCCGCTGCTTGCCGCCGCCGACTATCTCGGCCAGCCGACGCTGACCGTCGATGTCAACTGCCAGGCGGCAACCGCCAACCTCGCCGTGCGCCTCGTCGACGTGCATCCGGATGGCACCGCGACCCGCGTCGCCTTCGGCGTCCTGAACCTTGCGCATCGCGACGGCAACGCCCAGCCGCGGCCAGTGGAACCGGGTCGCAAGACGCGGGTGACACTCGTGCTCGACGCCTGCGGCTATCGCTTCCGCGCGGGCAACCGCATTCGCGTGTCGCTCTCCACCTCCTACTGGCCGCTGATCCTGCCATCGCCGACGGAGCCGGGCCTCACGATCGATACATCAAGCCTGTCGCTGGCGCTTCCGCTGCTTGGCGCTCACCGCGAAATCGCCGTGCCCGAGCCGGAAAACCCCGATCCGCTGCCGAAATACCGCGAACTGACACGCGGTACATCGAGCCGCACCGTCGAGCGCGACATGACCCACGGCATGACCCACTACCGGATCTACGAGGACACCGGCCTCTCCGAACATCCTGAGACCGGCCTTGCCACCCAGGACATCCGCGACGAAACCTGGTCGATCGCGCCCGACGATCCGCTCTCGATGATCGGAACCTCGACCTGGACCTGTGTCGCCAAGCGCGACGGCTGGTCGGTGCGCACGGTCTCGACCTCGACGCTCCACTGCACCGAAAGCGAGTGGATCACCGAGGCTGAAGTCGTCGCCTATGAGGGTGACAGGCAGATCTTCGAGAAGCACTTCAAGAAGCGCATCCCTCGCGATTTCATGTGAGGTGCGCGCCAGGAACGGGCGGGCCGTTGGCCGCCGCCACGCCCGGTCCGGCAGCACTCTCTTGACTTCATCGGCAAGTCATTGTACCAATCGGTAAACACTTGACCGATTGGTACACAAATGCGCCACTTCTTCTCGCGTCACCAGCCTCCCGTTCATATCAACCGCGGCCTCATCGCCGGCATCGGCGGCCTTGTCGCCATTGCTGCCGTAGGCGCGCTCACCAATCTTGTCGGCCATCCCATGCTGATGGCGCCCTTCGGCGCCAGCTGCGTGCTGATTTTCTCGGTCGCATCAAGCCCTCTGTCGCAGCCGGCCAATGTCGTCGGCGGCCATGTCGTCGCCACCCTCGTCGGCCTGGTCTTGAGGGCCTTTTTCCCCAACGAATGGTGGGCGGTGGCGATCGCTGTCGGCGCGGCGATCGCGCTGATGGCGGCGCTGCGCATCACCCATCCGCCGGCGGGCGCCAATCCGCTCGTCGTCTTCGCCGCCGATCCCGGTTTCGAGTTCCTGCTCTTCCCGGTGCTCACCGGCTCGCTGATCCTCGTCGCGGTCGGCGCGCTGTTCCACCGCTTCGCCCGGGTCGAGTATCCGCTTGTGAGGAAACCGGCATGAGCCGCATCGTCGCCGAACGTCAGGACGTCATCGCCACGCTGGCGGAAATCTTCCGCGAGCATGGCTATGACGGCACCAGCCTCAGCCTGATCACCGAAAAGACCGGCCTTGGCAAAGGCAGCCTCTACCATTTTTTCCCCGGCGGTAAGGAGGAGATGGCCGAGGCCGTGCTCGGCGATATCGCCGCGTGGTTCCGCACCCACATCTTCGAAGCACTGCGCCACGCCGAAGATCCGGCGCAAGCGCTGGAGGCAATGTTTGCGGGCGTGGACAACTATTTCCGCCAGGGCCGCAGGCTCTGCCTGATGGGCGTGATCGCCGCAAGCGGCGCGCACGACCGTTTCGCTCGCGAACTCAACGGTTACTTCTCCGACTGGCGCGCCGATCTCGCTGCGACGCTTGAACGCGCCGGCACGCCAAAGGCGGAATGCAACCCGCTCGCCGAGGAAATCGTCGGCGGCATTCAGGGGGCGTTGATCCTCGCCCGCAGCCTTGACGATCCCGGCGCCTTCGGCCGGGTGCTCGCCCGGCTGAAGACGCGGTGCCTGCCCTTCCCGCCAAATTGACAAAAATCAGATCACCGCTTGAGCCTACCTTGACAAGCGCCTTCGCGCGCAGATATTAACCGATAAGTTAAATAACTCTACGGTTAAGGACTGGGCGCATTGGGGCGCCAAGCGAGGAGGCTTCATGACACCGGCGACCGCAAACGCAACGCGCAAGGACATCGGACTGGAAATCGTGCGCGACTTCGAAGCGCCGGTGAGCCTCGTCTTCAAGGTCTGGTCGACGCCCGAGCACATGCTGCGCTGGTGGGGACCGCGGGATTTCACGCCGCATTCGGTGAACATGGACTTCCGTCCGGGCGGCGCTTGGCGCGCCTGCATCCGCTCGCCCGAAGGCCAGGACTACTGGATGAGCGGCGTCTATCGCGAAGTGCGCGAGCCCGAAAAGCTCGTCTTCACCTTCGCCTGGGATGAAGACGGCGAGCCCGGCGCCGACACGCTGGTCACGGTTTCCTTTGCCGATATCGGCGGCCGGACACGGCTGACCTTCCAGCAAACACCATTCGAGACCGTCGAGGAGCGCGACTCGCACCAGGAAGGCTGGGGCGAGTGCCTCGAGCGGCTCAAGGATTACGTCGAACATGTCTGAGATCGCAAACCTGCAAAGCGCTGCTACGCCCGCCCCCCCTAGGGCGAGCCGGCGCGAATGGATCGGGCTCGCCGTGCTGGCCCTGCCCTGCATGCTCTATTCCATGGACCTGACCGTGCTGAACCTCGCGGTCCCGCAGCTGACCGAGGAGCTGAAGCCCTCCGCCGCCCAGCTTCTCTGGATCATCGACATCTACGGCTTCATGGTCGCCGGTTCACTGATAACAATGGGAACGCTCGGCGACCGCATCGGCCGCCGGCGGCTGCTGATGATCGGTTCGATCGCCTTCGGCCTCGCCTCGATCTTCGCCGCATTTGCCTGGAACGCCGAAACCTTGATCCTCGCACGTGCCGTGCTCGGCGTCGCGGCGGCGACGCTTGCACCCTCCACCCTCTCCTTGATCCGCAACATGTTCCTGGACGACAGGCAGCGCACTTTCGCAATCGGCGTCTGGCTTGCCAGCTTCTCCGCCGGCGGTGCCATCGGGCCCGTTGTCGGCGGCCTCATGCTGTCGCAATTCTGGTGGGGCTCGGTCTTCCTTCTCGCCGTTCCCGTCATGGTGCTGATCCTGGTTCTCGGACCGATCCTGCTGCCGGAGTTCCGTGATCCCGAGGCCGGTCGGATCGATCTGGTCAGCGCTGCCCAGTCGCTGATATCAGTGCTTTCGGCAATCTACGGCGTGAAGCATATCGCCGAGGCCGGGCTCGACACGACGGCGATCTTCTTCATCCTTCTCGGCATCGCCGTCGCAATCCTGTTTGCACGGCGCCAGCTCCGGCTTGCCGATCCCTTGATCGATCTGAGGCTGTTCAAGACACCGACCTTCAGCGCGGCGCTCGGCGTCAACATCCTCGGCATGTTCGTAGGCTTCGGCGCGTTCCTGTTCGTGGCGCAGTATCTGCAGCTCGTCCTCGGGCTTTCGCCTTTCGTCGCCGGACTCTGGTCGATGCCAACGGGCGTCGCGATGATCCTCGCTTCGATGGGGGTTCCGATGCTTGCCACACGCGTCGCCGCCTCCAACCTGATTGCCGCGGGTTTCGTGCTGGCGGCCATCGGTTTTGCGATCTGCACCCAGGTGGGCACGTCGAGCAGCCCGCTGCTCGTCACGACGGGTCTCGTCGTGCTCTGCCTCGGCTTTGCCTCGGTCGGGACGCTGACGACGGACATGATCGTCGGCTCGGCGCCGCCGGAACGTGCCGGCGCAGCCTCGGCGATCTCCGAGACCAGCTTCGAATTCGGCGGCGCGCTCGGCATTGCCGTGCTCGGCAGCCTGCTGACCTCGGCCTATCGCGGCCGCATGGACGGGCTGGTGGTAACCGGCCTGCCGGAAGAGACGATCGCCGCGGCCCGGCAGACGCTCGGCGGCGCGGTGGCCGTCGCCGCCGATCTACCGTCGGCTGAAGCCGAGCGTCTATTGACGGCGGCACGTGACGTCTTCACCCAGTCCTTCGCCTTCACCGCCTCGATCTGCGTATTCCTGTCGCTCGCCACCGCGCTCATGGCCTTCCTGCTCCTGCGCAAGGCGAGCGATGACGGCGACGGCAAGGCCACGGCGCTGGTCGACGAGGCAGCGCCCTCGGGCAACGTCGGATAACACCCGCGGCGCAAGTCGCCGCGGCATCAGAACGCAATCAACGCTGCACCCAGCAACGTGGGCCATCGGCCGGCGAACGGTGACATGCGCCCGAAGGGAGGAAACCGATGAAAAAGCTCTATCGCGGTAGCTGCCACTGCCGTGCCGTCACCTTCGAATGCCAGCTCGATCTCGCCCAGGGCGTTCGCCGCTGCAACTGTTCCTTCTGCGCAAAGACACGGATGCAGAAGGCCTTTGCCCTTCGCGAGGAGTTCGGGATCACCACCGGCAAAGACAAGCTCACGAGCTATCGGGCCGATAACTCGGGCTGGATCGAGGGCGACGTCGACCACTATTTCTGCAGCCGCTGCGGCGTCCGCCCCTTCTCGCGCGGCTACCACAAGGATTTTCTTGGCCACTTCTACGCAGTCAACGCCGCCTGCCTCGATGGCGTCAGCGACGCGGAACTGGGCGAAGCGCCCATCATCTACGAAAACGGCCGCGCTGACGACCATTTCAACCCACCGGAAGACACGCGCTTCATGTGAGGCGCGGTCCGCCGGGAGTTGTACCGCGTCAGGCGACGGTCAAGGCCCGCAGCGCGTCCAGCGCCCGTTCGGCATCCGCTTCCGGCACGAAGATGTGGTCGTGATAATAGGCCGCGATCACATTGGCGCTGATGCCCTCGCGCGTCAGCGCCGCCGAGACAGCCGCAGTCAGACCAATGGCTTCCAGCGCCGAATGCACATTGAGCGTGATGCGCCGAAGCAGCGGACCGTAATCGAGCCCCGCCTCGTCCGCAGCACTACGGGCAAGGACCAGCGTCAGCCCCTCGTCCTCGCGATAGGTGGCAAGCGGCTCCAGCATTTCGTAGCGCGCCGCATCCCGATAGGCGACGGTGCAGTAGACATAGGTCTGCGGAAACAGCACCGGGTTCATCGTCGCCAGGAGTTTTGCGAGGTCCGTTTCGCCAGCCATGACATCTTCCCCGTTTGCGCATCTGATCGGCTGAAGTGGTAGCGGATCGTCACGTTGGCGTGAAGCACGCGAACGCGATTTGACCATTGTCATTCCCGTGAAAACATGAAGTCATCAAGCGCCCGGAGTGGAAACCGGGTGGTGGAGGAAATGATGGCGTTGAGCAGCAAGTCGGCACATGCCTCTTACAGACCCCTCGGGATGCTGACGGCTACCTTCGCCGCGCTGCTGGCGGCGGTACCGCTCGCCGCCGCCCAGGAACCGGCCGTCGTCATCCCACCGCCCTCGCTCGACGAGAAAGTGTCCGGCACGACGGAGATCGCCGTCTTTGCCGGCGGCTGCTTCTGGGGCGTTCAGGGCGTTTTCCAGCATGTCAAAGGCGTGAAAAAAGCCGTTTCGGGCTACTCCGGCGGCAGCGCCGCGACCGCCGACTACGAGACGGTCAGCGGCGGCAAGACCGGCCACGCGGAATCAGTGGAGGTCATCTACGATCCGCGCGAGGTGACCTATGGAGGACTGCTGCAGGTCTTCTTCTCCGTCGCCCACAACCCGACACAGCTCAATTACCAGGGCCCTGACCATGGCACCCAATACCGGTCGGCGCTCTTTGCCGTCACGGATGAGCAGAAGCGCATCGCCGACGCCTATATCGCCGAACTCGGCAAGTCACGCGCCTTCCCCGCGGCGATCGTTACGGAAGTCTCACCCTTTAGGGGATTCTACGCCGCCGAGGACTATCATCAGGATTTCCTGACGCGAAATCCGACGCACCCCTATATCGTCTACAACGACATGCCGAAGATCGAGAACTTGCGGGCGCTCTTCCCGCAGGCCTTCCGGGCAAACCCCGTGCTGGTGTTCAAGGCGAAAAGCTAGCACTGATAGAAATAGCGTGACGCAGCTTTCCGCCCGGAACGGCAACGCACCAATTGTCAGCGGGTTCCTGCAAGTACCGCCACGCCCTCGGCCAGCCGCCGAAACCCTTCCCGCGCGCCCTCGCTCATGTGCCGCGCCCGCAGCCAGGCGTGGATCATCTGCGGCTCCTCGCGGAAGGTGACGTTGACGCCGGCCGTAGCAAGGCGCGCGGCATAGATCCGGGCGTCATCGCGCAAGGGATCGAAGAAGGCGCCGGTGATATAGGTCGGCGGCAAGCCCGAGAGATCCTTTTCCGCCAAGGGCGCTGCGAAGGGATTGTCGGCAGGCGCCTGCAGGATCTTGCGATAATAGCTGGTATCGGCGGTCGTCAGCCCCGGTGCTTCGGCCATCTCCACATAGGAGCCGGACACGAGGTCGCCACCGAGACCCGGATAGATCAGCACCTGGCCGACGATGCCGGCGAGCGCCTCCGCTCGCGCCTTGAGCACGATGCCGGCCGTGAGATTGCCACCGGCGCTGTCGCCGGCAACGACGACCGGGCGACCATCGGCGAGCAACTCCTGCAGCACCGCATAACAATCCTCGAAGGCCGCTGGCCAGACATGCTCGGGCGCCAGGCGATAATCGACCGATACCAGCTCTGCCCCAGCAAAATCCGCCAGCTCGGCGCAGATCGCATCATGGCTGTTAAGCGAACCGACGACGAAGCCGCCGCCATGGATGTAGTAGATGCGGGTCTTCGTCGAAACGGTCGCCGGCCAATAGCGCCAGATCGGGATGCGGCCATCGACGAGCCTATCCTCGCGGGTGAGACCGGCCGGGCTCGGCGCATCGAATTCGGCGCAAAGCGCGTCGTACCATTGGCGCTGCTGCTCGATCGAGGCATCGACCGCATCGGCCGGATAGAACGCCTCGCAGCGGCGGTGAAAGGCGAGGATCCCCTCCTCCGTCGGCATCGGCCGCTTCGTCATCTGGTCCACATCGTCCTCCTCTCATCCCGCTTTCGCGCCAGCTTAGCATCGGCACGCCCGCTCCCTGTTCGAAAACCGACATGACAGGAAAAAATCACCGACCGATCCGCTTGCGTTTCGGCGCTTGCCAGCCCTGCCCCGCACCTATTAACTCGCGCCATGGCCTTCACATTTCGACAGTTGCAGTATTTCGTCGCCGTCGCCGAGCAGGGTTCGATCACCCGTGCGGCGCAGAACCTTTCGATCTCGCAATCCTCGATCACCGAGGCGATCAAGGAGCTCGAAGGCGATCTCGGCGTCGAGCTCTTCGACCGCCATCCGCGCGGCCTGTCGATCACCCATAACGGCCACCAGTTCCTGCGCCACGCCACCAAGATCCTCTCCAATGTCTCCGACGCCCGACGCAGCTTTTCCGACAGCCGCGAGGAAACCGGCGGCAAGCTCAATCTTGGGGTCACCTCGCTTGTTGCCGGCTACGTGCTCTCCGATCTCTTGGCCCGCTATCGCCGCGCCTGCCCCGGCGTCGAGGTCAGCGCCATCGAGGACAACGGCTCCTATCTCGAACATCTCTTGATCGGCGGCGAGCTCGACGTCGCCGTCATGGTCATCTCCAACCTGCGCGATCGCATGGCGCTGCAGGCCGAAATCCTCGAGACATCGCCCTATCGTCTCTGGCTGCCGATCGGCCACCCTCTGGTCAGCGCCGACATCATCTCCGTCAGCGATATCGCCAAGGAACCGCTGATCATGCTGACGGTGGATGAAATCGAGGAGAACACCGGCAAATTGCTGTCGGCACTCGGCGCCCGCCCGCATGTGGCCTTCCGCACCCGCTCGGTGGAAGCGGTGCGCAGCCTGGTCGCAACCGGCGCCGGCATCGCGCTCCTGCCCGATCTCGTCTACCGCCCGTGGTCGCTTGAAGGTGACCGGATCGAAAGCCGCGACGTCTCCGGCGCGCTTCCCGTCGTGCAGGTCGGCATGGTCTGGCGCAAAGGCTCCGGCCTGCCGCAATCGGCGCGCGATTTCGTCGGCATCGCCGAGGCGCTTCGAAGCGCCCGCCCGCGTTAACCCACTGGATTTGTTTGCTTTCAGGCCGCTTCTGAGCGTTGATATCGGAAAAACCGAAAGCGACATTCTGTTTAATGAATTTGCGAATGCGGAGAAATCAAGGCACGCTTCATTCTGGGAACGAAGCCGTAAAATGCGGCTCAAAACTGGGAGAATTCAGATGAAGCAGATGCTTAAATCCTGCACGGCATTGACCCTGTCGCTTGGCCTTGTTGCCCCGGCATTCGCGCAGGAGCCGCTGAAGGAACTCGGCAAGGGTGAAGGCGAACTCTCCATCGTCGCCTGGGCCGGCTACATCGAGCGCGGCGACACCGACAAGAACTACGACTGGGTCACGGATTTCGAAAAGCAGACCGGATGCAAGGTCTCGGTCAAGACGGCCGCCACCTCGGACGAAATGGTCGCGCTGATGAATGAAGGCGGCTTCGACCTCGTCACCGCCTCCGGCGACGCCTCACTGCGCCTCGTTGCCGGCAAGCGCGTCCAGCCTGTTAACACCGATCTGATCCCGAGCTGGAAGACGATCGACGAGCGCATGCAGAACGCGCCGTGGTTCACGGTCAACGGCGTTCATTACGGCGTACCCTATGTCTGGGGCCCGAACGTGCTGATGTACAACAAGGACGCCTTCAAGGGCGAAACGCCGAAGAGCTGGAATGTCGTCTTCGAGGAAATGAACCTGCCCGACGGCAAGTCCAACAAGGGCCGCGTCCAAGCCTATGACGGTCCGATCCATGTGGCCGACGCCGCCAACTACCTGATGGCCCACAAACCCGAGCTCGGCATCAAGAATCCCTACGAACTCAACGAAGACCAGTACAAGGCGGCCCTCGATCTGCTTCGCGGCCAGCGCAAGCTGGTCGGCCGCTACTGGCACGACGCGATGATCCAGATCGACGACTTCAAGAACGAAGGCGTCGTCGCCTCCGGCTCCTGGCCGTTCCAGGTCAACCTGATGGAAGCCGAAAAGCTGCCGATCTCTTCGACCATTCCGGAAGAAGGCGTCACCGGATGGGCGGATACGACCATGCTGCATGCCGAAAGCGCCCATCCGAACTGCGCCTATATGTGGATGGAGCACTCGCTGTCGCCGAAGGTGCAGGGCGACGTCTCCGCCTGGTTCGGCGCCAACCCGTCCGTCGGTGCCGCCTGCAAGGGCAACGACCTTTTGACCGACGCCGGCTGCAAGACCAATGGCTATGAGGACTTCGACAAGGTCAAGTTCTGGAAGACGCCGGTTACGAAGTGCGAAAGCCAGGGCGAATGCGTGCCCTATCACCGCTGGGTCTCCGACTACATCGGCGTGATCGGCGGCCGCTGAGCCGTCGCGACCACATCGCAAGCATCGCCCCTCACCCTAGCCCTCTCCCCGCACGCGGGGAGAGGGAACGCCCCCGGCCAAGCCTCGGGCGTGACCTTTGAGGCAAGACGCCCGCCACGAGTCCCCTTCGCCCCGCCTGCGGGGAGAAGGTGCCCGGCAGGGCGGATGAGGGGCGCTTCCCCTCACCGCGGGGATGAGGGGCCACACTTTCCGGAGTACTTCAATGACCACCGCCGTTCTCTTCGACAATGTTTCCCGCCACTTCGGCGCCGTGCGCGCCGTCGATGGCGTGAACCTCGAAATCGCCGAGGGCGAATTCTTCGCCATGCTCGGTCCCTCCGGCTCGGGCAAGACCACGTGTCTCCGCCTGATGGCCGGCTTCGAGCAGCCGACCGGCGGCCATATCGAGATCTTCGGCGAGACGGCCGAGGGCGTGCCGCCCTATCGGCGTAGCGTCAACACGGTGTTTCAGGACTACGCCCTCTTCCCGCATCTCTCGATCCTCGACAACGTCGCCTACGGGCTGATGGTCAAGGGCGTCGGCCGCGAGGAACGCCGCAAGGCAGCCGAGGACGCGCTCGCCATGGTCAAGTTGCCGGGCTACGGCACTCGCCGCCC
This sequence comes from Ensifer sp. ENS10, assembly GCF_014852025.1. Taxonomy (NCBI): domain Bacteria; kingdom Pseudomonadati; phylum Pseudomonadota; class Alphaproteobacteria; order Hyphomicrobiales; family Rhizobiaceae; genus Ensifer; species Ensifer sp. ENS10. Next base: position 914,359 of record NZ_JACVAS010000002.1, read on the forward strand.
CGGACAACTCTCCGGCGGCCAGCGTCAGCGCGTGGCGCTCGCCCGGGCGCTCGTCAACAAGCCCAAGGTGCTTTTGCTCGACGAACCGCTCGGCGCGCTTGATCTGAAGCTGCGCGAGCAGATGCAGGAGGAGCTGAAGAGCCTGCAGAAATCGCTCGGCATCACCTTCGTCTTCGTGACCCACGACCAGGGCGAGGCGCTGTCCATGGCCGACCGCATCGCCGTCTTCAACGATGGCCGCATCCAGCAGCTCGGCAGCCCCGAAGACGTCTACAAGCAGCCGAAGACGCGGTTCGTTGCCGATTTCGTCGGTTCGTCCAACGTGCTGCCGGAAAAAATCTGCCAGCGGCTCGGTTTGAAGGCACCCTCCGCCAGCCTGCGCCCGGAGGCGATCTCCATCTCCACCCCGTGGACCGGCGCGCTCAGCCTTTCGGGCACCGTCTCGGCCCATAGTTTCCTCGGCGCCGTCAACCGCGTCGTCGTCGATGTCGATGGGGCCCGTGTCGCCGTCGCCAGCCCCGCAGCGCTCACCGTGCCTGCGGTCGGCAGCCCCGTCACCATCAGCTTCGCCGCCGACGAGCTGCACCCGATGGAGGACGCATGACCGCCTTTGCCGAACCCCTCGTTCTGCCCGAGCGCCGCGGCCCCGCCGGCCGCCTGTCGGACTTTTTCTGGAAGCACCCGCATCTGCTGCTGACGGTGATGCTTGCGCCGCCGCTGCTCTGGCTCGGCGTCGTCTATCTGGGCTCGCTCTTTGCGCTGTTGCTGCAGAGCTTCTTCTCGATCGACGATTTCTCCGGCCTGATCAATTACGAGTTCACGCTGGCGACCTATCGCCAGCTTTTGAGCGAAACCAATCTCGACATCATCCTGCGCACGGTGACGATGGCGGCAACCGTCACGCTCGCTTCCGCCGTCATCGCCTTCCCGATCGCCTATTACGCGGCGCGCTACGCGCAGGGAAAATGGAAGGTGCTCTTCTATCTCGGCGTCATGCTGCCGCTCTGGTCGAGCTATCTGGTCAAGATCTACGCCTGGAAGCTGATCCTCGCCAAGGAAGGCATCCTCACCTGGATCTTCGAAAAGCTGCACCTGCTCTGGCTGCTCGACGGTTGGCTGTCGCTTCCCGTCGTCGGCGGCAACTCGCTCTCGGTCAGCTATACCGGCACCTTCATCGTCTTCGTCTATGTCTGGCTGCCCTTCATGATCCTGCCGATCCAGGCAGCGCTCGAGCGCGTACCGGGCAACCTGATTGAGGCTTCCTCGGATCTCGGCGGCACGCCGGCGCAGACCTTCCGTCACGTGCTCTTTCCCTTAGCGCTGCCGGGCATCGTCGCCGGCTCGATCTTCACCTTCTCGCTGACGCTCGGCGACTACATCATCCCGCAGATCGTCGGCTCGTCCCGGCTGTTCATCGGCCAGGCGGTCTATGCTCAGCAGGGCACCGCCGGCAACATCCCGCTCGCCGCCGCCTTCACGGTGGTGCCGATCGTCATCATGGGCGCCTACCTGTTTGTGGCCAAACGCATGGGGGCTTTCGATGCGCTCTGATCGCTTGAACCGCTCGCCGATGGGCTTGAAGATCGCGGCCGCCGCCGGCCTTGCCTTCCTGCACCTGCCGATCCTATTGATCTTCCTCTACGCCTTTACGACGGAGGAAAAGAGCTACCAGTTCCCGCCGCCGGGGCTGACCGCGCAATGGTTCGCCGTTGCCTGGAACCGGCCCGACGTCTGGGCGGCGCTGACGCTCTCGGTCAAGGTCGCCGCGATAGCCACGTCGGTGGCGCTGGTGCTCGGCACGCTCTGTGCGGCCGCCGTCAGCCAGACGCGCTTCTTCGGCCGCGAGACGATCTCGCTGCTTGTCATCCTGCCGATCGCGCTTCCCGGCATCATCACCGGCATTGCGCTGCGCTCCGCCTTCTCGATGGCCGATATCCCCTTTTCCTTCTGGACCATCGTTCTCGGCCACGCGACCTTCTGCATCGTCGTCGTCTACAACAATGCGGTCGCCCGCTTCCGGCGGATATCAGGCTCGCTGATCGAAGCCTCGATGGATCTCGGCGCCGACGGCTTCCAGACCTTCCGCCACATCATCCTGCCGAACATCGGCACGGCGTTGCTCGCCGGCGGCATGCTCGCCTTCGCGCTGTCCTTCGACGAGGTGATCGTCACCACCTTTACCGCCGGCCAGCAATCGACCCTGCCGATCTGGATGCTCGAAGAGCTGATCCGCCCGCGCCAGCGCCCGGTGACCAATGTCGTCGCCATGGTCGTGGTGCTCGTCACCTTCCTGCCGATCCTCGGCGCCTACTACCTCACCCGCGACGGCGACCAGATCGCCGGTGCCGGCAAATAACTCGACTATCAAGGGAGAACAGACATGGACACCCAACTGCTGATCGGATCGCGCTTCGAAGCCGGCACCGAGGCCGACGAACACATCCTGAACCCGCGGACGGGCGGCAAGATCGTCGACCTGCCGGAAGCCTCGCATGCCCAGGTCGAGGCGGCTGTCGACGCCGCCGAGCAGGCTTTCACCAGCTGGTCGCAGACCACGCCGGCCGAGCGCTCCAACTATCTGCTCAAGATCGCCGATGCGATCGAGAAGGATGCGGACGGCTTTGCAGCCCTTGAGGCGCTGAACTGCGGCAAGCCGATCAACGCGGTGAAGAACGACGAACTGCCGGCCATCGTCGACTGCTGGCGCTTCTTCGCCGGCGCCGTGCGCAACCTGCATGCGCCGACAGCTGGCGAATACCTGCCCGGCCACACCTCGATGATCCGCCGCGACCCGATCGGCATCGTCGGCTCGATCGCCCCCTGGAACTATCCGCTGATGATGATGGCCTGGAAGCTGGCGCCGGCAATCGCCGGCGGCAATACCGTCGTCTTCAAGCCCTCCGAGCAGACGCCGCTAACGGCGCTGAAGCTTGCCCGCGTGCTCGCCGACATCCTGCCGGAAGGCGTCGTCAACGTCATTTCCGGCCGTGGCGAAACCGTCGGCAATGCGCTGATCAACCATCCGAAGATCTCTATGGTCTCGATCACCGGCGACATCGCCACCGGCAAGAAGGTGCTGGCGGCCGCCGCCAAGACCGTCAAGCGCACGCATCTGGAGCTCGGCGGCAAGGCCCCTGTTATCGTCTATGACGACGCCGATCTCGAAGCGGTGGTCAATGGCATCCGCACCTTCGGCTACTACAATGCCGGCCAGGACTGCACCGCCGCCTGCCGCATCTATGCCGAAGCCGGCATCTACGAGAAGCTGGTCGCCGACCTTACCTCCGCCGTCTCGACCATCCGCTACAATCTTGCCGACGACACCGAAAACGAGATCGGCCCGCTGATTTCGCGCCGCCAGCGCGATCGCGTTGCAAGCTTCGTCGAGCGTGCCGCCGACCAGAAGCACATCGAGATCACCACCGGCGGCAGCGCCGGCAGCAGCGATGGCTTCTTCTTCCAGCCGACCGTGGTCGCCGGTGCCACCCAGGAGGACGAGATCGTCCGCCGCGAAGTCTTCGGCCCGGTTGTCTCGGTCACCCGCTTCACCGGCAAGGACGATGCGATCGCCTGGGCCAATGACAGCGACTACGGCCTCGCCTCCTCCGTCTGGACCAAGGACATCTCCCGGGCGATGAAGGCAGCCTCGCGGCTGCAATACGGCTGCACCTGGATCAACACCCATTTCATGCTGACCAACGAGATGCCGCATGGCGGCGTCAAGCAATCGGGCTACGGCAAGGACATGTCGGTCTATGCGCTCGAGGACTACACCGCCGTTCGCCACATCATGATCAACCACGGCTGAGGCGCACACGCGCCTGAGCTCGGCTCGCATATCGCATGCAAACGAAAACAAACGGGAGAAGTTTGCCATGTACCGTCGTCAATTGCTTGTTGCTGCAGGCGCTCTGAGCCTCAGCGCCCTGGTGCTCTCGCCGGCGGCCTTCGCCGCCGACGCCGCGCCGGATGTGGTCGCGGCCTATGTCGCGGCCTGGAACGCCCATGACTCGGCCAAGGCCGCATCCTACTTCGCCGACGACGTGACCTATTACGACGCGTCCGTCGGCAAGCCGGTCACCGGGAAAGATGCCGCCAAGACCGGCGTCATCGACAACTTCCTGAACGCGGTTCCCGATGCGGTCTGGACCATGAAGGGCGACCCAATCGCAGCCGGCGACAAGGTCTCCTTCGAATGGGAGTTCTCCGGCACCAACTCAGGCGCCTGGGCGGATGGCACGGCCGCGACCAACAAGAGCTTCAAGTTCACCGGCGCTTCGGTCTTCACCATCAAGGACGGCAAGATCGCCGCCCAGAACGACTATTACGACGCCCTCGGCTTCTACAAGCAGCTCGGTCTGATGTAACGGGCGGCGCTTAGCCTTGCGCATTGGCAGCCGCAAGCTCCGGCTTGTGGCTGCGCTCTCCTTTTGTCCGCAAATCATGATTGTAAAACTCATAAATGACTTGCGCCGCACGAAATCTTGAGTAACACGATCACCTTATGAGTTTCTGACCGCGCTCAGAAGGTGTTGCATGCTTGCAGGACAGCGTTCTTTCACGGCTGAGTTTCCGATCGGGCTTGCCCGGATGCGGGTGACGCCATGACGGTTGCCGTTTCCGAACCAGTCGTCGCGACAGGCGGCCCCAAGGCGCTGTCGGCCGCCTTTGCCGGCACCCATGCCTGGTGCAACGAGAAGATGGTGCTCTCGGACGAACTCTCCGACGGCGTTGCGCTGCCGGACTTCTTCGCCTCTGGCGCCTTCGACCGGGCGCTCGACGTCTACACGGAAAAATCCGGAGCCAGCGATCGGCGCGCCGTCGCCTCCATGTGGTCGCTCTATTATTTCTCGAGCCTCACCATCCCCTATCTGGTGGCGCGCGTGCTCGACCATCAGGTGCTCCCCGTCACCTTCGATCAGATGAAAGTGGCGCTTGCCGAAGACGGCCTGCCCCGAACCTTCGGCGTCGCCACATCGGGCGACTGGCAGGCGGGCGATGACACCGACGTCTTCGCGACGCTCGCACCGCTGATGCAAGGGCATCTGCGCGAGGTCGTCGGTTACCTCAAGTCCGTCGGCGGCATCGCCCCGAAACTCGCCTGGAACAATGCGCTCGTCTACATCGACTATGCGCTGCGGGCCTCGGGCATCGAGCCGCTGAACGCCCAGGCCGATGCCCTCATCGGCAGCAAGTCCCTGCCGGACGGCACGCCCAATCCCTTCTTCGATTGCCTCCGCCACGAGGAAGAAGACGGCGCTCGCGTCTGCCGCCGCAAGATCTGCTGCCTGCGCTACCTGCTGCCCGGCGTGCCGAGCTGCGGCAGCCTCTGCGCCCTTCCTAGCCAAAGGAACCAATAGGCTTGCCTCATCGCTGCATTTTCCAGACCGCCCGGCGGTTCTTCCTCGTCATCCTTGCTGCTCTGACGCTCGCAACCGCCGCCCATGCGGAAGGCCAATGGCCGATGACCGTCACCGATGCGATCGGCCGCGAGGTGACGCTCCCGGCAAAGCCCAAGGCGATCCTGCTCGGCAGCGGTTTCAATCTCGTCGCGCTGTCGCTGATCCATCCCGATCCCGTCAGCCTGCTTGCCGGCTGGTCCGGCGACATGAAGGGCGACAATCCCGAGATCTACGAAAGCTTCCGGCGGAAGTTTCCCGCGATCGCAGACGTCCCGCAGATCGACGACGGAACCGGCCCGGGCCTTTCCTTCGAGACGCTGCTGACGCTGAAGGCCGACCTTGCGATCCTCGCCAATTGGCAGGCCGACACCGAACCCGGCAAGCGCGCCATCGACTATCTGACCGGCATCGGTGTTCCTGTCATCGTCGTCGACTTCAACAATGATCCGCTGACGAGCACGCCGCGCATGATGCGCCTGCTCGGCAAGATCCTCGAACGGGACGAACAGGCAGACGCCTTCGCTCAGTTCTACGAGGACAAGCTGGCCTTGATCCGGGCGCGCCTCGCCGCCAGGCCGGAGCCACGCCCTCTGGTGCTGATGGACGCCTTCCCCCAGGCCGACCGCTGCTGCTGGGCCTATGGCACCGGCGGCCTCGGCGAGTTCCTGACGATTGCCGGCGGCCGCAACATCGCCGAAGGCACGCTGCCGCGGCCGGGCGGCACGGTCAACGCCGAGGCGGTCATGGCCGCCAATCCCGACATCTACATCGCTACCTCCTCGCCCGGCGGCAAGTACGGCACGCTCTCGATCGGCCCGGGTATCAGCGAAGACGAAGCGCAACAGACGCTCGCCCGCACGATCGAGGCGCCCGCCCTTTCGAGCATCCGCGCCGTACAGGAAAAGCGCGTCCATGGGCTTTGGAACTTCTTCAACGCCATCCCGCTCAACATCGTCGCGGCAGAGGCCTTCGCCGCCTGGATCCGGCCGGATCTCTTTTCCGATCTCGACCCGAAGAAAAGCCTTGCCGAGATCAACACCCGCTTCGCCGCGGTCCCGTTCGAAGGCACCTACTGGGTGGACCTGAAACCGGCGGACTAGCATCCGCTTTGTCCTCACCAGCAATAGAGTCCGTCCTTGGCCGAGAACCATCGGCTGCTGCTTATGGTCGCGTGTTGTCAGCCGCCGAGCACCCTATATAAGTGCGGTCACGGCCTTGCCTCTTGAGGGCAAGGACCGTCTAAAGCTTTGATCGGCTGCATGGTTTCCCTCTTGCATCGAATCCGATTCAAGGAATGATGCGGTGAGGAGGATCCGGATGCTTTGGTTGATTGCGTTACCGCTGGGTCTTGTCGTTGTGTATCTGGCAACGCGCTTCAGCCGTTTTCGCCAATGGGCGGAACCGATCCTCTCAGTTGCCGTAGCGGTCGGCCTGCTCGTCGCCTTCATCATCTGGTTCAGCGATCGCGACGGTCGCAAGCCCGCAGCACCTGAACCGGTCCAGACGACGCAGCCCGCGGGCCTGACCGCCGCCGACATTGCGCTTGATGGCCTGACCTTCGAGCAAAGCCAACCGGGACGAAGCTTCCGCCTGCGTGGCACGGTGACGAACAAGGGCCAGACGCTGCTCGAATATTTCCGCCTCTCCGTCACGCTGGAAGATTGCCCGGACGACGTCTGCCAGACGATCGGCGACGACGCGGCCCTCATTCTCGCCCGGGTGCCGGCCGGCCAGAGCCGGCCGTTCGAGACTTTCCTCACCTTTCCGAACCGCGAAGGCCAGAGCCTGACGGCGCCGAAATGGACGGCCGACATCGTCGAGGTCCGCGGCACAAACCGGTGAACAGCGGGTGCAATGCCCGGAATGCGACACAATTCCGGCGGAAACCCGCTTCAAAGTTTATCAGGAATCGCTTGTGAACAGCGCGCGCTCAGCGATTCGACAGGAGAGTGGGACACTCTAGGCGGCGTCCGGACGGCGTAGGGCTTCGACGAAGGCAACCGTCGTCGTCACCTCGGCGAACTCGGCGCGCAAGGTCGCGACATGGGCCCGGTGGACATCCCGGGCCGCGATTACCGTTCCATCTCCATCCGGCTGGTCGAAGCAATCGCACGCATCCTCGACGAGGATCATGCGGTAGCCGAGATTGGCGCCAACGCGCACCGAGGTGGAGACACACATGTCGGTCGAGATGCCGAAGGTAACGACTGTATCGACGCCGAGACGCCGAAGCCTGAGGTCGAGATCGGTACCGATGAAGGCCGCGTTGACGCTCTTGGTGACGAGTGGTTCGCCGGCCTGCGGCTCGAAGCCGGGCCGGAAGGCATTGCCGGGTGCACCGGCTCCAAGCGTCGAGCCCGGCATGACGCTGTCATGGCGGACATGGATCACCGGCCGGCCGGCCGCGCGCCAGGCGGCAAGCAGAGTGAGACCGTTCCGGTCGATATCGGCATTCCATCGGCGCGGCCAGGGGGCGCTGTCGAAAGCCTGCTGCATGTCGATCGGCAGCAGCACGGCATTGTCGGGCACGACTGGTATTTTCATGGCAAAGCTCCTTCGTTGCGAGAAGGAAGCTATCTGTCCTATCGTCCGGTTTCACTGGACAATATGGCGCCAAACCGGACAAACGTCCGGACTTCGCGCAAAAGGAGATACAATTTGACGGAACTCGACGACAAGGATCGGCTGCTGCTGGCAGCGCTTCGCCAGGATTCACGCCAGAGCCTGGTGGCGCTCGCCCGACATGCCGGCCTCTCGCGCAGCGGCGTGCACGAGCGTCTGCGGCGCCTCGAAGCCAAGGGCGTCGTCGCCGGCTACACCATCCGTCTCGGCGTCGAGGACAAGAACCCGACGGTCAGGGCCTTGGTCGCCATCACGTTCCAGTCCAGCAAGAATTGCGACCACATCGTGCCGCACCTTTCCGCCATGTCGCCGGTCGTCACATGCTGGTCGCTCGCCGGCTCCACCGATCTGATGGTGCTCGTCGAATGCGCTACGAACGGCGACCTCGACACGATCCGCCGGCAGATTTCCCTGATCCCGGGTATCGCCACTGTGCAGACGCATGTGGCGCTCCGGACCCATTTCGATCGCAGAGATTAGGTGGGACGGCCTCGGCCGATCCCACTCGGTTGATGAGATGGATCAGACCGGTCGGCTGATCTCGTCGAGATACCAGTTGATGTAACGAAGCTCGTTATGCTCCATCGGCGCGATCGGACCCGGCACGAAATAGTGCGAGCGCACGCCGCGCGACGTGTGCTCGATGATCGCCTTGTCCTCCTCGGTCGTCACCTTCCACAGCCAGGTCAACCTGTCGAGATCGTAGTCGCACCCTTCCTCGGCCTTGCCGTCGACCAGCCAGATCAGCTCCATCTCCGACGTCTCCGCCGTCTTCGGGATGAAACGGTAGATCATGCCATGATCGGGATAGCAGACGAGGAAAGTGGTGCCGCCCAAGTGGATCGAGGTGACGCCGCCGTCGAAATCGCTGAAACGCCCCATGAGCCGGCTCAGCGCCTGGCCGTCCTTGCTGCCGGTCTTGGCGCCGTCATAGAGCGGATAGCGGAAGGCGTGCACCGCCTCCTTCCCCGTGACAGATGTCTGCCAATGGTTGCCGGAGCCGACCTCGATGCCGAGTTCGCAGGTGCGCGCCTCCATCCGGGCGTTCAGTTCCTCGATCATGTGCAGCGGCTGTTCCAGCGCATGCGTTTCGGAATATTCCGGATGCGCCGGACCGCAGTGATAGCACTCGACATAGTTCTCGACCGCGAGCTTCCAGTTGGCATCGACCGGATAGGTCTGGCGATGGGCGATCTTGGCCGACCCCCAGCCATATTGCCCGCAGGTCGCGTGCAGGAGATGCTCGACATCGCTGAAATCGAGCGGCTGGTCGGCGAATGAGATGAAGATCAGCCCTTCGATGACACGCACATGGAGCTTCTTCAGCCCATGGTCTTCGCGCCGGAAATCCTTCGGCATCAACCGCGCCGCCTTCAGCGCGCCGTCATTGCCATAGGTCCAGGCATGGTAAGGGCAGACGAAGGCGCGGGCATTGCCCTTCTTCTTGGCGCAGACCTCGGCGCCGCGATGGCGGCAGACATTGAGCATCGCGTGGATCTCGCCACTGGCCGTGCGGGTGACGATCACCTGCTCGGAGGCCATGCGGAACACCTCGAAGTCATTGACGTTCGGGATCGCGCTCTCGTGCGCCACGCAGTGCCAATGGCGGCGGAAGAGGCGCTCAAGATCGCGTTCATAAATCTCCGGGTCGAGATAGAAGGCGCGCGCCAACCCATGGCCGGGACGATGGGCGGCAATCAACTGGTCGATGCGGTCGCCGGTGACAGTCGTAGTCTTGAGCTCCGAAACGAGCATGGGGTTGAACTCCAACAATTGGACCGGAAGGACCGCGTTCCGGCGCGCGTGTAAATTTCATCGGGCACCGGATGGCGCGCCCTCTGCCGTTGGTGCGAGATCCGCCCCTCACCCTGACCCTCTCCCCGCGCGCGGGGAGAGGGGAAAGTAGCCGTTTGCGCCAGGACATCCGCCCCGCCCAGGTCCGCGCCAGCATCGCGGCGCGTTTCCCTTCCCTCGTCTGCTCTCTTGGAGCGCGACGTCGAAAGGCGCCGCCTCCTCTCGCCTCGCCGCCTGAGGCTTGGGGCTGGCCAGGCGTCTCCTTCTCCCCGTCAGAACGGGGAGAAGGTGGCCGGCAGGCCGGATGAGGGGCGCCTTCCCCCACCACGCGAACGAGGGGCAGCTTCAAGCACCTACGCCTCCGTCCCCAATGCAAACGCCATCGCTCGCGAACTTCGGCGACACCTCAGCTCGACGTAGTCCTTGCAATCTGTAGATGACGGATCGGCCAGACCTGGCCCCCGCTGCCCCCGCCCCGCGACCGGGGCGGAGAGCTAAACTCAGCAGAAGATCTGGAACCTCTCCCTGATCGCCCGATCGATATCCGGCGCGATCACCGAAGGGGCTGCTTCGGCCAGAATGCGGTTTTTCCTCTCGATCGCCCGCGCCACCAGATCGGGGCGGCCGATCTCGACCCATTCCTTCGGGCTCGTGCGATCGGCGACCGCCGGATAGATGTATTCCGTCTGCATCAGCCCAAGCGTCTGCGGATGGCCGAGATAGTGACCGGGGCCATCGAGGCAGACCGAGCGCATGGTCTCGAGCGAGACCGAATCCTCCGTCACGTCGATGCCGCGGATGCAGCGCTGCACCTGGCCGAGCAGATCGTCGCCGAGCACCAGCGACTCCAGGCAGAAGCCGAGCAGCGAGGCATGCATGCCGACGGCCTCATAGACCATGTTGAGGCCGGAAAGCCCGGCCATGACATTGGAGATCGCCTGCTCCCAGCCGGCCTGCATATCCGGTAGCTTGGCGTCGGCAATGCCGGCAGCGGCCCCACCGGGCAGGCGGTAGAACTGGTGCATCTGCGCGCAGCCGGCCGTCAGCAGCGCCTGCTCGCCGGAGCCGCCGGACATCGCCCCGGTGCGTAGATCCGAGACGAACGGCCAGGTGCCGAAGACTGCGGGATGGCCGGGCGACATGGCGTTGACATAGACGACGCCCGCCAGGCATTCGGCGACCGCCTGGACAATCGCGGTTGCCAGCGGCGCCGGTGCGGTCGCACCCGCCTGGCCGGCCGAAAGTAAGAGGATCGGCATCCCGGCGCGGATGCACTTTTCCATGGTGATGCAGCTTTCCTCGGCAAACTTCATCGGCGGCACGACGAAGCAGTTCGAGTTGGAAACGAAGGGCCGCGCCCGCCACTTGTCCTCGCCGCCGGCGATCATGTGGATGAGATCGAAGCAACCATCGACATGCGAAGGATCGGAAAAGCTGGTGCCTACGTGCTTGGTAGTGCCGGCGCAGCAGGCATAGAGCGTGTTGACGTCCATCAGGAAGTTGTCGGCTACATCGCGACAGACCATGGCGCGCTGGAAGAAGTGCACGTTGTCGAGGTGATGGACGAGCTGTGCGGCGTTCAATAGGTCCTTGGCGGTGGACTCGCGATATTCGCGTTTCTCGACGTCGACGATATGCACCGCAGCACCGGCCGTGCCGTAATAGACGCGGGTGCCGCTGAGTTCGAGATCCTGCTTCGGATCGCGGGCATGAAGCGTGATGTCGCGCGCGGCGATCGCCAGCATGTCCTCGACCAGGGCACGCGGGAAGCGGATGCGCCCATCGTCGCCGAGAATGGCGCCTGCGGCGGTCATGATCTCGATGCCCGATTTCGGCGCGTTGGCGAGCCCGATCTGTTCGAGCGCATCGAGCGCCGCCTCATGGATGCGCTTCACGCCGGCATCGGTCAGCGGCTTGTATTGCCCGCCGGAAAGGCCGGGCCGCACCGGCCGGATGTTTTCGGCCAGCGGCGCCGAACGCAGCGCCACCCGCGCCGCCCGCCCGCCGGACCGTCTCGAAGCCGCAACTGCACAATCGTCAGCCATCATCATCTCCCAATGGGGCAGCTTGCCCCCTCATTCGCGCGGTGAGATTAAAGCCCCTCATCCGCCTGCCGGCACCTTCTCCCCGTTTTGACAGGGAGAAGGGACATGCTGATCCCGCTCGTTCCCCTCCTCACCGTTCATGAGGAAGAGGATTATCTGTCTTCTGCGCCCGCCTCGTCCGTCCCCTGCCCCTTTCCCCGCCTGCGGAGAGAGGGAACGAGTCCGGCGCCACGCGTCCCTTCTCCCCGTCAGAACGGGAGAAGGTGCCGGCAGGCGGATGAGGGGCAGTCCTCAAGCACCGAACACGATGCCCGACGCCCAAACGCCTCACCTACATCCGCACCCGCTCCGCCCGCGGGTCGTACATCGGCTTCAGCGACGCCTCGGCCGCGACCCGCGTCCCGGCGATCTCGATCTCGAAGCGCGAGCCGAGCACGTCGTCTGCGCTCTCGCCTTCCGAGGGCACGTAGCCGAGGCCGATGGCGCCGCCGAGGTGGTGGCCGTAATTGCCTGATGTGATCGTTCCGACGATCTTGCCATCGCGAACGATCGCCTCGTTGTGGAAGAGCAGCGGCTCCGGATCGGCGAGACGGAACTGCACCAGTCGGCGTGAAAGACCGCGATTGTGCTTGGCAAGCACCGCTTCCCGACCGATGAATTCGCCCTTGTCGGCTTTGACCGCAAAGCCGAGACCGGCTTCGAGCACATGGTCCTCGTCGGTGATGTCGTGGCCGAAATGGCGGAACGCCTTCTCAATCCGGCAGCTGTCGAGCGTATGGATGCCGCAGAGCTTGAGCCCCAGATCCTGCCCCGCCTCCTCCAGCGCCTCAAACACGTGCGCCGTCTGGTCGGTCGAGACATAGAGCTCCCAGCCGAGCTCGCCGACATAGGTAACGCGGTGCGCACGGGCGAGGCCCATGCCGACCTCGATCTCGCGTGCCGTGCCGAAGGGATGGGCGGCATTCGAAAAATCGTTGGGGCTCACCTTCTGCATCAGCTCGCGCGCCTTCGGCCCCATGACGCAGAGCACGCTTTCGCCGGCGCCGACATCGGTGATGACGACAAATTCATCGGCGAGATGTTTGCGCAGCCAGGCAAGGTCGCGCTGCAGCGTGGCGCCCGGCACGACCAGCAGGAAGGCGGTTTCCGAAAGACGCGTCACCGTCAGATCGCTTTCGATGCCGCCGCGGGCGTTCAGCATCTGGGTGTAAACGATGCGGCCGGGCTCGACGTTCATCTCGTTGGCGCAGAGCCGCTGCAGGAAGGAAAGCGCATCGCGCCCCTCCACCCGGATCTTGCCGAACGAGGTCATGTCGAACAGGCCGACGCCGTTGCGCACGGCGAGATGCTCGGCCTTCTGGTTCTCGAACCAATTCTGCCGCTTCCAGGAATAGCGGTATTCGCGCTCCTGACCGTCATTTGCAAACCAATTGGCGCGCTCCCATCCCGCGACTTCGCCGAACACGGCGCCGCGCGCTTTCAGGTGTTCGTGCAGCGGCGAACGCCGCACGCCGCGCGCCGTCGCCATCTGGCGATAGGGGAAGTGATCGGCATAGAGCAGGCCGAGCGTCTCCGAGACGCGATCCTTGAGATAGGCGCGGTTCTTCTGGAACGGCTGCGCCCGGCGGATATCCACTTCCCAGAGATCGAAGGGCGGCTCGCCGTCGTTCATCCATTGGGCGAGCGCCATGCCGGCGCCGCCGGAGGAGACGATGCCGATCGAATTGTAGCCGGCTGCCACCCAATAGCCCTTCACTTCGGGCGCTTCGCCGAGATAGTAGCGGTCGTCGGGCGTGAAGCTTTCGGGGCCGTTGAAGAAGGTGTGGATGCCCGCCGTTTCCAGCATCGGCATGCGGTTGACCGCCATCTCCAGGATCGGCGCGAAGTGGTCGAAATCGTCAGGCAGCTGGTCGAAGCAGAAATCCTCGCGGATGCCGTCCATGCCCCAGGGCTTGGCCTTGAGCTCGAAGGCGCCGATCAGCATCTTGCCGGCATCCTCCTTGTAATAGGTGCACTCGTCCGGCACGCGCAGCACTGGCAGGCGCTTGAGCTCCGGGATCGCCTCGGTGACGATGTAGAAATGCTCGCAGGCGTGCAGCGGCACGGTGACGCCGGATTGCCGCGCGAACTCCCGGCCCCACATGCCGGCGCAGTTGACGACATGATCCGTCTCGATTGTGTAGGTCTCGCCGTTCTGCTCGCAAGTGACGCCGGTGACCCGGCCGTCCTTCTTCAGCACGGCCGTCACCTTGACGCCCTCGATGATCGTCGCGCCGTTCTGCCGCGCCCCCTTGGCCAGCGCCATGGCGATGTTGGCCGGATCGCATTGGCCATCGAGCGGCAGATGCACCGCCGCCTTCACGTCCGAAGTGTTGAGGTGCGGATACATCGCCTTCACTTCATCAGGCGTGATCTCGCGCACGTCGACATTGAAGGCGCGCGCCAATGACGCCTGGCGATAGATTTCCTCCTTGCGTTCCTCCGTCAGCGCCACCGTGATCGAGCCGTTCTGGCGCATGCCGGTGGAAATGCCGGTCTCGGCCTCGAGCTTGACGTAAAGATCGGCGGAATATTTCGCCAGCCGCGTCATGTTTTGCGACGCGCGCAGCTGGCCGATAAGGCCGGCCGCATGCCAGGTCGTGCCCGAGGTCAGCTGCTTGCGCTCGAGCAGCACCACGTCGGTCCAGCCGAGCTTGGCGAGATGATAGGCGACGGAACAGCCGGAAACGCCGCCGCCGATGATGACCGCACGGGCTTTCGAGGGAATGGGCTTGGTCATGCGCGCAGTCTTTCATTGGAGGGATCCCAGAGCGGCTGGTCCGCCTCGACCGTCGCCTTGAAGCGGTCGCCGAAGATCTCGACCTCGATTTCCTTGCCGGGCACGGCAAGATCAGCGCGCAGCATGCCAAGCGCGATCGACTTGCCGACCCGGTAGCCCCAATTGCCCGAGGTCGTCTCGCCGACCACCTGACCATCGGACCAGAGCGTCGACATGTAAGGCGCGTCGCAGCCGTCGGCGGCGACCGTCAGGGTGACGAAGCGCTTGCTCACGCCCTGCTGCTTTTCGCGCTCCAACGCCGCCTTGCCCTTGAAGCCGGGCTTGCCCCAGTCGACGAAGCGCTCGAGCCCGCCCTGCAGGATGGTGTAGTCGGTCGAAAGATCGCCCTTCCAGGCGCGATAGCCCTTCTCGATGCGCAGGCTGTCGAGCGCCTCCATGCCGAAGGGTTTGAGGCCATGCTTCTGACCGGCCGCCCAGACGGCGTCGAAGATGACGGCCGTATCCTCCACCTTGGTGTGGATTTCCCAGCCGAGCTCGCCGGCGAAGGAGACACGCACCAGCTGGCAATAGCGGCCGGCGATCTGAGCGGTCTGGTGCGTCAGCCAGCCCTTGGCGAGATCAGCATCGCTGACCTCGGCGAGGATCGCGCGCGACTTCGGCCCGGTCAGGATCTGGCAGGAGAAGGACTTGGTGACATCGTCGATGGTGAAGGCGGCATTGGCCGGCCGGTGCTTCGTCAGCCACTCGAAATCGTGCCACTGCGCCGTTGCGGCGGTGATCAGGAAGAAGAAGTCCTCGTCAATCATCATGACCGACATTTCGGTGACGATCCGGCCCTTGTCGTCCGCGAAATAGGCAAGGCCGATACGACCCGGCTTCGGCACGCGCCCGGTGATGAGGCCCGAAAGCCACGCGGTCGCCCCCTCGCCCTTCACCCGGAAGCGCGAGAAGCCCGGCAAATCGAGAATGCCGGCGGCATCGCGCACGGCCAGACACTCCTCCTCGATGCGCTTCGCCCACGGCCCCGCGCGACCCCAGGTCTGCGTCGCACCTTCAGAGGTGTCGTCGCCGGGTTTGGCGTACCACATGGCGCGCTCCCAGCCGTTATAGGGCTTGAACTGCGCACCGAGTGCCTGGATCCGGTCGTGGATCGGTGACAACTTCTTGCCGCGGCCCGCCGCCCAATAGTGTTTCGGGAAATGCATCGCGTACTCGTGGCCGTAGATCTCCATGCCCTTGGCGATACAATAGTCCTGGTCGGTATAGTCGGTGCAACGGCGTGGGTCGCAGGACCACATGTCCCACTCCGTCTGGCCCTCGGTGATCCATTCGGCCAGTACCTTGCCGGCGCCGCCGGCCTGACAGATGCCGAAGGTAAAGACGCAAGCCTCAAACGCATTGGGCACGCCCGGCATTGGGCCGATCAGCGGGTTGCCGTCGGGTGCATAGGGGATCGGGCCGTTGATGATCCGCGACAGCCCGGCCGTGCCGAGGATCGGTACGCGTTCGACGGCGTCGTTCAGGTACCATTCCAGCCGATCGAGATCGTCGGGGAAGAGCTGGAAGGAGAAATCCTCTGGCATCGGATCGTCAGGCGTTATCCAATGGGCGCGGCAGTTGCGCTCATAGGGCCCGAGGTTCATGCCGTTCTTCTCCTGGCGGAGATAGTAGGAGCTGTCGACGTCGCGAAGAAGCGGCAGCTTGTGGCCCGCCTCCTTCGACCAGGCGGCAAGCTCCGGGATCTCGTCGAACAGGATATACTGATGGCTCATCACCATCATCGGCACGTCGCGGCCGAACATCTTGCCGACCTCGCGGGCATAGTAGCCGGCGGCGTTGACGACGTATTCGCAGCGGATTTCGCCCTGCGGTGTGGTGATCACCCATTCGTCGTTCTCTCGGCGCGCCGCCGTGACGGGACAGAAGCGGATGATTTTTGCGCCCATGTCGCGCGCGCCCTTGGCGAGCGCCTGCGTCAGCTGCGCCGGGTCGATGTCACCGTCATAGGGATCGTAGAGCGCGCCGGTCAGCTCGTGCGTTTCGAGGAAAGGGTAGCGGGCGCGCATCTCGTCGGGCGACAGGATATCGAGATCCATGCCCTGGTAGCGACCCATGCCGACGACGCGCTTGAACTCCTGGAGGCGCTCCTTGGAGTGGCCGAGCCGGATTGAGCCAGTGACGTGATAGTTCATCGGATAATCGACGAGTGCGCCGAGGTCGCGATAGAGCGATGCCGAGTAGCGCTGCATGTTCATGATCGACCAGGAGGACGAAAACGTCGGCACGTTGCCGGCCGCATGCCAGGTCGAGCCCGCCGTCAGCTCGTTCTTTTCCAGAAGCACGCAATCGGTCCAGCCGGCCTTGGCAAGATGGTAGAGCGAGGAAGCGCCGATCGCTCCCCCACCGATGATCACGACCCGTGCGTGCGACGGCAAATTCGACATCAACTGTTCCCTCGTTTTGGCGGAATTCTTGCCGGGGAAGCAGTGCGCCATCAAGCGACGGAAACAGGCTTTATTGATCGACAAATTCGATTAGATTGAAGCGATTGCAAAGGGGAGCGCATGGCATGCAGGTGGAACTGATCGAAACCTTTCTCGACCTGATGGAAAGCCGCTCCTTCAACCGCACCGCCGAGCGGCTGAACATCACCCAGTCGACCGTCTCTCATAGGGTCAAGGCGCTCGAAGCCCAGTTCAACCGCAAGCTCTTTACCCGCAACAAGGGCGGAACGGTGCCGACCGCCGCCGGCCTGCGCTTCCTCGACTATGCAAAAGCGCTGCAAAACCAGTGGCATGAGGCAACACGCGCGGTCACCAGCGCCGGTGCGCTGGAGCGCTCCATGCGCCTCGGTATCCAGCACGACCTGGCCGAGGCCTTCGCCGGCGAATGGATGGCGGCAATTCGGCAGGACTTGCCCGCCACCGAGGTCTATATGGAGGCCGATTATTCCAACCAGATGAACCGAGACCTCGGCGCCGGCGACCTCGATCTTGCGATCCTCTACACGCCCCACTACCTGCCCGATCTCTATTACGAACGGATCGGCGATCTGCATTACGTGCTGGTCAGCACCGAGGCGCGCGAACTGGCCGAGGTCCGCTCCGAGAACTATATCCGCGCAAGCTATTCGCCGACCTTCGACCGTGCCCACCGGCTGGCCCTGCCGCACCTTTCCGCAGCCCTGCTTTCGGCCGGCCAGAACATGGCGATCACCCGGCTGCTCGCCGCCCTTGGCGGCGCGGCCTATGTGACGGCGGCAACTGCGGAGCGGCTCGCCGCGGACGGATTTGCCGATCGGGTGCAGGATGCGCCGGCCATCGCCCAGACCGTCTATGCCGCAACGAGCCTTCGAACACGCCACGCGCACCAGCACCGCAAGATCATCGGCGCCATGGGCGCGCTGCTCTCGACGTTGCCTGTTCCGAGCGGGCCTTAAAGCAATTCCAGGAAAAGTGTGAAGCGGTTTTCCGGCCGGAGGTGCGTCGTTTCAAAGACCTAGTAACGGCCCTTGAGTTGCCCCTTCAGCCGCTCGGCATCCGCCTCGGTCACGCCTGGCGGCGCCACCACCTGCATCCAGGCGTCGATATAGTGCTCGGGTGCGTAGACATGGCCGTAGCCGATCGGCGAAGTCGTCGCGAGCGCCATGTCGGCGAGCAGCTGGAACATGGTGACGACCGGGAACCACCGGAGCGCCGGCGAGACGTCCGCACCGCGCGGCGCCTTCATCCAGTCCGGCTCGCGGTAGAAGGAATGGGGATCGAAGAAGGTGATCGGGTCGCTAGCATATTGCAGGTAGACGATGCGGACATTGCCCCAGCGAGCCCCCGGAATTTCAAGCGCGTTTTCCTGGTTGGTGAAGCGGATCACCGAACCGTCGCGATAGAGCGGCCGCCATTCGGGTGAGCCGGGATTGCGATTTCTCGTTATCTGCAGCCAGGTCTTGGTCGGGAACGGCGAGCCGACCCAGAGCGCGCCCTCGAACGGATCGCTGATGATGTCGAAGGGATCGACCGAGCCTTGCGAGTTCATCGAACCGAGGCTTAGGCCATAGAGATAGAGCCTCGGCCGCTTGTCCTTCGGCAGCGTCGTCCAGTAGCCATAGACCGCATCGAACAGCGCATCCGCAGTCTCGGCGCCGTATTCCGGCTCGACCAGCAGCGACAGCCAGCTCGTGAGGTAGGAGTACTGCACCGCGACGCTGGCGACATCGCCCTTCAGGAGATATTCGAGCGAATCGAGACCGGGCGGGTCGATCCAGCCGGTGCCGGTCGGCACCACGATCAGAAGATTGGCGCGTTCGAAACCGCCGACGCGTTTCAGTTCCTCCAGCGCCAGCTTCGCACGTTCCTTGGCGGTTTCAGCCGAATTGAGGCCGGCATAGACGCGCAAGGGCTCCTTCGCCTCGCCGCCGAAGAAGGCGCCGATGTCCTTTGCCGCCGGTCCGGAGGCGATGAACTGGCGTCCCTGGCGGCCGAGCTCGTCCCAGGTCATCAGCGACGCCCTGCTGCCCGTCTTCAAGGGATCGGTGGGTGGGGCTAAGTCGGGGTCGATCAACGCGTCGAGCCGCTGGAACGAGCTGTCGGCCGCATGCAGCGCGAAGCGGAAGATGACGCCATCGGCGGCCGACCAAAAGAGGGCCAGCGCCGCAATCACGCCGGCGACCTTCGCCAGCGGCCGCGTCAGCACATGCTCGAAACGACGGGTGAGAAACCGGAAGGTCAGCCGGAACAGCCGCGCCAAAAGCACGATGGCGACGAAGACAAGCGCCGCGATCAGCCCGAGCTTGAAGGGTTCGGCGCTCTCGACCGGAGCGAGCCCCATGATCTCACGCACCGTGTTCTGCCAGTAGGCGGTGCGCCAGAGGAAGGTGAGCGCAACGGCGATGCAGCCGAGGGCGGCGGCCATCTTCACGATGAAGCCGGTGCGTCCGCGTATCTCCGGCAGGTCAAGCAAGGACCAGACCCAACGCAGCAGCACGCCGATCGCGTAGCCGGCGCCAAGCGACAGGCCGGAGATGACCGCCTGCACCACATAGGGACGCGGGATGAGGCTCGGCGTCAGCGACATGGCAAAGAAGAAGACGCCGGCGATCAGCCCGGTGGTCGAAAACGATGCGAGCAGCGTCAAGAGAAACCGTGGCACCGGCAACCTCGACAGCGGCGTCTGTTGAAGATGTTCCATGGCGTCGGGCCCCACTCATGCTGACACTGTCACCGGAAGACCATAGGCCGTTCCGCCGCCGGCAATGTCGCTTCCCCGACGTGTCCAGTCAATTGCCGCAACCGGAAGACGCACGGACGCAAGCTGGACTCTGACGGTCGCACCCCTCACGCCCGGGTCACCTCGATCGGTGTCTTCATGATGATTTCGCGGTGCGGGAACGGGATCGAAATACCGGCCACCTTGAAGGCGTCCCACAGCGCCATCATCACCTGGCCGCGAATGTTGGTCAGCCCGTTGCTCGGATCGGAGATCCAGAACCTGAGCTTGAAATCGAGTGACGATGCGCCGAAGCCGGTCATCCAGCAGACCGGCTCCGCGTGGCCGCTCGCAACCCGTGGGATCGATTTGGCAGCCGCGATGGCAATGCGCGCCACCTCGTGCGGATCGCTGTCATAGGAAGTGCCGAAACTGACCTCGATGCGGACGAAGTCGCTGGAGAACGACCAGTTCACGACCTGCTGCGAAATGAAGTCCTCGTTCGGAATGAGGTATTCCTTGCCGTCCCTGGTGATGACGGAGACGAAGCGGGAACGCAGGTCGCGCACGGAACCGAAGGTATCCCCAAGCGTGATCGTGTCGCCCGGTTTGATGGATTTGTCGAGCAGGATGATGATGCCGGAAATGAAGTTGGAGACCACCTTCTGCAAACCAAAGCCGATGCCGACGCCGACCGCCCCGGAAAAGACCGTCAGCGCGGTCAGGTCGATACCGGTCGCGGACAGCGCGATCGCACCGGCAAAGCCGATCAGCACGATCTTGACCAATTTGCTTATCAGCACCTTGAAGGACGGCGTGAGTTCTGCCGACCGCTGGATCCAGTGCGCCGAGACGTTGCCCAACAGCACGGCAAGCCAGATCAGCGCGGACGAAAGCACGACAGCCTTCAGGACGAGCAGCAGCGACAGACGAACGGCACCGAGGTTGACGGCAACGCCATCAAGGGTCGTCAGGATCACCCGGTCCAGCCCGACCGCATAAAGCGCAAAATAGATCCAGCCCACGACGGCGGTGACGCGCGCCAGCGTCTGGTTGCGGATGATGCGGGTGAGCACGGAAATCACGAACCAGGCGGCCGTCAGGGTCAGCGCAGTCGCCACCAGCCAGCGATACGACGGCCAACCGAAACGCAATATCATCCCATCGGCGATCCAGAGCCACACGATCAGGAAAAGCCAGCGCAGCCGCCGCATGAAGGCGATGATGACGCGCAGCAGGTCCGGATTGCCCTTGATCAGGCGGGCGCGGGCTTCGACCAGCGGCTCTATCCGCTTTGCCAGCGCGCCGCAGATCAGGTAGCCGGCAACGATGATGGCGATCTGATAATACGTCCACTCGTTCAAAAGGACCGTCCGCGACGAGGAAGCGACGGCGTCGAACGCTTCTGCGAAATCCATCGTCTCTCTCCGAGAGAACCAGGCGTCCGACCGAGCGTTTTTTTTTGGGGGGGGACGCCCTAATCCTTTGAATCTAGGGCATCCTTGACACTTTCAATGCCGCCACCCGAAGCCGGTGCGTCGATCCCCCTTGAATTCGGATGCCTCGCAAGATCCGCCGCACCTACAAAATCGTGGCAGGACCGGAGAAAATCGAGCGTCTTCAAAGGATTATTGCCGGGTGGACGCTAGATCCGCCGCTCCTTGATCGTGTTCATGACGAAGCTCGTTTCGATCGAGGCGACGCATTTTAGCCGCGCAATCTTTTCCTTGATGAAGCGCTCGTAGTGCTCGAGCCCGGCGCTCATCACCTTCAGCACATAGTCGCGCGAGCCGGTCACCAGATGGCATTCGAGCACCTCGTCCCAGCCGCGCACCGCCTCCTCGAACATCACGATCTCGTCCTCGTGCTGGCGGCTGAGCCTGACGGTGGCGATTGCGGTCATCGTCCAGCCGTCGATCGACGGATCGATCAGCGCCGTATAGCCGCGGATCACACCGGTCTCCTCCAGCCGCCGCAGGCGGCGGAGACAGGGCGAAGCCGAGAGCCCCACGCGCTCGGCAAGTTCGTTGTTGGTGAGGCGCGCGTCCGCCACCAGCTCCTTCAAAATCCTGCGATCCGTCTCGTCGGCAATTTTCTGCGCCATATCTTTCCAACTCAGCCAATTCTTTGCGCAACTCAAAGACATCGGGCCGGAAATAGCAAGGATCGGTCCAAGCATCTGATATAATTTGCCAGTTAGTCGAGTCCGCTTCCCTTCAGGAGACAAGTCATGACCGCACCGCATCCTTCCAAGACCCACATCGGAAACCACAAGCTGCATCCCGAAACGCAGATGCTGAACTATGGCTACGATCCGGAACTGTCCGAGGGCGCCGTCAAGCCGCCGGTGTTCCTGACCTCGACCTTCGTCTTCCGCTCAGCCGAAGAAGGCCGCGATTTCTTCGATTTCGTTTCCGGTCGGAAGGAACCGCCAGCGGGTGTCGGCGCCGGTCTCGTCTATTCGCGCTTCAACCATCCGAACAGCGAGATCGTCGAGGACCGCCTCGCCGTCTACGAGCGCACCGAGAGCTGCGCGCTGTTCTCGTCGGGCATGTCGGCGATCGCCACCACCCTGCTCGCTTTCGTCAAGCCCGGAGACGCGGTGCTGCACAGCCAGCCGCTCTATGGCGGCACCGAGACGCTGCTTGCCAGAACCTTCCTCAATCTTGGTGTTGCGGCCGTCGGCTTTGCCGATGGAGTCAATGAAGCAGCCGTCAGCGCCGCCGCCGAAGAGGCGATGGCGAAGGGCCGCGTCTCGGTGATTCTCGTAGAAACACCAGCAAACCCGACGAACAGCCTCGTCGATGTTGCCATGATCCGCCGCGTCGCCGATCAGATCGGCAAGAAGCAGGGTCATACCCCTGTGGTCGCCTGCGACAACACGCTGCTCGGCCCGGTCTTCCAGCGGCCGATCGAACACGGCGCCGACATCTCGCTCTATTCACTGACCAAATATGTCGGCGGCCATTCCGACCTCATCGCCGGTGCGGCTCTCGGTTCGAAGGCTGTCATGAAGCAGGTAAAGGCGCTGCGCGGCGCGATCGGCACCCAACTCGATCCGCATTCCTGCTGGATGCTCGGCCGTTCGCTGGAAACGCTGTCGGTGCGCATGCAGAAGGCCGACGACAATGCCCGCGTCGTCGCCGAGTTCCTGCGCGAGCACCCGAAGGTCGAGCGCATCCACTACCTGCCCTTCCATGACGAGGATTCGCCGGTTGGCCGCACCTTCAGGGCGCAGTGCACCGGCGCCGGATCAACCTTCTCCTTCGACATCACGGGTGGCCAGGACGCGGCATTCCGCTTCCTCAATGCGCTGCAGATCTTCAAGCTCGCCGTCAGCCTCGGCGGCACGGAATCGCTCGCCAGCCACCCGGCGGCCATGACCCATTCCGGCGTGCCGATCGAGGTGCGCCACCGCATCGGCGTGCTGGAATCGACCATCCGCCTGTCGATCGGTATCGAGCATCCGGATGATCTCGTCGCCGATCTTTCAAACGCCCTGTCGGTCGCCTGACACGATATCGCGGCCGCCGGTCGAGCCGGCGGCCTCCTAGATCATTTCATTGTTTCGCCGAAACAGTGAAAAGATCTAAGTCTTTGAAATAACGCAATTCCGGACGGAAAACCGTTTCACACTTTTCCCGGAATTGCTCTAGTGCGACAGAATGTTGATGATGTTGCCGAAGGGGTCGCGCATGAAGAAACGGCGCACGCCCCAGGGCTCGTTGGTGATGTCGTAGACAATCTCCACGCCTGCCGCCTTGGCGCGCGCGTAAATTCGATCGACGTCGTCCACTTCGATCGAAAGCACCGGCACGGGTGTATTGTTGCCGCCTTCGCTGGCGACGCTCAGTTGCGGCATCGCCGCAGCACCCTTGGCCGCAAAGGTCCGGATCCATCCATGATCCATCACCACGTCGAGCTCCAACAAGTCGCCGTAAAAGGCTTGTGCCATCTGTGGGTCCGGGGCGTGGAGATTGGAGACGATACGCAAGACAGTCATTGGTTCTTCCTTATCCGGCGAGCAACGGAGCGCGCTCTGCGCTCACAGGTGTCGGTTTTCACGGCGATGCGGCCATACTGCCTTCCAAACGTGCCTGATTGAAGAGGGAATCGTCGGACAGCCTCAGGGTGTAGCAACCGCCGCCTGAGGTCGCAGGCCCGCACCGGCAAGCGCCACGCGCACCAGTGTCGCCGCCGCCTTGCCTGCCGTTTCCATATAGCTGGCATCCCGGTGCAGCAGCACCACGGCGAAGCTGCCGTCGAGCAGAAGCAGGATCTGCTTCGCCAGCATGATCGGCTCGGCAATGCCGGCTTCGATAAAGGTCTCGGCCATCCACGCCTCAAACTTCTTCTTGTGGGCTGCACCGATGCGGATTGCCGGATGGCCCGGCATGTTGGCCAGTTCCGCCGAAGTGCGCAGGAAACCGCAGCCCTTCCACTTCGGGTGACGTGCCGCCCGCGCCAGGTTGAAGAAGATCGCCTCGACCTTGTCGGCCAGTTCCCCTTCGGCCGTGTCGAACCACTTCCGGAAGAGCTTGAGATTGGGCTGGTCGCGGCCTTCGAGATAGGCGGCGATCAGTTCGTCCTTGCTTTCGAAATGGTAGTAGAGCGTGCGTTTGGTCACCCCCGCCGCTTCCGCCACGGCATCGACGCTGACGGCGCGGATACCCTCCGCATAGAAGAGCTTTTCCGCCGCTTCGACGATCACATCCCGGGTCGATTTCTCTGCCTTCGCCATCGCTCAAGTATACCGACTAGTGAATATACATGGCATCTTCACTCACCTAGCCTCTCCCCGTCAACCCTAGCCGGAGAGCGACCATGTCCAAGACCGTACTGATGCAGATTTCCGAGGGGATCGCCCTCTTCACCCTCAACCGCCCGGAGAAACTCAACGCGCTGAACTATGAGCTGATCGACTGGCTCATGGTCCTTCTCGACACGATCGAAGTGAACGACGCTGTCGGCGCGGTGATCATCACCGGCGCCGGCGACCGCGCCTTCTCCGCCGGCGGCGATATCAACGAGTTCTCCGAAAGCGTGGCTGCGGGCGTAAACCCGGCTGTGCGCGATTTCGTCCGCCGCGGCCAGCTTCTGACGGCGCGGCTCGAAGCCTTTCCGAAGCCGGTCATCGCCGCGGTCAACGGCATCGCCTTGGGCGGCGGCTGCGAGATCACCGAGGCTGTGCATCTGGCGATCGCCAGTGACCGGGCGCGCTTCGCCAAGCCGGAGATCAAGCTCGGCATGCCGCCGACCTTCGGCGGCACCCAGCGCCTGCCGCGGCTTGCCGGCCGCAAGCGCGCACTCGAATTGCTGTTGACGGGTGAGGATTTTTCGCCGGAACGCGCTAGGGATATCGGGCTCGTCAATCACGTCGTCGCCCATGAGGAGCTGATGCCCGCCGCCCGCGACCTGGCCAGCCGCATCATGGGCTATTCCCCGCTTGCCGTCCGCTCGATCATCACCGCCGTCACCCGCGGCCTCAACATGTCGATCGCAGAGGGGCTGCTGGTGGAAAGCGAACAGTTCGCCCAGATGGTGCCGACCGACGATCTCTCCGATGCGCTCGCCGCCTGGAAGCGACGGCACGTCCACGACGACCCGCCGCGCGACGGTTCCTTCTCGCGCCACTACTAAATTCAACCAAACGGTTGACAATCTTCGCAATCGAAGTGATATTCAACAACATGGTTGAATATCAGAACGAACATCTCGATGCCGTGTTCCACGCGCTTTCGGATCCGACGCGCCGCGCCATGCTCCAGAACCTTTCGCAAGGCGAGAGACTGGTCGGCGAGCTTGCGGCCCCCTTCTCGATCTCGCTGGCCGCGGCATCGAAGCACATCAAGGTGCTGGAAGGAGCAGGTCTCGTGCGCCGCGAAGTGAAAGGTCGCACGCATGTATGCCGCCTCGATGCAGCGCCGATGCATGCAGGTATGGAGTGGATGCGCCACTACGAAGCCTTCTGGCGAACGCGCATTGACGCACTTGAGGCGCTGCTGCTCGCCGACGACGCAACTGTTCAAAACGATACGGAGGAAAAGCCATGACATCGCCTGCCACAGCCTTTGCCAGCGCCGACTACGGCCGCGTCATCGCCCCCGATGCGGTGCGCATCGAACGCCTGCTTCCCGGCCCGATCGAGCGGGTCTGGTCCTATCTGACAGAGGAAAACAAGCGCCGGCTCTGGATGGCATCGGGAACGATCGGCTCTTCCGAGGGTGCAGCGGTCGAACACGTCTTCCGCCATTCGGAACTGACGACAGAGGATGATCGACCGCCGAAAAAATACGCCGATCACGCCGGCGAGGTTCGCAAGCACGGGCATGTGCTCGCCTGGGAGCCACCGCGCCTGCTCGCCTATAGATCCCATGAGGAGTGAACAGCGGCCGGCGCTCTGGCAGAGTGAGGCTGCATCAAAGCGCTCGCTCAGGAGGAGTAGGTTATGAGAACTACGTCCGTTCACTCAGAAACGCCGACCGCCATCCGCACCGATCTTGGCGCAATTTTTGTGTCTTTGGAATTGAGCCGATCGAGCTGGCTCATCACTTCGCTGTCTCCAGGCAGCGGTGAGAAAATGTCAAAACACTCAATTGACAGTGGCGACATTCCCGAGCTGCGGCTTCGGTTTGCCCAGATACAGGAAAAGGCGCGGCTGCGAACGGGAAGAACGTTTCCGATCGTCACGATTCAGGAGGCGGGGTTGGACGGTTTTTGGATACACCGTGTGTTGGAAGCAAGCGGGATCGAGAGCTACGTTGTCGACGCGGCATCGATCGCGACGTCACGTCGGCGCCGGCGCGCAAAGACCGACAGGATTGATGGCCAAGCACTGGTCCGGGCACTCCTCGCGTTCAAGCGCGGTGAGCCGCGGGTATGCGCGATGGTAAAGGCGCCGAGTCACGAGGATGAAGATCGGCGCCGCATCTGCCGGGAGCGCAAAGTGCTCATTGCGGAACGGGTGAGGCATGTCAACCGCATCAAGGGGTTGCTCTTCGCCCAGGGTGTCAGCGGGTACGAACCTCTGCATAAGAACCGGCGCAATCGGCTCGAAGATCTCCAGACCGGAGACGGACGCGCGTTGCCGGTGCATATCAAGTCACAAATAATGCGTGAACTCGATCGGCTTGAGTTGTTGCTTGAACAGATCGCTGCGGTGGAGAGCGAGCGGAATTCCTTGCTATCTGTACATGAAGGCTCTGCGCATGGAACACCGGCGGCAATGCTGCTGGCCATCAGGGGTGTTGGAGCTGAGTTTGCCACCATTCTCTGGAGCGAGGGGCTATACCGGCATTTCGACAATCGGCGACAGGTGGCTGCCTACGCAGGCTTAGCACCCACCCCTTGGCAGAGCGGAACCATCGATCAGGAACAAGGCATTTCCAAAACAGGCAATCCCCGATTGCGCACGACAATGATTCAGCTGGCCTGGTTATGGCTGCGCAACCAGCCGGGATCGGTGCTCAGCCGCTGGTTTGTGGATCGGGTCCAGTCAAATGGTGGACGTTTGAAGAAAACCGCGATCGTCGCACTAGCGCGCAAACTGCTGATCGCACTTTGGAGATACGTTACCGCAGGCGTCACCATTGAAGGCGTTGTGATGAAGACCGCCTAACGGCGGCCCTTAGCGAATCCAGAAATCCACCAGGGCTGATCAATCCTGGTGGATCCGGTGAACGAACCTCGTCGCAGTTTGGCTTAAAATGCCGCCCTATAGAATGGTTCCGTTCTCCTGAGCCTTGCCGCTACGCAAGCGGGATAGTGGTGCTGTCGAACATAACGGCGACCGAATGTGAGTTGGATCCGGCGACGGATGCGCGCCGGCTCATGCATGCTGGCTCAGACCACGGGTTTGCAAGAAATGGGAGAAAGAACGCTATGTATTGATGATCGATCTTGACGTCAAAATCCTCATGTGAGCTGGGACGAAGGCACGGATACGCCCTCCGAGGTCCGCTTCGAACTCAGCCCGCGCGGCGACAAGGTGCTGCTGATCGTCACCCATACCCGGATCGCCAACCGCGGCATCATGACGAGCTTCTCCGCCGGCTGGCACGTGCATCTCGACCTGTTGCGCGACCTTTTGGAAGGAGAGCAGCCTGCAGCCTTCTGGAGCAAGTTTGCTGAGCTTGAACAGCAGTACGACGCGCGCATCCCCAAGCGCTGACCGCCCGAGGTGACGAGACCTCAGAAGGGTGCACCGGCAAGGATTGACCGCCTTGCCGGTGCTTTTTGTCACGTGCGGGCGAAACCGAGGATGAAGAGCGCCAGCGAACCGATCGAGGCGAAGGTGCGCACGTGGTTCCACCAGACCCAATCGGTGAGATAGCGCCCAAGCCACAGATCGGTCGCGGCCTGCCCGGGTGCAGCGGCCGCAAGCGCGTCGTTCATCGGCACGTTGAAGACGATCGTCACCAGAAGCACGCCGACGACATAGACCAGGCCGCCCGCGGCCAGCAGCCATCGGCCCTCGCCGCCCGAAATGAACGCGACGACAATCAGCGCCAGGCCAAGCAGCGCCGTGCCCATGAAGGCGCTGAGGAAGATCGGGTTCTGGATGACGACGTTGATGGCGTTCATCGCGGCGATCCCCTGCTCCGGCGGCAGCCGCGACAAGGCTTGCATGATGCAGACCGAAAAGATGAAGAACAACCCGGCCATCAGGCCGGAACCGATCGCGGCGGCAAACGCCAGAGCGGGGATCAGCGGGATCATGCGGCAATACTCCAGACACCAGTTGCTGCGGTCTCGCGGGCGTAGGTTGCAAAGTCGCGCGGCCGCCGCCCAAGCACGCGCTCGACGTCAGACGTCACACTCGAATTGCGCCCGTCGAGCACCGAGGTGAAGAGATAGCGGATGAGTTCGACATAGTCATCAGGCACACCGTCAGCCTGCAATTGCGCGGCGAAGTCGCCAACCGGCACGGCCTGATAGGAGATCGGGCGTTTGGCCGCGGCAGCGATCTCGGCCACGGCTTCAGCAAAGGTCATCAGCCGCGGGCCGGTCAGAGAATAGACCTTGCCGACATGATCATCGTCGAGAAGCGCTTCAACCGCGACGTCAGCGATGTCGTCGCAGCTGACGAAAGGCTCGG
Organism: Ensifer sp. ENS10; assembly: GCF_014852025.1. Lineage (NCBI taxonomy): Bacteria > Pseudomonadati > Pseudomonadota > Alphaproteobacteria > Hyphomicrobiales > Rhizobiaceae > Ensifer > Ensifer sp. ENS10. Next base: position 943,300 of record NZ_JACVAS010000002.1, read on the forward strand.
TGACTGTATCCACGGGCAGGAAGACCGAACCGCTTGAGACCCCCTCGGCCAGGAAGCCTTCGTTGAAGTTTTCGAAGAACCAGCTCCCCCGAACGATCGTCCAGTCAGCGCCGGAGGCCTGCAATTCGCGCTCGGCCGCTTCCGCCTCGTCCTCGCCGCGCCCCGACAAGAGCACCAGCCGCCTGATGCCGGCGCCCACGGCAAGGCTTGCGAACTTGCGGATGGTCTCAACAGAGCCGGGCACCGCCAGATCGGGCTGGTAGCAGACATAGATGCGATCGACATTTTCGAGCACAGGCGCCCAGGTCGCCTCGTCCGTCCAGTCAAAGGACGGTGATGCCGAGCGGGCGCCGATGCGCACCGCAACACCCCGCTCTTGAAGGCGCTCAGCCACCCGCCGCCCCGTCTTGCCGGTACCGCCCAAAACCAGTGTGACTTTCTGAGACATCGTTTCCTCCTAAGGTTCATCAACAAACATGAGCATCTCTCACATTTGCAAATGTGATAAATCCTCGTATTTTAAGAGTCAAGCCAAAATGTGAGCATCACTCATGATTTCAGAAACAAGCCCATCCGCGGTTCCCGCCGAAGACGAAACCGCCCTGCGCCGGACACCCAGCCAGAAACGCAGCCGCGAGCGCGTCGAACAGATCCTAGCCTGCGCGACGGCGCTCATTCAGGAAAAGGGCAGCGACGCCATGCGCATGAGCGAAGTTGCTGAAAAGGCTGGAATTTCGATCGGATCGCTCTACCAGTACTTCCCCGACAAGGCGGCGATCGTGCGCACGCTGGCCGAGCGCTACAATGCCATGTGCAACGAGTGCATCGCGGCCGAGCTTGCCAAGGTCACATCGCTCGCAGAACTGCGCGACGCCTTCTGCGTGCTGTTCGACATCTACTACGACATGTTTCTGGCCGAGCCCGTCATGCGCGACATCTGGTCGGCAATGCAGGCCGACAAGGCGCTGCGCGAGATCGATCTTCTGCAAAGCCGCGCCGGCGGAAAACTGCTTGCCGATGTCTGGGCCCGGCTTGTGCCCGAAACCCCGCGCGAAACCATCGACAGTGCCGCTTTCCTGATCATGCATCTCGGCGATTGCACCATGCGGCTTGCGGTGTCGGTCGATCGCGCCGAGGGCGACCGCATCGTCGAGGCCTATAAACGCATGATCATCCGCGATTTTGTCGCGGATGGACCGGGCGGCGGCGCAAGTCCAATTGACATATTAGGGGTGCGATCCTAATCATCAGAGATCGATTGGTTCCCGGGACACGAACGTGTTTCGGGAGTAAACGGGAACGTGACGGATGGACCCATGCTGGGCATTCACATCACGGCCGACCCCGCGACTGTAGAGCGACGTCGATCTGCCATTCCGGAGCGATCCGGAAGAAGCCACTGGAAGAGACCACGAGAGGGTGGTCGATCTGGGAAGGCGAGGCTGATCCAGGGCTTCCCGCCCAGCGCCGTGAGCCAGGAAACCTGCCACTCGATACGGGCATAGGGCCCACACCGGGAATTTCCCGATGCCATCACGGAGGTTGTCATGGCTACGTCTACTGTTTCGAGCATTCCGCTCTCCCTCAGCGATCGTCTGACCGCTGGCGTCATCGCGCTTTTCATCGGCGCATTCCTCGTCTTCGGTGCCGGCCTTGCCAATTCGGCCGTGCTGCACGACACCGCGCACGACACCCGCCACTCCTACGGCTTCCCCTGCCACTAAGACGATGTTCCGGAACGTAACTCACGTTCCGCATCGAAGTGTCTGCGGACATGAACGCATCCGGCCTGTGCCGGATGTCGGTGTTTGTGCATGCCGGTTTCGTCCGGCGCGCAACGGCCATCCGCATGGCAGAACGGGAAGGCTTGCAAACCACGCCGCAGCGCGTGGCTTTTGCCGTTATCGAGGGACTTCAAGATGATTGTCAGAACGCTTCTGGCCGCGATCGTGGCTGGACTGATTGCCGGTGTCTTCATGACCGGCGCCCAGGAATTTCGGGTAACCCCGCTGATCCTGCATGCGGAGGAATTCGAAGGCGAGGCTCCGGCCGCAACCGAACAGCCCGCTGCACAGCCTGGAACGACGCAACCCGCCGCCGAGGGCCATGACCAGCATTCGTCGCTGAAGGCGGTCTCACCGCTTTCCGCCATGCTCGATGCCCTGTCGCCGATCACGCCAGCCTATGCGCATGAGGGCGAACACGAGGAAGGCGGCATCATGTTCGGTATGAGCCGGTTCTCCGGCACACTCATTGCCAACCTCGTCACCGGCTCCGGCTTCGGCCTGCTCCTGGCCGGCGTCAGCCTGGTGATCGGCTACCCGATCACGCTTAGGAACGGCGCGCTCTGGGGCGCCTGCGGCTGGCTTGCCGTGCACATGCTGCCGGCAATCGGCCTGCCGCCGGAACTGCCGGGTTTCCCGGCCGCCGAACTCGGCGACCGCCAAACCTGGTGGCTGGCGACCGTCGCCCTCTCCGCAGTCGGTCTCTATCTCGTCGTCCTGCGCGAAGAAATCGTGTCCAAGGTCGTCGGCCTCGCGTTGATCGCCGCGCCGCACGTCTACGGCGCGCCGCAGCCGGTCGATATTACGAGCAACGTTCCGGCCGTGCTCGGCGCCGAGTTTGCGGTTGCCGCACTCGCCACCACGCTCGCCTTCTGGATCGTGCTTGGCGTCGTCTCCGGCTTCATCAACGAGCGTTTCGCGAGAGCAAACTGATCCGGCCGATCACGCCCCCCCATGGGCACCTGAACAAACGACGGCGGGGTTCAGGCCCCGCCGTTTTGCATGAGATGCGCGGCCAGCCGCGCGCGGCGATCGTCCGGCTCCAGCAGGACGCAGGTATCGCAGAAGCTGCCACCCTCCGTTTGGAAGTAGAGGCAACAGCCGCAACGGATCCGATATTGGCGCGACAGTTGCGCGCCGCTTGCCGGATCGACCGCGGAGATCTCCTCGTAGCAGAGCTCTTCCGAGAACAACCGCGAGCCCCGCCGCTTGACGATCGCAAGCGCCTCGGCCATGCCGCGCGCCTCGTCACCGATCGCGCGACCGATCTCCAGGAACGCTCCGGCAAGGGAATCCGCTGCCAGCCGCCACTGCGCCCCGGAAGAAAGCCCGGTGCGCTTTTTCAGGACCGCGATGACCGGCGCCAGATGGGCCGTGAAGCCGCGCTCGAAAGCGCTGATGCCTTCGGCATGCTGCGGCCCTTCCGCCACACCGAGGCGGAAATGATAACGCTTGCCGGCAACTTCCCGATCATGGTGAAGGCGGGTCCACTCTTCGAAGCGAAGCCCGGCGATCTGCGCCTGAAGACCCGCGCCAAGATAGAGCGCGCCGAGAACCACACTCAGCTGGCGGCTGTAGAAGGCGATCAGATGTGCCGCCCGAATCCGGTCCGTCATGCCGATTGCGAAAAAGTCCTGATAGGCAAGGCTCTGCTCGATCCCGGTCCCACCAGCGGCCCAGAAGGCGGCCGGTGCGCTGAAGGCACTGTCCGCCGGCCCGAGCGAGACACCGGCGTCGGGGAACTGCGCGTGCAACCGCTCGACCACTGCCAGCGCCTGCGGCGGATATCCCTCGACCGTCCGCGCCATCCGCTGGTGATTTCTCGAATTCATGCCGTCTCCGTCGCCAGCCAGCCGCCCTCATATCCCGCGCGCTCAAGACCGCGCCGGATCGCCGGCAGGCTGCGTGTCAGCTCCCAGACGAAGCCGCTCCGCCAATTCTCGATCATCATCACGACGAGCCCCTGGTCAAGGCCGACGACACGCTCGTCGATCCAACCCGCAGGCCCCTCGCCTGCAAGGCTCGGATTGAACCCGCCCGGAAAGCGCCCTTCCTTCAGAAGCCCGGGATAGCCGGCCGCGACATGGCCGAGGGCCGATAGGGACGCATCCGGATCGAAAGGCAGACAGGCCGCTGCAGCCCAGGGCACGAGCGTGCCGTCATCCGGACCGAAGGGTGCGCCGCGGTTGACGTAGCCCAAAAGCCGCTGCCAGCGTCCGTCCTTGAGGCGCAGCCGGCCGCGTGGCGCATGGCAGGCACTGATCCCCCAGAGGCGTTCGCCATAGCCGGCGAAGCCACCGGGATTTCGCCACGCATGGTCGCGCTGCAGCGCGATGGCGCGCCGGGTATTCTCGAAGTAATCCGTCCCCCTTTCGCGCATCGGCCGATCGCCGAGACCGCGAAGGTCAAGCCAGGCCTGCGGGAACAGGTGGATGAACAGCGGCGCCGCATGGAGATGGGGCCCGCCGTCAGCCGCGATCCAGTCGTAACCCTCCGTAAAGGCGGCGTAGTGCTCCGGCTCGATCGCATGATCGGGCGCCCCGAGCGCCAGCACATAGAGCAGCAGCGCCTCGCTGTACCCGCGCCAGCGATGCTTCAGGAACCGGCCGGGCGGGCGCCAGCCCATCGTCAGTGTGTCACTGCGGTTCAACGCCCAGCGCCAATCCACGCGAGCATAGAGCCTTTCGGCGAGCGTGCGGATCTCGCATTCCCCCGTGTCCTCGCCGGAGAAATAAGCGGAGGTGGTCAGGCATCCGGCGATCAGCAGCGCCGTATCGACGGTCGAGAGCTCGCTGCTCCAGGTGCGCTCGCCGGTCCGCATATCGAGAAAGTGATAGTAGAAGCCGCGATAGCCGCTCGCCCGCTGGTCGCGCGACTGCGGGCTCTCGGCCAGGAAGCGCAGCGTGGTCAACACCCGCCCGATCGCCTCGCGGCGCGAAATCCACCCGCGCTCGACGCCGATGGGATAACAGGAAAGGCCGAAACCGGTCGCCGCAATACTCGACGGCGCGCCCGGCAGCGACGTGTCCGCGATCAATCCGGTGGCCGGATCGGCGTGATCGAGGAAGTATCCGAACGCCGCCTTCTGCAGGCCATCGGTTTGAAATAGCTCGGCATTTTCCGTCTGTTTCAGCATTCCGCCCTTCCGGCCCCTGGCCCCCGTCATACGTCCTTTTGGGCTAACGCCGGCAAATCACTCTTTGTTGAAGGCCAGCTACACCCAAATAGTCGCCGAAATCCAATCCTGTGTTACATTCTTCTAATCTGACCGCGCGCAATGACTGGTTGAAGCGATGTTGAGCGTGTTGGCGTTGATCCTCTCATTGAGTGGTGGCCCGAGCCCATCGACCGCCGCGTCGACGGATGTCGATGTCGAACTGATCCTGGCCGTCGACATGTCCGGCTCGATGGATCTGGACGAGGCGCGCATCCAGCGCGCCGGTTACGTGGAGGCGCTCCGGCACCGCGATTTCCTCGATGCGGTCGCAAGCGGGCAACTGGGCAAGATCGCCATCGGCTATTTCGAATGGGCCGGAACGGTTAACGAATCCTCCGTCGTCGCCTGGCAAGTGATCTCAACCGCCGCCGACGCCGATGCCTTTGCCAAGCTGATCGAGGCGCGACCGGTCGGCACCCGGCGCGGCACGTCGATCTCGAACGCGATCACCTACGGTACGGTGCTGATCGATTCGAACGCCTTCAACGGCATACGCCGGGTCATCGACGTTTCCGGCGACGGCCCGAACAATATCGGCCCGCCGGTCATTCCCGCCCGCGAGACGGCAGTCGCCCGCGGCATCACCATCAACGGGCTTGCGATCCTCATCCGCCCCTCGGTCTCGACCGGCCCGCTCGACCAGTATTACGCCGAATGCGTCATCGGCGGTCCCGGGTCCTTCGTGCTGCCGGTGCACGAGCCGGAGGATTTTTCGATCGCAATTCGCCAGAAGCTGGTGCTCGAGGTCAGCGGCCTGCCGCCGCCGCCCACCGTCCGCCTGGCCGATGCCCTTCCGGCATCCGACTGCCTGATCGGCGAGAAGCTCAGGCCCGGCTTCCTCGACCGCGTCTATCCCGAACTCGACAAATAGCCCCTCGCCGCCCCTACAGCGCCGCGCGTCTTATCAGACGCGCAATGGTCGCCCTAGCACTTTGAAACGCTGCATGTTTCGTCCTTAAATCGGGTACGATTTAAGGAAACATGCAGTTGTCGGCGCGCAACCCATGCGCGTCAGATTGTCGTTTCCCTTCGCTTCGCCCGGCGATAAGATGAGCCGTTATTTCGCGGATCGATTCATGTCCTTGACCACCACGCCTCCACTGGCCGACATGGCCACAGACACCGCCGCCGACACTGGCAGTCAGCATATCCGCGACACGTTGCGCGATGCGATCGTCGAGCGGCGGCTCGCCCCCGGCACCAAGCTTTCCGAAAGCGATGTCGGCGAACTCTTCAATGTCAGCCGCACGCTGGTGCGCGCCGCCCTGCAGGCGCTCTCCTATGAAGGGCTCGTCAGCGTCGAGAAGAACCGCGGCGCCTTTGTCGCCCATCCCTCGATCGACGAAGCCCGCCAGATCTTCGCGACCCGCCGGCTGATCGAACCCGGCGTCGTTCGTGCCGCGGCGCCCCATATCGGCAAGGCCGAGCTCGCCGAGCTCCGGCGCATGCTGGCGGCCGAACGGCAGCTCACCGAACAGCGCGGCCACTCGGCCCGCCGCGCCGAGATCAAGGCATCAGGCGATTTTCACCTGGCGCTCGCCGATCTCAGCCGCAACGCCATTCTTCGCCGCTTCATGGACGAACTCATTGCCCGCTCCTCGCTGGTGATCGCGCTTTACGGCCAGTCGACCGTTTCGAGCTGCGGCCACAACGAACACGACGAGATCGTCAACGCGCTGGAACGCGGCGACGTCGATACCGCAGCCAAACTGATGGTCCACCATATCGACCATATCGAAGCCGATCTCGACCTGCGCGTCCACAAATCGACCGACCTCAAGGCAGCACTCGAGCTTTAGGGCCCGCCCTCAGACTTCAGGAATCACGAAAAGTTCACGGGCCGAAAAAAGTCGCTGATCCGGCGGAACCATTCCCGCGCCACAGCGTTGGCCTCGCGCTCGAAAAAGACTGAGAACGAGGAAAGCAAATGAGCGAGAAGTTCTTCGCCACTCCCATCCCCCTCCGGTTATCTGCAAAACGGCAGACCGTCGTCAGAACGGTCTTCGAAGCCGTCGAGTTGCTGCGGCAATGGCCGGGACGTCGCGGACGGGAATACCGCGCGGCTCTCAGGCGCTGCCTGGACGCGCTGGATGGATTGACGAGTACGGACCGGGCCAGCCGCTGCTTTGCTGCCGCTGCCCGCGAATCGGGCCTGCTTCTGGCCTGACGTGGAAGTCCCCAAGGTCCGTAGATCGGGTCTCTCACGATGCGCCGAAGGACGATCGGCGCATCGCCCCCCCAAGGGCGCGCGGAACAAGCGCGGCTTCACCTTTGACGAAAGAGACGATCAGTCGGCGAGTTCGGCCGCTTCCTTCGTCTGACGGTCGGCAAGCGCCTTCAGTGCTTCCTTGTCGAGACGCCAGTCCGGCGAGCCATAGCCAAGCGGCCATTTGTAAGGCTCCTTGTCGTTGAAGAACACGACGGTGGTCAGGAGCGGAAAGGCCCGGCGATAGGTCTGTTGGTCGAGGATTTCCTTGTACCAGGCGCGCCTGTAGTCCGCCGAGCCCGAAACGCCAAGTTCGGCGATCATGACCGGTTTGCCGAAGCCCGCGACGCGCTGGTATTTTTCGTTCAGCGCCTCGCCGAAGCGACGCTCACGCCCCCAATAGTCGACATCCATCTTCTGCAGGCCCCAGACGGGGATCCCGACGACATCGACGACATCGTCACCCGGATAATAACCGGCGAGATTGCGATGGCCCTTCGGCGACCAGACGAACCGCGCTTCCGGCGCCAGCTCCCGGCATTTGCCGACGAAATAACGAAACGCCTTCTTGTAGCCTTCCTTGTCTGGGCGCGCCCAGGGATAGCGACCGTCGGGGTCCTCCATCTCGTGGCCCCAGCGCACATAGACCGGGCCATCGAAAGCGGCCGCACGGGCACAAACGTCGCCGATCTCGCGATCGAAGCGGCCTTTGCCGATATCGGCAAACAGCCTTTCGCCGCCGGCGCGCCAGTCGGTGGCATGGGTATAGGGCTCGACCGAGAGCATCAACGCCCGCCCCTGCCGCGCCGCGGTCGCGATCTTGCGCTTCAACAGCGCCCGGTCCGGCTTCTGCCAGTAGACGAAGACATGTTCGAGCTCGAGCGCATCGCTGTCGGCAACGACGTCATGTGGATCGTAGACGCCGATGGCGACCGCCCTCTCCGTTGCGCCTTTTGCCTGCGGCGCGATCGCCGCAGTCGTCAGCGCCCGGTCGATGCCATCGGCCGGGTCATCCGCGCGCGCCGCCGGTGTTCCGGTGACGGCAAAAAGCGCCAGCGTTCCCGCGGCAAGGGCTGCTCTCAAAAGTCTGGCAGACAACGAACATTCTCCGGCGGATCGTCTCTCGACGCCGCGAATGAAACCGGACACATCACGCGTGCGGCGGTCAGAAGGTCACCGCCAAAGAGGGGATCGCCCCGATCCCCAACGATCCGAGGCGGCTTCACCGCACCGGAGTTACGCAAACTCGAACAGAGCAAACTCGAACAGAGACAGTCCCGTTAGAGCGAAGCTCTCAGGAAGCAGTGCGACGTGCGGCCGAAGCCGCTCGGCGAACAGATATAGGGCGCGCGGCCCAGATAGCTGGTTGCGCTCTTTTTCACCGGCTGCGGCGCGACCACATCCTCATCAGCCTCGGCGACCCGCAACTGCTTCTCTTCCTTGCGTATCTTGACCGAAGGACTTGCATAGGCGCTGGAATGGCTCGACGAAAACAGCGGCGTTTCACCGATGACCGTCGACGAGCAGCCGGCGGACAGGAGCAGAAGGCCAAGAATGGAAGCGGTCGGTACGAGATACTTGAAACCCGAAATGGTGGTTCGGCTCTCGCCGGCACATGCGGTCTTATCTCGCATAAGCATCCTTTCGAATTGGCGGCTATGGCCGCCCGGTGCCTCCTTTGGGGGATATGGCGGCATTGTTCAACCCCCTTTCCATTATAAATTGCTTAAATTAACAAATTCTTTCTTAGGCTTTTCTTCCAGCGGTTGCAGCTGAAGGCACTGGCCCATGCGCCAACGCGGCCGCAGATCGATCGCACACTGGACTCGGAAGGCGACATCAGGATCGGGAAGACAAAGCAGGAAAACCAGATGCTTGCCCGACAGGAGACGCGAAGGCGAACGCGCCCACCACCGGCGACCCTACCCACTCCACTGGCCACCACGCCCGGTGGTAGATGCGGCAACGGTAACGCCGGATGGTTCGCAAGGAAAAATCTCGCACGACAGCGGAAAATTGGCGGCAAAGACGCCGCAAACGCCACGCTTATCGGTCAAGTGGCACGCCATGGAACGAAAACAGCGCCCCATTCCTCATTTTTAGCCACCGCGCATTTACAGTTCGTTGACCTCTGGCAGCCACTTTGGTGCCAGGCGCAACATGTTTGAGCGTATGCGCCCACTCCAAAACTGCCCGCGTCCTGCGGGCATTTTTTTTGCTGTACCGGTCAGGGCTCAAAGAGAGCCGGCGCGATGAATGCTCGCCATCCGGCCTTCAACCTTCAACCGTAATGTGGCTTCTGGAACAGGCACAATTACTGGCTGTCGATAACCTGGCGCAACAACCCCAACATGTTTCGTTCTCCACATTTCAGGCAGCCGATTTGGAGAGAGATGAATGGTGGGCCCGGAGGGACTCGAACCCCCAACCAAGCGGTTATGAGCCGCCGGCTCTAACCATTGAGCTACAGGCCCACGCTGGATCTGCAGGCGTCCTCAAAACGTACCGATTCGAGGATAAGACATGCAGCAACTCTAAGTACTACAGCAACCTTTGCGCCTCTGATAAAAACGCGTGGCACCGTAGTGATCCAGGTGCGCGAACCAATGGCAGTTCGCGGTGGCAATGGCTCTAGCCGAAAACCTTTTTGCCGACAAGCCATTGCCGCAATGCTCACACAATCGCCGAGCATGAAGACGCCAGGGACGGAACAACCGGAGAGACATAGACCATGATTTCCACACGCACTGCCCGCACGCTTTCGATCGCCGCTTTTGCCGCCGCTTTTGCCGGTGTAGCCGCCGCTCAGGCGCAGGAGACCGACAAGGACAAGGCAACCATCGTCGTTGCCGGCGAAGGCCGCGCGACGGTCGCGCCCGACATGGCGGTCCTGCAGCTCAGCGTCGTCAAGGACGCCAAGACCGCCCGCGAAGCGCTGGACGCCAACAACAAGGCCATGGCCGAAGTGCTAAAGGCGTTGAGGGCCGACGGCATTGCCGATCGCGACCTGCAGACGAGCGGCTTTTCGGTGAACCCGCAATACAACTATCCGACCAATACCGACGGCGGCAATCGCCCGCCGGAGCTGATCGGCTACCAGGTGGTAAACGGCGTCAGCGTCCGCGTGCGTGACCTCGCCAAGCTCGGCGAAATCGTCGACAAGTCGGTGACGCTCGGCGTGAACCAGGGCGGCGGCGTGCAATTCACCAACGACAAGCCGGAAGGGGTCATCACCGAGGCGCGCAAGGCGGCGGTCGCCGACGCCATCGTCAAGGCGAAGGTTCTCGCCGAAGCTGCAGGCGTCTCGATCGGCAAGATCCTCAACATCTCAGAACAGGGCTTCCGTCCCGAGCCGGTCCCGATGATGCGCGCCGGCATGGCCAAGGAATATGCCGCCGATGCCGTGCCGGTCGCAACCGGCGAGAACAGCTACAACGTCACGGTCAACGTGACCTTCGAAATCAAGCAGTAAGCTTGCAAGGCCCGCCGCAACCGCGTGGGCTTTCACCTAATCCTCGCCCCTGGTGCCGGAGATCGGCGCCGGGGGCGAAGTGTTTTTGGGCGGCACGCCGAGTGTGCGCCTGCGGATGTGTGTGGAGGTGCGAAGCAGGTATTGCCGCGGTTGCGGCTACCGACAGTCCGACCGCCAAAGGAAGCCTTTGGGTCGAAACCGGCTCGCCCCACGCACGGTCATCCTCGCCCTTGAGGCGAGGATCAAGACCGTCATCGATGTGCGCGTCGGCGCGGGTCAGGCTCGAGGATGGTGCTCGAGGAGAGGCGTTTTCCCAAAATAGCTGGCAGAGGGGCCGCCTCGGAGCGCGTGCCTGGGCATGACCACCCGTTGGCAAAAACGAAAAAGGCCCCCCATGCCGAAGCATGAGGGGCCATTCTTCCGCCGGACGGGGGAGACAAGGCGGGAAGATTTGTTACCAGCGACCGATCGTCGGGCAGCCGCGGGCGTTTGCGAAGACGATCGTCTGGCGGTAGCCGTGGCGGCGGCCTTCGACGACGACGCGGCGCGGCGTGACGTCGGCGACATAGGCGCGGCGCAGGCCGCGATCGCGGGCCTTGTCGACGGCCATCCACGGTGCGCAGCGGCCGCGGCGATCACGATCCCAGTGGCGGTCACGGCCGCGGCCGCGACCCCAGTCGCCTTCGTCACCGTAGCCGCCGTTATAGTCGCGGTACTGCACGTCGTCGCGGTACTGCACGTCGACGCCCGGGCCGAAGCCGAACTCGATCGAGTCCGCCGAAGCGGTGGAGGCTGCACCAAGCAGGCCAGTCAATCCAATGACGACTGCGGCTGCGGCGTTAAAAAAGCGGTTCTTCATGACATCTCTCCAGGCTTGAAGGGTTCAATGGGGCAATCACCGTCCCAAGCGATTGAGCAAAGGATAGGTTTCCCAAGCTGAACGACAGCGGAACCTGGTGTTCACGGGAGGTTCAGAATGCCGGAGCGCGATCCGCCCCTCTTTGGCGCGAGATTCGCCTTGCAAGGAAGGCGGTCACACGGAGCGCTTGTGAATGATAAGCTACTGATCCAAAATGACTTCTTGCGATCAAGACGCGCAACGAAGCGGCTCGGAACGCAAGGAGCAAATCGCCCGCACGATCATCGCGGCAAAGGCAAATCAGGCGCCGCCGGGATGGCCGCGCCCAAACAACGCCGAGGTATCTTCTGGCGTCGAAGGTGGTGGTCAGCCGATTCGCGGGCAACCATAGGCATTGGCGAAGACGACCCGGCTCAAATACCCGCGGCGCCAACCGACCACGACGACACGGGAATGGGTGACCCGCTCGACCCGGGCGCGTTGGAAGCCCAGGCGCCAGGCCCTGCGCAGTGCTTCGCGCGGCGAGCAGTAGCCGCGATGGCGAACGAGATCGACGTCGCCACGCTCCATCGTCGGCAGCGGCATCCGGGCCGCAGCCTCCGCCGGCAGGCTCGCGAAGCTCGTCACGGCGAGCGCAACCGCCAGAACCGAATTGCGAAACATGGCTTTCATGGATCTTCTCCTGGTCAACGCAAAACAACAATCCGGTCGGCAACCGGTGCCCTAGGATAGGCGGCTCGCGCGCGCCTGCCATCGTAAATTTCCGCCATCGCGCGTTTCTGTCAATCCGAGCTCTCGTCAGCCGGCAAGCGCCCGTTCGAAAACGCGGATGTTGCGATAGTGGCTGAGGCGGGTGATGGCGCCGTCTTCGATCTCGAAGATCAGCACGCTTGGAATGGAATAGCTCTGGCCGGACGCGGCGGGGAAGCCCTCCATCGTTTCGCGATAGGTTCCGCGCGCCGTCAGGTCCGCCGCCACCCGCTGGCCGAAGGCATCGCGCATCAACACCACATCGCCGAACTGTTCGTCGAAACGGCGCAGATAATTCATCAGCCAGGCGCGCAAGGGGCCAACGCCGACAGTGCGCTGGCCGGTCAGCGAATCGAGCTCGACATCCTCATGGACGAGCCGAGCCAGCGCCTCGAAATCACGTTGGTTCAGCGCTTCGATGAAGCGATTGGCAATGGTCTGTGCATCCGTCATCCTGTTCCTCTCCGACGCCGCGCTGTCGCCCTTTGGTCTCCATGCTCTAACTAGAACGGATCCCGTTCCGGTCAATTGCGCCCTGTCGCATCGATCGGACAGGCATCAAGCGCCAAGGTGCAGCACGATCTCGCGGCGGTGCGGCCGGTCGCGATGTTCGAAGAGGTAGATCCCCTGCCAGGTGCCAAGCAGCATACGACCACGGGCAACGGGAATGCCGAGCGAAACCGGCGTCAGCGCCGCCTTGATATGCGCCGGCATGTCATCCGGTCCTTCCTGGGTGTGCACGACCCAGCTCATCGAGGGATCGGAGGATGGCGGCACCAGACGGCGGAAAAAGGCGTCGAGGTCGCGCCTCACATCCGGGTCGGCATTTTCCTGGATGAGAAGCGAACAGGACGTGTGCCGGACGAAGACGGTCAAAAGCCCCTCGCCGTCCGTATTGGCCCGCACGAAGGCGGCCGCCTCGTCCGTGAACTCGTAGAGCCCCTGGCCGCGTGTGGAAATGGTGATGCTCGTCTGCGGCATGTCGATCTCCAGCCGGCAATTGCACCGGCTGCAAGGCAGGTGCAACGCGTTGATGTGCCCAACGCTTCTACCCCTGGACCGTTCCCGGTCCAAGGCAGTGACCGCAGGAAAAAGGCAACGCGCCGCTACATCTCGAGGAACGTCTGGAAGCCGCCATAGATCATGCGCTTGCCGTCGAAGACTTCCTTCCAGGCATCGCCCTGCAGCCGCGGATCGGCCATCACCTTGGCGACGATCGTGTCGCGGTCGGCGCGGGACTTATAGGCGATCCACGAGAAGACCACGGTCTCGTCGTCCTTGGCCTGCACCGAGCGGGGGAAGGACGTCACCTCGCCATAGGGCACGTCATCTGCCAGGCATTCGTTGTAGGAGAGCGCGCCATACTCCATCCAGACATCGCCGGCCGCCTTGGCCATCGCCTTGTACGCCTCGATATTCGCCTTCGGCACGGCAACGACAAAACCATCCACATAGTTCATTGAGAAATCCTCCTTGGTTCTTTCGACCAGCATAGGACGCTCGGGGCATAAAGGTTCCGACACCAGTTCCAATTTTTTTTAAGCGGCGCCTGTCGGAACGGGCATCGCCCGTTCGTCCTTAGTTGGTACCAATCACCACGGGAGACATATCCATGCAGAAGATCACGCCCTTTCTCTGGTTCGACGATCAACTGGAGGAAGCCATCGGCTTCTACACCTCCATCTTCCGCAACGCCCGCGTTACCGACATCAATAAGGGACCTGATGGCAGGGCCTTCACCGCGAGCTTCGAACTCGAGGGGCAGCACTTCATGGGGCTGAACGGCGGCCCGCATTTCAAGTTCAACGAGGCGGTATCGTTTTTCGTGCGCTGCGCCGACCAGACGGAGGTCGACTACTATTGGAGCCGGTTGCTCGAAGGCGGCACGCCGCAGCATTGCGGCTGGCTGAAGGACAAGTTCGGCCTTGCCTGGCAGATCATTCCCGACGCGCTGATGCGACACCTCAGCGATCCCGATCCGGCACGCGCCGCCCGTGCCCAGCAGGCGATGATGGGCATGATCAAGATCGAGGTCGCCGAACTCGAGCGGGCCGCGGCCGGCTAAAGCAATTCCAGCTAAAGTGTGAAACGGTTTTGCGTCCGGAATTGCGTAAAAAACAGCTGGAGAGTTTCCGCGGGCCCGTTTTTGACCGGAAACGCTCTAGCTGCCGCAGCCGCGTAATTGCCGATTGTAGATCGAAGCCATGCCGGCCGCCCGCTTGGCGCCGGTCTTGGCCGTATCGCTCCAGTTGCCCCGCGCATAGCCCGCGTGGCCGTGGTAATAGGCGACGTAGAGCCGGTAGGCGTCGTTGAGCGCGATACCGTTCTGCTGTGCGCTCTCGCGGTGATACCAGGCAATGAAGCGGATGGCGTCGCCGAAGTCCGAGCGTCGCGCCGCCCAGCGGCCGGTCTCGCTCTGGTAGCGCGCCCAGGTGCCGTCGAGCGCCTGGGAATAGCCGTAGGCCGTCGAAACGCGCGTCCAGGGGATGAAGCCGAAGAGCTTGGTGCGCGGCGGCCGCGCATTATGGCGGAAGCCGGACTCGGTATAGATCGTCGCCATCAGGATCGGCACGGGCACGCCGTATTCGCGCTCGGCGCCATAGGCGGCACGGCGCCAATTGTTGAACAGGCCATCTCGCTGCTCGAAAACCGCACAGGCATTCCGGGTGTCTCTCGGCACCGTTCCGCAGCCGGCCAGCAACAGGAGGACGACGACAAATACGCAACGCATCGCAGAACCTCGGGTTTCCGAGAGATTGATAAAGTGTAAACGTTAAGGATCTCTTTTGATTCAAAGGCGAACGATCGGGAGAACGGCATGGCGATGTCACGAATGCTGCTGCCGCTTCTCTTCGCCGCGGGCCTTGGCGGTCCCGCAAACGCCGGCGACATCGGCCGGCTTTATCAGAGCGACGCGATCGTCACCGGCACCGGCGAGATCAACCGGCAGATCGGCTTTCGCGAATGCCTCAGTGAAGTTTTGGTCAAACTGTCGGGTGATCCGACGATCCTCGACGCGCCCGGCTTCGCAGCGCTGGTGGCTGAGGCCGGCAGCTTCGCCTCGTCGTTTTCCTACCGCGACCGGCTCGAAGGTATCCCGATCCACGACGAACAGGGCACTCACGATCGGCCGCACGATCTCACCTGCCGCTACGCGCCGGCGACGATTGACCCGCTTCTTGCAAAGCTCGGTCGAAAGCCATGGCTTGCGCCCCGCCCGGTGATCGCCGTACTGCTGGCGGTCGAGGATCAGAGGCGCCGTTTCGTGCTGGCGCGCGACGGCGACGAAAGCCCCTATATGGCCGACTCGCTCCGCGCGGCCGCGACACCGCTGGCGCTCTCGGTCACCCTGCCGGACAGGGCGACCGTCGCCGGTGGAAAGCTGGACTTTGCCACGATATCGCAAGCGAGCCTGGAGAGCTTCGCCAGGCTCGCAATGCCGAGCGAGGGGGACGTGACGCTTGCGGGCACACTGGTCTGGTCCGATCAAGCGCGCGGCTGGAACGTCAATTGGCGGATGCTGTCCGCCGGTAAAAGCTATGAATGGCAGGTCAGCGGCGTCAGCTTCGACGACGCTTTCCGCAATGCGCTACGCGGAGCGGCCCGCATCCTCTCCGGAAACGGGTCGCCCTGAGCAGATCCAGTATCGCTGGCCGTTCAGCCTATCCGAGCGAGGCAATCAGTTCGCGATAGGCTGCCTCTGGAAATGCCTTGAGCGTGGTCGAGCGCACATTGCCGGCCATGCCGAGCGTGAGGGCGAAGCGTGCGGCGATCGCGTCATCGGGTGCCTCGACGACGGCCACCATGTCGTAGTCGCCCATGGTCAGAAAGAAATGCTTGAAGGAGCCGCCCATCTCGCCGAGCACTTGCCTTGCCGCGTCGAGCCGTTTCGGAGACTCGCGCACATTCTTGACGCCCTGCTCGGTCCAGTTGAGGAGCATGACATAAGTGGTCATCCTACACCTCCACGGGGGCACGCTTCACGCCCGCGGTGCGATTGCTCCCGCGACTTAGACGGGGTGCCCCAGATTGCTGCGAAAGCGCGACTATACTCCTGGGCGCAGAGCCTCACAATAAATCGCTTGGGTGAGGCCGAAACGAAAAAGCCGGGCGATCGGCCCGGCTTTCTCGGTTTTCTGTGAGGCGTGCGGCTTAGCTGTCCAGGAACGAGCGCAGCTTGCGGATTGCTTAGCTGTCCAGGAAGCTTCTCAGCTTCCTGGAGCGGCTCGGATGCTTGAGCTTCCGGAGCGCCTTCGCTTCGATCTGGCGGATACGTTCGCGGGTGACCGAGAACTGCTGGCCGACTTCTTCGAGCGTGTGGTCGGTGTTCATGCCGATGCCGAAGCGCATGCGCAATACGCGCTCTTCGCGCGGCGTCAGCGAGGCGAGAACGCGGGTGGTCGTCTCGCGCAGGTTCGCCTGGATGGCGGCGTCGATCGGCAGCAGCGCGTTCTTGTCTTCGATGAAGTCGCCGAGGTGCGAGTCTTCTTCGTCACCGACAGGCGTTTCGAGCGAGATCGGCTCCTTGGCGATCTTCAGGACCTTGCGCACCTTTTCGAGCGGCATGGCGAGCTTTTCGGCCAGCTCTTCCGGCGTCGGCTCGCGGCCGATCTCGTGCAGCATCTGGCGCGAGGTACGGACGATCTTGTTGATCGTCTCGATCATGTGCACCGGAATACGGATCGTGCGGGCCTGGTCGGCGATCGACCGGGTGATCGCCTGACGGATCCACCAGGTGGCGTAGGTCGAGAACTTGTAACCGCGGCGGTACTCGAACTTGTCGACCGCCTTCATCAGGCCGATATTGCCTTCCTGGATCAGATCGAGGAACTGCAGGCCGCGGTTGGTGTATTTCTTGGCGATGGAGATGACGAGGCGCAGGTTCGCTTCGACCATCTCCTTCTTGGCGATGCGCGCTTCGCGCTCGCCCTTCTGCACCATGGAGACGATGCGGCGGAACTCGGCGATCGAGATACCGGTTTCGGTGGCGAGATTCTGGATCTCCTGGCGAATGTCGCGGATCGTCTGGTTTTCGCTCTTGGCGAATTCCTTCCAGCCCTTGCCGGCCAGGTTGCTGATCGACTTCATCCAGTTCGGGTCGAGTTCGGCGCCCGAATACTGTTCGAGGAACGAGTCGCGCTTGACGCCGTAGGATTCGGCAAGCCGCAGCAGGCGGCCTTCGTTCTGCATCAGCCGCTTGGAAATGTCGTAGAGCTGCTCGACCAGGCTGTCGACGCGGTTCTGGTTGAGCGACAGCGACTTGACCGCCTTGATCAGCTCGTCCTTGAGCTCCTTGTAGCGGCGCTCCTGAGCGGGCGAAAGCGTGCCGGTCGCAGCAAGGCGGGCTTCCACCTGCTGGTCCTGCAGCTTGCGCAGCTTCTTGTAGGTCTCGGCGATGATGTCGAGGGTTTCCATGACCTGCGGGCGCAGTTCCGCTTCCATGGCGGCGAGCGAGAGGTTCGACTCGTCGTCGTCTTCCTCTTCCTCCTCGGTCGGCATGACATCGCCGCCGACATTGGTGATGTCGTCGTCGTTGGCGGCCGTGCGCACCTTGCGGGTCTTTTCCTTCTCCTCGGCAGCCTTGCGGTCAGCCTCGATCTTTTCCGGGCTCTGGAACTGCGGAGCAGCCTTGGCCTCAGGACCGGAATAGGTGGTTTCGAGATCGATGATCTCGCGCAGCAGCGTCTGGCCTTCGTTCAGTTCGTCGCGCCAGATGATCAGCGCCTGGAACGTCAGCGGGCTCTCACAGAGACCGGCGATCATCGTCTCGCGGCCAGCCTCGATGCGCTTGGCAATCGCGATTTCGCCTTCGCGGGACAGGAGTTCGACCGAGCCCATCTCGCGCAGATACATGCGGACCGGATCGTCGGTACGATCGGTCGGTTCCTTCTTCTTGCTGGTCGCAAGCGCCGTGCCGCTGGAAGGGGCGAGTTCGCCGCCTTCGCTCTCGCCGTCGTCGTCGCTCGCCTCGTCGTCACCGCCGCCGGCAGCCTCTTCGGCTTCCTCGTCCTCGATCACGTTGATGCCCATGTCGGACAGCATCGCCATCGTGTCTTCGATCTGTTCGGAGGTGACTTCCTCGGACGGAAGGACGGAGTTGAGCTCGTCCATCGTCACGTAGCCGCGCTTCTTGGCGGCCTTGATCATCTTCTTGACAGCGTCGTCGGAAAGATCGAGAAGCGGACCGTCCGGAGCACCTTCGCGTTCTACGTCAGCTTCTTCGTTTTCTTTGACTTTGGTTGCCATTTAGTTCGTCGCTTTCCTTGTCGCAACCGGCGTGAGCCCGGTGCAAATGCCGCTCGAAGGTTCGGGCACGCCGCGTACCCGCCACCGAATCATTTCCCCTGACGTAACGGGATGATGTTTAATTCCTGTTTAACCACGAATGCGATCGTGGCAAAGCGGGCAAGCTTCGACAGTCCTGCCACTGAAACGCCTCTGGCATGATTCCCTAACCGCCGTGTCATTTCGCCATTTCTTATTCGGAAATGGTGATTCCCAGAATTTTCGATCCCGTCAAGCATTTCCGCTGAAAAACCGGCTGATTCGGCAAAAATCACCGTTCCTATCGCTTTTTGGGGTTTATCAGCTTCCGCTGAAGATGTAGGCGCTGCCTGCCAAAAGACAAGGGTGCCCCCGATTTAATCGGCAAGGTCCCGTTGTGCCATATCCGCATCGCAACCAGGGCTTCATCTTTTCCCTGCTCCTAAACCGAACGACCGTCGTATTTGACGATCCTGACCGCCTCCAGATCGAACTCCGGCAGGCAGCGCAGGTTGATCGCCGCCATCTTCCCATGCGGCCCCTCACCTTCGCCGAAAGGGGCGATGCCGCAGGTATCGCAAAAATGATGCTGGATGACATGCTTGTTGAAGAGATAGGTCGAGAGGTCCGTTTCCGGTGTCTTCATCGTCAGCCTGT
The DNA here is from genome assembly GCF_014852025.1 of Ensifer sp. ENS10. Taxonomy (NCBI): domain Bacteria; kingdom Pseudomonadati; phylum Pseudomonadota; class Alphaproteobacteria; order Hyphomicrobiales; family Rhizobiaceae; genus Ensifer; species Ensifer sp. ENS10. The sequence continues at coordinate 962,509 of NZ_JACVAS010000002.1, forward strand.
CTCGGGCCACGAAAGCGAGCAGCCCGCCGCGGCGGCGGCATAGCGTACAATTGCAATCGACCGCCTCGGCGAAGTCCCCTTCCACCTCGAAGGCGATCTTGCCGCAATGGCAGCTTCCCTCATAACGCATGCACCGATCTCCCCTTTTCCGCCAACAACCCTTTCGATCTCCGGCCAAGATAGAGCGACAGAGCGTCCAAGCAAGCGGGTTTGCGAGCGGTGATATCCGCGCAAATCCATTCCCCGAGAAGCCCATTTCAGACGGAAATTCGCAAGATTATTCCGGTTTCTCGCTTGCGCCCGACCCGATCGCGGACGACCTTCGCCGCCGATCTCATGGAGGCTCAAATGCTCATCAAGGAAACCGACGCCATGCGCGTGCTATCGATCGCGCGGCGCCTCACCATTCCCGACGTCAAAAGTGAAAGCGCCGCGCTGGCGCCTGTCATCGAGGCGGAGATGGAACGCTCTCGCCTGGCACCCGCGGGGCCCTGGATTTTCATCGCGCAGAACCTGCCGAAAAATGCCAAGACCCTGTTCGACTGGCGCATCTGCCGCCCGGTCACCGGCGGTGACGACTATGGCGGCGACCTTGACCTGATCGATCTGGAACCGATCATGGTGGCGTCCGCCCGGCATCAGGGGCCGATGCGCAGCCTCTTTACCCAGGGCTACGCACCGCTCGTCGGGCAGATCGAGATGAGCAGGCACAATTTCTCCGGCGAGAGCCGCGAGATCTATCATCGCTGGACGGGCCAAGGCGCCCGCTACCACGAGATCGAGATCCAGTTCGGCCTCGCCAACTGAGCCGCCCCAGCGCCTTACCAGTCCATCACCACCTTGCCGGAGTTGCCGGAGCGCATGGCCTCGAAGCCGTCGCGGAATTCGTCGATCCTGATGCGGTGGGTGATGACCGGGGATAGATCGAGACCGCCCTGGACGAAGGCGATCATCTTGTACCAGGTCTCGAACATCTCGCGGCCGTAGATGCCCTTGAGGTTGAGCATCTTGAAGATCACCTTGTTCCAGTCGATCTCGAAACCGGCCGGCGCGATGCCGAGGATGGCGATCTTGCCGCCATTGTTCATCTTGTCGATCATGTCGCGGAAGGCCGGTGCCGCTCCCGACATCTCCAGCCCGACATCAAAGCCCTCGGTCATGCCGATCGCCTTCATCACGTCGGCGAGGTTTTGCTTCGAGGCGTCGACGACGTAATCGATGCCGACGCCTTTGGCGAGCGCCAGCCGCGTCGGGTTGATGTCGGTGATCACCACCTTGCGCGCACCCGAGCGCTTGGCAACCAGTGCCCCCATGATGCCGATCGGCCCGGCGCCGGTGACGAGCACATCCTCGCCGACGAGATCGAAGGACAAGGCCGTGTGCACGGCATTGCCGAACGGATCGAAGATTGCCGCGATCTCGTCCGGCACGTCCTCAGGGATCGGCACGACGTTGTATTCCGGCAGGCAGACGAACTCGCCGAAGGAGCCCGGCCGGTTGACGCCGACGCCGAGCGTGTTGCGGCACAGATGCCCACGGCCGGCGCGGCAGTTGCGGCATTTGCCGCAGACGATATGGCCCTCGCCCGACACCCGCTCGCCGACATGGTACTTGGTGACGGCCGAGCCGACCTCGGCGATCTCGCCCATGAACTCGTGGCCGACGACCATCGGCACCGGGATGGTCTTCTGCGCCCACTGGTCCCAGTTCCAGATGTGCACGTCGGTGCCGCAGATCGCCGATTTCTTCACCTTGATCAGCACGTCGTTCGGGCCGATCTCCGGCACCGGCACCCGCTCCATCCAGAGGCCTTCTTCCGGCTTCGATTTGACCAGCGCCTTCATCATGTTCGTCATTATAGCCTCCACCAAACCTTCTCTGGGGCTTGCCCCTCATCCGGCTGCCGCCACCTTCTCCCCGTCACCACGGGGAGAAGGGACCTGTGGCAACCTTCCATCCCCTCTCCTGCGAGCCGTAAAGCACGTCCCCTCTCCCCGCCTGCGGGGAGAGGGTTAGGGTGAGGGGCAAACTCGCCCTTCCCTCGGATCGGGCGAACTCTCCGTTCCGTTCGCTCAGATCACGCCAAGCTCGCGGCCAACCGCTTCGAAGGCGGCGATCGCCCGGCGCACGTCGTTCTCGCTGTGGGCCGCCGACATCTGCGTGCGGATGCGCGCCTGGCCCTTCGGCACCACCGGGAACGAAAAGCCGATGACATAGACGCCCTTCTGCAGCATGCGCGCCGCCATCTCCTGGGCGAGCGCCGCATCGCCGAGCATGACCGGGATGATCGGGTGCCCTTCGCCGGCGAGCGTGAAGCCGAGTTTCGACATCTCGGTGCGGAACAGGGTGGCATTGGCATAGAGCCGCTCACGCAGTGCATCGCCGTTCTCGATCAGGTCGAAGACCGTGAGCGAGGCGGCGGCAATGACCGGCGCCAGCGTGTTGGAAAACAGATAGGGCCGCGAGCGCTGGCGCAGCCACTCGACGACCTCGGCCTTGGCCGAGGTGTAACCGCCGGAGGCGCCGCCGAGCGCCTTGCCGAGCGTGCCGGTGATGATGTCGATGCGGCCCTCGACGCCGCAATGTTCGGCCGAGCCGCGGCCATTCTTGCCGACGAAGCCGACCGCATGGCTGTCGTCGACCATGACCATGGCGCCGTATTTGTCGGCGAGGTCGCAGACGCCTTGCAGGTTGGCGATGATGCCGTCCATCGAGAACACGCCGTCGGTGGCGATCAGCTTGAAGCGACTGCCCTCCGCCTTCTTCAGCTCCTCCTCCAGTGCTGCCATGTCGTTGTTGGCGTAGCGGAAGCGCTTGGCCTTGGAGAGCCGCACGCCGTCGATGATCGAGGCGTGGTTGAGCGCGTCGGAGATGATCGCGTCCTCTTCGCCAAGCAGCGTTTCGAACAGGCCGCCATTGGCATCGAAGCAGGAGGAATAGAGGATGGTGTCTTCCAGGCCGAGGAACGACGAGATGCGGGCCTCGAGTTGCTTGTGCTCCTCCTGCGTGCCGCAGATGAAGCGCACCGAGGCCATGCCGTAGCCGTAACGGTCGAGCGCCTGTTTGCCGGCCTCGGCGAGTTCCGCGTTGTCGGCAAGGCCGAGATAGTTGTTGGCGCAGAAGTTGAGCACGCGGTCGCCCGAGGCGACCTCGATCGCGCCCGCCTGCTTCGAGGTGATGACACGCTCCGACTTGTACAGCCCGGCCGTCTTCAGGCCCTCGAGTTCAGAACGAAGATGGGACAGAAAGGCTGAAGTCATGGCGCTCTCGCTCACAGAAAACATCGCGTTCCTGACGAGTATCATGACGGCTTTCGACTTGCAGCAAATTCCAGCGCGCCGAGGAGGCCGGCGCAAAAACGACAGGGCATTTCACGGCGAGATGGCGTGAGGGATATATTGTGTCGCCGCAGGCGCGCTCACGGACATATTCCTTCGCCGCGTCAGCACCCGCCGTGCGCGAACTCACCCGTCCACATACCCGTCGATGACCGCCAGGAACGCTTCGCCGTAGCGCTCGCGTTTGCTTTCGCCGATGCCGGGGATGTCGAGCAGTTCGTCGAAGTCCCGCGGGCGCTCCTTGGCGAGCGCGATCAAGGTCGCGTCGGGGAAGACGACATAGGGCGGGACGTTCAGCTCCTTGGCGATCGAGAAGCGCTCGGCACGAAGGAGTTCGAACAATTCGAGGTCCGAACCGGCGAGATCGGCGCGCTCGCGCTGCGAGCCCGATTTTGCCCCCCGTGCGGCCTTGCCCGAGGTCGGACGGTCCTTGCGGAAGAACACCTGGCGTTCGCGCTTGAAGACGGCGCGCGCATCCGGCTCCAGCTTCATCGCCCCGAAGGCAGCATGATCGACGCTGATCAGCCCCGCCGCCAGCAACTGCCGAAACACCGATTGCCAGGTACGGGCAGGAAGATCCTTGCCGGCGCCGAAGACGGGCATCTCGACATGGCCGAAACGCTCGGTCTTTTCGTTGACCGTCCCCATCAGCACATCGACCACATGACCGGTGCCGAAGCGCTCGCCGGTGCGATAAACGGCGGCAAGCGCCTTGATCGCCGCTTCCGTGCCATCCCAGGTTTCGACCGGTTTCAGGCAGGTGTCGCAATGGCCGCAGCGCCCGGGATGGGCTTCGCCGAAATGCGCGAGGATCGCCTGGCGGCGGCAGCCGGCGGTCTCGCAGATCGCCAAGAGCGCGTTGAGCTTGCCGCGCTCGATGCGCTTGATGTCGTCGGCCGCCCCGCCCTCGTCGATCATCCGGCGGCGCTGCAGCACGTCGGCCATGCCATAGGCCATCCAGACCTCCGACGGTTGGCCGTCACGGCCGGCACGCCCGGTCTCCTGGTAGTAGGCCTCCACCGATCCCGGCAGATCGAGATGGGCGACATAGCGCACATCGGGCTTGTCAATGCCCATGCCGAAGGCGACGGTCGCGACAAGGCAGAGGCTCTCTTCTTTCAGAAACGCGTCCTGATGCTTGTCTCTGAGCGTCCGGTCCATGCCCGCATGATAGGGCAGCGCCCGGATACCCTGGGCATTCAGCCATTCGGCCGTGTCCTCGACCTTGGCACGCGACAGGCAATAGACGATACCGGACGAACCCTTGAAGCGCGAAAGGAAGCGTAGCAGTTGCTGGCGCGGCTGGTCGCGCTCGACGATTTCATAGGCGATGTTCGGCCGGTCGAAGCTGGTCGTGAAGACCTTGGCATTGGTCAGCGCCAGCCGTTCGACGATGTCGTCGCGCGTATGCGGATCGGCAGTGGCCGTCAGCGCGATGCGCGGCACGCCTGGATAACGCTCCGCCAGCAACCCGAGCGCGCGGTACTCCGGGCGAAAATCATGGCCCCATTGCGATACGCAATGCGCCTCGTCGATGGCGAAGAGCGCGATGCGGGCATCGCCGAGGAGATCGGCGAAACCATCCGTGACGATCCGCTCCGGCGTCACATAGAGAAGGTCGAGCGTGCCGTCATAGATCTGTCGCCGCACGGCGATCGCTTCCTCGCGGGTCAGCGACGAGTTGAGGGCCGCAGCATTGACGCCGAGCTGCTTCAACGCCTCCACCTGATCGCGCATCAGCGCAATCAAAGGCGAGACGACCACGCCGAGCCCCGGACGGCAGAGCGCCGGGATCTGGAAGCAGAGCGATTTCCCGGCGCCGGTCGGAAAGAGAACGACGGCGTCGCCGCCGCCGGTCACGTGCTCGACCACTTCCTGTTGTCTACCGCGAAAGGCGGAATAACCATAGACGCGCTTCAGCACATCGAGCGGCGCCGGGCCGGCGTCGTCGAAGAGATGGCTGGCAGCGCTTGCGGCGCGCTTCGCCCTTTCGACAAACTCCATCACGTCTCCTTCACGGGAATCACTGCCTGCAATCATCGCAAGATGCGACCGCAATGCCATAGCCGTCAGGGCAAATGAAGAGAACGCCGTGATAATCCCGCGTGATCAGCAGGCTTTTCAAGGTCGGGGATTGAGCTTTTGCCAGCTTGACCTTGCCAACGCAGCAGTACTTTAGTGGCTCCCAAAAATCAGGAAGTCATCATGGCGAACATTTTAGCGGCGAGCGGCGGCGTCAAGCAGATCATCTGCATCAACTGGGGTACGAAGTACGGCGCTCCGTTCATCAACCGGCTTTATGCCATGGTGGCGCGCAACATCACCCCGCCCTTCACCTTCACCTGCTTCACCGACAATTTCGAAGGACTGCGTCCGGAAATTCTCTGCGAGGACCTGCCGCCGCTCAACATCGCGGACATGCCCACGAACACGCCGGGCATCTGGCAGAAGTCGCGGCTCTGGGGACCGAAGCTCGCTAATCTCCAGGGCCCGGTTCTCTTTCTCGACCTCGACATCGTCATCGTCGGATCGCTCGATTCCTTCTTCGAGGTCGGCGAACCCGACGACGTGATCCTCGCCAGAAATCAGACAACGCCCTTCGAGCGCCTCGGCCAGACCTCGCTGTTCCGCTTCCCGGTGGGCAAACTCGTGCCCCTGCAGCAGAAGTTTGGCGCCAATCCTCAGGCGATTGCCGACGAGTATCGCTTCGAGCAGCGTTTCGTCACGCGCAATGCGCCCGGTGGCGTGAAGCTCTTCCCAAGGCGCTGGGTCCTGCATTACCGGCAGGACTGCCATTGGACCTTCCCGCTCAACTATTTCTTCACACCGCGCCTGCCGGCCGATGCGCGTGTGGTGCTTTTCCCGCGCAGCCTGCTGCCGCAACATGCGATCGACGGACAATATGGCTATCGCGGACGCGTCGACACGCCGCTTGGACATATTCGCCGCCTGTTCAACGGCGACCGCCGCGAGAAGAACCCGTTCCGCTACCTGCGCCACTATATCCGCCCTGCTCCATGGGTGGCCGAACATTGGCGCGAATAGTCGGCGTTCTGTTAAGATCGGGCAGGATTTCAGCGTGGCAGCGTGAGTTTTTAGATTAACGCGCCGCCGGCCCCTTCACGCGACCGGAAAGCACCCCGAAACCCTCGATGATCGCCTCCTGGTTCTCAAGACGAGTCACTTCGAGCTGCACTTCCTGAAGCGTGCGCAGCAGTTGCGGCACCGCTTCGAGGTCGCCTTCCTCCGTCGCATGCGCAAGCTCACGCTCGAGTTCACGCCGCTGCCAGTGCAGCGCCTTGGACCGCTGGTGCAAAGCCAGAGCCTGCAGATAACCTTCGCGCGCATCCTCGGGGGCTGCAGCCGTCGTCGCGGTCCAGAGCCGCGCATAGCGGATCTGCTGGTCGATCGCGGCGAGCAGTGCGCCGAAGCCTTCCCCATCCAGTTGCTCGATCAGGCCTTCGCGCGTCAGGCGCGGCCCCTGCGCGGCAGCAGCATTGAGCACCGCCGCCCAGCAGCGCTGCAGGTCGCGATGGTCGAACTCGATCGTCGAGATTTCGTCATACTCGTCGAACAGCAGCTGCGGGTGGTTGACGATGGTGAACGCCAGCACGCTTTCGCGTAACTCTGGCGGCCTCGTTGAGCGGTCAGCTTTCAACAACTGATTAAGCTTCGAACTGGCAGCAGTCCCCGCCTCGACAATAGCGCCCTTCAACGCGTCCGCGGGCTGCATCGACCGTTTGCCCCCTACGCGGCCGCCGCCACGCTCGAATGGGCGACGCTCGCCCCCCCGCCCCGATCCCGACGATTGCAGGAAGGCGTTCAGCCGGTCGCGCATGTCCTGGCCGTAGTGGCGGCGCACGCTTTCGTCGGCGATGACGGAAGTGACCTGCTTCAGCCGCGCTTCGAGCTCGGCGCGTTTCTCAGGCGTGTCGAACGATCCACCCTGGATCTCGCGCTGCCAGACCATGTCGGCAAGGGATCGCGCATTGGCGAGCACCTTGTCGAAGGGCGCGCGACCCTCGTGGCGCACCAGATCGTCCGGATCCTTGCCGTCAGGCAGCATCGCGAAACGCACCGAGCGGCCAGGCTTCAGGTGCGGCAACGCCAGGTCGACGCCACGATTGGCGGCACGGATGCCGGCGCCATCGCCGTCGAAGCAGAGCACCGGCTGCGACGTCATCTTCCAGAGAAGGTCGAGCTGGTTTTCGGTCAATGCCGTGCCGAGCGGCGCAACCGCGTTCTCGACGCCCGCCTGGTGCAGCGCGATCACGTCCATGTAGCCTTCGACGGCGATGATCGTTCCGGCGGCATCGTCCGGCCCGGCGTCACCCAGGCGGGCGGCCCCTTGCGAGGCCCGGCGGGCGCGGGCGAAATTGTAGAGCACGTTGCCCTTGTGGAAGAGCTCGGTCTCGTTGGAGTTCAGATATTTCGCCGGCGCATCCGGAGACATCGCGCGACCGCCGAAGGCGATGACCTTTTCGCGTGACGACAGGATCGGGAACATGATGCGGTCGCGGAAACGGTCGTAGGAAACCGGCACATCGGGCCCGTGCACGACGAGACCGCAGGCTTCGATCTGCTCCTTGCCGATACCCTTGCCAGCGAGAAATTCCTTGAGCGCGTTGCGGCTGTCGGGCGCAAAGCCTAGGCGGAAGGTCTCGATCGTGCGGCCTGTCAGGCCGCGTTCGCGCAGATAGGCGCGGGCCTTGGCGCCGCCCGCGGTCTGGAGCTGATCCTCAAAAAACGCGGTCGCCAGCTCCATGACGTCGAGAAGGCTGGTGCGCTCTTTCTCGCGCCGCTCGGCCTGCGGGTCGGGCTGCGGCATGGCAACGCCCGCCATGTCGGCGATCTGCTGCACGGCCTCCGGGAAGCTCAAGCCTTCGAGATCGGTCAGGAAGCGAAAATGGTCGCCGGAGACGCCGCAGCCGAAACAATGGTACCGGCCCTTGCGATCCTCGCAGTGGAAGCTCGGCGACTTCTCCCCATGGAAGGGGCAGCAGGCCCAATAGTCGCCGCGCGAGACATTGGTCTTGCGCCGATCCCAGGTGACGCGTTTGGCGATCACGTCCGAAATCGGCACGCGATCGCGTATCTCGTCGAGAAAGGATGGTGAAAAGCGCATGAAAACCTCTGGTCGATCTTCCATATAGGCGGCAAGGCCGCTGGACGCCACAACAGTGATCCGGCTTGCCCGCTATTCACAGGACGGAAACGGGATTCACGCCCGCTTCCACAACCAAAAGACGCAATTGAGATCTTCCAAGGACCAAAAGTAGAGCTTGACTCGCCGAAGGTGAATGGCATCAATTCGGCGTCCCGAACTGGAACACCCATCATGGCCATCGCCGTCGAAGCGCTCGCGTCCAGTCCCGTCTTCTTCAGCACCGTGCTGGATTACGCCCGCGGCATGGTCTCCATGTATGGGGATAACCCGCGCCTCGCTTCGATCTTTGCCTCGCAGCAACGCTGGCTGATGGCCCCAATCCGGCCCTGCCCTCCATCACGACCGCGATCCCCAAGATCTGTCGAGCGGCCTCTATAGCGGTCGTTTCATCAACTATGTCGTCGCCAACGATATCGCCAGCCGCAACACCGCGGATCGATCGCGCGTTCGAAAACGAAATCCTTGCGAACGCCGAGGAGGCGACGCCCGTCACCTATGGCCGGGCGTGCGCAGTTACTTGAACGAGCTCTTACTTGAGCAGTTCCTTCACGAGACCGGACGCCTTGGCGAAGTCCATCTGGCCCGGATAGCGCTCCTTGAGCACGTTCATGCACTTGCCCATGTCGCGCAAGCCTTGCGCGCCGGTTTCCTGGATCACCGAGGCGCAGAGTTCACGCACCGTCTCTTCCGGAAGCTGGGCCGGAAGGAACTGGTTGATGATCACGATTTCCTGGCGCTCCTGCTCGGCAAGCTCCGGCCGGCCGCCCTCGTCATAGATGCGGGCCGACTCTTCGCGCTGCTTGATCATCTTGGCGAGGATCTGCAGGATGTCGTCGTCGCTGACCGGGTCCTTGCCCAGGCCACGATTGGCGATGTCCCGGTCCTTGATCGCCGCCTGGATCAGCCGCACGGTCGAGGTACGCCGTGTGTCCTTGGCTTTCAGGGCTTCCTTCAGTGCGTCAGCGAACTGGTCGCGCATGTCCATACTCCATGTCGAAACCGGCCCGCGGTGCTCTGCCCGGAACCGGCTCGAAACCATCATTGTTGTCGTCGTCTTAAACCAGTGTGACAGGCGCAATCAAACGGAATACGCAACCGCTTGAATTAAAAGGAATTTTATTTCCTGACAATTCACAGCGGCCGGTTGACCCGGATCAGCGCTTTGGCTATTTTCCCGCACCTGCACGACATCGGCATGAGAGCACTTTCCGCGGGGATTCCGCGCGTCCATGCCTGAGCACATGAAATGGCGATCGACCGCCGGGCTTTCAAGCCCCGCTTCACGCCGCAACGGGATAGGAACGATGACCGCGACACCCGCATGGACCAATGAAAAACCAACCGCACTGCTCGTTCTGGCCGACGGCACCGTGATCGAAGGCAAGGGCATCGGCGCGACCGGCAAGGTGCAGGCGGAAGTCTGCTTCAACACGGCGCTGACGGGCTATCAGGAAATCCTGACGGACCCCTCCTATCTCGGCCAGATCGTCACCTTCACCTTCCCGCACATCGGCAATATCGGCGCCAATGACGAAGACATCGAAGACCTGACGCCGGCAGCACGCCACGGCGCGGTCGGCGTCATCTTCAAGGCCGACATCACCGAGCCGTCGAACTACCGCGCCGTCAAGCACCTCGACGCCTGGCTGAAGGCCCGCGGCATCATCGGCCTCTGCGGCATCGACACCCGCGCGCTCACCGCCTGGATCCGCGAAAACGGCATGCCGAACGCCGTCATCGCCCATGACCCCCAGGGCGTCTTCGACATCGACACGCTGAAGGCCGAAGCCAAGGCCTGGAGCGGGCTTGAAGGCCTCGACCTCGCCAAGGTCGCGACCTCGGGCCAGTCCTCGCGCTGGGACGAGAAGCCCTGGGTCTGGGACGAGGGCTATTCGACGCTCGGCGAAACCGATGCCGCCTACCATATCGTCGCGCTCGACTATGGCGTGAAGCGCAACATTCTGCGCCTCTTCGCCGGCCTCAACGCCCGCGTCACCATCATGCCGGCTTCGACCAGCGCCGACGAAGTTCTGGCGCAGAAGCCGGATGGCATCTTCCTGTCCAACGGCCCGGGCGACCCGGCGGCAACCGGCGAATATGCCGTGCCGGTCATCCAGAACCTGCTGAAGAGCGATATCCCGGTCTTCGGCATCTGCCTCGGCCACCAGATGCTGGCGCTGGCCCTCGGCGGCAAGACCGAGAAGATGCACCAGGGCCACCACGGCGCCAACCACCCGGTCAAGGATCACACGACAGGCAAGGTCGAGATCGTCTCGATGAACCACGGCTTCGCGGTCGATTCGAAGTCGCTGCCGGAAGGCGTTGAAGAGACTCACATTTCGCTCTTCGACGGCACGAACTGCGGCCTGCGCGTCGCCGGCAAGCCGGTCTTCTCGGTCCAGCACCACCCGGAAGCCTCGCCCGGCCCGCAGGACAGCCACTACCTCTTCCGCCGCTTCATGAACCTCGTGCGCGAGAAGAAGGGCGAGCCGGCATTGGCCGAGCGCTAAGCGCAACAAACATTCGGACAAAAGGCCCGCCTCGCGCGGGCCTTTTCTTTGGCGACAGGGCATCGGCCGATATCGCCAATCGTGTCCGCCAAGGCGGGAGGACAGCTCGTCGTCTTTGTCTGTCAGCCGTCGGCGAGACGCTCGGCGATGAAGTCGACAACCGCCCGGACCGACGGGAGCTGGCCGCGGCGATGCGGCATCAAAAGCGTCGTCGTGACCAACCCCGCCTGCCAGTCGGGCAGCACCCGCACGAGGCTGCCATTGTCGATCTCGGCATGGCAGAGCTTGCGCGGCAGCGCGGTGATGCCGAGCCCGGAAAGCGCCGCCTCGAGGAGAACGCGGGACTCGTCCGCGACAAAGCGCGGCTCGGGGCGCACAGAGACCGGAACGTCGTCCTCCCGGCGAAGCGTCCAGCCATCGCTTGCGAGCGACGTGAGCAGACCATCGTGGTCCTTGAGTTCATCCGGCTCGGCAGGCGTGCCGCGCCGCGCGAGGTAGCCGGGTGCTGCCACCAACCAGATCACTTCGGAGGCGACCCGCCGCTGGACGAGACCGGAATCGGGCAAGGGCGCGAAATGATCGCGCACGGCGATATCGAAGCCTTCCTGGATCAGATCGACGAAGCGGTCGGTCGCATGCAGCACCACCCGCATCTTCGGATAGGCAAGAGCCAGCTGAGGCAGCAGCCCCGAAAGCGTCATCTGCGCCGTCGGCACCGAAGCTGTGATGCGCACCGTGCCGCTTGGTTCTGCAAGCCTGCCCTTGACCACGGCTTCAGCCGCTTCCGCCTCGATCAGCATCGCGGCCGCATGGCGATAGAAGTCCTCGCCGATCTCGGTCACCGTGAAGCGGCGGGACGTGCGGTTGATGAGCCGGACGCCAAGCATCTTCTCAAGCTCCGCCACGCGCTTGCTGAGCGTCGATTTCGGCACGTTGAGCACACGCGCAGCCGGCGCGAAGCCCCTATGGTCGACCACATGGGCGAAGATGATGAAGTCGTTGAGATTGCGCATCGCGGCTCCCGATGTCCACGCCTATGGATGACATGTCCGTATTTGGCCAATTTTCAAAAGGCCGTCCACAAATTCATCGCCCCGCATTGAAACCGAATATCCAGGGAGAGGCTGGGCCCCTTCGCAATGCTGACCCGCTGACGGATGAGGTCACGGACGTGACTTGCGGTTGACCCTTCGCCGGGCTTCGCGCATCCTCCCGTGCAACTGGAGGTGACGATGATTACAGGTCCACAGTGCCGCGCCGCCCGGGCGCTGATCGAAATCTCGCGCGAGATGCTGGCAAGCTTTTCAGGTGTCGACGAAGACACGATCCTCAGGTTCGAACGCAAGCTCGAGACGCCCAGCGACGAGACAATCCTATCGCTGAGGCATGCACTCGAACATGCCGGCGCAGTGTTTCTGCCGGAAGGCGAACGCGGCATCGGCGTGCAGCTGAAGTTCACGCGCTCCGAGGCTCGCCGCCTCTCGATCCTGGAAAGCGAGGGTGGCGTCGTCGGCGACGACGAGGTTCCCGGTGCGTGAATTTCTGACAAAATTTCAATGCCTTGGCCGATCCGCCTGAATAAGATTGGCCACCGCTTGAATCGATCTGCGAACAAAAAAGCCCGCCGTTTCCGGCGGGCTTTTTGTGATGCGATTGCCAGCGCTTACTTGCAGGCGGCGCAGAAACGCTGGATGCGGCGGCAAGCCTCTTCGAGCTGAGCTTCCGAGGTTGCGTAAGAAATGCGGAAGTTCGGGCCGAGACCGAAGGCCGAACCATGCACGACGGCAACGCCTTCGGATTCGAGCAGCTCGGAGACGAAATCTTCGTCCGTCTCGATGACCTTGCCCGACGGCGCGGTCTTGCCGATCAGGCCGGCGCAGGACGGGTAGACGTAGAAGGCGCCTTCCGGCGTCGGGCACGCAATGCCCTTGGCCTGGTTCAGCATCGAGACGACCAGATCGCGGCGGCCTTCGAAGATCTTCTTGTTCTCGGGGATGAAGTCCTGCGTGCCGTTCAGCGCCTCGACGGCCGCCCACTGCGCGATCGAGGTGGCGCCCGAGGTCTGCTGACCCTGGATCATGTCCATGGCCTTGATGAGCTGAAGCGGACCGGCAGCGTAGCCGATGCGCCAGCCGGTCATGGCATAGGCCTTGGAGACGCCGTTCATCGTCAGCGTGCGGTCATAAAGGCCGGGCTCGACTTCGACCGGGGTCGCGAACTTGAAGTCGCCATAGGTCAGGTGCTCGTACATGTCGTCGGTCAGCACCCAGACATGCGGATGCTTCATCAGCACGTCCGTCAGCGCCTTCAGTTCGGCATGGCTGTAGGCAGCGCCCGACGGGTTGGACGGCGAGTTGAAGACGAACCACTTGGTCTTCGGCGTGATCGCCTTGTCCAGGTCCTCCGCCGTGAGTTTGAAGTTGTTTTCCTGGGTGGCCGAGACGAACACCGGCGTGCCGCCGCACAGCGCCACCATTTCCGGATAGGAGACCCAGTAGGGCGCCGGGATGACGACTTCATCGCCCGCGTTCAGGGTCGCCATGAACGCGTTGAAAAGAATCTGCTTTCCGCCGGTGCCGACGATCGTCTGGGCGGCGGTGTAATCAAGGTTGTTCTCGCGCTTGAACTTCTTGGCGATCGCTTCGCGCAGTTCCGGAATGCCGGAGACCGGCGTGTACTTCGTCTCGCCGCGGTTGATCGCGTCGATCGCCGCCTTCTTGATATTGTCGGGCGTATCGAAGTCCGGCTCCCCGGCGCCGAGGCCGATCACATCGCGGCCTTTCGCTTTCAGCTCGCGGGCTTTCTGCGAAACGGCGATAGTGGCGGAAGGCTTTACACGGGAGAGGGCATCGGCAAGGAAGGCCATGGGTGAAGGTCCTGATCGTTTCGAGACGAGGTGATCGCTACGGAACGTAAAAAGCCAGGCTCCATAGCGGTTAGGTCTATGTCGAAAGACGCCCGGTCTTGCAAGCGCCGGAACGGCAAAAACGCCGGAAACGCGGGCAAAAAGCGTCACCATGACAAAGTTTCATGAGTGCGATCAGCGTTGTCGATCGCCAGTCGCGATCCCGAGGCGATCCTCGCCCACAAGTCCAGCGCCGAAAAAAGGAATTATGGCGGTCGTTTGAACGGCCACGAAACGTATCAGTCGGAAACGGTTCTTGATCGCGATTTATTCAAAAAAATCAGCGGCGTTCGGCATTTTTTGAAATGCCATAATTTGGCCATCACAACTGTCGCGGTCCGCCGCAATTCCGTCCTGCAACAGCCGGTTTCCGGGCCTTTTCTTCGATCATCCGAACACATTCGCATTACGGGGGTTATGCAATGTTTCTCGACGACGAAATCGCCTCATTGAAGACCGGGCAGAACGAAGCGCGCTGGGGCATGTATCTGGCGATCGCAGCGCTCGCCGCCTGCATCCTGATGATCATCGGCCTGATGACCCAGGCCGCGGCCGAAACGGCCGACGCCAAGCCTCAGCAGATGGCAGGTTATGTTCGCCCCAACGATATCGGCGCGGGCGCCCTGCTCTTCCCGTCGAAGGAACCCGGCTATTTCGTCGAGGCGCCGCGGCTGGCGACGGACGTAACGATCGACGTCAACGGCCCGATCATGCGCACCCGCGTGACCCAGCGTTTCGAGAACCCCAGCAAGGGCTGGGTCGAAGGCACCTATGTCTTCCCGCTGCCCGAGGATTCGGCGGTCGATACGCTGAAGATGCAGATCGGCGACCGCTTCATCGAGGGCCAGATAAAGCCGCGCCAGGAAGCCAAGGAGATCTACGAGCAGGCGAAGGCCGAGGGCAAGAAGGCGGCACTGCTCGAGCAACAGCGCCCGAACATCTTCACCAACCAGGTCGCCAATATCGGCCCCGGCGAAACGGTCGTCATACAGATCGAGTATCAGAGCGCGGTCCGCCAATCGAACGGCCTTTATTCTCTCCGTTTCCCGATGGTGGTCGCGCCCCGCTACAATCCGCAGCCGATCGTTCAGACCGTCGACCTCGACAGCCGCACCGGCTATGCCGTCAACGATCCGGTTCCCGACCGTGAAAAGGTCGAAGCGCCGGTTCTCGACCCCAAGGAAAACGCTAAGGTCAATCCCGTCACGCTGACGGTGAACCTGAAGGCAGGCTTCCCCCTCGGCGAGGTGAAATCCGGCTATCATGACGTCGATATCGCCAACCTCGATGATCTCAGCCGCCGCGTGACGCTGAAGGGCGACAGCGTGCCGGCCGACCGCGACTTCGAGCTCACCTGGAACGCGATCGAGGGCAAGAGCCCCTATGCCGGCCTCTTCCGGGAGACAGTCGGGAACAAGACCTACCTGCTCTCCTTCGTCACGCCACCGGCTGCCGCAAGCGAGACCGATGCCAAGCCGGTCAAACGCGAGATCGTCTTTGTCATCGACAATTCCGGTTCCATGGCCGGCCCCTCGATGGAACAGGCGAAGGAGAGCCTGGCGCTGGCGATCTCCAGGTTGAAGCCCGAAGACCGCTTCAACGTCATCCGCTTCGACGACACGATGTCGGTGCATTTTCCTGAGCTCACCGAGGCGACACCGGACAAGCGCGAGGATGCGATCGCCTATGTCCGCGGTCTCACCGCCGACGGCGGCACGGAAATGCTGCCCGCGCTGGAAGCTGCATTGCGCACGCAGGGTCCAGTTCAGGCCGGCGCGCTTCGCCAGGTGGTCTTCCTGACCGATGGCGCGATCGGCAATGAGGCGCAGCTCTTCGACGAGATCCAGAAAAACCGCGGCGACGCCCGCGTCTTCACCGTCGGCATCGGCTCCGCCCCCAACAGCCATTTCATGACCAAGGCTGCCGAATACGGCCGCGGCACCTTCACGCTGATCGGCTCGGAGAGCCAGGTGGCGACACGCATGGGCGAGCTCTTCACCAAGCTCGAAAGCCCCGCGATGACCGATATCTCCGCGAGCTTCGAGGCCGCATCGGCAAGCGACATCACCCCAAACCCCATGCCCGATCTCTATCGCGGCGAGCCGGTGGTGCTGACCGCCGAACTCGATGGCACCGCACCCAAAGGCAAGCTGCAGATCCTCGGCAAAGCCGGCGACCAGCCCTGGCGGGTCGAGATGGACATCGCCAAGGCCTCCACCGGCCAGGGTATCGCCAAGCTCTGGGCGCGGCGCAAGATCGATGATCTCGAGGCAAGTGCCGCTGCAATTGCCGATCCCGCCACGCTCGACAAGCGGATCGAGACCGTGGCGCTCGCCCATCACCTCGTCTCCCGCGTCACCAGCCTCGTCGCGGTCGATGCGACGCCCTCGCGTCCGGCCGGCGAGCCACAGGCCGAAACCAGGCTGCCGCTCAACCTTCCGGCCGGCTGGGACTTCGGCAAGGTCTTTGGTGAAGCGCCCGTCGAGAGCGCCCCCGGAAAGGTCTACGAACGCGACGCTGCGGTCGAGAGCCGGACCAAGCTTGCCATGGTGACGGCGGACCGCATGCTGGCGGCACCAACCGCACGGGCGGCAGGCATGATCGCCGAGGCCAACAACCAGGTCACCCTGCCGCAGACGGCAACGGAAGCGGACAAGCAGATCCTGATCGGCCTGATGCTGTTGGCCTTTGCCCTCTTCGCCGGCACGACCTTTGTCTTCTGGCGCGTGCCGATCGCCGCCGTCGTGCTTGCGGGAGTGCGCCGCCGTGGCCGCTGACAACGAAAGGCCCGAGCCAGGCCCGGGCTTTCTCGCCCGCCTCTCGGCGGTCGAGACGATCGTGCTCGCGATCATCGCGCTCATTGCCCTTGCCGGTCTCCTGCTGATCGGCAAAGGTTTCTACATGAAGGCCAAGGCCGAGGTCTCGCAGGTGCTTCTCAAGCGCACTTTCGAGGCGCAGTTGCACGGCAACCCGGATGGCAAGCCCTGGCCCTGGGCCGACTTTCAAACCGCCGCCGAGATCACCGCGCCGCGATTGAACCGCTCTGCGGTCGTGCTCGAAGGCGCGAGCGGCGAAGCGCTCGCCTTCGGCCCCGCCTGGCTGACGACGACGCCCTTGCCCGGCGACGAAGGCACCTCCGTCATCGCCGCGCACCGCGACACGCATTTCCGTTGGCTGAAGGACGTCAATCCCGGCGACCTCCTGGTGCTGACGCGCAAGGACGGCCGCCGCTTCCTGTTCCGGGCCGGCGAAAGCCGCGTCGCCCGCTGGGACGAAAGCGGCATCAACGCATCGGCCACCGGCCACCATCTGGCGCTTGCCACCTGCTGGCCCTTCGATGCGATCGAACAGGGGCCGATGCGCTATATCGTCAATGCCGAGCTCATCGGCGAACAACGGCCGGTGTCGCTGACGACAGGCTCGATCTCGAAATAAACCGCTTTTGATCGGTTGTGACTTGAACCGCTCCGTCTCCCGCTCCAGCGTGCCAGTTGAACGAATCGGCCCGGAGAAGCGCAATGCGGCGAGCGGATGCAGCAGCGTCGAAACAGCTAGGTAGGCGGCGGCACACCCGGTCGCTCGCGGTGCTCGTCGCTTTGGCCGCGATCGCCGCCCCCTTGGGCGCTCACGCCCAAGAGACGCGCGAATTCCCGAGCCAGCACGGCACCCTGCGCGTCGAGACCCTGGCGGCCGGCCTCGAACACCCCTGGTCCGTCGAAGCGCTACCCGATGGAGGGCTGATCGTCAGTGAACGTCCCGGCCGGCTGAGGATCGTGCGCGACGGCAAGGTGTCGAAGCCGCTGAAGGGGGTGCCCAAGGTCGCTGAACGTGGCCAGGGCGGCCTGCTCGACATCGCACTTGACCCTGGTTTCGCAAAGAACAGGACGCTCTATCTGACATTGGCCGCCAATGGCAAAGGCGGCTACGGCACCGCCGTCGTGCGCGCGAAACTTGCCGAAAACGAGAGCGGTCTCACCGAGGTCAAGGAACTCTTCCGGATGAGCAAGTTCACCGGTAAGGGACAGCATTTCGGTTCGCGCATTGCGATCGCGCCCGACGGCAGCCTGTTCTTCGGCATCGGCGACCGCGGTGAACGCGATCGGGCGCAGGACCCGCGCGATCATGCCGGCGCCATCCTGCACATCAACGCCGATGGCAGCGCTCCCGGATCGAACCCCTATCGCGGCGGCACCGGCGGCCTGGCGGAGATCTGGTCGAAGGGTCACCGCAATCCGCAAGGGATCGCCTTCGACCCGAAGGACGGCACGCTTTTGACGGTCGAGCACGGCGCGCGCGGCGGCGACGAGGTCAACAATCCGCAGGCCGGCCACAACTACGGGTGGCCGGTCATCACCTACGGCAAGGACTATTCCGGCGCCGAGATCGGCGAAGGCACGGCGAAGGACGGCCTCGATCAGCCCCTCTTCTATTGGGATCCCTCGATCGCCCCCGGCGCGCTCGCCATCTATCGCGGCAGGATGTTTCCCGAGTGGGACGGCGACCTGCTGGTTGCCGCGCTGAAGTACCAGCTTCTCGCGCGGTTGGAGCGTGACGACAACGGTGCCATCGGCGCCGAAGAACGGCTGTTCGATGGCGAGTTCGGCCGCATCCGCGACGTCGTCGTCGCGCCAGATGGCGCATTGCTGATGGTGACCGACGAGGAAAACGGCGCCGTTCTCCGCGTCTCCAAGGGCGCAAAGCAATAGCAATTGAGCCCGTCGCTGCCGCCTCACGACAGCTGGCCGCGGAACTCCTTGCGGAACATGAACTTCAGTCCCGACCAGACGGCATCGACGGCGCAAACCTTCACGTCGACGAGGCCAAGCGGCAGGAAGATATCGCGCAGCACGTCCTCGCTCAGCGTCGTCGCCACCTTCGACGCTTTCTTCGGCCAGGAAATCCAGAGCATGCCGTCAGGCCTGAGCCGGGCCGCAACCTCCGGCGCGAGCCCGTCCAATTCGGACCTCTGCGTCTCGAACATATGGACATAGTCGTAGTTGCGCCCGCCAGCCGGACCGAGCACGGTTTCGCAACTCGAGAAGCCGGAAAAGTCCGTGATTTCGCTGAGGCCGGGCGGAACGCCGAGAAGCAGCGCCGCCTGCCCGTCCTTCAAACCCAGCTTGCGGGCAAGCGGCGTGCCGGAATATCCGCTGTCATTCATCGCCATCTCCGACGCCCATGACGCTGACGATGAGCCTTGCCCGCCCAGAACGCAACTGCTAGACGGCGCCTGTCCGAGGAGAACCGACATGCCCCGCATTCAGGCCAATCTGCTGCTGTTGATATCAGGCGCGATCTGGGGCGCCGGCTTCGTTGCACAGTCGACGGCCATGGATGCGATCAGCCCGCTGTGGTTCATCACGCTCAGATTTGCGATCGCGACGCTGGTTGCCATGCCCTTGGCCATTTTGGAAACGAAGCGGGCGGCCGAACCGCTCAAGCTGACGACCGTGCGCAATTTCATCTTCATCGGCCTGGCACTCTTTGCCGGCGCAGCGACCCAGCAGTTCGGCCTGCTCGACACCAGCGTCACCAATTCCGGCTTCCTCACCGGGCTCTATGTCGTCTTCGTGCCCGTGCTGACGGTCATCTTCCTGCGCCGCAAGCCGCATTGGGTCATCTGGCCCGGTGCGCTGATGGCTCTCTTCGGCATCTTCCTTTTGAGCGGCGGCACCTTGTCGGCGCTGACCGGCGGTGACTACCTGACGATCCTGTGCGCCCTGTTCTGGGCGGTGCAAATGCTGCTCGTTGGCCTTTTCGCGCCCAGCAGCGGCCGGCCGATGTTGCTGTCGATGACGCAGTTCGCCGTCTGCGCAGTGCTCGGCTTGCTTTTCGCAGTGAAGATGGAGCCGCTGAGCTTTGCGGCTGTCGAAGGCGCTCTCTTCGAAATCCTCTATGCCGGCATCTTCTCGAGCGGCCTCGCCTTCATCCTGCAGGTGGTGGGCCAGCGCTATACCACGGCGCCGCAGGCCGCCATCTTCCTGTCGAGCGAGGCGCTCTTTGCCGCCCTCTTCGGTGTCCTGTTGCTCGGCGAGATCATCACCCCGATCGGCTATGCCGGCTGCGCGATCATCTTCGCGGCAATGCTTGCCGTCGAGATCATTCCCGAACTGACCAAAAATCGGCGCGCGGAAGCTGCAGTCTGAACTGGCCTCTGCGAGCGCAACCGACACTGCGCCATGAACTATATCAGCGACCGGTCCAAACGCCGGACTGGCGCTTTACTTGCTATTGTACCAGGCCATCAAATCGTTGCTTCGCCGCCAGACGCGAAGCGGGTCGCAATCGACCGGTCCAATTCAATACCTGTAGGTTTTCTGCAAGAATCGTACGTAAGAAACGTACGACGCGAGAAGCATCAAACATATCAGAGAGTTGCGAATACCGGACGGCGCCGGCATTCGACTGACCTCCTTGCGGCTGCATCGAAAAACAGCAAAAACCCACTCAATTTTGCGGCGTTCATTTTCAAAAAGCTGTGATTTCAACAGCTTGCGATATATCTTGAAGAAGGGGCAACAGCTGCGGAAATGACCGATTTTTGAGCAATGACAAGACGCAATACCACGCTCGAAAAGTTTTGCTTGCCAATTCAAAATAAACCCATCAATCTTACTCTGTTCGGGCAATCTGCGAACACGGGAAGATCTTGAAATAAAAGCGGGCCGGAGACGCAAAACTCCGGGCGGCCAGACCGGGAAGACGCATGAAAATGCAACTTCTCCAATGGCTGGCTGCGGTAACAGGACCCTTTCCTCAAACGTCGAGAACTGCCTGCCAACGCCCATTCGGGCAAAACTGCAATGCTGCCCGTCCGTCAAACGGGTGGAGAGAAAAGGACCTGACGCATGGCCGAAACTGGCACTGTAAAATTCTTCAACACCGACAAGGGCTTTGGTTTCATCAAGCCTGACAACGGTGGTGCAGATATCTTCGTACACATTTCCGCAGTCCAGGCCTCCGGCCTGAACGGTCTGACGGAAAACCAGAAGGTGAGCTTCGACACCGAACCGGATCGCCGCGGCAAAGGCCCGAAGGCGGTCAACCTGCAGATCGCCGGCTAACGCCGACATCCGCTGACAGATTCAAAGTTGAAGCCCGGCAGGCTTGCCGGGTTTTTTTTGTTCAGGCTCGGTTCACAGTGGCGGCATTAACGTCCTCTCATGAAATCCGGATTGATCCGGTCCATGCGATAGGATTTGAAGCCCATGAACACGTTCATCAAAGCCGCCGTTCTTTCGGTCGCCGCAATCGCCATGATCGTCCCGACCTCCGGCGCCGCGCTGGCAGACCATCGCCATCACCACAACAATGACGATGCATGGGTGGCAGGCGCAGCGGGCCTCGCCGCTGGCGCGCTGATCGGCGGCGCGATCGCCTCGCAGCCGCGTTACAACAGCGGCTACGGCGAGCGCGTCTATATCGATCCGGAACCGGAATACGATTATTACGAGCCGCGCCCGGTCTATCGCCCTCGCCCGGTCTATCAGGCCCGTCCGGTTGTCGTCGATAACTACGGCGGCGGCAGCTATGGCGGCGGTTACCGCTCGCTCGAGCCCTGGACGCCGTCCTGGTACCGTTACTGCTCGCAGCGCTACCGCTCGTTCAACCCGGACAACGGCACCTTCCGCGGTTACGACGGCCGCAGCTACTTCTGCACCGCCGGCTGATCGGCGCAGAGCATACGGAATCACAAAGCCCATGCCTCGATCAAGGCATGGGCTTTTTTCGTGATTACAACGGCAAGCCGTCCTTCTTCAGAGCCCGCGCAGATAGGGATTGGTGCGGCGCTCCTCGCCGATCTGCCCGCCTGGACCGTGGCCGCAGATGAAGCCGACAGTGTCACCGAGCGGCAGGATCTTGTCGCGGATGGAATCGAGCAATTGCTGGTGATTGCCGCCCGGCAGGTCGGTGCGCCCGATCGAACCGTGGAAGAGGACGTCGCCGACATGGGCGAAATTCTGTGCCCGGTTGAAATAGACGACATGGCCGGGCGCATGGCCGGGGCAATGCAGGACCTCGAAGACATGGTCGCCGAACGAAACGGTATCGCCCTCTTCGAGCCAACGATCCGGAATGACGTTCTGGACCTTCATCGCCAGCCCAAAACGCTCGGCCTGGCTCTCGAGCCTTTCGAGCAGCGGCAGATCGTCCTTGTGCGGGCCGATGATTTCAAGCCCGAGCGCATCCTTCAATTCCTTGGCGCCGCCGGCGTGGTCGATATGGCCATGGGTGATCCAGATCGCCTTCAGCGTGATGCCGTTCTCGCGGACCGTCTGCAGGATGAGGTCGACATCGCCACCGGGATCGACGATCACGCCTTCCTTGGTCTCGCTGTCGAACAGCACCGTACAATTCTGCTCGAAATGGGTAACCGGAATGATGCCCGCCTGTAACATGTGCGCCTGCCTCTATGGGATCTGCTGCATGTTTCCTTGCATCGTCGCCGATTGAGGGACAACCCATGCAGCACTTCAAAGTTCTACAGCGATCTTAGCGCGCCCGGCGGGACGCGCGACGCTGTAACTCTCCTATAGCGGCAATTGGCGCCGGTGACAGCGCCAATCAGCGCAGAACGGCGACTTGGCTGGTGGCCGGTTGCGGTGCGGGCCATTGCACTGTGGTCATCAGCAGCGCCGAAATTGCCAGTTCCGCGGCGACGACGATCCTGACCACCGGCTTGAGGCTGCGGGCGGTGAAATTGCTCTGATCCAGCTGAATGTCCTGCATCTTCGTCGCCTCTCCCGCTGCTTGTTTCTTCGGGCCTTGGGCCGCGGCAGCAGAGGAAGAATGTCACGGCGTCACATTTCGTGACGTTCCCGGGGGAACATCCGCGCGCGCGGAGGCGTTTCGCCCTCACCACTAAAGGAGAAAGATAATGTTGAAACTTACCCGCCCCCTGCTGCGAGCCACTGCGGCCGCGGGTTTTGTGCTGACGCTCGGCATGCCGGCCGCCTTTGCCGCCATGACCGCGACCACAGTCACGGACCTCAACATCCGCACGGGTCCGGGCCCTCAGTATCCGACAGTCGGGCTTGCGGCCCGCGGTAGCACCGCGGTCATCGACGGCTGCATCGAAGGCAGCAAATGGTGCCGCATCGACATCAATGGCGTGCGCGGCTGGGTCTATGCGCAATATCTGACGACGGACTTCGGCGGTTCGGCCGTCGTGGTTCAGGAACGTCGCGCCGACCTCGCTATTCCCGCCGTCACCTATGAGGCGCAGCCGAACGATCCGGTGATCGTCAGCAGCGGCGATGAGTTGATCGGCCCGGTCGAAGAGATCGATCCGATCGTGCCACCGGACACCGTGCGCACCTACGTCACGGCGAACCCTGGCGAGACCGTCTATCTCGACGGCGAAGTCGTGGTCGGCGCCGCGCTGCCGCAGACCGTCGCGGTCCGCCGCGTGCCTGACTATAACTACGACTATGTCAGCATCAACGGCCAGCCCGTGCTGGTCGAGCCGGCGACGCGACGCATCGTCTACGTCTATCGATAGGCATTTGTTTCTCCGGCGACCGAGCGGTCGCCGGAGCCTACGGCGCATGCACGAATCATCCGCTTCATTGTGCGAAGACTGAAACCGATCCTTCTCGACGCCGGCGCAAGCTTCTCTGTCTGACGCCACGAAACGCCGCTTCCAGCTGAAATCAAACCATTTCAATGGGCTAGGATCCGGGCACCGGGGCGGTCATTTCATTCAAATTGACAATAATCCAGATTCGGCTTCAACCTATCGGTGCCGGATCATCGGCTTTAGTGGCCCGTCCACGACGAGCCACGACACGGAGGGATCAATGGAAGCATTAATGCCTATCATTACCCAATTGATCGCGGGGGCGGCCGGCGGCAACGCGGCCAGCGCAGTGTTGAAGCAGCAGGCATTCGGTGTCGTCGCACGGACCATCGTCGGCGCGATCGGCGGCCTGGGCGGAGGTTTCCTCATTCAGATGCTCGGCGGCGAAGCAGCCGCGACAGGCCTTGCCATGCAGGCCATCGGCGGCCTCGTCGGCGGCGGCGTGCTGAGCGGTATCGTCGGGCAATTCCTCGGCAAGACGGCCTGACCCCTACCACGATCATATCCGTAGTAAGACAAAAGGCGGCCCCTGGCCGCCTTTTCTGCATTCGAGACAATTGCGGATGCCGTTACTCGGCGGCCGCGGCAACCGGGTAGACTTCCTTCATGTAGTCGTTCATCAGCGTTTCGCAGATCGTCGCCGGCGTGAAGCGATGGGGACCGATTTCGGAAACCGGCGTCACTTCGGCAGCGGACCCCGTGAGGAAGCACTCGCTGAAGCTGGACAGTTCCTCCGGCATGATCGCCCGCTCGACGACCTCGTAGCCGCGGCGCTTGGCAAGCTCGATGACCGTGCGGCGGGTGATGCCGTCGAGGAAGCAATCCGGCACCGGCGTGTGGATGACACCGTCCTTGACGAAGAAGATGTTGGCGCCCGTCGCTTCGGCCACGCGGCCGCGATAGTCGAGCATCATCGCATCCGCATAGCCCTTGGCTTCCGCCGCATGCTTGGAGATGGTGCAGATCATATAGAGACCGGCCGCCTTGGACTTGGAAGGTGCCGTCTGCGGATCCGGGCGGCGATACTCGGCGATGTCGAGGCGAATGCCCTTCAGTTTCTCCGCCGGGTTGAAGTAGCTGCCCCACTGCCAGATGGCGATGGCGACGTTGATGCGGTTGTTCTGCGCCGAAACGCCCATGCTTTCGCTGCCGCGCCAGGCGATCGGCCGCACATAGGCCTCGGAGAAGCCTTGGCGCTTCAGAAGCTCCACGCTTGCGGCGTCCAGCTCTTCCACCGAATAGGGAATCTTGAAGCCAAGAATGTCAGCCGAGTTATGAAGGCGCTGGTTGTGCTCGCTCAGCTTGAAGATACGTCCGCCATAGGCGCGCTCGCCCTCGAAGACCGCGCTGGCATAGTGCAGGCCGTGGGTCAGCACATGTACCTTGGCGTCCTTCCATGCGACGAATTCGCCGTTGAACCAGATCTCTCCGTCCAACTGATCAAAAGGAACCGCTGCCATGGTGTCATCCTCCGGCGCATATGCGCCATTCTTAGTTGATTATCGTCCTGCTTTCAGTTTATCGGCAAACTGATTGAGGGAAAATTCAATTTCGTGATTTTGGATTTGCGATCGGAACGGCGCGGCATATCCTTTCAAGGTGTTGCCAATGCCAAATGTCTCGCTTACCGAGCAAGGACGCTAACGATGCGGTAAAAATATGTCAATAAAGCTGACGTATTTTTCCGAATGTTTCGCAAGTTGCAATCTGGCTGAAAGGAAATGACCGCGTGGCCGGCCAATCCAAAGAGAACACCCGGTATCTCACCGATGCCGCCGCCGATGATGACACGATCGATTTCGAGATCATCGAGTTGCTCTTCTTTGCCTATCGCGACTTCACCTCCGACCCGGATGCGATCCTCGAAAAGAGCGGCTTTGGGCGGGCGCATCACCGGGTCGTCCATTTCGTCGACCGCGAGCCCGGCATGACCGTCGCCGACCTCTTGGACACGCTGAAGATCACCAAGCAGAGCCTCGCCCGCGTGCTCAAGCAACTGATCGATTCCGGCTACATCCGCCAGGAGACCGGCCCTGAAGACCGACGCCAGCGCATGCTCTATACGACTGAGGAAGGCAAGGCGCTGGCGCGTGCGCTGGCCGAGCCACAGTCCCGCCGCATAGCCGATGCATTGGCAAGAACGGGTCCGGGCGCGCGGGAGACGGTCAAACGCTTTCTCGCCGGAATGAAGAACGCCGCAGACTGACACGAGGCTCGCCGCCGGCAGACGGCTCGGGAGCCTGGAACCAGGGAAGCGTGGAATGACGACAAAAGCGACTGTCTCGGACGATGCGGCTCACCTTCTGGTCGTCGACGACGACCGGCGCATCCGCGATCTCCTGAACCGCTATCTGGTCGAGCAGGGATTTCGCGTGACGACCGCGTCCGACGCGGACGAAGCACGGCGCAAGCTGGTCGGCCTCGACTTCGACCTTCTGATCGTCGATGTGATGATGCCGGGCGAAAGCGGCATCTCGCTGACCAACAGCCTGCGCCAGATCAAGACCGTGCCGATCCTGATGCTGACGGCGCTGGCGGAATCGAACTCCCGCATCGAGGGCCTGGAAGCCGGCGCCGACGACTATCTGTCGAAGCCCTTCGAACCGCGCGAACTGGTGCTGCGCATCAACAATATCCTGCGCCGCAACCAGCCGGCCCAAGCGCCCAAGGTCGACCAGGTGATCTTCGGCCCCTACACCTTCTCGGTGGTGCGCAAGGAGCTGAGGCGCGGCGCCGATCACATCCGGCTCACCGATCGCGAGCAGGAGATCATGACGCTGTTTTCGCAGCGCGCCGGCGAGACCATCCCGCGCCACGAACTGATCGGCGACGATGCAGAGGTCGGCGAGCGCACGATCGACGTGCAGATCAATCGCCTCCGGCGCAAGATCGAGGATGATCCGTCCAATCCGGTCTGGCTGCAGACGGTGCGCGGCATCGGCTACCGGTTGAGCGTGGACTGAAATGGCGGGCCTTCCGATGAGCGCGGCAAACCATGGCAAGCTTTGACGGCATAGAGCACGGGGCAACCGGATCGAGCGACAACGCCTGGAGGCGCTTTACCCGTTGGTTGCGCCGCCGCCTGCCGATGGGGCTATACGCCCGTTCGCTGCTGATCGTCATCATTCCGATGGTGCTCTTGCAGTCGGTCGTCGCCTTCATCTTCATGGAGCGCCACTGGCAGCTGGTGACGCAGCGCCTGTCAGCCGCCGTCACCAGCGATATCGCCGCAATCGTCGACCTCATCGACACCTTCCCCGCTGACCGCGACATCAGCGAGATCATCCGCATCGCGCGGGATCAGCTTGATCTCAGCATCTCCGTCGACCCGCCCGGCGAGCTGCCACCACCCAGGCCTAGTCCCTTCTTCGAAATCCTCGACCAGATCCTCGGCGAGGAGATTTCCAACCAGGTCCGCCGCCCCTTCTGGATCGATACGGTCGGCAACTCCAAGCTCGTCGAGATCCGCATCAAGCTCGATGACGGCCGCATCCTGCGGGTCTATGCTCGGCGAAACCAGGCCTATGCCTCCAACACCCACATCTTCCTCGTCTGGATGGTGGCCGCATCGCTGGTGCTGCTGGCGATCGCCATCCTGTTCCTGCGCGGCCAGATCCGGCCGATCCTGGCGCTGACCAAGGCGGCCGAAAGCTTCGGCAAGGGCCAGAAGATCGACGACTTCGCGCCGCGCGGGGCCGACGAGATCCGCCGCGCCGGCCTTGCCTTCATCCTGATGCGCGAACGCATCGAGCGCCAGATCGAACAGCGCACCGCGATGCTGACCGGTGTCAGCCACGACCTCAGAACCATCCTCACCCGCTTCAAGCTGCAGCTGGCGCTCGCCGGCAACAATCCGGATCTCGAAAGCCTGAACCAGGATGTCGAGGACATGCAGAACATGCTGGAGGGCTACCTCGCCTTCGCCCGCAGCGAAGCGGAGGAAGATGTCGGCCAACTGAAACTCAGCGACCTGATGACCCGGCTTGCGGCGGAGGCCGAACTGCTCGGGAAGACGCTGACCACCTCGGTCGAGGGCGAGGACGAGGTTCGGGTCAGGCCGAACGCCTTCACCCGCCTCGTCGCCAATCTCGCTTCGAACGCCTATCGCTACGCCAACACCGTCAACATCGACGCGCGCCACAGCGCCAAATGGGTCACCATCACCGTCGACGATGACGGTCCGGGCATCCCTGAGCGATCGCGCGAGGACGTGTTCAAGCCGTTCTTCCGTCTCGACGAGGCGCGCAATCTCGACAGCTCCGGCACCGGCCTTGGCCTTGCGATCGCCCGCGACATCGCCCGCAGCCACGGCGGCAACGTCACCCTTGGCGACAGCCCGCTCGGCGGCCTGAGGGCAACGGTGCGCGTACCGGCTTGACCTTCACGTATTAACGGGCCACTGCTCGCCCGGGAATTGGGACCGAGGGAGAGAGCTGTGTCGAACGTTGTCGATTGGAACGACTGGGAACGACGGCTGGCTGAACTCTGGGCTGCCTTCGACACCATCGACGCCAAAACCTTCATCGCGCGTATCGAGGCGCTTGCGGCCGAATTGCCGTCGGGACACGCCATAGGCCTGTTCGAACGGGCCTCCGCGCAGGATTCGACCGGCCACGAGACGGAAGCCGAACCTCTCTATCGGCAGGCATTGGAAAACGGTCTCACGGGAATTCGCCGGCGGCGCGCCACCATCCAGCTCGCCAGCACGCTCCGCAATCTCGGCCGCGCTGGCGAAGGCGTCGCCCTGCTCACCGCGGAGCAGACCAAGCCGTCAGACGAGCTCGACGATGCGGTCGCCGCATTCCTGGCCCTGTGTCTGGTCGACGCGGGGCATGCGAAAGAAGCAGCAGCGCTTGCGCTTGGCAGCCTCTCGCGCCACCTCCCCCGCTACAACCGGTCGCTCAAACGCTACGCTGACGCGTTGCTGGCAGACGCGTAAGCGCTAGCGCTGATAGATCGACGTCAGGCCACGGCGTTCGTTGAAGCGATGCCAGGCGTCGATGCGGCGCGGATGGCGGGCGCGCATGACATCGAGCGGCGCGAGCAGTCGGCCCTTACGACCGAGGGCTTTGTCGAGGATCTCGATGATCCGCCGGTTCGGCCAGGGCTTGCGCGTGATCGTCAGTAGCGCCCGGAAGGCTTCATCCTCGCGGCCCGCGCCAAGTTGATGGGCAATCAGCCCATAGGCAAAAGCCGTGGAGCGGCTGACGCCGGCGTGGCAATGCACGAGAATGCGGCTCGAAGCATCCTCCGCCGCCGGCCGCATCGCCTCGAACACCTCGAGGACCAGATCCGGGAAATGCTGCGTGGCGGTCGGGTTTTCCTGATCGCGCATGCGCACCACCCGGTGGCTGGCATCGGCAATAACGGGCACGTTGGCGTCAGGCAGTTCCGGATCGAGCAGAGACAGCACATGGCTTGCGCGCCAATCGCGCGCGGCATCGGCGGCGCGCCACAGGCAGGAGACCTTGACGCGTTCGGGGATCACTTCGAAGGCGATGGTCATTGGGATCACATCAATTTTTTGCCGTTGGGAACTGGCCGCTCGGTGGCAGCCAGCACGATCGCGCCGGCCTCGTCTGCAAAACCCAGCGTCAGCACTTCGGAGCGAACGGGCCCGATCTGGCGCGGTGGAAAATTGATCACGCCCAGCACCTGCCGCCCGACGAGATCTTCCGGACGATAATGCACCGTGATTTGCGCCGATGACTTTTTAATGCCGATCTCTGGCCCGAAATCGATTTTCAGCTTGAAGGCCGGCTTGCGCGCTTCCGGAAAGGGTTCGGCTTCGACGATCGTGCCCACGCGAATGTCGACACGCTCGAAATCAGCAAATTCAATCGTTTCAGTCACGGCAATTCCCTTTGTGAAAAGTACTCAGTCGCCGGGCTTAAAGCATCGGGCGAGATTCCGGAAGCGCACCGGTATCGGCAGGCTCCCCGTGAAATCTTGCCTCTTCCCAGGGGCGGCGCGCGAACTGCTCGGCAAGGAAATCGACGAAGACGCGCACACGCGGCGGCAGGAAACGCCGGTGCGGATAAACCACGGTGATCGGTTCCGCCTCGGCATAATTACAATCGGTCAGAAGCGGCACCAGCAAGCCCGCCCGGATATCTCCACCGACAAGAATTTCGGAGAGCCGCACGATCCCGATGCCGGCGAGCGCGAGGTGCCTCAGCGCTTCCGTGCTGTTGGCTTCGACGGAACCACGAACACGGATCGCATGCCGGCCGTTGCCATCCTGGAACTCCCAGACGTTGAGGCGGCCATGGGCGGTAATGGCAAGGCAGACGTGCCGTTGCAGGTCATCAGGCGTCTTGGGAACACCGTGCCTTTCGAGGTATCCCGGCGCCGCACAGATGACACGACGGTTCGATGCCAGGCGCCGCGTCACCAGCGTACTGTCGCTTTGCGCCGCAACCCGTATGGCGACATCCGCGTCACCGTTCATGAGATCGACGATCGCGTCGCTGAAATCGAGCTCCAGATCGATCGCCGGGAACCGCTCGATGAAGGCCGGAAGCATGGGCACGATCAGGCGATGACCGAAGGCGCTCGGCAGGCTGACCCGCAGGCGGCCGCGCGGCTCAGCGCCCGGCTGGATCGCAAACTCAGCATCCTCGATATCGCCGAGGATGCGACGGGCCGACTCCGCATAGGCGCTGCCTTCGCTGGTGAGGCTGATGCTGCGCGTCGATCGCTGCAGCAGCCGCACGCCGAGGCGCGCCTCCAGTCGGCCGATGATCTTGCTGACGGCCGATGGTGTCATGCGCAGCCGCCGCGCCGCCGCCGAGAAATCCCCCTCCTCGACGACGGCGAGAAACACCGCCATGGCTTCCTGCCGGTCCATTGCATCTATTCCATTTCGTCACAGATGAACGGATCTTAACATGGATTATCGCGGCCGACGATAGGCTGTAGCTTGGACCTGGAACTCAGACAGCGGAGACCGAGGGGTGACGGAAATGGATGCGCAGCGGAAGGATATGCCGGCGAGCTACCAGCTACATTCCTGGGCGCGACGTCAGCGCAACGCCGCGATCCGCGACATGTGTCGCCGGGCAATGGGCGCGATCTGGAGGTGCCTGTTCGACCGGCATACAGGCCCTGGACAAGGCGCAGGCGCTCCCCCAGGCGCGTCGTAGAGCGACCCTCACGCCGGCGCCATTGCGGCACCGGAGTTTCGTGAGATCAGCCCGCCAGCTCTTCCGCGCGTTTGCGTGCTGCGGCGATCGCCTTGTCGAAAAGCGGCTGCATGCCGTCGTCGGCCATCAGCACGGAGAGTGCTGCCGCTGTCGTACCACCGGGCGAGGTCACGTTCTGGCGCAGCCGCGCCGCCTCGTCTGGGGACTGATGCAACAATTCGCCAGCGCCCGCAACGGTTTCCCGCGCGAGCCGCATGGCGAGGTCCGCCTCGAGGCCGGCCTTGCGGCCCGCCTCCGCCATGCACTCGACGAGGTAGAAGACATAGGCCGGACCGCTGCCCGAAACCGCGGTTACCGCATCGATTTCGGCTTCGGTCCGGACCCATTCGACGGGCCCGCTGACCTTCAGCAGATCGTGAACCTGGCTGCGCTGCGCTTCGCTGACGCGCGCATTGGCAAAGGCACCGGTAACGCCGCGGCCGATCATCGCCGGCGTGTTCGGCATGGCGCGAACCGTGGCGGCAGCAGCAAGGTGGGTTTCGATGAAGGCGAGCGTCTTGCCGGCGGCAACCGAGACAATGACGGTATCCGCACCGACGAGCGGCTTCAACGGCGGCAGCACGGCGTCCATCACCTGCGGCTTGACCGCGAGGAAGATCACGCCCGCCTGAACACCGGATGGCGCCTGGGCCGCATATGTCACGCCGTTGTCGGCAATGAGTTTGGCCATGGCCGGTGGCGGGCCGGGATCGACGACGAGCACGTCGGCACCCCTAACGCCGCTCTTCAGCCAGCCGGAAAGCATGGCGCCGCCCATGTTGCCGGCGCCGACGAGGACGATGGGACCGGAAGCGGCGTTCGCCATGATCAAGCCTCTCCAACCGTTTCGAACAGGACCGCATCGACGGCGCGCTGCGCGTCCATGCCGGACCAAACGACGAATTGAAACGCCTGATAATAGGATTCGCAAGCGTCGAGTGCGCTCGAAAGCAGAACTTCGACCTGCTGATTGGTCGGCTCGGCACCGCCGGCAAGCAGCAGCGACTGGCGGAAGATCACCACTTCCTCCTGGCGCCACAGGTCGAAGTGGCCCATCAGCACCTGCCCGTTGATATGGGAGAGCAGGCGGATGACTTCGTTGACCCGGCTTTCCGGCACCTTGATGTCGAAGGCGCAGGCAAGGTGCAGAGCCTCGAACTCCTCCATCCAGGAGAAGGAAACGTGGTAGTCTGCCCACTTGCCTTCGACCGTCATGGCGATTTCGTCTTCGCCGGATCGCTCGAACGACCAGTCGTTATTTGCGGCCACGAACTCGATCATATCGACCGGGTTGGATTGGCGCTCGACTTCCATTTCCAAAAGGCTCATGCATCACCCTGTATAGGTGTGGCGCAGACGTGCATCATCACGCTCACAAGACGCAACGCTGCAAACCCAACACCGATTACAAACACACTATGATTGCTGAACTCACATCCATCCTGGCTGACTTACCCTGCCCGGAGCTTGCGTGGTTCGTTTCGAATCATCATTTAAAATCAGTGTATAATGGCGGAGTCAGGCTGCCAGCCCCCGGGCCGAAAAATAGCCGGGATGAATCGCGTCCACGTTGTCATTTGGATGAAGCGCGAGAGCTTAACTGACTCTGCCATAAGGGTTTTTTGGCAGTGTCCACAGGTGGAAAACTTTTCAGGTTTTATTAACCAGCCTTAACGCCGTTTCAAT
Source organism: Ensifer sp. ENS10 (assembly GCF_014852025.1). NCBI lineage: Bacteria > Pseudomonadati > Pseudomonadota > Alphaproteobacteria > Hyphomicrobiales > Rhizobiaceae > Ensifer > Ensifer sp. ENS10. Next base: position 994,879 of record NZ_JACVAS010000002.1, read on the forward strand.
CGATCCAGGATTAACGACAGCAAAACGCCCGCGAAACCAGTTCGCGGGCGAAGTAAAAACGCCAAAATACCGTTATTTCGGCGGAATCGCGTTACTTGCCGGCCTCGGCGAGACGCGCTTCCAAAGCCTCAATGCGGGCGAGCAGCGCATCGTTTTCCTCGCGCGCCTTGATCGCCATTTCCTTGACCATCTCGAACTCCTCGCGCTTGACCACGTCGAGCGAGTTCAGTGCGCGTTCGGCCTGTGCGCGGAAGGCGGTCTCGACCTCGCGGCGCACGCCCTGGGCGGCACCTGCGGCATCGGTCATGATCTTGGCAAAGTCATCCAGAATGCGGTTAGCGCCTGTGCTCATCGTCGCGATCTCCATTTCAGCCATCGCCTCGCATTGCGATGCGGTCATGAATTTCAGGTAGGGTCAGCGGCGAGCGGATGCAAGGAAAATCACGTGCCAAATCACGCCGCTGTGTCCGAAGCGCCCCCATCGGCGCCTTGACCCGGCGGAAATCGCTCGCCATGTTCCGCCGAAACGACCGGCCCCTGCACGAGAAATAGGCACGAGAACATATCTTGGAAACTCTAGCGACCCGTCTCGCCATCCTTCCCTTCCCCGAAATCGACCCCGTCATCTTCCAGATCGGGCCTCTCGCCGTCCACTGGTACGGGCTCGCCTATGTCGCAGGCATCCTGATCGGCTGGTTCTATGCGCGCCGCCTGGCGATGAACAACGCGCTCTGGCGCAACGAGACCCCGGCGGTCACGCTGCAGCAACTCGACGATTTCCTGCTCTGGGCCGCCGGCGGTATCGTACTCGGAGGCCGCATCGGCTACATCCTCTTCTACGACCTCGGCTCCGTTCTCGCCAATCCGATCCGCGCCATTGAGATCTGGAACGGCGGTATGTCGTTCCATGGCGGCTTTCTCGGCACGACGCTCGCCATGATCATCTTCGCGCGGCGCAATGGCATCGTTCTCTGGAGCCTGTTCGACATCGTCGCGGCCGTCGTCCCGATCGGCCTGTTTTTCGGCCGCATTGCCAATTTCATCAATGGCGAACTCTGGGGCCGTCTCTCTTCGATGCCCTGGGCAATCGTCTTCCCGACCGGCGGGCCCTTTGCCCGTCACCCGAGCCAGCTTTATGAAGCAGCCCTCGAGGGCCTCGTGCTGCTCGGCGTGCTTTCCTGGTTCATCTACCGTCGCCAGGCGTTGAAATCCCCGGGCCTCGTCACCGGCATCTTCGTGCTTGGCTATGCCTTGAGCCGCATTTTCGTCGAATTCTTCCGCGAACCGGACGCGCAGATCGGCTATCTTGTCGGTGGCTGGCTGACGATGGGCATGGTGCTTTCGCTGCCGATGGCGCTCGCCGGCATCTGGGCGATAACCCGGGCGCGGCGCGCAGCCGCCTGAGAGCGGATAAGGCAAGGGCGTGCGGCTTCCGGCCGCCTCCCGCTAACTGGACGAAGGCATGACGACACCACTTGCGGACAAGATCAAGGCGCTGATCAAGGCTCACGGGCCGATCAGCGTCACCGATTACTTCTCGCTTTGCCTCGCGGATCCTGAACACGGCTACTACCGGGTTCATGAACCCTTCGGCAAAGAGGGCGATTTCACCACGGCGCCGGAGATCAGCCAGCTCTTCGGAGAGATGCTCGGCGTCTTTCTCGTCCACGCCTGGCAGCAACACGGCAAGCCCGAAGGCGCGGTGATCGCCGAGATCGGCCCCGGCCGCGGCACGATGATGGCCGACATGCTGCGTGTGGTGCGTCGCCTCGCACCCGAGCTCTATGCCTCCGCCAGCATGCATCTCGTCGAGACCAGCGAGCGCCTGCGCAAGATTCAGTCCGAAACCCTGGTCGCCCATGGCAACAAGGTCGAGTGGCATGCAAGCTTCGAGACTTTGCCCGATGGCTTCCTGCTGCTTGCCGCCAACGAGCTGTTCGATGCCATTCCGATCCGGCAATTCGTGCGCACCGCGCAAGGGTTCCGCGAGCGCATGGTCGGGCTTGATGCCGATGACCAACTGACCTTTGCTGCCGGCGTCGCCGGCATCGATCCGGGCCTCTTGCCGACGCCGGCGCAGGGTTTGGCCGAAGGCACGATCTTCGAGATCGCCCCTGCCCGCGATGCTGTCATGTCCGCCCTTTGCGAGCGGCTGAAGATCAGCGGCGGCACCGCCGTGATCATCGATTACGGCCATCTTGCCACCGGCTATGGCGATACGCTGCAGGCCGTTCGCGATCACGAATATGATCCGCCACTCGCCAATCCGGGCCGGGCCGATCTCACCAGCCATGTCGATTTCGAGAAGCTCGCCCGCCGCGCCGAGACCGACGACGTGCAGATCAACGGCCTTGCGCACCAGGGCGATTTCCTGGTCGGTCTCGGTCTGCTGGACCGCGCCGCGGCACTCGGTCGCGACAAGGATGCGCTCACCCAAGAGGGCATTCGCCAGGACGTGGAAAGGCTCGCCGGCGCCGGTGTCGGAAAAATGGGGGAATTGTTCAAGGTTCTCGCCGTGAGCAGCCCTCCGGTGCCGCTGTCGCCCTTCCGCAAGCCGAAGCCCTGAGCGCACAGCCTACAGCGCCGCGCGTCTTATCGGACGCGCAAAGGTCGCTGTGGCACTTTGAGTTGTTGCATGTTTTTATCCTTAAATCGGCTAGGATTTAAGGAAATATGCAGTAGCGCACGGTTCAGCCGTAAAGATAGTTCGGGAGCCAGAGAGTTATCCCGGGCCAGAGATACATGATGACCATGCAGAGCACGACGATCAGCATATAGGGCATCATGCCGGCGAAGATCTGGTTGATCGTCACATGCGGCGGCGCGACACCCTTCAGATAAAAAGCTGACATCGCGACTGGGGGCGACAGAAATGCCGCCTGCAGGTTGACGAAGACGAGAACGCCCCAAATCACCGGATCGATGTCGAAGTGCTTTAGCAGCGGCAGAAAAATCGGCACAAAGATGATGATGATCTCGGTCCACTCGAGCGGCCAGCCGAGCAGGAAGATGATCGCCTGCGAAAGAATCATGAATTGTACCGGCGTCAGATCGAGCGATAGCACCCATTGCTCGATCAGCGCCTGGCCGCCAAGTATGGCGAAGACGGCAGAAAACAAGGCCGAGCCCACGAAGAGCCAGCACACCATGGCCGTTGTCTTCGCCGTCAGGAACACCGCTTCCTTTGTGCGCTTCCAGTTGAGCGTCCGGGCCTGGAATGCGAGCAGGAAAGCCCCCGCCGCGCCGACGGCCGCAGACTCGGTCGCCGTGGTGATCCCGAAGAGGATTACGCCGAGCACGACTATGGTGAGGATGGCGAGCGGCATGACGGAGGAGATCAAAAGCTTCACCACCTGCAGCCGCTCCGCACTCATATTGCGGTAGTAGCGGACGAGCACCACCGCAGCGATCGTGGCAATCAACCAGAAGGACACGTAGAAGCTTGTCGCCGGCCCGTTGATCGCGGTCGGCGCGGCATCCGCCGCCGGTGCCCCGAGCTGTTCCAGCCCTTCCGGCGCCTCCGCCTCCGCCGATGCCTGCGGATGGATGACGACATACCACCATACGAGCGCCATCGTAAAAGCCGTCAGTGCTAGCGGGACCAAGGCAGCGCAGAAATTCTTGACGAGAGCCCAATAGGTGAGAGACCCCTCCTCGGTTTCGAGAGCCAGCGCCCTTGCCGGTGAGACTAGTGCGCGAGAGAGCCCGGCCAGCATGTTGTGCGAGTACGACGCTTGCAGGCCCCGCATCCACGCGCTGACGGGCACTTTGGTCTGCTCCGCAGGCAGCGGCGGAGCGATCTTGGGGCTGATGAGCGCCCAGCCGAGAATATAGGCGAGGTAGAGCAGCGCGAGGAAAAACCCGGGGAACATGGCAGCGGCGTAGAGCTTGACAACGGATTGTCCCGCGACTGCGGCATAGACGATGATCATCACCGAGGGCGGGATCAGAATGCCGAGGGTACCGCCCGCCGTGATCACACCGGAGGCAAGCTTCACGTCATAGCCGGCGCGTAACATCGGATTGAACGCAATCACGCCCATCAGCACGACCACCGCACCGACGAGGCCGCTGGCGATGCCCCAGAAGGTACAGACGATGAGGGTAGCGACGGCGAGCGACGCAGGCACCCGCTTGAATGCGAGCTGAATGCTGTAGAACATCTTGTCGACCAGCGCACCCCGCTCCATCACGTAGCCCATGAGCACGAACAACGGGATCGAGATCAGAACGTCATTGGTCATCGCCCCATAGGTACGCTGCACCATCAGGTCGAAGACGCGATTGTCGATCCAGTGCTCGGCCGGATTGTAGAAGGCGTAGAAGCCGAAGAGCATGCCAAGCCCCATCAGCGTAAACGCCGTCGGAAACCCCATCATGATGACCACCACGATGAGCATCAGCATCGTCAGTCCGAGGAGTGGATCGCTCACGTCTCGCCGTCTCCCCCCATTCCCCGTTGCCGCGCCGCCCTGTCGATCGCCTGCGCACGCTCGATCGCAGCCTCGCGCGTTTCCGCGTCGACATGCTCGCTGTGCTCAAGCTGCTCGGCGACGACGTCGAGCTCCTCCACATCCTTGAGCCGACTTGGCCATTCGCCGGTCCGCAGGCAAACGATGCAGCGCGTGATCTCGGCCAGCCCCTGAAGCAGGACGAAACCGCCAGCGACCGGAATGACGGTTTTGAAATAGTAGATAGGCGGCCCCTCCGCCGTCACGGTCGAATGCTCGCCGATCCGCCAGGAAAGTGCTGCATAATCGTAGCCGGCGTAAACGAGCGCGGCGACGCCGGGCAGGAAGAAGAGGACGTAGAGGACCAGATCGAGGGCGGCTTGCGTGCGCGGCCTCATGGAGCTGTAGAGGAAGTCGCCGCGTACATGAGCATTCTGCGCCAAGGCGTATGCCCCCGCGAGCATGAACAGCGAGCCATAGAACATGTTGCTGGCATCGAATATCCAGGCCGTCGGCATGTTCAGGATGTAGCGTTTGACGACCTCTACGCAGACCATCGTCATCAGCCCGATAATCAGCCAGGCTGCGGCTTTACCGATCCACACGCTGGTCGCATCGACCCTGAGCAGAAAATGCTGAACGTTCACGCATGCCCCCCGCTGCAAGAGGGGCGCTACAGCGGCGCGCCTTTCAAGAACGCACAGAGTTCGCTGTAACGCTTTGATTTATCGAATAGTGTGATCCTTCGACTGTCTCCGATGTGCGAAATGAGATGAGCCGGTCTTCCGCCTGAATCCCGTCTGATTGACGCGAAGCGGCCGTGCCTCAGAGATCCTTCGCCACGCCGTCCTGTCCGAAGTAGTGGTCGAATGCCAGCCGCCGACTGACGACGGTGTCCTGTTCCCAGCGCGTGGCCCGCTCGGCAAAAACGAGCTGGGACTGGAGCACTTCCTTGAACAGCGGGTTTTCCGCTGCCTTCTTCTTCACCACCTCGTCGTAGACCTCCAGTTGCTTCTTGAGAATTGCCTCCGGGGTCTTGTAGAACTTGACCTTGTCGACGGTCTGCATCTCCCGGTAGTCCGTGGAATAGCGATCGATCGCCTTCCAGGCCATATCCTGAGATGCCGCCTCGACGGCGTTGGTGATGATCGCCTTCATCTGATCAGGTAGACCGTCGTACTTCGGCTTGTTGAACATCACTTCGAACTGCTCGCCATTCTGGTGGTAGCTCTGCAGCATGCAAATCTTCGATACATCCGGGAAACCGAGCACCCGGTCGGACGAGGCGTTGTTGAACTCGGCCGCGTCGATCAGGCCTCGATCGAGCGCCGCAACGATTTCGCCGGCCGGCAGCGCGTTGACCGCCGCGCCGAGGCCGGTGAAGACATCGATCGAGATGCCCACGGTACGGAACTTCAGGCCCTGAAGATCCTCGGGCTTTGCGACTGGCTTCTTGAACCAGCCAAGCGGCTGGGTCGGCATCGGCCCATAGGGGAACGAGACCACGTTGGCGCCAATGGATTCATACAGTTTTGCGAGTAGTTCCTTGCCGCCGCCGTATTTGTGCCAGGCGAGCAGCATGTTGGCATCCATGGCGAAACCCGGGCCAGAGCCCCATAGCGCGAGCGCCGCCTGCTTGCCGTAATGGTAGACGAGGACGCCGTGACCGCCGTCCAACGTTCCTTGCGATACGGCGTCGAGCAGGCCGAAGGCCGGCACCACGGCACCAGCGGGCAGCACTTCTATCTTCAAATCGCCACCGGTCATATCATTGACCTTCCTGGCGAAGTCGAGCGCGAATTCGTGAAAGATGTCCTTGGATGGCCAGGTGCTTTGCCAGCGCATGCTGATCGGCCCCTGCGCCTTGACAACGCTAGGCGCGGCGACCGTTGCGACCCCCGCTATTGCCGCACCGCCCAGGAATTTGCGACGCGAAATCCGTCCCTCGATATGGGTTCTTCGCTTCATATGCTCCTCCCGAAGGCACAAGCATTTCTTGCTATATTAGATAATACTCTTATGCAGAGCCCCACGCAAAGATTGCACGCAGCGTCGCTCAAAAGCCTGCAGGTAAGGCGCCATCCCGACCTCTTGTTTTTCCGCGGGCCTCGTGCAGATGCGGGCGTCGAAGGAAGGCGTTTTCGTCAGCGCGTAGCGGCGGTGGCCGAGCGATGACTGCCCCTCGAAATCACAGGCCGCTGGCTCCCCCTATCGTTCGGGAATTGACAGCCCAGCCATCGCGGGTCAACATCGCGCCGGCAAATCAGCCGCCAGTCGCCGGGCCGGAGCGCGCCCCCAAACCCATTGAATTTATTCATAAAGCAAAGGCAAATATACCGATGCAGCATGACGCCGCGCTTTCTCCCGTGCAGAGCTCGCTTTTCGGCGAGAAGGTCGGGCCGGCAATCGCCCATGGCTATTTCACCCGCCAGGGCGGCGTTTCCGAAGGGCTCTATCGCGGCCTCAATGTCGGCCTCGGTTCGAAGGACGAAAGAGCCCATGTCAACGAGAACCGCACCCGCGTCGCGGGCTGGTTCGGCGCGCCGCTGGAACGGCTGGCGACGGTTCATCAGGTCCATTCCCCCAACGCCATCGTGGTCGACGAAAGCTATGACGGTAGCCGCCCTGAGGCTGATGCGCTGGTGACGGCGACGCCCGGTATCGTGCTCGGCGTGCTATCGGCCGATTGCGGCCCGATCCTCTTTGCCGACGCAGAAACCAATATCATCGGCGCCGCCCATGCCGGCTGGAAGGGCGCGCTTGGCGGCGTGCTCGAGAGCACCATCGACGCGATGGTCTCGCTCGGCGCCCGGCGCGATCGCATCGTCGCCTGCCTCGGCCCGTCGATCAGCCATCGCAACTACGAAGTCGGTGCCGAATTCGTCGAGCGCTTCGTCTCGGCGAACGACAGCTACGCAACCTATTTCAGGCCGTCAGACCGCGACGGCCACGCAATGTTCGACCTGCCGGGTCTCACGATCAAGCGGTTGACCGAAGCAGGCGTAGCAGCCGAAAATCTCGATATCTGCACCTATGCCGACGAGGAGCGCTTCTTCTCCTACCGTCGGACGACACACAGGCAGGAACCGGACTACGGCCGGCAGATTTCCGCCATTTGCATACGGGGGACCTGACATGGCGCTTCAATTTGCCCAGGAAGAATATGCAAGCCGCCTCGATCGGCTGACGGAGAAGATGCGCGAGGAGAAGCTCGATGCCGTGCTGCTCTTCGCCCAGGAGAGCATGTACTGGCTGACGGGCTACGACACCTTCGGCTACTGCTTCTTCCAGACGCTGGTTGTGAAGAAAGACGGCTCGATGGTCTTGCTGACGCGCTCGGCCGACCTGCGCCAGGCACGCCACACCTCCAATATCGAACGCATCGAGATCTGGGTGGACCGGGCCAATGCCGATCCGACCCTGGATCTCAAGAACCTCTTGAGCGAACTCGACCTGCTCGGCTGCCGCATCGGCGTCGAATACGATACGCACGGCATGACCGGCCGCGTCGCCCGCCTGCTCGACCGCCAGATCCAGACCTTCGGCGAGATAATCGACGCCTCGTACCTCGTCAGCCGTCTGCGCCTCATCAAGAGCGACGCCGAGATCGCCTATGTCGAGAAGGCAGCAAGCCTGGCCGACGATGCGCTCGACGCCGCGCTGCCGCTGATCCGTCCCGGCGGCAACGAAGCCGACATCCTCGCCGCGATGCAGGGCAAGATTCTGGCCGGCGGCGGCGACTATCCGGCCAACGAATTCATCATCGGCTCCGGCGCCGACGCGCTGCTCTGCCGCTACAAGTCCGGGCGCCGCGTGCTTGACAGCCAGGACCAGCTCACCCTCGAATGGGCCGGCGTCAGCGCCCACTATCATGCGGCGATGATGCGCACCGTCGTCATCGGCGAACCGACCAACCGTCACCGCGAACTCTACAGCGCCTGCCGCGAAACCATCCAGGCGATCGAGATGGTGCTTCGTCCCGGCAACACCTTCGGCACCGTCTTCGACATGCATGCCAAGATCATGGACGAGCGCGGCCTCGCCCGTCACCGCCTCAACGCCTGCGGCTATTCGCTCGGCGCCCGCTTCTCGCCCTCCTGGATGGAGCACCAGATGTTCCATCTCGGCAACCCGCAGGAGATCGAGCCGAACATGTCGCTGTTCGTGCACATGATCATCATGGATTCCGACAGCGGCACCGCCATGACCCTCGGCCAGACCTACCTCACCACCACGGATACTCCGCGCCCGCTGTCGCGCTATGGCCTGGACTTCATTTCTGCTTAGGGAAATCCGCCTAGAATTGCTTTGAACTGGCAGACGACAGGAGACGTTTCAAAAACTGCCGCGAAGAAAACGGACGGTTTGAACATGCGAAAGCTCACCACGCCTATCGTTGGCCTCGGACTCCTCGTCGCCCTGGCTGGCTGCAACAGCACCGACATGCTGACGCCGCAGGTCGACGTCGGCGCGGGAACCTTTCGCTCGCCGCCGGTGACGCAATCCGACCTCGACGCCATGTCGGCTGAGACCGCCGTCGCCCCAGTGCAGCGCGAACCCGTCAGCCAGACCACCGCCTACTCTCCTCAGCCGGCCCCTTCGAACACGCCGACGGCCTATGCCAGCGGCGATGCGACCTATACCGATCCGGCCGGCACGTTCGAGGCCCAGGCAAGCCGGCTTGCCGCCGGTTCAGCACCCGTCCAGAACACGATCCAGAACCAACCGCCCCCGGTACAACAGACGCCAGTGCAACAGACCGCAGCCGCTGCCGAAGAGATCCAGAACGAGCCGAGCGTCGCTTCGCTGCCGAAGGCAAGTGCCGCCGCCAGCGGCACGATCCGGTTCCTGCCGATCATCGGCGCACCGGTCCAGGCGGTCACGCCGCTCTCCAAGCAGCTTGGGGCCGAAGCGCGCGCACACGGCCTGACGATCAAGGGCTCTGGCGATGCCAGCAGCGAACATATCCTCAAGGGCTACTTCTCGACGCTCAAAGACGGCGACAAGACCACCGTCGTCTATGTCTGGGATGTGCTCGACGGCAGCGGAAACCGCCTGCACCGTATCCAGGGACAGGACTCGGTTCCCGGCGGCGGCGCCGACTTGTGGAGCGGAGTCCCGGCGGCAACCATGCAGGGAATCGCGACGAAAACCATCAACGCCTACCTCGAATGGCGGCAATCTCAGGCCGGTTGATGCAAAGTTTTTAGGATATTGGCCTTCGCGGCGCAGCATTCCCCTTGCATTCAAGTTCAGTCTCGCTAAAAAGCGGCCGATCAGCTCTGAACGGCGGCCATCCGCAAAGAATGTCCGCGATTGGAATGGCTCTCGGAATCTGCGCGGAACACACCGCTCCCGGAAAAGTACCGGACGGTGACCGCGCCAGCTCAAGGCGGTCCGTCAATGAAGGTTTTCGCAGGCAATTCGAACCGGCTGCTGGCCGAAGCGATCTGCAACTATCTCAACCTGCCTCTCGGCAAAGCGGCGGTACGCCGGTTCGCCGATCAGGAAATCTTCGTCGAGATCGGCGAAAACGTGCGCGGCGAGGATGTGTTCATCATCCAGTCGACCTCTTTCCCCACCAACGATCACCTGATGGAACTGCTCATCATGATCGACGCGGTGCGCCGCTCTTCCGCTCGCCGCATCACCGCAGTGCTTCCCTATTTCGGCTATGCCCGCCAGGATCGCAAAGCCGGTCCGCGCACGCCGATCTCCGCCAAGCTCGTCGCCAACCTGATCACCGAAGCCGGCGCCGACCGCGTTCTGACCCTTGATCTTCACGCCGGGCAGATCCAGGGCTTCTTCGACATCCCGACCGACAATCTCTATGCGATCCCGATCCTGGCGCGCGACGTCAAGGAAAACTACGACCTCAAGAACGTCATGGTCGTTTCGCCCGACGTCGGCGGCGTGGTGCGCGCCCGCGCGCTTGCCAAGCGCCTCGACTGTCTGCTGGCCATCGTCGACAAGCGTCGCGACCGTCCCGGTGAATCGGAAGTCATGAACGTCATCGGCGACGTGAAGGGCAAGGACTGCCTGCTGATCGACGACATCGTCGACTCGGGTGGCACACTCTGCAACGCGGCCGAAGCGCTCCTAAAGAACGGCGCAACCAGCGTCACGGCCTACATCACCCACGGCGTTCTCTCCGGCGGTGCGGTTGCCCGCGTCACTTCGTCGATGCTGAAGGAACTGGTCATCACCGACTCGATCCAGCCGACCACGGCCGTCCAGTCCGCCCACAACATCCGCGTGATCACCACCGCTGGCCTGCTTGGCGAAGCCATCAGCCGCACCAGCCAGGAAGAGTCGGTTTCGAGCCTCTTCGACTGAGGCCATTCCCAACTCGGCAATTCATAAACGCCGGCGCCAACGCGCCGGCGTTTTTCTTTGTGGGATGCGATTACCTGCCCAGCGCCTGCACCACCGGCTGGTCGACGAGGTTGTCGATGAACCAGTTCGGATAAACAGGCACCGGCACCGTCTCGGCGTCGAGCGTCGCGATCTCCGCTTCCGTCAGAACGAGATCCGCAGCGCCGAGATTGTCCTTGAGCTGGTGCGGCTTGGAGGCTCCGAGAAGCACGCTCGTCACCGCTTTCTTCGAAAGCAGCCAGGCGATCGCCACCTGCGCCACGCTTGCCCCATGCTGATCGGCGATCCCGCGCATGCATTCGACCAGCTTGAAGCCCTGTTCCTTGTCGAAGGGCAGGATGTCGAAACCGGAATAGCGGTTGTCGGGGTCGCCGAGATTTTCGCGCGTGTATTTGCCCGAGAGAAAACCCGATGCCAGCGGGCTCCAGACAGTCAGCCCCAACCCGTAGCGCTGCATCATCGGGATGACGTCACGCTCCACGTCGCGGCCGAGCAAGGAATAATGCATCTGGCCATGGGTGAAAGGAGCCAAGCCGTTGGCCTTCTGGATCTCAAGCGCGGCCGCCACCTTCCAGGCCGACCAGTTGGAAAAGCCAATGTAGCGCACCTTGCCGGAGCGAACGACCGCATCGAGCGCGAGAAGCGTTTCCTCGAGCGGCGTGCGGGGATCTTCCTTGTGAACGATGTAGGCGTCGATCCAGTCGGTGCCGAGACGCTTCAGGCTCTGATCGACCGACCAGAGGATGTGGCGGCGCGAAAGACCGGCTTGGCTGAGTGGCGTTCCGGTGCGGAAGCCGACCTTGGTGGCGATCACCACCTCGTCGCGACGGGACTTGAGCGCCTCGCCGAGGATGCGTTCCGACTGCCCGGAGGCATAGGCGTCGGCCGTATCGAAGAAGTTGATGCCGGCATCCAGCGCCTGTCCCACAAGGGCATCGGCCGCTTCGGCATCGGTCTTGTAGACGGCGCCGAGGCTGCGATCGCCGGCGGTGAAGGTCATGGCGCCGAAGGCAAAGCGCGAGACCACCAGACCGGTGTTTCCAAGCGTCGTGTATTGCATGTCGTTCTCCATCCTTTGCGAGAGGCAGGTTCGAATTGGGAACACCATGCCAAAGTTGATTGCCGCAAAAAACTACCGTCACCTTGATAGGTTTGGAAGAAATGCTTCATAATCGAAGGATGGCAAACGACCCCTTCAACGGACTGAGAGAATTTCTGGCAGTTGCCGAGAGCAGCAGCTTCACAGCCGCGGCAGCGACGCTCGGCGTTACGCCCAATGCCGTCAGCCAGACGATCAGGGCGCTCGAAGCCCGCCTCGGTCTCCAGCTCTTCGTCCGCACCACGCGGCGCGTCGCCCTCACCGAAGCCGGTAGCGCCTTCCTGAAGCGCGTGCGCCCTGCTGCCTCCGAGATCGCCGATGCCTATGAGTTGCTCGGCGATTTTCGCGACCGGCCCATGGGCAATCTCAGGCTGACCGTGCCGCGCATGGCGATCCCGCTGGTGCTGACGCCGCTTTTGCCGCGCTTCCGCCAGGCCTATCCGGACGTTTCGGTGGAAATCTCGATCGACGATGCGGCTGTCGATATCACCGAGCGCGGTTTCGATGCCGGCATCCGCATCGGCGAGGCGGTCGAACGGGATATGATCGCGGTCCGGCTGACGCCCGACATCACCTGGGCGGTGGTCGGCTCGCCGTCCTACTTCGTGAAACAAGGTCGGCCGCAAACGCCCGAAGAGCTGACACGCCACGAGGCGATCCGCTATCGCTACCCGGCATCCGGCACGATCTACCGCTGGGAGTTCGAGCGGGAGGGACGCGACTTTTCCGTCGACGTACCCGGCGGGCTGACGGTCAACGATTTCCAGATGCTCGTGGAGATGGCGCAAGCCGGCACCGGGCTTGCCTACCTGCCGGACCTTTCGGTGTGCGACGCTGTCGCAAGCGGGCGCCTTGAACGGGTGCTCGAAGCCTACCTGCCGAGGTCGCCAGGCCTCTTCATCTATTTCCCCGCCAAGGCCCAAACCCAACCCAAACTGCGCGCCCTTCTCGATTTGACGGCAAAGGTCGCGCGGGAGCGGAAGTAGGTCGCGTCAGCGCCCGCGAAAGACCACGACGCAAGCCTCGCCGCCGCTGAACAGCCGTGACCGCGTGAGAAATCGCTTTTCCCGCCCGTTGTCGAGCGAGAACATGCCCCCCCGCCCCGGCACCACGTCGATGATCAGTTGCGTGTGCTTCCAGACCTCGAACTGGCTGGCGCTGATATAGACCGGCACGCCGCCGATCTCGCCGAGCTTCACGTCGTTGTCGCCGACGATGTAATCATCCGCCGGGTAGCACATCGGCGACGAGCCATCGCAGCAGCCGCCGGACTGGTGAAACAGGATATCCGGATGGTCGCGCCGGATTTCGGCAATGAAATCGAGCGCTGCGTCCGTCGCAAGCACGCGCGGTTCGTTGATCCCGATGGTTCCTGTCACCTCGGCGGACATCGCAAGCCTCCCTGCTCCCACTGCGTATCGTTTGATGTTGGTCGGCTGAGGCGCGGGTGGAGAGCACACCTCAGCCGCCGCACGAGCCAGAGGAAAGGTGGAGATTACCTTCCCTCTGGCTTCTGTTGCCCTCCCCGACGGCGGGGAAGGCAGGGTCCGATCAGAAGAAGCCGAGCGCCTTCGGGCTGTAGCTCACCAGCATGTTCTTCGTCTGCTGGTAGTGATCGAGCATCATCTTATGGGTCTCGCGGCCGATGCCGGACTGCTTGTAACCGCCGAAGGCCGCATGCGCCGGATAGGCGTGGTAGCAATTGGTCCAGACGCGGCCGGCCTGGATTTCGCGGCCGAAGCGGTAGCAACGGTTGGCATCACGGCTCCAGACACCGGCACCGAGGCCATAGAGCGTGTCGTTGGCGATCTCCAGCGCTTCTGCCTCGGTCTTGAAGGTGGTGACCGAAACCACGGGCCCGAAGATCTCCTCCTGGAAGACCCGCATTTTGTTGTGCCCGCGGAAAACCGTCGGCTTGACGTAGAAGCCTTCCGACAGTTCGCCTTCGAGCACGTTGCGGCCACCGCCGGTGAGCACTTCGGCGCCTTCTTGGCGGCCGATGTCGATGTAGGAGAGGATCTTTTCGAGCTGTTCGCTCGATGCCTGCGCGCCGATCATCGTGGCGCTGTCGAGCGGATTGCCCTGGCGGATCGCCTCGACGCGTTTCACCGCCCGCTCCATGAAGCGGTCATAGATGCTCTCCTGCACCAGCGCGCGGCTCGGGCAGGTGCAGACCTCGCCCTGGTTCAGCGCGAACATGGCAAAGCCTTCGAGCGCCTTGTCGAAGTAATCGTCATCCTCCGCGAGCACGTCGGCAAAGAAGATGTTCGGCGACTTGCCGCCGAGCTCCAGCGTCACCGGAATAAGGTTCTGGCTGGCATATTGCATGATCAGCCGGCCGGTGGTCGTTTCGCCGGTAAAGGCGATCTTGGCGATGCGCGGGCTGGTAGCGAGCGGCTTGCCGGCTTCAAGACCGAAGCCGTTGACGATGTTGAGCACGCCCGCCGGCAAGAGATCACCGACGAGATCGGCCCAGACGAGGATCGAGGCCGGCGTCTGTTCGGCCGGCTTCAGGACGACGCAATTGCCGGCGGCCAGCGCCGGAGCCAGTTTCCAGGCGGCCATCAGGATCGGGAAATTCCAGGGGATGATCTGGCCGACGACGCCGAGCGGTTCGTGGAAGTGATAGGCGACCGTGTCGTGGTCGATCTCGCCGATCGTGCCTTCCTGGGCACGAATGCAGGCGGCGAAGTAGCGGAAATGGTCGATGGCAAGCGGAATGTCGGCCGCCATGGTCTCGCGGATCGGCTTGCCGTTGTCGAAGGTTTCGGCCCGCGCCAGCAGTTCGAGATTGTCCTCCATGCGGCCCGCGATCTTCATCAGGATGTTGGAGCGCTCGGCGGCAGACGTCCGGCCCCATTTCTCTCGGACGGCGTGGGCGGCGTCGAGCGCCAGCTCGATATCGGCGACGTCCGAGCGCGCCACCTGGCAAAGCACGCCGCCGGTCACCGGCGTCGTGTTGTCGAAATAGCGTCCGGCCACCGGCTCGCGCCATTCGCCGCCGATGAAGTTGCCGTATTTCTGCCTGAATGGGCTTTCGACGATCTTCTGATGCAACATGGTCTTTCCTCCCTGAGAACCAGCAACGGGGCTGTGAGAAGGAAGGTGCGACTGAACGTGCGTCTTCGATAGTGAGGCGCAAGCACCAGCGACGCGATGTGTTTCAGAATTGAGACAGGCGGGCTTGGATACCGTGCTGCAGTGCAGCAAACTGGGCGGCAAGTCTGCGGTTGCTTCAGTCAACGTTTGCCCCTCATCCCCCTGCCGGGACCTTCTCCCCGTCGTCACGGGGAGAAGGGGCAAGCGGCATGCTCCCCATTCCCCCAAGGATCAGGGCCACCACAATCGCAAAGACCGCTCGGGGCCACGCCCCCTCTCCCCGTCTGCGGGGAGAGGGTTAGGGTGAGGGGCAGCCTTCAGATGGGTAGGAAGATCAGTTGACCTGGAGCCGCTTCATCTTGCGGTAAAGGGTGGCGCGGCTGATGCCGAGCAGCTCGGCCGCCATGGAGACGTTGCCGCTGGCACGGGAAAGAACACGCCGGAGCGCCGCGCGCTCCGCATCGGGAAGCTCGGCGGCATCGCCTGACGTGTCCTCTCGAAGAAGGTCGGAGGCCGGAACCCCGGCGGCGATGCGCCGGTCGTCGAGGTCGAGCCATTGCCGTGCGGCACGCGTTGCACCGAGCACGAGGTCGTCGCGGTCGACGGCAAGGAGCGCCGGCCCGGCTCGATCCACTGGCACCAGCACGATGCGCGCACCGGCGAAGGCACGACGGAAGAGGCCGGCCTCGATGCGCGCGGCGGCGTCACGAACCGCCTGCGACAGGATCGACATGGTGATCTCGGAGGCATCGTCACGGCAGGTTGAAATGTCGATGGCCGCCGCCAATCGCCCGCGATGATCGCGGATCGGCGCGGTCGCGCAGCTCAAGCCGATATTGCTGCTCAGGAAATGCTGATCGCGCTGGATGACGACGGCGCGCTCATCGGCGATCGCCGTGCCGATGCCGTTGGTGCCCACATTCGCCTCGCTCCAGACCGTTCCCGACCAGAGCCCGACGCCGCGAAATTCAGCGTCGTCGCCGACCGCTCCGCGCCGCTCGAGCGCCACGCCGTCATTGTCGGTGAGGAGCAGGCAGCAGCCAGCCCTGCCGACGGTCGCAAACAACCGGTCGAGTTCGATGCCGGCCTCCGCCAGCAGCTCACCGGAGCGCTCGCGGACGGAGCGAAACTCGCTGTCCGACAGCCGAAGCGGCGTACGGGCTTCCTCCGGAGCAAGCTTATGCAGGGTCATGCAGCGCCGCCACGACGCGGCCACCGATGAGCTCGCCGCCGCCGAAGACTGGTGCGCGACCCGATAGACAAGTTCCGAATGATCCCTGACGGCAGGCATCGGCTTCCTCCCTGAAAGCGTCGACCGGCGGAAGGCGGATGCGACCGATCTCCCAAACGGCGCACCTGCTTGGGCGGCACTATAGCCAACGATCTCCGCAAAGGTCCAGCCAGACGAAGGTTCGAGGGTCAGCCCCCCTCAGCGAGTTTGATCGGTGCATCACGCGGCCGATATCGACAGCGCGCCCGAATGTGATACGCGAAAGGATCAGATCGCCGCGACTCACCCCCACAACAGCCGGTTGCCGCCATGTTTCGTGACTTCTCGCCCCAGAGCCTCTTCATGGGCCTGCTGATCGCCTTCGTCGGCTTCGCCAGTTCCTTCGCCGTCGTGTTGCACGGCCTGACCGGAGTCGGCGCCAGCGAAGCACAGGCTGCCTCCGGGCTGATGGCGTTGTCGATCTCCATGGGCGTCTGCGCGATTGTCATCAGCGCCATCACGCGGCTGCCGGTCAGCATCGCCTGGTCGACGCCGGGTGCCGCACTGCTCGCGAGCGCGGGCGTCGTCGAAGGCGGCTTCAACGCTGCCGTCGGCGCCTTCCTCGTCTGTGGGCTGCTCGTCGTCGTCGCCGGCCTCTGGAAACCGCTCGGCCGCCTGGTTTCGGGCATTCCTGCCCCGCTCGCCAATGCCATGCTCGCGGGGGTGTTGCTCAGCCTCTGCTTCGCGCCGGTCAAGGCGATCGCCTTCAATCCGCTTCTCGGCTTGCCGATCCTCATCGCCTGGGCGGTCGTCGGCAGCGTCAACAAGCTCTATGCGGTGCCGGCCGCGCTCGTCGCTTTCGTACTCGTCATCGCCTTCGGCGTCGAAGTCCCGGCGGGCGCCTTCTCTACCCTGTCCTCGGCGCTGGTGCCGACCGTCGAGTTCGTGACCCCACAGTTCAATGTCGCAGCCATGGTCAGCATTGCGCTGCCGCTCTTCATCGTCACCATGGCCTCGCAGAACATCCCCGGCATCGCGGTGTTGAAGGTCAACGACTATCACCCCGCCCCCGGGCCGCTGTTTGCGACCACCGGCCTCTTTTCCATGCTGAGCGCGCCGTTCGGCGGCCACGCGGTCAATCTGGCGGCGATCACCGCCGCCATGTGCGCCGGAAGCGATTCCCATCCCGATCGCAACCGACGCTACTGGTCGGCGATCAATGCCGGCGCCTTCTACATTCTCTTCGGGCTGCTTGCCGGCGCCGTCACCACCTTCGTCAGCCTTGCGCCTTCCATCCTGATCGAGGCGGTGGCCGGCCTCGCGCTCGTCGGCGCCTTCGCCAGTTCCGCCATGGCCGCCTTCACCGAGGCAAAGACACGCGAGGCGGCCGCCATCACCTTTCTGGTGACGGCATCGGGCGTCAGTTTCGCCGGTGTTTCCGGGGCCTTCTGGGGTCTGATTGCCGGTGGGCTGATGCTGGCGCTTGCGCGTCTTACCCAGAAAAAGGCCTGAACCCGCGGCAAAGCTTGCATTTCAAGCCGATCTCGTCTATGCACCGCCCCGTCCGCGTAGACACCCTTGGAGGCAACGCGGATGAAGCCCATGTGGCTTCGGTTCATCCGCCATGTCGGATGAGCTCTCCAGATTTAGACATAGAAAGGTCTACCCATGAGCCACGCAACTTACGAGCTCAAGGCCGAGACGCGCGAACGGGTTGGTAAGGGGTCCTCCCGTGAACTTCGTCGCAACGGTCTTATCCCGGCTGTCATCTACGGTGACAAGCAGGCCCCCCTTTCCATCGCACTCTCCACCAAGGAAGTGACGATGAAGATCCACGCCGGCGGTTTCATGACCACCGTCGCGGTCATCGACGTCAACGGCGAAAAGATCCGCGTCCTGCCGAAGGACTACCAGCTGGATCCGGTCCGTGACTTCACCATGCATGTCGACTTCCTGCGCGTCTCCAAGGACAGCCAGGTTACCGTTGAAGTTCCGGTTCACTTCGAAAACGAAGAGAAGTCCCCGGGCCTGAAGGCTGGCGGCGTTCTGAACATCGTTCGCCACGAAGTCGAACTCAACGTTTCGGCCAACGACATTCCGGAATTCCTCAGCGTCGATCTCTCCGGCCTCAAGGTCGGCGATGCCGTTCACATTTCCAACATCAAGCTGCCGAAGGGCGCGACCCCGGTTATCACCGACCGCGACTTCACCATTGCAACGATCGTTGCTCCGGCCGGTGGCGTGAAGGAAGAAGCCGAAGGCGAAGCAGAAGCCTGATTGGCTTTTGGGTGACTGGCGAAAAGCCAGTCCCGCTGCACTTCATCGAGAGCCCGTCCCATTCGTTTGGGGCGGGCTTTTTGCATTGGTCCACAGGCCTCTCGCCACACAGCGCCGGCATCGCGTCTCATCATTTATCACGAAGCGATTTCAGCAACATTTAAGGTTTTGATGATGTTCTTCTGTCGGGGAAACTGGGGCTCAGACTGAAGAGAATCCGAAATGAAATGCGTGGCAGCACCTTCCAAGGCGTGCATCCGATGATGCATTCCGTGGAGAACCGATTTATTGCGATTGTCTGTGGCGCAATGCTCGTTTTCATTGCCCCTCTGCTCGTTCTCTTCCTGAGTATATCCAGCGACCGCATCGCACGCGAGCGGATTCACAACATCGAACTGCTGATGGCCGCAAGCGCCGAGGCGCTGGGCAAACCCATCTGGGACTTCGACAGCGACGGCATAAAGCACATCGCCCGATCGCTGATAAACGGCACCGATATCCTCTCTGTCACCGTCCGCGACCAGACCGGCTCGATCCTCGCCCAGATGCCGCTCGGCGGCGCTGTGCCCGGCACCAAGGACCGGATCCTCAGCCTGCCCATTTCCTATCAGTCCATGGATGGGATGAAGGAGATCGGTCGCATCGAGGTGAGAGTGCCGACGCCCGGCCTTCTGTCGCAATTCAGCAAGGACGAGCTGGCGATCCTCGCCATCCTGCTCTTCGCCGTCGCAATCGTCTTCGCCGCAGCCCTCGTCGGCAATCGCTTCACGGTGATGCGCCCGCTGATGCGCCTGACAGCGGCGATCGAGGCGACGCGCCGGCTCGGCTCACGCCACCGGGTCGACTGGACCTCCGACGACGAAATGGGCGCGCTTGCCGCCAATTTCAACGAGATGCAGGACCGGCTCGAGCGCGAAGAGACCGAACTGAAGAATGCGCACGAACGCGTCACCGATATCTACAACCTGACGCCCGCGATGCTGTTCTCGCTCGACGTCGACGGACGCCTGCTCGCCGTCAGCGACTACTGGCTGCTGGCGACCGGTTACGATCGGGACGACGTCATCCGCCGCGACTTCGTCGATTTCATCGATCAGCACTGGCACGAAACCTATCGCAGCCATGCCAAAACGATCGCGGTCGGCGACCATGAGATCCGGGAGGTCACCGTTCCTTTCCGCAAGACGGATAGCCAGCTGATGACGGTGCTGATCCAGGAGACGAAGGCGACCGGTGAAGGCAGCCTGTCGCTCTCCGTCATGACCGATGTCACGGCGCTGAAGCAGGCGGAAAGCCGCAACCACACCCAGGCGATCACCGACCACCTCACCGGCCTGCTCAACCGCCAGGGGTTCGAAGCGGCACTCGACGACGCGATCCAGCAGGCCGACGAATGCGGCATGCAGCTTGGCTGCCTGTTCATCGATCTCGACCGCTTCAAATGGATCAACGACAATTTCGGCCATGCGGCCGGCGACGAAGTGTTGCGCCACACGGTCGAGCTCATCCGTGACGCGCTGAGCCCCGGCGACATCATGGCCCGCCTCGGCGGAGACGAATTCGCCATCCTGATTTCCGACCGGGACGCGGCTGCGCTCGCAAGCGAGATCGGCGAACGCATCGTTTCGGCACTGCGCGAGCCGATGCCGATTGCCGGCAACGAACTGCTCGTCAGCGCCAGCGTCGGCATCTCGGTCTACCCGGCCCATGCGGAAAACGCCTCCGACCTCCTGCTCAAGGCGGATATGGCCATGTATGCGCGCAAGCACGATGGCAAGAACGGCCTGCAGCTGTTTGACGCCAGCATGCTCGACGCTTCCCGCGAGCGCCATGAGATCGAACAGTGCATCGAGGCTGGGCTGAAGGACGACCACTTCGAGGCCTGGCTGCAGCCGATCGTCAGCCTTGCCGACGGACAGATCGCCGGCTTCGAGGCGCTGATGCGCCTCAACCACCCGGAAAAGGGCCTGATGCCGCCCGGCAAGATCATCGGCATTGCCGAGGAAACCGGCACGATCGCCCGCATAGGCGACCACATCCTCGAAAAGGCGATCCGCCATCTGGCTGCGATCTCCGAGCTGGACGGCACGCAGAACACCTACCTAGCCGTCAATTTCTCGCCGCTGCAATTCGAGCTGACGCTGCCGCACAAGCTCGCCGCACTGCTCCTGAAGCACCATATTTCGCCAAGCCGGATCGTCGTCGAGATCACCGAAGCCGTCCTCATGCTCGACAATCCGGAAGTGCACGCGGTGCTGAAGCAACTGAACGAATTCGGCTGCCGGATCGCGCTCGACGATTTCGGCACCGGCTATTCATCGCTGAGCTACCTCAACCGTTTCCCGGTCGATATCGTCAAGGTCGACCAGTCCTTCACCCGTTCGCTGAGTTCCGGCACCGCCGACATCCGCCGCAAGAGCCGCATGCTGATCAAGGGCATCCGCACGATCTCGCACCAGATGGGCTGCACCGTCGTTGCCGAAGGCATCGAGACGAAGGAGCAGTGGCAGCTGCTGCGCAAGCTGGGTGTCGATTGCGGCCAGGGCTATCTCTTCAGCCGGCCGATGCAGATCGACAGCATGCTGAAGATGCTGGAAAGCGACTCGGAGGCAAAGACGGCGGCGGTGGCAGACAGGCGGGCATGATGTTCGCTGCCAGCGGTCGCGCTCTCCCATGGAGGTTCGGGACGCGGCAGCACCGCACGGATACCGCAAGGCATGCAGCAAAAGGAGGAAAGCACGTGAAGGCGCTGGTCCCAATATTTTTCCTCGGTCTCTTCACGACCGCTGAGGCACAGACGATCAAGTTCGTCACCGAGGAGTACCCCCCTTACAATTTTTCGACCGAGAACGGTCCGAGCGGTGCTGCGGTAGACCAGGTCAAGCGGATCATGGAGCGGCTGAAACAGCCTTACACGATCGAGGTTCTGCCCTGGGCGCGGGCCTTCATGCTGGCCGAAACCGATCCTGCCTATTGCGTTTTCACCACCGGCCACGACGCCGAACGCGACAAGAAGTTTCTATGGGTCGAACCTCTGCTGGTCGATCATATGGTTATGGTTCGCCACGCCGGCTCAAACATAGCACCGGCTTCGCTGGAAGCAGCACGTCAGTACACCGTAGGCACCCAGCGCGAGGATTTTTCCGCAACCTATCTCAGGGACCACGACTTTCCGAAGATCGACTATGCCGCAAACCTCGATTCGAGCGTGAAGAAGCTGATCGCCGGACGCGTCGATCTGCTGATGACGTCAGAGAAAACCTTCCAGAGCATGCGGGCCGAGGGCAAACCGGTCGAGGCGGCGCTGGTGCTTGAAGGCAAGCTCTACGGCATCGCCTGCCACCGCGATGTATCGCGGGCAACCGTCGCCGCGATGCAGCGCGAACTGGACCGGTTGGTCGGCAACGGCACCCAGGACGAAATCTTCAAGCACTACGGCCTCACGCCAAATGCCAGCCTGCGCGCCGAGAAATAAGCGTTGACTTCCCCCGGGCACGATGATTTTGGATGGCCCCACCCCGAAATCATCGACGCGTGACGACATGCTGATCATCGTAGGGCTTGGCAATCCAGGTTCGAAATACGCCACCAACCGGCACAATATCGGCTTCATGGCGGTCGACGTCATTCACCGCCGGCACGGCTTTTCTTCCTGGTCGAAGAAATTCAAGGCCGAGATCGCCGAAGGCGAGATCGGCGGCGAACGCGTGCTCCTGATGAAGCCGCAGACCTTCATGAACCTCTCCGGCGAAGCGGTCGGTGAGGCCATGCGCTTCTACAAGCTGCAGCCAAAGGACATCACCGTCATCTATGACGAACTCGACCTGCCGGCCGCCAAGGCGCGGCTCAAGGTCGGCGGCGGCCATGGCGGCCACAACGGCATCAAGTCGATCGATGCCCATTGCGGCAAGGAGTATCGCCGCCTGCGCCTGGGCATCGGCCATCCCGGCGTCAAGGACCTCGTTCACGCCCACGTTCTCGGCGATTTCGCCAAGGCCGACCAAGCCTGGCTGATACCGCTGCTCGACGCCATCGCCGACAATGCCGACATGCTGGTGCGCGGCGAGGATTCCCAGCTTCTGAACAAGATCGCGCTCGCGACCGGCGGCAAGCCGGAAGCGGACAAGCCCGAAACCCCGAAGAAGCAGGGCGCGCAATCGCACATCCACCAGGCGCGCAATTCCGCCCAGCCAAAGAAGCTGCCGGCAACCGGCCCGATGGCCGACATGCTGAAGAAGATGTTCGGTTCGAAGGGCGACTAGCTTCCCGTTTCCGGAGCGAGCGCTAGTTTTCGCTCAGGTCGGCTTTGAAGACCGGCCTGGAGCACGCCCTATGAGCCACCCGGTGATTGACTGGCTTCTCGCTTCGGATCCTTCGATCCGCTGGCAAGTGATGCGTGACCTGCTGGATGCCCCGGAACCTGTGTGGAGGGCCGAGCGAGCCAAGGTGGAGACCGAAGGCTGGGGCGCCAGACTGCTTTCGCATCAGGACGACGACGGCCAATGGGCGGGCGGCGCCTTTATTCCGGCTGGTTTTGACGCGCGCGAGTGGTCCGAGCGCGGTCAGCCCTGGACGGCCACGTGCTTTTCGCTGTCGCAGCTCCGGGAATTCGGCCTCGACCCATCATCGGATCGGGCCAGGCAAACCGTTGAACTGATCGGCGCCAACGCCCGCTGGGACGAAGGCGGCCAGCCCTATTGGCAAGGCGAGGTCGAGGAGTGCATCAACGGGCGAACCGTGGCTGACGGCGCCTATTTCGGCGTCGACATCGCACCCATCGTCGAAAGGCTCGTTGGCGAACGGCAGCCCGATGGTGGCTGGAACTGCGAGCGGGCGAACGGTTCAGTTTGCTCTTCCTTTGCAAGCACCATCAATGTGCTCGAAGGATTGCTGGAGTTCGAAAGGGCGACCGGCGGCACACCGCAGTCCAAGGCGGCGCGGGAGGGTGGTGAGGACTATCTCCTCAAGCGCCACCTCTTCCGCCGCCTGAGCACCGGCGAACCGGCGAGCAATCGGTTTCTTTGCCTCTGCCACCCGAACCGCTGGCACTACGACATCCTGCGCGCACTCGACTATTTCCGGCAATCGGTGCTCCGGACCGCCGCCGCGCCCGACCCGCGCCTCGGCGAAGCGATCGATCACCTTTCTGCGCGACGCCTGGACAACGGCACCTGGCCGCTCGACTGGAGCCCCGCCGGACGGGTGTGGTTCGATGTCGACGACGGAGCCGACGTACCGTCGCGGTGGGTGACACTCAAGGCGATGCGCGTGCTCAAATGGTGGAATGCGTCCTCACCGGTGAGCAAGGCGCCCTGACGTCTTCCGCATCAAACGGATAGCCGCGAACCAGAAAGAGACCCGAACGCCTAGGCGGCCCTATGCGCTGCCAGAAAAATCCGCACCGCCTCGGCCGCATGGGCCTGCAGAACCTCCGGCGCCGGAATGGCGCCGTCGCCGAGCAGCATGGCATCATTTACCGGTCCACCCATGACGAGCCAGTTGAAGAAGCCGCCAGCGACCTGCACATCCCTCACCCGGATGTCGCCCTTCTCGCTATAGCGCTTGAAGGCGACGGCAAGCCGCCTGATCGAGCGCATCGGCCCGCGCTCGTGCAGGGCTTCGCCAAGCTGCGGAAAGCGCTCGACCTCGGCAATCACCAGGCGCCGCACCTGCATCAGCCGCGGCGTCATCACGATCGCCAGCAGCTGGGTGGCATAGTCGAGCAGAAATTCTTCGATCGGCTCATCGCCATCCGGGTCGGCGACCTGCTCCTGGAACTCATCGCCGGCGCCGCCCGTCATGCTGCGCACGACCTCCAGAAACAACGCCTCCTTGCTCTGGAAATGGGAATAGACGGTTTGCTTCGACACTTCCGCGGTCGCCGCGATCTCATCCATGTTCGTGCCGAGAAAGCCGTGTTTCAGGAAGAGATCGCTTGCCGCCGCCACGATCCCCTTGCGGGTACGCTCCATGCGCGTCTTTGCGCCGTTGCTCAATTCTGCCCCTCCGCCTTGCTGCACGTCACAAATCATCTGCCCCACACAATAGGCCAGTCGGATTGACAAATCAAACTGGACGGTACAGTCTAGTTAGTGAGACGATATCGGGAGAGGGCCATGGTGAAACCACAAGCAAGAATTCGGATTGCCGCCTGTCGCTGCGGTCAGGTTGCCTTTGAAGCCGTCGGCGAGCCGATTGTCGGCGCCGCCTGCTATTGCAGCAGCTGCCGCACCGCCGGCGAGCGCTTCGAGGCCCTGCCCGAAGCGTCGCCTGTGCTGGAAGCCGACGGTTCGACGCGCTTCGCGCTCTACCGGAAGGACAGGATCCGCTGCATCAGGGGCAGCGAGCTTTTGCGCGAGCATCGGTTGACACCCGAGGCGCCGACGCGAAGGGTGATCGCGAGTTGCTGCAACGCCGCCATGTTCCTCGAATTCAAAGACGGCCACTGGTTGAGCGTCTACAATCAGCGTTTCGCCCCGGACGAACAGCCGCCGCTCGAAATGCGGACCATGACGAAAGATCGCAAGGCAGGCGTCGAGTTCAACGACACACTGCCGAGTTACAAGACGCATTCGGGCCGCTTCATGTGGCGGCTTTTGACCGCCTGGGCGGCCATGGGATTCAAGGCGCCCAGGATCGACTATGTGAAAGGTGAGGCCAATGGCATCTCAGGCTGAGAAGATCGAGATCGAAAACATCGTCTCGCCCGGCCACAAATACCGTGTCGACCGGGTAAAGTACGAGGCAATGCGCGAAGCCCTGCTCGCGGTCCTGCCGGTCACACCGGGGCTGACCGTCGCGGAAGCGAAGGAGCGGCTATTGCCGTTGTTGCCGCAGGACCTTTTCCCCGAGGGTGCAAAGGCCGGCTGGTGGCTGAAGGCGGTTCAGCTCGATCTCGAAGCCAAGGGCACGATCAAGCGGGAAGCAAGCAAGCCGCTTCGTCTACATAAGAAAACATAAAGCGAACCGGCGACCCCCGCCATCCTTCGTGCCGACCGCTCGCTATTCCTCGGGTTCGGTGGTGAAGAGCAGCGGAAAACCCGCTTCCTTGGCAAGATCGGTCGCCGCCTTGGCCTTGGTTTCCGCAATGTCGCGCACACAGACGACGACCACCGAAGTGCCCATCTTGTGCGCCGTCATCATCACGCGGTAGCCGGCCTCCTCGCTCATATGGAACACGGCCTTGAGCACGCCGACGACGAACTCGCGCGGCGTATAATCGTCATTGAGCAACATAACCTTGTAAAGCTTCGGCCGTTCGAGCTTCGGCTTGACCTTCACTTTGACTTTTCTGGCAACCTCGTTGTCACTCATCGGAACCACCCCGTTGATGACAGAAAGAACGGAAATTCCTTAAACCAGAACCGATTTAGGGACAAAATCGTGAAGCAGATCTAAATGTTACAGCGACCTTAGTGCGTCTCAAGAGACGTGCGGCGCCGTATGCGCACGCACTATCCTACGGGCGGGCGCACCGATCAAGCAAAAGCAGGGGCGGCAGTCACGTCGGTCAGTTGGCCGGCCAGTGCCCGACGAACATCGACGCCGCCTCGTCATAGGAGCGGGCGTGCTCCAGTGCCGCCTCGGGCGTCTGCTTGCGTGCAAGAAGCGCATGATAGAAGCAATGCACGAAGAGCGGCGCATCGGCCCCTTCGGGCGAACCATCGGGGGCGACATAGAGGGCTGCGCCACCCGCCCCGACAAAGGCATCGCCGTACGCCGTGCCGCCGGTCTCGCAGCAGGTGCTGAGAACGATCTTGCCGCCGAGCCTGGCATGCTCGGCAACGACTGAAGGCGGCAGGCTACCGTCGACCAGCATCGATGTGTCGATGCCTTCGCAGTATTCTCCGAAGACGAAACCATTTTCGTCGCCGTGACCGCAGATGACCACATGCTGATGCACGAGTTCGCCGCCGGCGATCAAGGTCAGGAAGTCCGCGGGTGTCCCCGGCAGATGCAGCGTGACGACGGCGCCAAGGCTCTCCAGCATGGAACGGATCAGCAGGGCTTCAAGCGTGTCGCCGATATCGACGACCGCCACCGGCACGCGCGGGAACATGAATTTCTGATCGATCAATGTGGGCTCCTCAGATTTTTCGCCGCGACGGGCCGGCGGATTTCTGAGGGCATATGCGGGCCCAAATACCGCGCGTTCAACGGCGCAAGCCCCTTATTTACCGTGAACGGGGTGTCCACCCTTGACCAGGAAGCGCCCTTCCCGCATAGCCACGCCAACGGAATTTAAGGATACGGACGAGACCCCATGGGCTTCAAATGCGGTATTGTCGGGCTGCCGAACGTCGGCAAGTCCACGCTCTTCAACGCACTCACCAAGACGGCGGCCGCTCAGGCGGCCAACTATCCCTTCTGCACCATCGAGCCGAACACCGGCGAAGTGGCGGTGCCGGACCCGCGCATGCGCAAGCTTGCCGACATTGCCAAGTCGAAGGAAATCATCCCGACGCGCATCTCCTTCGTCGACATCGCCGGCCTCGTGCGTGGCGCGTCGAAGGGCGAAGGCCTCGGCAATCAGTTCCTCGCCAACATCCGCGAAGTGGATGCTGTCGTGCATGTGCTGCGCTGCTTCGAGGATGATGACATCACCCACGTCGAAGGCCGCATCCACCCGGTCGCAGATGCCGAGACGATCGAGACCGAGCTGATGCTCGCCGACCTCGACAGCCTTGAGCGCCGCACCGAGCAGACCCGCAAGCGCGCCGGCGGCAAGGACAAGGACTCCATGGCGCAGCTTCCGATCATGGAAGCCTCGCTGAAGCTGCTGCAGGACGGCAAGCCGGTACGCACGCTGCTTGCCAAGCTCGATGCCGAAGAACTGCGCATTCTGCAGAGCCTCAACCTCCTGACCGCCCATCCGGTGCTCTACGTCTGCAACGTCGCGGAAAGCGATGCGGTCGACGGCAACGAACACACCCGCGCGGTTGCCGAAATGGCAAAGGCGCAGGGGGCCGAAAGCGTCGTGATCTCGGCGGCGATCGAATCCGAAGTGGCACAGCTGCCGGAAGAAGAATCCAAGGAGTTCCTGAGCGCGCTCGGCCTAGAAGAAGCCGGTCTCGACCGTCTGATCCGCGCCGGCTACAAGCTGCTCGACCTCATCACCTACTTCACCGTCGGCCCCAAGGAAACCCGCGCCTGGACGATCCAGCGCGGCACCAAGGCACCGCAGGCGGCCGGCGTCATCCACACCGACTTCGAGCGCGGATTCATCCGTGCCAACACGATCGCCTACGAGGATTACATCACGCTCGGCGGCGAAGTGGGCGCCAAGGAAGCCGGCAAGGCGCGCGACGAAGGCAAGGAATACGTCGTCCAGGACGGCGACGTCATCCACTTCCGCTTCAACACGTAAGACTTGGCGCGGCGATCTTGCGTAGCAGGCGCAAGATCAAAGAGACAAGGTGCGCTGCAACGGTGCAGCGCACGCAGAGAACTCGGTATCACGGCGCGGCATGCAACCGCGCCGTTATCGTTTGCGGTAGCAGGTCCATGACCATGCGGCGCAACCGCTGCCAGAAGATGCCGATGAAGAGTACGGTCACGCCGACCACCGCGAAGGCGACGAAGACGTAGCTGTCGAGCGACGCGCCGGTCTGGCTCAGCATCGTCCACACCGCGCCCCCGAGCGACACCAGCCCCGACGTGACGAACGCACGCCGGTCGATGACCAGCCCGACCAGCATGAAGGCCGCAACGATCAGGATCGCGGCAACCGCTTGGCCGAAGCCGGCCTGACCGTCCCACCAGGTGCTGCCACCGTTCGACAGGAAAACCAGGCCCATCAGTGCGTAGAGCAATGCCGGTGCTGCGGCCAGGTGCAGCCAGAATGCCGTATCGGAGCGCGCGGTCTCACGCTGTGGATCGGAAACGTCGTAGCGCATGGCGGCCGCAAAAAGGCCCAAGGCTCCAACAAGAACGGTGAGCGCGAGAAGCATGAAATGGTCTTCGTTGGCAAGGTCGATCCCCAAGATCTTCTCGAGGGCAAGAAGGATCGCGACCACGCAGACGAGTGCGATCGATACCATCAATCCGGCCAGCGCCAGTGGCACACGATAGCGCCAGTAGAACAGGCCCAGCGGGATCGGGAACGCCGATAGGTAGGCGAGTGCAAAGATCAGCGGTTTCCAGGCATCCTCCTGCTCGCTCACGAACATCAGCGACGTCGTTCCGACCCAATGCACGAGCGCGACCGTCAGCGCCACCGACGGCAGTGCCAGCCGCTGGCGTCGCACCAGGATTTCGGCAAGAACGAGAATGACCGGCAGCGTTGCGAACGGACCACCCAGACCCCAAAGGCCGATCAGCACGACAATGACGCCGATGGTGATCAGGATATCGTGAAATCCCCGCACGAACCGCGGCTGCTCGCTGTCTTCGGCTGCACGCGCATCAAGCGCAGCGTCATGTCGCTCCGCGGCGGCATCCGGCGCCGTCGGCCCGAAGATCATGCCGCGGTCCGCAAGATAGGCTTCCAGATCTCTCACCTGGTTCGCTGAGATGATCCCTTTTTCGGCAGCGCCTGCGAGCGCTCTGTTCAGTTCGGTCACGAATGCTCCTCGATCAAGCGCCGGCGGATGCGGCAGCTAGACAGGTGGTTGCATGAACGTCCGGCATGCGCAACCTGGAAATTCAGCCCGCGCTGCCTCGCAACAGATCCGCTCAAATGGATTCCGCTTCGATAAATTATGCAGTAGGTAGACGGCAGCAAATCAGACGGGACAACTCAAGCATGCTGTATTTCGAGGATTTTTCCGAAGGGCGCCGTTTCGACTACACGCCGGTCGAGATGAAGCCGGCGGAGATGATCGCCTTCGCCAGTGAGTTCGACCAGCAGCCGATGCATCTCGATGAGGAAGCGGGAAAACGCAGCATTCTTGGCGGCCTTGCCGCGTCCGGCTGGCACACCAGCGCCGTCGGCATGCGCATGATGCTCGACGCCTTCATGGGCAATTCGACGTCTCAAGGGTCGCCCGGCATCGACTTCATGGACTGGAGGAAGCCGGTCATCGCCGGCGATATCCTCAATGGCTTCAGCCTCGTGCTCGAGGCGCGGCGGTCGAATTCGAAGCCCGATCTCGGCATCGTCAAATTCCGCAACGAAATCACCAACCAGGCGGGTGAGCCCGTGGCGGTCTCCGAATGCACCGTTCTCTTTCGCTGCCGCGAGAAGGGGCAAGCCTGATGATGACGATGGAAGAATTTTACGCCGCCAGGGCCAGGACCGCCATCGGCAGCCTGACCTTCACGGCCGAAGACATCATCCGCTTCGCCCGCGACTTCGACCCGCAGCCTTTTCATCTCGATGAGGAAGCGGCACGGCATTCGCTGTTCGGCGGGCTTTGCGCATCGGGCTGGCATACCAGCGCCGGATGGATGCAATGCTTCGTCCGCTTCTGGAGGAACGAGCAGCGCCGGCTCGCCGCCGAGGGTCTGCGTGCGCCGAACCTCGGCCCCTCGCCCGGTTTTCGCGATCTCAAATGGTTGAAGCCGGTCTATGCCGGCGACACGGTCACCTATTTCGTGACCTTCCTCGAAAGCCGCTCGCTCACCTCGAAACCCGGCTGGCGGATCAACACGATCCTGTGCGAAGGCGACAACCAGCACGGCGAGGCGGTGATCCGCTTTGAGAGCAAGGTAATCGAGTTCGTGTAGCAACGAGCGCCGCCTTCGGGCGACGCACCTCCAGAGACATCTTAATTCCAGCGCGGTTTGCGCGTAAAATCAGCACCAGACAAAGCGCGGTGCCGACTGTCACTTACCCCGTGCGGGATGCCCGCCTTGCATCAAGGAAACGGGAGTGTTGGCCATGGAAAAAACCCATGTCTGTGAACTGGCGGACGCCTATCTGCGTCTTGGCGGCCATCGCCGTGTCGTGATCGACGATAACGAGACATCCGTCAGAAGTTGGGAAGACGAGCCTCCGGAAGCCGAACAGTTTTGGCAAAAGGAAGTAGAGACACTGCCACCCGCCACACAGCGTGAAGTTCAGCTGATGTTGCGGACGATCAATCGCCTCTGAAGCGATCGAAAATGATCCGGTGCGGAACGCGCGGATTTCGATCCGCAATGCCGCTATCGCCCGTCAGGATCAGTGGCCTTCGAATTCGATCAGCGTGCGGACATTGACGCCGAGCGCTTCGAGCTTCTTGCGTCCACCGAGATCGGGGAGATCGATGACGAAGCAGGCGGCGACGATATCGGCGCCCATCTGCTTCAGAAGCTTGGTGGCCGCTTCCGCCGTCCCGCCGGTCGCAATCAGATCGTCGACGAGAATCACCTTCTCGCCCGGCTTGATGGCGTCCTTGTGCATCTCCATTTCGTCGACGCCGTATTCCAGGCTGTAGGCGATGCGCACGGTGTCGTGCGGCAGCTTGCCCTTCTTGCGGATCGGAACGAAGCCGGAAGAAAGCTGGTGTGCAATCGCGCCACCGAGGATGAAACCGCGCGCTTCGATGCCGGCGATCTTGTCGATCTTGGTACCGGCGTAGGGATGCACCAGCTCATCGATCGCACGGCGGAATGCGCGCGGATTGCCGAGCAGCGTGGTGATATCGCGAAACATCACGCCCGGCTTCGGATAATCAGGAATGTTCCGGATGGCGGAGATCAGTTCCGATTGAACGGTGGTCATGGGCAAAAGGGCCTTTGCGTCTCTTGTTACCGCAAACCCATAACACCATCGGCCTCTTTGTCTATAACGGTTTCTTCTCGCGTCGTCGGCGGGAACAATTGGCCGCCCTTGGGGGTTGATGCTACTCTAATCGTGCGGTCGCCCGACCGGCGCGCCGCGCTCTCGCATCAAACTTTAGACAGGGAAGGAAGCACCATGCGCCTGTTTGAATGCGGTTCCCTCGTCCCGGGTTGCGAATGGCACACGCGCGCCGACAACGATGCCGAAATCGTGCGCCGCGCCGTCGAGCACATGCGCGAAACGCACGGCGAGACGGTTATTCGCGAAAACATGATCGACAACATCAAGGCCCGGATCACCGACGAATCCAAGGCGGCGTAGCCGTCCGGCCAAGGCGGCGCTAGCCGTCCGATTAGTCCGGCTGCACCATGGCTTCGAGCCGGGCGATGAGGTTTGCCCGGTCGAGACTGAAGTTGCGCTCGATCCAGAGATTTTCGAGCTCCCCGAGGATTTCGCCCACGCGCGGGCCGGCCGCAACGCCGGCCTTCAGCACGTCGCCGCCATTCAGCGGGAAGCTCGGCCGCTTCCAGGCCTCGGCGCGTGCCAGCAGCCGGCGCAGTGACGCGGTCTCGGACAAAAGCGCCGGGTCGCCTTCCGACTTGCGCCGTGCCGTCGCCAGCGCCAGCCGCAGCCCTATGACAATCCCCTCCACGCCATGACGATAGAGCAACCGATCGAAGGCCGTATCGACGGTGGTCGCGGGGACCGCCGGCGCCTTGGCCCAGCGGTTGAAATAGGCAGCTTCCGCTTTCGACAGACGCAGACGCTCCGCCATTGCCTCCAGGCGCTCTTCGTCCGGCGGTACGATCGCGGCCAGGCGCAGAAGCGGATCCGGTGCCCAGCCAAAGGCGCGCTCGGCGGCAACGATATCCGGGATCGCGTCGATGCCCCATTTTTCCGTTTCCGGCAGAATTTCGGTGAGCACACCGGCTTGGCGCATCCACAGCAGCGCGCGGCCGGGATCGGCGGCGGAAAGCAACTTCTTTGTTTCGGCCCAGACCCGCTCGGCCGAAAGCGTTGCAAGCTTCGAGCGCGCCCTGGCACAGGCGCGCAGGCCCTCGGCATCCGGCCTGCCGCTGCCGTAGTGGGCGAAGAAGCGGAAGAAACGCAGAATGCGCAGATAGTCCTCGGCAACCCGCTCTGAAGCATCGCCGATGAAACGCAGCGTGCGCGTCTCGATGTCCGAGAGCCCGCCGACATCGTCGAACACGTCGCCGTGGTCGTTGGCGTAAAGTGCATTGATGGTGAAATCCCGCCGTTCGGCATCCGCCTTCCAGTCGCTGCCGAAAGCGACTTCCGCGCGGCGGCCATCGGTCGAAACGTCACGCCGGAGCGTCGTGACTTCATAGGGCGTTCCGTCGATGACGAGCGTAACGGTGCCATGATCGATGCCTGTCGGCACCACCTTGATGCCTGCCGCCTTCGCCCGCTCGAACACTTCGTCCGGCCGCCAGGTGGTCGCCATATCGATGTCGCCGGCCGGCAGCCCCATCAGGCTGTTGCGCACCGCGCCGCCGACGACCCGGACCTCGCCGCCCTCGACGTTCAGGACCTCGAAAACACGGCGGAGAGAGGGCGATGAAAACCAGCCTTCGCCGGCAACGGAAGTCATGCGTAAAGCCTTTCATAGAGCATGCGGAGAATGCCGGCGGTGATACCCCAGATGTTGCGATCACCATAGGGCATTCGATAGAAATGCCGCTCCTCGCCCTGCCAATGCCCGCGACCGCGGGCGTGATTGCTCGGGTTCATCAGGAAGGACAGCGGCACCTCGAAGACGCTTTCGACCTCGTCCGGATTGGCGATCAGTTCGAAGCCGGGCTTGACCACTGCCAGCACCGGAGTAATCCGGAAACCGGACATGGCCATGTAGTGCGGCAGCCGACCGATGGTTTCGACGAAGCGCGGATCGAGGCCGATCTCCTCCTGCGCTTCGCGCAGCGCCGCCACTTCGACGGAACGGTCCTCGGGGTCGACGGCCCCGCCGGGAAAGGCAACCTGGCCGGAATGCTTGCGCAGGCTCGCCGTGCGCTGGGTCAGGATGACGCTGGCATCGTCGCCATCGTCGACGACGGGCACGAGCACTGCGGCATCCTTCAGATGCAGCGTCTCCAGATAGGGCACGATGCCCGGATTGAGCAGGAAATCGCCATGGTCGCGCCAGGAGGTTTCCACCGGTCCGCCCATCTGGGTCAGCGCACGTCGACGGAATTCGTCAGCGGAGAAGAGATGCCGGTTCATCGCGACAGCGCTTCCAGCTCTGCCGCCGGCATGATCGGGAAGACGGCGCCGCCCGAGCGCACGCAGAACATCTCGGTGCCATCGACTTGCTGCGTCTCACCGAGTTCGACGATTTCGTACATGACGGGCCGGGAGACCAGCGCCTCCAGGCGCCCGCGCACATGCAGATATGGTTTCAGCTCCCGGTTCTCGCCGTGGATGACGAAGCGCAGCGGATGCTCCGGCCCGGCTTCGACCACATCGCCGACATTGGTGCGGAAGGTCAGGACCTGGCCCTGTTCTCCCTCGGTCATGCTCATTTCGACGGCCACGAACGGCGCATCGACGATGCGGATGCCGACCTTTTCCACAGGGGTCACGAGATAGGTGCGCCCATCCTCGTCCTTGCGCAAAACGGTGGAAAACAGCCTGACCAAGGGCTGCCGGCCGATCGGTGTGCCGAGATAGAACCAGGTGCCGTCGGCGCGGATCTCCATGTCGATGTCGCCGCAGAACGGCGGATTCCAGCGGTCCACCGGCGGCAGGCCGCGCGCCTTTTCGCCGGTCTGCCCCGCAGCACGCGCAATCAGTGCCGCCAGTCCGGCGGCATCGCCGGTTTGCTGAATTTCGGCTTCTGCCATTGTTCCGTCCCGTTTGACCACGATTTTCAGATCGAGACCTTTGATATGTCACGAGATAGTGCGTCGGCGCCGACTTGTCAGCCGTCCGGTAGGGTCTAAATTGGAATTTGGCAACTGAAATCCCGGTATAGGGCGATTCGGTTTAACAACGGGCGACCGGGGAGTACGACCATGACTGTCATGAAGGGCGCGGCCGACGCGATCGACGAGAAGACGATTGTCGCCGCGGCCGAAAGCGCACTCGGCGAAATCGCCCGGGTGCGTGCGGAAGTCGGCAAGGTTATTTTCGGCCAGGAAAGTGTTGTCGAGCAGACCCTGCTCGCCGTTCTCTCCGGCGGCCATGCCCTGCTCGTCGGCGTTCCCGGTCTTGCCAAGACGAAGCTCGTCGCCACGCTCGGCACGGTCCTCGGCCTTGATTCCAGCCGCGTGCAGTTCACGCCCGACCTGATGCCCTCCGACATCCTCGGCTCGGAAGTCATGGACCAGGATGCGGCCGGCCATCGCTCGTTCCGCTTCATTCCCGGCCCGATCTTCACGCAATTGCTGATGGCCGACGAAATCAACCGCGCCTCGCCGCGCACGCAATCGGCGCTGCTGCAGGCGATGCAGGAGTATCACATCACCGTGGCAGGCGCCCGCAAGGACCTGCCGGCGCCCTTCCACGTGCTTGCCACCCAGAACCCGCTGGAGCAGGAGGGCACCTATCCCCTGCCCGAGGCGCAGCTCGACCGCTTTCTGATGCAGGTCGATGTCGGCTATCCCGACCTTGCGGCCGAGCGGCAGATCCTGCTTGAGACCACAGGTGTCAGCGAAGCAACCGCTCACCCGGTCATCGATGCAGCGCGGCTGCAGCAGATCCAGGCCCTCATCCGACAGATGCCGATCGGGGAAAAGGTGGTCGACGCGATCCTGTCGCTCGTGCGCTCCGCCCGTCCGGGCAACGGCAATGCCGCGACCGACAAGAACGTTGCCTGGGGTCCCGGCCCACGCGCCGGCCAGGCGCTGATGCTCTGCGCCCGCGCCCGCGCGCTTTACGACGGGCGCCTGGCGCCGTCGATCGACGACATCCTGGCGCTTGCCGAGCCCGTGCTTCAGCACCGCATGGCGCTCACTTTCGCTGCCCGCGCCGAAGGCATGACCGTGCGCGACGTCATCGCCGATCTGGTGAAACAGGCCAGAGGCTGACGAATGGCCACCGTCGGGCACATAGTCTCGCGTACTCCTGCTGGTGAAGTACTTTCCCGCGCGCAACAGCGCGCCATGCTCGTTCCCGATTGCCTGGTCGAAGCACGGCGGATCGCCAATACCGTGATTTCCGGCTGGCATGGCCGGCGCAAGCGCGGCATTGGCGAGAATTTCTGGCAGTTCCGGCCCTACAGCGACGGCGAGAGCCTGTCGCGCATCGACTGGCGCCGCTCGGCGCGCGACGACCACACCTATGTCCGCGACCGCGAATGGGAGGCCGCGCACACCATCTGGCTGTGGGCGGATCTTTCCCCGTCGATGATGTACAAGTCGAGGATCGGCGCCGTCTCCAAGGAGAGCCGCGCGCTCGTGCTGATGCTGGCGCTCGCCGAGATCCTCGCGCGCTCTGGCGAACGCATCGGCTGCCCCGGCATCATGGAGCCGATCTCGGCCCGCAATGCCGCCGAACGGCTGGCGACCGCAATCATGCTGAGCCCGCTTGCGGAAGGCCTCCCCAATACCGGGATGATCCGCAGCGCCAGCGATCTCGTGCTGATCGGCGATTTTCTCGATCCGGCGGAAAAGATCATGGACCGCCTCGGCCCGCTGGCACGCCGGGGTTTGCGCGGCCATGTGGTCGAGATCGCCGACCCTGCGGAAGAGGTGTTTCCCTATAGCGGCCGCACCGAATTCACCGACCCGGAGACCGGCGAGAAGTTGACGGCCGGCCGCGCCGAAGTGCTGCGCGAGGACTATCAGCGCGCCTATGTCGGCCGCCGCGACAGCCTGGGCGTGACGCTCCGCCACCTCGGCTGGACCTTCACCCCGCACAGAACCGACCGGCCCGCCTCGGAGGCGCTCGTCGCCGTGCATACCTATCTCTCCGGCATGCCGGGACGCGCGACGCACGGGGGCCAGCTATGAGCAGCTTGCCCTTCCTGTTCACCAATCCCGCCATCCTCGCCGCCCTCGTTGCCCTGCCCGTCATCTGGTGGCTGCTGCGCATGACGCCGCCAAGGCCCGCGGCCGAAGTCTTCCCGCCGCTGCGCATCCTGGCGTCCGTGATGAAGCGCGAGGAAACCCCGGCGCAAAGCCCCTGGTGGCTGACGCTGCTGCGCATGCTGATGGCCGCGGCGGTGATCCTGGCGATCGCCGATCCGGTGTTCAACCCGCGGCAGAACACGCTTTCCTCCGCTGGCCCGCTGGCGCTCGTCATCGACAACAGCTGGGCGACGGTCTCCGATTGGGATCGGCGGGTCGAGGCCGCCAATGCGCTCATCGACGATGCGGAGGCGAAGGATCTGCCGGTTTCGATCGTCTTCACGACCGATCGACAGCACGATGCGACCCCGGCTTCCGCCACCACCGCGCGAGACCGGCTGGCCGCGGCGCAGCCGCAACCGCTGCCGGCCGCGCGCGATCGGGCGCTTGCCGCCATGAAAGCCGCCCTCGCGAACTCGCCGCCTGGCACGCTTGCGTTCCTCAGTGACGGGATCGAGGCTGGGGACGGTCAGACGATGCGCCAAGTCGCGGAGATCGGCGCGGCCAACGTCCGCCGGATCGAAGGCAATGCGGAAAGCGCCATCGCGCTGACATCCGCGACCAACGAAAACGAAGGCATGCGGGTCACGGCATCGCGGCTGCCGCTTGGCGAGCCACGCGCCTATTACGTCTTTGCCCGCGACGCGCGCGGCACCGCCATTGCCGAAGGCGAACTCCGCTTCGCCTCAGGCGCCACGGCAGCGAATGCCCTGTTGAGGGCCCCCTTCGAGCTGCGCAACGATTTCGCACGTCTGACGATCGAGGGCCAGGCGACAGCCGGCGGCATCCACCTGCTCGACGATGGCAATCGCCGTCGTCGCGTGGCGCTGCTGAGCGGCGAGGTTCACCAGTCGCAGCCGCTGCTTTCACCGCTCTATTACATCAAGCGGGCGCTCGAACCTCACGCCGACCTGATCGAGCCGCGAGAGGAAGCGATCGGCAAGGCGATTGCCGAACTTCTCGCTCAAAATCCGTCGATCCTGGTCATGGCCGACGTCGGCCGGTTGCCGGACGAAAGCTATCCGCTGGTGACGCGCTGGCTGGAGAATGGCGGCATGCTCGTTCGCTTTGCCGGCCCGAGGCTGGCCGGCGCGCCTGCCGACGACCCGCTCGTCCCCGTCATGCTCAGGCAGGGCGAACGGTCCCTCGACGGCGCGCTCTCCTGGTCAGAGCCGCAGCCGCTTGCCGACTACCCATCTTCCAGCCCCTTTGCCGGTCTCGAGCATCCGCGCGATGTCCTTGTCAAACGCCAGGTTCTGGCGCAGCCGACACCGGACCTTGCCGAACGGACCTGGGCCAACCTCGCCGATGGCACGCCGCTGGTCACGACAGCCGAACGCGGACGTGGACGCATCGTGCTCTTCCACGTGAGCGCCGACCCGGGCTGGTCGAACCTGCCGATTTCAGGCTCCTTCGTCGACATGCTGCGCCGGTCCATCCAGCTTTCACGTGCCGGCGGCATTGCCGGTGACCAGACAAGCAAGGCGCAGACCCTGCCGCCCTATCGCCTGGTAAACGCCCGGGGCGAACTGACCACCGAGACGGGCAGCGCCCGGCCGCTTGAGATCGCCCCCGGAGTTGCGCCGATTGTTTCCGCAGACACACCGCCCGGCCTCTACGGCTCTGAAGAGGGTTTCGTTGCCAACAATCTTCTCCCCGATGGCGGCAGCATCGCTCCGATCAGAGGCAGTCTCGTCAGCGAACGCGCGGAAGGGCTGGAAGGCGTGCGCCCGTTCTCGATCCGGCCCTATCTCTTCGGGCTCGCGCTGATGCTTTTCCTGATCGACACGTTGATCGTGCTTTCCATGGCGGGCGGCCTCACAGGATTGCGCCGCCGCGCTGCCGGCGGCGCCGCCACGGCAGCCGTGCTTGCAACCCTTGGCCTTGCCACCCTTGGCCTTGCTGCCCTGGCACCCACGATTGTTCACGCGCAGGATAGCCAGCCAAGCGACGCGCAGACACTGCAACGCCTCGACACGACCCACCTCGCCTATGTCATCACCGGCGAGGCCGAGGTCGATCGATTGTCGGAACAGGGCCTCCTGGGCCTCAGCAACTACCTGACCTATCGCACAGCCCTGGAACCGGGCGCCCCCGTTGGCGTCGATCTGGAACAGGACGAGCTGGCGTTCTACCCGATCATCTATTGGCCGGTATCCGCCACGGCGCCGATGCCGAGCAGCAGAGTGATGAGCCGGATCGACGCCTATATGCGCAATGGCGGGACCGTGCTCTTCGACACGCGCGACCAGTTCTCCTCGCTCACGCCTTCGGCGGCGGGCGACAGCCCCAATGTGCAGCGGCTGCAGGAGATGCTGAACGGCCTCGACATTCCGCCGCTGGAACCGGTGCCCTCCGACCACGTGCTGACAAAGGCCTTCTACCTACTTTCGAATTTTCCCGGGCGTTACACCGAGAGCCAGTTGTGGGTGGAAGCCGCCCCCCATGACGCCGAGGAGCAGAGCAACCGACCGGTGCGCGGCGGCGATGGCGTCACGCCGATCATGATCACCGGCAACGACTTTGCCGGCGCCTGGGCTGTCGACGCCAACGGCGCGCCGCTTCTGCCGACGGTACCGCCGGACGAAATGCAGCGCGAATACGCCTATCGGGCGGGCGTCAACATCATGATGTACATGCTGACCGGCAACTATAAGTCCGATCAGGTTCATGTGCCGGACCTCCTCCAGAGGCTTGGGCAGTGAGGGCTGATCGATGACTTATGGTTTTGCTCCGCTGCTTCCACTGATGTTCTTCGTGCCGCTTCTGGTCGTCGCGGCGCTGTTCATCGGCTACGGCCTATGGCGAAAGATACGCGGCGCCTGGCTGCGCGCCCTCGCCTTGGCCGCACTCGCCTTGGCGATCGCCAATCCTTCCATCTTCGTCGAACTGCGTGACCCGCTCTCGACGATCGTCGCGATCGTCGTTGACCGCAGCCAGAGCCAGCAGAATGGCGACCGCACCGAGCAGACCGATCGTGCGATCGAGGGCCTGAAGGCGCGACTGGCGGCGATACCGCTCATCGAGCCGCGCATCGTCGAGGCCAAGTCCGATCCGGCGAGCGTCTCGCCGGCGACCAACCTCTTCACCACACTCGCGACAGCGCTCTCCGATGTTCCGCCAGCGCGCATCGGCGGCGCCATCTTCGTGACCGATGGCCAGATCCACGACGTGCCCGACGTCAGCCGCAAACTGGGTTTCGACGCCCCGGTTCATGGCCTGATCACCGGCAAGCCTGATGAGTTCGACCGGCGCGTCGAGCTCATCAATCCCCCGCGCTTCGGCATCGTCGGCGAAGAGCAGAAGCTCTCGTTCCGGGTTGTCGACGACGGCGCCGCACCCGGCGGGACCGCGGAAGTCAGCATCCGCCTCAACGGCAACGAAATCGCCCGGGAACGG
This sequence comes from Ensifer sp. ENS10, assembly GCF_014852025.1. NCBI lineage: Bacteria > Pseudomonadati > Pseudomonadota > Alphaproteobacteria > Hyphomicrobiales > Rhizobiaceae > Ensifer > Ensifer sp. ENS10. Next base: position 1,034,582 of record NZ_JACVAS010000002.1, read on the forward strand.
GCCGAGCCGGGCACCGACGTTCCCTTCAGCTTCAAGGTTACGCGCGGCGGCAACAACGTGCTCGAATTTGCGGTGGATGCGGTTCCGGGCGAAGTGACCACGACCAACAACCGTGCGGTCCACGTGCTCGACGGCATTCGCGAGAACCTGCGCGTGCTGCTTGTGTCCGGTGAACCCCACGCCGGTGAGCGTGCCTGGCGCAACCTTCTGAAATCCGACGCCGCGGTCGATCTCGTGCACTTCACCATTCTGCGTCCGCAGGAAAAGCAGGACGGTACGCCGATCAACGAACTGTCGCTGATCGCCTTCCCGACGCGTGAGCTGTTCGTCGACAAGATCAACGAGTTCGACCTGATCATCCTCGACCGCTACCAGCATCGCGGCCTGCTGCCGATCCTCTACTACGACAACATCGCGCAATATGTGGAGAACGGCGGCGCGCTTCTGATTGCCGCCGGGCCGGAACATGCCGGCGACGATTCGATCGCCGCAACGCCGCTCTCGGCCGTGCTTCCGGCCGCGCCCACGGGTGTGATGAACGAGAAGGCCTTCTTCCCCCGCCTGTCGGAGGAAGGGAAGAAACATCCGGTAACCCGCGGCCTCGAAGGCTCCGATAGCGAGCCGCCGCACTGGGGCCGCTGGTTCCGCACGGTCGATGTCGACAGGCCTGAGGGCAATACGGTGATGGAAGCAGCCGATGGCAAGCCGTTGCTCGTGCTCAACCGTGTGGGCAAGGGCCGCGTTGCCATGTTGCTCTCCGACCAGGGCTGGCTTTGGGCTCGCGGCTTCGAAGGCGGCGGTCCGCATGTCTCGCTCTATCGCCGCACCGCCCATTGGCTGATGCAGGAGCCCTCGCTCGAGGAAGAGGCGCTGACGGCACGCGCCCGGGGCCGCACGCTGGAAATCACCCGTCAGACGATCGACGGCGACCCGGGTCCCGTTTCGCTCGTCTCACCCTCGGGTCAAAAGCAGGACGTGAAGTTGACGGAGCGCCAGCCGGGTCTCTATTCGGCAGAACTCGCCACGACCGAGACCGGTCTGTTCGAGATGGCCAATGGTGAACTCACGGCCCTTGCCCATGTCGGCGATCCCAATGCGCCCGAGTTCAAGGCGGCGATCTCGACCGAGGACAAGTTGCGCCCGTGGGCGGAGAAGACCAAGGGACTGGTGCGGCGTCTCGCAAGCGCCGACGGGCCGCTCGATCTGCCCACGGTCCTGCCGGTCAGGGGCTCGATACGCTCGGCCGACGACCAGCGCCTCTCGATCCGCATGACCGACGAAACCGTGCTGAAGGGCATCAACTCGCTGCCGCTGTTTACCGGCCTCCTCGGGCTTGCGGCACTGCTCTTCCTGATCTCCGCCACCTGGTATCGCGAGGGACGATGACCGAACGGACCGTCGTCGTCAGCGACCTTCGCGACACACCACATTTCTTCGATGCCGTGGCCGACCGCATCTGGCGCGCCTGGTGGGAACCGCAGGGCTTTCCTCTGAGCCATATTACCTGCCTGCTGCAGGAGAGCCTCACCGAAGATGCAGAATCCCTTTGCCTGGTGGCGCACGCCGGAGATCGCTTCGTCGGCACCGCCTCGGTGATCGCCTCGGACCTCGAGGAGCGGCCGGATCTCACCCCTTGGGTGGCGGCCGTCTGGGTCGACCCGCCGTTCCGCGGCACCGGCATCGGCGGCGACATCGTGCTGAAGGCCGCCCGTGCGGCGCTCGATTCCGGCGCGGAGGCCGTGCATCTCTGCGCCCTTCCCGGCAAGCGCGCCTTCTACGAGCGCCTCGGCTGGCGGCTCGATGAAAAGGACGTGGGCGAGGATCGCCTCGACGTCTTCAGCATGCGCCGTGCGTGAAAGGTTTTCGATGTTCGAGGTAACGGACGCGCCTCCGGCCGAGGCGCTGGAAGCGATCGGCAATGGCCTCACGGCCTTCAATGCCGCCGATGTCGGCCCGTCGGAGCGGCGACCGCTCGCCATTCTCGTCGGCGGTCCCCAGGCGAAGGGGCAACGCGGTGGCTTGAACGGCTACACCGGCTGGGGCTGGCTCTTCGTGCAGTGGCTGTGGCTGCCGGAGGATCTTCGTGGCCAGGGCCTTGCCGGCAAGCTGCTTCAGGCGGCGGAAGACGAAGCTCGACGCCGCGGCTGCCACAGTGCCTGGATCGATACCTTCAACCCGCAGGCCCGGCGCGCCTACGAACGCCAGGGTTACCGGGCCTTCGGTGAACTGGCCGATTTCCCCATCGGCCGCACCCGGGTCTTCCTGAAGAAATCGCTCGCCGCCAGCTAGAACGCGGTGCGTTCAATTGAACGCACAAAGGACGCTCTAGCACTTTGGATCTAGAGCATCCTTCCACCTGAAAGCGGGATGCTCTGGTCTCAGACCGCGAGCTGCAGCTCGAGCGGCACGGCGGATGCCACCGCATCGTCCCGCCAGCCGATGGTGCCGGCAAGGCCAGCATGCACGCCCTCGGCCATCGGCACGACGAGCACGCGGGCGGGATCGACCGGTCCCGGAAATTCGAGCGCACCGTAGCGCACCTTCTCGAAACCGAGCGGCTGATAATAGGGCGGATCGCCAACGAGGATCACCGCCTCCGAACCCTGCCGCCGCGCCGCTTCGACGGCGATGCGCACGAGCTCCCGGCCGATACCCATGTTCTTGTGCGACGGCCGTACGGCCAGCGGCCCAAGCAGATGGCCCTTGATCGATCCTGCCATCACAGGCGTCATCCTGACCGAAGCGATGGTCTCGCCGTTGTCGGCACAGATGAAGGACAGCGACCGATCATGCGGCCCTTGCTCGCGGATGCGCGCGGCCGCCCGGGCAAACCGGCCGGGGCCGAAGGCTTCTTCATTGATGATTTCGATGGCTGCGTCATGGGACGCGTCTTCGGTCAGGTAGACGAGATCGTGCTTTTTCATGGGATCGAGAAACCAGGCATGCGAACAGACATAGGGATGGCTTCGCCCGAAGCGGGCGTTGGCAGCATCAGCGTCGTCGCAGGTTTCCCGAGAACATCATCAGTGCGGTTTCTTCCAACACGAAAAAAGTTGTGAGATCGCCGATATCAGAAAAATGCCCGCTGTCAAAGTCTAAAACGCACTGTTCGGATTTCGCCATCTATCGGACGCCGCTGGAAGCGCTATCTATGAGCGCAAGGATCACGAAGGAGATTTCAAGATGGGTAGATTAGTGGACGGCGTCTGGCAGGACGTCTGGTACGATACCGTCGCAACGAACGGCCATTTCAAGCGCAGCGCTTCGCAGTTTCGCAACTGGGTCACGGCAGACGGATCCGCGGGACCTAGCGGCGACGGCGGTTTCAAGGCGGAGGCCGGTCGCTATCATCTCTATGTTTCGCTCGCCTGCCCCTGGGCGCACCGCACGCTGATCTTCCGCAAGCTGAAGAAGCTGGAGGACCTCATTTCCGTTTCGGTCGTCGATCCGCTCATGCTCGCCCAGGGCTGGGAGTTCAAGGACGGCGGCATCGGCACTGGCGACCATCTCTTCGGATCGAAGGCGCTGTGGCAGATCTATACCCGCGCCGATGCCCACTATTCCGGCCGCGTGACCGTACCGATTCTCTGGGACAAGCAGCAAAACACCATCGTCTCGAACGAATCCTCCGAGATCATCCGCATGTTCAATTCCGCCTTCGACGGGCTGACCGGCTCGACGACCGACTTCTACCCGGAAGAACTGCGCGCCGAAATCGATGCGTTGAATGCCGACGTCTACAACGACGTCAACAACGGGGTTTACAAGGCGGGCTTTGCCACCACGCAGGCCGCCTACGAGGAGAGCGTCACCGCGCTCTTTTCCCGGCTCGACAAGCTGGAAGAACGCCTCGCGTCGCATCGCTATCTGACCGGCAGCCGCCTCACCGAGGCCGACTGGCGCCTGTTCACCACGCTGGTGCGTTTCGATCCGGTCTATGTCGGCCACTTCAAGTGCAACATCCGTCGGATCGCCGACTATCCGAACCTGCAAGGTTACCTCCGGGAGCTTTACCAGGTCCCGGGCGTGGCCGAGACCGTCGATATGCGCCACATCAAGGAGCACTACTACCGCAGCCACACGACCATCAACCCGACCGGCGTCGTGCCAGTGGGTCCGGTGCTCGACCTCACCTCCCCGCACGGACGCGAGAGGCTGTAGACCGATTGTTCGAGCGGCTGGACCGCCTCTACCAGTGAATGTCGAAGGCAGCGCTGCCGGCGAGTTCCGCAAGCCGGCGACGCGTCGCCGGCGTGGTATCCTCCGGCAGCGCATCGAGCGTGAAGAAGCCGCTCGCGGCGATCTCCAGATCCGGTGTCTTCGGCGTGGTCTGCCTGACGCCGTCGCAGCGGTAGAAGACGACATGGTCGCGGCGGCTCGTGCGCCTGTTGTAGTAGACCTGGATGAGCACCGGCGGCGCCGTTGCCTCCAGGTTTCCCTCTTCGCGCAGCTCCCGCAGCAGCCCGTTAATCGAGGCTTCGTCGCGATCGAGCCCCCCACCCGGCAGGTGCCAGCCCGGCAGATAGGAATGGCGCACGAGAAAAACCCGGCCCTCGTCATCGAAACAGGCAGCGCGAACGCCGATCGTCATGCCGCGCGCAAGGGCGTAATAGCCATGCGCGAGCCGCATCAGGAGCCGGAGATACCAGCGCCGCATCTCCGGTGGCCGTTCCTCGTTCAGTCGTCTCGTCCTTCCCATGTTTTCGGCCCGCACGCGATTCATCGGGCGACCTGATTCCCCTCGGCCGGAATATGCGCTAGACGGGGGCGATGTTCAAACTTGCCCATATCTCCGATGTCCATCTCGGGCCCCTGCCCGAATTGTCCTTAAGGGAGCTCGCGTCGAAGCGCATCACCGGTTTCGTCAACTGGCACCGCAACCGCAGCCGGCATCTCTTTACCGGCACGCTCGACACGCTGCTGGCGGATATCGAGAAGAAGGATCCTGACCATCTGGCGATGACAGGCGATCTCGTGAACCTCGCGTCTTCGCTTGAGATCAAGGCAGTGACCGAATGGCTGACGGATGCCGGCAAGCCGGAGAACATTTCCATCGTTCCGGGCAACCATGACGCCTATGTGCCGGGCGCCTACGAAAAGACCACCCGTGCCTGGTATCCCTACATGCGGGGCGACGATGCGCCGGCTCATTGGCACGACCGGCACCGTTGCTTTCCCTATATGCGGGTGCGCGGACCGGTCGCGCTGATCGGCTGCTCGACCGCTGTCGCAACGCCCCCCTTTGCCGCAAGCGGCTATTTCGGCCAGCGGCAGGCACGCGCGACCGTCAACATGCTGCGGGCCGCCGGCGAAGCGGGCCTCTTTCGCATCGTCATGATCCACCACCCGCCGATCCGCGGCGCGGCCTCGATGCACAAGCGCATGATCGGCATCCGCCGTTTCGCCGCGACGATTTCCTCGGGCGGTGCGGAGCTCGTGATCCATGGCCACACCCATCTCAACACCGTCTACTGGCTGAAGGGCCAGAATGCACCGGTCCCGGTCGTTGGCATCGCCTCGGCCTCGCAAGGCCCGGGCGGCCACAAGCCGCCAGCAGCCTATAACCTCTTCACCATCACCGGCGAGCCGGGCAATTGGCAGCTGACGCGCGAACGCTATGCGCTGAACGGCGATGCAACGACGGTGACACTCGCCGAAACGACGCGTTTCTGAAGCCGTCAGGCGGGCCACTTCGCAGAATATTCATCGCCCGGCGAATATTTTCCCGCATTCATGCGTCATACCCCAGTCGTGCGCCGCCCGCTGGTGGTGTGCATTGTCTTCTGGCATGCTTCGTGGCTGAAGCCGCCCGACGGCGGCTCACCTCCTTTCGGAGCGTCAAGGACACGCGATCATTTTGAAACGACGCGCGGGCTTTCAAGGGCATGCGCGAAGAACGGGAGATGGCATGATGTACCGAAAGGCCCTGCTTGGCGCCCTGATTGTGGCCGGCGCAACCAGCTTCATGGCGCAGGCCGTGATGGCAGCCGGCGAAGACACCAGCGAACCGCCCAAGAAGACCAAGACGACCAGCGAATGCACGGATGGCAAGGTGTGGGACGCAAAGAAGAATGCCTGCGTCAACGCCAAGAAAAGCGACCTCAGCGACGATATCCTGTTCCAGGCCGCCCGCGAGCTCGCCTATGCCGGCCAGTATGAAAATTCCATCAAGGTACTCGGCGCGGTCAAGGACCAGAAGAGCGCCCGCGTCCTCAACTATCTCGGCTATTCCAACCGCAAGGCCGGCCGCATGGAACTCGGCATGCAGTACTACAAGCGCGCGCTCCAGGCCGACGAGAACTACATTCTCGCGCGCTCCTACATGGGCCAGGCGCTGATCGAACAGGGACACGTCGAGGAAGCACGCGTACAGCTCGTCGAGATCCGCGATCGTGGCGGAGAGAACACCTGGGCCTACCGCGCGTTGCTGCAATCGCTTGGCGGCGTCCGCCAGTACTGACCCGACGGGAGCACGGGGCGGCGCCCGGCGCCGCCTCGATCGCAGCGCCAAACGACAGAGCGCCGAGCGCGCAAGAGACGCGCCGGCATTGGCTGTCTATCCCTTCTTTGCGCCCCCGCTGCTGCCGCTTGCAATGGGCGCGCTCTCGTTCTTCTTCTCCGACCATTCCGGCGGCAGACCGAGAGCACCACCGGCGATGCCGCCGAGACCGGATCCTTTCCCGAAAACAGCACAATCGGGATCTGAGGGCTTGCCGGTCACCGCATAGGCGACGCTGTTCTTGACGTTCTTCATCGAAGGCAGTTCGAAATCGGATTTCATCGGGTCACCCGATTTTTCCAGCAACGCACTGAAATCGCCCGAAAAATCTCCGGCAAGCTCAAAGGCGTCGGCTGCCGTCGATGCGCGGGAACCATTGGTGAGGATGTTGGCACCGCGCGCCCATGTCAGCCCGGCGATCTGCTTGCCCCGCGCGTCGAAAGCCTCCGCCTCGACTGCGAGACTTCCGAGACCGATCGGAATGCGCGGAACCGGAACGGGAGCGACCGCCGAGGTGACGGTCGACACGCCCGCAACAACGGCATTTGTCGATTTGACCTTGCTGATCACGGAGCGCACGGCCATATCCGCCGGCTTCGATATCGGCACGATATCGAACTGCGCACTCAGTGCTTCGCAGAGCGACCGGTCGATCGCCGTCGCCACCAGTTTCTTCTGCGGATCTCCAAGCTTGTCGAGATCGGCATTGGAAGCGAAGGTCGTCGGGATCACGTGCACCGTCTTCACGTTCTTGGTCGAGGCGGCATCCACCCGATACTTCGTCTTGGTCACCATCCCGTCGCTGGCGACGAAATCCTTGTAGGACGATAGCGATCCGGTTTCCATGACCTGAGCGCTCTGGCATGCGGCAAGCCCCGCAAGCAGCGGAACCACCGCACCAATGCGCATAGCCATGGCTCCTCGTCGAAGCTGGGCTCGGCCCCATCGGCCGCCCCCGATCCGGGCGGCATTCATTCTCTTGCTACGATGCTGTGCGTTCATTGGCGTGTCCCCGACATCGACTTGCAGTTGTGCGATGAGGTCCGGCCAGATTCGGGCCGAACTTTGACGCGATCTCGGGGCGCGGGTGCAGTTTACGGTAACGAAGCCCTTGGTTAACGGCGGCCGGCAAGCAAAAGCTTTTTGGGAAAAGACGCTATGAAGCAGCAGAATTTGCTTTCCGTTCCGGCACTTCCCTTGCAGACTAAGGGGCAAATGTTTCATATCATCCGGCTCGTGCCTCGCACCGCGAATAAATGCACGATCCGGCACGTTTCATTTGGAAGAGCAATGCGTCCAGCGGCAGAAACGAAGGACTTCAGACGCGACTTGGTCAGCCTCCTGCCCAAATTGCGTCGGTTCGCGATGACGCTGACGCGCAACGCCAATGATGCCGACGACCTCGTCCAGGAAGCCTGCGAGCGCGCGATCACGCGCAGCCACCTGTGGAACGGAGAGGGCCGGCTGGAAAGCTGGGTCTACGCGATGACGCGCAACCTCTGGGTCGACGAGATTCGCAAGCGCAAGGTCCGCGCCGGCAGCGGCACGGTCGATGCGCTCGGCCAGGACGAGCTCAGCATCGAGGCTTCGGCCGAAAAGGCCGTCTACGCCAACCAGTTGCAGAAGATGATCCTCTCGATGCCCGAGGGCCTGGCGAGCGTGTTCCTGCTGGTCAACGTCGAAGGCCATAGCTACCGCGAGACGGCCGACATCCTCGGCATTCCGATCGGCACTGTCATGAGCAGGCTGTCGACGGCGCGCCTCAGGCTTGCCGCCATGATCTCCGAGAATACCGAAAGGAGGGCCTGACCGTTGCAACAGACAAAGGGTCACGCACTCGAAGTTCGCCTATCCGCCTATATCGACGGTGAGATCGGCGAAGCGGAACGAAATGAACTCGACGCGCTTCTCGCCCGCGACGACGACGCCAAGGCTTTGTTCGAAAAGCTGAAAGCCGGCAGCAGCTTCGGCGATACGGCTTTTGAGGATTTTCTGCACGATCCCGTGCCGCTGGCCCTGGTGCGACAGATCAAGCAGGGTCCCGGTGTCAGCCCCAAAACCGAACGCGTGACGGCGACAGCCGCCAACGTCAGAAACGTGCGCATCTGGCCGCGCGTGCTTGCCGCATCGGTTGCACTGATGCTGCTCGGCGGTTCGGCCGGCTTCGTCATCGGCACGGCAAACAATGTGGGCGAACCGGCCGAAGTGGCAGCGGCGCGCGGTTGGCTGGACGATATCGCCGACTACCACCGCGTCTATTCGCGCCAGAAAGAGCATCTCGTCGAGGTTCCCGCCTCCGAGGCCCCCAAGATCGAGACCTGGCTTGCGTCCAGCGTCGGCGTTCCCTTCAAGATTCCGCAGCTTGGCGGCAAGGGCCTGACCTTCGAAGGCGCCCGTCTGCTGGTGGCGAACGGCAAACCCGTGGCACAGCTCGTTTACCGCAGCACTGAGGGCGAGATCTTCGCGATCTGCTTCCTCAAGAATACCACCGGCCCGCAGTCGAACGATTTTGACGAGAGCATCCGCGATGATCTCGGCATGGTCTCCTGGCAGAGAGGTGGCGCCTCCTTCGTGCTCGTCGGCCCTTCCGCCCATGTCGGGATGCAGGATATCGCCGAGGCCGCCGCCGCGACGATCTGAGTTCACGCCTTCAAAGCTTGGCTTTGCCGCAACCAACACGAAAATTCTGGAGCCGCCCCCTTGGCAACACCAGTTGCCAAGGCGGATTTCGCTGCCATGAAAAGCAGACATCGGCCGCGGCTCGGCAGAGAGCATAATTCCTGCGCCCATATTTGGATCAAGCAGAAATTTGTGTAGGCAACCAAACGGTTACACCTGCGCCCACGTCGCAAAATACACATATCGCCATGGTCAAATATTGAGTCCGAATTGGAGCGTCACAGCTCCCGCAAAATTGGCAAAAATCGGCAAGAAAAAACCAAAGGTTGACATTGCAATACTTTACCTCTATCTCTGACAAATCGATATTTGCTTGCTAAGCTTTGGTTACCGCGCATCTAGCAACTGCGCCCTGAACGAACCTTCCTTTCAAAAATCGCTATCACCATCCGCAGCGCTCCCGCGTCGCGGTCGTTCAATATGCTATGAGAGGGTTCTTCATGACCACCGGCACAGTTAAATGGTTTAATTCCACCAAGGGCTTCGGCTTCATTCAGCCTGACAACGGCGGCCCGGACGCCTTCGTCCACATCTCCGCCGTCGAACGCGCTGGCATGCGCGAAATCGTCGAAGGCCAGAAAGTCTCCTACGACATGGAGCGCGACAACAAGTCGGGCAAGATGTCGGCCTGCAACCTTCAGGCGGCCTGAATCGGTATCGGCTCTCCCTTGACCACGGATGTACTGGCACTGCCGAGAGCATGATACCCATCAAGGTCAGGCAATATGCCTGGCCTTTTTTATTTCCGCGCATCGAATGCACGTTCCCGCGACTGCGTTGCACATCGGGAATGACGTGACTGCCGTCGACGCGCCTGTAAGATCGGGATCCCCCATGACAGAGACCCACACCAAATCGCGCCAGCGGGCCGAGATTGCCTTTGCCAAGGAGCAATCGCAATTTTTTGCCCGAGGCAGCGCAGTCGAGGAACTCGACGCCATCGTGCAGGCACGCGAAGAGAAGACCTCGCGCCTGCGCGAAGCACGCCTGGCGAAGGAATTGCAAGATCGTCTGGCGGGTGCTGCCGCCCCCATTTCGAAACGCGTCAGAAAAACCTGACCTTCAGTCAGGGTGACACCTCAACTGGAAGAGAGACTTGAGAAACATCAGAAACAGTGAACTCACCGACCGTCGCAGCGCCGCTGCCGATGCGAAGAAAGCGCTTCTTGAAGCCTACCGCGCGGCAAAGGAAGCCGCAGAACCGACCCAGCTCGCCCGCCAGGCCGAGCGTCAGGCAGTCGCTGCGGCCCGCGAGGAACGGCGCGCTGGTCGCGAACGGGCGAAGGCCGAGGAGCGCGAGCGTTTGCAGGCCGAGGCGGCAGAGCGCGAGGCCGCCATCGCAGCCGCTGCTAGAGCCGAGACCGAGGCACGCGAGGCCGCTGACCGGAGCCGCATTTCGCGCGTGATCGAGGACGAGGCCGCTCGCAAGGCCGAACGCGACCGGCGCTACGCCAACCGCAAGGCGCGGCAGGCATAACAGGCGACCGGCGCGTCGGCATGACGCCGTCATGCCGAGCTGCGACTGCCCTGTCTCAACGATTGATCGAAAACGCCGCCCGTCCATTGAGGGCACGCGGCGTTTTTGTTGATCAGCCGCGCTTCATTTCCAGAACGCGGTTCGCCGCCGACACGATCGCTTCGAGCGAGGCGGCAACGATGTTGGTATTGATACCGGCACCGAACAGTTTTCCGCCCGGATGCTCCATCTCGACATAGGCGATGGCCGCCGCGTTGGAGCCGTGCTGCAGTGAGTGCTCGGAATAGTCAGCGACCGAAAGATCGATGCCGAGGTAGATCGACAGCGCGTTGATGAAGCCGTCGATCGGGCCGGTGCCCTTGCCTTCGATGCGCTTCACCTCGCCATTGTCGGTGATCTCGGCGGCCACCACGCGCACGCCCTTGTGCTCGCCGACCGGATAGGTGTGGTGATCGACGAACTTGATGCGCGCGCCCGGCTGCTCGACATAGCGCTCGATGAAGCGCTCGTGGATGCGCCTGGAGGGCACCTCCTTGCCTTCCTCGTCGGTAATGCGCTGGATGTCTTCGCGGAACTCGACCTGGAGGTTGCGCGGCAGGTTGATGCCGTAATCCTCCTGCAGGATGTAGGCGATGCCGCCCTTGCCCGACTGCGAGTTGATGCGGATGATCGCCTCGTAGGAACGGCCGACGTCGCGCGGATCAATTGGCAGATACGGCACTTCCCAGAGCGGCTTGTTGGCCGTCTTGATCGCCTTCATGCCTTTGTTGATCGCGTCCTGGTGCGAACCAGAGAAGGCCGTATAGACCAGCTCGCCGACGTATGGATGGCGCTCCGGAATGACCATCTGGTTGGAGTATTCGTAGACTTCCTTGATCCGCTCGATGTCCGAGCAGTCGAGCTGCGGGTCGACGCCTTGCGTGAACATGTTCAGCGCCAGGGTGACGACGTCGACGTTGCCGGTGCGCTCGCCATTGCCGAACAGCGTGCCTTCGACGCGGTCGGCGCCAGCCATCAGGCCGAGCTCGGTGGCGGCAATGCCGGTGCCGCGGTCGTTGTGCGGGTGCAGCGAGATGATCAGGTTTTCGCGGTTGTCGAGGTTGCGGCACATCCATTCGATCTGGTCGGCATAGATGTTCGGCGTCGCCATCTCGACGGTCGAGGGCAGGTTCAGGATCAGCTTGTTTTCGGGAGTCGGCTTGACGATTTCGGTGACCGCATTGCAGATCTCCAGCGCCACTTCGAGTTCGGTGCCGGTAAAGCTCTCGGGCGAATACTCGAAGCGGTAGCCGCCACCGGCCTTGGCTGCCATGTCGGTGATCATCTTGGCAGCGTCGGTGGCAATCTGCTTGATGCCGGCGACGTCCTTGGCGAAGACCACGCGGCGCTGCAATTCACTGGTGGAATTGTAGAAATGCACGATCGGCTGGTGGGCGCCCTCGAGCGCTTCGAAGGTGCGGGTGATCAACTCGGGCCGGCACTGCACCAGCACCTGCAGCGACACGTCCTTGGCGACGTTGCCCTCCTCGATGCACCAGCGGGCAAAGTCGAAGTCGGTCTGCGAGGCCGAGGGGAAGCCGATCTCGATTTCCTTGAAGCCCATGTCGAGCAGCAGCTGGAACATGCGGGCCTTGCGATCGTGACCCATCGGGTCGATCAGCGACTGGTTACCGTCGCGCAGGTCAACCGAGCACCAGATCGGCGCCTTGGTGATCGTCTTCGACGGCCAGGTGCGGTCGGTGAGTGCGATCTGCGGGTAAGGCTGATACTTCACCGACGCTTCCGGCATGCCGTTCTTGATGGAATGGGACTTCTGGATCATTGCAGCTTCTCTTCATCACTGAGCGCTCTGGCAGCATTGCCATAACCGATCGGGGACCGGATTGCGATGGCAAATGCCGCGGCGGGCGCGCCTTTGTCCTAAAACTCTATGGGGGTCGAGGAGCATCCGCCGGCGTGGCTTTTCGGCCGCCGGGCGCTCCTCAGCGAACCCGGCAACCGCGAGTAAGGCCGAGAAGAAGAAGCGATGCGAAGGCGCGCGACGGCGCACGATTGTCATCGTGTCCGGCGGGGATCGAGGCGATCCGATATGCGTCAGCCTTGGTCATGGTCAAAGCCTATACACGGCTTGCCGAACCGGAGCAAGCGGCACAATGCGCGCAGGTCGCTGCAAAAGAAAAGGGCACCGCCGCGATGCCGGTGCCCTTCATATCCGTTCGGCTGAAGCGAACTCAGATGTCCGCAGCCGAGGTGATGATGCGCGACACGAGACCATAGCTCTTGGCCTCTTCAGCCGACAGCCAGTAATCGCGCTCGGTGTCCTTGGCGATCTTTTCGACCGTCTGGCCGGTCGCTTCGGAGAAGATCTTGTTGAGGCGCTCGTTCATCTTGATGATTTCGCGTGCCTGGATCTCGATGTCCGAAGCCATGCCGCGGGTGCCGCCCGACGGTTGGTGAAGCAGGAAGCGGGTGTTCGGCAGGCAAAGGCGACGCTCCTTGGGAACGCCGACATAAATCAGCGCGCCGGCGGATGCGACCCAGCCGGTGCCGATCGTCCAGACCTTCGGCTTCACGAACTTGATCATGTCGTGAATGCTGTCGCCGGATTCAACGTGGCCGCCCGGCGAACTGACGAAGAGACGGATGTCCTCATCGCTGGCCGACGCAAGCGCCACGAGCTGCGAGCACACTTTCTGCGCCAGTTCCTGGGTGATCGTGCCGTAGATGAAAATCGAACGCGACTTGAAAAGGTTCGCCTCCGTTTCCTTGCCGAGCGGCAATTCGGTCTTCTTGTCGTCCTCGTCGTCGTTGTCGTACATCCGTGTTTCTCCGGCGTCTCATGAAGTCTTCAGTCAAAGTCAGATAATGCGACTCGACGCCGAAGACAATGCAACAAACCGAAGCGGCGACAAAGCGGCAAGGCGCACTTCGCTTATGGTAAAAACACCTACCGCCAAATGCCGTATAGACAGGTGGACAAAGGCCAATAAAATCAACCGCGCCAAACATTCAGAACGGGGCCATCCTCCCAGGCCTCGCCGATCCATGGGGACACGCATGAACAGACGCATCCTGATTGCTGCCGCGGCGCTGATCGCTTCCGCCGCTCCGGCCTTCGCCCACCTCAACCCGGAAGAAAACGGCTCGTTTGCGGCCGGCTTCTCGCATCCGCTCTTCGGCCTCGACCATATCCTCGTCATGGTCGCCGTCGGCCTCTGGGCCGCCCAGATTGGCGGCCGGGCACTGTGGATCGTGCCGACGGCCTTCGTCTCCATGATGGCGGCGGGCTTCGCGCTCGCCATGGCCGGCGTCGGACTGCCCTTCGTCGAGCCGGCGATCTTGGCCTCTGTGGTCGCACTCGGCCTGCTCGTCGCCATGGCGGTGCGCCTCGACACCGCTGCATCGGCGGCCATCGTCGGCGTCTTTGCCCTCTTCCACGGCCACGCCCATGGCGGTGAGCTTGGCAGCGCCGGGGCACTCGCCTTCTCGGTCGGCTTCATTGGCGCGACCGCAGCGCTTCATGTAGCCGGCATCGGTCTCGGCATCGCCCTTCAGCGCCTTTCCGGCGGCAACGTGCTGGCGCGCATCCTCGGCGGGCTGACTGCAGTTGCGGGTGCAGCCCTGATCTTCGGCTGAGATCAGGAAACGTGCAGCACGGACGCATTATCTTTCTGAACGGCACGTCCAGTTCCGGAAAATCCACGCTGGCAAAGGCGCTCCGGGAAATCCTCCCGGAGCCCTTCTGCTACTATGCGTCAGATCAGCTTGCCGACGCCGGCTTTCGGGTGCTCAAGCGTGGCATGCACCATGGGATGCGCGGCGAACGCAACAGGTTCTTCGACGGATTTCACCGCTCGATTGCGGCTTTCGCCGGGGCCGGCAACGATCTGATCGTCGAGCATATCGTCGAGGAGAAAAGCTGGTCCGACGAGATCAGAAAACTGACAGCACATCTGGACGTCTTCTGGATCGGCGTTCATGCGCCTATCGAAGACCTTGAGCGTCGCGAGCGCGGCGATCGCACGATCGGTGAAGCCCGGTTTCACCTTAAGACGCATGCCCACTGCAACTACGACCTCGAAGTGGATACGCACGAACCAACCGATCAGGTTGCCGCGCGCATCGCTGATGCCTGGCGCCAACGCCGGGCTTTCAAGCCGTAGCGGAGACCCCGCTTTTTCCCTTACCCGCGACCGCGATAGGTCGGCACGCCCTGATCGGGCAGCCACAGGCCCTCCGGCGGCTTGCCGGTCTGCCAGAAGACGTCGATCGGGATACCGCCACGCGGGTACCAATAGGCGCCGATGCGGAGCCAGCGTGGCGAAAGCAGCGAGACCAGCCGCTGGGCGATCTCGATGGTGCAGTCCTCGTGAAAGGCGCCGTGGTTGCGGAAGGAGTGCAGGAACAGTTTCAGCGACTTCGATTCCACCAGCCACTCATCCGGCACATAGTCGATGACGATATGGGCGAAATCCGGCTGCCCGGTCATCGGGCAGAGCGAGGTGAACTCCGGCGCGGTGAAGCGCACCAGATAGTCCTTGCCCTTGTTGCCGCTCGGCACCCGCTCCAGCACCGCCTCTTCCGGGCTTTGCGGCAGGTCGACCTTCGCGCCCAATTGCGAGAGGCCAGATACGTCAGTCTTGCTCATTTGCCTGTTGCTCCGTGAGAACATCCGCGCGTGGGTTCGGTCGATACCGGCTTGCGCCCTCGCCGACCCGCCCCGTTTGCGGCCCTTAAATCAGAACTGCCTTAAGAAGGAAATCTTCTCGCAGTTCAAGCGATATCGGCCGTTTGTGTTTTCAATGGCGCGCTGACGTCGTCTTGACGCGCACGCCGTGCGCCTTCTCGCCCTCCGGCTCCACATGGATCGCTATCCTGGCGCCCGGATGCACCACACGGATCGCATCCTCGATCCGGTCGCAGATATCGTGCGCCTCGCCGACCGGCATCGCTTCCGGCACGACCATGTGGAAGTCCACAAAGATGGCCGGACCGGCCTGACGGGTCTTGAGATCGTGCACGCCGAGCGACCCCGCGGCATTGGCGGCGATCGCCTGCTTGATCGCCTCTTCCTCTTCCACCGAAACCGCCCGGTCCATCAATCCATCGATCGAACGCGAGATCACCATCCAGCCCTGGAAGAGGATGTTGCAGGCGACGACGACGGCGAGCAGGGGGTCGAGGATCGCGTAGCCGGTCGCGATGGCAAGCACGAGGCCGACGAGAACGCCGATCGAGGTGACGACATCCGACAGGATATGGTGACCATCGGCACTCAGCGCCGGCGAGCGATGGTTGCGGCCGGCTGTGATCAGCACATAGGCCCAGATGGCGTTGACGACACCCGCGGCGAAGTTGATCGCCAGGCCCAGAGCCGGCGCTTCCATCACCACCGGCGCCATGATCGCCGGCACCGCTTCCCAGACGATCAAAAGAGCTGCAACGACGATCAGCACGCCTTCGATGACGGCTGAAAAATACTCCGCCTTATGGTGGCCAAAGGGATGGCCGGCATCCGCCGGCTTGGAAGCATAACCGATCATCAGATAGGCGATCACTGCAGCGATCACGTTGACCGTGGATTCGAGACCATCGGACAAAAGGGCCACCGAGCCGGTGAGCCACCAGGCAAGAAGCTTCAGCCCCAGCACGGCCAGAGACAGCGGAATGCCCCAAAAGGCAAGCCGCAGGACGGTTCTGTTGTCGGACGCAGACATTTTTATCATTCCCTATGCAGATGCAAACGAGTTGCAAACGCAAGCCCATTGAAACGCAAAACCGCCCGCGCGAATTTCGCGCAGGCGGTCTATCGCTAAGCATATGAGCGATTGGGCCCCTCTTGTCAAAGCTTGGTTCGGCTGGCTCCGGTTTCTCCGCAGGCAATGACCTCGAGGGCCAACAGCTTGGCTTCGATTTCGTCGCCGTCGGCAACCTTGCTACCCCGGCCAATGAAGAAGAACACGACGGCTGCGGTCGCAACCGTGATGCCAGTCAGCAGCCAAAGCAAGGCACTGAACGCATCGCCATAGGCGTGGAGGAGAACGACGTGCGATGTCTGCGGTGCAAGCAGCGCTGCGTCCGTAAGGTTGCCAGTCACGACGCGCTGGGCCATTGCAGCGGCATTCGCGCCGGCCTCCGGCCCCAGGTTCGAAGCGGTGAGCGCGGAGAGAACTGCGCTCACGATCGCGAGCGCAACCCCCTCGCCTGCGACACGCGTGGTGCTGAAGATCCCCGTCGCCATGCCCGCGCGCTCCTTCGGCACGACGCTGACGGCAAGCCCGTCCATCAGCCCCCAAGGCAGGCTGATGCCAAGTCCTATCAGCAGCAGAGGTGCGAGCAGCACGGTCGGCTCGGAACCCACCGGAAACCGGCTTAGCCAGAAGAGCCCTGCCGCCGAGAACAGCAAGCCCGCTCCACAGATCGCTGCCGGCGTGAACCAGCGCGTCAACAGGCCTGCGGCAATTGGCAGGATCAGAAGCGGCGCAGACATCGCGATCATCATCTGGCCACCTGAGACCGCGCTCATGCCCTCGATACCGATGAAACGCACGGGAAGCAGGATGAGTAGGACGACGAAGCCATAGGCGGGAGCTGCCGCAAGCAATTGCACGCCGACGAAGCGTGGATAGCGAAAAAGCGTCAGATCGAGCATGGGCCGCGCGACCGACCGCTCGATCCGCCAGAAGGCCAGAAAGAAAAGTACGGAGGCCGCGAACATGGCGACCACGAGCGGGTGGCTCCAGCCGCTTTCCGGTGCCTGCAAAATGCCGAAGGTGAGCGCAGTCAGCGCCGCGGTGAAACTCGCAGCTCCCTTCCAGTCGAGGCCGGTGGCATCCGGATCCCACGTCTCCCGCATGAAAACCGCTCCGAGTGCCAGCGCCAGGCCAGCAAGAGCAACGACGAGCAGGAAGATCGCGGGCCACCCGAAGGCCTCGACCATCAGGCCCGAGGCGATTGGCCCGAAGGCGAGGCCGACGCCGAAGCTGGCGCCAACGAGGCTGAAGGCTCTCAGCCGCTCGTTTCCTTCGAACTCCTGGGCGAGCGAGGCCATGCCGCCGGAGAAGGCGGCGGCTGCCCCTATCCCTTGAAGCGCTCGCAACACGTCGAACCAGACGATATTGCCGGCGAATGCCAGAGCAGCAGAGAACAGCAGGAACGCGGCAAGACCGCCGAGGAAGACGCGCTTGCGACCGAAACTGTCGGCAACTGCGCCTGCCGCCATCAGCGAACTGCCGAAGGTCAGCATGAAGGCATTGGTGACCCAATTGAGCGCGATCGGATCGGCGCCGAGGCTGCGGCTGATCGCCGGCAACGCCACGGCTGGTCCCGTGAAGGTGAGCGGCATCGCGGCCGCCGCGCAGCAAACCGCGAGCAGCACGAACCGGCGTCCGCGCCCGTCTTTGAACTTTTCTCTCATATCGTCCATCCGTTGGAGCAAAGGAGATACCCACACAGACTTCCTGGAAACCTGCAGCTGGACGTCCGCCGCTTGGGCATCGATTGACGAATGCAGGATAGTTTCGCCATAATCGGCTGAGAATTGTGCCAAGAGGACAGGCATACCGGAACAGAACGCTCGAATAGGAAGTCAGCAATGGATCGCCTGAGTGGATTGACCGCCTTCGTGCGCACCGCCGATCTCGGCAGCTTCGTCGCCGCTGGGCGCGTGCTCGGCCTGTCCGCCTCCGCGGTCGGCAAGGCAGTCACTGCTCTCGAAAAGCAGCTCGGCGTGCGCCTGCTGCAGCGCTCGACCCGTAGTATCCGGCTGACCGAGGAGGGACGCCTCTTTCACGAGCGCTGCCGCCGCATCCTCGACGACCTCGACGATGCCGAAGCCTCATTGGCCGAGGCCGTGGCCGTTCCACGCGGTCGGTTGCGCGTCAGCGTGCCGATCGTCAGCTACCATTTGCTGCTGCCGGTGCTGCCGGAGTTCGTGCGGCGCCACCCCGAAATCGAGCTCGACCTCGACTTCAACGATCGCATCGTCGATCTGATCGACGAGGAAGTCGGCGTCGCCGTCCGCAGCGGCGTGCTGCCGGATTCCCGGCTGATGACCCGGGCGCTGCGACCGTTCCAGCTTCTGCTCTGCGCCGCCCCCGCCTATCTCGATCGGCACGGCACACCCGAATGCCCGCGTGACCTCGACGGGCACCATGCGATCCGCTTCCGTTTTCCCAACAGCCGGAAGCTGCAGGAATGGCCGATCGCCATGCCCTCAGACGGACCCGGACCGCAGATCAAGACCGTGCTCACCAGCAACAACATGGAGGCGCTCAGCGGCGCCGTCCTCAGCGGTCTCGGCATCGGCTGCCTGCCGGATTTCCTCGCGCGCCAGCCACTCAGTGACGGCCGGCTCCGCACGGTGCTCGACGCCTATCTCGACGCTCCCGGACAGTTTCACCTCCTCTGGCTGTCAAACCGCCATCTATCGCCAAAGGTGCGCGTGTTCGTCGATTTCCTGGGCGAGCGGCTTTTTGCCGATCGCTGCGAGCGCGCGCCAGCCATTCAGGCGACACGGTAGGAACAAAAAGGGCCACCTCCATGACGGAAGCGGCCCCTTGGTTCTTCAATATCGTCAAGATCTTCCCAACGTCAGCATCGCCCGAATGCGGGAATGCTCAGGCGGCCTTGATCTTGGCGCGCTTGGCAAGATGCGCCACGACGTTCTCGATCATCCGCATGCCGGCGTCGCCGCCAAGCGTCATGATCGATTCCGGGTGAAACTGCACTGCAGCCACCGGTTCCTTGGTGTGCTCGATACCCATGATCGTGCCGTCTTCGCTTTCAGCTGTAATCATGAAGTCGTTAGGCAAGCTCGACGGATCGGCGAAGATCGAGTGGTAGCGCCCGACGGTCACTTCCTTGCCGAGACCGGAGAAGACGATGCCCGGTTCCAGCACGCGGATGCGCGACGGCTTGCCGTGCATCGGGATCGCGAGTTGGCGCAGGTCCCCGCCATAGGCTTCGGCAAGCGCCTGCAGACCGAGGCAGACGCCGAAAATCGGCAGTTCGCGGGCCCGCGCCTTCTTGATCGTTGCCCTGCAGTCGAAATCTTTCGGATTGCCGGGTCCTGGCGAAAGCACGACGAGATCCGGCTTGACGCGATCGAAGATCTCTTCCGCGACCGGCGTGCGTACCGTCGTGACGGTTGCCCCAGTCTGGCGGAAATAGTTCGCGAGCGTATGAACGAAGCTGTCTTCGTGGTCGACGAGCAGGATGTTGACGCCGGCGCCGACCGCCGCAACGTCGCGGCTTGCCTTGCCGGCGTTGGCGGATTTCGCATCGCGAATGGCAGCGATCATGGCGGAGGCCTTCAGTTCGGTTTCGGCTTCTTCTTCTTCCGGGTTTGAATCGTAGAGCAGCGTCGCCCCTGCCCTGACCTCGGCGATGCCGTCCTTGATGCGGATCGTGCGCAGCGTCAGGCCCGTGTTCATGTCGCCGTTGAAGCCGACCATGCCGATCGCGCCACCATACCATGCACGCGGGCTCTTCTCATGGCTTTCGATAAAGCGCATGGCCCAAAGCTTCGGCGCACCGGTGACCGTCACCGCCCAGGCGTGACTGAGGAAGCCGTCGAAGGCATCCATATCGTCGCGCAGCCGCCCTTCGATATGGTCGACCGTGTGGATCAGGCGCGAATACATCTCGATCTGGCGGCGGCCGATGACCTTGACCGAGCCGGGCACGCAGACGCGGCTCTTGTCGTTGCGGTCGACGTCCGAGCACATGGTGAGCTCGGATTCGTCCTTCTTGGAATTCAAGAGCTTCAGTATCTGCTCGCTGTCGGCGATCGGGTCGTCGCCGCGCTTGATCGTACCCGAGATCGGGCAGGTCTCGATGCGGCGGCCGGAAACGCGAACGAACATTTCCGGCGAAGCGCCGACCAGATATTCCTGGTTTCCGAGATTGATGAAGAAGGAATAGGGCGACGGATTGATCGCCTTCAGCCGATTGGAGATTTCCGAAGGCTTGCTCTCGCAGCGCTCGAAGAACTTCTGGCCGGGCACCACTTCGAACAGATCGCCACGGCGGAAGCTCTCCTTCGCCTTGACGACGAGCTCGGCGTATTCGCCGGGGCGATGGTCGCCATGCGGCGGGATGCTGTCGACTGTCTGGAATGGTTCGCTCGCGATCTCGTCCGCCTTGCCTTCGGTCGTCTTGCCATCCTTGGCGAAATCGTAGCGGTCGATCCAGGCCTTGGCGGCATAGTGGTCGACGACGAGGATCTCGTCCGGCAGGAACAGCACCATGTCGCGCTGGTCGTCGGGACGCTTGAGCTTCAGGTCGATCGCGTCGAACTGGAAGGCGAGATCGTAGCCGAAGGCGCCATAAAGGCCGAGGCTCGCGTCCTCGGCCGAATGGAAGAGATTGGTGACGGCGCGCAGCACGCTGAACACCGTCGGCATCTTCGAGCGCTCTTCCTCGGTGAAGACGCGGTCAGGCTGATTGATCGTCAGATCGAGGCGGCGGCTGGTCGAGGCGCCGAGGGTGATGTCCGCGACTGTCTTCAGGTGCTCGGCGATGATCGACAGCAGCACTTCGCCACGGTCGTTATAGGCTTCGATCCAGAGCGCGCGGCCGAACGAGGAAATGCCGAGCGGCGGATCGACGACGGCCGTGTCCCAACGGGTGTAGCGGCCGGGATATTCATAGTTGGAGGAAAACACCGCGCCGCGGCGTTCATCGAGCTTGTCCACATAGCTCGCGATCGCCTGCGTATAGGAGGCTTCGCGTCGCCTGCGCGTCACCACGATGCCGCCTTTGGCGGTGTAGCTCTCCGCTCCGCCCTCGAGAATTACCGTTGCCATTCGCCTCGCTCCGTAAAAGCCCGGTCCTTGAGCGGCCCAAACATGAAAAAAGCCGCCTCGAAATCTCCGGGCGGCTTCATCTCTCAATCACGCATGACTGGTCAAGGCCGCTTCAGCGAGCCCACCACCAGGTCGAAATGTTGCGTGCATTTTCCATGGGCGAAAGTGTTAGCGTGGGTTGATGCCTTGCGCAAGCGGGAAAGCCGCGCCGGATATCACGGATCGATCAAAAAAAGAGGCGGCTCTTGCGAGCCGCCCGACTGGAGTTGATCTGATCCTATCAGAACTTCGCCTTCGCCGTAACCAGGAAGGTGCGGCCGCGGCCCGTATCGATCGTGCTGCCTGCAATCGTGCTCGACGACGGCGTGTAGGTCTTGTCGAACAGGTTCGTCACCGTCGCCGTCACCTCGAAGCCGTTCTCGAACTTGTAGTTCGCGAAGAGGTCGACGAGGCCATAGCCCGGAACGTTCGGCGGCGTGCGGTTGATCTCGCCGACGAATGCGTTCGACACCGCATAGAGCCGCGTGCCGACCGTCAGGCGCTGGTCTTCGAGGAAGCGCGCACCGAGCGTTGCGCTGATGATGTTATCAGGCAGGTAGCTCTGGACACCGAACCCGTTCACCTGGGAAGGCAAATTGCTGTCGGTGTAGGTGTAGGCGAGATCACCGAAGACATAGCCGGCATCGTAGGCCGCCTGGAGTTCGAAGCCCTGCACCGTCGAGGTGCCGGGATTGTTGACGAAGAAGATCTGGCGACCACCACCCAGCAGCGCTGCGGTGATGTAGTTGTCGATGCGGTTGTGGAAGTAGTTCGCCTTCACACGCAGGCTGTCGCTGGGATCGAGCAGCCCGTCGAAGGTGAAGTTCGCGCCGATTTCCCAGCCCTTCGAGATTTCAGGCTCGAGGAACGGATTGGGGAAGAACGACTGGCCGGTCGTACCCGGGTGCGTGCCGCCGGCGAAGGTCTCGTTGACGGTCGGCGAACGCGAGGTCTCGGCGTAGGTCACGTAGGGCTGGAACCAGTCCGTCGGGTTGAGCGCGACCGTGACGCTCGGATTGAGACGGCCGTCGGACTTGTCGACCGTGTAGGGACCCGCCGGCAGGCCGATCGGGTTGCCTCGCACCACGGCGCCGGAACCATCGAGGCTGAAGTGATCCCACCGCAGGCCGGCCGTCAGATCGACGATACCATAGGTGAAGGTCGTGTTGCTGAAGACGCCGGTCGTGGCATTGGTGCCGCTGCCGTTGACGCCGCCAGACGGGCGCGCCGTGCTGTTGATGACGTCATAGTCGTCGCGGAAATATTCGACGCCGTAGTTCGCCCGGACGGCAACCTCACCGAGATCGAACAGCGAGGTGTTCGAGATATCGAAGCCCTTGCCCGTGTCGGTGATGCGGCGACCGGCCGCCGTGCCGCCACCGCGAACATCGGTGTCGTACTTCATCTTCAGCCGGTTCCAATAGGCATTGGCCCGGAAATCGATGAGTTCGTTGTCCGGCGTGTAGGAATAGCTGGCCGAAACGGTCTGGTTCTTCACGTTCTGGAAGTAGGAGTTCGCGAAGAAGTCGTTGTCATAGGTGATGCCGGTGAGCTTGAAGGTGTGGTCCTGATCCGGAGTCACCTCGAACTTCAACAGGCCGGAAAGCAGGTCTTCCTCGGTGTAAGGCACCGTTACGCCGTTGCCGTTGTCGTAGTTGCCGGGATCAGCCTTGCTGATGCCGCCGAGCACCGAGAAGACGTCGTTGAAACGATAGGCACCGATCAAAGATTCCGACCAGCCGGCCTCGTTGCTGCCGTAGGTGGCAGAAGCGATGCCGCCGTAGTTCTTGCCGTCCTGGATCAGGTCTTCGACGTCGTAGGTCTTGAAGTTGACCGAACCGGCCAAAGCACCGCCGCCGACACCGGTGACGGCACCGCGGGTGACGTCGATCTCGGAAAGGAATGCCGGATCGAAATAGGCAAGGCCCTGGGCTTCATGGCCGGTGAAGCGGAAGTTCTGGCGCACACCGTCGATCATCATGTTGACGCGGCCGGAACCCTCGAAGCCACGGATGTTGACGGCGACGCCCGGGTTCTGCGGGTTGTTGGCGGTTGACGTGCCGGGAACGCCGCGCAGCAGGTCGTCGGTCTCGAGACCGGATTGCAGGTCGATCTGGTCGGACGTGACGACACTGACCGGGCCGGCCTTCGCATAGGGGTCAGCGGTGCGTGAGCCCTTGGCAACGATCGGCGACAGGTAGGTTTCGCCCTTCTTGGTCTCCTCGGCCTTTTTCTCTTCCGGCTTTGCCTGGTTTGTCGAACTCTGGGCGAATGCGACGGTAGCGACTGAAATTGCAAGAGTTGTCGTGCAAGCCAACAGGGCCTGGCGACGATGCCGGGTGAGCATGGACCAATCCTTTGAGGTTCGAGGCCGGGCTTGCTGTTGAGCGGCAAACTCAAGGGGCTGGCTGGGCGCGTTCTGGGCGTTGCGACATGTCGTCGCCTCATTTATGCCGCATAAAAAACATGAGTATAATTGTCAACATACAAAGATACTCCCCACAATTTGTGGGGTCGTGCCAATTCGAGGCGTTGCCGAACTGCAACGCTTTTGCCGGAGAGTTGGAGCGGACGAGGAAAAGTGCATGCGGCCTTCCGCCCGCATCCCGCTCTAATTTATTGGAATCGGTCACGTTTATGATTTGGTCGATTCCAACCAAAACATCGCGATCTCATGAAACCAGATCCGGTTCTGCGCGTTCCCTCCGCTCAAAGCCCGCCGCGCGGGCAGTGAGAAAGGTACTGGATGCGTCGCTCTTTCCCCTTGATCCTGCTGTCACTCCTGATCCTGACGGGCGCCAGCCTGCCGAAACACGGCCCCATCCCGATAGAAAAGCCGCCGACGGATGCAGGAGCGGAAGAGGCTGTTCCCACACCCGACAAGAAGCCGGCGGCACCGGCGGACGACGGCAAGGGCGCGACGGAGAAAGGGCCGACGGCAGCCAACGGCGAACAGCCCGTTCCGCAGCCGAAGCAGGCGGATGGAGACGAGCAATCGACAAAGGACAAGAAGCTGCCGGCGGACGAAAAGGACCAGCGCGCCGACGAGAAGAAGGATGCCGAGCCCGCACCGGCGCCAATCGTCTATCCACCGGTCGAGACGGAGAATGCTGCCGAATATGCCAAGTGCCTCGCCGACCTGAAAGCGGTTGGCGCGACGTTTGTCGAAGCCAAGCGCATCGACGACGGCAAGGGCTGCGGCATCGACAAGCCACTGGAGGTCACCAGCATTCTGCCCGACGTTACGCTCGCGCCGAAGGGAGTGATGCGGTGCGAAACGGCGCTGGCGCTGGCACGCTGGACAAAGGAAGCGGCCCAGCCGGCTGCCGAGGTCGCCTTCGACAAGAACATCAAGATCAAGGCGCTGAACCAGGCGTCGACCTATATCTGCCGCCTGCGCAACAATGCAACGTCAGGCAAGATCTCCGAACATGCCCACGGCAACGCCGTCGACATCGCGTCCTTCCGCTTGAGCGACGGAACGACGATCGCCATCCAACCGCGCGACGAGGATGGCACGATGGACGGCGCCTTCCAGCGCGCGGTCACCGCCTCGGCCTGTCTGTATTTCAAGACTGTGCTCGATCCCGGCAGCGACGCCGCCCACGAAACCCACCTGCATCTCGACGTGATCGATCGGCGCAACGACTATCGCTATTGCCGCTAGGCGGGGATCACCTGGCCCGGTCGCCGCAACTCAGTCATTGCCATAGCCGAGGGCGACAAACTCGCCCTCGAAACGCCCGGCCACCTCTCCACCGTCAAGCAGGTCGGCAACGACCACGGCCCGCGCCCTGCCCCGCCGTTCGAGCAATCGCAGAAAGCTCGGCCATTGCCCGGCATTCGCTAGCGACGAGCGAGCCGAAAAGGCACCGGCCACCGGCTTTAGATAGTCCATGCGGTTGCTCTGGATCACCAGGCGCGCAGCCACGCCGCTTTTGCGCAACCGCACATGCAGGAGCGACCAAGCCGACAGGATCGATAGCGCCGAGGCGCTGCCGCCGAACACCGTCTCGCGGTGATTGATGTTGGGTGCCAGGGGCGCCGAGAGCAGGATATGGTCTTCCGCTACGTCCTCCACCTGAACCTGCATCGCCGCCGAAAGCGGGATATGGGCGTGAAGATAGGTCTGCAAATCCTGGGGCGTCATGGCGGTGTCCATTGTGTCTGCTACAGCGGCGTACGCCTTGCGTGTCGCGCAAAGGTCGCCTCCGATCAATGCACGAGACCCCATGTCCTGGCCAGAGCCGCAGGCCCAAGTTCAGTCGCCTCCCGCCAGCCTCGTAACCATAAAGATACCGGTCGGCGCGCCTTGCAGGACGGCACCCCGGCTCCCAAATACAGGCATGAGGAAAATCCACCCGTTTTGCGCCCAGTCTCAAGGAAATGTGTCATGGCATTGACGATCTACCAGCTCTCCATTCCCGCATTCATTCGCGGCCTTGGTGTGCTCACCAAACTGCTCGACAAGGCCGAGGCTTATGCGCGCGACAACGGCATCTCCCCCGATGATCTCGTCAATGCCCGGCTGGCGCCGGACATGCTGACGCTTGCCGGCCAGGTGCAGCGTGTGAGCGACACGAGCAAGGGTCTGGTCGGCCGCCTGACTTCGATCGAGGTTCCCCGTTTTCCGGACGAGGAAAAGACCCTGGACGAACTGCGTCAGCGCATCGCCAATACGGTTGCTTTTCTTGAAACTGTGCGCCCCGTCGACCTGGAAGATAGCGGCAGCCGTGAGGTCGTCCTCAACTTCCCGACCCTGAAAGTGACGCTCACGGGCGAAGAGTATCTGTTGAGATTCGTTCTGCCAAACTTCTATTTCCACCTGACGACGGCCTACGACATCCTGCGCCACAAGGGCGCCTCGATCGGCAAGGCCGACTTCCTCAGCCTCACTGCCTAACGTCCGTTCCGGAAGCCAAGACAAGGCAAATGCAAAACACGACAACGCCGCGCATCCCGCCGGATGCGCGGCGTTGTTTCGATCAGGCCGGTCGGTCGCTCTAGAACAGCCCCTCGATGTAACCCTGCTCGTTCAGGAAGATCTTCTCCGACGACGGCACTTTGGGAAGGCCGGGCATGGTCATGATCTCGCCGGTGATGACCACGATAAAACCGGCGCCGGCCGCAAGCCGCACCTCGCGGATCGGCACCGCATGGCCACTCGGCGCGCCGCGCAGGTTCGGGTCGGTCGAGAAGGAATATTGCGTCTTGGCCATGCAGATCGGCAGGTGGCCATAGCCCTGGTTCTCCCAGGTGTGCAGTTGATCGCGCACCGACTTGTCGGCGATCACTTCGCTCGCATGATAGATGTCCTTGGCGATAGTTTCGATCTTGTGGAAGAGCGGCATGTCATCCGGATAGAGCGGCGAGAACTGCGAATGGCCGCCCTCGGCCAGATCCGCCACCTTGCGCGCCAGTTCTTCGATTCCCGCCGACCCCTCGGCCCAATGCCGGCAGAGCACGGCGTCGGCACCGAGTGTCGTCACATAGTCCTTGATCGCCTGAATCTCGGCCTCGGTGTCGGAGGTGAAGTGGTTGATCGCGACGATCGCGGGAACGCCGAACTTCTTGACGTTCTGCACATGCCGGCCAAGGTTGGCGCAGCCCTTGCGCAGGGCCTCCAGGTTTTCCTTGCCGAGATCGTCCTTCTTGACGCCGCCATTCATCTTGATCGCCCTGACGGTGGCGACGATCACCGCGGCATCGGGCTTCAGCCCCGCCTTGCGGCACTTGATGTCGAAGAATTTTTCCGCACCGAGATCGGCGCCGAAGCCGGCTTCGGTGACCACATAGTCGGCGAGCTTCAGCGCCGTCGTCGTGGCGATCACCGAATTGCAGCCATGGGCGATGTTGGCGAAGGGACCACCATGCACGAAGGCCGGATTGTTTTCCAATGTCTGCACCAGGTTCGGCTGCATCGCGTCCTTGAGCAGCACCGCCATCGCGCCATCGGCCTTGATGTCACGCGCAAACACCGGGCTCTTGTCGCGTCGGTTGCCGACGATGATATTGCCGAGGCGCTTCTCGAGATCCTTCAGATCGGTTGCCAGGCAGAGGATGGCCATGACCTCGGATGCAACGGTGATGTCGAAACCGGTCTCGCGCGGATAACCATTCGCGACACCACCGAGCGGCCCGACAATGCTGCGCAGTGCCCGGTCGTTCATGTCCATAACGCGACGCCAGGCGATGCGGCGGATGTCGACATTCTGCTCGTTGCCCCAGTAGATGTGATTGTCGAGCAGCGCCGCGAGCAGATTGTGCGCTGAAGTAATGGCGTGGAAATCGCCGGTGAAATGGAGGTTCATGTCCTCCATGGGCACCACCTGTGCGTAACCGCCGCCGGCGGCTCCGCCCTTGATGCCAAAGCAGGGGCCGAGCGACGCCTCGCGGATGCAGACGATCGCCTTCTTGCCGATGCGGTTGAGCCCGTCGCCGAGGCCGACTGTCGTCGTCGTCTTGCCTTCGCCGGCCGGCGTCGGATTGATCGCCGTCACCAGGATCAGGTGGCCGTTCTTCTTTTCGCGCTGGCGGGCGATGAAATCGGCACCGATCTTCGCCTTGTCGTGGCCGTAGGGTAGCAGATCTTCCGCTGGGATGCCGAGTGCCGCCCCTATCTCCAGGATCGGCTTTTTCTTCGCCGCACGCGCAATCTCGATATCGGACTTAACCTCGGTCATGACATGTCCCCTCCCCAGGGTCGTTTTTCGTCCACGCCTTTCAAGGCGCAGTTCGCGATGCCGGAGCGGGATGAGGAAACGTGTCTGCGGTTTTCGGCCCGCATCCCGCTTTAACTCAAGTAAGGTTTGCGGCAGCGCCCGGAAGTTCAGGCGCCACCTTGCCGTTCCGCCCTATCGGGCGAGGATATCGCGCATTTCGACGATGTTCGAGCGTACCCTCAGCGTATAGAAGCCCATCGTCGCCAGATGCGTCGGCATGATCCAGCCGGCCTCCTCGCCGTTGGAGATGATCAGCGGCTGGATGCGCAATGCGGCGCGCAGTTGCTTGATCGTCTCCGTCCAGATCGGCGTCAGGCCGCGCTGGGCAACGACGTTGTCGAAGTCGGCGCCGGCGGCCGACAGAATGCCGTAATAACCGTAGAGCTGGCCATAGGCGAACCAGAAGCGGTCGTCGGCGCGCGTGTCGAACCAGCCGCCATTGTGGTTTTCCGACCGTTCGCGAATGATCGCCGAGGTGTTGCCGAGATCGTTGGCAACACGGTCGAGGAATTCGACGAGGTTGTCGGAGCGGCCGTCGAAGATCGCTTCGCATTTGCCGAGCGAGATGTTGAAGGCCCTGAGGTCCTTCATCGCCGCCCGGTAGAAGCTCGGCGTCGGCGTCTTCGGGCCAAAGGGGTTCAGGCCGAAATACCAGGTCTCCTCATCGAACTGGATATTGCCGCGCGCACTCTGCAGGTCGCTGTTGATGCCGGACGTGCCGCGCACGCGACCAAGCGAATCGACCAGCTCGACCGAGGTGCGGCGCACCGCCTGGTTGATGCCGCGCTGGAACGACGCCTTGTTGTCGAGCCAGGGCGTGTCGTCCCAGTCAAGCCCGAAGAAACCGAGCTTGTAGAGCAGCATCGACGATATCCACGCATTCTCGTTGACATTGTAATCGATAAGGTCGGCGGCGACATCGACGATTGCCGAGGTCTGGCACACGGTACCGGCAGGCAATTGCACCACCGCCAGCGCCTCCGGTGTCGATTCGGTCTGCGGTGCAGCCGCCGCCGCAAGGTTGGTTGCCGCCGCACCGGTCGTCGATTGGCCGGTCGTCGCGCCCGGGCCGCTCTTCGGCGAGCCCGCCGGCACCTTGTGCTCGGCCAGCTTGTAACGCTCGACATAGTCAGGATCGAAGTTCGTCCAGGCCTGCGTCTGCCAGATGAAATAGCCGTAGAGGAAGATGAGGCCGAGCAGAACGATGCCGATTGGTCCTTTGATGATCCAGCTCCGCTGCCGATACCAGTTACCGGCCGCGACGAACGGCCAGAGCAGCCAGGCAACGGCGAGACCTATGCCGCGGCCGATCGCGGTAAAGACCCGCTGGAAAAACGCAACGATCGGATCGAACATGTCCTATTCCTCTCTGAGGCCGTAAAGCTTGTGGCGGAAGGCCGCCTTGTCCTTGAGATATGAACCCGTCAGCGTCGCCACAACATAGGCCTTGAAGCTTTCGCCATAGCGCTCGTAGGCGTCGTAGAAACCCTGCTTGTCGAAGACGAAGCGCGAGACGAAATCGCGGGGCACGAGCTGGGAAATCAGTCGGTTGACCAGCCACTGGTCGGGATGGGTGGGTGCTGCGCGCACCAGCATGAAGCGGTTCGCCGGCGCCACGTCCTGCATCTTGATCGTGCCGGTCGCGGCAACCATGCGGATCATCTCCTGCAGGAACGGATAGGCCCCGTCCCTCGCGACGACAGCCGCATTGCGGTGCATCCAGGTCTGCAGCCAGATCCGGTCGGCATTGGCGAGATCGGCCGTCGGGTCAATTTCGTCGATCAGCCCGCGCACGATCATGTCGGCCCGGTGCTGATAGAGCCCCGACTCCTCCACCCAGGACGCCTGTGGCAATTGCAGCCGCTTGGTCGAGGCGAGGAAGTCGTAGATCCGGGCATGATCGTTGATGGCGATATAGCTGACCTGCCATGGCCGCGAGCGGCGGAAGCCGGGGACCGAGGGGTCGCAGATCACGGTCGTCGTCTTGTCGTCGAGAAAGACATAGACGCCCCCGAAATGATTGGCCCAGAAGGCTTCGTGGCGGAAGACGAGCTGGTCCGGCACCAGCGCATTCTGGCGGATATCGCCGGTGAGCTTGGCAAGCTCGACCATGCGGTTCAGCATCTCGTCGTCGGCCCAGGCCGTCGGCACTTTCTTCAGCCGGTCGACGAGGCCCCTGAGTTCGGCGGCCTTGCCGAGCATGTCCTCGGCCGACAGCACCCGGAAACGCACCTCGTTGATCGACAGCAGGTCGTCGATGTCGTCGACGACCGAAACCGAATCCTCGATCTCGCCGTAGAGCGCGTCCTTGATCGTGATCGCATTGATCGCGCGGCCGTTGGCGTTGAAGAATTCGTGCATCAGCGCCGCCGTATTGGAGAAGCTCGTATGCACGACCGGCAGCTCCGCCTGATCCGGTGTCATGATGATGAACCGGCGGTTGACCCGGTTCGGATCGAGATAATCACGGTCACCCAGTTCGTCAGCGATTTCGGGCGAAAACCCGGTCATGTCGATGCTGAACGCCGTCAACGCCGTCGGGCGCAGGCCGAAGCCTTCGAGTGCCTTGTTGTAACGCGCGATCAGGTGCGGCTCGGAGACATCGAGCAGCCGTCCATAGATGAGCTCGGCTTCGAGCAAGCGTTTCATCGGTCAGCTCTTCCCATCATAACCCCTGCCACCGGCCGTCGCGCTTCATCGCCTCGATCTCGTGGATCGCCTTTTCGCGCTGACGCTCGCGACGGATGATGTCGGTGACGGCAGCATCGTCGGATTTGTCGGTGTAGCGGAATTCGCTGTCGGCGTAGCGGTTGATCTCCTGCAGCACCATCTCGATGGTGATCGGGCCGCGTAGCGCCTCGATCATCGTTTTCTTCTCGTCATAGCCCTTGTGCATGAACGAGCCGGCATCCCTGAACCAGTCATCCGGCAGCTCGACGTCCATGGCGCGCAGCTTGATCGCATCGGTGATGTTCTTGATCGCGCGGCCGGTAAAACGCGGCTCGGCCTCCTTGATCATGTGCAGATAGGCGCCGACATCGGCGAGCGAGGCGAGCGTGCCGCGTTCCTTCTGGTAACGCTCCCAGACGGCGATGAGGCCATCCTCCTTCGGCCGCGCGTGCTCGGCATAGGATTGCGACACGGCCCGCTTGATCTCCTGCCCCTCGAACAATTGGTGTTCGCCGAGCGGGATCTTGTGGTTCTTGCCGACGAGCAGCGCGAAGATGTCGATATAATCGTCTTCCGTCTGCGGCCCGTCGACCAGCCAGCGGGCGCCGGCGCGCTGGCGCAGCGCATCGTCGACATTCTCAGGGTAGTTGGAGAACATGCCGAAGGTGCAATTGCCGCGCACCACCGTCGAAGCACCGGCGAAGCTCTCCATCAGCACCGCCGTCACCTCATGCTGGCCGGCGGAAGCGCGATCGTCGGAGCGCTTCGCCGCCACCTGGTCGACATCGTCGATCGTGCCGAAGCCGATCGCGCGCGGGTTGATGACGTTGTTGACGAACTCCTTGCAGTTCTGGCCCGATTTGCCCTGATAGGAGGAGATCTGGTCAACGCCGAAATTCTCGTAATGGAAGGCGTAGCCGGCAATCTCGCAATATTCGTTGAGCATGCCGGCGAGCATCTGGATCAGGATCGTCTTGCCGGTGCCCGGCATGCCGTCGCCGATGAAGGTGAAGAGGAAGCCGCCAAGCTCGACGAAGGGGTTCATCTGCCGGTCGAAGTCATAGGCCATCAGCATCTTGGCAAGCTTCAACGCCTGGTACTTGGCAATGTGGTTGCCGATGATCTCCTCGGGCTTCTTGAAGGTCATCACCAGCGGCTTGCGCTTCTGGCCCGGTGCGACATCGAAGCCGTTCAGCGTGAAATCGTCCTGGTCGAGCCGGATATGCACGGTCTCGAAGCTCTGCAGTCCAGTGAACCGCGCCTTGCGCGCGATCAACCCCTCGACTGCCACGCGCGAAAAGGCGCGCGCCCGGGCGGTCAGCGCCAGATCGTCAGGCGCCCCGGCAATGCCGTGGTCGAGCGCCGAGATGAGGCTCTTCAATGCGTCCTGCGGCGTGTCGAACAGAAAGTCGGGCTCGACCGCATCGTCCACCGGCTCGCCCTCACCTGAAAGCGTCGAGCCGAGATAGGCGGCAAGCGTAAACGCGGCGACATAGGCAGACGCCGAAAGCAGCGCCTTGAACTGGTTGGCCTCATCTCCTCCGAGCGGCGATGTGGCGTTTTTCGCCTGCAGTTGCTCGAGGTTTGTCTGCCGCGCAAAGACGTCGGCCACGGCGAGCGCCACCTGAATACCGCGGCGTGTGCGATAAAGCACGGCGTGCTGGGCCGGCGACAACATCGGATCGCCTTGGCGCACTGACTGAATGGTCTTGGTCAGCTCGACTTCGCGTGTGCGCCGCTGGCCACCGGTCGAAACCGTCGAGACGAAGCGGCGGCCGGTGCCGGCAAGCGTCGTCCCGGCGGATGCATCCTCGCGCTCCAGAATGATGAGCTTCGTCACCAGCCCCTGCGCCACCGCCTGATGCTTGGCGATGTCGTCCTCGTGCAGCGTCGTCAGCCCCGTATTGAGTGTCATCGTCAAACCTCGCTTACGACCTGGTTGCCGGAAATGACGTGGACCTTGTAGTCGCCGAACACCTGTTCGGCCTCGCCGGCGGCATAGAGCGCCTGATAGGCGTCGTGCGGCACCAGCGCGTGCTTCTCGTAGGAGGAGACACCCATGCGCGCCGCTTCCAGATTGGCGGTATCGATGTGGAACTCCTCCTGCGCCGGCGTCGATGACCAGAAGCCGCGTTTGGCGGGCCTTTCGGCCTTGGAGAAGACCTCCTGCACGGTCCAGGTCAGAAGCCAGGCATTCTCGGTCTTTCGCACCTTGGAGAGGATGTCGTTGATGCGCGCATTGTTCTCGGTGATCCCGGCAGAATAGAACGGGCCGAGCACGATGCGGCGCAGCTGCTTCGGATGGAGCTCGTCAAAATCCTTGTCGAGATTGGTCGCGATCGTCACCGGGGTCAGCGAATAGCTGCTGTTCTTGGAGGCGAAATCGTCGAAGCGGCTGGCGAGATCTGGATTGAGCAAACCACCAACCGGCAACGGGATCTCGACCTGCGGATTGAGCTTGCCGTCCTCGGTCACCAGCATCTCGACGATCTTCTCGGAGGAATCCTCGATCGTCGCCATGTAGACCATCGGCAGGGTATTGGCGCCGTCGAAGGCGCCCCAGCTCACGATGTAATAGGGACGCATCGTCTTGGAATTGACGGCGACGCGGATGGTCTCCGGCAAGATAAAGGGCGAGAAGATCTCACCCTTGCCGATCTGCTCCAGATAGAGCCGCTCGGCCATGCGCGTCTGCAACGCCTCGGGAAAGGCCTTCTGACGGAGGATGAAATCGACCATCTCGTCCCTCAGCGCATCGGCCGTGGGAATGTCGGCGAGGCGCTTTGCCGCCGTCTGGCGATCGTTCTCCAGTTCCAGCACGTTCTGGAACACCGGAAAACCGCTTTCGGCGCGCGAGATCCGGAACTGATCGACGAAGCCGATGCGGTTCTCCCAGCAGTCGATCGACGCCTTCAACCGGCCGAGATAGGGGACGATCACTTCGCCGACGACGGTGTTGCGATAGAGCGGCGAGTTGCGGTCGCCGAGAAAGAGCTCGAGCCCGGCGAGTGCGGCGTGGATCGACGCGAAATATTGTGCGACAGCGGATGAAGCCGCGACTTTCATGCAAATCCCCGTGGCGCGTGCCAGACGGCAAACTCGGTTCCGATCATTCGCCTGCCGATCACTGCTTCACGTAGTTGGCAGTGTTGTGCTTGTCCATGACAGCCTGGAAGCGACGGGCAAAGGCGTCGTCCGCCAGCTTCTTGCGGCGCTGGATATCCTGCGTCGAAAGCATGTTCTTTTCATGCATTTCGAGGAGATCGCCGATATGGCGCTGCGCAGCGGCACCGATGCCGGCCATCGTCTCTTCGGCGGCGGTGTCGACCTGGCTGCCGAGCGTGTTGATCTTGTGGGCGACATCCTGCTGGGCAGCCGTCTTCAAGGAGTCTTCCAGCGCCTTGTAGAGCACGATGCGCTGTTCGGTATCGATCGTCAGCTTGTTGATCAGCGTGTTCTGCGCGGCGATCTGGTTGTTGAGCGAATCGACGAAGGTCTGGAACATCGCGGTGTAGCGTTCGAGCGTCTGGCTCTCGGCGAGCAGCTCCTGTTCCTTGGCCTGCTTCTCGTTGTATTCGGTGGCAAGCGCCGAGCGTTCGCCTTCGAGCTCGGTGCGGACCTTCTGCTCCGTGGAGGCGGCAATGCGGTTTTCGATGTCGAGCAGCAGGGGGTTCAGTTCCTCGATGCGCTTCTGCACCTCTTCGAGGTTCGCCATCGTACCCTTGCGGCGCTCGATCACCTGGATCAAGCTCTGCTCCGAGGTCTTGTAGCGCTGGTCGAGGATCGACTTCTGCTCCTTGAGAATGCCGACGATCATGTCGGATTTCGACAGCAGCTCCTGCAGGTTGCCGGCAAGCGACATGTTACGCACGCGGTCGGTGCGCATGCGCTGCATCTTCTGCTTGGAGAAGATGCCGATGAACTTCTCATAGCCGGTATAGTTCTTCATGCTCTCGAATTCGGAGCCGAAGACATTGGTCGCATCTTCAAGGCCGATGATCAGGTCGGCAATGTTGGCTTCCATCACCTTCTGCTGGTTGATCACATCCTGGATGCGGGCGTTCTCGATGTCGAAGTTGACGTCGCCGAGCTTGGTCTCGGCCTTGGCGAATTGCTCCAGCACGACACCGGATTGCTCGAGCTTGCCGCGCATCTGTTCGACGACGCCTTTCGTCTTCTCGATCTCCGCGTCAAAATTCTGAAGAGTCGCCATGTCCTGCCCCTCGATCCATCGTGGCGCGATCCGCCAGCCCAGCCGAATTATTCAGCCTTCGATTGCAGTTATATAAAGGGTGTTTATGGAAAGAGAACAAGCCTTCCGCAGCGGCTTTTTTCGATCAAGCGTTGCAGCGAAGTGCTTGAGATATCGAAGGCATTGCCTATTTGGCGGCCGGCGGCGCCTTGAGATAGGCGATCACGTCGGCAATGTCCTGAGGTTTCTTGAGACCGGGAAAAGTCATCTTGGTGCCGCCGACCATCGCCTTGGGGCTCAAGAGATATTCGCTCAGCGTCGCCTCGTCCCAAACGTGCCCCTCGGCGCCGAAGGTCTTCATCGCCTCGGAATAGTTGTAGTCGGCAACCGACGCCACCGGCCGGCCGACCACGCCCATCAGGCTCGGGCCGACGCGATTGACCGGCTCGCTGGCGGTGTGACAGGCCGCGCACTTGCGGAACACCGCGGCACCCGCCGTCGCGTCGCCGCCGGCGTGGGCAGCCGGAGCTGCGACACCAAGACAGAGGAAAAGACTGGAAAGCAGGCGCCGCATCGAAAACCTCTTGCTGACAGGACCCGACGAGAATGGCAAGGCGGCCGCAAGCGGCCAGTCGGTCGCACTCACTCGCAACGCATCAGGTCGTCCCAATGGCGCCGGCAATAGGAGACGTATTTCTCGTTGCCGCCGACATCGACCTGGGCACCCTCGCGCACCACCTTGCCCGTACCATCGAGACGCACGACCATCGTCGCCTTGCGGCCGCAATGGCAGATGGTGCGCACCTCGCGCAACTCGTCGGCGAGCGCCAGCAGCGCCATCGAGCCCGGAAACAACTTGCCCTGAAAATCCGTACGTAGGCCATAGGCCATGACCGGAATGCCGATCCGGTCGGCGACGCGCGCGAGTTGCCAGACCTGCGCCTCGTTGAGGAACTGCGCCTCGTCGACGAAGACGCAGGCGATCTCGCCGGCACCATCGGAATGAAGCGTTTCGATCAGCGTATAGATGTCGTCATCGCCATGGAACGGAATGGCGTCGGAGGCAAGACCGATGCGCGAGGAGATGCGGCCTACCCCTGCCCGGTCGTCATGCGCAGCGATCAGCATCACCACACGCATGCCGCGCTCCTGGTAGTTGTAGGAGGCCTGCAACAGCATCGTGCTCTTGCCCGCGTTCATCGTCGCATAGCTGAAATAGAGTTTGGCCATCTTCACCGCGTCCGGTTTCCGTCTCCCGGGTAATGACGAGCCTTGTCCCGGAAGGCCAGAGCGTGTTTGCGGCACCCACAGTTTTTCGCCGGACTAGACCATTTCGTGGACAATGCGACATTCAGCGTCGCATCGTGCACCCCCTCAGCATATTGACGCAATACACTTCCTTCGACATCAAAGCGCTTGAATTCGCTATCCAATGGTGTTTGGCTAAAACAATAATAGAGGCAGGGGAACGACAACGATGAAAAAACGACTCTCTCTCAAACTGATGCTGGCGGGCGCCGTTTCGGTCGTCGCCCTCGCCGCTGGACAGGCTGCAGCTGCCGAGCCGGAAAGCTGTGGTACCGTCCGTTTCTCCGACGTCGGTTGGACGGACATCACTGCAACCACCGCGACCGTTTCCACCGTCCTCAAGGGCCTCGGCTACCAGACCGACATCAAGGTTCTCTCGGTTCCGGTCACCTACACCTCGCTCAAGAACAAGGACATCGACGTCTTCCTCGGCAACTGGATGCCGACCCAGGAAAACGACGTTCGCCCCTATCTCGACGACAAGTCGGTCGAATCCTTCGGGCCGAACCTGGTCGGCGCCAAGTACACGCTGGCGACCAACGCCAAGGGCGCTGAGCTCGGCATCAAGGATTTCAAGGATATCGCCACCAAGAAGGACGCGCTTGAAGGCAAGATCTACGGCATCGAGCCCGGCAATGACGGCAACCGCCTGATCATCGACATGGTCGACAAGGACACCTTCGGCCTCAAGGGCTTCGAGGTGGTCGAATCCTCCGAACAGGGCATGCTGGCGCAGGTGTCCCGCGCCGAAAAGGATGGCTCGCCGATCGTCTTCCTCGGATGGGAACCGCATCCGATGAACGCCAACTTCAAGCTGACCTATCTTTCGGGCGGCGACGACATCTTCGGCGCCAACTTTGGCGGCGCGGAAGTCTTCACCAACGTGCGCGCCGGCTACACCACCGAGTGCCCGAACGTCGGCAAGCTGCTCACCAACCTCAAGTTCTCGCTCCAGATGGAAAACGAGATCATGGGCAAGATCCTGAACGACGGGCAGGAGCCGGACAAGGCTGCCGAGGAATGGCTGAAGGCCAATCCGACGGTCGTCGATCCGTGGCTTGCCGGTGTGACCGCCAAGGACGGCGGCGATGGCCTGGCCGCGGTCAAGGCCGCTCTTGGCCTCTGATCGGCATCGAGGCGGGGAAAAACCCCGCCTTTTTTCACCGCGTCATGCGCTCCTTTTGACCTGACGAGACGGATTTACCTTCGTGGAATATCTGACCGATAACCGCATCCCCATTGGCGGCTGGGCCAAGGCATTCGTCGACTGGCTGACGACGAATTTCGAGCTGTTCTTCGACCAGCTCGCTCGCTTCCTCTCCGGCGTTGTCGCCGTGCTGCTCTGGATTCTCCAGACCCCGCACCCGCTGATCGTCGTTGCCGTAATCACGGCGGCTGCCTGGTGGTTCCGTCGCTCGATCGGCGTAACGCTGTTCACCGGCCTTGGCCTGCTGCTGATCATCAACCAGGGCTACTGGAAGGAAACGACGGAAACGTTGGCTCTGGTGCTCGCCGCCAGCTTCGTCAGCATGGCCGTCGGCGTTCCGCTCGGCATTGCCGCTGCCCGTCGCGCCTGGATCTATGCCATCATGCGGCCGATCCTCGACCTGATGCAGACGATCCCGACCTTCGTTTACCTGATCCCTGCGCTGATCCTCTTCGGTCTCGGCATGGTTCCCGGCCTTATCGCCACCGTGATCTTCGCGATCCCTGCGCCGATCCGCCTGACCCGCCTCGGCATCATCTCGACGCCGCCGTCGCTGGTCGAGGCCGCCCAGGCCTTCGGCGCAACGCCCGGCCAGGTGCTGCGCAAGGTGGAACTGCCCTTCGCCATGCCTCAGATCATGGCCGGCCTCACCCAGACGATCATGCTGTCGCTGTCGATGGTGGTTATCGCCGCCCTCGTCGGCGCCAACGGCCTTGGCGTTCCGGTCTTGCGAGCCCTGAACTCGGTGAATGTCGCCAAGGG
Source organism: Ensifer sp. ENS10 (assembly GCF_014852025.1). Taxonomy (NCBI): domain Bacteria; kingdom Pseudomonadati; phylum Pseudomonadota; class Alphaproteobacteria; order Hyphomicrobiales; family Rhizobiaceae; genus Ensifer; species Ensifer sp. ENS10. Next base: position 1,072,945 of record NZ_JACVAS010000002.1, read on the forward strand.
CTTCGAAGCCGGCCTCTGCATCGTCATCCTGGCGATCATCCTCGACCGCCTTTTCCGCTCGTCCGACGAAGGAGAAGGCGCATGACCACCGCCGTCGTATTCAAGAACGTCGATATCATCTTCGGCAACAACCCGCAGATCGCGCTGCAGATGGTCGACCAGGGCAAGACCCGCGACGAGATCGGTGCCGAAACCGGCCTCGTGCTCGGCGTCGCAGGCGCCTCGCTCGAAATCACCGAGGGCGAGATCCTGGTGCTGATGGGGCTTTCGGGCTCCGGCAAGTCGACGCTGCTTCGCGCCGTCAACGGCCTTGCGCCGGTGGTGCGCGGCGACGTCGAGGTGAAGACCTCGAACGGGCCGCTCAATCCCTACCGGACCAATGCGAAATCGCTGCGCGACTTTCGCATGCACACGGTCTCGATGGTGTTCCAGCAGTTTGCTCTGCTACCCTGGCGCACAGTTGCCGACAATGTCGGCTTCGGCCTCGAGCTTGCCGGCATGCCGGACGCCGAGCGCAAGGCGCGTGTCGGCGAACAGCTCGACCTCGTCAACCTGACGAAATGGGCGGGGCGCAAGGTCAATGAGCTTTCGGGCGGCATGCAGCAGCGCGTCGGCCTCGCCCGCGCCTTTGCCACCGGCGCACCGATCCTGTTGATGGACGAGCCGTTCTCGGCCCTCGACCCGCTGATCCGCACCCGACTGCAGGACGAACTGCTCGAGTTCCAGCGGCGGCTGAAGAAGACCATCATCTTCGTCAGCCACGACCTCGACGAGGCGTTCCGCATCGGCAACCGCATCGCCATCATGGAAGGCGGACGCATCATCCAGTGCGGCACGCCGCAGGATATCGTCAAGAATCCGGCCAACCAGTATGTCGCGGATTTCGTTCAGCACATGAACCCGATCACCATGCTGATGGCGAAGGACGTGATGCAGACCGGCGTCCAGCGCGGCGCGACCGTTGCCGGCGTGACCGCCACCGCCAAGCCGACGACACCGCTCGTCGATATTCTCGACGCCATGTCCCGCCAGCCGGGCAGCATCGGGGTTGTCGACAACGGCTCCGTCGTGGGCACCATCGATGCCCAGGATATCGTTCAAGGATTGACGCGCCACCGCAACAAAAGTTGACGAAGCCGCTCAGCAAGCCAATAAAAGCCCGGAGCACCGCTCCGGGCTTTTTCGTCATTGCATGTTTCCTTAAATCCTAGCCGATTTCAGGATAAAAACATGCGGTCATTCAAAGTGCTACAGCGACCTTTGCGCGTCTGATAAGACGCGCGGCGCTGTAGGCGATGATAGCATGGCAGGAAAGGTTCAAAGACATGAGCGACAAGCCGAGCGTATTGCGCGACACCGATGACGAGGCCCGCACCCTCGCCCGCACGCTTCTGCGCGGCGCGCGCAGCGCTTCGCTCGCGGCGATCGAACCCGAGAGCGGCGGCTTTCCCTTCGTTAGCCGCGTTCTTGTCGGCATGGATGTCGACGGCGTACCCGTCATCCTGATCTCGAAGCTGTCCACCCACACCCAGGCGCTGCTCGCCGATATCAGGGCCTCGTTGCTGACCGGCGAGCCCGGCAAGGGCGATCCGCTCGCCCATCCCCGCCTCACGGTGCAATGCACGGCCGAACAGGTCGCTCGCGACAGTGAAACCCATGTGCGCATCCGCGAGCGATTCGTTCGCCGTCACCCCAAGTCGAAACTCTACGTCGATTTCCCCGATTTCGGCTTCTTCCGGCTGAAGCCCTTGCGCGCCAGCCTCAACGGCGGTTTCGGTCGCGCCTATGTGTTGACCGCGGAAGATCTGCTGATCGACACACCCGCCATCGCCTCGCTCGCCGCCAAGGAAGCGAGCGCAATCGAGCACATGAACACGGATCATTCGGACGCCGTGCAGCACTATGCGGTCAAGCTCTGCAATGCGCCGGAAGGCAATTGGAAGATCGTCGGGATCGACGCCGCCGGCCTCGATCTTGCAGATGGCGATCGGCTGAAACGCCTTGAATTCCCGGCACCTATCGAAGACAGTTCCAATTTACGGGCAATTTTGCGTGAACTTTACGGTTAATCGCGGGATAGCTACCCCCATTTCTTGCAGTGGGTGGTTGCCCTTTTATGCATCACGACTAATTATCATGCTTCGTCAACCATAATTACGCGTGATGTACTTTTCGCATGGAGCACGCAATGCAGCCACTTTCGCCTGAAAAACACGATGAAGCCGAGGTAGCAGCCGGTTTCCTCTCGGCCATGGCAAACCCTAAGCGCCTTCTCATCCTCGATTCCCTCGTCAAGGAAGAGATGGCAGTCGGCGCATTGGCCAACAAGGTTGGGCTGAGCCAGTCGGCTCTCTCCCAGCATCTTTCGAAGCTCCGTGCCCAGAATCTCGTCAGCACCCGCCGCGATGCGCAGACGATCTATTATTCGAGCTCATCCGACGCAGTGATGCGGATTCTAGGCACGCTCAACCAAATCTACGGCGACGAACCGATCGTCACCGCAGAAAAAACTCCGGTCCGCAAGTCGGCCTGATATTCGGTTCGCTCTGCGAACCCGTCGAACAGCCCCACACGAGAAATCGCGCGGGGCTTATTCTTTTCAGCAGGGCGCCACCACATCCGGCTTCTCCACGGACGTTTACCGAGCCTTGAGACTTCGGCGGCACCATGCGCCGCAGCAGGGTCGGCCGGAGCAACGGACACAAGGGAATGCGTGACAAGGTCCGTTGGGGTATTGCCGGAACCGGCACAATCGCAAACAGTTTTGCATCGGATTTCCGCTTCGCGGGTAACGCGACGCTTGTCGCGGTCTCATCCCGCAGCGCTTCGAACGCCGCGGCTTTCGCCACACGCTTCGGCGGAATCCGCAGCTCTCACGATATCGGCGCGCTCGCCGCCGCCCCCGACATCGACGCGGTCTACATCGCCTCGCCCAATGCGCTCCATCGCGACCATGCCGCCCTCTTCCTCGCGGCCGGCAAGGCGGTGCTGGTCGAGAAGCCGCTGACGACATCGGTCGCCGACGCGCGCGCCCTTGAAGACGCAGCCGCCATCAGCGGCACCTTCGCGATGGAAGCGCTGTGGACCTGCTTCCTGCCGGCAATCGCCGAGGTTCGCGCACGCCTGCGTGCAGAGAGGCTCGGAACCATCCGCCATGTCCGGGCGGAACTTGCCTATGAGAAACCGTTCGACGCGAACAGCCGCTTCTTCGATCCGGCCCTGGGCGGCGGTTCCCTGCTCGATCTCGGCATCTATCCGATCGCACTTTGCCTGAACCTCTTCGGCCAGCCGAAGTCCATTGGCGGCACTTGGAGAAGCGCGCCCACCGGCGTCGATGTCTCGGCAGACGCCAGGCTGGCCTATGACGGCTTCGATGCTGACCTGAGGTGCGGTTTCGATCGAAACGGCCACAATCGCTTCGTCATCGACGGCGATCGCGGTACGCTCGTCATCGACGCGCCGTTCCTGAAGGCAAGCCGCCTGTTCGTCGCCACCAGCGCCCCGGCACGCAACCTGCTGACATCGACGGGGGAAGCGTTTTTCAGGGCTGCGCGGCGGATCCCCCTGCCCGGTCTCAAACGCTTCGACCATGCGTTTCCCGGCAACGGCCTGCAATTCGAGATCGAGGCCGCCAGCGCGGCCATCCTGGACGGCCGGCGCGAGCATGCGCTGATGCCGCTTTCACGCAGTATCGAAGCTCTGGAAATTATCGAGACGATCCGCGCCAAGGCACCCGTGGCCTGAACGCCTACCCTTACGCGGGCAGCGCCTTCGGAAAACGCCTAGAGATCGAGCGGACGATAGTCCCGCGCGCCGCTGTTGAGCGCGAGCACGACCTCGGTCAGATGCCGCGCCGTCGCACCGGAGAAGAATGGCGTTTCGCCCTGCGCAATCGCATCCGCCTGGACTGCGATCCCCCGCACGAAATCGATCTGCGACGGAAAGGCCGGAAGCGCCGGCGCTGACGATGTCTTGGGGTAGCGCACCCTCATACCGGGGTAGAGCCGGATGGGCAGCTTGCGCCCCATCTTCCATTCCAGCCAGTCGAGACCGCGATGCATCAACGAGCGCTTGGCGCCGACCGCTTCGACATGAACGGGCGAGCGATTGTCCCAGAGATCCCGCACCACGATCGTGCCCTTGTCGCCGATAACAGTCAGCGACCGGTCGCGCGGTGCCGCCAGGCCGCAGGTGACGCGCGCCGTCACGCCCGAGCGGAACTTCAGGCAACCCACCGAGAAATCAGGGCCGAGCGTCAGCGTCTCGGTTCCCGGGCCTTTGTCCGGAAAGGTCAGGGCCGAAATGGCGCTGACCTCGGCGACCGGCCCGAAGAGCGAGACGAGCCAGCTTGCGGCGTAGCCCGCGTGCTCGAGCGTGCAGCCAACCTCGAACTCGTGCACGCCCGGCCAGCGGGCGCCCGAGCGGCTGCGCCAAGCGCGCCAGTTCGCCTTGAAGACCGGCCCATCCTCCATCTCGGCATAGACCAGACGTGGCGTGCCGATGGTCCCAGCCGCAAGCAGGCTCGCACAGAGCGCCTGCGCATCGCTAAGGCCATTGGCCGGCGCGCCGGCAAGCACCAGAGCACGCTCGCGGGCAAGCGCGACCAGTTCGCTCGCCTCCTCCACGGTCATCGCCAGCGGCTTCTCGCAATAGACGTGCTTGCCGGCGGTGAGAGCGGCGCGGTTGACCGCGTAATGGCTTTCCGGCGTCGTCAGATTGACGACGATCGAGACGGTAGGATCGGCGAGCACCGCATCCAGCGAGGCATAGGGCGAAACCTTCCAGTAGCGCGCAAAGGCGTCGAGACGCACCGCGTCGCGATCCCAGACGCCGACAAGCCGGAGCTGCGGATGATTGGCAAGCGTCGTCATGTAATAGTCGGCGACGAAGCCGGTTCCGACAAAGGCTATTCCGGTCACGCTTTCAGTCTCCTAGCGCAATTCCAGGAAAAGTGTGAAACGGTTTTCCGTCCGGAATTGCGTAATTTCAAACAGTTAGAGTATTTCACTGTTTCAATGAAATAGTGAAATACTCTAGCGCGCATCGGCAAGGAACGAGGCAACATAGGCGAGCGGCGCATTCCAGTTGATGGCGATTTCATTGGATCCATAGGCTTCGATGTCGTCGGCATAACACGTCTGCGGCGCACATCCCTTCAGGTGTTGCCGTGCGACGTCATCGACGAAGGTGGAATTCGGACCGCCGGCGAGAGAGCCAACCGGCGGGTTCGGCAGTTGCGGGTCCCGCTGGTGCGCATACCAGCGACTGTGCTGGTTCCTGGGCGCGCGGGTGCCATAGCCTGTGACGTAGGACAGTGCCATGGCATTGCGGCCGAGAATGTAATCCATGCCCTCGCGCGCACCATCGAGAAAGCTCTTCTCGCCGGAGAGATCGAAAGCGGCCGACAACACGATGATGTTCTGCAGCATCAGCTGGTTCGATCCCCAGTCGTAGCGTCTGCCCTCGGGTCGGTAGACGAGCCCGAAGGGCTCTGCTTGCTGCACCGACAGGAAATGCCGCGCTGCCGCAAGCACCGCGTTTCGGATCAGTTCACGCTCGTCGTCCGGCAAGCCCGTACCATAGAGGGCCAGTTGCAGTCGCGCGAAGCCTGCGACGTTGCGCCAATCGAAGGCGCCGGCGGGAGACAGCGTATCCGCCGCCCAAAGCGGCGACGCCCGCAGCACATCGAGATAGGGCTCGTCACCGGTCGTCAGATAGAGCTCGGTCGCCGCCCAGAAGAGCTCGTCCGAAATGCTGTCATCGTCGTAGTCGCCACCACCGGCAAGTCCGTCCGATTTTGGCGCAAGGAGTGCGGGATTGGCGTTGGCCGCCACCCACGCCTTGCGCGCAGCCGCGAGCAGCCGTGCCGAGAACGTCGGATTCTGATCGGCGAAAAGCCGGGCGCCCTGAGCCGCGACGGCTGCGACATCGAGCGTTGCGGCAGTCGACGGGCGGTAAAGCGCCCGCGGCTGCGGATCGTCGCTCGGCAGCATCGGCGGCGCGGTCCAGGTGGTGTCGTGGACCTTGTGGTGCACCATGCCGGCGAGCGGCTCGCCATCCGGAACCATCATGCGCAACAGGAACTCGAGCTCCCACCGCGCCTCGTCGAGAATGTCGGGCATGCCGTTGCCGTTTTCGGGAATGCGAGAGAGACCGTCGCGCGTCACCGGCGAAGCCGCGAAATAGACATGCCCGCGCTCGTAGGCGGCAAGCAGTTGCGCTGCGGACAGGGCGCCGGTCACCGCGTATTTGCCGTGGTCGCCTGCGTCGTACCAGCCGCCGGAAACGTCCAGCCGATAGGAACAGGACCAGCCGCCGTAAAGCACCTCGGCCTGCTTGCTGTCGAGGCATGAGACTGCCGTATCGCCCTGGTTCGGCGCCACGCCGACATGGCCCGCGGACCGGGCGTAGGCCTTGCCGGCAATCGCTGCCTTGATCTCGATGCCGCTACGCTGCGGATAGAACCAGGAAAGCGCATCGACGCGCAGACGGTTATAGAGATTGTCGCCGATCGAGAAGCGGTCACTCGCCCAATCGCCGGACACGAGACGATAGCCATCGCCAGCCGTTGCGAAGGATGAGAAATCCGCGACCTGCGTTTCGACGCCCGCCATCGGATCGAAACCGCTTGGTTGCGTCTTGCCCTTGCCGACGACCTTGTCCTTGGCGTCGAGCAGCTGGAAATCGATGGGGCGCTTCACATCGGCAATGAAGGTCGCGCGCTTCGGACCGCCGGTGAAGTAACCGAGCTGGTTGACGCGAATGGCAGGCCCCTCGGTCGCGCGCTTCGCCGCCTGTGACACGGCGCCGGTCGCGACCAGCGATACATCATCAAGACAGATGCGACCGGCCTCCGCACCCCCGAGCGGCAGCACCAGTTGCGCCTCATCCGGTTCGGTTGCCTCAAACTCCACGGAGAACGGACTGCCGCCCGGCGACCCCACCGTCGTAAACTCGGCAACGGCGGTCCAGGGATCTGCGGCCCGCTGCACCCTGACAGCGATCGCCCGCGCCGGCTTGGCGGCAATCCTCAGCGACAGGCGATAGATGCGCCCGGGCACCAGCGTCAATCCATTGACGCCGACGATCTGGCTCCAGACTTCTCCACCGCCCTGGACCTCCACGCAGAGCAGCCCACCCTCCCGCTGGAGGGTCAACCCGTCGCTCGCCCAGAACGTGTCCTGCCCCTTTTCAAAGCGACCGTCGGCGATCAGTCCGGCAGCGACTGCCGGAGCTGGCAGGAAGAGCGCCGCAATTGCCGCGTGTACTATCCCGAACCTCGACACGTCCCAGCTCCCGATTGGTCAGGCCGGGCCGCGGGGGGCGCATACCCATTCACGGGCGGCCATGGGCCCGGCAAGGCATGGCAACGCAGCGTTGCCGCAAACAAGTTAAGCTAGAGAAAATTTCCAGTCAGAAGACAAAAATTCGCCACCCCAAAGGCTCTCTGTGCGGGGCTTCCGAGGCTTGACGCGTCCCGGGGCGCTGATAGTTTGACCAAAGGGTAAAAAATTCAGGCGGCGGACGCCGCCTGACGAAGAACAGACCGAGGAGAACTGCAATGTCGAACCGTCTCAACACCCCGAACGATCTGCGCGCCTTCTGGATGCCGTTCACCGCGAACCGGCAGTTCAAGAAGGAACCGCGCCTGTTCGTCGGCGCCAAGGACATGCACTACACGACCCATGACGGTCGGACGGTTCTGGACGGAACGGCAGGTCTGTGGTGCGTCAACGCGGGCCATTGTCGCCCGAAGATCACCGAGGCGATCCGCGAGCAGGCGGGCGAGCTCGACTATGCGCCGGCCTTCCAGCTCGGCCACCCCAAGGCCTTCGAGCTCGCAAATCGCCTGGTGGATATCGCGCCCGAAGGCATGAACCATGTTCTCTATACCAACTCCGGTTCGGAATCGGTCGATACGGCGCTGAAGGTCGCGCTCGCCTACCACCGCGCCAAGGGCGACGGCTCGCGCTTCCGCCTGATCGGCCGCGAGCGCGGCTATCACGGCGTCAACTTCGGCGGCATCTCGGTCGGCGGCATCGTCTCCAACCGCAAGATGTTCGGCACGCTTCTGACCGGCGTCGACCACATGCCGCACACGCACCTGCCGGCGCAGAACGCCTTTACCCGCGGCGAACCGGAACATGGCGGCGATCTCGCGACCGAGCTCGAACGCATCGTCACGCTGCACGACGCCTCGACCATCGCCGCCGTCATCGTCGAACCGGTGGCCGGCTCCACCGGCGTGCTGATCCCGCCGAAGGGCTACCTGCAGAAACTCCGCGACATCTGCACCAAACACGGCATCCTGTTGATCTTCGATGAAGTCATCACCGGGTTCGGCCGCCTCGGCACGCCGTTTGCCGCGCAGTATTTCGACGTCAAGCCCGACATCATCACCACGGCCAAGGGCCTCACCAACGGCGTCATCCCGATGGGCGCCGTCTTCGTCACCTCCGAGATCCATGATGCCTTCATGAATGGCCCGGAGCACATGATCGAGTTCTTCCACGGCTACACCTATTCCGGCAACCCGATCGCCTGCGCCGCCGCGCTTGGCACGCTCGACACCTACAAGGAAGAAGGCCTGCTCACCCGCGCCGCCGAACTCGCCCCTTACTGGGAAGAGGGCCTGCACTCGCTGAAGGACTGCCCGAATGTCATCGACATCCGCAATCTCGGCCTGATCGGCGCGATCGAACTGCAGCCGATCGCCGGCGAACCAACCAAGCGCGCCTTCTCGGCTTTCCTCAAGGCCTATGAGAGCGGCCTCTTGATCCGCACCACCGGCGACATCATCGCCCTGTCGCCGCCGCTGATCATCACCAAGGCGCAGATCGACGAACTCTTCGGCAAGCTGCGCGCCGTTCTCAACAGCAACATCTGAGCAGGCTGACCGCCAACGATCTTGACCCTTTCCCCGGCGACGGGGGAAGGGTTACTCTTATCTGCCACATCGAACCTGGGCGCGATCACACCGATCGCACCGGGCGCCAAAGAAAACTGGAGTTGCCTCATGTCCGAAGCGCTGGAACGTTACATCGATCAGGGCGTCGGGCGCGAACCGGCAGACATCGTGTTGAAGGGTGGGCGCTTCTTCGACCTCGTGACCGGCGAACTCGTCGCCTCCGACATCGCGATATCAGGTGACCGCATCGTCGGCACCTTCGGCAACTACGACGGACGCGAGGAAATCGACATTTCCGGCCGCATCGTCGTGCCCGGCTTCATCGACACGCATTTGCACATCGAATCTTCGCTCGTGACACCGCATGAATTCGACCGCTGCGTCCTGCCGCTCGGCATCACGACCGTCGTCTGCGACCCGCACGAGATCGCAAACGTGCTCGGTACCGAAGGCATCCAGTTCTTCCTCGATTCGGCGCTCGAAACGATCATGGACATCCGCGTCCAGCTCTCGTCCTGCGTGCCGGCGACACATCTGGAGACGTCGGGCGCCGATCTGCCAATCGAAAGGCTTCTGCCTTTCCGCCACCATCCAAAAGTCATCGGCCTCGCCGAGTTCATGAATTTCCCCGGCGTCGTGCACAAGGACCCGGTCTGCCTCGCCAAGCTCGACGCCTTTCAGGGCGCGCATATCGACGGCCACGCGCCGCTGCTGTCCGGCAAGGACCTGAACGGCTACCTCGCCGCCGGCATCCGCACCGACCATGAATGCACCTCGGCTGAGGAGGCGATGGAGAAGATCCGCAAGGGCATGCACATCCTGGTACGCGAAGGCTCGGTCTCCAAGGATCTGCACGCGCTGATGCCCATCATCACCGAGCGCCTGTCGCCGCATCTGGCGCTCTGCACCGATGACCGCAATCCGCTCGACATTGCCGAACAGGGCCATCTCGACCACATGATCCGCACCGCGATCGCCGCCGGCGTCGAGCCATTGGCGATCTACCGCACCGCCTCGATCTCGGCCGCCCGTGCTTTTGGGCTGCGCGACCGCGGGCTCGTCGCGCCCGGCTGGCGCGCCGATCTCGTGGTGATCGACACATTGGAAAACTGCAAGGCCGAGACGGTGTTTTCCGGCGGCCGCCGCGTCACCGATGCGCTGTTTGCGACCCGAAACCCGGTTGAGCCCGTCGGCCTCGACAGCGTCAAAGCCGGCCATGTCCATGCCAGTGCCTTCGGCATCCCCGTCTCGGATGGCGATACGTCGGTCATCGGCGTGCTCCCCGGTAAGATCATCACCGAACACCGCCGCTACCGCCTGCCGGCCGTCGGCAACCAGACCGGCCTCGACCTCGGCCGCGATATCATCAAGGTCGCGGTGATCGAGCGCCACGGCGTCAACGGCAACCACGCCAACGGTTTCGTCCAGGGTTTTGGGCTGAAGAAGGGCGCGATCGCCTCGACCGTCGGTCATGACAGCCACAACATCTGCGTCGTCGGCGTCAATGACGAGGACATGGCGATCGCCGCCAACCGGCTCGGCGAGATCAAGGGCGGCTTCGTGGTGGTCGAGGACGGCAAGGTGACCGGAGAGATCGCGCTTCCGGTCGCGGGTCTGATGAGCCTCGAACCTTACGAGTCCGTCCGCGATACGCTGCATCACCTGCGCCACGCCGCTTTCGCCCTTGGCGCGACGCTGGAGGAACCCTTCCTGCAACTCGCCTTCCTGCCGCTGCCGGTCATCCCGCACCTGAAAATCTCCGACCGCGGACTGGTCGATGTCGACAAGTTCATGCTGATCGGGTGAGTTCCATCCCTGCCCGCGGGATCCTCAATTGTCTGCCACGGCCGGCGACAGTTCCTTGCGGAAATAGACGACCCGCTCCGTCTCCTCGAAGCCAAGCGCCATGTGCAGGCTCTGGCTCCTGAGATTGTCGGTCGCCGTGTCGGAAGCGAGTTCCTGGCATCCTTGCGATGTTGCCCAGCGTTCCACCGCCGTGATCAGCGCACGCGCGACGCCGCGACGACGATATCCGGGCAACACATAAATCCCTTCGAGAAAGGCCACGGGCGAGGTTTCGCAGCCGTTGACATAGTCCCGGCGGATCGACGCCTCGGCAAAACCGGCGGCAACACCAGCCTCGTCCTCGCAGAGGAACGACGCATAGCGATCGGTCTCGGCAAGAGAGGACTCGACTTCCGCGCGGTGCTCCGCTTCCGGCGTATCCGGCCAGAGCGCCAGACGCATCTCGACCCAGCGGCCGATGGTTTCGCCATCCATCAACAATACGCGCATCAGAGCTTCCCGCAGAAGGCCGATAATCCGTCAATCTGGATGCTACCCGCTCCGAGGCGCGCCGGATATCCGGGCAAATCCAGGGGCTCGACGACAGCGGGGACCAGAAACGCCTGCGGTTCGCGGGTGAGATTGAAGACGAAGAGCAAGCGCTCGCCATCTTTTTCGCGAACGAAGGCCAAGAGATCGCTGTTGCTATCGAGGAAATGCATCGCGCCATCGTGCAGAACCGGTCGCGATTTGCGGAAGGCGAGCGTCGCGCGGTAGTGGCCAAGCACCGTATCCGCGCCTTCGGCCATGGCATCCACGGCCAGGCGGCGGTGTTCAGCCGGAACCGGCAGCCAGGGCTTGCCGCCGGTAAAGCCGGCATTGGCCGCCGCCTCTTCCCAGACCATCGGCGTCCGGCAGCCATCGCGGCCCTTGTAGGAGGGCCAGAAGCGGATGCCATAGGGGTCGCGCAGGTCCTCGAAAGCGAGTTCCGCCTCCGGAAGTCCCAGCTCCTCGCCCTGATAGAGACAGATCGACCCGCGTAGGCTCGAAAGCAGCGTGATGGCGAGCCGCGCCACCCTCTCCCGCTCTGCTTCGTTCCGAGCGAAGCGGCTGACGTGGCGCGTCACGTCGTGGTTGGAGAAAGCCCAGCAGACCCAGCCGTCGGTGACGGCCTTCTGGAAATTCTCGACGCAGCGGCGGATATGGGCCGCGGTGAAGTCCGGACCGAGCAGGTCGAAGGTGTAGCACATGTTGAGCTTGTCGCCGCCGCCGGTATAGGCAGCCACGGTCTTCAACGAGCGGGCGCCGTCGCCCACCTCGCCGACCGTCATGCGGCCCTCGTAGCGGTCGAGCAGCGCCCGGAACCGCCTCAGGAAAGCGATGTTTTCCGGCTGGCTCTTGTCGTAGAGATGGTCCTGCATGCCATAGGGGTTGACGTCGGGAGCGTCGTTGCTGGTGGCGTCCGGATCGGGAACGAGCGGCGGGTTGTCGCGCAGATACCGGTCGTGAAAATAGAAGTTCACCGTGTCGAGGCGGAACCCGTCGACGCCGCGATCGAGCCAGAAGCGGGCGGCATCGAGCACCGCGTCCTGTACCGCCGGATTGTGGAAGTTGAGGTCCGGCTGCGAGCCGAGGAAATTGTGCATGTAGTACTGCTTGCGCACCCCGTCCCACTCCCAGGCGGGGCCGCCGAAGATCGACAGCCAGTTGTTGGGCGCAGTGCCATCCGGCTTCGGATCGGCCCAGACATACCAGTCGGCTTTCCCGTTCGTCCGGCTCGAGCGGCTCTCAGCGAACCAGGGGTGGCGATCGGAGGTGTGGGAAATCACCTGGTCGATGATCACCTTGAGGCCGAGACGGTGGGCCTCACCAAGCATCTCGTCGAAATCCGAGAGCGTGCCGAACATCGGATCAACGTCGCAGTAGTCCGATACGTCATAGCCCATGTCGGCCTGTGGCGAAGTGAAGAACGGCGACAGCCAGATCGCGTCGACGCCAAGCGAGGCGATATGCGGCAGCCGCCGGGTAACGCCCTTGAGATCACCGATGCCGTCGCCGTCGGTGTCCTGAAAGGAGCGCGGATAGACCTGGTAGATCACCGCGCCGCGCCACCAATCGTCATTCGATGCCTGCCGAGACGTCATGAAATGCCCCTTGAAGACCGATGCTCCACGCCAGAGCGGGATGATGAGGAACCAAGGTGTATCGCCGCCCGGCGCGGGAGTAAACGCCGTTCCTTCCTCTCGGTCCGCCGCGAGCCCTTCACCAGAAACAATCTCTTGCCGAGATCGGCTGAGCCCCTTATCCCGTCTCAGGCGAAATCTTGTGAGGAGGAAAGTCGTTGGCCGGGAAGATGCTTGCGATCGGGGAGTGCATGGTCGAGCTCATGCAGGCGGAAGGCGGGCTGCTGCGTAAAGGTTATGCCGGCGACACCTTCAACGCCGCCTATTATGCGCGGCTGTTCATGCCTGATGACTGGACCGTCGGCTATTGCTCCGCGGTCGGCACCGACACGGTTTCCGACGAGATGCTGGCCTTCATGGCGGAAAAGGCGATCGACACGTCAGCCGTGCGCCGGATCGAGAGCCGCTCGGCCGGGCTCTACATGATCCATCTGAAGGACGGCGAGCGCAGCTTCTCCTACTGGCGTTCGCACTCGGCAGCCAAGCTGCTCGCCGACGATGCCGATCATCTGAGAAGCGCGATCGAGGGCTCCGACCTGATCCTCTATTCCGGCATCACGCTGGCGATCCTTGCACCCGACGCGGTCGAAACGCTGCTGTCGGAACTGCGCCGTGCGAAAGCGGCCGGCAGCCAAGTGGTCTTCGACCCGAACATCCGCCCGCGCCTCTGGGACGACGCCGAGCGCATGCGCCGGACGCTGACCGATGGCGCCCGCGCCGCAACCCTCGTCATGCCGAGCTTCGACGACGAGGTCACGCATTTCGGCGACGCCTCCATCGAGGCGACGATCGCGCGTTACAGGGGCCTTGGCGCCACCAATGTCGTCGTCAAAGATGGCGAGAAGGGCGTGACGCTCGCCTTCGGCGATGCGCCGATTGAGCACGTACCGGCAACACCGGTCGAACGCGTCGTCGACACCACCAGCGCCGGCGACAGCTTCAATGGCGCCTTCGTCGCCCGCCTTGTTGCAGGCGACACGCCGGCTGAAGCCGCCGCCTTTGCGGCAAGCGTCGCCGCCGGCGTCATCGGTCATCATGGGGCACTCGTCGCCCGGGAGAAGCTGCCCGTGGCGTAGGTGGCAGAAGGAAGGGCCTAACGGCGCTTCTCAGGCTGCTGATTAAGATATTTCTGATTGTTGTAAGCTTGCCGGAAAAACCTTTGCGCCAGCCAAAATCTCCGTCATTCCTGTGCTTGTCACAGGTATCTAGCCGGCCCAAGTCCTTACGCTCAAGTCCTTGGGCTGAAGGGTCTCTGACCCGACGGACGTCGGGTCGCTGGATCCCCGCCACGGGGGCGAGGGGAGCTTGGGGTCGCGCTATCGCCAGAAAACCATCTTCAAGGTTTGTAGCAGTCTGGGAAGCGCCTATCGACGCTTCTTCGCCTTGGATTCGTAAGGGTTGTCGCCCGCGCGGAAATGCATGCGGATCGGCACGCCCGGCAGGTCGAAATCGTTGCGCAGGCCGTTGATCAGGTAGCGCACGTAGGATTCCGGCAGCGCGTCGGGACGCGTGCAGGAGATCATGAAGCCCGGCGGGCGGGCCTTCACCTGGGTCATGTATTTGAGCTTCAGGCGGCGACCGGACACGGCCGGTGGCGGATGCTGAACCGTCTGCGATTCCAGCCAGCGGTTGAGCCGCGCGGTGGAGATGCGGCGGTTCCAGGTCTTGTCCGTTTCGATGATGGCCTGCATCAGTCGGTCGAGACCGTAACCGGTGTGGCCGGAAATCGGCACGGCACGGATGCCGCGGGCCTGCGGCAGGAGCCGCTCGGTCTTTTCGCGGAGGTCGGCGAGCACCGCCTGCCAGTCCTCGACCAGATCCCACTTGTTGAAGGCGAGCACCGCCGCGCGGCCCTCACGCAAGACGAGATCGACGATCTGCAGATCCTGCTTCTCGAAGGGAATGGTCGCGTCGAAGACGATGACGACCGTTTCGGCAAAACGGATCGCGCGCAGCGCGTCGGCGACCGAGAGCTTCTCCAGCTTCTCCTGCACCTTCGCCTTGCGGCGCATGCCGGCGGTGTCGAACATCTTGATGGTACGGCCGCGCCAGTCCCATTCGACCGAGATGGAATCGCGGGTGATGCCGGCTTCCGGCCCGGTCAAAAGTCGGTCTTCGCCGAGGAAGCGGTTGATCAGCGTCGACTTGCCGGCGTTCGGACGACCGACGATCGCCACGCGCAATGGCTTGGTCTCGTCATAGGCTGTCTCCGCCTCTTCCTCTTCGCCCTCTTCGTCTTTGAACGTCGGGCGCAGATCGATATCGGTCTCGGCCACGTCGTCTTCCGGCGGATAGGCCCGCTCTTCGCCGATCGCAGCGACGATCGCGTCGCGCAGGTCCAGCATGCCCTGGCCGTGTTCGGCCGAGATCGGGCAAGGTTCGCCAAGGCCGAGCGTAAACGCATCGTAGAAGCCGCCATCGGAGCCGCGCGCCTCGGACTTATTGGCCACCAGCACCACCGGCTTGCCGCGCCGGCGCAGCATTTCGGCCAAGGTTTCGTCGGCCGGCGTCAGGCCGCCCTTGGCGTCGACCAGGAACAGCGAAAGATCCGCCTCGTCGATCGCGGCTTCCGTCTGCGCCCACATGCGACCCTGCAGCGTGTCGGGCCCCGATTGCTCGAGACCGGCCGTGTCGATGATGCGGAAGCGCAGGTCGATCAGCTTTGCCTCGCCCGGACGACGGTCGCGGGTGACGCCCGGCGTATCGTCGACGAGCGCCAGCTTCTTGCCGACCAGGCGATTGAACAAGGTGGACTTGCCGACATTGGGACGCCCGACGATGGCGACGGTGAAGCTCATGGATCTATCCGTTTCCGCTTGGAGCGCCGCAGCCGATGGGCGGGCCGCGCTCGTAATTTCGTTCTGTGCCGCATTCAGGCGGCTCGCGAGCGTTTCCGTAGAGGAACTGCCCCATCTGATTGTTTGCCTGCAATTCGCAACGCAAAACCGCTGCGCACTTTTGCTGGAACTGCTTGTCTGCCTTCCGCAGTTCCGGACGCAAAACCGCTACGCACTTTTGCTGGAACTGCTTTAAATGCTTTAGCGCACAACCCCAAGATCGAGATCGATTTTGGGATCATGCGCTGATTCGAAAGGGTCGTGCACCCTGTGCCCATCCACGTGGAATGGGCGGAAACCTTAGGCCTTGCCGCTGGCCGTGATCACGTCGAGCAGCATCTGGGCGCGACCGGTGATGTTGCGCGGGCTCTGCGTGTCGTCGACGATCTGCTGGAACCAGGTCTTCGCCTTGGCGTAGTCGCCGGCCTTGTAGGCCGAGAGACCAAGCGCTTCGCGCGCCGAGTGGCGCATATTGTTCTGCGGCGTCGCAAGCTGCTCGACTTCAGCCGAAACCTGATCGTAGCTGCCGGTATCGACGAGCAGATAGGCCGCACGCAGTCGCGCCGCTTCCTGAATGGCAGCCGGAACGCTGCCGTCCTTGCCGATGGCGGAGAATGCCTTCACCGCCGCATCGGTGTCGCCCTTCTGGGCCTGAAGCGTTGCAGCGCGCAGACGAGCCAGCACCGGATAGGCGCCGTAGCCGTCCTTCTCAAGCGCGTTCAAGGCAGCGAGCGCCTCGTCCGTCTTGTTTTCCTTCGCCAGATTGAGCGCCTGCAGGAAGGCGTCGCCCGACTTCGAGGAAGCTCCCTCCTGCCAGTACTCGAACCCGACCTTGCCGATAGTGCCGAGAACGATAAGCACGGCGATCGCCGCGATGAGACCGCCGAAACGAGCCCAGATGCTCTTCATCTGGTCGGAACGCAGTTCCTCATTGACCTCGCGGATAAAGCTGTCGTCTTGGTTCGCCATCTACTGCCCCGGCCTTGCCTGCCCACTGGTACGCCATTCCGACCGTCATCGACGGGAACAGCGCACAATCTCAAACTGTTCGAGCATGCACGACGCGTTCTAGCGCACGCATCACGCTCTCATGGATTTTGCGCCTTCTACCCGATTTTGCGGCGCTTGTAAGGGGGCCGACGTTATTTAGAGCGCCTACGGTCGACACGAGGTCACCTCCGTCGCTCTAAATTTTTTGTTACACGCAAGTCGGGACGCAAAACCGCTGCGCACTTTTGCTGGAATTGCCTTAGCCCATCACCACGGGGGCAACCCCGATCAACCACTCGTGAAGCTTCCAGACGAAGAGCCCGTAGGCGACGAGACCGATGACGATGGCCAGCACGTCGTTCGTCGATGACTTGAACACCGGCAGCACGCGCTCCCCTGCCCGCTCGCGACGCTTCAGCGAGATGCGCAGGATCACCGCCCAGGCGAGAAACGATCCGAAAAGCAGGACCGAGGACGTCTCACCATTCGCCAGCAGGTGCGCCAAAGCCCAGGTCTTGATCGACAGGATCTGCGGATGCTTGACCGCCACCGCAATGCGGCCCGCCGGCAGGAAGCCTGCAGCAAGGAAGACGAAGGCGAAGAGCATCAGGAGCAGCGCTATGTGGCGCAGGAACACCGGCGGATTGTAGAGCATGCCCGTTTCGCCGCGCGCCTGGCCGAAACCATAGATGATCAGACAGAGGCCGATGAGGCTGAGGATCGCATAGATCCCCATCCAGGTGCCCTTGCCGCGACTCTCGATGATGCCGGCGCGAAAGCCGGGCGCAACCACGCGGATGAGATGCACGCCGAGAAAGATGATGATGCCGAAAACGAGTATCGCCATGGGGCCACCGCTTTGTTCGAGATATATCGGAGATAGCGTCGCGTGCCGGATCTGGCGCGCTTGAGTCGCTGTAGCTCTTTGATTTTCTATGCCATTCGCCCTTGGACTGATTCCAGTCCAGGTTGCTATGGAGTAGCCTTGATGGCGTCTTTTTTCCAGCCCGATCAAAGGATTGCCGCAATTTCGAACCATCTGCGACAAAAATTCATCGCTGCAGTTGATCATGATCCGAACATTTCTCGCCTTTTCCCTTGTCCTGGTTCCGGCGCTTGCGCGGGCCGAACCGGCGACGCCGGCCACCGTCCCCGCCGCTGACCGGCAGCTGGTCATCGTCTCCTTCGACGGTGCCCATGACAACTCGCTTTGGGAAAAGAGCTTGGCGATGGCCAAGCGCACCGGCGCGCATTTCACCTATTTCCTGTCCTGCACCTTCCTGATGACCCGGGCCGACGGCAAGGAGATCTACAGGCCGCCGGGCCAGAAGCCCGGCCGCTCCAATGTCGGCTTCGCCCAGAGCCGCGAGGAGATTGCAGCACGTGCCGGCCATATCTGGCAGGCCCATCTTGATGGTCACGACATCGCCAGCCACGCCTGCGGTCATTTCGACGGCAAGGGCTGGAGCAAGGCCGACTGGCAGAGCGAATTCTCGACCTTCAATACCGCGCTCGCCGACGCCTGGAAGAAGGCGGGCAAGCCAGAAGCGGAGCCCCAGGGCTGGGCTGAGTTCGCCAAGACCGGCGTCAAAGGCTTCCGTGCCCCCTATCTATCGCTGAGCGACGGCCTGCTGCCGGCGCTGAAGGCGGACAACTTCACCTATGACGCAAGCCTGGTCACCAAAGGACCGGGCTGGCCGACGACGAAGGACGGTCTGCCGCGCTTCGGCTTGCCGTTGATCCCCGAGGGACCGTCGCAGCGCCCTGTCATCGGCATGGACTACAATCTCTTCGTCCGCCACTCGATGGGTGTCGAGAACAAGAAGGACAGCGCCCGCTTCGAGGAGCGCACCTACGAGGCCTACCGGAAAGCCTTCGACCGCGAATATGGCGGCGACCGCATTCCCCTGCAGCTCGGCTTCCACTTCGTCGAAATGAACGGCGGCGCCTACTGGCGCGCCCTTGATCGACTGCTCTCGGAAGTCTGCGGAAAACCCGACGTCGCCTGTGTCAGCTATGCCCAGGCCTTGCCTGTCATCGAGCAGGCAAAAAAGAAGGCGGGTCGCTCCGCCTTCTGAATTCAACCGTCCACAGCCCAGGACGGGTAGCGCATTCCTAGAAAAGCGTGAAACGGTCTTCCGTGCGGAATTGCGTCATTTCAGAGAGTTAGATCATTTCCTGGCGCGTCGCGCAGCAGATGTGCGCGACGCGTGGCAAGCTCTATCATAGCGCCAACTCTTCCCTTCCGCCCGCTTCGATGAACTGCTGATCGATGTTCGGCAATGGTTGCTCTTCGATTGCCGCTTCGAACGCACGCAGGCGCTTGTAGATGGAAATGAGCTCGATCACCGTCGGCCAGGAATTAACCAGATACTGGAACGAACTCGTCACCTGCGAGAACGCGCCCTGGATCTGCTGGAAGAGCCCGTAGGTGATCGTTGCCCCGACGATCGACGGAACCATCAGGAAAAGGGCGAAGATGTTATCCGTTTGCAGGTAAAAGTACCGGGCAACATTGAAATACATGTAGTGGAAGTACAGGCGGAAATAGTTCTTGCGCACATTGCTGAACAGCTCCGTAACGGTCGGGGGCAAAGCACGGTCGGCGTGGTCCTCGCCATAGACGAGTTCCTTGCGGTATGCCGCCTCGACGCGCTGGTTACGGAATTCGAGGCCCGGCAGCTTCACGCCGACGACAGCAAGTAGCACCGTACCGAAAAGCGACCAGAAAATCGCCGCCAGGACCAACGGATAGGGTATCGATCCGACGATCGGCAGTTCTTTCACGTTGGCTGAAAGTGCGTGCAACACCGGCAGGAAGGCGATCAGCGTCATCAGCGAATCGATTAGGCGGACCCCCAATCCTTCCACCGTCGTTGCAAACCGCATGGTGTCTTCCTGGATACGCTGGGAGGCACCCTCGATGTGACGGACCTTCGACCACTTCGCATAGTAGTAGTCGTTCATCGCGTTTCGCCAGCGGAACAGATAGTGGCTGGTGAAGAAGCTGATGAGAACGGCCGAAACGATGTAAACCGACGCCAGTTCGAAGAATATCAGGGCGTACCCGTATATTTCCGAGGCCTGGACGGTGTTCGGTGCCTTCAGCGCCTCAACGATCCTATCGAACGTAGGGCGGCGCCAATTGTTAAGCGCAACGCTGATGTCGACAGAAAAATAAACGGTGAATACGATGAACGCCGACCCCCAGACGGACCATTTCCGCCACGGGCAATCGACCGCGTAAAGCTGCCAGAACAGGCAGAACAGCACCATGCTGAGGATGAAATAGATGTAGAACCAGATCGACGCCGTCGTTGCAAAATGCCCGAGGCCGATGGGCGCTTCGCCCACGGGCGGCAGGCCGAGGGCCGCACCGAGCTGTTCGCCGGTAGCATACCAAAAGGCGACGACGACGAGCGACCAGAGAGCGACGGAAAGGAAAAACAGCTTCGGCTTGGGAAAGAACGATTCGAGCAAGGTGCGGCGCTTTCGTTTTATTGATCGTGACGTTTCTTGAAGACCGTCACGTTCGACTCTCTTTGGATGACGCGAGATACGCCCCCCGAAGCGCCGAAACTAGGGCAAAGCGCCGCTATCAACAATCGGGTAATGTAAACGTTACTGTTATTTCATCCGGGCGGAGGACGGCACCGAAGGAACCCGTCCGGTGCCTGTCACGCCCTCAACGCTGCCGAAATCCGCTTCAACTCGACGAGGATAACGCCGCCGCAGAGGAAGAGCACGGCTGCCGCAATCAAGGTTGGCGCGGAGAAGCTGCCGGTGCGGTCCGCCAGCCAACCGGCGACCAGAGGACCGATAATCTGACCGATGCCGAAGGCGGCGGTCATCAGCGCCAGCGCCTTGCGCGGACTGTCCGGCGCAAGTTGCCGGCCGATCTGCAGGCCGTAAGCCGTGATCATCATGAAGGTAGCCCCAAGCATCAGCCCGCCGGCAAGCGGCGCATAGGGCAAGGGCAGGCTGACCGTCAGAACCAGGCCGACCGCCTCGACCAGAAGGCCGATTGCGTAGACGCCGGCAAGGCCGAAGCGCGGCGCGGCAAAGCGCCAGAGATAGACGGACAGTGCGGCGGCAAGACCTGTCAGCAACCAGGCGAGAAACTCGATGCCGTGGCCGCCGGTCGGGTCACGCGCCATGGCGACGAGGAAGGTGGCCGTGATCACGTAACCGAAACCGAAGAGTGCGTAGGTGAACGTCACCACCGTCAGCGGTCGCGTCCAGCGAAGCGGCTTCTCGCGCACCGTGCCCGCACCGGTCGACGGAACGCCTGGCAGAAGTGCGGCGACGACAATGGTCCCGATCAATCCAACCAGAGCCCCGGTGAACCAGTCGCCCATGGAGGTCGTCAGGCCGGCATGGCCCGCAAGCGGGTTTGCCCAGACGCAGAGCGACGAAAATGCGATGCCGAGGCCGACGCCGCCGAAATGGACGGCCGGCACATGCTCCGATCGTGCAAGCAGGCCATGGCCAAGCACGATGCCGGAGATGAAGATCATCGCAAAGGCGCTGGCAAGGCCGGCCAGGAACCGGATGAGCGCCAGCGCGGCGACAGAGGACGAGAGCCCCATGGCCGCAAGCAGCACCGTCGTGGCGACGAGCGCCATAAGGCCGATACGCCGTTCATGTCCGTGCGCCCAGCCATAGGCTGCAAGGATCGCGCCTGCGAGATATCCGACGAAATTTGCCGAGGCGATGAGGCCGGCATCGCCGGGCGACAAGCCCAGATCGGCCATCATCGCCGGCAGGATCGGCGTGTACGAGAATCGGCCGAACCCCATGGCGACGGCCATGGCAATGGCGCCGGCGGTTGCCGTGGCGGAGATATTGGCCTGAAGCGGTCTGTCGAGCGTGGTCATGTCAGTTTATTGCACCGCAACACGACGCGCCACAAACGACAATAATTGAAGGACCTATTGAAGAAATCGAACGATCGCCGATTTCAATGGGTTAGAGGAGCGATGACGGCCGCGGCCCGCAATCGCATCCCTGATCTAGCCGGGCAGCGTCACGACCAACGGCCCGCCGCGCGTGACGACGACGGTGTGCTCGTATTGCACCGTTGGCGCCCTTGGATCGCTGTAGAGCGTCCAATCGTCGTTGCCGCCTTCGGCCCATTGCGCGCCCATCGACAGGAAGGGTTCGACGGTGAAGACCATGCCGTCCGTCATCCGGCGCCGTTCGCGTGGATCAGGCCAGGTGGCGATCTCGGTCGGCTCCTCGTGCAGCGAACGGCCGATGCCGTGGCTGGCGAGATTGGTGACGAGCGAATAGCGGTTCTTGCGGGCGAAGTCGCCGATCGCGTTGCCGATGGCCGCCAGTGGCTGGTCGGGACGCACCTGCTTGAGGCCCACCCACATCGCCCGCTTGCCGTCGCGGCAAAGCCGGTCGATCGCGGCCGTGACCGGCGGCACCGGGAAGGAGGCGCCGGTATCGGCGAAGATGCCGTCCTTCTCGGCCGAGACGTCGATGTTGACGAGGTCGCCCGCCTGGATCACCCGGCTGCCGGGAATGCCGTGGGCGATTTCCTCGTTGACGCTGATGCAGGTGGCGCCGGGAAACTTGTAGCAGAGCTCGGGCGCCGAGCGCGCGCCGGCCTCTTCCAGCACCTTGCGGCCGATCGCGTCCAGTTCCGCCGTGGTGATGCCGGGCTCCAGCGCCTCGCCCATCGCCTGCAAGGCATTGGCGCAGATGCGGCCGATTTCCTTCAGCCGCAGCAGATCTTCTTCGTTGTTGAGGGTCATCCGTGTCTCGCTTTCGCGCTCACATGTAGCGTGTCGCTATACGTTATGCCAGCGCCGAACGGGACGGTCGGCAATCGAACACTGAACCCGGCGTTTGAGGTCAGACGGCGGCCCGTGCCGCCGCCTTCTCTTCCGCCAGCGCCGTGCGCACCAGCGGCGCCACCCTGGTGCCGTAGAGCTCGATGCCGCGCATGATCTGGTCATGCGGCATCGGCCCGATCGCCATCTGCAGCAGGAAACGATCGTTGCGGAACAGCTTCCAGTTCTCGACGATCTTTTCCGCCACCGTCTCCGGGTCGCCAAGGAAGAGGTTCCCGTTCGGGCTGCGTGCCTGGTCGAAATGCGCCCGGTTCGTCGGCCCCCAGCCGCGCTCGCGGCCGATGCGGTTCATCACCTCTGCCTGCGGTCCGTAGAACTGGTCTGCGGCGAGGTCCGTCGTGTCGGCAATGAAGCCGTGCACGTTGATGCTGGTTTTCAGCTTGGTCGCATCCTGGCCGGCCCGGCGCGCGGCCTCGCGGTAGAGATCGAAGAGCGGCGCAAAACGGCGCGGCTCGCCGCCGATGATGGCGAGCGCCACCGGCAAGCCGAGTGCTCCTGCCCGCGCCACCGATTGCGGCGTGCCGCCAACGGCGATCCAGAGCGGCAGCACCTCCTGCAGCGGCCGCGGATAGACGCCGCGATCATGGATCGCCGGCCGCATCTCGCCCGACCAGGTGACCTTCTCGCTGTCGCGCAGCGCCATCAGCAGATCGAGCTTCTCGGCAAAGAGCTGGTCGTAATCGTCGAGAGACTGACCGAAGAGCGGGAAGGATTCGATGAAGGAGCCGCGACCGGCCATGATCTCGGCGCGGCCATTGGAGATCAGATCCAGCGTCGAAAACTGCTGGAAGACGCGCACCGGATCGTCCGAGCTCAGCACCGTCACGGCGCTGGTCAGCCGGATGTTTTTCGTCTTTGCGGCGGCAGCGGCCAGAA
Source organism: Ensifer sp. ENS10 (assembly GCF_014852025.1). Lineage (NCBI taxonomy): Bacteria > Pseudomonadati > Pseudomonadota > Alphaproteobacteria > Hyphomicrobiales > Rhizobiaceae > Ensifer > Ensifer sp. ENS10. The sequence goes on from NZ_JACVAS010000002.1 coordinate 1,096,385, forward strand.
TGACCGAGGGTACCGAGGCCGCATAGTCAGGGCGGTGATGCTCGCCAAGACCGAAAACGTCGAGGCCGACCTGATCGGCAAGCTCGATCTCTTCGAGAAGGTTCTTGAGGCGCCGCTGCCCCTCTTTGCCCTTGTCTGCCGCATTCGGATCGACATCCGCAAACGTATAAAGCCCGAGTTCCATGATGCCCGTCCTATTTCTGTTGTGACAACAGATAGTTGCCGCGCGCGTGGGCAGCAAATGCTCATCCGGGAAACGCTGTGTTTCCCGGATGAGCATGAATGGAGCCTGTGTCGGATGATTGGCAGGAACCGGATGATGCGGGCGAAAACCGCCCAGTCCTGGTTCTCAGCTCAGCGTGCGCTTGACGGCGTTGCGCCAGCCCCTGAGCTTGGCCTTTCGCGTCTTCTCGTCCATGGCCGGCTCGAAGCGATGGTCACGCGCCCAGGACTGGGCGAACGCCTCCTGCTTCGGCCAGACGCCAGCACGGCTGCCGGCAAGCCAGGCGACGCCGAGCGCGGTGGTCTCGAGAATGACGGGCCGGTCGACCGGCGCGTCGAGCAGATCGGACAGCCGCTGCATCGTCCAGTCGGAGGCGACCATGCCGCCATCGACGCGCAGCACCGTTTCCTTGCCGTTGTTGCGCCAGTCCTTGTGCATCGCCTCGAGCAGGTCGCGCGTCTGGTAGCAGACGGCTTCGAGCGCGGCGCGGGCAAACTCGGCGGGGCCGGTGTTGCGGGTCATGCCGAAGATCGCGCCGCGCGCATCCGGATCCCAGTGCGGCGCGCCAAGCCCTGTGAAGGCCGGCACCAGGTAGACTTCCTGCGTCGGATCGGCGCTCTCGGCGAGCGTCCCGGTATCGGGTGCCGCCTTGATCACCTTCAGGCCGTCGCGCAGCCATTGCACGGCAGCACCGGCAACGAAGATCGAACCTTCCAGCGCATAGGTCGTTTCGCCGTCGAGCCTATAGGCAATGGTGGTGAGCAGCCGGTTCTTCGACCGCACCATGTCCTTGCCGGTGTTGAGCAGCGCGAAGCAGCCGGTGCCATAGGTGGATTTCAGCATGCCCGGCTTGAAGCAGGCCTGGCCGATCGTCGCCGCCTGCTGGTCGCCGGCAACGCCAAGGATCGGGATGGCGGCGCCGAAGATTGCCGGGTCAGTGACGCCGAAATCGGCGGCGCAGTCCTTGACCTCCGGCAGCATGGCGCGCGGCACTTTCAGGATCTTCAGCAGTTCGTCGTCCCAGGCATTCTCCGAGATGTTGTAGAGGAGCGTGCGCGAGGCGTTGGTGGCATCGGTCACGAAGGACTTGCCGCCGGTCAGCCGCCAGATGAGAAAGGTGTCGATCGTGCCGAAGCAGAGCTCACCCTTGGAAGCGCGCGCCTGGGCCCTGTCGACGTTGGTGAGCAGCCAGTTGAGCTTGGTGCCGGAGAAATAGGGATCGAGCAGCAGGCCGGTCTTCCTGGTGAAGGTCTTTTCCAGCCCCTGCTTCTTCAGCCTGTCGCAATAGGACGCAGTGCGGCGGTCCTGCCAGACGATGGCATTGTGGATCGGATTGCCGGTTTCGCGATCCCATACGACGACCGTCTCGCGCTGATTGGTGATGCCGATGCCGTCAAGGTCGCCGGCGGTGATGCCCGCCTTGGCGATCGCTTCCTGGACCGTCGAAAGGACCGTCTGCCAGATTTCCTCGGGATCGTGCTCGACCCAGCCGGATTTGGGGAAGTGCTGCTTGAATTCCTTCTGGCTGGCGCCAGCGATCTGCTGCTGACCGTCGAAGACGATCGCCCGGCTTGAGGTCGTACCCTGATCGATCGCGAGAATATATCCGCCCATATGCCCCTCCCCGGCCACACGCATGTTTATTCACCCGTCCTCAAGGGCGGGATCTCATTTCGAAAACTTCAATACGATGGCAAAACGAATGTCAAACGAAAACAAAACGCAACCGATCGGCTTCGCTGGCCCCCGCGGCAACTCTGCGGCCCGGAGCTCAAAAACACAATTGTCAGTGCGCCCGTTTTACGCGTAGGCTGGCGCTGTTGCGCCGCAACAAAGCAGCCCGCAGCGCCACGAAGGGAGAGAGCAACAATGACGAAAACAGCGGTCATCACCGGTTCGACGAGCGGAATCGGGCTTGCGATCGCCAAGGCTTTCGCCAAGGGCGGCGCCAACATCGTGCTGAACGGCTTCGGCAGCCCGGATGAGATCAGACAAGCGACGGACGACGTCAGCGCGCTGACGAGCGGAACGGTGCTTTATCACGGCGCCGACATGACGAAACCCGCCGAGATCGCTGATCTGATCGCGACCGCAACCGAGCACTTCGGCAGCGTCGATATCCTCGTCAACAATGCCGGCATCCAATATGTCGAGAAGGTCGAGGATTTCCCGATCGAGCAATGGGATCGTATTATCGCGATCAACCTTTCCTCCTCCTTCCACACGATCCGCGCCGCCATTCCCGGCATGAAGGCGAAAGGCTGGGGCCGCATCATCAACATCGCTTCCGCCCATGGCCTCGTCGCTTCGCCATTCAAGGCGGCCTATGTCGCCGCCAAGCACGGCGTCCTCGGCCTGACCAAGACCGTCGCTCTCGAAGTCGCCGAAAACGGTATCACCGCAAATTCGATCTGCCCGGGCTACGTGCTGACGCCGCTCGTCGAAAAGCAGATCCCCGATCAGGCACGCACCCGCGGCATCACCGAACAGCAGGTCATCAACGACGTGATGCTGAAGGGCCAGCCGACCAAGAAGTTCATCACCGTCGAACAGGTGGCAGCGCTTGCCGTCTATCTCGCCGGCGACGATGCCGCCCAGATCACCGGCACGCATGTGTCGATGGACGGCGGCTGGACGGCACAGTAGCCACACGCACGGACACAGCCAAAAATTTCCACGGCCCTTTGCTTTTCTGCATAACCACCTAAGATCAAAGTGATTTCAGGCAATATGCAGCAGCAGGGAATGAGTGGCATGCCCCAGCCAAACGGAAGCATCAGCTTCATCCTCAACGATCGCGAGGTCGCGCTTTCCGACATCGCACCGGCCGCGACCCTGCTCGATTACCTGAGGTTGGAGCGTCGGTTGACCGGCACCAAGGAAGGTTGTGCGGAGGGCGACTGCGGCGCTTGCACCGTGCTCGTCGGAAGGCTTGCCGGCGACAGGCTCGTCTATGAAGCCGTCAACGCGTGCATCCGTTTCCTCGGCTCGCTGCAGGCAACCCATGTCGTCACCGTCGAGCATCTTGCCGGCCAGGACGGGACGCTGCATCCGGTGCAGCAGGCGATGGTCGATTTCCACGGATCGCAATGCGGCTTCTGCACGCCCGGCTTCGTCATGTCGCTCTATGGCCTGTGGCTCGCAAACGACGATCCCAGCCGCGCTGATATCGAAAAGGCGCTGCAGGGCAACCTCTGTCGTTGCACCGGCTATGAGCCGATCGTGCGCGCCGCGGAAGCGGCGGCAAAGGCGCGCCCCTCCGAAATCTTCGACCCGATCACGCGAGAACGCGAAACGATCACCGCCCGGCTGAAGGCACTGGCGCCGACCGAGACGATCACCATTCGCCAGGGCGACACCTGTCTGATCGTGCCTGCGGACGGCGACGGCCTGGCGACAGCGCTTGCCGACAATCCGGGGGCGACCGTGGTTGGCGGTTCCACCGATGTCGGCCTCTGGGTGACCAAGCAGATGCGGCCGATCAACCCGGCCATCTTCATCAACGGCATTGCCGAGTTGCAGCGCATCGAGGAGACGGAGCCGGGTCTGACGATCGGTGCCGGCGTTAGCTACACGATGGCCTATGCCGCGCTTGGCAAAGCCTTTCCCGGCCTCGGCCCGCTGATCGACCGGATCGGCGGCGAGCAGGTGCGCAACATGGGCACGATCGGCGGCAACATCGCCAACGGCTCGCCGATCGGCGACAGCCCGCCGCCCTTGATCGTGCTCGACGCCACCGTGACGCTGCGCTCGACGGAGGGTCGCCGGACGCTGCCGCTCGAAGAATTCTTCATCGCCTATGGCAAACAGGACCGTAAGCCGGGCGAATTCGTCGAAAGCATCTTCGTGCCAAGTCTTCCGGCCGGCGATCTCTTTGCCGCCTACAAGATCTCAAAACGCCGCGACGAGGACATTTCCGCCCTGCTCGGCGCCTTCCGCCTGTCGGTAGACGGCGGAGTGGTCCGCTCCGCCCGCATCGCCTTCGGCGGCATGGCCGGCACGCCGAAGCGCGCCACGAATGTGGAAACGGCGCTGATCGGCAAGCCCTGGACCGAGGAGACGGTTCGCGCAGCACAAGTCGCCTTCGAGACCGACTACCAGCCGCTCACCGACTGGCGGGCGACAAGCGACTACCGCATGCTGGCGGCGAAAAACCTCTTGATGCGTTTCTTCCTGGAAAGCGGTGGCGAGCCCGCGCAACTGGTGCGCTACGCCGCGGGAGACAGATGATCATGGACAAGTCCACCTTCGAGGAACGCAAGGCAATCCGGGGCGAGATGCACGCGGCGCAGCGCCACGACAGCGCCCACAAACATGTCGCCGGCACCGCCGACTATATCGACGACATGCCGGAACCCGTGGGCACGTTGCATGGCGCACTCGGCATGACCGACCGGGCGCATGCGGAGATCACCGCGATGGACCTCTCGGCCGTCGCCGCCGTACCCGGGGTCGTCTGTGTGCTCACCGCCAGGGACATGCCGCATTCCAACGACATCAGCCCGAGCCACCTGCATGACGAGCCAGTGCTTGCCGATGGTCTCGTGCAGTTTCATGGGCAACCCGCCTTTGCGGTGATCGCCGAGACCCGCGACATCGCCCGCCGGGCCGCACGGCTGGCGAATATCACCTATCGCGACCTGCCGCATTTCACCGACATTCTCGACTCGGTCGCCCATGGCGGCGAGCTGGTGACCCAGCCGCTGACCCTGCAGCGCGGCGACGCCGAGGCGGAGCTGGAAAAGGCCCCACGCCGGCTCAAAGGGCAAATGCGCATCGGCGGCCAGGAGCACTTCTACCTCGAAGGCCATATCGCGCTCGCCATACCCGGCGAGGACGACGAGGTCACCGTCTGGTCCTCGACCCAGCATCCGAGCGAGATCCAGCACATGGTCTCGCATGTGCTCGGCGTGCCCTCAAATGCGGTGACGGTGAACGTCCGCCGCATGGGCGGCGGCTTTGGCGGCAAGGAAACGCAGGGCAACCAGTTCGCCGCCCTTGCCGCGGTTGCGGCAAAGAAGCTCAATCGCGCCGTCAAGTTCCGCCCCGACCGGGACGAGGATATGACGGCAACCGGCAAGCGCCATGACTTCCTCGTCGACTACGACGTCGGCTACGACGACGACGGCCGCATCCATGCGGTTCATGCCAACTATGCGGCGCGCTGTGGCTTTTCGTCGGACCTCTCCGGCCCCGTCACCGACCGGGCACTCTTCCATGCCGACAGCTCCTATTTCTACCCGCATGTGAAGCTCACCTCGCAGCCGCTGAAGACCAACACGGTCTCCAACACCGCCTATCGCGGCTTCGGCGGGCCTCAAGGGATGGTCGGCGGCGAACGCATCATCGAGGAAATCGCCTACCAGCTCGGCAAGGATCCGCTGGAGATCCGCAAGCTGAACTTCTATGGCGAGAACGGCTCGGGCCGGGACCTCACGCCCTACCACCAGAGGGTCGAAGACAACATCATTGCCCGCATCGTCGCCGAGCTTGAGGAGAGCGCCGACTATCAGGCGCGTCGCCAGGCGATCCTCGACTTCAACAAGACGAGCCGCATCATCCGCAAGGGCATCGCGCTGACGCCGGTGAAATTCGGCATCTCCTTCACCATGACCGCCTTCAACCAGGCGGGTGCTCTGGTGCACATCTATCAGGACGGCTCGATCCACCTGAACCATGGCGGCACCGAGATGGGCCAGGGCCTCTATATCAAGGTTGCGCAGGTGATTGCCGACAGTTTCCAGGTCGACCTCGACCGGGTGCGCATCACCGCGACAACCACCGGCAAGGTGCCGAACACCTCTGCGACCGCCGCCTCCTCGGGCTCGGACTTGAACGGCATGGCGGCTCATGACGCCGCGCGCCAGATCAAGGAGCGGCTGGTCGCCTTCGCCTGCGAGCGCTGGCAGACGACGCCTGATCATGTCAGCTTCGTGCCCAACCATGTGAAGATCGGTGAAGAGCTGGTGCCTTTCCCCGAATTCATCAAGCAGGCCTATATGGGCCGCATCCAGCTGTCGGCGGCCGGCTATTACAAGACGCCGAAGATCCACTGGGACCGTGCCAGCGGCCGCGGCACACCCTTCTACTATTTCGCCTATGGCGCTTCGGTTTCGGAAATGTCTGTCGATACGCTGACCGGCGAATACATGGTCGACCGTGTCGACGTGCTGCACGATGTCGGCCGTTCGTTGAACCCGGCGATCGACATCGGCCAGATCGAGGGCGGCTTCGTGCAAGGGATGGGCTGGCTAACGACGGAGGAACTGTGGTGGGACGACAAGGGCCGGCTTCGCACCCACGCCCCCTCCACCTACAAGATCCCGCTCGCTTCCGACCGGCCGAAGATCTTCAATGTGAAGCTCGCCGAATGGTCGAGCAATACCGAGAAGACCATCGGCCGCTCCAAGGCGGTAGGAGAGCCGCCCTTCATGCTGCCGATCTCGGTTCTGGAGGCGCTTTCCATGGCAGTCGCCAGTGTCGCGGATTATCGCGAGTGCCCGCGGCTCGATGCCCCGGCAACACCGGAGCGTGTGCTGATGGCCGTCGAGCGTCTGCGAGATCGCTGACGGCCATCAAGATTTGCCTCAAATCCGCGGCAACTCATTGATGCTGAGCAGGCGACGGGCGTTGGCCATCGCCTCCTCGTCGTCGCTATGCGGGCTATGGACATCCATGAAACCCATATCTCTCTTCATGTGGTCGGAGAGAGCGTTGACATCCAGCATCGGCTTGGGGGCAACGAGGCCGCCGAACAGGGCAGCCGTGAGCCGTATGACCGGCTCGATTGAAAGAAATGGTTTTCTTTCAGTACGTTCGAATGTGTCGCAACTCATTTCAGCACCTGTTCGTCTTGGGAAGTTGACTTGGAGGATGCCGTGGAGGAGGATCGAAATCCAATCGAACATCCGTCTGCATGCATCAAGAGAACTTATCCATGAAGATGTCGAAGCAGTTTCCGCTGAATGCGCTGCGGGTCTTCGAAGCGGTCGCCAGGCTCGGCAGTTTCACCAAGGCCGGCGAAGAACTGGGCATGACCCAGACCGCCGTCAGCTACCAGATCAAGTTGATCGAGGAGAATGTCGGCGAACCGCTTTTCCTGCGGCGCCCGCGTCAGATCTCGCTGACCGACGTCGGCCAGCGGCTGGCACCGCGTGTGACCGAAGCCTTCGAGATGCTGCAGGAAGCCGTCTCCAATGCCCGCGGCGATATCGACAGCGCGCTCCTCATCAGTTCGACCCCGACCTTCGCCTCGCAATGGCTTGCCCGCAACATCGGCAGCTTCCAGCTTGCCCATCCCAACATCGCCGTGCGGCTGACGACGAGCGACTCGCTCACCGATTTTAGCCGCGAGCCCGCGGACCTCGCGATCCGCTCCGGCGGGGGCGTCTGGCCCGGCCTCGACACCCATCCGCTCATGCGCGTCGAGTTCAGCCCGATGCTGAGCCCGGCGCTCGCCGAGACCATCGGCGGCGTACACGAACCACGCGACCTCTTGAAGCTTCGCATCATCGATGCCGGCGATCCCTGGTGGCCGATGTGGTTCAAGGCCGCCGGGGTCGACGATCCCGATCTCGAGGGACGGCCGCACAGCCGGCTTGGCGCACAGACCTTCGAGGCACGCGCAGCCGTCGCCGGCCAGGGCGTCGCCATCCTGACGCCGGAATTCTATCCGGATGATGTCGCGCTCGGCCGGCTCTACCAGCCCTTTGATCTGCGCTGCAGCGACGGCTGCGACTACTGGCTTGCCTATCCGCACGCGCGCCGCAACACGCCCAAGATCCGGATTTTCCGCGACTGGATCCTCGGCGAGCTTTGTCCGCCGAGCTTCCTGCACGCAAATAGCGCTTGACGAGAGCCCTGCCCCCTTTTCCCCTCCGTCGTTTTTGCGCAAGGTGCAGCGATAGAGACAAAAGGGGATCTGAATGTACGAGTTCGCCATTGCCTGGGAATGGCTGGCCTTTGCCGTCCGCTGGCTGCACGTGATCACGGCCATCGCCTGGATCGGCTCATCCTTCTATTTCATCGCGCTCGACCTCGGCCTCACGAAGCGCGACCACCTGCCGGTCGGCGCCTATGGCGAGGAGTGGCAGGTGCATGGCGGCGGCTTCTACCACATCCAGAAATACCTGGTGGCGCCGGCCTCGATGCCTGAGCATCTCACCTGGTTCAAATGGGAATCCTACATGACGTGGCTCTCGGGCTTCGCCATGCTCTGTCTCGTCTATTACGGCGGCGCCGATCTTTTCCTGATCGACCGCCATGTGCTCGATATCTCCGCAACCACAGCGATCCTGATCTCGCTTGCCTCGCTCGGCATCGGCTGGATCTTCTACGATCTGCTCTGCAAGTCGCCGATCGGCGGCAACACCTGGGGGCTGATGGCGCTGCTCTATGTGGCGCTCGTCGTCATGGCCTGGGGCTACACGCAGGTCTTCACCGGCCGCGCCGCCTTCCTGCATCTTGGCGCGTTTACCGCGACGATCATGTCGGCCAACGTCTTCTTTATCATCATCCCCAACCAGAAGATCGTCGTCGCCGATCTCATCGCCGGGCGCACGCCGGATCCGAAGCTCGGCGCCCAGGCGAAACAGCGCTCGCTGCACAACAACTACCTGACGCTGCCGGTCATCTTCTTCATGCTGTCGAACCACTATCCGCTGGCCTTCGCGACGGCTTTCAACTGGATCATCGCCGCACTCGTCTTCCTGATGGGCGTCACCATCCGCCACTGGTTCAACACCACCCATGCCCGCAAGGGCAAGCCAACCTGGACCTGGCTCGTCACGGCGCTTCTCTTCATCCTGATCATGTGGCTTTCGACCGTGCCGAAGGTGCTGACCGGCGGCGAGAAGGCCGAGGTCGCACCGGTCTTTTCGCGCTTCGCCGCGAACGCGCACTTCCCCGCCGTCAAGGACACGGTCTCGACCCGTTGTTCCATGTGCCATGCGGCCGAGCCGGTTTATGAGGGCATCACCCAGGCGCCGAAGGGCGTTGTGCTGGAAAGCGACGCGGAGATTGCCGCACATGCCCGCGAAATCTATATCCAGGCCGGGCGCAGCCATGCGATGCCGCCCGGAAATGTAACGGACATGACGACGGACGAGCGCCAGCTGCTGACAGCCTGGTTCGAAAGTGCCGTCGAGGAAGGCAAGACACAATGACCACCACCCTCATCCGCGGCCGACTGCTGAGCTTCCACCGCGCGCCAACGTCGATCGACGACAGCGCCGCCTATGGCTATGAGAGCGACGGCGCACTTCTGGTCGAGGGTGGCCAGATCCTTGCGAGTGGCGCTTACGCCGTGGTGAAGACAAGCGCGCCTGAAGATGTCGCAGAAGTCGATCATCGCCCGCACCTGATCGTGCCCGGCTTCATCGACACGCACCTGCATTTCCCGCAGATGCAGGTGATGGCCTCCTATGCCGCCAACCTGCTCGAATGGCTGAACACCTACACCTTCCCGGAGGAGTGCCGTTTCGTCGAAACCGCCCATGCCGAGCGCATTGCGACGCTCTTCTTCGACGAGATGGTGCGCCATGGCACGACGACCGCGACGGCCTATTGCTCGGTGCACAAGGCGTCCGCCGACGCTTTCTTCGCCGAGGCGCTGCGCCGTGACATGCGCATGGTCGCCGGCAAGGTGATGATGGATCGCAACGCACCGCAAGGGCTGCTCGACACGCCGCAGGTGGGCTACAACGAAACTCGGGCGGTGATCCGCGACTGGCACGGCAAGGGCCGCAACCACGTGGCGATCACCCCGCGCTTCGCCATCACCTCGACGCCCGAGCAGATGGACGTCGCCAAATCGTTGGTGCACGAGTTCCCCGATCTGCACGTACAGACGCATCTTTCGGAAAACCGCGACGAGATCGCCTTCACCTGCGAGCTCTATCCGGAAGCCAAGGACTATACCGACGTCTACGCCCGCTACGGCCTGCTCGGGCCGAAAAGCCTGTTCGGCCACTGCATCCATCTTTCGGAGCGCGAGGCGGATGCGATGAGCGAGACCGGCTCCGTCGCCGTCTTCTGCCCGACCTCCAACCTCTTCCTCGGCTCCGGCCTCTTTCCGCTGCGGGCGCTTACCCGCAGGGACAAGCCGGTCCGCACGTCGGTCGCCTCCGACATCGGCGGCGGCACCAGCTATTCCATGCTGAAGACGCTCGACGAGGCCTACAAGATCCTGCAGTTGCAGGGCGAGCGGCTGAACCCCTTCGACAGCTTCTTCATGATGACGCGCGGCAATGCCGAGGCGCTCTCGCTCGTCGACAGGATCGGCACGCTCGAAGCCGGAACCGATGCCGACTTCATCGTGCTCGACATGGCGGCGACGCCGGCAATGGCGCTTCGGGCCGAAGTGGTCAATTCGCTCGCCGACGAACTCTTCCTGCTGCAGACCATGGGCGACGACCGCGCGATCGTCGAAACCTATGTCGCCGGCAAGCCGGCGAAATCGGCACTCGCCGCCGCGTGACCGCGCAAATCCAGAGAGGTCAAGAAAATTGACCTCTCTGCGTTCTGGCTATTAACAAGCCTCCGGCAAACATGGTAATGGCTCGTTCAATCTCCGTTGGACGAAGGCCGTTTTCATGACGCAAATCCTCGAAATTAGCGATCTCAAGGCGCTCGCCAAACGTCGCGTGCCGAAGCTCTTCTTCGACTACGCCGACAGCGGCGCCTGGACCGAAGGCACCTATCGCGCCAATGAGGAGGATTTCGCCAAGGTCAAGTTGCGCCAGCGGGTGCTGGTCGACATGACCGACCGGTCGCTCGAAACGACGATGATCGGTCAAAAGGTTTCGATGCCGGTGGCGCTTGCCCCAACCGGCCTCACCGGCATGCAACACGCCGATGGCGAGATGCTGGCGGCCCAGGCCGCCGAAGCCTTTGGTGTCCCCTTCACGCTCTCGACCATGAGCATCTGCTCGATCGAGGACGTCGCCTCGGTCACCACCAAGCCCTTCTGGTTCCAGCTTTACGTCATGCGCGAGCGCGAATTCGTGCTGAACCTTATCGACCGCGCCAAGGCGGCGAAGTGCTCGGCGCTGGTGCTGACGCTCGACCTGCAGATCCTCGGCCAGCGTCACAAGGACCTGCGCAACGGCCTCTCCGCGCCGCCGAAGATGACGCCGAAGCATCTCTGGCAGATGGCGACGCGCCCCGGCTGGTGCATGAAGATGCTCGGCACCAAGCGCCGCACCTTCCGCAACATCGTCGGCCACGCAAAGAGCGTTACCGATCTTTCTTCGCTCGGCGCCTGGACGGCGGAACAGTTCGACCCGCAGCTTTCGTGGAAGGACGTCGAGTGGATCAAGGAGCGTTGGGGCGGACCGCTGATCCTCAAGGGCATTCTCGATCCCGAAGACGCCAAGATGGCGGCGGCGACCGGTGCCGATGCGATTATCGTCTCCAACCATGGCGGCCGCCAGCTCGACGGCGCCCACTCCTCCATCAGCATGCTGCCGCGCATCGTCGATGCGGTTGGCCACCAGATCGAAGTGCATCTCGACGGCGGCATCCGCTCCGGCCAGGATGTGCTGAAGGCCGTCGCCATGGGCGCCAAGGGCACCTATATCGGCCGCCCCTTCCTCTATGGCCTCGGCGCCATGGGCAAGGACGGGGTGACCAAGGCGTTGGAAATCATCCGCAAGGAGATGGACATCACCATGGCGCTCTGCGGCAAACGCAACATCAACGACGTCGACCGCAGCATCCTGGCGGAATAGGCCACGGCATCAGCCACTCCCGCCCTCATTCCTGTGCTTGTCACAGGAATCTAGCCAGCCCAAGTCCTTGGGCTGAAAGGTCTTTTGACCCGACAGACTTCGGGTCGCTGGATCCCCGCCACAAGGGCGAGGATGAGGGAGCTTGGAGTGGCCCTTCCGGCAAAACGCGAAGCGAGCGCAAGACCCCTGCGCGCTCAGCTCCCCCGATAGGTCGAATACCCATAGGGCGAAAGCAGCAGCGGCACGTGATAGTGGCTCGCCGGATCGGCAATGCCGAAGCGCAAGGGGATTCGGTCGAGGAAGGCCGGTTCCGGCAGCGTCGTGCCTGACCGGCGCAGGTAGTCGCCGGCGTGGAAGACCAGCTCGTAATTGCCGGCCATGAAGCCGACGCCTTCGACCATCGGCCCGTCGACACGGCCGTCGCTGTTGGTGTGGACGGTGCGGATCAGCTGTCGCTCTTCGCCCTCCAGCCAGTAGAGATCGATGCGCAGGCCCTCGGCCGGCTTGCCGAGCGCGGTGTCGAGTACATGGGTCGTCAGGCGGCCGGTGCTGCTCATGGTATCCTCTTTTCTGCTACTGCATGTTTCCTTTAATCGTAGCCGATTAAAGGACAAAAACATGCAGTGAATCAAAGTGCTACAGCGACCTTTGCGCGTCTGATAAGACGCGCGGCGCTGTAGGGCGACATGCGCGCGGCGAACCGCACGCACTTCTCATCATCCCGCTAGACTGGGCTCGAAATGACGAAGGGCTCGTCGTAGAAATACTCTTCGAGGTTGTTGCCCGGCCCTTCCCGGTCGACGATCAAGAAATCGCTGACGGCGCCGATCGACATCAGCGGGTGATGCCAGACGTTGCGGCCGTAATTGACTCCTTGCTTGCCGCTCGCTTGGAATACCCGCGGCGTGCCCGGACGCCCGTCCTCGTCTTCGGCGACGACGACGACCCAGGGGCGATCGTCGAGCGGTGAAAAGCTCTGGCTGCCGAGCGGGTGGCGCTCCATCATCGTCACCGCATAGGGAAAAGCGCGCGGCTGACCGCGGAAGATATTGATGATGACATTGGCGCCGTCGCCGACCACATCGGCGCGCGCCAGCCCGTGGAAACGTTCCGTGTTGCCGCCGTTGATGTAGCGCATCGTCGCCGGATCGGCTTCGATGATGGTTCCGAAGGGTGCAAAGGCGTCGCGCGTCAGCGGTTCGATGGTAAGCAGGCGCGACATCAGGCGTGGACCTCGCAGGTTTCCACGGCATTCGACAATGTCAACTCCAGTTCGACGGTCCTCCGAAAGAGCGAGGACGCGTATCGAACGGTTTTGTCAGGCATTTTCGTCTCCAGGAAGCATCGACTGCAGCCGCAGGCGGGCGATTTTCTCCACCTGCGCGCAAGCGGTTTCAAATTCCTCTTCGGGCGAATTGTCAATGCGGCTTTCGAAGGAGGCGAGAATCTGGCCCTTGGTGAGCCCCTTCACGGCGATGATGAAGGGGAAGCCGAATTTCTTCGTGTAGGCATCGTTCAGCGCCGTGAAGCGCTGATGTTCCTCGGGCGTCAACCGATCGAGGCCAGCAGACGCCTGCTCGGCGGTCGAGTCTGCCGTAAGCTTGCCCGCGATCGCCAGCTTTCCGGCGAGATCCGGGTGGGCGCGCAGCACTTGCAGCTTTTCGCGCGGCAACGCCGCACGAAAAGCCTGGCAGAGCGCCGAATGCACGTTGCCCGCCATCAAACCCGCCGCCGCGGCGCGATCGTAAGCGCGTTCGGCCACCCAGGGCGAATGCTCGAACACGCCGCCGAAACGGGCGACGAAGGCGTCGCGGTCGGACATCAGAGCGTCCCTTCCGGCTTGTGGTGCTGGTACCAGTGGTTGGCGATGTCGATGCGCCTGGGCACCCAGACCTTATCGTGCGACATCACGTAATCGATGAACCGGGCAAGGGCTGCGGCGCGGCCAGGGCGGCCGACGAGCCGGCAGTGCAGGCCGATGTTCATCATCTTGGCATCGCCCTGACGGCCTTCCTCATAGAGCACGTCGAAGCTGTCCTTGAGATAGGTGAAGAACTGGTCGCCGGAGTTGAAGCCCTGGTTGGTGGCAAAACGCATGTCGTTGGCATCGAGCGTATAGGGGATGATCAGATGCGGCTTGTCGGCCGGCAGCCCCGGCACCCAATAGGGCAGTTCGTCGGCGTAGCTGTCGCAGGAATAGAGGAAGCCACCCTCCTCCAGCACCAGCTTCAGCGTATTGGCCGAAGGCTTGCCCTGGTAGATGCCGAGCGGGCGCTCGCCGGTCAGTTCCGTATGCAGACGGACGACTTCGCGGATATGCTCGCGCTCGACCTCCTCCGGAAAATCCTTGTATTCCAGCCAGCGCAGGCCGTGGCTGGCGATTTCCCAGCCGGCTTCCTTCATGGCCGCAACCGCTTCCGGATTGCGCGCCATGGCGAGCGTCACGCCGTAGACCGTCAGCGGAACGTTACGGCTCGTGAACATGCGCCACAGCCGCCAGAAACCGGAGCGTGCGCCATATTCGTAGATCGATTCCATGTTGAGATTACGCTGTCCCTGCCAGGGCTGCGCGCCGACGATCTCGGACAGCAGACATTCGGACGCCGCGTCGCCATCGAGAATGCAGCTCTCGCCGCCCTCCTCGTAGTTCAGCACGAACTGCACGGCAATGCGCGCATCGCCCGGCCAGTTTGCCTTCGGCGGATTGCGGCCGTAGCCAACGAGGTCGCGCGGATACTTAGTCTCAGACATCAAATCACCCTTCGATTTTTCCAGAACGGTATCACCGCCGACCGGATTGTCGATACCGAAATCTGCCCGCGAAGGGTCGCTGGGCGGCAAGCTCGGAATGAGACGAAGGCTGAATTCTGCGCTCTCGTTAGCGATGCGCCATCAATGCCGCGACGATGAGCGACAAGGGCCGGATCGATCCCGAACCAACAGAGGGATCGGCGGCAACGCGTTTGGCGCGTTCGGCGCGCGCATTCGTAGAGATCTTGCCGAGCGGGTGCTGCGAATGCACACGCAGGGGCGCGCCGGTCTCCTGCTCGACGAAGAGGGCAAGACTGGCGATGGCAAGCGGCGTCGCCAGGTACGGCTCGAACAGCTCGCGAAGCGGCGCCTCGACCTGGCGTATCGCGTCCGACGCGAGCGGGCCAGTCAACATCATGTGGAAGCGGTACTCGTCCATCACATGAGGATCGCCCCAGCGGTGCAAATTGGAAAACTGCGGTGCGGTCAGCCGATCCGGATCGGAGCGCTCGATCTCGTCTTCGCTGAGCGGCGCACGAAAAGCATCGAACTCCTGAACGATATTGGCTGCCAGCAGATGCATCGCGGTGCTCGGGACCTGCGGCATCAGACCGAAGCACCGGCCGATGCGGGCGACCTCCAGGCGATCGATTTCGAACGGTGTCTGCGCGCCGGCAAAATGCATGAGCGCCTTCAGGAGTTGTGATTCCGTCATATCCGGATGCAGACGAAACGGCGACATCATCACCGCATGGAAACCGAAGCGGCGCGGTACGGCCGTATGGTAGGCGATGTCGGCAGAGCTCAGGCCCGCAACCGAAGGCAGTTCCGTCGGTTCGCCGGAATAGACGTTGCGCCCAAGCCAGCTTGCGGCGACCGCGGAAAGCGGGTCGGCCATCGGCGGCGTAAAACAAATGGCGTAGCGCATGTCTGGCTCCGGTTATCCGTGTCGAGCGGGACGAGGAAAAGTGCCTGCGGTTTTCCGCCCCGCTCCAATGAGATCGATCACGCTTATGAGTATCGATCCGACCCGGGATCTTCGTGATCTATTGGCCGCGTCTTAGGTGATTTGCGTGACAGATTGACGAAGCGGATCGTGCAAAACCACGCGATCCCACCGGTTTGCGCACCAGATTTTCGGAACCATCCGGCCCAACGGCCGTTCACTCAAGGTAACAATCAAGGATGGAGAAGAAGCGTGAGCTATCACAACGCAAACCTGCAGGATGCCCGGATCAAGGAAACCCATGACCTGATCGCGAGCGACAAGGTTGAAGGCACGAAGGTCTATGGCTCCGACAACAAGCACATCGGCTCGATCGAGCGCGTGATCATCGAAAAACGCAGCGGTCGCGTTGCCTACGCCGTGCTCGGTTTCGGCGGCTTCCTCGGCCTCGGCGAAGACCACTATCCGCTGCCCTGGGCGAAGTTGACCTATGACGAAAACCTCGGCGGCTATCGCACCGACGTTACGCGCGATCAGGTCGAGCGCGCGCCGAAATATCGCGGCAACGAGGAATACGACTGGAACGAGGAAAACGGCCGTCGCGTCTACGACTACTACGGCGTGCCACCCTACTGGATGTAAGGTCGAACTTTCGAATGTCCGAATATGTGAGGCTCCGCCTGCGGCGGGGCCCTTCCCATGCCCAAGCCTAGAGATGCTTCTCGCGAAGCGCCGCGATTTGATTTCGGCACAGGAAGGATTCCGGCAGATCGAGCGTCGGGAGACCGGCGATCTCGTCGACAACGAAGCGCGCCAACCGATGCGCAATCCCGAAGCTCACCTTGAAGCCGCCGGTCAGCACGGAAATGTTCGAATGATCAGGGTGCCGCCCGACCATGGGTTCGCGCCCCGCCGACTTTGGCCTGAGCCCGGCCCAGCGCTCGACCACCTCCGCATCCGCCAGACACGGCGCCAGCAACGTGGCGCGTCGAAGGAGATCGTCGAGCTGTTCGTCCGTGGACAGTGGATCGGCAAAGCTGTTCTCGCTGGTGCTGCCGATCGCCACATGGCCATCGTCATGAGCGATGATGTAGACGCCATCGATGAAAATAACCGGCAGGCCTGGATCGACATCCGCCCTCAAGAGCGCGGCCTGGCCCTTGACCGCCGTGCCGCTCGTCGCTTTCAGCGGCCCCGACACAGCATCGATCAGCGGGAAACTGCCGATGCCGGCAGCGATGATGCAATGGTCGAAGCTGAGCCGGCTGCCATCGTCACGCTCGGCCCTGCCGTGCGCCGGAAGGATGGCGCGCACGCCCGAGCCTTCATCGATCTGAACATTCTGCAACTGCAACAGGGCGGCACGCAGGGCCGACAGCGTGCGGCGCGGCGACACCCGCGCGGCCAGCGTATCGAAAACGACGCCATGCGCCGTTGCCTCCGTGCCTGGCCAACCCTGCGGGCCTTCCTCCTGGACATGCCAGAAGAATTGCCGGTCGCCCGCGCGCCATTGCTGTCGTGCGTCCTGTTCATGCCGGAGCGCAATGTCGCGTAAGTGCGGCTTGGCGAGCGGCATCAGCCGCCCGGTGCGGCGATAGCCGGTCGACACCCCCGCCTCGGCTTCGAGCTGCGCGATCTCCTCTTCGAGGGACACCAGCGCTTCGAACTGGAATTGCTTCTTGGCATTCCAGCGGTCGGGCATATGCGGCATGAGCGCGCCCAGTAGGCCGCCGCTCGCGCCGGCACCGATGGCCTGTTGCTCGACGAGCCGCACCGTCATGCCCTTGCGCGCGGCGGAAAGGGCGGCCCACAGCCCCATGATACCGCCGCCGACGACCAAAAGCTCGCTCATCGATTGACCTTCTCCGGCCGGCGGATTATCGCCTTTGCCATGACAGGACCAGCAGACCCGATCGACCCGCCAGCGCACCAAAACCTTGATTGGCACGAGGGCGATATGCCCTATTCCCGGGAGTTTGGCGATCACTTTTATTGCCGCACCGATGGGCGGCTGGAATGCGGTCACGTCTTCCTTTCGGGCAACGGCCTGCCGGAGCGCTGGGTCGGTACGGGCACCTTCCGCATCGGCGAACTGGGCTTCGGCACCGGGCTCAATTTCTGCGAGACATGGCGCCAGTGGAAGGCAACCGCTGGAGCCGGCGACCGCCTGCATTTCGTCTCATTCGAGCGATTTCCCATGGCCGCCGACGAGATTTCCCGTGCGCTCAGCCACTGGCCGGAAATCGATGCGGAACGGCTGGCCCTGGTCTCCCGCTGGCCGGCAGACCCCGACGGTGACGTCCGCATCGACTTTGGCGACGGCGTCACCCTCACGGTCGTCTGCGGTCCGGCGCTCGAAGGTGTCGCCCGCACCGAACATCCGTTCGACGCCTGGTATCTCGACGGTTTCGCCCCCTCGCGCAATCCCGACATGTGGTCGGAAGAGCTGATGCGGCACGTCTTCGAAAAAACCGCGCCCAGCGGTAGCTTCGCGACCTATGCCGCCGCCGGTTTCGTCCGCCGCAATCTTCAGGCCGCCGGCTTCGTCGTCGAAAAACGCAAGGGTTTCGCCGGCAAGCGCGAGATGCTGCGGGGCGACCGCCCCTACTGCATGTCTCCCTAAATCGACCTCGATTTAAGGACAAAGACATGCAGAAAATCAAAGTGCTACAGCGGCCTTTGCGCGTCTGATAAGACGCGCGGCGCTGTAGGCGCTCCCCCCGATTTCAACGTGTCTTGAACGGTTGCGCCATCGCCCTGCGAAAATGCGTCAGCGGGAACGATTTACTCCACAAGAGAACTGAACTGTCGCAAATGGCGGGCCATCGCGCCTGCGGATCTGCGACACAACCCCATCGGCAACACGGTGGGTCCTTCATGAACGACGATCAGTTTCCCGATGCAGCAACCGGTGATGCGGCCTCGACCCCGCTGGAGCGGCGACGCAGGCCAGGCGGCCGCGGCGCCGAGCGGTCCCGCAAGTCCGCGGGCGGAAAATACCTCAATCTTGTCAATACGCTGGCGAAGTCCACGGTGCTTTCGGAAGATGCGCTCGAAGCGATCCATGACGCGTCGCTGACCATCCTCGAAGAGATCGGCATGGACATCATCCTGCCGGAAGCACGCGACCGGATGAAGGCCGCAGGCGCCGATGTGACGCCCGGCACCGACCGGGTGCGCTTCGACCGCGGGCTGATCATGGACATGATCGCCTCCGTGCCTCCGGCCTTCACGATGCACGCCCGCAACCCGGCGCGCAACGTCGCGATCGGCGGCAACAATCTCGTCTTCGCCCAGATCGCCAGCGCGCCCTTCGTCGCCGATCGTGATGGCGGCCGCCGCACCGGCAACCATGAAGACTTCCGCAAGCTGGTAAAGCTCGCCCAGTCCTACGACATCGTGCACACGACCGGCGGCTATCCGGTCGAGCCGGTCGATCTGCATGCCTCAGTCCGCCACCTCGACTGCCTCTCCGACATGGTGAAGCTTACCGACAAGGTCTTCCACGCCTATTCGCTTGGGAAGCAGCGCAACACCGACGGCATCGAGATCGCCCGCATCGGCCGCGGCATCTCCATGGAGCAGATGGAGCGCGAGCCTTCGCTGTTCACCATCATTAACACCTCCTCTCCGCTCCGCCTCGACGGACCGATGCTGCAGGGCATCATCGAGATGTCCTCGCGCAGTCAGGTGGTGGTGGTCACGCCCTTCACATTGGCCGGCGCGATGGCACCGGTGACGATCGCCGGCGCACTGGTTCAGCAGAACGCCGAGGCACTGTGCGGCATCGCCTTCACCCAGATGGTCAGGCGCGGCGCACCCGTCATGTATGGCGGTTTCACCTCGAACGTCGACATGAAGACCGGCGCACCCGCCTTCGGCACGCCGGAATACATGAAGGCGGTGGTCGCCGGCGGCCAGCTCGCCCGCCGCTACAACATCCCCTACCGCACCTCGAACACCAATGCCGCCAACACGCTCGACGCTCAAGCCGCCTACGAGTCCGCCATGTCGCTCTGGGCGCTGACCCAGGGCGGCGGCAACTTCGTCATGCATGCAGCCGGCTGGACCGAGGGCGGGCTCACGGCCTCCTTCGAGAAGTTCATTCTCGACGTCGACATGCTGCAGATGGTGGCGGAATATTTGACGCCGCTCGATGTCAGCGAGGATGCGCTAGGCCTCGACGCCGTGCGCGACGTCGGCCCCGGCGGCCATTACTTCGGCACGCTGCACACGCTGCAGCGCTACGAGACCGCCTTCTATTCGCCTATCCTGTCCGACTGGCGCAACTTCGAGACCTGGACAGAAGCCGGACGGCCGACCACCTACGATCATGCCAACCGGATCTTCAAGCAGAAGCTCAACGAATATGAGCGCCCGCCGCTCGATCCGGCGATCGAAGAGGAACTTGATGCCTTTGTCGCCAGACGTAAGGAAGAGGGCGGCGTCCCGACGGACTTCTGACGGAGCGCCGCGTTGGCTGATTGCACGAGCAGCCGCTAGTATGGAGGCGAGCCCTACAAGCCGGGCTCAGGGAAAGACGGCAGCCCGCGCCGTGGCGATCAATTGCTCCGTCGTTGCAGCGACACAATTGCGGTCAATCTCAGCGACCGTCCGCTCCCTCACATGCGCGGAGAGCTGTTTTCTGAAATCGCCGAGCGTCCTTGGGGCGGCGCAGATCACCAGGCTGTCGAAAGCGTGGTCGGCCGCGTAACTTTCCAGCCTTTCAGCAACGTCGGCGACGAAGCGCTGCTGCTCCTCGCGAACGGGATCGCTTTTGTATTCCATGGCGGAGCGGCCGTGCCCGTCGGACGAGTGCGCTCTGCCCGGCTTATCCGCCATGATGTCCTGAACGCGTTTCGGTTCGGTGTGAAAGGTTTCCTCGTCCGGCCGCTGGCGTTCCTCCTTCAACAGGTTCACGCCCTTGACGATGCGCGCGGTGTTGCCGTCCGCGACCAGTATCCATGTCCGGTTCTGCACGATTGTCTCCCAGTGAAAGGTGTTGATCGTGGCGGGCCGAAGAGGCCCTGGAAGAAAACGCGCGAGGCTCGGTTCGGTTCCATCAAAACGCCGCTCAGCAGCAATTGTTTCGGCCTGTAACGGCGGTCACATCCTCGCGACATAGGCCTCGAAGCTGCGCTCCGGTGTCACCTCGTAACGCTCGCGCTCGACGTGAACGGAGCTGATCCTGTCGACGCGAAAATCGCGGAAATCCGACCTCAGCTCGCACCAGCCCGTCAGCAGCCAGAAGTGGCCGAAGACGCTGAGACCGAGCGGCCAGATGATCCGCTCTGAGTGCTCGTTCTTGAGGCTGTCATAGCTGAGGCGAAGCTTGCGCCGCTCCGCGATCGCCTGGCGCAGATCGCCGAGCAGTGCCGGCGGTTCCGGCTGGAGCGCCGAGCGGAAGGCGCGAAGTGGTGCCGCCATCAGCCGCTGCCGGTGTTCGGGAGGCAAGCCGTGAGCGATCTTCTCCATCGCCTCGCGCGCCGATCGAGCAAGTCGCCCGTCGCCCAGCATCTGCACGGCTCGGGCTCCGAAGGCGAGCGCTTCGAGCTGCTCGAAGGTGAAGGCGAGCGGCGGCGCGTCGAAGGCCCCGCGCAACAGATAGCCGACGCCACGCTCGCCATCGATCGGCGCACCGGAAGCGATCAGATGCTCCATGTCGCGATAGATCGTCCGCTGCGCGACCTCCATCTTCTCGGCGATCTCCCGCGCCGTCATCGCCCGGCCGGTCGCGCGCAGGAGCTGGATAATGCGAAACAGCCGGTCGGCGGGTCTCATCCGTGGTCTCCCTTCGCCATGCTGCCCCACGTTTGAAAGGGCTATAGCGACCGTCCGGCACGCACAAGCATGTGACGGTCGACTATGGCCATAAGGCTGTCAGTTGCCCTATGCTAAATCAAGCTCCAACAGACATGGAGCATGAACATGACCAGCGACCACATCCTTGAGCTTGCCGTTTGCATCGTTCTCGACAAACCCGCGGCGACAGCCACGCGCCGCCGGGCGATGCAGGCCGTTTCCCGCTACCCCGGGTTCGTCTCCTGGCGCGCCGTCGATTCCTGCGAGACCTCGGGCATGTTTGCGGACCTGGTCGAATGGGAGACGCTGGAGGCCGCCCAATCGGCCGGTGAGCGCGTTCGGGTCGATCCGGAGTTTGCGCCTTACGCGGCGACGATCAGCGCGGTAATGCTGGTGCAGCATTTTACCGACGGCCAGAAGATCTGAGCGGCCAGAAAAACGAGCGAAGGACTGCCGAGCGATGGCCGAGCCACTGAAGAACCTGCTGCACCCCGGCGTCGTCACCGATATCGCCGACCGGATCGCCCGTGGCGCCAGCGTCTTCGATCGGGAGAAATTCCTGCGGCTCGCGGGCGATGGCCTCGAAACGCTGGAACTGATGCAGCGTTCGCTCAAGATCCGTGATGCGCTGGTCGAAACACTGCCGCAGCCGTTCGCCGAAGCGGCCGCCATTCTTGCGGCCTGCCTGCCCCGAGACGATGCGCCCGGTCTCAGCGGCTGGGCATTGCTCCCCCTCAGCCAGTACGTCGCCTTGCGCGGCCTTGGGGAGTTCGACCTGTCGCTGTCGCTGCTGCGTGCACTGACGCCGCATTTCACCGCCGAGTTCGGCATTCGCGTCTTCATCGACCGCGATCAGGACCGCGCTCTTGCCACGATCCACTCCTGGACCCAAGACACCAACCATCACGTCCGCCGGCTGGCGAGCGAAGGCACGCGCCCGCGCCTGCCCTGGGCAATGCGGCTGCCGAAACTCATCCGCGATCCGAAGCCAATCCTGCCGATCCTGACGGCCCTTCTCGACGACCCCGAGGACTATGTGCGCCGATCGGTCGCCAACAGCCTCAACGACATCGCCAAGGACCATCCGGATCTGGTGGTGGCTTTCGTCGCGGGGCATATCGTCGACGCATCACCGGAGCGCCGCCAGTTGCTGCGCCATGCCTCGCGCACGCTCCTGAAGCAGGGCCACCCGGACGCGCTTGGCAATTTCGGCTTCGCTCCCCCGGCCGGCATCAATGCCAGGTTCTCGCTCGACCGCTCCGAGATCGTGCTCGGCGAAAGCCTCGGCCTGCGCCTGGCCGTCAGTCATGACGCCGAGACGAGCCAGAAGGTGATGATCGATTACGCCGTGCATCACCGCAAGGCGAACGGCGCGTCATCGCCGAAAGTGTTCAAATGGACCTCGGCGACGCTTGCGCCCGGCCGCTCGATCGAGATCGAAAAACGCCATGCGATCCGACCGATCACCACCCGGCGTTACTATCCGGGCGCGCACCGCATCGTCATCCTCGTCAACGGCCAGGAAGCGGCTGAAGCCGGCTTTGATCTCGCGCTGGAGTAGATCTCATTTCGCACCTGCGAAAAGATGCACCTTGACTTTTTCGCCCAAAACGACGACATGGTGCCCAGCGTCACCTTCAGGCCGCCGCGTGAGCGCGCCCTCGGCAACACAGAAAGCCGTGAAGAAGGAAAAGCGCACCCATACGCCGTAAGCGGCGACAGCACAGGCGCTTGACGACTTTTTTCTTAACCCACAAGTTCCCAATTCACGCGGGGTTCTTGACGCCAAACGACACCGGAACAGCAAGGATGCGGTTCCGGCGAATGCGTTTGGCGCCCCCAAAAGGTATATGCATTTGTCCACCTTTAAAGATCTCGGCCTCTCCGAGCACATTCTGGAGACCCTGTCCGCCAACGGCTTCGAAAAACCGACGCCGATCCAGGCGCAGGCCATTCCTCAGGTGCTGAAGGGCAACGATCTCATCGGTCTCGCCCAGACCGGCACCGGCAAGACGGCCGCCTTCGGCCTGCCGATGATCGAAAAGCTCGTTGCCGAAGGCAAGCGCCCCGATCCGCGCAACATCCGCGCCCTCGTACTTGCCCCGACCCGCGAACTGGTCAACCAGATCGCTGCCAACCTCAAGCTCTTCGTCAAGAAGTCTCCGCTGAAAATCGGCGTTGTCGTCGGCGGTGTCTCGATCAACAAGCAGACCGAGCAGCTCGCCCGCGGCGTCGACATCCTGGTCGCAACACCGGGCCGCCTGCTCGATCTCGTCAACCGCAAGGCCGTGACGCTGACGCAAGGGCGCTACCTCGTCCTTGACGAAGCCGACCAGATGCTCGACCTCGGCTTCATCCACGACCTGCGCAAGATCTCCAAGCTCGTGCCGAAGAACCGCCAGACGCTGCTGTTCTCGGCCACCATGCCGAAGCAGATTGCCGAGCTTGCCGGCGAGTACCTGACCAACCCGATCAAGGTTGAAGTCACACCTCCGGGCAAGGCCGCCGACAAGGTCGAACAGTATGTTCACTTCGTTCCCGGCAAGGACCTGAAGACGACCATCCTCAAGAAGACGCTGACCGACAATCCGGACGGCCTGTCGCTGATCTTCAGCCGCACCAAGCATGGTGCCGAGAAGCTGATGAAGCACCTCGACCACGTGGGCTTCAAGGCCGCCTCGATCCACGGCAACAAGAGCCAGGGCCAGCGCGAGCGGGCACTGAAGGCCTTCCGTGATGGCGAGATCCGCGTGCTTGTCGCCACCGACGTCGCCGCCCGCGGCATCGACATCCCCGGCGTCACCCACGTCTACAACTATGACCTGCCGGAAGTGCCTGATGCCTATGTTCACCGCATCGGCCGCACCGCGCGCGCCGGCCGCGACGGCATCGCGATTGCCTTCTGCGCTCCGGACGAAATCCGCCTGCTGCGCGACATCGAGAAGCTGATGGGCATCAACATTGCTGTTGCCAGCGGCGAAGCGCCAGCCGACCAGGCCCGCCCCTCCAAGAGCCGCAGCGGCCGAGGCAATAACGGCGCCGGCCACCGCAAGGGCAATGGCGGCGGCCAGCACCAGAACGGCGGCCGTCCCGCGCGCCGCGAACGCCCCGCCGGCGAGCCGGTGGCAGCGACCAGCGGCTTTACCGGCGACGACCTGTTGCGCGACGATCGCCGCCCGCAGCGTCAGGAGCGCCGCGACCATGGCCATCCGCAAAACGACGGCCGTGGCGAAGGCAACCGCAATCACGAAGGCAAGAAGCACCACGGACGTCCCGGCCAGAAGCAGGGCGACCGTCGCGACCGCAACCATGGCGGCCGCAACGAAAACCGTGGTGGTGGCGAGCGTCGCGAAGGCGGCCAGGGCCAGCGTCGTGGCAACGGCGGCAACCGCGGCCACCAGGGCTGATTTCTAAAAATCGCTGAAATGAACGGCGGGCCTAAGCGACCCGCCGTTTTTTATGCCCGCTGCTTGCGGTTGGTAAGATAAACGCCCGCGACGGCGATCACCGTTCCGATGACCATCGGCAGCGTCAGCGCTTCGCCGAAGAAGAGCCACGCCTGCACTGCGGCAAGCGGCGGAACCAGATAGATCAGAGACGCCGCGCGGGACACCTGGCCGCGGCGGATGAGATAGAGCAGCAGCGCAATCGCCCCCATCGAAAGCCCTAGGACCGACCAGGCGAGTGCGAGCACGACCTGGAGGTTCCAGGTGACGTGCAGATCTTCCAGCAGCAGCGCCAGCGGGATCGTCACGATCAGCGCGCCGAGATATTGCAGTGCTGCGATGCTGCGGATGTCGCCGCTCTGGAGATGGCGCTTCTGATAGAGCGTGCCATAGGTGACGGCGGCCATGCCGAGCACGTTGACGATGACAGGCAGGAGGTGGATCGGCGTCGCGCCGGTATCTATCGCCAGCACCTTCGGCAGCACGGCTAGCGCAATGCCGAAGAAACCGAGCACCAGTCCGAGCTTCTGTTGGGTCGTCAGCTTTTCGTCGATCACGAAGGCCGCCGCGACGGCAGTCATCAACGGCTGCAGGCCGGCAATGATGCCGGAGATACCGGCGGGAACACCCTCACCGATCGCCCACCAGACGGCGCCGAGATAGAGCCCGTGCAAAAACATGCCTGACACCACGGCATGGCCGGCCACCGACCAGGACTTTGGCCACCGGGCGCCGGTGACGATGCAAAACAGGATGAAGAGCGCGATCGCCAGCGTGTAACGCAAAACCAGAAAGGTCAGCGGATCCGCGTAGGCAGCCGCATATTTCGCGACGACCCAGCCGGTCGACCAGAGCAGAACGAAGATGGCGGGAGCCAGGCGGGCGAGCATGATGGGCCTATCGGATAACGGCGGCAGAGCGGCGGCGTACAGCCCGCTCAACGGAAGGCGGCCTCAAGTCGCTGAATACTCTGATCTACCGGATGATTTCGAGCCTAATCATTGCGATTTAGGCATTGAGGCAAGTAGACGCGACCACACTGATGGTCAAAGCAATTTTTCTGATGGCAAGCATCAGCCAATCGGAACCATCAGCCGGAGCGAGGAAAGCGACAGCGAAACGAAGCCGGGCTCGTACTCCTCGCGATAGTGCAGCAAGGCGGTATCGGCCGCATGTCCTTCGGCCGCCATCCAATCGAACATTTTCTGGTAATGAGCAAAGGCGTCGCCGCTTTCCGGATGATGCAAGGCGGTGACGAAACGCATGGCCGGCAGGTCGACGTGTCCAGGGTGAACCGAGGTCTCGGCCTTGTCGGCGACATAACCGACAAGATAGCGGAAGCCGTCAGGGCGATCGTTCCAGGAAATACCGACGAGAGCTGCATGGTCCCCGGGATGAAGGTGTTGGTGGTGCCCCTGCATCTCGGCGATCAGTCGGCGCACGGCCCCTTCGGCCGCCTCGCCAAAGGTACCTTCCCAAAACGAGCCGGCTATGCGCTGGGCCGGTCTTTCAACGATTTCGAACGCCATGACCACCTCATCAAACGAAGGTCCTGCAATTTTTGGCCTGTCACACGAAGGCCAATCGCAGGAGTAGAACGGAATTTGCCTCAAAGCAGTTCCACGAAGGCGCGGGCCGCGTGGCTGAACTGCCTCTCGCGATGGGTCAAGAGTTCGAAATTGCGCTCCGCCAGTTCAAACGGCAACTCGACCAGCCGGCCGCTATCAACGAAGGGCTGGGCGGCAAGCCGGGAAACGGCCGTGACGAAGGGACCGCTTTCGACCGCCGTCAGCACCGCTTCGTTCGAGGGCAACTCGAGCTCGATCTTCAACCCGTCAAGCTCCGCTCCATGATCCCCCATCGATTGCAGGAACATTGCCCGCGTGCCGGAGCCCTCTTCACGCAGCACCCAGCGCGCTGCAAGCAGCATCTCCAGATTGACCGGGGCGCCAACAAGCGGATGCGCGGGCGAAGCATAGACCGCAATGCGATCGACCGCGACGCGGCGGTGGTCGAGCTTGGCACCATCGACCCGCCCTTCGACGAAGCCGAGCTGCACTGTCCCCTCCTCTACCGCCTCGGCAACGACGGCGGTGTTGCGCACGGTGAGTTTCACGTCGACCTGCGGATATTCGTGGGTGAAGCGCGCCAAACGCGCCGGCAGCCAGTAGCTCGCAACCGTCTGGCTGGCGGCGATCGACAGTTCGCCGCGGCGAAGCTGGGATAGATCGTTGAGGCAGGCGGTGGCCGCGGCCGCCCGGGCGAGAACCGCTTTTGCCTCCGGCAGGAAGACCTTGCCGGCATCGGTCAGCGTAAGACCGCGGCCGACACGATCGAACAACCGCACGTCGTGCTGGGTTTCAAGCGCGGCGATCGCGGCACTCGCGGCCGACTGGGTGACGTTCATCGCCTCGGCGGCTTTCGTCATGTGCAGCCGCTCGGCGACCGCGACGAAGATTCTAAGCTGATCGAGTGTCATGGCAAATCAATCGCAAAAATCGATCAGAATGACAAGAATAATCCGTTAGACTGATTCATGGATCGGCGTAGGTTGCCCGCCATGTCCAGATCGCATCCCACATTTCGCTCCGCATTTTGCTCCGCCTCCTCCCGCCTGACCTGCATTCTTCCGGGCCTTTTCCTCTGCTGCCTCGTCGCGCTCGCGGCCATCGGCCTTGAATTGATCGAGTGGCGCTGGACAGGTCGCGCATGGCTGGAGGCCCTCGTTCTTGCCATTCTGCTTGGCGCCACCGTCCGCACGATCTGGACGCCCAGCGCCCGCTTCCTCTCCGGCATCCATTTCTCCGCCAAGGTTCTACTGGAGACCGCAATCGTCCTGATCGGCGCCATGCTGAGCTTCGACGCGATCGCCGAAAGCGGGCCGACCCTGCTTGTCACCGTCGTCGCCATGGTTGTCATGTCGATCGCCACCGGTTACCTGATCGCCCGTCTACTCGGCCTGCCGAAGCGGCTCGCGACCTTGATCGCCTGCGGCAACGCCATCTGCGGCAATTCGGCGATTGCCGCCGTCGCTCCGGCAATCGGCGCCCGCGGCGAAGAGGTTGCCGCCGCCATCTCCTTTACCGCCATTCTCGGCATCGCCGTCGTCCTGTCTCTGCCCTTCGTCGGCGGCTGGCTCGGCATGACGCCACAGGGCTACGGTGTCTTTGCCGGCATGACCGTCTATGCCGTGCCGCAGGTTCTCGCCGCTGCCAGCCCTTTCAGTTCGCTCTCGGTTCAGGTCGGCACGCTCGTCAAGCTCGTGCGCGTGCTGATGCTCGGCCCCGTCGTCTTCTGTTTCTCGCTGATCGGCGGCCGCGATACTGAACCTGAAGCCGCGCCGGGCGAACGCCGCACAGTGGGATCGCGTCTCGCCACGGTCGCGCACTTCGTCCCCTGGTTCATCCTCGGTTTCCTGGTCGTCGCCATTGCCCGCAATAGCGGCGTAGTCCCCGACCCGGTCGCGACAGGCGCCGTGAAGGTCTCCACCTGGCTGACCGTCATCGCCATGGCCGCTCTCGGTCTCGAGGTCGACGTCCGCACGCTCGCCAATGCCGGCCCGCGCGCCAGTGCCGCTGCCCTGCTCTCGCTTCTCGTGCTCTGCATCCTGTCAGCGCTCGCGATCGCTTGCCTTGGCCTCGGCTAGCACCGAAAACCGGCGCCCAAATTTAGAGCATATGCATATTTTGCAGCCGCTCGGCCGCCACACCTTTCGGCGGCCGGATCCCGCTGCCGGGTTGTTGGGCAGTTTTCCCCGTGAATGGGCGAGAGGATCGATGCCAATTTTCTTTTCCGGCGACTGAGCACGCTTCTTGCATTGCAACCAGCGTTGTACTCAAATGGTCAAAAATAAGGGGACCACGCCTTTGGCATTTGACGAAATGATGAATGCGGACAGCAGTCCGCGCCAGCCATATTCGACCTATCATGAATGGTATGCCAGCCAGGACAAAAATCGGCTCATAGCCAAATCCAGGGAAGCCGAGAACATATTCCGGAAAACCGGCATCACCTTCGCGGTCTACGGACACGCAGACTCATCCGAAAAGCTCATCCCCTTCGACCTCATCCCCCGCATCATTTCCGGCCGCGAATGGCGCAAGCTCGCCCAAGGCATCGAACAGCGGGTCATCGCGCTCAACGCCTTTCTCGACGACATCTACCACAAGCAGGAAATCATCCGCGCCGGACGCGTGCCGCGAGAGCTGATCGAGAAGAACGTCGCCTTCCTGCCGCAGATGATCGGCTTCAGGCCGCCGGGCGGCGTCTACACCCATATCGTCGGCACCGACATCGTGAGAACAGGTGAAGATCAGTTCTACGTGCTCGAGGACAATGCGCGCACGCCATCCGGTGTCAGCTACATGCTGGAAAACCGGGAGACGATGATGCAGATGTTCCCCGAACTCTTCCATCAGAACCGCGTGCGCCCGGTGGAGAACTACCCGAATCTCTTGCGCCAGAGCCTGGCGTCGCTGGCACCCCCCGGCTGCAGCGGCAAGCCGCGCGTCGCCGTGCTCACGCCCGGTATCTACAACTCCGCCTACTATGAACATGCCTTCCTCGCCGACATGATGGGCGTCGAACTGGTCGAGGGTTCGGATCTGCGCGTCATCGACGGCAAGGTGAAGATGCGCACCACCCGCGGCTACGAGGCGATCGACGTGCTTTACCGCCGCGTCGACGACGACTTCCTCGATCCGCTCACCTTCCGTCCGGATTCGGCGCTTGGCATTCCCGGCATCATGGATGTCTACCGCGCCGGCAACATCACAATTGCCAATGCGCCCGGCACCGGGATTTCCGACGACAAGGCGATCTATTCCTATATGCCCGAGATCGTCGAGTTCTATACTGGCCGCAAGCCACTGCTTGAAAACGTGCCGACCTGGCGCTGTTCCGAGCCACAGAGCCTGAAATACGTGCTCGAACATCTGGAAGAGCTGGTGGTCAAGGAGGTGCACGGATCCGGCGGTTACGGCATGCTGGTCGGCCCGACCGCCAGCAAGAAGGAGCGCGCCTTCTTTGCCGAAAAGCTGAAGAGCCGCCCGACCAACTACATCGCCCAGCCGACGCTTTCGCTTTCCACCGTGCCGATCCTCGTCAACAAGGGTATCGCGCCCCGGCACGTCGACCTTCGCCCCTATGTCCTCGTCTCCGACAAGGTGCAGATCATTCCCGGCGGCCTGACGCGCGTGGCACTCAAGGCTGGTTCGCTCGTCGTGAACTCCAGCCAGGGTGGCGGGACCAAGGACACCTGGGTACTGGAGGACTGAGACCATGTTGGGAAGAACTGCAAACGGTCTCTACTGGATGTTCCGCTACATCGAACGCGCCGAAAACAGCGCCCGACTGATCGATGCCGGTCTGCGCATGGCGCTGACCCGCAGCGAAGCGACGGAGGGCGACTGGGACGGCGTGCTGCAAAGTGCGGGCGTGCGCGAACTCTACGACGAAGTGCACGAGACGCTGACGAGCATCGACGCGATCGATTTCCTTTTGCGCGACCGCGCCAATCCGTCGAGCGTGATGTCGTGCATCGAGGCGGGACGCCACAATGCGCGCATGGTCCGCACGGCGCTGACGCGCGAGACTTGGGAAGCGACGAACGAATGCTACCTCGAAATGAAGACGATCCTCTCCAGGAAGGCCCGTCCGACCGACATGCCCGAGATCATCGATACGATCAAGCGCCGCGCCGGCCTCATCCGTGGTGCCTTCCACGGCACGATGCTCCGGAACGAGATCTTCAACTTCTCGCGCATCGGCACTTTCATCGAGCGAGCCGACAACACCGCCCGCATCCTCGACGTGAAATACTACGTGCTCCTGCCGGCAGTCGCCGCCGTCGGCTCGTCGATGGACAATGTTCAGTGGGAATCGATCCTGCGCTCGGTCTCGGCCCACCGCGCCTATGGCTGGGTCTATGATGCCGAGCTCCGCCCCGCCAACATCGCCGACTTCCTGATTTCCAACGGCCGCATGCCGCGCTCACTTGCCTATTGCTACGAGAAGATCGCCAGTAATCTCGGTTACCTCGAACGAGAATATGGCGAGCGCCACGCCGCCCACGACACGGCCGACCGCACGCTCGCGTCGCTGCGCAGCCAGTCGATCAAGGACATCATGGATGTGGGCTTGCACGAATATCTCGAAGACTTCATCAGCCACAACAACCGTCTGGGACAGGAAATCTCCGACGGTTACCGGTTCAACTGAGTTCGGGAGGATGGCATGCACCTGAAGATCAGCCACACGACCGAATACCACTATGACGAACCCGTGCAATACGCGCTGCAGCGCCTGCGGTTGACGCCACTGACCCAGGCCGGCCAGACCGTTCTCGGCTGGGATACCCTTGTCGATGGCGCGGCAATCGAAGTGAGCTACGACGACCACTTCGGCAACCGGGTTCATCTCGTCAGCGTCGACGGCGACCGCGACGCGATCCGCATCACCGCCTCCGGCGAGGTCCATACGGAGGACCGCGCCGGCGTCTTCGGGCCGCACCAGTCCTACGTACCGCTCTGGCTCTATGCCCGCGAAACGCCTTTGACCAAGGCCGGCAAGCTGATCCGCGAACTCGCAAAATCCGCCGAAGGCGACACCGACCTTGCCCGCATGCATGCGCTGATGGAGACAATCTACAAGGCGGTGGAATACAAGCCCGGCGAGACCCACGCGGAGACGACGGCCGAGGATGCGCTCGAAAGCGGCAGCGGCGTCTGCCAGGACCACGCCCACATCCTGATCGCAGCGGCGCGCTCGCTCGACCTGCCGGCGCGCTACATCTCGGGCTATCTGATGATGGAAGGCCAGCCGGATCAGACGGCAAGCCACGCTTGGGCCGAAGTGCATCTGAACGGGCTCGGCTGGGTCGGCTTCGACGCCGCCAACAAGATCTGCCCCGACGATCGCTACGTTCGCATTGCTTCCGGCCTCTGCTACCGCGACGCCGCGCCGATCTCCGGCCTGATCCATGGGGAGGCCAAGGAGACGCTGAAAGTTTCGGTCACCGTCGAGCAAAAGCAGCAAAGCCAGAGTCAGAGCCAGTCACAAAGCCAGTAGCCTCTGCGCCAGTAACCTCTTCGATGGGGCGCCATCGACGCCCTATCGAAAGCTGGATCTCCCGGCATGAAAGCCGCAGACACCCGCCCGGTCGTTTGTATTTCTAGCGCGAGGCGCTCGCCTGCAGGATGCGGCAGAGCGAAACCAGTCCGCCGTCATAGCCGCCACTGACCACGTCGCGGCAACGCTTGATGAGCTTGACCCGTTCGGCGCTCGACAGCTTGTTGAACGCTGTGAGCGGGGCGCCTGGAGAAACTGCGCCACCGGAACCAACACCTGCACCGCCACCGCCGGTATTGACGTCGAGGCCGGCAGTCAGGCCACGTCGGCCACCAACACTGGCGTCAACGGAAGAGTTGAGCCCGTTGTCACCGCCGAGACCGATATCGGCATCCGCGTTGATGCCATTGCTGCCACCGACGCTCGCCTGCGCATCGGCGTTGACGCCGCGCGAACCGCCGACCGTGGCATTGGCGGCGGCGTTGACGCCGTTGGCACCGCCCAGCGACGCGTCGACGTCGGCATTCACGCCGTCCGATCCTCCGAGCCCCACACTGGTGTTCAGCCCGTTCGCTGCGCCGACGGACAGCCCGACACCGAGACCATCGCGCTCCGCGCTTTGGCCAAATGCCGGCGCGGATAACGCCACCGTCGCAAGAAGACCCAGCGACAACGCAAGCACATTCTTCCGCATGATCGTCCTCCTTCTCAAGCGTAGGGCCGGAATGACCCAGGCTAGAGGAGACGTCGGAAGATCAAGTCTGGTTGCGCTGACTCTACCGGAAGCCAAACGTTTCGGAGGTTGTAGATAATACAAACCGAAGACGTG
Organism: Ensifer sp. ENS10; assembly: GCF_014852025.1. Lineage (NCBI taxonomy): Bacteria > Pseudomonadati > Pseudomonadota > Alphaproteobacteria > Hyphomicrobiales > Rhizobiaceae > Ensifer > Ensifer sp. ENS10. Next base: position 1,129,179 of record NZ_JACVAS010000002.1, read on the forward strand.
CAAAGATTGCGCTTCTTTTTGAAACGACTGGCCGGAGCGCGAATGGAAATGCCGCACCGACGAGCGGTGCGGCATTGCACGCCAGCAAACAGAAAAGTCAGTGGCTGTCGCGGTTCATCGGGATTTCCGAGCCGCGCGGGCCGACGAGGAAGTCGAGATCCGCCCCCGTATCGGCCTGCATGACCGTCTTGACGTAGAGACCGCCATAGCCGCCGGCAAGCGGCTTGACCGGCGACACCCAGGCCGCACGACGACGGGCGAGTTCCTCGTCCGAAATGTCGAGGTGAATGGTGCGGGCCGGCACGTCGACGGCGATCATGTCGCCGTTCTCGACCAGCGCCAGCGGGCCACCATCGGCCGCTTCCGGTGCCGTGTGCAGGATGACCGTGCCATAGGCCGTGCCGGACATACGCGCGTCCGAAATGCGGATCATGTCGGTGATGCCCTTCTTCAGCACCTTCGGCGGCAGGCCCATATTGCCGACCTCGGCCATGCCCGGATAACCCTTCGGGCCACAATATTTCAGCACCATCACGCAGGTCTCGTCGATGTCGAGATCGTCGCGGTTGATGCGGGCGTGATAGTCCTCGATGCTCTCGAAGACGACCGCGCGGCCCTTGTGCTGCATCAGATGCGGCGAAGCGGCCGATGGCTTCAACACGCAGCCCTTCGGTGCCAGGTTGCCACGCAGAACAGCGATGCCGCCCGACTGCGTCAAGGCCTTTTCGCGCGGCACGATGACGTCGTCATTGTAGTTGGTGACGTCCTTGACGTCGTTCCAGATCGTGTCGCCGGTCACGGTCAAGGCATCCTTGTGCAGGAGACCCATTTCGCCGACCGCCTTGATCACGACCGGGAGACCGCCGGCGTAGTAGAACTCCTCCATCAGGTATTTGCCCGACGGCTGGAGGTTGACGATCGTCGGGACGTCGCGGCCGAGGCGATCCCAGTCGTCGAGGCTGAGATCGACGCCGATGCGGCCGGCAAGCGCCAGGAGGTGCAGCACGGCGTTGGTCGAGCCGCCGACGGCGCCGTTGACGCGGATGGCATTCTCAAAGGCTTCCTTCGTCAGAATGTCGGACGGCTTCAGGTCCTCCTTCACCATGTCGACGATGCGGCGGCCGGAGAGCTGGGAGATCACTCGACGGCGTGCGTCGACGGCAGGAATGGCCGCGTTGCCGGGCAGCGTCATGCCGAGCGCTTCGGCCATCGAGGCCATGGTGGAAGCCGTGCCCATGGTCATGCAGCTTCCGGCCGAACGGGCCATGCCCTGCTCGGCGTCCATGAATTCTGCCAGCGACATCTCGCCGGACTTCACCATCTCGGAGAACTGCCAGATCGCCGTACCGGAGCCGACATCCTTGCCGCGCCATTTGCCGTTCAGCATCGGGCCGCCGGAGACGAGAATAACCGGGATATCGACGCTGGCGGCACCCATCAGTAGGCTCGGCGTGGTCTTGTCGCAGCCGCCGAGCAGAACGACGCCATCGACCGGATTGCCGCGGATCGCCTCTTCGACGTCCATCGCAGCAAGGTTGCGGAACATCATCGCGGTCGGACGTAGCGTGCTCTCTCCGACGGAGAAGACCGGAAACTCCACCGGGAAACCGCCGGCCTCATAGACGCCGCGCTTCACCCGCTCAGCGAGGTCACGCAGATGCGCGTTGCACGGCGTCAGCTCCGACCAGGTGTTACAGATGCCGATGATCGGCCGTCCGTCGAAAGTATCGGCCGGCAGGCCCTGGTTCTTCATCCAGGAGCGATGCATGATGGCATTCTTGCCGGTGCCGCCGAACCAATCCTGCGAACGCAGCTTGCGCGGCCATTCAGCTTTCTTCTTCATCTTATCCTTCCTTAGGCGGCCCGCGCAGCCACGCGAGCCTGTGACGGCGCCCGTTAGGCGAGCGTGTATGCCGTCTTGACGGTTGTGTAGAATTCGGCGGCGTAGCGGCCCTGCTCGCGCGAACCGTGGGACGAGCCCTTGCGGCCGCCGAACGGCACGTGGAAATCGACGCCTGCCGTCGGCAGGTTGACCATGACCATGCCGGCCTCGGCATTGCGCTTGAAATGGGTCGCATGCTTGAGGCTGGTGGTGGCGATGCCCGATGACAGGCCGAAGGGGGTGTCGTTGGCCACAGTGAGCGCCTCGTCGTAATCGCGGACGCGGATGACGGACGCGACCGGCCCGAAGATTTCTTCCCGCGAAATCCGCATCTGGTTGGTCGCCTCGGTGAACAGCGCTGGCTGCAGGTAGAAGCCGGGCGTGTCGCGCTTCAGGAGCTCGCCGCCGAAGGCGAGCTTGGCGCCCTCCTGCTTGCCGATGGCGATGTAGTCGGTGTCCTGGTTGAGCTGGCTCTCATCGACCACCGGGCCGATATGGGTGCCGGCCTTGAGCGCATCATCGATCGTCAGCCCTTTGATCCGTTCGCCCATTGCGGCCACGAAGCGGTCGTGAATGCCCTCGGTGACGATGATGCGCGACGAGGCGGTGCAGCGCTGGCCGGTAGAGAAGAAGGCGGAATTGACCGCCGCTTCGACCGCAACGGACAGATCGGCATCATCAAGCACGACGAAGGGGTTCTTGCCGCCCATTTCCAGCTGGTACTTGCGATTGTGCTCGACCGAGGCCAGCGCGACGCGTTTTCCCGTGCCGGTCGAGCCGGTGAAGGTGATGGCGTGGATATCGGGGCTGTCGAGCATCGCCTGGCCGACGACCGAGCCCTTGCCCATGACGAGGTTCAACACACCTTTCGGCAGGCCGGCACGATGGAGGATGTCGACGATCGCCCAGGAACTGCCGGGCACCAGTTCGGCCGGCTTGAAGACGACGGTGTTGCCGTAACAAAGCGCCGGCGCGATCTTCCAGGCGGGAATGGCGATCGGGAAGTTCCAGGGCGTGATGATGCCGACGACGCCGACCGGCTCGCGGGTGATCTCGACGCCGATGTTGGGTCGCGCCGAGGGCAGTACTTCGCCCGCCAACCGCAGGCACTCGCCGGCGAAGAAGTCGAAGATCTGGCCGGCGCGCACCGTCTCGCCGATGCCTTCGACAAGCGTCTTGCCTTCCTCGCGCGACAACAGCCTTCCGAGCTCGTCCTTGCGGGCGAGGATCTCGTCGGCGGCCTTCCTCAGGATCGCGTGGCGCTCGAGGATGCCGGAACGCGACCAGGTCGGGAACGCAGCCTTGGCAGCGGCGATCGCGGCGCGGGCATCGTCGGCAGACGCACGGGCATATTCGCCCACAACGTCATTGGTGTCGGACGGGTTGATGTTGGCAACCCCGTCACCGCCGACCCACTCGCCGGCAATCAGGTTCTGGTGCATTGTCATAGGCTTCGAGCCTCCTTCATAAACGCGCATGACCGTCCCTCGCGAACGGTGCGCTTAGGAGATGTGTCAGAGCTGGCGAATGGCGACCTGTTCTTCCGCAGCGATCGCTAGCGTGTTGCGGAGCGGAAGGCCGAAACCATCAGCCTCGATCTCGAACACGTCGCCTTCCTCGGTGCGGATGCCGTCGCCGAAGGACAGCGTCGCCGTACCGAACATGTGAACATGAATATCGCCCGGCTGGCGGAACAGGCCGTACTTGAAATGATGGTGCTCAAGATTGGCGAAACTGTGCGACATGTTGGCCTCGCCCGACAGGAACGGTTTCTCCCACAGCACCTTGCCGCCGCGCAGGATGCGCGACATGCCGCGGATATCCTCAGGGGCAACACCGATACGGATTTCCGGACCGAAGCTCGCCTGGCGCAGCTTCGAGTGCGCCAGCCAGAGATAGTTGACCCGCTCGGTCTTGTGGTCGGAAAACTCGTTGGCGACGGCGAAACCAATACGGAACGGAACGCCCGTGTCGGAGATCACGTAGATGCCGGCCATTTCCGGCTCCTCGCCGCCATCCTCGGCAAAGGCGGGCGAAACGAGTGCCGCGCCCGGCGCCACGGCTGAGGTGCCGTTGCCCTTGTAGAACCACTCCGGCTGCACGCCGGTCTCGCCGGCTTTCGGCTTGCCGCCTTCGAGACCCATGCGGAACATCTTCATCGAGTCCGTCAGCGTTTCCTCGGCCGCCTCGCTCGTCTTCTTGTGCATGGCGTCACGGGTTGCGGCCGAACCAAGATGGGTGAGGCCCGTGCCGGTCAGGTGCAGGTGCGCCGGATCCGGATGGGTGATCGGCGGCAGGAAACGCCCCTCCGCATAGGCCCTGTCGAGGTCGACGGCGGCGCCAAGACCCTTGGTCTCGATCGTCTCCTTCAGGCTGCGCCCGGCATTGGCCGCCTCCATCGCCAGAGCGTAGACGCTTGCAGCACCATTGACCGCATGCGCGGTTTCACCGGGCAAACGCACCGCAACCGTTATCGATCCGTCTTCGTTCCTGATCTGCGAAATCAGCACGATCCTGTCCTTCCTGTCGTCGTTCGGGTCGCGGTCTTCGCCTTCTCAAGGCAAAAGCGTCCCCGTGGCTGGCTTTCGCCACCCAATTCCGGCGGGCCAATCCGCCGATCCTGGCAGCCGCGGCTGCCGGTGAATGTTACTGGTTCGCGTCGGGTCTTATGGCTTTCGGCTCAACCCTTGTTCTTGTTGTAGACATCGAAGAACACGGCTGCGAGGAGCACGAGGCCCTTGATCAGCTGCTGGTAATCGATGCCAATGCCCATGATCGACATGCCGTTGTTCATCACGCCCATGATGAAGGCGCCGATCACCGCGCCGATGATCTTGCCGACGCCGCCGGACGCCGAGGCGCCGCCGATGAAGCATGCCGCAATGACGTCGAGTTCGAAGCCTTGGCCGGCCTTCGGCGTAGCCGAGTTGAGGCGGGCGGTGATGATCATGCCGGCGAGTGCCGCAAGCACACCCATGTTGACGAAGGTGTAGAAGGTCAGCCGTTCGGTGTTGATGCCCGAGAGCTTGGTCGCCTTGACGTTGCCGCCCATGGCGTAGATGCGGCGGCCGATGGTCGAGCGCGTGGTGATGAAGGTGTAGAGCGCGATGAGAACGGCCATGGCGATCAGCACGTTCGGCAGGCCGCGATAGGTCGCGAGCTGGAAGCCGATGAACAACGCCACGACGGCAATAACCGCCATCTGGATCGCGAAGAAGATGAAGGGTTCGTTCTCGGTGCCGTGCTGCTCGTTGATCCGGCGGTCGCGAATGCCGGCATAGATGGCATAGGCGACGAGCGCCACGACAGCCACGAGCGCGACCAGGTTCTGAATCATTTCCGGCGCCGGATTGAGGAAATAGAGGAAGTCGGGGACGAAACCGGTCGACAGCAGCTGGAATTCCTTCGGGAACGGTCCGATCGGACGACCGCCAAGCACCACGTAGGTAAGCCCGCGGAAAACCAGCATGCCGGCAAGCGTGACGATGAACGACGGGATCTTTTGATAGGCGACCCAATAACCCTGCGCCGCACCCATGATGCCGCCGACGACGAGACAGGCGGGAATGACGACAAAGGCCGGCAGCCCCCACTTGACCAGCATGATCGCCGAGATCGCGCCGATGAAGGCGACGATCGAGCCGACCGATAGGTCGATATGGCCGGCGACGATGATCAGGAGCATGCCGAGCGCCATGATGACGATGAACGAGTTCTGCAGCACCAGGTTGGTGATGTTGACCGGCTTGAACAGCACGCCGTTGGTCACGAACTGGAAGAACAGCATGATCACCACGAGCGCGACGAGCAGGCCGTATTCGCGGATGTTGTTCTTGAGATAGTCCCCGATCGAGGGCTTGTTGTTTTGGGTGCTCGTATCGGCGACCATTAGTGTTTCTCCCCTGAACGCATGATGGCACGCATGATGGATTCCTGGCTCGCTTCCGCCTTCGAGAGCTCGGCGACGATGCGGCCCTCGTTCATGACGTAGATGCGATCGCAGGTTCCAAGCAGCTCCGGCATTTCCGATGAGATCATTAGGATGCCTTTACCCTCGGCGGCAAGCTGGTTGATGATGGTGTAGATCTCATACTTCGCGCCGATATCGATGCCGCGTGTCGGCTCGTCGAGAATGAGAACTTCCGGATTGGTGAACAGCCATTTGGACAGCACGACCTTCTGCTGGTTGCCGCCCGAGAGGTTGACCGTTTCCTGATAGATCGAGTGCGAACGGATGCGCAGCTTCGAGCGATAGTCGGAGGCGACCTTCGCTTCCTTGCGGTCGTCGATGACGCCGTTCGCGGCAACCGCCTTCAGGTTGGAGAGTGTCGTGTTCTCCTTGATGTTGTTGATCAGCACGAGGCCGAGCTGCTTGCGGTCTTCGGTGACGTAAGCGAGACCTGCATCGATCGCCCGCGGAATCGTGCTGACATCGACGGGCTTGCCGCGCATCGTCACGTCGCCGGTGATCTTGTGGCCCCAGGACTTGCCGAAGATGCTCATCGCCGTCTCGGTGCGCCCTGCCCCCATCAGCCCGGCAATGCCGACCACTTCGCCGGCGCGCACGGTGAAATTGACGTCGTGCAGGAACTGCCGGTCGCGATGGTGCTGGTGGAAGACATTCCAGTTCTTCACTTCCAGCAGCGTCTCGCCGATCTTGGGCTCGCGCGGCGGGTAGCGGTCTTCCATGGCGCGGCCGACCATGCCTTTGATAATCCGGTCCTCGCCGACATCTTCGGTCTGACAGTCGAGCGTTTCGACGGTTCCGCCATCGCGCAGGATGGTGATCTGGTCGGCGACTTTGCGGATCTCGTTCAGCTTGTGCGAGATGATGATCGAGGTCATGCCCTGCGTGCGAAACTCCATCAGGAGCTTCAAAAGCGCATCGGAATCGGTTTCGTTGAGCGAGGCGGTCGGCTCGTCGAGGATCAAGAGCCGCACCTTCTTCGAAAGCGCCTTGGCGATCTCGACCAGTTGCTGCTTGCCGACGCCGATGTCGGTGATGAGCGTTGCCGGGCTCTCGCTGAGGCCCACCTTCTTCAGGAGCTCCTGGGTGCGGGCAAAGGTCTGCGGCCAGTGGATCACGCCGTTGCTGGCGATCTCGTTGCCGAGGAAGATGTTCTCGGCGATCGACAGCAGCGGCACCAGCGCCAGTTCCTGGTGGATGATGATGATGCCAAGGTCTTCGCTGTCGGAGATCGTCGAGAAGCGACGCGCTTCGCCACCGTAGTGGATCTCGCCTTCATAGGTGCCGGCGGGATAGACGCCGCTCAACACCTTCATCAGCGTCGACTTGCCGGCGCCGTTTTCGCCGACGAGCGCGTGGATCTCGCCTTCGCGGACCTTGAAGCTGACATTGTCCAGCGCCTTGACGCCCGGGAACGTCTTGGTGATGCCCCGCATTTCAAGAATGATATTGTCCATGTTCAGTCATTCCAGCGGCAGTCTGCGAGAGAGTACCGGCTCCGTCTTCTGGATAAAAGGGCCCGCGCGCTTGCACGGGCCCTTCCCGTTGAAAAAGATCAGTTGTTGATCTGGTCTTCGGTGTAGTAGCCCGAGCTGACGAGCACGTCCTTGACGTTGGACTTGTCGACGGCAACCGGCTTCAGCAGGTAGGACGGAACGACCTTGACGCCATTTTCATAGGTCTTGGTGTCGTTCACCTCAGGCTCCTTGCCTTCCATGATCGCGTTGACCATGCCGACCGTTACCTTGGCGAGTTCGCGCGTGTCCTTGAAGATCGACGAATACTGTTCGCCGGCAAGGATCGACTTGACCGACGGCAGCTCGGCGTCCTGGCCGGTGACAACCGGCATCGGCATGTCGCCCGAGCCGTAGCCGACGCCCTTCAGCGCCGAGATGATACCGATCGAGAGGCCGTCATAGGGCGAAAGCACGCCATCGACCTTGGCGTCGGTGTAGTTCGACGACAGCAGGTTTTCCATGCGGGCCTGGGCGACAGCACCGTCCCAACGCAGCGTGCCGACCTGGTCCATGCCCTTCTGGCCGGACTTGACGACGATCTTGCCGCTGTCGATCAGCGGCTGCAGAACCGACATCGCGCCGTCGTAGAAGAAGAAGGCGTTGTTGTCGTCAGGCGAACCACCGAAGAGCTCGATGTTCTTGGGCTCGGTTGCGCCATCGAGCTTGAGGCCCTGCACCAGCGACGTCGCCTGCTGCACGCCAACCTGGAAGTTGTCGAAGGTGGCGTAGTAGTCGACATTGCCAGAGTCACGGATCAGACGGTCATAGGCGATAACCTTGACGCCGGCGTCATGGGCCTTCTGCAGGATGTCGGAGAGCGTCGTGCCGTCGATGGCGCCGATGACCAGAACCTTGGCACCCTTGGTCACCATGTTCTCGATCTGGGCGAGCTGGTTCGGGATGTCGTCGTCAGCGAACTGCAGGTCCGGGGTGTAGCCGGCTTCCTTGAACAGCTTCTCCATCGTCTCGCCGTCGGAAATCCAGCGGGTCGACGTCTTCGTCGGCATGGAAATGCCGACCGTGCCCTTGTCCTGCGCAAATACGGGCGCAGCGAAGGACGCGATCGAAATCGCAGCGGCTGCGAGAAGCGAAGTCATCAATTTCATCAGTTCTCTCCCAAAAAAGTTGAAGCCGGCAGGCAGAGCCTTTCCGTCTATGCGCAGCAATCCGCGGACCGGGATCTCGTCTCCGGCCGCGGATCAAGGTGAAGGAGAGGCCTCCCCGCCTCGCATGCTCCTACATGCGCTGGCACATGAGCAAAAACTGGAATCAAAACATATAACTGTCAAATACAATATTACTTTGAACGCATACCAAAATTGTTATAGCACGTGCGAACAGTGTGATTTTTGAAAATATTTGAAAACCAAAAAAACCACAGGGGTTGGAAATGCGTGACCAGAAGGCAAGCGCCACCGGGACGGCCGGCGAACTCTTCGATTCAGCACTCTTTCGCTCCGGCTTGAAGATCAGCCACCTCCGGCTGATTCTTGCAATTGACGACCACAGGCGCATCAGCGCCGCCGCGGAAGCTCTCGGGATTTCGCAGCCGGCAGCCTCGCGTATGCTGTCGGAAATCGAGACGATGCTGAAGGCGCCGGTCTGCGAACGCATTGCCCGTGGCGTCGAACTGACGCCTTACGGCGAAGCGCTGGCACGGCGGGCGCGCACGATCTTTCTGGAGCTTCGAGAAGCCTCGCGCGAGATCAACGAGCTCAAGACGGGCAGCGGCGGCTCGGTCTCTCTGGGTTCCGTCACCGGCCCGGCGCTCAATCTCGCCGTCCCCGCCATTCGCCAGGTGATCACCGCCTATCCCGGCATCGAGATCAACGTCCAGATCGAAAACAGCAACGTTCTGGCAAGGGAGTTGCTTGCCGCGCGCCACGATTTCATCATCGGGCGCATCCCCGACGACCAGCCGCCGCGGCTCTTCAACATGGTGGAGATCGGGTTTGAAGAAGTCTGCCTGATCGTGCGCGACGGCCATCCGCTGCTCGACAAACCTGTGGTCGGCGCCGAGGACCTGCCCTCCTACGACTGGGTGTTCCAGCCGCCGGGCACGCTGCTCAGGCGCGCCGTCGAGGATAGTTTCGTGGCGGCCGGCGTGAGATTGCCGGCGACCGTCATCAACACCTCTTCGATCATCCTGACGCTGTCGATCGTGCGCCACACCAATGCGATCGCGCCGGTGGCGCTCGACGTCGCCAACCTGATTGCCGGCAACGGCACACCGGCCGGCGAAATCCGCATCCTGAAGACCGAGATCCCGATCCGCATCAAGCCCTATGGCCTGATCACGGCCGAGGGACGCGCGCTGCCGCCGAGTGCCAAGCTGCTCTACGATCTCATCCTGAAGCAGGGCCGTGCGTGATCAGCCCGGCATGATCGAAACGTTCAGCCCGGCATGATCAAGTGATCAGCCCGGCATGATCATGTGATCAGCCCGGGATAACCTCCGCCTGTCATGGCTTCCTTCCAATTGGAGGCGTCATGTTCGGAATGTCGGTGTTTCAGTCGGTGCTCGAACGGCTGAAGACGGAAGAGGAATACGAGCCGGATCCGGCCGAAGCGTCCCGTGTCACGACGCCGTACGCGCCGGTGTTTGCCAGCGCTCTTTCGGCCGAAAGCGTCGGCGCGGCCTCCTTCGGCGCGGTCGAGCGCGCCTATCTCGATGCGGCTTTCGTCGAGCCGCCGCCTCCGCCGGTCATGCCTGACTATCTCAATCGCACTGGCCTTGCAGAGGTGGCCGAAGAACTGGCGCTTTCCGACGGCGAAACTCAAGTGACGCTCGCGGCAAAGCGGCGTGCCTTCGCCGCCCTGAACCATCCGGACCGCCTGCCGGCCGCCTTCCGCGCCAATGCGACCGTGCGTATGAAACTCGCCAACATGCTGATCGACGAAGCCTCGCAGCAGATACGCGCAATCAACCCGGCGGCGTGATCGTCAGCCCGCGGCGCCGTCCCCGTCGCTCTTGCCTTGCTCTTCGTCCGCGGCTTTATCCACGCTCTTCTCGCTCGGCTTATAGAAGACCAGCAGCGCTGCCGAGGCATAGGCCGTCATGGCCAGGAAGATCATGCCCCACATCGCCTGTTCGCCCAGGAACTCGACCACCGTCCAGACGGCGCAGAAGGCCACGATCAGCAGGCGGACCCATAGCGGGCGGTAAAAGGGGTGGTCCGGGTCGATGAACTTGAGCATTCTGTCCTCTGGTGGCCTTATCATGTGCGCCCCATTTACGGGATATTCATTGAAGACAGCAAGTCCAGCGGTCCTCACGCCCCTTGACGGACGCAACTAAAATGGAATAAAAATTCCGAAATGACCCGCGTCGGCTACTTCATTCCAAATGAATGGACGGGCCGACTGGGTGCGGAGGTACCAAGGGAGAGGCGCCGGCGCAGCGTTCCAACACGCGATTTTTCGTGGCAATTCTCCGATCGATTCGCGGAATCAGTGTTCCGCGGCGCCTTTGCGCGATGAGCGCCGATCATCACGCCCCTTCCCGGTCGCGAGCCGGAATTCGAGAGAAACTGAGATGACAGTCAGATTTGGTCTTCTGGGCGCCGGACGCATCGGCAAGGTTCACGCGAAAGCCGTCAGCGGCAATCCGGATGCCGTGCTCGTCGCCGTTGCCGACGCCTTCCCTGCCGCCGCCGAAACCATCGCCAAGCAATATGGCTGCGATGTGCGCACCATCGAGGCGATCGAAAAGGCTGACGACATCGACGCCGTCGTCATCTGCACCCCGACCGACACCCACGCCGACCTGATCGAGCGTTTCGCGCGCGCCGGCAAGGCGATCTTCTGCGAAAAGCCTGTCGATCTGGATGCCGAGCGCGTCAAGGCCTGCCTCAAGGTTGTCAACGAGACCAAGGCCAAGCTGATGGTCGGCTTCAACCGCCGCTTCGACCCGCATTTCATGGCCGTCAAAAAGGCGATCGACGCCGGCAAGATCGGCGACGTGGAAATGGTGACCATCACCTCGCGCGATCCGGGCGCCCCGCCGGTCGATTACATCAAGCGTTCGGGCGGTATCTTCCGCGACATGACGATCCATGACTTCGACATGGCCCGCTTCCTGCTCGGCGAGGAGCCGGTCTCCGTGACGGCAACCGCCGCCGTTCTCGTCGACAAGGCGATCGGCGAAGCCGGCGACTATGACAGCGTCTCGGTCATCCTGCAGACGGCTTCCGGCAAGCAGGCCATCATCTCCAACTCCCGCCGCGCCACCTATGGCTACGACCAGCGCATCGAGGTGCACGGCTCGAAGGGCGTCGTCTCGGCTGAAAACCAGCGTCCGGTCTCGATCGAGATCGCCAATGGCGAAGGCTACACCCGCCCGCCGCTGCACGACTTCTTCATGACGCGCTACACCGAAGCCTATGCCAACGAGATCGAGAGCTTCATCGCCGCGATCGAAAAGGGTGCGGAAATCACGCCGTCGGGCAAGGATGGTCTCGCCGCACTGGCCCTCGCCGACGCCGCCGTGAAGTCGGTTGTCGAGAAGCGTCAGATCAGCGTCGCCTGAGGCTACGGCCGGTAACACATCAAATGGAAAAGCCGGGCGCCACACGCCCGGCTTTTTTCATGTCACCACTCTGGCAAACCGGCATCCGCGCAGGTGCCTCAGCCCTCAGCGCATACCGGCATCTTCTCCCATCGCGGCGCTTCCCGGCCGGTGCTGGGCGCAGCGCCCGGTCGGCCGGAGAGATACCCTTGGATCTGCAGGCAGCCCTCCTCCACCAGGATCTGCCTCTGCCGTTCGGTTTCGACGCCTTCGGTCACGACCGCGAGCCTGAGGCTGTGGCCGAGCGCGATGATGGCGCGGACGATCGCCTGTGCGGAAGGGTCCTTTTCGAGGGCAGCGGTGAAGCTGCAATCAATCTTCAGCTTGTCGAAGGGGAAGGTCTGCAGGTTGCTCAGCGAAGAATGTCCGGTGCCGAAGTCGTCCATGACGATCCGGACGCCGAGGACGCGCAGGCGAACCAGCACCGCCAGCACATCCTCGCGATTGTGCATCAGCGCCGCCTCGGTGATTTCGAGCTCCAGCCGCCAGGGATCAAGGCCAGTCCGACGCAATATGCTCGCGACCTGATCGAAGAGATTGGGCAGAAGGAACTGGACCGGCGAGATATTGACGGAAATCGGCAGCGGCTCGTTCCATTTTGCCGCTTCCGTGCAGGCCTGTTCCAGCACCCACTCGCCGATCTGGATGATCGAGCCGCTTTCCTCCGCGATCGGGATGAACACGTCAGGGCCGATCAGCCCGCGCTGCGGATGGTTCCAGCGCAGCAATGCCTCGTAGCCGATGATCCTGTCGCTCTGGACTTCGACCAGCGGCTGGTATTCTAGAAAGAACTGGCGGCGAAGCACCGCATGGCGCAGGTCGTTCTCGATCTGCCGGCGGGTGCGAACCGCCTCATCCATTCCCCGGTCGAAGAAGCAGGCGATGCCCTTGCCGCTCTGCTTGGCGCGGTAGAGTGCCGTGTCGGCATTGTTGCGCAACTGATCTGCCGTCTGCCCGTCGACCGGATAGAGCGCAGCACCAATGCTGACGCCGACGGCGGTCGGATCGCGATTGGTATCCATTTCCGCGGCAAACAGCGCCAGGATGCGGCCCGTCAATTGGCGCGCCGCCGCCGGCCGCTTGCCGCCCACGTGGATGATTGCGAACTCGTCACCGCCGAGCCGGGCGACCGTGTCGTGCTCTCCGGCAGCCTGGCGCAGGATATCGGCAACCTTCTTCAGGATGCGGTCGCCTTCGCCGTGGCCGAAGATATCGTTGACTGCCTTGAAGCGGTCGAGGTCGAGGCAGAGGATTGCCAACTCTTCGCCCCGCGCAGAGGCCGCCGCCAGCGTCTGGGCCAGCCTGCGGTCGAAGAAGGCGCGGTTCGGCAAATCGGTGAGCGCATCATGATGGGCCAGATGCTCGATCGTGCGCTCGGCTTCCTTCCGTGCCCTCAAGTCGCGCACGAAGATCACTTCGCATTCGCGGCCACGATACTCGATCGTCCGGCACATGAATTCCACCGGAATGGTGCGCCCATCGGCGTTGAGAAGATCGATCTCGCCGGGACCATCCCCGCGCCTGTGTCCCTCGAGCCCTTCCTCGCCGAAGACGAAGATCTCCGACGGGCGGCGCCCGGACAGATCGGAAAACGTCCGACCGGTGAGGCCGGAGAAGCGCTCGTTGGCTTCGACGATGACGCCATCGAAAACGATCGCCATGCCTTCGAGCGAGGCGTTGGCGAGCCCTCTGAGATCGGTCAGCTGCCGATCGACGAAGAGGGCGCCGAAGGCGAGCACGATCAATGTCGTGGAGGCTGCGATGACCCCGCCGGCGAGCCAGGCGGGATGAATGGTGCCGGCGACAGCCACATTGGCCTCCGGCATGAGCGTCACGCCGCTCATCGACGTGAAGTGCATGGTGCAGATTGCCAGCACCAGCAGCAAGGAGGAGACGACCAGCCGCCGCATGCTGCGCAAGGCATGAAAAGCATGAAGCGCGGCACCCGCCAGCAGCGTTCCCACGACGAGCGCCGAAACAGTCGCTTGCGGATCGTAGCTTATGTGCCCGTGGATCTCGATCGCCTGCATGCCGGTGAAATGCATCGCCGCGACGCCGGCGCCAAGCACGAAGCCACCGCAGGACATCGAGAGACGTGAACCACCACCGAGGCCGATTGCAAAGGCGACCCACGACGCGGCTATGGCGACGACCACCGACAGAGCGGTGCCCCAGAGGCCGTAAGCAACCGGCACACCACCATCATAGGCCAGCATGGCGATGAAATGCGTCGACCAGACACCGACACCGCAGGCAAAACCGCTGGCCGCGATCCAGAGGCTGCGCTGGCTACCTTCGCTTCGCCGGGCGCGCAGCAGCAGCAACATCGTTGCGACACTGCCCGCCAGGCAGACGATCGCGGCGGCCACGATAAGGCGCCAGTCATGGTCATCACGTATGCATGCAATCACTGAAAACATGAGTGTCTCCCGCGTCACAGCCACATTGACAAGGAGTCGCTAAATAACTGTAAATTGCATTACTAGAGGTGCTCACCTTCGATACAACCCCAAAAAAAGGTTGCGTCAGGCGATGCACTTCAACCGTGCATCAGGAAACGCCGGTGGCGGTAATATCGGCGTCGATCGCGCCCAGCGCCCGCTCCAGATGTCCCTCGAAGACGAGGCGTTGCTCGTCGGGCGCGACCGATATTTCGGGAGCGCCCTGAAGGCGGACCTGCATGGACTGGGCAAGTCCTTCTTCGATCCCCGGCAGCATGAGATCGAAGTATCGGATGCCGGGCCCGGTGACGTGGACAGGCATGCGCTCGTAGAGGCTCAGCATGCGCGAGATGCCGTTGCCGAGCGCAATGCCCGCCTGGCGGAACGCGTAGCCGGCCATGCGATGTCCCTGCCGCGCGCTGGCCGCGATCTTGTCGAGCTCGGCGACGGGAACGAACTTGGCGGGGATGGTATCCGCCGGCACCTCGAAGGCGGCACGCAGAATCCCATAGAAACCGGCTGCCGCCTCGATGCAGCCATAGGCGCCGCAACGGCAGAGGCCCGCTGACGGCGCGTGCAGCATGTGGCCGAAATTCGGCGCGCTGACATCCATCTCGCCGCTCTGGCTCTTGCGGGCAACGCCAAGGCCGATGCTGTGGCCGAGAGAGATCGCCGCAAGCGCCCTGAACCCACCTTCCGGTTTGCGTTCGGCTTGTGCTGCAAGCGCCTGCGCGACCAGCAGAGTCTCATTGCTGAGCATGACTTTCGCGCGCCATTGCGGCGCAAGCAGTGCAGCGAAATCCAGCTCTTCCCGACCGAAGACCGGCGACCACAAAAGCCGCGCCGTGTCGCTGTCGACCAGCCCCTTGCTGCTGATCGAAACGGCGAGCACGCGATCCCGCTCCAGCCTTGAGCGCTGCAGCAGACGTTCGAGCGCGTCCACGAATGCGCGAGCGAAAGGGATCGTGCCGCGCTCGTCGTGGTTTCGCGATTCGTCGAAGCGGTCGAGAAGCGTGCCGCCGTAATCGATCAGCGAATATTGCACGATGTCGGAGGAGATCCTGACGACCACGAGATGGCCGTAGTCGCGCCGCGGCGTGAAGAGGACACGCGGCCGCCCTCGCCCACCCTGCACCTGGTGCTCGGCCTTGGCGAGCACCCCCGCCTTTTCCAACTCCGCCGTGATCGCGGAAACGGTCGCCGAGGCAAGCCCCGTATCAGCAGAAATTTCCGTATGGGAGAGATTGCCGGCGCGCCTGAGCGCCGCAAGGACCAGCGCGCTGTTTTGCTGACGCACGAGCTCAGTGCTGGACTTGGTCAGCATGAGACGTCCCTGTCAGTGGCGGATCCTTCGAACACATGCCCCTCCCAAAGCATCTGTTGAACGGCAAGACAAGGCGCCGGACGCCTTGTCGACAGCCTTGTGGCACGGATTTTGTCGGCGGCCGAGAAACAACGGACGCGACCGCTCGCTAAGCACCTTGTTGATGCCGCAACCACCGCATTCACGCCGTGTTGACAGCCTCAAAAATCCATGACATTCATTTTCTCGACTGTCGAGAAAATAATTCCGCACGGTGTAGCGGCACGATCTACGACAGCGTTCCAAGGCTGGCGGAGGATGTGCGGGAGGTTCGCACGCTCAGCCGGCCCTCACTCGGGAGGATGAAATGAAATCCGTTTTGAAGCTGATGGCAGGTGTTGCCGCCATCGTTTCCCTGCATTCCGTTGCCCAGGCAAAGGACCTGGTCGTCGGCGTGTCCTGGTCCAACTTCCAGGAAGAGCGTTGGAAAACCGACGAAGCCGCCATCAAGGCAGCACTCGAAGCATCCGGCGACAAGTACATCTCCGCTGACGCACAGTCGTCGGCCGCAAAGCAGCTGACCGACATCGAGTCGCTGATCGCCCAGGGCGCCAATGCACTGATCGTGCTTGCCCAGGACAGCGACGCCATCGGCCCGGCAATCGAAAAGGCCGCTGCCGAAGGCATCCCGGTCGTCGGCTACGACCGCCTGATCGAAAACCCGGCCGCCTTCTACATCACCTTCGACAACAAGGAAGTCGGCCGCATGCAGGCCCGCGAAGTGTTCAAGGTGAAGCCGGAAGGCAACTACGTCTTCATCAAGGGTTCTTCGGCTGACCCGAACGCCGACTTCCTCTTCTCCGGACAGATGGAAGTGCTGAAGGAAGCCGTCGATGCCGGCAAGATCAAGAATGTCGGCGAAGCCTACACGGATGGCTGGAAGCCTGAAAACGCCCAGAAGAACATGGAGCAGTTCCTGACCGCCAACGACAACAAGGTCGATGCGGTCGTCGCCTCCAACGACGGCACCGCCGGCGGCGCGATCGCAGCCCTCGATGCGCAAGGCCTCGCAGGCTCGGTCCCGGTCTCCGGCCAGGATGCAGACAAGGCGGCGCTGAACCGCGTTGCCTTGGGCACGCAGACCGTTTCGGTCTGGAAGGATAGCCGTGAACTCGGCAAGCGCGCCGCAGAAGTCGCCGTCGAACTTGCCGGCGGCAAGAAGATGGAAGAAGTCGCCGGCGTCACCACCTTCAACGGCGGACCGAAGGGCGTGGCCATGCAGTCGGTCTTCCTTGCACCGCTGCCGATCACCAAGGACAACCTGAACGTCGTGATCGACGCAGGCTGGATCTCCAAGGAAGAAGCCTGCCAGGGCGTCAAGGGCGACGTCGCGGCTTGCAAATAAACCGCATCAGCAGAACTGAGCGCTGACGTCAGACAAGCGCCGCAACGCAACCCGTTGCGGCGCTTGCGCAAGGTGCGTGCCGGGCGGACAATGCCAGACGCACAACCAGCGCAGCTCAACGAAAACGCTCGATCTCTGCCGTCGCACCGGACTTGTCGCGTCGATCCGGCTCTTGGTGCCACCTGACGCGACGACATCAACACAAAAAGTGGGGGAAGGCACGTCCATGGCCGACATCACACAAGGCAACACGCAGGGCGCACAAGCAAACCGCGCCCGCACAGCGGACGAAAACCCGGTGAAGCGCTTCTTCCGCGCCACCGAAATCGACACCCGGCTGCTCGGCATGGTCGGCGCGCTCGTCATCATCTGGATCGGCTTTCAGATCATGACCGGCGGCCTGTTCCTGACGCCGCGCAACCTGTGGAACCTGACAGTTCAGACGTCTTCCGTCGCCGTGATGGCGACCGGCATGGTGCTGATCATCGTCACCCGCAACATCGACCTTTCCGTCGGCTCCGTGCTGGGCTTCTGCGGCATGGTCATGGGCGTCATGCAGGTAAAATTCCTGCCGCAGTATCTCGGCCTGGAACATCCGGCCATCTGGATCATCACGCTGTTGAGCGGCATCGCCGTCGGTGCCGCTATCGGCGCGCTGCAGGGCTCGATCGTCGCCTTCCTCAACGTGCCCGCCTTCATCGTCACGCTCGGCGGCCTGCTCGTCTGGCGCGGCGCCACCTGGTTCGTGACCAGCGGCCAGACGGTCGCACCGATGAATACCACCTTCCGTCTGATGGGCGGCGGCACCGAAGGCTCGATCGGCGCGACGGCAAGCTGGATCGTCGGCATCCTCGCCTGCATTGCCATCGTCGCTGCCATCCTCAATTCGCGAAAGCAGCGCAAGCGCTTCCGCTTCCCGTTGCGCCCGGTCTGGGCGGAGTACTTCCTGGCGATCCTCGGCTGTATCCTGGTGCTGGGCGCAATCACCGTCGCCAATAGCTACTACTGGCCGACCAACATCGCCCGCAAATATGCCGACGCCAACGGCATCGCCTGGCCGGAAGGCGGACTGCAGATCTCGCACGGCATCGCCATTCCGGTTCTCGTCGCCATCGCCGTCGGCATCGTCATGACCTTCATCGCCACACGGCTGCGCTTCGGCCGCTACGTATTCGCGCTCGGCGGCAACCCGGAAGCAGCCGAACTTGCCGGCATCAAGACGCGCTGGGTCACCGTCAAGATCTTCACGCTGATGGGCATACTGTGCGCCATCGCCGCGGCAATCTCGACCGCCCGCCTCAATGCGGCGACCAATGCGCAGGGCGAGCTCGACGAGCTCTATACGATCGCCGCCGCGGTCATCGGCGGCACCTCGCTTGCCGGCGGCGTCGGCACGATTGCCGGCGCCATGATCGGCGCGCTCGTCATGCAATCACTACAGTCGGGCATGGTGCTCCTGGGGATCGACAGTCCGTTCCAGCGCATCGTCGTCGGCGTGGTTCTCGTCGTCGCCGTCTGGCTCGACACCATCTACCGCGCCCGCGCCAAGTAAGGAGTACGATCCATGAAAGACCAACGCACTCCGCTCGTGGAAATGAAGAACATTTCCATCTCCTTCGGCGGCATCCACGCGGTGGACAACGCCTCCGTCGATCTCTACCCCGGCGAAGTCGTGGCGCTGCTCGGCCACAACGGCGCCGGCAAGTCGACCCTGATCAAGATCCTCTCCGGCGCCTACAAGCGCGATGCCGGCGAGATCCTGATCAATGGCGAGGCTGCGGACATCAACAACCCGCGCGACGCCAAGAAATACGGTATCGAGACGATCTACCAGACGCTCGCCGTCGCCGACAATGTCGATGCCGCCGCCAATCTCTATCTCGGTCGCGAGCTCAGGACCCCCTGGGGCACGCTCGACGACGTGGCGATGGAGGCCAAGGCCCGCGAAGTCATGGGGCGCCTCAATCCCAACTTCCAGCGCTTCAAGGAACCGGTGAAGGCGCTTTCCGGCGGCCAGCGGCAATCGGTGGCGATCGCGCGCGCGATCCTCTTCGACGCCCGCATCCTGATCATGGACGAGCCGACGGCAGCGCTCGGGCCACAGGAAACCGCCCAGGTCGGTGACCTCATCAAGCAACTGAAGCGCGAAGGCATCGGCATCTTCCTGATCAGCCACGACATCCACGACGTCTTCGACCTCGCCGACCGTGTATCGGTGATGAAGAACGGCCAGGTCGTCGGCCAGGCCCGCACCGAGGACGTGACCAAGGACGAGGTGCTCGGCATGATCATCATGGGCAAGGTGCCGCCAAAGGCGATCCCCGGCCCCGGCGCCATGCAGGTGGCATGAACCAATACTCGGCGGCGCGCCTCACGCCCGCCGCCGAGCCCTTTTTGTCGACCGGCAGAAGCAGGGCAAGCAGTTGCATTTTCAGCAGCAACCACAAATTCCCCTGCGAACTCCGCCTTTTCACCATTGATGCGGCGCCAAAGCTAAGCTATGAACCGCTCACAGCCTGCTTCGGCGGCCCTGCCGCCAACGGATGCACCCGTAGCTCAGCTGGATAGAGTGTTGGATTCCGATTCCAAAGGTCACAGGTTCGAATCCTGTCGGGTGCGCCATTTTTGCCGAATTTACGACTTCTCGCGATCGGCTACGCGCAGGCCATCTGACAAAATTCGTTGTCGCATGAAAGGCGATGTTCGGCGGCGAAGGGCGTTACTCTGCTCTTCCTGAGCGCTTCGCGCCTGTTCTATTCAAGGGCCTACTGCATGTTTCCTTTAATCGTAGCCGATTGAAGGACAAAAACATGCAGCAATTCAAAGTGCTACAGCGACCTTTGCGCGTCAGTAAGACGCGTGGCGCTGTAGGGCCCGCCGCAGGCGAAAGACGCGCTTCGCCCGACATAGCAAGTTTGAAAAACACCGGCAGCGGCTTAAACTCGGCGACCGAGCTTCCAGCAGGAAGTTCGTCCGCCCTTTCCTGACCCGCCGGCCGAACATACGGATGTCGTTCGGGAAAGTTGCTTCCCCTGGAGGTGTGGCATGCCCAACAAACCCAGCATTGTCTTCGCACATGGCCTCTGGGCCGACGGATCCTGTTTCAGCAAGGTCATCGAACTGCTGGTTGCCGACGGCTACGAAGTGATCGCGACGCAAAACCACTTGAATACCGTCGCCGACGACGCCGCGGCAGTTCGCACGTCGCTGGGCCGTGTGCGCGGTCCGGTTGTTCTGGTCGGACATTCCTATGGAGGTACCGTCATCACCGCTTCGGGCACCGATGATCGCGTCAAGGCGCTCGTCTATATCTGCGCGCTGGCGCCGGAGAACGGTGAAACGACGGCGGCCGACCAGACAAAATTCCCCCAGGCCCCCGTCTTCCAGCATATCGAGGTGGCGGACGGCCGGCTGTTTCTTCGTCCTTCGGGGATCCCGGAATTCGCCGGCGATCTGCCTGAAGCAGAACAGAGGCTCGTCTGGGCCACGCAGATGGGGCCACTGGCAGACCTGTTCGATCAACCCGTTCCGGGTGCGGCGTGGAAAACAAAGCCGACATACTACATCGTCGGTACCGAAGACCGGACAGTTCAGCCCGACCTGCAACGCTTCCTCGCCAAGCGCATGAATGCAAAGGTGACGGAACTGGCCTCTAGCCACGTCCCGATGCTGTCTCAACCCCGCCGCGTCTACGAGGTGATCCGCGAGGCCGCCGACAGGGTGCAGCAATCGGCCGGATAATGTCTGCCTGCCGTTCCGTTCGATTGATACGCTCTGGACCAGTCAAGCGGGCGCCGTCGAATGACGGCGCTGTTGGCGACTGGATCGATGGTGAGGCTGGCGAGGTTAGTCTCGCGCACGCATCGGCAAGGCGACGTTCCCGCCGCGTGCGAATACTGGGACGCAACGGGTACGATCACCTACGGCGGACTTCGTTGAAGGGGTATCGCGACGCTGTGTCGATCGCAGTCGGACACATCAACTACCTGCATTGGGAGCCCGAAACGATCGCCGTGCGGGTGCACGGAGACTCGCCGTGATCCGCTATTGCGCGCAGCTTGAAGTGATCTTCGGCGGGCACAAAGTGCCGCTCAGTGCCTACTGGCACACGGACACGTATGAATGCAGAGACGGGCAATGGATGGTGGTCTGGTCGCAGGCAACTGCCGTTCAATAGCGAACGGCCCACCTGTTCCTCAAGCCTCTGCCATGAACGCGAAGGGTCCGATTTCGGCTGGCCAAGAGACGCCGAGGCGACGCGCGATCAAATCGCGTCGCGCTCCGTGCGCAGATTGGAGACGACGCGGCGGTTCTGTACCTTGCAGGAGCGCTCCGTGCAGTCGCGCACCTCGCGGTCGTTTCCATACCCCTTGGCCCACATGCGGTTTGGGTCCACGCCCTTCGAGGCGAGATAGGCCATCGCTGCATCGGCGCGCTGCTGCGACAACGTCGCCATCTTCGATGCGGAGCCGCTGTCGTCGGAAAAGCCCTGCAGCTTGACGAGCCAGCGCGGGTTGCTGTTGAGCCAGATGGCCTGCTTGTCCAAGGTTGCCTTGGCGACGGGATCGAGCGTGGCCGAGTCCTGGGTGAAATAGGTCCGGCGGCCGACATTGAGGATGAAATCCTCTTCGCTGCCGGCCGAGACAGTCTCGAAGCCGGGCGCCGGATCGTCGGTTTTTCCGGTCATCGGCACCACGGTCGGTTCTTCGACCGCGGCAATCTCGGTGGTGTTGCAGGCGGTCAGCGTCAGCAGAATGGCCGCAGCAGAAAGCAGCCTCGTATATCCGGGCGTAGCGGGCATCGGGGTGGTATTCCTCATTCGACCTGGGTTGCGACCGGGGTTGCTTGGCTGACCTCGGGGGCCTTGTCGGCAATGTGCGGCAGGACTTGCACGGCGGTGCCGATGGGGCACCGCTGATAAAGATCGATCGCGTCCTCGTTGAACATGCGGATGCAGCCGCTGGAAGCATCCTTGCCGATGCTGCCCGGCTCCAGCGTACCGTGGAAGCGATAGCCGGTATCGACGCCATCACGAAGCAGGTACATGGCGCGCGGGCCAAGCGGGTTCTTCGGCGAGCCTCCCTCGACGAACTCAGGCAGTTCGGGGTGACGCTCGCGCATTTCCGGCGGCGGCGTCCAGCGCGGCCAGAGCGATTTGCGGTCGATCGTAGCGCGGCCATACCATTTGAAGCCCTCGCGCCCGACGCCGACGCCATAGCGGATAGCTGTCTTGTTCTCCATGATCAGGTAGAGAAAATGGTGCCGGGTATCGACGACGACCGTGCCGATCGGCTCGGTGCTGAAATACTTGACGACCTGACGCTGCCATTTCCTGTCGATCTTGGCGAAATTCGTGCTTCGGTAGGTCACGCCATTATCGACTGCGGGGTCGGAAAAATAGGACGCCGCGGCAGCGAAGGCCGGTTTCTGGGCTGCGCCTGCGCTAAGCAGCGCCAAACCACCAAGCATAATATCCCTGCGGGTGCATTCCATCGGCAATATCCCCCGAAAAGCCAAGCAGCGAGCCGCAGTAAATCAGATTTTTCATTTGCCACAACGGAAAATTATCAGGCACCGATTCTTTCAATGACTGTTTTGCAAGAAGCGTTTCGCCGATAGTTGCAGACTATCACGCGATTTTGCCTGCTCTGCAGGTCTAGGGGATAGGGTCTATCGCCGGATCGATCGCCCCCGTGAGCAACACCGGCAAGTGACGCTTGCGAAGCGCCATAATCGATTGGCTCTTCTCAGTAGTCGCAACAATGGCACATTGGTTATTGTCGAATTTCACAACATTGGGTGACGACAATTGGGCGAACATACCCTCGCGGCATCTTGGGAACCAAGGCAGCGGTTGTCGATCATGTCACCTGCAACAGGCTCGTTGGCGAGCGCGGTCCTAAAGCCTGTCGCGCAAAAGTGCGCAGCGGTTTTGCGATAACGACACGCGAAATATCAAAAACTTAAAGCGCAAGGAGCGAATCTGAAAGATCGCGACGCGCTTTAGTTGGCCCTGATGTCCCGCGCCTGGCCCGATTCTCTCAGCTCTTCGACCGTCTTGCCGAGGCAGCTTCCGCCCTGTTCGGTGCCCACGGCCTTTGCCCCTCCGCCCAGGGTAATCGTCCCGGCGAAGTTGTCCGAGGCCAAGTAGGTCGCCGTGCCATCGGCCGTTACCTTCGACAGGTAAAAGGCATGCTGCGTGCCCTTGTATTCGCAGGCGACAGCGAACGGAAACTGATCGAACAGATTGCCCTCCGCGAGGGCAACGGATCCGAAAGCTGGAGCGCTGGCCGCAACCAGCAGCAGTGTCAGAGACTTGGACATATTCGTAGAGCGTATGCGCACCATCGATCCCCCCAACCCGGTATAGATAAGGTGTCCGTCGAAAAGGATGGTGACGCCAAGCCCCCGCTTTGACAAGCCCGACAGGCTGCATTCGAACTCGGCAATGTTCGACCGCAGGTGGGCTGTCATCTCCGACCCAAGAGAACGGCGCGCGAAGGCGGCCGCCGGCGAACCGCCGGCTTGGCATATTCTCTGAGCGGCCGTCAGGCCGGGTGGCTGAAGCGGGCGATCTGCGCACCCTTCATCAGGTTGCGGAAGTTCGATCCGCTCATGTGCACCAGCGTCCTGTGGTCGCCGCCCTCGAAGTAGACGTCGTTTACGTCGCCCAGACTTTCGTCGAGCAACACCGGCACGTCATAGGCCGAGCCGATCGGCGGCACCGCGCCGATATCGCAATCGGCGAAGAGGTTGCAGACTTCCTCTTCCGAAGCGAGACCGAGGCGCCGGTCCATCACGTCCTGCAAGGTGGAGAGCTCAACCCGGTGCGTGCTCGGCACAACGGCAAGCACGTACCCCATCTCGTGGTGAACGACCACGGACTTGGCAAGCCTGCTGCCGGGCACATGTGCCGCTCTCGCCGTCTGGCTGGTGGTGGCTGTGCGGTGATGGGCGACGGTGTCATAGGCGACACCCGCACCATCGATATAGTCTTGTAGTTTTCTGGCGATCGTCATCGTCGACACCCCTTCTTCCGTGGTGGCGCGGAAAGGTTATTGTCCTCCCATCCACCACGAAGTCAACGACGGACGGGACCGACGATCAGCGCTCGTCCTTCAGCATCGCGAAGGCCTGGTCACGCGCCGACATCTGGGCCACCGGCAACGGCCAGGCGATCGCGAGCCTCGGATCCAGGGCATTGAGCCCGCCCTCGGCATCGGGCGCATGGGGCTTGTCGTGCAAATAAATCAGCTCACAATCAGCGGAAAGCGTCTGGAACCCGTGCGCGAAACCGCCGGGGATCATCATCGACCGGCCGTTTTCAGCGCTCAGGACCTCGCCATGCCACTGAAGATAGGTCAGGGAGTCCGGCCGCATGTCGACGGCGACATCGAAGATTGTGCCCGCGAGACAGGAGACAAATTTCGTCTCGTCATGCGGCGCGCGCTGGAAATGCATGCCGCGAACCGTGCCTGCCACCCGCGTAAGCGTATGATTGATCTGGGCAATAGAGCCGCCGGCGCCAAAATCGGCGAGTTCCTCGCGGCAGAAGAAACGTGAAAAGAAGCCGCGATCGTCGCCAAAGCGCTGGCGTTCGACAACAACGAGACCCGACAGGGGTGTAGGAATACGGTCAAAACGCGACATTGAAACTTCCACGAGTGAGCGAGGCGCCCCCGCTTTCCCCCCTTAAGAAACCGGCCTTGACCGTATTTGCAATTGTCGACATGAAAGCGTTCACAGGAAAGCGTTACGAATCGACGAGGCTGCAAGATCGCGAATCGTGACCTGCGGCGTATCCGAATAAAGGGTAGCAGTTATGGCAGCAGCAGACGATCGTCTCGCATTCGAGGCTCACAAGAAGGAAATGTCGCTCGCGCTCGGCAAGGACGAGGACGCCTTTCGCCAGTCGCTCGAGACATTGGTGACGCTCGACAAATACGACTATGCCTATCTCTGGTCGTTCATGGGCGTGCCGATCATCCAGATGCCGGCCGATGTCATGGCAACCCAGGAAGTGATCTGGAACAGCAAGCCGGACGTCATCATCGAAACGGGCGTCGCCCGCGGCGGTTCGGTGATCTTCATGGCCGCGATGCTGCAACTGATCGGCAAGGGCAAGGTCATCGGCGTCGATATCGACATCCGTGCGCACAATCGGGATTCGATCGAAAAGCATCCGATGTCGTCGCGCATCACACTGATCGAAGGCCCCTCGACGGCGGCCGAGACGCTGGCGAAGGTGAAGGCGGAAATTCCTGAGGGCGCCTCGGTCATGGTCGTGCTCGACAGCGACCACAGCCGCGACCACGTGCTGGATGAACTGCGCACCTATGGCCCGCTGGTCACCGAAGGCCAGTACATGGTGGTGGCGGATACGGTCCTTGGATGGGCCGATTCATCGCAAACACCCACCAAACGCTCGAAAATCTGGCGCGCCGGCGACGAGCCCTATGCGGCGCTCAAGGCGTATATGGAAGAATCGACCCGCTTCGAGACCGATGAGGCCCTGAACGGCAAGCTTGTCCTTTCAAGTTCGCCGCGCGGCTATCTTCGCTGCATCGAAAAGTAGGGGCACGAAAAGAGCGGCTCGACCAGGCCTTCGTGCCGCTCGCCAACTCTCGATCGCGAAAACACGAACACTAGGCAAGTACCGGATGACTCGGAATATTGTCATCTCACAATCCATGTACTTTCCTTGGGTTGGGATGCTGGAGCAGATCAAACTGGCGGACGTGTTCGTCCACTACGACGATGTGCAGTTCTCGCGCGGCAGCTTCACAAACCGCGTACAGATCAAGACCCAGAACGGCGTCCGCTGGCTGACCGTGCCCTTGAAAGACCTTCGCATGGGGCAGCGGATCGATGAAGTGCTGATCGACAATCGAGACGACTGGCGGGCCCGCCACCGCGATATCCTCCGGCAGGCCTATATGAAGGCCCCCTTCGCCAAGGATATGCTGGAACTGGTCGACGATGTGTTCGCAAAGGACGCATCGACGATTGCGGATGTTGCACGCAATTCCATGCTCGCGCTTGCTGCCTACTTCAATCTGGACAGACCGAAGTTCGTCTCGTCGGACACGCTGACCATTGGCGGTGCGAGCAGCGAGAGAGTATACGACATCACTGCGCATCTCGAAGGGACGGTTTACATCACCGGCCACGGCGCACGGAACTATCTCGATCACGATCTCTTCAATCGCAACGGAATATCGGTTCAGTACATGAACTACGAACGTACACCCTACCCGCAGATGCACGGAGAGTTCACCCCTTATGTGACGGCATTGGACCTCGTCGCCAATTGCGGTACCAAGGGCGCAAGTGTCGTGCATTCCGGAACTGTCGATTGGAGGGAGTTTACCAAGTGAAATCCGAGAACCTGGATAACGTGGCGTCGGAATATCTTCCAAACGCAGTCACATCGATCGAGAACAATCTCATTCTCAACTGGTATCCGCAGCGCATGGTCGAACGCTTTGGCAAATGCCAATCGCTGCTCGATCTTGGAATTGGCCACGGCTACACCCCTCACCTTTTCAACAAGGTCTGCGACCGCCACGTAATCGTGGAAGGCTCGCAGTTCGTCATTGATCTTTTCAAGAAGAACAGCCCGGACTTTTCCGGCGAGATCGTCTTCTCCTATTTCGAAGACTTCGAAACGGAAGAGCGCTTCGACGTCATCATCATGGGTTTCGTTCTCGAGCATGTCGACGATCCGGGCCTCGTCCTCGACCGGTTCCGGCGCTTCCTGAAACCCAATGGCCGTCTGTTCGCCGCGGTGCCGAATGCCAAGTCGTTGAACAGACGACTGGGCGTGGAACTCGGCAAGATCGACGACATCTACAGCCTGAACGCCAACGATCTGGCGCTCGGCCACAAGCGCCAATATTGCCGGGACACTTTCCGCGCCGAACTCGAAAATCATGGCTTCCGCGTGGTGCACGAGGAAGGCATCTATCTGAAGCCTTTGCCATTGCCCGTGTTGCAGACGCTGCCCGATTTCGAGGCCAATCTGCATGCCATGCTCAAGGTCGGCATTGAGTTCCCCGATCTTTGCGTCGGCCTGTTGATGGAAGCAGAACTGGCATGAAGACCGCCGCCATCATCGGCACGCGCTCGATGTTGGGGGGCCAGCTTGTCGCGCGCCTGCGGAACATGGGCGTCGAGACCATCAGTGTCGGCCGGGCGAAGACAGATGACATCTTCTTCGACATCGAAGGCGGCTCGGCAAAGGCACCGGATGGCCTGACCGCGGACGTGCTGTTCCATTGTGCAGCGAGCTTCGCCGACGACGGTCCATCGGGGACACAGCAAAACTTTGCGGCAAATGCCGCAAGCGCGCTTCACGTCGCCGAGCTCGCCAAACGGCTGCAGACCAGGGCGGTCATATACGCCGGATCGCTTTCCTCGGACGCGACGCTGGATGCGGCACCCCTGACATCCTACGGACTCACCAAGCAACTGGCAGAGCAAATGCTGGAATGGAGCTCGCAGAAACTGGGCTTTCGCTTCTGCAGCCTTCGCTTCTCGCAGCTTTATGACGTGGAGGGCCGCTGCTGCGCCCACCAGCCGTGGATGGGGCGTATCATCGCCTACGCGTCCCGTGGGCTCGACCTTCGCATGCCTGCTTCCCATGGTGTGCGCAACTTCCTGCACGTGCAGGACGCGGCAGATATGATGATCCGCGCGGCCGAAACGGGCATATCCGGTGTTTGCAATGCGGTTCACACGGAGGCGATGACCTGCGACAGGATCGCTGAAATCGCCTATGAAACCTTTGGGCTCGGGGGCAATGTCGTGATCGCGGCGGAGAAGGCTCCCTTTCGGAAGGTGAATTTTCCTGATGGTGCGGAAACACTGGCCGAGTTGGGCATGCCGCCTCTGATCACGATGCGAGACGGGATTGCCATGATCAAATCAGCCGGAACCGCCGAAGCATTCGGCCCGATGGACGTCAAGTAATGCACGACGACACAAAGCAATCGAAACAGCCGATTACGGTCGTGGTGACTGCGGTAGGCGCAATCATCGGCCAGGGTATCGTCGCGTCGCTCCGCCGATTGGAAGCACCGATCCGTATCATCGGCATCGATCGTGATGCCAATGGCATCGGTCGACACTTCTGCGACGACTTCGTCGCCAAGCCATCATGCGATGAGACCTCTCCCGTATATCTGGAGTTCTGGCTGGAACTGCTTCGGCGAGAAAACGTCGCACTGGTGCTACCCGGCCTGGAACTCGATGTCCTGTTCTTCAATGACAACCGTGCATGCTTCGAGGCGACCGAGACGCGCGTCGTCTTGAACAGCTCGCCGCTGATCGCGCTGGCGCAGGACAAATGGGACATGGGCGAGGCACTGCTGCAAGCGGACCTTCCGGCCATTCCGAGCACGCTTAGCCGCAGCCTGGAAGCTTGCACCCGCGAGCTCGGCCCCTTGCCGCTGCTGCTGAAGCCCCGTCGCGGCAACGGCTCCCGGGGAATAGCACTCCTGCGGGACGCGGCCGATTTCGATTATTGGACCCTGAAGAGCGCGGACGATTTCCTCATCCAGAAATTTGTGGGCAGCAACGACCAGGAATACACGGTCGGCGCGTTCGGATTTGGTGATGGCACGACGCTGCCGCCGATCGTCTTCAAGCGCAAGCTGTCCGTCGCCGGCAACACCCAATATGCCGAAGTCGTCGACGAGCCGCTCCTGACCGAGGCCGTGCGCAGGCTATCGCAACACTTCAAGCCGCTCGGACCGACGAACTATCAGTTCCGGCTGGAAGGCACGATCCCCTACCTGCTCGAAATCAATCCTCGCTTCTCGAGCAGTACCTCACTGCGTGCCGCCTTCGGCTACAACGAGGCGGCGATGGCGCTCGACTACTACGTTTACGGGAGAAAACCCGAAGCACCGGAGATCAAGACGGGCCGGGCCTGGCGCTACTCCGAGGACCTGGTGGTTCTATGATCGCCATCATTTCCGATATTCATGGCAACCTTCCCGCACTCGAGGCGGTGCTCGCACGCATCGACGAACTCGGCTGCAGCTCGATCCTGTCGCTGGGTGACGTCGTCGGATACTACGCTCAGCCGGGCGAGTGCGTAGACGTGCTGAAAGCACGCGGCATCGCAAACATCCTGGGCAATCACGATTATTACATCGTCAGCGGAGAAGGCTGCCCGCGATCGAAGATAGTCAATGACATCATCGAGTACCAGAGAGGCATCATTTCGGCCGATCAACGCGCCTGGCTCGCCGGATCGCAAACCTACGTCGTCGATGGATCGACCTATTTCGTTCACGGCAGCTGGCAGGATCCGATCGACGAATATCTCTACAAGGTTTCGGAGGCGCAGTTTCCCGACGGCTGCGAACGGCTTTTTGCCGGACACACCCATGTGCAGGTGCGCCTGGAGATCGGCGGCAAGGTCTTCTGCAATCCCGGCTCGGTCGGGCAACCGCGCGACGGCGACCCGCGCGCCGCCTTTGCGACGCTCTCGCCGGCAGGCATCGAACTCCACCGTGTCGCCTACGACATCGACAGGACGGCCCACCACATGCGGCAGGCGGGCTTCCCGGAGCGCTTTTACGAAAACCTCTATCTCGGCGCGCAGATCGGCGGCCGGATTGACAAGATCGTTGCCGCAGACGCAACCAACGACCGATCGGCTTGAGCACAGGCGACCCACATGACGAAACCTCGCATTCTCTACACCAAGCCCTCAATCACCGAACGCGAAGTCGCCTATGCCACCGATGCAGCGGCGAACGGCTGGGGCGAGCGCTGCTACGATTACATCAATCGCTTCGAGTCTGCCTTTGCCGCACATCTCGATGTCACCCATGCGATTTCGACATCGAGCTGCACCGGCGCGCTGCACATGGGCCTTGCCGCTCTCGGCGTCGGGCCGGGTGATGAAGTCATCCTGGCTGACACGAACTGGACCGCATCCGCCGCCCCGATCGTCCACCTCGGAGCAAAACCGGTCTTCGTCGATGTGCTCGCCGACAGCTGGTGCATCGACCCTGACAAGGCCGAAGCGGCCATCACGCCGAAGACCAAGGCGATCATGGCCGTGCATATCTACGGCAATCTCTGCGACATGGACCGCCTGCTCGAAATCGGTACGCGGCACAACATCCCCGTTGTCGAAGACGCAGCCGAAGCACTCGGATCGGAATGGCGCGGACGCAAGGCCGGTTCGCTCGGCGCCTTCGGCGCATTTTCCTTCCACGGCACCAAGACCATGACGACGGGCGAAGGCGGCATGTTCGTCACCAGCGACAGCAAGCTCTATGAAAAGGTGCTGACCCTTTCCAATCACGGCCGGGCACGCGGACAAAAGAAACAGTTCTGGCCGGACGAAGTCGGGTTCAAGTACAAGATGTCGAACCTTCAGGCGGCCGTCGGCCTGGCGCAGATCGAACGCGTCAACGAACTGGTCGAGCGCAAGCGCGAGATCTTCTACGCCTACAGGGAACAGCTCGCGGGCGTGAACTCCATCTCCATGAATCCGGAACCGGAAGACACGAAGAACGGCTTCTGGATGCCGACGGTCGTCTTCGCGCCGGAAACCGACGTCACGCGCGAGAAGCTTCAGGGTGCTTTCGCCGCCGAAAACATCGACGCCCGCGTCTTCTTCTGGCCGCTGAGCTCGCTGCCGCCCTTCGAAGGTGTGTCGGCAAACACCGTTGCCTATGACCTTCCCGGCCGGGCGATCAATTTGCCGAGCTATCACGACATGACGTCTGACGAGATCGGCCGGGTCGTGCAGGTCCTGCGCGACTGCGCAGCACATTGATGGCCGAACTCAGCGAAGCGATAAGGCAGACCGGAATTTCTGCCTGAGCGCCCGTTTGTGCGTCTTGAACCAGGGGGCGACCCGGAGGTCCATGTGCAGCTCAAGCGCGCGCTTCATCGCCTTCAGCTCGGCGGCCGACCATTGTCGTTCTGCAATCATCTCAAGTGCAATTCGTTTGTAGCGCCTGCGCGCTTCCAGCAGGTCTAGCGGCGGCAGGTGGTAGTCGGCCTGGCGCTTGATGCGCTGAATGAAACGCCCTTCCTGTGACAGGGCGACCGCATTGTCGAAAATCGCAGGCAGCAGCGCGAGATGGTCCGCAGCCCACGCGAACCCGTAGTCGGGAAGACGCCGCAGGGCCACGCCTGTGGCCTCTCGGCGCCATAGGCCGTAGAACCAGCTCGGGTGGCAGCCGAGAAGGATGTCGCGAATGCGCAGCGCTCGCTCCCCCGATAGCTGAGACGGCAGGCCGTAAAGTCGCTCGATCCGCTCCGGCAGCTCTACTATCCTCAACACCGGCGAAACGGCAAGCGAGGCATGCGGCTCCCTGTCCAACGCCGCGACGAGACCGGCAATGTGGATCGGATCGGCAAGGTCATCGTCGGCACGCCAGCAGAAATAAGGAGCGCTGCTCATAGCGTGCGCTCTGTGGAAGTTCTCAGTTGCCGAAACCGTCTCACGGTAGAATACATGCCGAAACCGCGTGTCGGTCTTCACGAAATCCGCGCAGATGTCGGAGGTGCCGTCGGTCGATCCGTTGTCCGAGATGAAGACCTCAAAATCCTCGAACGTTTGGTCCCGAAGGCAGGCGAGGCACTCAGCGATGAAATCCGCGCCGTTATACGTTGGCAGCCCGATACCCACCCGCGCCATTTCCGTATCCTTCCCGGCAATTGATTGAGCCGGCAAATCGTGCAATGAACCGTGCGCGTCCGCCCCGAAAGTCGCGTTTCCGGCTGTGATAATTCGATCGCCTGGATTGTCAACATCGCACGAGCGATCCACGCGCAAGGTAGCATGGGTTATCTCAACGGGAGGAATGCGTCGCGCGCTGTACGCGCGTCACTGTGAGGTAGCTGCATGAAAGTCGTCATACTCGCCGGTGGTTACGGCACGCGCATCTCGGAAGAGAGCCATCTGAGACCCAAGCCGATGATCGAAATCGGCGGGCGGCCGATCCTCTGGCACATCATGAAGATCTATAGCCACTACGGCTTTTCGGATTTCGTGATCTGCCTCGGCTACCGCGGCTACATGATCAAGGAATACTTCTCCAACTACATCCTGCACTCTTCCGACGTCACCTATGACATGGCGACCGGCGAGACACTCTTCCATTCCAACAAGGCCGAGCCGTGGCGCGTGACGCTCGTCGACACCGGCACGGACTCAATGACCGGCGGGCGCCTGAAGCGCGTCGCCGATCACCTGGGCGATACCTTCTGCCTCACTTACGGCGATGGCGTTGCCGACGTGAACATCAAGGCGCTTACCGATTTCCATCGCAGCCACGGCCGCGAAGCGACCGTGACCAGCGTCGTTCCGCCGGGGCGTTACGGCGCGCTTGCCGTCAGCGACGGGCGGGTTCAGAGCTTCATCGAGAAGCCCGCCGGCGACAACAACCGCATCAATGGCGGCTTCTTCGTCCTCAACCGGTCCGTGCTCGATCGCATCGAGGGCGACCACACCTCGTTCGAAACCACGCCGCTCGAAGGCCTGGCCAGTGACGGCCAGTTGATGGCCTTCCCGCATGACGGTTTCTGGCGACCGATGGACACGCTGCGCGACAAGAACCAGCTCGAAGAACTCTGGCAACACGGTTCGGCGCCCTGGAAAGTCTGGTCATGAGCCGGCTTGCCAACCCCGCCTTCTGGGCCGGCAAACGCGTGCTTCTGACGGGCCACACCGGCTTCAAGGGAAGCTGGGCGCGGCTCTGGCTGGCGCAGATGGGCGCCCGCGTTGCCGGCTATGCCTTGCCGCCTGCCGCTGAGCCGTCTCTGCACGCCCTGCTCGGGCCAAGCGAAACCGCAGGCGAACATCTGAGCGATATCCGCGACGGCGATACGCTTGCGACGGCCATCCGCCAGTTCGACCCGGAAATCATCCTGCATATGGCGGCCCAGCCGCTGGTGCGCGAAAGCTACCGGACACCGGCCGAGACCTTCGATGTCAACGTCATGGGCACGGTGCGCCTGCTGGAGGCGGCCCGCACGGCGCCCGCGCTCAGAACGATCGTCGTCGTGACCACCGACAAGGTCTACCGCAACGACGAAAGCGGCCGGCATTTTCCGGAAGAGGCCGCACTCGGCGGCCATGACCCCTACTCCGGCTCGAAGGCTGCCTGCGAACTGGTCGTTTCGACCTGGCGGGATTCGTTCCTGCGCGAGCGCGGCATCCGGGTCGCGACCGCCCGCGGCGGCAATGTGCTGGGCGGTGGCGACTTCTCCGTCGACCGATTGGTCCCCGATATCGTCCGAGCTGCACTATCGGGCGAGATGCTCGATATCCGCAGCCCCATGGCGACCCGGCCCTGGCAGCACGTGCTCGATTGCCTCAACGGTTACTTCGTCTATGCCGAAGCGCTGCACGAGGGCCAAACCGATGTTGCAGCACTGAATTTCGGCCCCTCCCCCGCAGAACGGCAGATCCCCGTGCGCGATGTCGCCGGCGCAATCCAGATCGCCATGGGTCTGCAGACAGGATGGCGCGACAGTTCGTCTGAGGATCGGCCCCGCGAAATGCAGACGCTCGGCCTCGATCCGGCCCTTGCGCTGAAGGCCTTGTCCTGGACCGCGCGGCTCTCGCAGGATCAGGCGATCGCCTGGACCGCGCACTGGTATGACGGCTGGCGTCGCGGCGGCTCCGCCCGCGACCTGACGCTCGGCCAAATCGACGCTTTCATGAGAGGCTAACGACTTCGATGCCCCACAACTGCCGTTTCTGTTCGACGCCGCTCACGACCGTCGTCGCCGACCTGGGATCGACGCCCTGGTCGAATTCGTTCCTGGAGCCGACAGAGGAAGCAATCGCGCGCGAACGCTCGTTTCCTCTGAAGGCCATGGTCTGCTCCGAATGCCTGCTGGTGCAGACAACGGAGACCGTGCCGGCCGACGAGATCTTCACCGACGGTTACGCCTATCTCTCGTCGTTCTCGACCAGTTGGCTGGAGCACGCCCGCCGTTACGCCGAGACCATGACCGAGCGCTTCGGACTCGGCAACGCGTCACAGGTGGTTGAGATCGCCTCGAATGACGGCTACCTGCTGCAATATTTCGTCGCCAAGGGCGTGCCCGTGCTCGGCGTCGAGCCCGCCGCCAATGCGGCACGGATCGCCGAAGACCGCAACGTTCCGACCGAGGTGGCCTTCTTCGGCCGCGAAACCGCGACGGCGCTCGTCAATCGCGGCATCCGCGCCGACCTGACCGCCGCCAACAACGTGCTGGCCCATGTGCCCGATATCGCGGATTTCGTCGGCGGCTTCGCCATCCTGCTGAAACCCGATGGCGTGGCGACGTTCGAGTTTCCGCATCTGTTGCGTCTCATGGAAGGCGTGCAGTTCGACACGATCTACCACGAACACTATTCCTACCTGTCGCTGGCCGCCGTCGAACGGATCTTCGCAAACGCCGGCCTGAAGGTCTTCGACGTCGAGGAACTCGCGACCCACGGCGGTTCGCTGCGGGTCTTTGCTCAACTGGCCTCCGGTGCGCGCGAAGCGACCGAAAGGCTAGCAGCTGTCCGCGAGAAGGAAGCCGCAGCCGGCCTGATGCGGATGGAAACCTACGCTGCCTTCGACGACCGGATCGCCGCCGTCTGCAAAGGATTTCAAGAGTTCCTGGCGCGTGCCAAGGCCGAAGGCAAGACGGTGGCCGCCTATGGCGCCGCCGCCAAGGGAAACACTTTCCTCAATGTCTGCGGCGTAAAGCCGGGCGACATTGCCTTCGCGGTCGACCGCAACGATCTGAAGCAGGGCAAGCTGTTGCCGGGCACCCATATCCCGGTGCACGCACCGGCCCACCTGCAGGTTGCGAAGCCCGATTATCTCGTCATCCTGCCGTGGAACCTGACCACGGAAATCGTTGCGGACAATGCCGCAATCCGCGACTGGGACGGACAGTTCGTCGTTGCAATTCCGGAGCTGAAAATCTTCTGATTCCCGGCGCCGGGCGGAGAAAATGTGGACATGCTTCCGCCCGGACCCCACACCAAGCAGCGAAAATCCATAATGTATATCGCCTGGGGTTGGTCTGCCCCAAATTTGACGTGTTCAGATTGAAATTCGGCGATGGCGTGGGTTCCAACAGTTGCAAATTAGCACCCTAAGGAGGTGCAATGTCCACTATTGACCTATGCCTTGTCGCCACCCGGCGACCGGACCTGCTTGCCCAGACGTTGGCCAGCTTCCGGGACAGGATCTTTCTCAGGCTCGAGCTGCGCGGCGCCTATCTCAACCTTGATCCGATCTTCGGATCGCCCGAGGATCACAGCACTTGCGTGGAGATCTTCCGCAGCCACTTCCCCGACGGCATCGTCTTCCAACCGGAGAACCCCGGCTTCTGCGCGGCTGTCGCGAGACTCTGGTCGTCGACCAGCGCCGACTGGGTCTTCCATCTGGAAGACGACTGGATTGCCCTGAGGGACATGGGAGAGGAATTGCTGGCACCCTTTGCCGATCCGGCGATCACCCAGGTGTCATTCCATACGGCGGACCAGAACTGGGATATCCGCCGCAAGGGTCACTTCCACCGGCGAAACGAGTATGCGCGTTTCCTCGGGATCAAGATCCCGCTGTTTCGCACCTTCCCGAAATTCACAACGTCTCCCTCCATCCTTCGCGGCGGCTTTGCGCGCCATTGCGCCGGGCTGATGGATTTTTCTCGTGACCCCGAGAAGCAGTTCTATTCCGGCGTAAATCCGGCAATGGAAACCTACGTCGCCCGGTGCCGGAACTACATCTTCTCGCCTGAGGCCCGCCCGGTCATCAAGGACATCGGACGGGAATGGCGCGAACAGCGCCGCATCCGGAAGGTGATCACCGACTCGGCCTCGATCTGGCGGCAAAGCGCGTAAACGTGCCGGCTCTACTGCATGTTTCCTTCAATCGTACCCGATTAAAGGACAAAAACATGCAGCACTTCAAAGTGCTACAGCGACCTTTGCGCGTCTGATAAGACGCGCGGCGCTGTAGGGCGCGGTTCCCCCCAACAAGGGTTACGCAAGCGGGATGCTCGTCCCGCTTGCGCTGGTACCGTCACGCGGTCGCGGCAGCGTCCTTGCGCTGGAACCCCTTGCTCGCCACCATCAGGCTGCGCGTATAGTCCTCGCCGATCCGCCCGGCGACGAGATCGCCGGAAGACAGGTACTCGACGACGCGCCCGCCCTGCATGACCGCCAGCCGGTCGCACATATGGGTGACGACGCCGAGGTCATGGCTGACCATGATGAAGGTGAGCTTGCGGTCGCGCCTGACCTGCTCCAGTAGGTTCAGGACCTCTGCCTGCACCGAAGCGTCGAGCGCCGACGTCGGTTCGTCGAGAAGCAGGGTCGAGGGCTCGAGGATCAGCGCCCGGGCAATGGCGATACGCTGGCGCTGCCCACCAGAAAGCTGATGCGGATAGCGGAAGCGGAACCCCGACCCGAGACCGACTTCGTCGAGCGCCTTGAGGATGCGGCGTTCGCCGTCCGCCACGCCGTGGATAGCCAAAGGCTCAAGCAGTTGCCGGTCGATCGTCTGGCGCGGGTGCAGCGAGCCGTAGGGATCCTGGAACACCATCTGCACGGCGCGATAGAAGGCCTTGTCGCGCTTGGCACCCTTGAGCACCCGATCATGGACGCGGATGGTACCGCCCGTAACAGGCGCAAGACCGGCGATTGCCCGGAGCAAGGTCGACTTGCCCGATCCGGACTCGCCGACGAGACCAAAGGACTCGCCCGGCGCAATCTCGACGCTAACGTCGTTCAGCGCCTTGAATTCGTCATAGGTGACGGAGAGATTCGAAACGGAAACGGCTGATGTCATTGAGCCCACTCCGGCTTGCGGTCGAGAACCGGCAGGGGATGGCGATCGGATCCGATCGCCGGCATGCAGTTCAGCAAACCTTGCGTATAGGGATGCTTGGCGTTGGCGAGTTCGGACGCAGCCAGTTCCTCCACGATCCTGCCGGCATACATGACAATCACCCGGTCGCAGAAGGACGAGACGAGCCTGAGATCGTGCGAGACGAAAATCAGGCCCATGCCGCGCTCGGCAACCAGCTTGTCGAGGATACCAAGCACTTCGAGCTGCACGGTGACGTCAAGCGCCGAGGTCGGTTCGTCGGCGATCAGCAGTTCCGGTCCGGCAACCAGCATCATCGCGATCATCGCGCGCTGGCCCATACCGCCCGAAACCTCGTGCGGGTAGAGATCGTAGACACGCTTCGGATCGCGGATCTGCACGGCCGCGAGCATGTCGAGCGCCCGCTCCCGGGCTTCGCCGCGGCTGACACTCTCATGCTGCCTGAGCGTCTCGACGATCTGCCGGCCGATGCTCATGACCGGGTTCAGCGAATATTTCGGGTCCTGCAGGATCATCGCGATGCGCTTGCCCCGGAGGTCCCGACGGACCTTTGGCGATGCCGAGAGCAAATCGATACCGTCGAAGGACAGTTGCTTGGCCGTCACCTGCGCATGGCCCGGCGTCAACCCCATGATCGCCCGGCCCGTCTGCGACTTGCCGGAGCCGCTTTCGCCGACGATGCCGAGGCGTTCGCGGCCGAGCGTGAAGGAGACGCCACGTACCGCCTCGATGAGGCCGGTACGGGTCGGGAACGAGACCTTGAGGTCTTCTACCGTCAGCAGCGTACTCATTGGCCGCTCTCCCGGGGATCGAGCGCGTCGCGCAGGCCGTCGCCGAGCAGATTGAAGCCGAGGCTGACGATCAGGATCGCAATGCCGGGCATCGTTGCAACCCACCACTGATCAAGGATGAAGCGGCGGCCCGAGGCGATCATCGCACCCCATTCCGGCAAGGGCGGCTGGGCGCCGAGGCCGAGGAAGCCGAGGCCAGCGGCCGTCAGAATGATGCCGGCCATGTCGAGCGTGACGCGCACGATCAGCGACGACATGCACATCGGCATCACGTGCCGGAAGACGATGCGGATCGGCGACGCGCCCATGAGCTGCACCGCCGAGATATAGTCCGAGTTGCGAACCGTCAGCGTCTCGGCGCGGGCAATGCGTGCATAGGGCGGCCAGGAGGTGATCGCGATCGCGATGACAGCGTTTTCGATCCCCGGTCCGAGCGCCGCGACGAAGGCGAGCGCCAGCACCAGCTTCGGGAAGGCAAGGAAGATATCGGTGATGCGCATCAGCACCGCATCGACCCAGCCACCGGCATAGCCGGCGACCGCGCCGACGATCAGGCCGATCGGCGCTGCGATAACAGCGACCAGCAGCACGACGGCAAGCGTCAGCCGCGAACCATGGATCAGCCGCGAAAGGATGTCGCGACCGAGATCGTCGGTGCCGAGCAGGTAGCCGGGGCTTCCTGGTGGCTGCAGCCGGGCGTTGGCAAGATCGCCGATATAGGGCGAGTGCGGCGCCAGGACATCGGCGAAGGCCGCAACGAAGACCAGCGCCAGCAGGATGATGAGGCCTAGAACGGCAAGCCTGTTGGCGGCAAAGCGCTGCCAGGTCATGTAGGCGCGGCCGAGACGGGCCTGGGTGCGCGACTGCGGGCGATCGGACAGCAGCCATTCGCGCCGCGTCATCGGGCGTGTCGGGGGACGTGTTTCGGTAACGGTGCTCATCGCTGGCGCGTCCTCGGGTCGAGCGTCCGGTAGAGAAGATCGGACAGGAGATTGATGCCGATGAAGACCGAACCGATGACGATGGTGCCACCAAGCACGGCGTTCATGTCGGCATTCTGCAGCGAGTTGGTGATGTACAGGCCAAGGCCCGGCCAGGCGAACACGGTTTCTGTCAGCACCGAGCCTTCGAGCAGGCCGGCATAGGAAAGCGCAATCACGGTCACGAGCGGCACCGCCGCGTTTCTGAGCGCATGACCCCAGATGATACGGGTCTCGGAAAGGCCCTTGGCGCGCGCGGCGACGATATATTCCTGCTGCAGCTCATTGAGCATGAAGCTGCGCGTCATGCGGCTGATATAGGCGAGCGAGAAGTAACCGAGCAGCGACGCCGGCAGGATGATGTGGCGGAAAACGTCCCACAGCACGTCCCACTGCCGCTGCCAGAGCGCGTCGAACAGGTAGAAGCCGGTGATCGGCGTGAACGTATATTCGAAGACGATGTCGATGCGGCCGGGATAGGCGACCCATTTCAGCCGCGCGTAAAAGACGAGCAGCGACAGGAGCGCCAGCCAGAAGATCGGCACCGAGTAGCCGACGAGGCCGATGACGCGGACGATCTGGTCGGCGATGCTGCCGCGCTTGACGGCGGCGAGAACGCCGAGCGGCACGCCGAAGATGGCGCCGATGAGGGTGCCGAGCGTCGCAAGCTCCATGGTCGCCGGGAAGACGCGGCGGATGTCGGTCATGACGGGGTTCGTGGTCAGCACCGAAACGCCGAAATCGCCGGTCAGCGCCTGGCGGACATAGATGAAGAATTGTTGGTAGAGGGGCAGGTTCAGCCCCATCGCCTCGCGCGTCCTTTCGACGACGTGCGTCGGCGCCCGGTCGCCGAGAACGGCCAGAACCGGGTCGATCGGGATCACCCGGCCGATGAAGAAGGTGACGGCCAGAAGGCCGAGATAGGTGGTGACGACAACGACAAGAAAGCGCAGCACGGCTGACACGATCTTGCCGGGACGGGCGCGTTTGCGCCCGTCCACTGTCCCTGTTGCGCTCATGCTCAAGGGAACGATCCTTTCGGTTTATTCCTTCGAGACGGCTTATTCTTTCGAAATTCCGGCGACGAAGTTGGTGTCGAAGCTCGGACCAAGCTTCAGGCCCTTGACGTTGCCGCGGTAGCCGGCGACTTCGGTCTGCTGGAAGATGATGACGAACGGGCTTTCGCCCAGAACGGTCTTCTGCAGTTCCTTGTAGGTCTCGGCACGCTTGGCGCTGTCGCGCTCGAGCAGAGCGTCCTTGGTCTTCTTCGTCAGCTCCGGAACGTCCCAGGCATTGCGCCAGGCAAGCGTCTTGTTCTTGCCTTCGTCGGAATTGTCAGGGTTGCTGGTGAAGGTTTCAGCGTTGGAGTTCGGATCGAAATAGTCCATGCCCCACTGGCCGATATACATGTCGTGGTTACGAGCACGATACTTCGTCAGCGTCTGCTTCCCGTCGCCCGGGATGATTTCGAGCTTCACCCCGGCCTGGCCTAGCGTCTGCTGGAAGGATTCGGCAATACCGGTGACCGGCTGGCCGTTGCGAACGTCCATGGTGACGGTGAAGCCGTCGGCAAGGCCGGCCTTCGTTAGCAGTTCCTTCGCCTTGGCGACGTCGAGCTTGTAGGGGTTCTCGTCGAGGGCACCCAGAACGCCCTTCGGCAGGAAGCTCTGGTGGATCTCGCCGATGCCCTTGATGAGCGTCGAGCCGATCGCATCATAGTCGACCAGATACTTGAAGGCTTCACGCACTTCAGGCTTGGCGAGGTTGGCGTTCTTCTGGTTGAGGCTGATGTAGTAGACCGTGCCCTTCGGCGCATTCGTCGTGGCGAGGTCGGCGTTCTTCGAAACGGCGTCGTAATCGCCCGGCTCGAGGTTGCGTGCGACGTCGATATCGCCCGCTTCGAGCGCCAGGCGCTGGCCCGAGCTTTCCTTCATGTGGCGATAGATGACGCGGGCGAGCTTGGCCTGTTCGCCATAGTAGTTGTCGTTGCGCTCGAGCACGATAACCTCGTTGGCGCGCCACTCGCGCAGCTTGAACGGACCGGAGCCGGCGTAGCCGGTCTTCAGCCATTCGTTGCCGAAGTCGTTGTCGTACTTGAAGTCGTCGCTCGGCGTGACCACTTTGACGTGTTCGAGAACGAGTTTCTTGTCGAGGACTGCGCCCACGGTCGCCGTCAGGCAATTCAGAACAAAGCTCGGAGCATAGGGCTGGTCGACGGTAAAGACGAAGGTCGTCTCGTCGGTAGCCTTGGCCTTTTCCGTCACGTTGTCGCCGTTGAGGCCAAACTGGGTGAGGATAAAGGCGGGGCTCTTGTCGAGCTTGACGGCGCGCTCGAACGACCAGGCGACGTCCTCGGCGGTTACCGGGTTGCCGGAGGCGAACTTAAGGCCGGACTTCAGCTTGAACGTATAGGTCAGGCCGTCATCGGACACGGTCCAGCTGTCGGCGAGGTCGCCGACGACCTTGGTTGTGTCGTTGATGTCGAGGCGCACCAGCATGCTGTAGGTGTTGCCGGTGATTTCGGCCGCGGTCAGCTCGAAGGCTTCGCCCGGATCCATGGAGATGACGTCGTCGATCGCAAAGGCTTCGACCAGCGTGTCCTTCGGCGTTTCGGCAAAGGCCGGTGCGGTCGCGGCCATCACCATGGCAAGCGCCGCAGAAGCGGTCAGAAGACGAAGACGTCCATTGAGCTTGTGCATCATTTTTTGCAGTTCCCTCGTTTGCGCCCTTTTGGGCCCTTCTTCATGGGTTCAGGCGGCCTCGTGCCAAGCCTGCCCCAGAACTCTCCACCAGTTCTCCCGGCATATCTTTGCCAGTTCGGCGTCACCATATCCGGCGCCTCTCAACGCAGTAACGAGCGCATGGTTACCGGCTGCGTCAGCGATCCCCACGGGGATCGTTGCGCCATCGAAATCCGATCCGAGCGCCACGCATTCGATGCCCATGCGCTCGACCATGTAGTCGACATGGCGAACCATGTCGGAAAGCGGCGTCGCGGCATTTTCCTGGCCGTCGGCGCGCAGCATCGTTGTCGCATAGTTGAGCCCGACGAGCCCCTTGCTTTCGCGGATGGCGTCCAGCTGCTTGTCCGTCAGGTTGCGCGCAACCGGCGTCAGCGCATGCGCGTTCGAATGGCTGGCAACCAGCGGCTGGTCCGTGGTTTTCGCGACGTCCCAGAAGCCCTGCTCTGTGATGTGGGCGAGGTCGATCAGGATGCCCAGCCGGTTGCAGGCACGCACGAGTTCGAAACCCGCATCCGTCAGCCCCGGCGCTGTGTCCGGCGACTTCGGATAGGAGAACGGCACGCCATGGCCGAAGACGTTGTGGCGGCTCCAGACCGGCCCAAGCGAGCGCAGGCCGGCGGCATAGAAGGTTTCGAGCGCCGACAGATCCGCACCAATCGCCTCGCAGCCTTCCATGTGGAGCACCGAGGCGAAGACACCTTTCTCGACCGCTCCGCGGATTTCGGCGGTCGAGCGGCAAAGCTTCCAGGCCCCTGCCCGGTCGAGGCGAACGGCGATGTCGGCGAGCTCGATGGCGATCGCCAGCGACGGCAAGTGTTCGAGGGGCGCGGAGAGCGGCGTTTCGTAATGGCCGTTTTCATCCGGCGGCTGCAGGACCAGATCGCCCGAGGGCACGTAGATCGCCGAAATGCCGCCGATGAGGCCGCCCGCTTTGGCGCGCGGCGCGTCGATGTGGCCCTCGCCGATACCGTCGACGAATTCGCGGACCGGGTCAGCCCCCTTTCGGGCGTTCTGCCACAGGCGCAGAAGCACGTCGTTATGGCCATCGAAAACCGCCTGCATTCCTGAATTCCTTCATCATTTCAGGGAGATCGAACGGAGCACCTACGGCCGCGTCCGGGGAAAGGTTGTGGCGATGCTAGTGAAAGGCCAAAGCCTTTTCAATGAATATCAGGGGGTTTTACCCAGGGCTGCCTGTAGCGAAATGTTGCATGATTGTCGCAATCTCGCCGTCAAACACAGCGGCGACAGGTGTGCAATGCCGATCAAGGGATGAAAATCTGGCGTTTCTAATGCAAGGAATTGGCTCGGTCCCGCTCGCAGGGATGTCGCACCGCATGATGCGGTACTGGGGGTTTGGTTGCTGCGTCCGTTTTCACTCGCAGGTTCGCAAGGGCATTGGAGCCGCATCGCCGCCACGCTCCTCCTCGCCGTAACCCTTGCGGCCTGTGCCGGCCGGCCGGTCGGCGTGCTCGTTCCTTCGGGCACGACGGGTGGCGCCTCCCAGGTCGACCTGATGGTCGCGACAACGCGCGCGCCCACGGCGGAACCGGGCGTGCTTTTCAGCGGCGAACGGTCGGACCAGCTTTCCCTGACGGAAATCGTCGTTTCAATTCCGCCGGAGAAAAACCGGCAAGTCGGCCAGGTGCAATGGCCGAAGAAGCTTCCGGCCAATCCGGAGCGCGACTTCTCCACGGTCAGCGTCACGCCATTGCGTGAGGGCAACGACGTCCAAAGCTGGCTGAAGGGTAACCTGCCGAAGAGCCGGCGCGTGCTGATCTTCGTTCACGGTTTCAACAACCGCTACGAGGACGCGGTCTACCGCTTTGCCCAGATCGTCCACGATAGCGGCACGGACGTCGCCCCCGTCATCTTCACCTGGCCCTCGCGGGCCAGCATCTTCGACTACAATTACGACAAGGAAAGCACCAACTATTCGCGTGACGCGCTGGAGGAACTGCTTCGGCGTGCGTCGAGCAATCCTCAGGTCGGCGAAATCACCGTCATGGCCCATTCGATGGGCTCATGGGTGACGGTCGAAGCTCTGCGCCAGATGGCGATCCGCGACGGACGCATCGCGCCCAAGATCACCGACGTCATCCTAGCCTCGCCCGATCTCGACGTCGACGTCTTCGGCCAGCAGATCCGCGCCATGGGCGACAAGCGCCCGAAATTCACGCTGTTCGTGTCGCGCGACGACCGGGCGCTGACGCTCTCCAGGCGCATTTCCGGCAATGTCGACCGTCTTGGCCAGATCGATCCGACCGCCGAGCCCTATCGCACACAACTCGAACAGGCAGGTATCAGCGTCATCGATCTGACGGCGCTGAAGGGCGGCGACAAGCTGAACCATGGCAAGTTCGCCGAAAGCCCGGAAGTCGTGCGCCTGCTTGGCAACCGGCTGATCGCCGGCCAGACCGTGACCGATTCCGATGTCGGGCTCGGCGAACGTCTGGGCGCCGTCACGCTCGGCGCAACGCAGACCGTCGGCAGTGCCGCAAGTCTCGCGGTCTCGACGCCGATCATGATCTTCGATCCCAACACCCGCAAGAACTACGACGCGCAGCTGCGCCGTCTGGGTCAATCGATGGAAAACACCGTCGGCTCGGCAGTGACCCCTTGGGTACCGCCGGAGGGCGGTGAAGCTGCCAAAAGCAGCTCCCCCGACCGTCACTCACGTTAGACGGGCAGCTCGCGCCGCTCGGCTTCCGTCACCATCGCGAGGTCGAGCACCTTCTGCAGGTTCGCCGCGTGACGAAACCCGGGCTCTTCGGTCTTGCCCTCGCGGACTGCCGCAACGAAGCGCTCATAGTTGGTCAGAACCGTACCCGCGTCGACATCGCGCCA
This sequence comes from Ensifer sp. ENS10, assembly GCF_014852025.1. Taxonomy (NCBI): domain Bacteria; kingdom Pseudomonadati; phylum Pseudomonadota; class Alphaproteobacteria; order Hyphomicrobiales; family Rhizobiaceae; genus Ensifer; species Ensifer sp. ENS10. Next base: position 1,173,479 of record NZ_JACVAS010000002.1, read on the forward strand.
AGTCGCGGTTTCAACGTCAGTGCCGAGGCAGGCCCGGAGCGTCGAGCCATCGGGCGTGTGCACCACTTCGAGCGCACCCTTGTCGCCGTGCAGCCTGAGCCTGAGCTCGTTCAAGTGCCCGGTCGCCCATCGGCTGGCATGGACGACGCCCATGGCGCCGTTGCCGAACTCCGCCGTCATGACGAAGCTGTCATTGGCATCGAGATCATACTCGCCGATGCGGTTATCAGGTGCCTTGTCGAAGGTCTTCAGACGGGCGAAAACCCGCGACGCGTCGGTGCCGGCGCCGTAGCCGGCGAAGTCGAGAATGTGGATGCCGACATCGCCGAGCACGCCGTTCGAGCCGTGCTTGGTCGAAAGTCGCCACAGCCATTGCGATTCCGTTGCCCAGTCGCCCCAGGCCTTGGAGACGAGCCAGCTCTGCAGATAGGACGCCTCCAGATGCCGCAACTGGCCGACATCACCTGCGAGCACCATCGCCCGTGCCTTCTGCAGCGGCGCGACATTGCGATAGGTGAGGTTCACCATCGTCACCAGGCCGGAACGCTCGGCCGCGTCCGCCATCTCCGCCGCCTTGGCGTAGTTTTCCGCAAGCGGCTTTTCGCAAAGCACGTGCTTGCCGGCGGCAAGCAATGCTAGCGTCGTCGGGTGGTGCGCCTTGTCGGGCGTCACGTTCGTCGCCGCATCGAACTTGCCCCAAGCGATCGCCTCGTCGAGCGAGGTGAAGGTCTCGGCAATGCCGTGCTTGTCGGCAAAGGCACGCGCACGCTTGGGGTCGACATCGACCGCGCCGACCATCTCGACGCCTTCGATTTTGGCAAAGGCCTGGGCATGGCTGTTCGCCATGCCGCCGGTTCCAACTACAAGAAGACGCATGATGCTCACCTGTATCCTGCTTCGCCGGCCTGGTGCAGCCGGGGGCCACGCTCGACGATCGGCTCCAGCGCCTTTTCGACCGGCACGTTCGGCGCATCGTGGATCGCCGTGTAGCGGTTATCGGCGTTGTAGGCCCACTTCACCGAATTGCGCAGCACCTTCTGGACATTGGCGTCGTGATAGGTCGGGTAGGTCTCATGACCGGGGCGGAAATAGAAGATGTTGCCGGCGCCACGGCGCCAGGTGAGCCCCGAACGGAACACTTCGCCGCCGGCAAACCAGGAGATGAACACGGTTTCGAGCGGCTCGGGCACCGAGAACTGCTCGCCATACATCTCCTCGTTCTCAAGTACGAAGTTCTCGTCAAGCCCCTCGGCGATCGGATGGCGCGGGTTGATCGCCCAGACGCGCTCGCGTTCGCCTGCCTCGCGCCACTTCAGTGCGCAGGGCGTTCCCATCAGGCGCTTGAAGATCTTGGAGAAGTGGCCGGAATGCAGCACGATCAGACCCATGCCTTCCCAGACGCGCTTGGCGACCCGCTCGACGATTTCGTCGCTGACGGCGCCGTGGTCCTTGTGACCCCACCACAGAAGCACATCGGTATTGGCAAGGCGCTCGACACTCAAACCATGCTCCGGCTCCTGCAGCGTCGCCGTCGTCGCCTCGATCGCGCTTTCCGTGTTCAGCGCCGCCGCGATCGTGTTGTGCATCCCGTTCGGATAGATGCTGCGGACCACCTCGTTGGTCTGCTCGTGGATATTCTCGCCCCAAACAACTGTTCTGATAGGCACGTTCATTCTCCTTAGCGTTTGCCCTCACGGGCATGTCGTCCTGCGATTGATGGGGTCGCCAGGAATTGGCGACCCCGAAGCTCCAGGTTCGCCTGAGCTTTCAGGCAGCCCCTCTCATGGGCGCACGACCCAAAGCCAGCCCCGCCGCATCGAAGCGGTGAATGTTGTCGCCGACCGGCGAGATCTGCACTGTGTCTCCCGGCTGGTGGTGCGAGGTGCCGCCTTCCCGGACGATGACCGGTTCCGCGGCACCGATGTCGAGATAGATATAACTGTCGGATCCCAGCATCTCGGAGTGCACCACCGTCCCTGACCACCTGCCGTCGCCCGACCTGATCTCCAGATGCTCGGCCCTGATGCCGATCGTGTGGGCGTCATAGGGAGCAGCAAGAGCACCAGAGAGAAAGTTCATCTTCGGCGAACCGATGAAGCCGGCGACGAAGACCGAGTTCGGGCTCTCGTAGAGTTCGAGCGGCGTGCCAATCTGTTCGACCCGGCCATCTCGTAGCACGCAAATGCGATCAGCCAGTGTCATCGCCTCGACCTGGTCGTGGGTGACATAGATCATCGTCGTGTTGTGCATGCTGCGATGCAGTTTCGCGATCTCGATCCGGGTCGCAACCCTAAGCGCTGCATCGAGATTGGAGAGCGGCTCGTCGAAGAGAAAGACCTTGGGATCGCGTACGATCGCACGACCGATGGCGACGCGCTGGCGCTGGCCACCCGAGAGCTGCCGCGGCAGCCGCTGGAGATAGGGGGTCAGTTGCAGCATCTCCGCTGCCGCCTCGACGCGTTTCCTGCACTGCTCCTTATCCTTGCCGGCGAGTTGCATGCCGAAGGACATGTTCTCGAAGACGGTCATATGCGGGTAAAGCGCATAGGACTGAAACACCATCGCGATGCCGCGCTTGGACGGCGTCAACTGATTGACCACCTGTCCGTCGAAGGAAAGCGTGCCCGAAGAGATGTCTTCAAGCCCGGCGATCAGGCGCAGCAGCGTGGACTTGCCGCAGCCGGAAGGTCCGACGAAGACCATGAACTCGCCGGCCCGGATATCCATGCTGACGCCCTTGATCACCTCGAAGGCACCGAAGGACTTGCGGATGTTGCGCAATTGAAGCTCTGCCATGTTTTTTCCCTTTATCCTTTGACGCCGCCGGCCGTGAGCCCGGATATGATCCGCCGCTGAAAGATCAGCACGAGGATAACCAGTGGCACGGTGACGATGATCGATGCGGCCATGATGTTGCCCCAAGGGACTTCGTACTCACTGCTGCCGGACAACAGCGCGATCGCGACCGGCACGGTGCGCTGGCTGTCTGATGACGTGAAGGTCAGCGCGAACAGGAACTCGTTCCAAGCGGCGATGAAGGCGAGCAGCCCCGTCGTCACCAGTGCCGGCCACATCAGCGGCATGAACACGCGCGTGATGATCACCCAGGGCGTCGCACCATCGACGATCGCCGCCTCCTCGATCTCGACCGGCAGATCGCGCATGAAGGTGGTCAGCACCCAGACGGTGAAGGGCAGCGTGAAGATCATGTAGGAAAAGATCAGCGCCAGGGGGGTGTTGAAGATGCCGACGGCGCGGATCAACTCGAACAGGCCGGCAAGCACCGCAATCTGCGGAAACATCGACACCGACAGGATCGTCAGGAGCAGAAGTCCGCGCCCGCGAAACCGCACCCGCGCCAGCGCATAGGCGGCGGTAACCGCAAGCAGCAGCGACACGCAGACTACGATGGTCGCGACCATCAGCGAGTTGGCGAGGTTGCGCAGGAAGCCGCTGCTCGTGACGATGCCGGCGTAGTTGTCGAAGGAGATCTCGGTCGGCCAGTAGTCGACCCGGAACAGCGCCGTTCCGGATTTGAAGCTCGTCAGCACCGCGTAGTAGAACGGGAAGACGGCCATGATGATGATGGCGGCGACGAGAGCGTAGAACGCCGTGCGCTTGGCAAAGGTGGCAACCATCAGCGCTCTCCCCCTTCGAGGTTGACGCGGCCGAACCACATGTAGGCGACGGTGATCGCCGCAATGATCAGGAACAGCATCGTCGAGGCAGTGGCGCCATAGGCGAACTTGTCGAAGTCGAACAGGTTCTCGCGCGCCAGCACCGACATCGTCTTGGTCTGTGCGTTGTTGGGCGTCAGCACGTAAATGAGATCGAAGATGCGCAGCGCATCAAGCATGCGGAAGATCACGGCGACCATCAGCGCTGGCCGGATCAACGGCAGCGTCAGCCGCCAGAAGACCTTCAGCGGATGCACGCCGTCGATCTTGGCCGCCTCGTAAATATCCGTTGGCACCATCTGCAGGCCGGCAAGGATGAGCAGCGCCATGAACGGCGTCGTCTTCCAGACGTCGACGATCAGCACCGCGACCATCGCGGTCTCCGGATTGGCCGTCCAGGCGATCTTCTGGCTGATCAGGCCAAGGCCGAGCAAAAGGTCGTTGAGAATGCCGAACTGGTCGTTGAGCATCCAGGCCCACATCTTGGCGGAAACGATGGTCGGGATCGCCCAGGGGATGAGGATCGCCGCCCGCACCAGCCCGCGCCCCGGGAAATTAGCGTTCAGCACCAGGGCGACGATCAGCCCCAGCACCGTCTCAATGGTGACGGACATCGCCGAGAACTTCAGCGTGTTCCAGACGGCATTCCACCAGGCCGGATCGGCAAGCAGGCCATTATAGACCGTGCGCCCGCTCTTCAGCGTGATCCAGCTCAGATAATTCTTGAAGCCGACGAACTCGGCACCTTCAAGATTGGTCAGCGACGCATTGGTGAAACTGAAATAGACGGTGCGTATGAGCGGCCAGCCGGCGACGAGCGCGAGCACCAGCAAGGTCGGCGCGAGAAAGATCCAGGCGGAGCGAATGCGGCTGGCGTTGAGGTCGGAACGGATCCCTGCCTGTTGTCCGAGGACGGAAGGGGGATCTGCGAGTGAAAGATCGGTCATTGTCTTGGCTCACTCTTGCCATTCGGCGCGCGGCCGAGCGGTTGGCCCGAGAGGAACGACGCCACCAGGCAATTCCAGGAAAGTGTGAAGCGTTTTCCCATCCAGAATTGCTTGCTTTCAAAGCACTTGTTCAGAGCGCTGGGCGTCGTCGGCGATTGCTCGGTGGAGCGAGGGAAGGCCCGGAGGCGCTCCCCTCGCCCCCGGGAGGATTACCAGCTATCGCCCTTCATCTCGGTGAGCTCGACTTCGAGCAGTTCCAGGTTTTCCGCAGCCGTGCCGTTGCCGGAGAGCGAGTTATGGACCGCATTCCAGAACTTGGCCGAAACCTCGTTGTACTTGACCTTGGTGACCGCCGACGGGCGCGGCACGGCGCTCTCGAAGATCGGCTTCCAGGCCGGCATGAACGGCTGGGCCTTGGCGACCTCCGCGTCGTCGTAGAGTGCGGCAATCGTCGGCAGATTGGAGAGCTCGATCGCCCTGCGCTTCTGCACCTCTGCCGAGGAGAGGAATTTGGCAAGCGCGATCGCTGCTTCCTGGTCGTCGGAATATTTGGAGACGGCGACGTTCCAGCCGCCGAGCGTCGAGGACGGCTGATCGCCATCGGTCGCCGTCGGCAGCGGCGTCACGGCAAACTTGCCTTTCACCGCGCTGTCGTCACCATTGCCGAGCGCATAGGCATAGGGCCAATTGCGCATGAAGACGGCATTGCCCGTCTGCCAGACGCCGCGTGATTCCTCTTCCTGATAGGCGAGCACGCCCTGCGGCGAAATCGTGCCGACCCACCCCTTGATGCGGTCGATCGCTGCGGCCGCCTTCTCGTTGTTGATCGAGATCGTGCCATCAGGCTCGACGATCTGGCCGCCGCCGGACGATTTGATCCATTCGAGCGCATTGCAGGTCAGCCCTTCATAGGCGTTGCCCTGGAAGACGTAGCCCCAGAGGTCGGCCTGGCCGCCGGCGCGTTCCTTCTCCTGGATTTCCTTGGCGGTCGTCGCCAGTTCATCCCAGGTCTTCGGCGGCGCCTTGCCGTACTTTTCCAAGAGGTCTTTGCGATAGAAGAGCGCCGGCGCATCGGTGAAAGCAGGCAGGGCCACGAGACGGCCGTTGACCGTCTGCGAGGCGATGATCGACGGGAAGTGCTGTCCGGCGACATCCTTCGCCGCCTCCGTCAAGTCGACGAACTGGTCGGCAAGCTGCGGCGCCCAGACGACGTCGGTCTGGTAGACGTCCACATCCTTGTTTCCGGCGGCGAGCCATAGACGGTACTGGCTGAACTGCTCGCTGCTCGACGGCGGCATGGTGACCAGGCTCACCTTGTGCCCCGTCTGCTTCTCGAAGATGGCGAGCTGCTCGCGGATGAAATTGACGTTCTTGCCGGTCGTGTTGGCGGCGAGCGAGAGCTCGGCGGCGCTGGCCGTTCCGGCTGCAACGATTGCGGCACAAAAACTCAGGGCATTGAGCATGGTTGTCATTGGGTCGACTCCTCCTGTTCCCCCTCCACCGCACGAAAGCTCCTCAGCAAATTCGAAAGCGGTTTGGATTGAAAAAAGTTGGCAGAAGACGGAAAAACTGTCAATCCATACATCAGAAAAAGTCGTTCGGCCGTAAATCATTTAAAATAATTATTTAATTTCAATATTATAACGGATGAGGAGAAATTTCACCCGCACCTAACAACAACCCATAAAATCAAAGGGGAACTGCATTAATTTAAAACGGTTTGGTAAAATTCCATCGCGGTTCGAGGCGCTGCATGCACGCGACAAACCGATTGTTACCGGCAACGAAGGTGTATACTTCTGGGACCGGGCTAGGCTGAGGAAACGCATACCGAATGAAACTGAGGGAGTTCGCACAACAACTGGGCCTTTCGCCGACCACCGTCAGCCGAGCGCTGAGCGGCTATCCCGAGGTCAGCGAAAAGACTCGCAAGCGCGTGGCCGAAGAGGCAACTCGCCTTGGCTATCGTCCGAACATCAATGCCGTGAGGCTCGCTACCGGTCGCGCCGGTGCGATCGGCGTCGTCATGGGGCGCTCCGGCGAATTCCATTTCTCCGAATTCATGGGCGGCCTGGCCGAGCGGCTCGGCACCGAGGACATCGACATCCTCGTCAGCCCGATGGATGACAAGAACCCTACGGGCGAAATCCAGCTTTACAGCCGGCTCGCCGTCAGCGGCCGCGTCGACGCCGTGATCGTGCATTCTCCCGAGCCGAACGACGAGCGCATCGCCCTCCTGCATAAGCTCGGCATGCCCTTTCTCGTGCACGGCCGATCCGATATCGACGTGCCGCATGCCTGGCTCGATATCGACAATGAAGGCGCCATCCGCCGCGCGACCTCGCACCTCATCGATCTCGGCCATCGCCGCATCGCCATGATCAACGGCAGGCAAGGACGCACCTTCTCGCTTCACCGCGACAAGGGCTACCGCGACGCGCTCCAGGCGCGCGGGCTCCCGTTCGATCCGCGCCTCGTTGCCCACGGCAACTTCACCGACGAACTCGGCTTCCGCTTCGCACGCTCCTTCCTGGAACAAACGCCGCGGCCGACGGCCTTCGTCGCAGGCTCGATGATGACGGCCCTCGGCATCTATCGGGCGGCGCGGTCCATAGGCCTGGAAATCGGTCGCGAAGTCTCGGTCATCGCCCATGACGACGTGTTCCCCTACCTCACCGCGGAGAACATGGTGCCGTCACTCTCGGCGACCCGGTCTTCGATGCGCGCCGCCGGCGCACGCTCGGCCGATCTCGTGCTGCAGCTTCTCTCGGGCCGGCCGACCGAGGAGGTTCACGAACTCTGGCCAGTGGAACTGATCTTGCGGGAATCGACCGCACCCCCGCCAGAGAGCGCCTGAGGACAGGCTGCTGACCGCCTCAGTGGAAGGTGGATTTGGAGAACAGGTTGAGCACAACCACGCCGGATATGATCAGGCCCAGTCCCAGGATCGCCGCCAGGTCGAGTTTCTGCCCAAAGGCGAAGTAACCGACGAGCGAAATCAAGACGATCCCGAGCCCGCTCCAGACCGCATAGGCGATACCGACGGGGATGAAGCGCAGCGTATAGGACAGGAAGAAGAAGGCGATCGCGTAGCAGACCACCATCAGGACCGTCGGCCCCAGGCGGGTGAAATGCTGCGCTGCCTGCATCGCCGAGGTGCCGAGCACTTCGAAGACGATCGCCGCAACCAGGACGGTATAGAGCATGGCGGGGTTCATCGGGGACTCCATCCGGGTTACTGCGCCGAAAGCGCCTTGAGATTTTCAGCCAGACCGGCCCGCGCCTCGGCATCGAGATCGTGGCTCTGCATCAGATCCGCCAGCCAGACGCCGTCGCAGGCAAAGCGGGCAAGCACGCAGCCGGTCGAGGCGTCCGTTTCTGCGAACTCCGCCGAACGCCGGCTGACCCAGTCGCGCCAGCGGCTCTTCAGATGCGGCTCGGCAATGAGCGCGATTGTCAGCATGCGCCAGCCCGGCACGTCGGTCGTCGGATCAAGCGCGAAGCAGACGTCGATATAGGCACGGGTAAACCGCCCCTTCGCCACCGGATCGTGCGCCATCGCCGCCTCGATCTCACGATCGAACCGCGTCACCAGGTCGTCGAACAGCCCATCGAGCAGAGCGAGCTTGTTCGGGAAGTGGTGCAGCAGCCCACCCTTGCTGACGCCCGCCGCCTGCGACACGGCATCGAGGGTGATGCCTGCCACCCCCTGCTCATGCGAAAGGCGTGCAGCAACCTCCAGCAATTGCTGGCGCACCTGTTCCGGTTGTTTCTTGCGGCGATGAGCTTCGGTCATGCCTCATAAAGATACCGTCTGGACGGTTTGTCAAGAGGGACCTTGATCGACCGCGATGAAACGCCGCAAACCGGTACTCTGAAAATCGTTGTCCGCCCCGTCGCCGCACGCTAGGACCGCAGGGAATGAAGGACGCGAGCATGGCGGAAACGGAAACCACGACCCTCTACGAAGCGATCGGCGGCGACCCGACGGTTCGCGCGCTGACCCGCCGCTTCTACGAGCTGATGGACACGCTGCCGGAAGCGGCACGATGCCGCGCCGTGCATCCGCCCGACCTTTCGGGCAGTGAAGAGAAATTCTACGAGTACCTGACCGGCTGGCTTGGTGGACCGCCTATTTATGTCGAGAAGCGCGGCCATCCGATGCTGCGCCGCCGCCATTTCGTCGCCGAGATCGGCCCCGAGGAGCGTGACGAATGGCTGCTCTGCTTTACCCGAGCGCTTGAAGAAGCGATCGCCCATCCGAAGCTGAGGCAGATCATTCTCGACCCGATCACCCGCCTCGCCCTTCATATGCAGAACAAGGAATAGCCGTGATGTCGCACAGCGGATTTCGCGCAACGACGCTTTTTGTTGCCGGTTTGATGGGCCTGACCGGCGTTGTCAGCGCGGCCGCCGCTTCGCACGGCGACGATCCAAGATTGCTCGCCGGCATTTCCGCGATGTGCCTGGCGCATGCCCCGGCCTTGATCGCGCTCTACGCAGCCTGGCCGAGCTTTCGCACGGCGGCCGCTGCGGCCTTGCTGATTGCAGTTGGAACGGCGCTGTTCTCGGCGGATCTCGCCATGCGCCACATCTCGGGTCACGGCCTGTTCCCGATGTCCGCTCCGCTCGGCGGCACGACGATTATGGCGGGCTGGCTTGCCGTTTCCCTCGGCGCCTTCCTGCCGCAAAAGTCAGCCTGAGAAAAAATTCACCTCCCGAATGGACCCATTTGGGAGGTAAATGGCATGTAAAATCAAAACATTACGCGGCAGATCGCGCGCGAGGCCGCCTGATCAGGCGCCTTCGACTGCCGAAAAACCTTCGAACTTCGGCGGACCGAGATACATCGCCTTGTTCTCGCCGGCATTCCTGTGCGCCGCGCGAAAATTCTCCGACTTCGTCCAGGCTGAAAACGAATCCCTGTCCTTCCAGACCGAATTCGAAACGAAGAGTGTGTAGCCCTCCTCCGGCACGCTGTCGCCGCGCAGCAGGTGGAAGGAAACGAAACCGGGCATCTCAGACAGGCTGGAATCGCGCCCTTTCCACACGGCCTCGAAGGCCTCTTCATGGCCGATGGCGATACGGAAACGATTCATGGCTACGAACATCATGCTCTCCTACAGCGACCTTTGAACTACTGCATAATTCCGGACGGAAAACCGCTTCGCACTTTTCCTGGAGCTGCTCTTAGGCGCTTTCCCTCTTGCGGGCGGCATCGTTTGCAGCCCGCGGAAAGGCGAGAATAGTTCCTTCCTTCGGCTCTGCAAGACCGAGAGGGTCGCGAACCGGCGGGCGCGTCTGCCAGGTTGGAAACTCGGCGACGTTGGCGTCGTCCAGCATGCGCGCGCGGCGCGTCAGGATCTCGTAGAGTTCAGGCACCAGGCCATCGCCATGCTGCGCCGCCAGCTTGTGCAGACCGATCATCATGCACAGGTCAGGACGTTCTTCGTTCATTGTGCAAACTCTCGTCTTGTCTTGGGAGGGTTACCGCTCGTCGCGGCTGGCGGTGAGGTCCTGAAGTGCCCGCTCCAGGCTCGATTTCGAGCCGTTGCGCAGCGGCACGAAGGCCTTGCCCCACTTCTTGCAGCCGGTCTTCACGCGAAGACATGCGTCATGGCTGATGCAGTCGATCGGGCAGAAGACGCAGTCGACCGATGGCAGCACCCGGTCGATCCGCGAGACGGCTTCGCGCAGACCGCCATCATGGTGAAGCAGCTCGGCGCCAAAGGAACTGGCGATTTCGCGCAGATGCGCCACCTGACAATCGCGGCCGCCGACATAGAGAAAACTGCGCCCTTCGAGCGTTGCCTTGCCGGCCTCCTGGCGGGCTTCGGTCGGTTCTGAACCCGAACGACCCTTGCCATTTTTCGCCGCATTCTGGTGACGCTTGCCGCGCATGCAATCCTCTCCGCGTGATCGTGCGACAAGGGCCTTCACAGGCAGCCGGTCGCATCGGGACATCATCTCGACACACGCCCTTCGGCTGCGTGACGAGGGCAACCTATTAAACTTGATAATCCGAGTAAAGTATAAACATGAGTTTTTTCATCATATTTCTTTCGCCAAATCCCGGCCCGCACGACAAGGCGTACGGAACGGCGCCCGCCTCAGCGGACGCTGGCAACCATCGGAACGATGAAGGATTTGGAGCTCGGCCCCCCGGCAGGAAAGGCCGGGAACGGCGCCGCATTGCGCACGGCATCGACGGCTGCGTCGTCGATGGCGGGAGAACCTGAGCTGCCGGCGACGTTTACCCGCGTCAATTCACCGTTGGCGGTCAATGTGAAGCGGACGGTCGCCGTGCCGGAAACGCCTTCGCGCCTTGCCGAAGACGGCACCTTGAATCTCCGCATGATCTTCCTGCGGACCTTGCCGTCATAATTTTCCATATTGGCATTGCCGACCTCCGATGCGCGGCTATTGCCGGTCGCGGCTGCGGCACTGCCGCTTTCCTGGCCGTCCTGCTTGCCCTTGACCTGGTTCTGCGCCTGCTCGCCCTTGTCACCCGTCTTCTTGCGGGTCACTTTCTTCTTCTTGACCGGCTCCTTCTTCGGTTCCGGCTTTTCAACCTTCTCCTTCTTGGGCTCTTCGATCTCGGGCTTTTCTTCAGGCACCACGGTTTCGACCGGCGCAACACTCGCCGTCACGACGGCCTCGGCGACCTGAAGGGTCGGCATCTCTTCAGCCGGCAAAATCACGTCAGCCTCGGTCGCGGTCAGATCATGCGGCTGTTCGGCAACGATTTCCTGAGTTGTCGACGTGAGATCTTCGAGGGGCGATATCTCCTCCGGCTTGACCTCATCCGGAACGTCCTCGGTCGGCTCGACGATCTCCGCGGGATCGCCGGATTGTAGTGTCTCTTCAAAGGCATCGCCAAGGATCGCGACCTCGGTCGCCTCTCCGCCGAGCATGAGGGCATGCTCTTTTTCCGGCGGCCTTGGGCCAAACAAGGTAGCAAGCACGACGCCATGCGTTGCAAGCGAGATGATGGCGGCCCCAGCCCAGATGACGATACGCTTCATTACAGCCTTACCTTCGCCGCACCGGGCGGCGCAAACTTCACGCTCCGAAGGAGCGGCTTAGCCCTTGAGTTCCACCGCCGATTTCGAGCCGGTCTTGATCCCGCTCATGCAGGCGCCCGGCTGCACGCCGTTGCCGACGCAGGCCGGCGCATCATTGATCAGCAGGCTCTTCACCGCATCGCAGTTGGTGCCGGGGAGATCAAACTGGCGAACCTTGGTCTTGCCGGCAGGCAGATCGCGGAAGTCAAGCACGGCCACGCGCTCGACGAGGCCCTTCTGATCGAAGATCACGAACTCGAAGGAAACCTTGCTCAGCGACAGCGCAAGCGCGTTGCCGGCGACAAAGGTGAGCTTGCAACCCTTCTGCGACGGCGCGACGTCGTTCAACTCGATCGTCAGCCCGGCGGCGGGCACAGCCTCCTGGGCGTTGACACTGCCCGCAGCGATAAGGGCCGCAAGAGCAGCGGAAACAACTGGAAGGCTGGAAAACTTCATATCGACATCACCCCAAAGGTTGCAGCGAACCACCGAACGAGGTCCGCACGCCCTTGTCCACAAGCCGGCAATAACTAACTTGAGTGCATAAGTCCGGTATTGCGTCCATAAATAAATATGAGTAATGAAGTCAAGATAGTAAACGAATTGCATGGCAGGAAATGCTGGAAAAACAGCGCGGCCTGCCCTCTCGAAACGGCCAAACGCAGTGACCAACGACAGTGACCTTGCACGCCCATCCGAGCCGCCGATCCTGGCCGGGCGCACGCAGCGGATTATCGAAAGTCGCGAACTTTTCGGCAGCGAAAACGAGATCCTCATTTCCCACGACGGCGCGATCTACCGCATGAAGATCACCCGCCAAGGCAAACTGATCCTGAACAAATAGGCAGATGAAAATGACCGAGAGCCTCCGCCCCACTGCTTCCGAAATCCGCGCCTACCGCGCCGAGAACCCGAAGATGCGCGAGCGTGATATCGCAGCCCAGCTCGGTGTTTCCGAAGCCGCTCTCGTTGCTGCCGAATGTGGGCTGACCGCCGTGCGCATCGATGCCGATGCCAACCGCTTCCTCTCTCGCGTCGAGGAACTCGGCGAAGTCATGGCGCTGACCCGCAACGAAAGCGCGGTCCACGAGAAGATCGGCGTTTACGAGAAGATCACCACGGGCGAGATGGCGAGCATCGTGCTCGGCGAGCAGATCGACCTCCGGGTCTTCCCGAGCGCCTGGGCACACGCTTTCGCCGTGACGAAGACAGACGACCAGGGTGAAGCCCGCAAGAGCCTGCAGTTCTTCGACAAGTGGGGCAATGCCGTGCACAAGGTGCATCTGCGCCCGGAATCGGATGTTGCGGCCTATGACAAGATCGTCTCGGACTTCCGCCTTGCCGACCAGACGCAGGACTTCAGCGCCGACGTGAGCGTGCCGGCAGCCGACGACAAGCCGGAAACCGTGGTCGATGTCGTCGAACTGCGCGACCGCTGGACGAAGATGACGGACACGCACCAGTTCCACGGCATGCTGCGCAAGCTGAAGATCGGCCGTCGCCAGGCGCTCAGCAACATCGGCGAGGATTTCGCCTGGCAGCTCGACCCCTCCAGCATCGAAGCGATGATGCGCGCGAGCGCCGAAATCGAACTGCCGATCATGTGCTTTGTCGGCAACCGCGGCATGATCCAGATCCATTCCGGTCCGATTGCCAAGATCGCGCCGATGGGCCCGTGGCTGAACGTCATGGACCCGACTTTCCATCTGCATCTGCGCACCGATCACATCGCCGAACTCTGGGCCGTACGCAAGCCGACGGCCGACGGCCATGTCACTTCGATCGAGGCGCTCGACGCCAAGGGCGAGATGATCATCCAGTTCTTCGGCAAGCGGAAAGAGGGTCTCGCGGAACGGCCGGAATGGCGCTCCATCGCCGAAGGCCTGCCGCGTCTCGACACGACTGTCGCCGCCTGAGGACAGGATAGGACACTCAGATGATCAAGGGTCTCGACTTCCGTCGCCTTCGCCGCTGGGAACTGGCGCTCGCCGCCTTCGCGCTTTCGGCTCCCTTCCTGTTGCCAGCGGTGGCACCCGGTGCCCCCTCCTTCATCCGGCCGGCGATGGCCGAGGACATGCAGAAGGCCGACGTCTCGCGCGTCGTATCGGTCGGCGGAGCGATAACCGAGATCATCTATGCGCTCGGCGAGGAAGGTCGCCTCGTCGGTCGCGATTCCACCAGCACCTATCCGGAAGCGGCAAAGGCGCTGCCGGATGTCGGCTACATGCGCCAGCTCGCACCGGAAGGCATCATCGCTGCCAACCCGAGCGCAATCATCGCCGTCGAAGGCAGCGGTCCGCCGGAGGCGTTGGCGGTGCTAAAGGAAGCGAACATCGCCTTTACCAGCGTGCCCGAGGCCTTTGACAAGGCCGGCATCCCCGCCAAGATCCGTGCGGTCGGCACCTTCCTCGGTGTCGAGGAAAAGGCCGAAACCCTGGCAAAGAGCGTCGAAGCCGATCTCGATGCGGCAGTCTCCGAGAATGCCGCCCGTCCGGAAGCCGAACGCAAGCGTGTGCTCTTCATCCTGAGCACGCAGGGCGGCAAGGTCATGGCATCGGGACAGGGAACCGCGGCCAACGGCATCATCGAGCTCTCGGGCGCCATCAACGCGGTCGGCACCTTCCCCGGCTACAAGGCCCTGACCGACGAGGCGATAATCGAGGCCAAGCCAGATGTCGTCCTGATGATGGACCGCGGCGGCGAACATTCCGCCGAGGCGGACGAACTCTTCGCCCTGCCGGCGCTCAGCCTTACCCCTGCCGCCAAGAACAAGGCGCTGATCCGCATGGACGGCCTGCACCTGCTCGGCTTCGGCCCGCGCACCGCAAGCGCCGTCCGCGAACTGAATGCCGCAATCTACGGGAAGAAGGCCAATGCCTCGCAGTGAGGCATTGGCCCGCGGCATGCGCCTGACCGCTTTTGCCGCCGATATCCGCAACGAGTGGCGCTCGGGCAACCGGTCCCGGCTGGCACGTCTCGTCATCGTCGCCCTCATCGCGCTTGCGGTCGCGACCTTCGTCGGCTCGATCATGACCGGTGCCGCCGATGCATCGCTCGCCAACGTCTGGCGCTGGCTGATGGGTGAGGCCGATCAGGCCCTGAGCATCCGCGACCGCATCATCATTCTCGATATCCGCCTGCCGCGCGCCGTGCTCGGCATGCTCGTCGGCGCTTCGCTCGCGGTTTCCGGCGTCGTCATGCAGGGCCTTTTCCGCAATCCGCTGGCCGATCCCGGCCTCGTCGGCGTGTCCTCAGGCGCGAGCCTCGGCGCCGTGCTGCTGATTGTGCTCGGAACCGCCGCCTTCGGGCCGCTCTTCGCGCTGTTCGGCTTCTATGCGTTGCCGGTAGCAGCCTTCGTCGGCGGCCTCGTCACGACGCTGCTGCTCTACCGTATCGCCACCCGCGGCGGCCAGACGTCGATTGCCACGCTGCTGCTCGCCGGCATTGCGCTCGGCGCGCTGACCGGTGCGGTCACCGGCGTTCTCGTCTTCAGAGCCGACGACAAGCAATTGCGCGACCTGACCTTCTGGGGGCTCGGCTCGCTGGCGGGGGCCAACTGGACGAAGATCCTGGCTGCAGCGCCGATCATCCTCGCTTCGCTCGCGGTTACCCCTTTCCTGGCGCGCGGGCTGAATGCCATCACGCTCGGCGAAGCGGCCGCCTTCCATATGGGCATTCCTGTCCAGCGGCTGAAGAACATTGCGATCGTCAGTGTCGCCGCGGCGACCGGCGCATCCGTTGCGGTCAGCGGCGGCATCGGCTTCGTCGGCATCGTGGTTCCGCACCTGCTGCGGCTCGTCATCGGTCCCGATCATCGCTACCTGCTGCCCACCTCGGCGCTGCTCGGCGGCACGCTGTTGATCCTCGCCGACATGATCGCCCGCACCATCGTCTCTCCGGCGGAACTGCCGATCGGCATCGTTACCGCCTTTATCGGCGCGCCGTTCTTCCTCTGGATCCTGCTGCGCGGCCGTTCGAACATGGGACTCTGAGCGAAACCATGATCAACGTTTCCAATCTCTCCGTTCGCCTTGGCGGGCGACCCGTCATCCACGGCGTGTCGCTCGAGGCGCTGCCCGGCGCACTGACCGCCATCGTCGGCCCGAACGGCTCCGGCAAGACCACGACGCTGAAGGCGATCTCCGGGGAGCTTTCGCCGTCGAGCGGAACGATCCGCATCAATGGCCGCGACCTGCGGGGGCTGAAGCCATGGGAGCTCGCGCTGATGCGCGGCGTGCTGCCCCAGTCTACGGTCATCTCCTTCCCCTTCACCGTGCGCGAGGTCGTGAGATTGGGTCTTGCCGCCGGTGCCAATGTGGATCCCGCCGTGCACGACCGGGTCACGGCCGAGGCGTTGGAAGCGGTGGACCTGGCCGGCTTTGCCGGACGCTTCTACCAGGAACTGTCGGGCGGCGAGCAGCAGCGCGTGCAGCTTGCCCGCGTCCTCTGCCAGATCACCGATCCGGTCATCGACGGCGAGCCGCGCTACCTGCTGCTCGACGAACCGGTGTCGAGCCTCGATATCCGCCACCAGCTCGGGATCATGCAGCTCGCCCGCAAGTTCTGCGAACGCGGCGGCGGGGTCGTCGCAGTGATGCACGACCTCAACCTGACGGCCATGTTCGCCGACCGAATGGTGATGATGAAAGCCGGCAAGGTCCGCGCCTGCGGCACGCCGCGCGAGGTTCTGACCGACGAGACGATGGAAGCCGTCTTCGGCTGCCGCATGCAGGTGGGTGTCGCACCGGCGCCGCACGTGCCGTTCGTCCTGCCGCAGACAGCATCGCTCTGACGCCACGCCCGAGGACCCGGTAGATGCCTGTTGGGGCTTCCGGATTTCTCAAGCCTCAACACCAAGATTTATCGAAACAATTTCCGCACTTGTGCGTTGTTCTCCCGAAGCGCCGGCAAGGGCCTCTAGTTGTGCTCGCCGGTACCGTCAGACTGCGCCGACCGTTCGCGGCCGGCGCATGCGTGAAAGGGAGTATCCATCATGGCGCCTAGCCTCTTCTCCGGCTCGAGCTCGCGATCGACAAAAAGCAACGGCAAGCTCGCCGATATCTCCATCGAAGAACAACTGGGCGAGTTGCGCAGTGATGTGGCAACGCTCGTCGCATTGCTGGCCGATCGTGGAGCGGCCGCCTCAAAGCAGGCACGTGGCAAGGCACAGGACGCCCGTGAACAGGCCGAAGCCGGCATCAGCGAATTGCTGGCAAGCGGCGAAGACCTGCTGGCCGAACTTCGCGACCGTTATGCCGGCACAGAAAAACAGGTCCGCCACGCCGTTCGCGAGCATCCCATCGCCACGCTCGGCGCCGCCGCCCTGATTGGGCTCGCGGTGGCGGCGCTGCTTCGGCGCTGATTTGCAGTCGGTCGAACCGGACCCGCGGGCAACGGCTCGCGGTTTCGAACGAGATGAGGAAAAACAGATAGGTTTTCCGCCCGTATCCCGACCTAGCCTAAGAGGCCCTATCACGACGGGGAGTAACGCATGGGACCATTGACGGCCGCCCTGGCCAGCCTCTTGGCCGCCGATATCAGCGCCGCCGCCTCTCGTGTGAAGCGCAACGCAGCCCTATGGAGCGTCATAGGGCTGTTGCTCGTCACCGCCTATGTCTTCGCGCTAGCCGCCGCCTTCCTTTATCTCAGCGCGCGCTATTCCCCGGTCGCGGCCGCGGCTGCAATCGCCGGGGCGCTTGTCGCCACCGCGCTGGTGCTGGTTGGCATCCTCATGTCTCTGCAGAACCGTGACCGGCGGCGCCAGGAAGAACGCCGCCGTCGCACGCAAATGCAGACCAATCTGACCCTGCTCGCGGCCGCCGGCATCCTGCGCAAACAGCCGCTTCTCGCCGTCGCGACGGCTGTTGCGATCGGCGCGCTTCTCGGCACCGGCAAGCGACGCGGACGCAAACACGACGACTGATGCACGCAGCAAGTCAGTCGTCTCAATGGCGGGTGCGATCCCGTTAGAGCGGCAACCGGATCAGCGCTGTGACCCCGGCGGGGAGATACTCCACCTTCACCGAACTACCCAGCACCTTGTCGAGGCTGCGCTCGATGAGGATGGAGCCGAAGCCGCGCCGCTTTGGCTCGCGCACCGGCGGCCCACCAACCTCGGTCCAGGTGAGATGAAGAACGGTGTCGCCGTCTTCGACGACGTTTCGCGCCGTCAATACCACCTTGCCTTTCGGCACCGACAGCGATCCGTATTTCACGGCGTTGGTTGCAAGCTCGTGCAGGACCAGCCCGAGGCCGACGGCCTGGTCGGGACCAAGCGACACTTCGTCCTTGTGCAGTTCGATCTGGTCCGCATAGGCGCTCACATGCGGCAGCAGTTGCTTGGCGATCAGGTCGGCAAGCCGGATGGTGCCCCACTCGTGATCAGAGAGCAGACCATGCGCCTCGGAGATCGCCTGCAAGCGGCCGGCAAACGCGGTCATGAATTCGGCCGGGTCGCTCGTCTGGCGAAGCGTCTGGCGCGCAAGCGATTGCAGCATGGCCAGTGTGTTCTTGACCCGATGATTGAGCTCCTTGAGCAGGAGCCGAGTGCGCTGCGCCGAAGCCTGCTGGTCGGTGACATCGATCGTCACGCCGATGAACGTAAGCGGATTGCCCTTGCCGTCACGGTCGTGCACGCGGCCGCGGCCAAGCAGCCAGCGACCGGTATCGCCAATGCGGAACATGCCGTCATATTCATCGTCAGCCTTCATCGCCTGGCGAAGCTTGGCGAAAGTCGCGCCGCGGTCGTCGACGTGGATCGCGCCGAAGATGTCCCGGACGCCAACCGAACGCTCGGCCGAAAGTCCGAACATACGTTTCAATGCGCTGTTGCCGGCGATCGCACCTGAGCGGATATCCCAAAGCCAGCTGCCGATGTTGGCCGCTTCGAGCGCCATCGCGTGCCGCTGCTCCTCGCGCGACAACGCCGCCTCCTTTAGAGCGCGCCGACGGGCTTCGTCCTTGACCTTGAAGAGCGAGGCTGCGAGCGCGGCAAGCCGGCATAATTGGTGGATGAGCGGTTGCGACACCTCAGCGCGCGGCTTGTCGTCGAACACACAAACCGTGCCCACTGCCTGCCCGTCGAGCACGATCGGCGCACCGGCATAGAAGCGCAGAAATGGCGGCCCCTTGACCTGTCGGTGGCGCGCGAACCGCGGATCGGTCGAAGCGTCGAGCACGACGAGGCTGGCGTCGGCCGCCGCCGTCACATGCGGGCAAAACGCCTCTTCGGAGGGAGCACGGGTCTCGTCGGTACCGACGGCCGCCTTGAACCACTGCCATTCGCGGTCGATCAGCGTCACCAGTGCGATCTGAGCGTCGAAAAGCCCGGCAGCAATTTCGACGATCCCGTCGAAATCCCGATCCGGGATGGCCATGTCGGGGACGGTCGCATGCAGAACGCCAAGACGCTCGGGCGCGTCGAGCAGCTTCGTCACGGGCGGGTCCGTTTTCTCTGTCCTCACGTGCATACGGTCTCAATTCTCAATCTGAACGAGATGAGGAAGCCCTGGCGATCCACCCGCATCCCGCTCGATTCTGGAGCGTCTCGCCCCAAAATCGTCATCACTGCGCATTCGTCAGTCGATGCCAGCCGTCACGGCGTGTCCCCCTTGGGCTCAAGCCGCCAGTGAAAGCAGGACACCGCCACTTTTGCAACGGTGTCCTGCCCGAAATTCTTCCCTCAGGAGATGAAGGCCCGCGACGTGATCGGAGCCGAGGTTTCATCCGGCCCGTAGTCGTTTTCACCCTTCACCTGCAGGATATCCTGCAGCCGCTGACGCGCGCGGTTGACCCGGCTCTTGATCGTGCCAAGGGCACAGCCGCAGATCGTCGCCGCCTCCTCGTAGGAGAAGCCGGAAGCTCCGACCAGGATGATCGCTTCGCGCTGGTCCGGCGGCAGCATCTCGAGCGCGCGCCGGAAATCCTGCAGGTCGAGCGAGCCGTATTGCTCGGGATGATGGGCCAGCGACTCGGTGAAGTGACCGTCGGTGTCCTGCACCTCGCGCCCGCGCTTGCGCATCTGGCTGTAGAGCTCGTTGCGCAGGATCGTGAAGAGCCAGGCCTTCATATTGGTGCCCATCTCGAAATGGTCCTGCTTCGCCCAGGCCTTCATGATCGTGTCCTGCACCAGATCGTCGGCACGGTCGTGGCGACCGATCAACGACATGGCGAAGGCACGCAGGCTCGGCAAGGCGGCAAGCATCTCTCGCTTGAAATCATTTTTTTCGGACGACATTCTGGCACTTACTCCCTGCCCTGCAGCGCCGATTGCTGCTCGGCTGCGTCGAGCTTTTCCAGAAGATCGAGAAAACGCGCGGGTATCGCCTCTTCCTGCACGGACTGATAAAGCGCTTTCAGCTTTGCTGCGATCTGCGCATTTGGGTCTTCTGTCCATAAGGTCGTGCCGGTAGTCCGCCCTGCCCCTGTTTTATATTTCATTGTCAAACTGTCGCCTTCGAGTGTCCATAGCCGCCATAACGCAGCAGAAAATTGAAATGTTCCCTCGCGGAACCTTTTTTTACGTCCGGCGTTCTCGCAACGTCACCGTAGAAAGATACCCGAGGGAGTTCCCCTATGACATTGTCCACGCGGATAGCACCGCTTCTGCCGTATCTGCGCCGCTATTCGCGCGCGCTGACCGGCTCGCAGACATCAGGCGACGCCTATGTCGCTGCCGTTCTCGAAGCGCTGATCGCCGACACGTCGATTTTCCCGGAAGCGAGCAATGATCGCGTTGGCCTGTTCCGGCTCTTCACCTCACTTTTCGGTTCCTCGTCCGTGCTTGTGCCGGAACCGATCTCGCCTTTTGCCTGGGAACAGCGCGCATCGATCAATCTCGCAACCGTTTCGCCCCTTGCCCGCCAGGCCTTCCTGCTGGTCTCGGTCGAAGGTTTCCGTCCCGAGGAGGCCGCCGAGGTTCTCGACGTGTCCACCGATAAGGTCGGCAGCCTGCTCGACCGCGCCTCGCAGGAAATCTCGCGCCAGGTCGCGACCGATATCATGATCATCGAGGACGAACCGCTGATCGCCATCGATATCGAACAGATGGTCGAAAGCCTCGGCCATCGGGTCACCGGCATCGCCCGGACGCGCGACGAAGCGATCGCCCTCTACAAGAGGACGCGGCCAAGCATGGTGCTTGCCGATATCCAGCTCGCCGACGGCAGCTCAGGCATCGACGCGGTCAACGACATCCTGAAGACGAGCGCCATTCCGGTGATCTTCATCACCGCTTTCCCGGAACGGCTCCTGACCGGCGAGCGGCCGGAACCGACCTTCCTGGTCACCAAGCCGTTCAACCCGGATATGGTCAAGGCACTGATCAGTCAGGCGTTGTTCTTCAACGAATCGACCAAGGCGGCGGCCTGAGTGCAACCTGCATGTTCCCTTTGATCGCAGCCGGTCAAAGGCAAGAACATGCAGGTCATTCAAAGGGCTACAGCGTCGCGCGTCACACAGGGCCGCGACGCCGTAGTCCATTTTACCGTTTCGTCGAAGCGGCGAATGGCCGGTTTTCCCGAAATCAGCCGTTCCTGATATTTGCGCCACTTCCCGATATTCGCGCGGAGGCACACTCGCCGGCGCGACTTCATGTCAGCCGGCCTCACCCCGCCGTTTCACATTTCCCGCAGCATCTCTTTGGCTTACCCCGGAAACACGACAGCCAGTGCCGAGGGAAGGCACTGGCTGGTATGTGCAACTCACTCGGGGAGTGTGAGTTGTAGGCCGGCGGTCTGCCTCCGGCGCGGCATTGGGGGCTATGCGCGCCACCGTCCGGTCGCAAACAGAATGCGCGACGGGGCAAAAGGTTCCAAGCACCCGCCCTGACCGTTTCGGCCTACCGCTTCACTGCATCCTGTCGAGTTCGTCACGATGGCGGTAGAGCGCCAGGAAGCGGCGGTAATCGCGGTCATAGGTGCCGCGAGCACTTGCGTTCGGCAGGCGCTCGTGCCCCTCCGACGCCATTTCCGCCCCTGCGGCGGCGAGATCCCGGTGGATGCCGCCGGCAACCGCAGCTGCCATCGCCGTACCGAGCAGCACCGCGTCCGGTGCCTGCGGCGCAACCACGCGGCAGCCGGTCACATCGCAGTAGAGCTCCATCAGAAGCGCGTTGCGCACGTGGCCGCCGGTGACGTGCAGCGTGTCGAGCTGGTAGCCGACCTCGCGCATCATCTCCAGGATGTGACGGATGCCGAGCGCGATCGCGACGCAGGTGCGCCAATAGAGACGGCAGAGCGCATCGAAGGAGGAATCGAGCGGCAAGCCGCTGATAACCCCGAGCCCATGCGGGTCGGCGAGCGGAGAGCGGTTGCCGTGGAAATCGGGAAGCACATGCAGGCGATCGGCAAAAGCGGCGCCCTGCTCGGCGCGCAGTTCCTGCACCCGGGCGATGATCCAGCCGTGGGTCTCTGCCGTCGGTTCAATGCCGCCGCCATGCAGCCGCACGATATGGTCGAGCAGCGCACCTGTCGCCGATTGCCCGCCCTCGATCAGCCAGGCGCCCGGAAGAACCGCTTCGTAATAGGGGCCCCACATGCCGAAGCCCGGCTTCATATCCTTGGAAAAGGCGACAATGCAGCTCGATGTACCGGCGATCAACGCGAGTTGTTTTTCGAGCTTCTCCGGCTTCCCGATAAACTCGCCGACGACGCCGAGCGCACCGGCATAGGCGTCGATCAGACCCGGCGCCACCTGGCAGGCTTCGTCGAGCCCAAGCTCTGCGGCGGCCGCAGCGCTCAAATGACCGATCGAGCTTCCGATCGGCAGCGTTTCTTCCGGTAGTCCGCCGCGTTCGATGAGATCTTCAAGCCCGATCTTTTCGAGATAGTCCGGCTGCCAGCCGCGCTTCTCATGCGCCAGATAATTCCACTTCGCTGTCAGCGTGCAGCGCGAGCGAGCAGCGCTTCCCGTCGCTCGCCAGGAAAGATAGTCGGCCAGGTCGAAGAAGAAACCCGCCTTCTGCCATTGTTGCGGCAGGTTGCGCTTCAGCCACATCAGCTTCGGCATTTCCATTTCCGGCGACATGACGCGGCCGGAGAAGTCGAGCACCGGATGGCCGGTCGCCGTACAGAAATCTGCCTCGGCGAGCGCCCGATGGTCGAGCCAGACGATCGTGTCCCAGCGCGCCTCGCCCTTGCGGTTGACGGATAGCGGCTCGCCTTCGCTGTCGCGCACCACCAACGAGCAGGTGGCGTCGAAGCCGATCGCGGCAACGCTTTCAGCGGCGATCCCGGCCTTGTCCTTGGCCGCCTTGACCGCGCCGCAGACGGCGCGCCAGATATCCTCAGAATCATGTTCGGCGTGGTTTTCTTCCGGCCGGTTCATGGCAATCGGCAGGTCGGCACGCGCAAGCAGCGTGCCCTTCCGGTCAAAGATACCGGCGCGCGCACTGCCGGTGCCGACATCGACCGCAACGACGAATTCACGCATCAATGAAAGTCCCGCCCCTCTTGTCCCTGCTATCGGCGGACAAACTGTAACAATTCGCCCATGTCGTCAAACAGCACGTCGGGACCGAGATTCGCGAGACTTTGGCGGTGCCTGTCGGATCGGGCATGGCTGCCGCCGGCAAAGGCGAAGACCCGCATGCCCGCCGCCTTCGCCGCTTCGATACCCGCCGGACTGTCCTCGACGACGACGCAATCCCTGGGCGCGAAACCCATTACGCGGCTCGCATGCAGGAAGAGATCAGGCGCCGGCTTGCCGTGTTTCACCATGGTGGCGGAGAAGATATTGGGCTCGAAGAGGTCAATGAGCCCGGTGACGGTCAGCGACAGGCGGATGCGTTCCGGCTGGCTGGACGAGGCGACGCAGCACGCGCCCTCGAGCCCTTCGACCGCTTCGCGAATTCCTGCAATCGGCTGCAATTCGGTGCGGAAGCGCTGATAAAGACGAAGGCGCATGCCCTCGAGGAAGGCATCGTCGGTGGCGAGGCCATATTCGTCGTGGAGGATCGCCGACATGCTTTTCAGGCTGCGCCCGAGAAATCGTTCCGTCGCCTCCTCGGCGGTCATCGGAACGCCGGCGGCCGAGAGCACGTCCACCAGCACTTCCAGCGAGATCGGCTCGCTATCGACAAGCACGCCGTCGCAATCGAAAATCACCAGCCTGGACGCTGTGTCCGCCATCGCACCCTACCCCTTACAGCTACGCGCGATATAAGGCGCCAAGGTCGCTGTAACGCTTTGAATTGGCGCATAATCTCGTCCCTGGTTCGATGTGATCCAGGGAATTATGCGGTGAGCTTGTCGTCCAGATAAAGCTGGAGCGTAGCGCGCGTACCCCTTTCCCAGAGGGTTTTCAATGCATGGCTGAAACGGCGGCGGAAGAGATCGGAGCGCGCGACATCGCCGAAGATATCGCCGAACTCCAGGAAGGCCACCGGATCGTTCTTGGCAGCAAGCGCCGCCTTGTTCAGCCGGTCGGCGCTCTGGTCGTTGAAGACGATCGCCTTGCCGCTGTCGGACGTGCCGGCGAAGTAGCGGCACCACAGTGCCGAAACCAGCGACAGACCGACGACATCTTCGCCGCGCGCTAGGCGATCGGCCGTCGACGGCAGGATGAATTTCGGCTGGCGGTTGGAACCGTCCTGCGCCAGACGCGGGATCGTGTCACCGATCTTCGGATTGGCAAAGCGCGTCTCGATCAGCTTGTAGTAATCGCCGAGATCGGTGTTCGGCACGGGCGGAATGACCGGAATGATCTCGTCATGTTCAAGCTTGGCAAGAAAGGCACGGATCAGCGGCTCTTCCATCGCCTCATGCACGAAATGAATGTCGAGCAGAGCCGCCGGATAGGCGATCGCCGCATGGCCGCCGTTGAGGATGCGGATCTTCATGTGTTCGTACGGCGCGACGTCGGGCACGAACTGGACGCCGACCTTCTCCAGCGCCGGACGGCCGAGCGGGAAATGGTCTTCAAGCACCCATTGCTTGAATTCCTCGCAGAACACCGGCCAGGCGTCCTCTATGCCGTAATCGTCGGCGACAATGCCGATTTGACGTGTGCCGGTTGCCGGCGTGATCCGGTCCACCATGCCGTTCGGGAAAGCGACATTGGCATCGATCCAGTCAGCGAAATCAGCATCGACGAGCCGAGCAAGGCCGGAAACAGCGGCATGCGTGACCTCGCCATTGCCGGGAATGTTGTCGCAGGACATCACGGTGAAGGGCGGAACGTTCTTGTCGCGGCGCGCTTTCAGGCCGGCGACGATCAGTCCGAACACGGTCTTCGGAGCAGCCGGGTTCTGCGCGTCGGCGACGATTGCCGGATGGGTCGGGTTGAATACACCCGACGCCGGATCGATGAAATAACCGCCTTCGGTGATCGTCAGCGACACGATGCGGATCGCCGGATCGGTCAGCCTCGCGATGATCGCCGGGATGTCGCCTGGTTCCAGGTAGTCGATCATCGCGCCGGTGATATGGGCGCCGGTGCGGTTGTTGTCCTGCTCGACGACCGTCGTCAGGAAATCCTGCGCCGCGAGTTTCGCCCGCATCGTTGCATCGGAGGCAAGTACGCCGGCACCGATGATGGCCCAATCCCGGTCGTGGCCGGCATTGAAGAGATCGTCGAGATAGACGGCCTGGTGCGCCCTATGGAAGTTGCCGACGCCAAAATGCACGATCCCCGCCGTCAATTGCGACCGGTCGTAGTTCGGCACGCCGGCCTTGGCCTTGATCGTGTCGAGGGCGGCAAGTGAGAGTTTGGTCGTCATGATCCCGTATCCTTTCGAGGCTTCACCGGCTGCGCAGGCTCAGCTCATCCAGTTGCCGCCGTCGACGTTGTAGGTCTGCGAGACGACGTAGTCGCTCTCGGCTGAGGCGAGGAAGATCGCCATTCCGGTCAGGTCCTCGGCCGTTCCCATGCGCCCATAGGGCACCTCCGCGCCAACCAGCTTCTTCTTTTCGCCGAGCGGGCGGTTTTCGTATTTGGCAAACAGCGCGTCGACGCCGTCCCAGTGCTCGCCGTCGACCACACCGGGCGCGATCGCGTTGACGTTGATGCCGTGCTTGATGAGGTTGAGGCCGGCCGACTGGGTAAGGCTGATGACCGCCGCCTTGGTGGCGCAATAGATCGCGACCAACGCTTCACCGCGGCGGCCCGCCTGGCTCGCCATGTTGATGATCTTGCCGCCCCTGCCCTGGGCGATCATCTGCTTTGCGGCCGCCTGCAGCGCGAACAGCGTGCCGGCAACATTGATCGAAAACAGCCGGTCATAGCTTTCGCGGGTGATTTCGACGATCGGCGCAAGGTCGAAGAGTGCTGCATTGTTGACGAGGATATCGAGGCCGCCCGCTTGCCTGACGACCGCTGCGATCGCAGCATCGATCGATGCCTGCTGCGTCACGTCCATCTCGACCGCGTAGGCGCCGGCACCGATCTCGGAGGCCGTCTGCCGTGCCCGTTCGATATTGATGTCGGCGATCGCGACCGTGGCGCCTTCGCGGATATAAGCCTCCGCGAAGGCACGGCCGATCCCCCGCGCAGACCCGGTGATCAGCGCGCTTTTACCTTCGAGCCTTCTCATCGCACTGCCAACCCCTTGTCGTCGAACCTGTGGACGCGCTGTGGGTCCGGCGTCAGGAACACGCGATCGCCGTGGGTGACGGCAAAGTCGCCGCTGACGCGCGCCGTCACCGTGCCGATGCCGTCGTCGACATTGACGTGCAGGAAGGTGTCGGAGCCGAGGTGTTCGGCGACGCCGACCGTGCCCTGCCAGCTGCCACTATCTTTGGAGAGCGCCAGATGCTCGGGGCGGATGCCCATCGTATGCGCCTGATAGGCAGAAGCCGCAGGACCAGTGACGATATTCATGCGCGGCGAACCGATGAAGCCCGCGACGAACAGATTGTCCGGCTTGTGGTAGAGGTCGAGCGGCGAGCCGACCTGCTCGATGCGCCCACGATTGAGCACCACGATCTTGTCGGCCATGGTCATGGCCTCCACCTGATCGTGGGTGACGTAAATCATCGTCGTCTTCAGGTCCTGGTGCAGCTGGCTGATCTCCAGCCGCATGTTGACGCGAAGCGCTGCATCGAGGTTCGACAGCGGCTCGTCGAACAGGAAGGCCTTCGGCTGGCGCACGATCGCCCGGCCGATCGCGACGCGCTGGCGCTGACCGCCGGAAAGCTGCCGCGGCTTGCGGTCGAGATAATCGGTAAGGTTCAGCACGCGCGCCGCATCCGACACCTTCTTGTCGATGACGGCCTTGTCCTCGCCCGCCATCTTCAGCGGAAAGGCGATGTTCGAGCGCACGCTCATGTGCGGATAGAGCGCGTAGGACTGGAACACCATCGACAGGCCGCGCTGTGCCGGCGGCAGTTCGGTGGCGTTCTTGCCATCGATGACGATGTCGCCGTCGCTGACATCTTCCAGGCCGGCGATCAGCCTGAGCAGCGTCGACTTTCCGCAACCGGACGGGCCGACGAAGACGACGAACTCGCCATTGTTGATGTCGAGGTCGATCGAGGGGATGACGGCATGGGCGCCGAAGACCTTCGAAACCTTGCTGAGTGTAATGCTTCCCATTGTCGTATCCCTTATTTGACCGCGCCGAAGGTGAGGCCGCGTACGAGCTGTTTCTGCGAGAACCAGCCGAGTATGAGGATGGGGGCGATCGCCATGGTCGAGGCGGCCGAGAGCTTGGCGTAGAACAGGCCTTCGGGGCTCGAATAGGAGGCGATGAAGGCAGTCAGCGGCGCGGCTTTCGCGGCACTGAGGTTCAGCGTCCAGAACGCCTCGTTCCAGGCGAGGATGATGTTGAGCAGAAGCGTCGAGGCGATGCCGGGGATCGCCATCGGCGTCAGCACATAGATGATCTCCTTGGAGAGCGAGGCGCCGTCCATGCGGGCGGCCTCCAGGATTTCGCCGGGGATCTCCTTAAAGTAGGTGTAGAGCATCCAGATGATGATCGGCAGGTTGATCAGCGTCAGCACAATGACGAGGCCGGTACGGGTGTCGAGCAGGCCGGTGTTGCGGAACATCAGATACATCGGCACCAGCACGCCGACCGACGGCATCATCTTGGTGGAGAGCATCCACATCAGGACGTCCTTGGTGCGCTTGGTCGGCGAGAACGCCATCGCCCAGGCGGACGGAATGGCGATGATCAGGCCGATCAGCGTCGAGCCGAAGGAGACGACGACCGAGTTCATGAAGTGCAGGAAGTAATTCGATCGGCTCTGCACCTCGTGATAGTTCTCCGTCGTCCAGTCGAAGAAGAACAGGGACGGCGGCGAGGCGATCGCCTCGGCCTCGGTCTTGAAGCTCGTCAGGAACGTCCAGAGGATCGGGAAGAAGATCAGGATGCCGATCGTCCAGGCGACGACGGTAACGACGATCTTTCTTTGGGTGGAGACATTGCGTGCCATGGTTCTCAAGCCTCCAGCGTCTTGCCGATCATGCGCATCAGGAAGAATGCGACGATGTTGGCGAGGATGACGGCGATGATGCCGCCGGCGGATGCGCCGCCCACGTCGAACTGCAGCAGGGCCTGCGCATAGACGAGGAAGGTGAGGTTCGTGCTCTGCGTACCCGGCCCGCCATTGGTCGTCACCAGGATCTCGGCGAAGACCGAGAGCAGGAAGATCGTCTGGATCAGGATCACCACGGTGATGGCGCGCGAGAGATGCGGCAGCACCAGATAGATGAAGCGGCTCCAGGCGCCGGCGCCGTCCATCTGTGCGGCTTCCTTCTGCTCTTCATCGAGCGACTGCAGGGCCGTCAGAAGGATCAGCGTCGCAAAGGGCAGCCATTGCCAGGCGACGATCAGGATCACCGACATCAGCGGTGCATTGGCGAGAAAGTCGAAGGGCTGCAGCCCGAAGAGCTTGGCCACCCAGGCGAAGAGCCCGTTGACCGGATTCATGAACATGTTCTTCCAGACGAGTGCGGCGACCGTCGGCATGATCAGGAACGGCGCGATCACCAGGATGCGCACGATCCCCTGCCCGAACATCGGCTGGTCGAGCAACAGCGCCAGTGCGATGCCGCCGACGACGGTGATGAACAGCACACCGAGCACGATCGCGAGCGTGTTGAAGATCGCCTGGAAGAAGGCGGGATCGGTGAGGAAGTAGCTGTAGTTCGAAAAGCCGGCGAACTCCTCCATCCCCGGCATCAACAGATTGTAGCGCAGGAACGAGAAGTAGATGGTCATGGCCAGCGGAACGATCATCCAGGCCAGAAGCAGAAGCACCGAAGGCGCGATCATCAGCCGTGCGGCGGAGCGGGTGTGCAAGGTCGCCATGGCGTCCCCCCAATGAAGGAATTCAATGCTGTTTCGAGATCGGGCCGGGCCGGCGCGTTTGTCCGCACGAGCCCAGTGGCCGCCTCCGGGAATTACCGGGGCGCCAGCCATTTGCGGCCGGCACCCCGGGCCCTTGGGAGCGCTATTTGATGTAACCGGCCTTGGTCATTTCGCGTTCGGTCAGCTTCTGGGCGCTGGCAAGCGCATCGTCGACGCTCATCTGACCGGCAAGGGCCGCCGAGAACTGCTGGCCGACCGCCGTGCCGAGACCCTGGAATTCAGGGATCGCCACGAACTGCACGCCGACATAGGGCACCGGCTTGACGGCCGGGTTCTTCGGATCGGCCGCGTTGATCGAGTCGAGCGTCATCTTCGCGAACGGCGCCGCCTTCTGGTACTCGGGGTTGGCGTAGAGCGAGGTTCGCGTGCCCGGAGGTACGTTCGCCCAGCCTTCCTTGTCAGCCACGAGCTTCAGATAGTCCTTGCCGGTTGCCCAGGCGATGAACTTCTCGGCCGAAGCGACCTTCTGCGAGCCGGCGGGGATCGCGAGGTTCCAGGCCCAGAGCCAGTTGCCGCGCTTGCCGAGGCCGGTGTCCGGAGCGAGCGCGAAGCCGACCTTGTCGGCAACGGTCGATTCCTTCGGGTTGGTGACGAAGGAGGCCGCAACCGTCGCATCGATCCACATGCCGCACTTGCCGGTCTGGAACAGCGACAGGTTTTCGTTGAAGCCGTTCGAGGAAGCGCCGGGCGGTCCGGCGTCGTTCATCAGCTTGACGTAGAAGTCGAGTGCGTTCTTCCATTCCGGCTGATCGAACTGCGGCTTCCAGTTCTCGTCGAACCAGCGGGCGCCGAAGGCGTTCGCGGTCGCCGTCAGGAAGGCCATGTTCTCGCCCCAGCCGGCCTTGCCGCGCAGGCAGATGCCGTAGAGTTCATTGTTCTTGTCGGTGATCTTGCGCGCCGCGTCGGCAATGAAGTCCCAGGTCGGCGCGTCGGGCATGGTGAGCCCCGCCTTCTCGAACAGGTCCTTGCGGTACATCACCATCGAGCTTTCGCCGTAGAACGGCGCAGCATAGAGCTTGCCGTCGATGGTCAGGCCGGAGCGGATCGCCGGCAGGAGGTCGTCGACGTCGTAGTCGGCGCCGAGATTGTCGAGCGGCAGCAGCCAGCCCTGCTTCGCCCAGATCGGCACTTCATAGGTGCCGATCGTCATGATGTCGTACTGGCCGCCCTTGGTGGCGATGTCGGTCGTCACGCGCTGGCGCAGCACGTTTTCCTCGAGCGTCACCCACTCGAGTTGAATGTCCGGATTCTTGGACGTGAAATCCTCCGTCAGCTTCTGCATCCGGATCATGTCGCCGTTGTTCACGGTCGCGATCGTCAGGGTTTCTGCTTGGGCCAGACCCGACAGCGCGACTGCCGAGCACGTGCCCAGCAGGAAAGTTCTCAAGTTCATCGACTTCCTCCCAGAAGAATTGAGCATTTGCCTCGCTCATGGGCAATTACTCACTTCTCGTGACAAATTGTCAATGCGCAATCGTTGCTGCGCCGCACACAGAAACATTAGAAGATTGTTTTGATTGCCGATTTTTTCTTTACGCAAGTGCGAAAGGCCGGCGCTGGGCCGGCCTTTTAACGGACGCGCTCTTTGCGATCAGGCGTTGAGCAGATAGCGCGCCGTCGCCTCATCGGTGATAAGACCGTTGATGATTCCACCCTTCACGGCCGCCCACAGCGCTTCGTACTTGCGCCGCCCCTTGGCAAGGCCGATCACCGACGCCTTGTCCCGCGAGGGAAGCGGCACCGAAGCGACGCGTTCGTTGAAGCTGCCGGAGAGCAATACGCCGTCATGGTCGAACATCCAGCCGCAGATTTCGCCGGCCGCGCCAGCTCTGGTAAGACCGGCCATCTCGTCCTGCGCCAGGAACCCGTCCTGGCAAAGCGGCGCGTCCGGGCCGAGTTCGCCGACGCCGACGAAGGCGACATTGGCTTCTGCGCCGAGCTTCAGGGCCACCTGAACCAGGCTCTGGCTGTGCAGCACTTCCCTCTCCTCCGGCGAGGCGGCGAGCACGGGCAGCGGCATCGGAAAATGCCGCGCCTTGACCGCATCGGCCATGCTGAAGATGACGTTGTAATAGGCGGCCGAGCCGTCGAGGCCGATATTGCCGGTGAGCGAAACGATGCGGTGCTGCGGACATTCCATCGGCGGCAGCTGGTCGACCGCCGCCTTCAGCGTGCGTCCGGTACCGATCGCCAACACCTGCGGCTCCGGCAACTTCAGCCAGCGCTCGATTTCGGCAGCACCCGCCTCGGCAATGCCGACGGTCGTCGAGGTCGACCCCGGATCGCTCGGCACGACCTCCACATGCTTCAGCCCGTATCTGTCGCGCAGGCCCGCCGCCGCCTCCAGACATGCGGCGATCGGATGGTCGAGCCGAACCTTGATCAGCCGCTCGGACATGGCGAGAGAAACGAGCCGCTGCGCCGATTGGCGCGAAATCCCCATGACGGTCGCGATCTCGTCCTGGGTGCGGCCGGCGACATAGTATAGCCAGCCCGCCCGGGCGGCATCATCAAGCCTGTTGTTCGCCTCGCCCCTGCGCGCCATGCCTGTTCTCCGTTCCCCCGAATGACGATGATTTTGGGTCGAACTCCCCAAAGACATCGTGATCGATTCTCTTAAGTTAGAGCGGGGAGCGGCCGAAAAACCGCAAACACCATTCCTCATCCCGCTCTAATTTGCTGCCACTATTTGTCCTGTCCTGTCAAACATCGGCCAAGAACAATGGCTTGGCGCGCCGGCAGAAAAGCCCGGGATCACAAGGCTTTCCGGTGATTTCGACCGCAAACTTTTACCGTTTGATAAAAAAATAAAGCGTGTTACCGTTCCATCATCCTGAGAAAACATTGGGAGCCAAAAATGGGAACGACACAATCTGGGATCCTCGGCGGCCGCCTGCCGCTCGGGGAGTACGAGAGCAATTTCTCCGACCTCCATCCGCCGCTCGACAAGCACGAGGCCCTCGTCGCTTCCGACCGCTGTTATTTCTGTCATGACGCGCCGTGCATGACAGCCTGTCCCACCTCCATCGATATCCCGCTGTTCATTCGGCAGATATCGACTGGAAACCCGATCGGATCGGCCAAGACGATCTTCGACCAGAACATCCTGGGCGGCATGTGCGCCCGCGTCTGTCCCACCGAAACGCTCTGCGAACAGGCCTGCGTTCGCAACACCGCCGAGGAGCGCCCGGTCGAGATCGGCCGCCTGCAGCGCTATGCGACCGACGTGGCGATGAAGGAGAACAAGCAGTTCTACACCCGCGCCGCTTCCTCCGGCCGTAAGGTCGCCGTCGTCGGCGCCGGACCGGCGGGACTGGCGGCGGCCCATCGGCTCGCCGTCAAGGGCCACGACGTCGTGATCTACGACGCCCGTCCGAAGTCGGGCGGCCTCAACGAATACGGCATCGCCGCCTACAAGTCGGTCGACGACTTCGCCCAAAAGGAAGTCGACTACGTGCTGTCGATCGGCGGCATCGAGGTTCGCAACGGCCAGGCACTCGGCCGGGAGTTCAGTCTTGCCGAGCTCTCCGAGCAGTATGATGCCGTCTTCCTCGGTCTCGGCCTCGTCGGCGTCAATGCCCTGCGCATGGAAGGCGAAAACGCCGAGGGCGTCGAAGATGCCGTCGACTTCATCGCAGCGCTGCGTCAGTCGAAGACGAAGGCCGACATCCCCGTCGGGCGCCGTGTCGTCGTCCTCGGCGGCGGCATGACCGCGATCGACGCCGCCGTCCAGGCAAAGCTGCTCGGCGCCGAAGAGGTAACGATCTGTTATCGCCGCGGCAAGGAGCACATGAACGCCTCCGAGTTCGAGCAGGATCTCGCCACCTCCAAGGGCGTCACCATCCGCCATTGGCTGCAGCCGAAGCGCATTGCCGAAAAGGACGGCAAGGTCGCAGGCATCGAGCTGGAATACACCACGCTTGAAGACGGAAAGCTGACGGCGACCGGCGAAACGGGTATCATTGCCGCCGATCAGATCTTCAAGGCAATCGGCCAGAGCTTCCTCGGAAGCGGCCTTGGCGCCCTGCAGCTTGAAGGCGGCCGTATCGTCACCGATGCCGAAGGGCGAACCTCGATCGACAACGTCTGGGCCGGTGGCGACTGCGTGCTCGGCGGCGAAGACCTCACCGTCTCGGCCGTCGCCATGGGCCGCGATGCGGCTGAATCGATCAACCAGGCCCTCGCCGCGGCAGCGCCGCATGCGAGCGCAGTTGCCTAAAGGATCGGGAGGAGAAACCAATGGCTGATCTTCGCAATAACTTCGTCGGCATCAAATCCCCGAACCCGTTCTGGCTGGCATCCGCCCCGCCGACGGACAAGGCCTATAACGTCGAGCGCGCCTTCAAGGCGGGCTGGGGCGGCGTCGTCTGGAAAACGCTCGGCGAAGAAGGACCGCCGGTCGTCAACGTCAACGGACCGCGCTACGGCGCGATCTGGGGTGCCGACCGCCGGCTGCTGGGCTTCAACAATATCGAGCTCATCACCGACCGCGACCTTTATGTGAACCTGCGCGAAATGAAGCAGGTCAAGATGAACTGGCCGGACCGGGCCCTGATCGCCTCGATCATGGTGCCCTGCGAGGAAGAGGCGTGGAAGGCGATCCTGCCGTTGGTGGAAGAAACCGGCGCCGACGGCATCGAGCTCAACTTCGGCTGTCCGCACGGCATGTCCGAGCGCGGTATGGGCGCTGCGGTCGGCCAGGTGCCGGAATATATCGAGATGGTCGTGCGCTGGTGCAAGCAGTACACGCGCATGCCTGTCATCACCAAGCTGACGCCGAATATCACCGACATCCGCAAGCCTGCCCGCGCCGCCAAGGCCGGCGGCACCGACGCCGTGTCGCTGATCAACACGATCAACTCGATCGTGTCAGTCGATCTCGACAACTTCGCCCCGAACCCGACGGTCGGCGGCAAGGGCACTCATGGCGGCTATTGCGGCCCGGCGGTCAAGCCGATCGCACTCAACATGGTCGCCGAAATCGCCCGCGATCCCGAAACCTATGGCCTGCCGATCTCCGGCATCGGTGGCATAACCACCTGGCGCGACGCGGCCGAATTCCTGGTGCTTGGCGCCGGCAACGTGCAGGTCTGCACCGCGGCGATGACCTACGGCTTCAAGATTGTCCAGGAAATGATCTCCGGCCTTTCCGACTGGATGGATGCCAAGGGTCACCGCGACCTCGACGACATCACCGGCCGCGCCGTGCCGAATGTCACTGACTGGCAGTACCTCAACCTCAACTATATCGCCAAGGCCAAGATCGATCAGGATTCCTGCATCAAGTGCGGCCGCTGTCACATCGTCTGCGAGGACACCTCGCACCAGGCGATCACCCAGTTCGTCAACGGCGTGCGCCACTTCGAGGTAATGGAAGACGAGTGCGTCGGCTGCAACCTCTGCGTCAGCGTCTGTCCGGTCGAGAACTGCATCACCATGGAAGAACTGCCGGCCGGCACGATCGACCAGCGCACCGGCAAGCCGGTCGACCCGAACTACGCCAACTGGACGACGCACCCGAACAATCCGATGGCCCGCGAGGCCGCGGAGTAAGGGCGGCCAAGCGGGTTCGCCCGCGATCGCATCGCGCAAAGCCGCCGGAAAACCCATCCGGCGGCTTTGTCTTTCAACCCTGGAATTCGACGACGACTTTGCCGAACGGCCCGCGATCGAGATGCGCCAGCGCCTCGGGCAACTCTGCGAACCGGTAGCGGGCATCGATGACCGGCCTGATCCCGGTCCGGTCGATGGCGCCGACCAGATCTTCCAGCGCCCGGCGATGGCCGACGCCGATGCCCTGGATGACCGGCGACTTCAACAGCACAAATGGCGCCGGCGCCGAGATCTCGCCGCCTTCGAGCACGCCGATGACAGAGATCCGCCCCTGCATGGCCACCGCCTGCAGCGATTTGCCGAGATTGGCGCCGCCGGCAAGCTCGAGGATATGGTCCGCGCCATGATCGCCGGTAATCGCGAGAACACGCTCCGCCCAGTCTTCCGACAGCCGGTTTACGCCATGATCGGCTCCAAGCGCACGCGCACGTTCGAGCTTTTCCTGACTGGCTGATGTCACGATCACTTCGGCCCCGTGCGCCTTGGCGATCTGCAGCCCGAACAGGGAAACACCGCCGGTGCCCTGCACGACGACGCGTTCGCCGGCTTTCGGATGTCCCCTCTCGACCAGAGCGAACCAGGCGGTCAGACCGGCGCAGGGCAAGGTACTCGCCTCGCCATCGTCGAGGCTCTCAGGTGCCTTCACGAACCAGCCTTCTGGGAAGGCGACATATTCGGAGGCAACACCCGGGTTGAGGCCCCCAAGCGCAAACGACGTCGGATGACGGGCGGTCCCCGGCTTCTGACCATCAATCCAGGTCGGATCGAAGACGGAAATCACACGATCGCCCGGCTTAAACCGCGTGACGCCGCGGCCGACCGCTTCGACCACGCCGGCCATGTCGGAACCCGGCACGAAAGGGAAGGCAAGCGGCATACCCATGCCGTTTTCCAGCACCAGCTTGTCGCGGAAATTGAGCGACACGGCGGTCGTGCGAACGAGCACCTCGCCCGCACCCGGCTCAGGAACGCGCCGCTCCGTGACCTTCAGGTTCGAGGCGCCGAACGTATCGATCGTCCATTCCTTCATCAGTCTTGCCATGGTCTTTCCTTTCATCGGTTTGATCTGATGAAGAAACCATAGCGTTGAATTTATCTCTCCAGTTGCGATATGATTTCGCCATATTGGTTCCACCAAGGATACAAAAATGAGCTACCTGAACGGAGTTTCAGTGTTCGTGGAAGCGGCCGACGCCGGCGGCTTTTCTGCAGCGGCCGAAAGGCTCAACCTATCGCGCTCGGCAGTCGGCAAAACGGTCGCCAAGCTGGAACAGAGGCTGGGCGTTCGCCTCTTCCATCGCACCACCCGCACCCAGTGCCTGACCGACGAAGGCCAGCTCTTCTACGAAAACTGCCTGAGGGCGCTCGGCGAAATCAAAGCCGGAGAGGCGCTGCTGGAATCGGGCAAACAGGAGATCCAGGGCCGCCTGCGCCTGTCGATGCCTGTGCATTTCGGCCGCCAATGCATCATGCCGCTGCTGTCGGAACTGCTGCGGCTGCACCCGCGCCTGGAATTCGACCTCAACTTCAGTGATCGCAACGTCGACCTGGTCGAGGACGGCTTCGATCTTGCCATCCGCACCGGACCACTGCGCAGCGAACCCGAGTTGATGACGCGAACGATCGCCGACCAGCGGATGACCGTGTGCGCCTCACCGGCCTATCTTGAAACAAACGGCACGCCTGAAACGATCGATGACCTGATGTCACATCAGGCGATCCTCTATCGGCGCAGCGGACAGCCGCTCGCCTGGTCCTTTCCAGTAAAGACGGGTCAGGTGCGAACCATCACGCCGCCGGCGCGGCTGCGGCTCGACGATCTGACCTCAATCGCCGACGCGGCAGCCGACGGCTTCGGCATCGCCTGGCTGCCATGCTGGCTCGCGGGCAATCGCATCGCCTCAGGCTCGCTCGTGCGGATTCTCGCCGATGCGCCGGCGCTCTCCTATGGCACCTACGTCGTCTGGCCGAAAACCCAATACATGCCGCCAAAGTTGCGCCTGCTCATCGATACCCTTGCGGCGCGCCTGCCGGCCATGATGGAATGAAGCAAGCGGTAGCCGCTGTTTCCGGTGCTGCCATCACAAGCCAAAAGCATGGGGAGTTCGACATGCAGGCCAACCCGATCGAACTCTGGCACCGAACCCCGCTGAATAGCGTTCCCCGCCGATAACGAACAGGACACGAAAACGAAACAGATTGTGTAAAAATGGTAAGTTGTCGGCCCGCGCGATCTGGATAATAAGGGAGAACTCACACGGGGTGCGTGACGTTCGATCAGGGATCGGCGACGCATCTTCCGACGGTTTTGAAACTGCGGCCGGACAAAGCTCCGGCAGAGCCGGACTTTTGCTTGACGATCATTTCGGCCAACCGACGCAAGCGAATGCACCTCGTCTCCGGGGCGATACTCGGTTCGTTCGTGCTGGCCCATTTCTTCAACCATTCGCTCGGTCTCATTTCCATCGAAGCGATGGAAACCGCCCGTAAGGCCTTCAATCTCATCTGGCATAGCGTCCCCGGCACGGTGCTGCTCTACGGCGCCCTGCTGGTGCATTTCGCCATGGCGCTCGAAAGCATCTACCGCCGGCAGACGCTCAGAATGCCGGCGCGCGAAGCGCTGAAGATCATCTTCGGTCTCAGCCTGCCGTTTTTGCTGATCGGCCATGTCACCGCCGCGCGCGTCGAACCGCTCTTCACAGGCGTCGATACGGATTACCCGGACATGCTCCGGATACTCTGGTCGAACTCGGTCAACGCCATCAGGCAATCGGTCGCCCTCTTGCTCGTCTGGGGCCATGGTTGCCTTGGCGCCTGGTTCTGGATGCGCGGCCGCGCCTGGTTTCCGCGCTATGAAATCCTGCTTTACACAGTCGCAATCCTCTTGCCGATCTTCGCGTTGCTCGGCTTCGTCAGCGGCGCCCGCTCGATCGAGAGCAATTATGAAGAACACGGTGGCTACGGCGACAGGGCCTACACCAAGCCGGCGGTCGATCTCACGCTTCTCGAGGACATCCGCCTCGGCCTCTATCTCGGTTTCGGTGGGCTGATCGGTGGCACCTTCCTGCTGCGGGCCATGCCGAAGGGTGGCCGCATTCGCGTCCGTTATCCCGATGGCCGGACCGCGACCGTCAATCTCGGCTTCAGCGTTCTGGAAGCAAGCCGCGCCGCCGGTATCCCGCATGTCTCGGTCTGCGGCGGCCGCGGGCGTTGCTCGACCTGCCGCGTCCGCGTCATCCAGGGCTTGGAAGACCAGCCTGCTCCTGAGGACGCCGAGCTTGCGACGCTGACCCGTATCGGCGCGCCCGACAATGTCCGTCTCGCCTGCCAGTTCCGCCCTGTGCACAACGTGACGGTCGTGCCGATCCTCGACAGCGACAGCCTCGGCATCAAGAAACAGATCGGACGCGAGGGCGGCGAAGGCCGGGAGCGACGCATCGCCGTGCTCTTCTGCGATATGCGCGGCTTTACCAGCATTGCCGAACACAAGCTGCCCTTCGACACAGTGTTCCTGCTCAACCGCTACTTCGAGATGGTGGGCGAAGCGGTCGAGGATTCCGGCGGCGTCATCGACAAGTTCATCGGCGATGGCGCGCTCGCGATCTTCGGCCTCAAGAGTTCCTACACCGAGGCCTGCCGGCAGTCGCTCGCCGCCGCCGTGCGGATCTCCAAGGGCATCGAGACGCTCAACCAGACCTTCCGCGGCGAACTCGACGAACCGCTGCGCATCGCGATGGGGCTGCACTCCGGCCCCGCCATCATCGGTGAGATCGGCTATGGCCAGGCGACGTCGCTGACGGCGGTCGGCGACACGATCAACACCGCCAGCCGCTTGGAGGGCCTCGCCAAAGAGCACGACGTGCAGCTCGCCGTCTCCGCCGAACTCGTCAATCGGGCGGGTCTCGTGATCGAAGGACACGAGCGGCTGGACATCGGCCTGCGCGGCCGGCAGGCGACACTCGAAACCTGGATCGTCGAGGATGCCGCGCGAATCTCCGCGGCCTTGCAACCAACGCCGTCAAACGCTTAGGTTGGTATCCCCGCCCTCATACTCCCCGGAATCGTGAATGAAGCAGGACGTATCCCCGAAAACGCCCCATCAGGTTCACGCCAAAGGCATCGAGAAGCTGAGGGCACATCTGGCGATGATGAGCTTTTCCATTTTGATCGCCGGTTCCTTCTCTTTCGGTGGTCTTGCAACCCAGCACATGGGCGCCGGACCGCTGACGCTCTGGCGCTATCTGCTGACTGTCATCGTGCTGGGGCTGATGACCTTCGGCTATGCGCGCGTGCCTTTTCACTTCCCCAAGCAATCGTGGCGCTTCGTGATCCTCGGCGGCCTGATCGCCGTCTACATGCTGACGATGTTCAAGGCGCTGGAATTCACCAACCCGGTTTCCACCGGCGCGGTCTTCACCCTGATGCCGTTGCTCAGCGCCGGTTTCGCCTGTCTGCTGCTCGGCCAGCGCACGCGCCCGGGCGTGCTCGCGGGCCTCATCATCGCAGCCCTCGGCGCCGTCTGGGTGATCTTCCGCGCCAATATCCAGGCGATCCTTGCCTTCGATATCGGCCAGGGCGAGCTAATCTTCTTCGTCGGCGTCGTCTGCCACGCGATCTATGTGCCGCTGATCCGCAAGTTCGGCCGACAGGAAAACCCCTTCGCCTTCGGCTTCTGGGTCGCGGTCTTCACCGTGCCCTGGCTGCTGGTGCCCGGTGGCATCGGTCTCATCACCACGGACTTTACAGCGCTTCCCGCGATCGTCTGGGTCGCCGTCCTCTATCTCGCCGTCGTCACCACCGCCATCACCTTCCTGCTGCTGCAATATGCTTCGATGCGGCTGCCGGCATCCAAGGTGCTCGGCTATGGCTATTTGACGCCGAGCTTCATCATTCTGCTCGAAGGGCTGCTCGGCCACGGCTGGACCAGCCTGCCGGTTCTTGCCGGCGCGCTGACCACGGCCTGCGGCCTGCTCCTGATGGCGCTGCTGCCCGATTGAAGATGTGCGGGCGGCTCAGGCCGCCGGCTGCTCGCTGACCTGCAGCCCGTCGACAAAGAGCCGCTCCAAAAAGCGCGCTGCGTCTTCGAACCGTCCCTCGCCGGCATTGCCCTGGCCAAGCACGGCGCGTACCTGCACGTCGAAGTCGGCATAATGCTGGGTCGTTGACCAGATCGCAAAGATCAGGTGGTAGGGGTCGCATTTGGCGATCTTGCCGGCTTTCGCCCAGGCGCGGATCACCTCCGCCTTCTCGTCGACCAGCGCCTTCAACGGCCCCTTGAGCTCGTCCTCGATATGCGGAGCACCCTGCAGCACCTCGTTGGCGAAGAGCCGGCTTTCGCGCGGATAGTCGCGGGCCATTTCGAGCTTGCGCCGGATGTAGCTGCGGATCTCGGCGACCGGATTTCCCTCGGCATTGAACTCGCGCAGGGGATCGAGCCAGGTATCGAGCACCCGGTCGATCAGCGCCCGGTGCATCGCTTCCTTCGTGCGGAAATAATAAAGCAAATTGGGCTTCGACATGCCCGCCACTTCGGCGATCTGGTCGACGGTCGCGCCGCGGAAACCATTGGCGGAGAAGACTTCAAGCGCCGCTTCCAGAATGCGCTCTTCTTTCTCTTCCTGGATGCGTGTCCGCCTCTGGGTCCTGGCCGCTCTCGGTAGTACCATCTGTCCCCCTGGCGATCCCCGCGCGCCTCGCCGCGCAAGAACCGATCTGCCCAATTTCCGGCCTCGCCATCTTCTTGGGCAACAACTTCGTTTTTTTGCTTTTCCGGCTTGAGTGCCGCAATGGAAGTTGTAATGTTTACCAACCGGTCAAATTATCAGCCAGTTCACCGCCAAAGGCAACGGCTGATCGAAGGGCACCAGAAAAAACCAAGCCTGGATTTGACCAAGGGAACATAAGGGCGCGCCGATTGAGGCAAGGCCCTGAAAAGATGAGGAGACCGCCGTGGCTGCACCTGGCGAGAACATGCGTGTCAATGCCGACCGCCTGTGGGATTCACTTATGGAAATGGCCAAGATCGGCCCTGGCGTTGCTGGCGGCAATAACCGCCAGACATTGACCGACGCGGACGCCGAAGGGCGCCGGTTGTTCGAGTCCTGGTGCGAGACGGCCGGCCTCACCATGGGCGTCGATAGTATGGGCAACATGTTCTTCACACGCGCCGGCACCGACCCGGACGCTCTGCCCGTCTATGTCGGTTCGCATCTCGACACCCAGCCGACCGGCGGCAAGTTCGACGGTGTGTTGGGCGTGCTCTCCGGCCTCGAAGTCATTCGCTCGATGAACGACCTCGGCATCAAGACCAAGCACCCGGTCGTCGTTACCAACTGGACGAACGAGGAAGGCGCACGCTTCGCGCCGGCCATGCTCGCCTCCGGCGTCTTTGCCGGCGTGCACAGCCAGGACTTCGCCTATGGCCGCAAGGATCCGGAAGGAAAGACCTTCGGCGATGAATTGAAACGCATCGGCTGGGTCGGCGACGAAGAGGTCGGCGCCCGCAGGATGCATGCCTATTTCGAATACCATATCGAGCAGGGCCCGATCCTCGAAGCCGAGGGGAAGGACATCGGCGTCGTCACCCACTGTCAGGGCCTCTGGTGGCTGGAGTTCACGCTGACGGGACGCGAAGCCCATACCGGCTCGACGCCGATGAACATGCGCGTCAATGCCGGCCTCGCCATGGCCCGCATCATGGAAATGGTCCAGAGTGTTGCCATGGTGAACCAGCCGGGTGCCGTCGGTGGCGTCGGCCAGGTGGTCTTCTCCCCCAATTCCCGCAACGTTCTGCCGGGCAAGGTGGTCTTCACCGTTGATATCCGCTCGCCCGACAAGGAGAAGCTCGATCGCATGCGCGCCAGGATCGAGGCCGAAGCGCCAAAGATCACCGAGCCGCTCGGCGTCGGCTGTTCCATCGAGGCGATAGGCCACTTCGAACCGGTGACCTTCGACCCGAAACTGGTTACCGCCGTGCGCGATGCCGCCGAACGGCTCGGCTACAGCCACATGAACATCATCTCGGGCGCCGGCCACGACGCCTGCTGGGCCGCCAAGGTGGCGCCGACGACGATGATCATGTGCCCTTGCGTCGGTGGCCTCAGCCACAACGAGGCGGAGGATATCTCCAAGGAGTGGGCCAGCGCCGGCGCCGACGTCCTCTTCCACGCCGTCGTCGAAACGGCTGAAATCGTCGAATGAGTTTGCGGGCGGGACGAAAGTTCCGCCCTTTTTCGTGGCGGCCGCCTACTGCATAATTCCTTAAATCGGGATCGATTTAAGGGGAAATTATGCAGCAAATCTAAAATGCTACAGCGACCTTAGCGCGTATTAAAACACGCGCGGCGCTGTAGGCGCCGGAAGCGCAATCGCGAGGATCAAGTACCATGAGCACTGTCATCAAGGGTGGAACCATCGTCACGGCCGACCTGACCTACAAGGCGGACGTCAAGATCGAGGGCGGCAGGATCGTCGAGATCGGCCCCAATCTTTCCGGTGACGAGACGCTGGATGCGAGCGGCTGTTTCATCATGCCGGGCGGCATCGACCCGCACACCCATCTCGAAATGCCCTTCATGGGCACCTATTCCTCGGACGATTTCGAAAGCGGCACGCGTGCGGCACTTGCCGGCGGCACGACCATGGTGGTCGATTTCGCGCTGCCCTCCCCCAACCAGTCGCTGCTCGAAGCGCTCACCATGTGGGACAACAAGTCTACCCGCGCCAACTGCGACTATTCCTTCCACATGGCGATCACCTGGTGGAGCGAGCAGGTCTTCAACGAGATGGAGACCATCGTTAAGGACAAGGGCATCAACACCTTCAAGCACTTCATGGCCTATAAGGGCGCGCTGATGGTCGACGACGACGAGATGTTCTCGTCCTTCCAGCGCTGCGCAGCCCTCGGCGCGCTGCCGCTCGTGCACGCGGAAAACGGCGATGTCGTCGCCCAGCTCCAGGCGAAGCTGCTTGCCGAAGGCAACAACGGTCCGGAGGCACACGCCTATTCGCGGCCGGCCGAAGTCGAGGGCGAAGCAACCAACCGCGCGATCATGATCGCCGACATGGCCGGCTGCCCGGTCTATATCGTGCACACCTCCTGCGAGCAGGCGCATGAGGCGATCCGCCGGGCCCGCGCCAAGGGCATGCGCGTCTTCGGCGAGCCGCTGATCCAGCATCTGACGCTGGATGAAACCGAATATTTCAACAAGGACTGGGACCATGCGGCCCGCCGCGTGATGTCGCCACCCTTCCGCAACAAGCTGCATCAGGACTCACTCTGGGCCGGTCTCGCCTCGGGCTCGCTGCAGGTGGTCGCGACCGACCATTGCGCCTTTACAAGCGAACAGAAACGCTCCGGCCTCGGCGACTTCACCAAGATCCCCAACGGCACCGGCGGTCTCGAAGACCGCATGCCGATGCTCTGGACCCATGGCGTCAACACCGGCCGCATCACCATGAACGAGTTCGTGGCGGTCACCTCGACCAACATCGCCAAGATCCTCAACATCTACCCGAAGAAGGGCGCGATCCTCGTCGGCGCCGATGCCGACCTGGTCGTCTGGGACCCGAAGCGCACCAAGACCATCTCGGCCAAGAACCAGCAGTCGGCGATCGACTACAACGTCTTCGAGGGCAAGGAGGTGAAGGGCCTGCCACGCTACACGCTGACCCGCGGCGTCGTCGCGATCGAGGAAAGCACGATCAAGACCCGCGAAGGCCACGGCGAATTCGTCCGCCGCGATCCGTTCCCGGCCGTCAGCTCCGCTCTTTCTACCTGGAAGGAAGTCACGGCACCGCGCGCCGTCCAGCGCACCGGCATTCCGGCGACCGGCGTCTGAGGCCTCATGTTTCGCGGCTTGCACGTCTTCGCGCCGCTCTGTCCCACCGGACATGCCCTGCCAGATCGGCGGGGCACTTCGGCGCGGGTGGCGTCAGGCATGCACGAGCGCGTCGAGCTCGGGCAGAAGCATGACGCTTTCCAATTGCTTCGGGTCCGTGCGCGCAATGACGGCCGAACAGGGCTCATTCGAACGGTTCTCCGGCAGGTGTGGCATGCCGGCGGGGATATAGACCATGTCACCGGCCCGGGCGACGACGTGTTCCTCCAGCTTCTCGCCAAACCAGGTCCAGGCCTCGCCCGAAAGCACATAGATCGCCGTCTCGTGGCTCTCGTGCAGATGCGCCTTGGCGCGCGCGCCGGGCGGGATCGTGACGATATGCATGCTGAGGCCAGTCGCACCTACGGTCTCCGCCGCAATGCCCTCGAAATAGTTGAGCCCCTGCTGGCCGGCCTGCACGCCTTCAGGACGAACCACGCGACAGCCCGGATTGGATGATCGAGACATGACTGTTCTCCAGAATTCCCTGAAAAACCAGCAACAAACGGCTCCGCACCCAAATCCGCGATTGCATGTTGCCGGTCCGGATAGCAGTCTGACACAGACCAGCCAGAATGAGTATTCGCCGATGACGTCCAATACCGCATCCGTGGTTTCGGCCCGGGACCTCTGCCTGACTTTCGAAACCGCCGATGGACCGG
Source organism: Ensifer sp. ENS10 (assembly GCF_014852025.1). Taxonomy (NCBI): domain Bacteria; kingdom Pseudomonadati; phylum Pseudomonadota; class Alphaproteobacteria; order Hyphomicrobiales; family Rhizobiaceae; genus Ensifer; species Ensifer sp. ENS10. The sequence goes on from NZ_JACVAS010000002.1 coordinate 1,217,632, forward strand.
TGCATGCGCTGACCGGCGTCAATCTGGACGTCGCCAAGGGTGACTTCGTTTCCTTCATCGGCCCGTCCGGCTGCGGCAAGACGACGTTTCTCAGAGTGATCGCCGATCTCGAAAAGGCGAGCTCCGGCAAGATCAGCGTCAACGGTATGACGCCCGAGGAAGCGCGCAAGCAGCGCGCCTATGGCTACGTGTTCCAGGCGGCAGCGCTTTATCCCTGGCGCACGATCGAGAACAACATCGCCCTGCCGCTGGAGATCATGGGCTATTCGAGGGAAGAGAAGAAGGCGCGCATCGAGCGCACGCTCGACCTCGTCAACCTCACGGGCTTCGGCAAGAAATATCCCTGGCAGCTGTCTGGCGGCATGCAGCAGCGCGCCTCGATCGCCCGTGCACTCGCCTTCGATGCCGATCTGCTTTTGATGGACGAACCCTTCGGCGCGCTCGACGAGATCGTCCGCGATCACCTCAACGAACAGCTGTTGAAGCTCTGGGCCCGCACCAACAAGACGATCTGTTTCGTTACCCACTCGATCCCCGAGGCCGTCTACCTCTCAACCAAGATCGTGGTGATGAGCCCGCGTCCCGGCCGCGTCACCGACGTCATCGAATCGACGCTGCCGCGCGAACGCCCGCTCGGCATTCGCGAGACGCCGGAATTCTTGGAGATTGCCCATCGCGTTCGCGAGGGCCTGCGCGCGGGACACAGCTATGACGAATAGTGCCGTGATCCGCCCGGCCGAACGGACCGACATGGCCGCCTGCGCCGGCATCCTCAACCGCTGGATCGACGCAACACCGTGGATGCCGCGCGTGCACGATCATGCCGACGTCGAGCGCTACTACGCCGACACGGTGTTTGCCGAACGCAGGGTGATCGTGGCGGAGCGGAAGAACGACGTCGCCGGCTTCCTTGCGCTTTCCGACGACCGCTACGTCACGGCGCTCTACATCGACGCGCCTCACCGCGGCACCGGCATCGGCTCGCAGCTCGTGCAGGCCGCCAAGGACTTGTCTCCGGAAGAACTCAATCTCTGGACCTTCGAACACAATCGTGACGCCCAGCGCTTCTACCAGCACCAGGGCTTCGAAGTCGTGCGGCGCACGGACGGCGACAACGAAGAGAAGCTGCCGGATATCCACTATCGCTGGCAGGCCAAGGAGATGCAGGCATGAACCTCGCCTTTGGCCTCTGGATGCTCTTGGCAACGACGATCTTTCTCGGCGGCGCGACCGCCTCGCGCGCCTATGTTTCGAATAATCACCTCGGTATGCTCGTCCTCGCGCTTGGGCTCTACGTCATCGGCAACATCATCATGGTGAAGCTGATGCGCGAAGGTGGCCTCGGCCTCGCAATTTCGCTTTCGGCGCTCGTACAGCTCGTGCTCGTCAACATCATCGCCTTTGCGGTCTTTGGTGAACGGTTGAGCCTCACACAGGCCGCCGGTGTCCTTCTCGGCATCGTCGCCATGGGTCTGATGTTGTTGCCCGCAAGCGGAAAGGCGTGACAATGCAGGAACCAAGCTTCCTCAGGGACAAGTTGCTGCCGGTCGGCACCGTCGTCGTGCTGCTGATCGCGCTCTGGTACGTCGCAGTCGTCTTCCTGAACGCGCCCTTCGAGCGCGACACGGCCGCGCGTGCCGGCACCGAAATCACCTTCTCCGAGATCATGCGCAACACCATGGCGCAGGAACGCCCGGTGCTGCCGGCGCCGCACCAGGTGATCGCCGAGATCTGGGACACGACATTCAACAAGGCAATCACGTCGAAACGCAGCCTCGTCTACCACGCCTGGATCACGCTTTCGGCGACCCTGCTCGGCTTCGGCATCGGTGCAGCACTCGGCATCCTGCTCGCGGTCGGCATCGTGCACAACCGCGCCATGGATCGTTCGCTGATGCCGTGGGTGATCGCCAGCCAGACGATCCCGATCCTCGCCATCGCGCCGATGATCATCGTCGTCTTGAACGCCATCGGCATCTCGGGCCTGCTGCCGAAGGCGCTGATTTCCACTTACCTTTCCTTCTTCCCCGTCGTCGTCGGCATGGTGAAGGGGCTACGTAGTCCGGAAACGATCCAGCTCGATCTGATGCACACTTATTACGCCTCATCGGCACAGACCTTCTGGAAGCTGCGCTGGCCGTCGTCCATGCCCTATCTCTTCACCTCGCTGAAGGTTGCCGTTGCCATCTCGCTGGTCGGCGCGATCGTTGGCGAGCTGCCGACCGGTGCTGTCGCCGGCCTCGGCGCCCGCCTGCTCGCCGGTTCCTATTACGGCCAGACGGTGCAGATCTGGGCGGCCCTCTTCATGGCGGCAGCACTCGCCGCTGTCCTCGTCATGATCGTCGGCTTTGCCCACACCGCCGTCCTGAAGCGCATGGGAGCCAAGCCATGAACCTGCCAGTCCTTGCAGCAGCGATCATCTTCTGGCTCGCCGCCTGGGCCTTCAACGAGTGGCTGGTGCGCCAAAAATTCCAAAGCGACGTCGCCAACAGCGCCGCACGATTTGCCGTGCCCTTGCTCTTCGGCATCACCATCCTGGTTCTCTGGGAAGGCATCGTTCGCGGCTTCTCCGTGCCGTCCGTGCTGCTGCCGGCACCCTCCATGATCTGGCAGAAGCTGATCAATTCGCTGCCGACGCTTGGCGCCGACTTCCGCCAGACCTTCCTGAAGGCGGTGCTGATTGGCTACGCGCTCGGCTGCGGCCTCGGCTTTGCCGTCGCGATCCTCATCGACCGCTCGCCGTTCCTGCAGAAGGGCCTCTTGCCGCTCGGCAACTTCGTCTCGGCCCTCCCCGTCATCGGCGTCGCGCCTATCATGGTCATGTGGTTCGGCTTCGACTGGCAGTCGAAGGTCGCGGTCGTCGTCATCATGACCTTCTTCCCGATGCTGGTGAACACGGTCGCCGGCCTTGCCGCCGCCAGCCACATGGAGCGCGATCTGATGCGCACCTATGCGGCGTCCTGGTGGCAGACGCTCGTCAAGCTGCGCCTGCCGGCCGCCTGGCCGTTCATCTTCACCGCGCTGAAGATCAATTCGACACTGGCGCTGATCGGCGCCATCGTCGCCGAGTTCTTCGGAACCCCCATCGTCGGCATGGGGTTCCGGATTTCCACGGAAGTGGGACGCATGAATGTCGACATGGTCTGGGCCGAGATCGCCGTCGCGGCGGTCGCAGGCTCCGCCTTCTACGGGGTGGTCGCGCTCATCGAGCGCGCTGTCACCTTCTGGCATCCTTCCATCCGCGGAGGGCGCGCCTGACGCATACTGCCTGAGCAATTCCAGAAAAAGTGTGAAACGGTTTTCCGTCCGGAATTGCGCAGTTGAAAGAAAATGAAACAAAAACAAGAGGGAACTGACATGAACAAAAGACTTGCATCGCTTCTCGCCGCAGGCGTCTTTTCGCTGGCAGCGTTCCAGGCTGAGGCCGCCGAGAAGGTGACACTGCAGCTGAAATGGGTGACCCAGGCGCAATTTGCCGGCTACTACGTCGCCAAGGACAAGGGCTATTACGAGGAGGAAGGTCTCGACGTCGACATCAAGCCCGGCGGTCCTGATATCGCACCGGCACAGGTGATCGCCGGCGGCGGCGCCGATGTGATCGTCGACTGGATGCCCTCTGCCCTTGCCACCCGCGAAAAGGGTGTCGCGCTCGTCAACATCGCCCAGCCCTTCAAGAAATCGGGCATGATGCTGACCTGCCTCAAGGAAACCGGCGTCACCAGCCCCGACAAGTTCAAGGGCCAGACCCTCGGCGTCTGGTTCTTCGGCAACGAGTATCCGTTCCTCTCCTGGATGGCGCATCTGAAGATCCCGACGGATGGCGGCCCGAACGGCGTCACGGTCCTGAAACAGGGCTTCAACGTCGACCCGCTGATCCAGAAGCAGGCCGCCTGCATCTCGACCATGACCTATAACGAATACTGGCAGGTCATCGACGCCGGCATCAAGCCGGACGACCTCGTTACCTTCAAATACGAGGACCAGGGCGTGGCGACGCTCGAAGACGGCCTCTACGTGCTTGAAGACAAGCTCAAGGACGCCGCCTTCAAGGAAAAGATGGTCAAGTTCGTGCGCGCCTCGATGAAAGGCTGGAAATTCGCGGAAGAGAACCCGGATGAAGCCGCAGGCATCGTGCTCGAAAACGACTCCACCGGCGCCCAGACGGAAAAACACCAGAAGCGCATGATGGGCGAAGTGGCCAAGCTCACGGCCGGCTCGAACGGCGCGCTGGATGAGGCCGACTACAAGCGCACGGTGCAATCGCTGCTCGCGGGCGGCTCCGATCCCGTGATCTCCAAGGAGCCGGAAGGCGCCTGGACGCACGAGATCACCGATGCCGCACTGAAGTAGACATCGCCAAATCGTCAGAAGAGGGTCGCACGATCGTGCGGCCCTCTTCCGTTTTCTCGGCGGCCGTTCGCATCCGCCAAATTGCTGCCGGGTACCGGGCGTGGGGGTGGTAACCCTGGAAGCAACGGCGCTACCCTTGCTTGCCATTGTCAAGATCGTGTCAAGATCGCAACCATAACCGCAGAACAGGTCGAATATTGAGGCACCATCGCTTCATGCGCACTTGTAAGCGTCGAAGGCCGAGATTACATAGGCCCCGATGTTTGTTGGAGGCAGGCATGGTGGAGGGCACCCTTTTCCCGATGTTTTGCCTGCGGTAACCGGTCCCAGTTCCGCCCGCGTCTACGGTCTGATACCGTGCACGCGGAGCGCGAAATGAGGAAAGCGCAGTCTCCTGTCCCCGCGCAATCCGCCGGGGCGAGATGTCGGCGTGATAAAATCGCCTGATTGCCCGTGGATCCTGCATCGAGCGGTGATCCGCTCGATGTTGTTTCCATTGCCGGGACTGTGAAGCCGATGGCTCTAAAAGTACTGCCCGTTCTCAGCGTGTGCGCTGCGATGACCTTTGGTTCGCTTTCGTCCGTCTGGGCGGAGGAAGCGACGCAACCGAAGCCGACGCAAAACCTCCCCTCCATCGTTGTCACCACAGCGGTCGACCAATCGATCAGCGACCGCGTCGTTGCGACCGGCACCATCCAGGCGGTCGAGCAGGTCTACGTCGCCCCCATGGTCGAGGGCCTTTCCATCCGGACACTCAATGTCGATGTCGGCGACAAGGTCGAAGCCGGCAGCGTGCTCGTGGTCCTGAACGACGACGCCCTTCGCCTGCAAAAAAGCGAACTCCAAGCGTCGCTTGCCAAGGCGGAGGCCGGGCTTGCTCAACTGAACGCACAGCTCAGCGAAACCAGGGCGAACGCTGACGAGGCCAAACGCGTCAGCGACCGCGCTGCGGGACTTTCGAAGAACGGCACGGTTTCGACGGCTGAGGCCGACCGGGTGCGGGCGCTCGCGATTGCGACGCAGGCACGCGTCCTTTCGGCGGAGCAGGCCGTCGCCGTCGCCAATGCCGACATCAAGGTGGCCGAAGCGCAGATCGACGACATCGACCTTCGCCTCGCTCGTACCGAGGTAAAGGCGCCCGTCGCCGGCGTCATCTCCGCCAAGAACGCCAAGGTCGGCGCGATCGCCACCGGCAATAGCGAACCGCTCTTCGCCATGATCCGCGATGGCGCGATCGAGATGAAGGCAGATGTTGCCGAAGCCGACATCATCAAGCTCGCCGTGGGCCAGCCGGCAACCGTGACGCTCGCCGGCGGCAACACCAAGGTCGAGGGCACCATCCGCCTGATCGCCCCGACCGTCGATCCCGTCAGCCGCCTCGGAACCGTCTTCATCAACCTGGCGGATACCGAGAAGGCACGCGCCGGCATGTATGCAAGCGCGCTGATCACCGCCCAACAGAAGCAGACAGTGGTCCTGCCGCAAACGGCCGTTACCAATGAGAATGGCCGCACGATCGTCCGCAAGGTCGAAAACGGCGTCATCCGCATCCTGCCAGTCAAGACAGGGATTTCCGACGGCAAGTTCATCGAAGTCCTCGAAGGCTTGAAGGCTGGCGAGGAAGTGGTGGCGAGGGCCGGAGCCTATGTCCGCGACGGCGACCGCATCAACCCCGTCAAGTCCGCTGAACCAGCGACCAACTGACAGGAACCGTGACCATGAACTTCTCAGCCTGGTCCATACGCAATCCGATCGCACCGATCCTTGCCTTCGTCGTTCTGATGGTGCTCGGCTATCAGTCCTTCGTATCGCTGCCGATCACCCGTTTCCCCAACATCGATGTGCCGATCGTCTCGATCAACGTGACGCAGAGCGGCGCATCGCCGGCCGAGCTTGAAACGCAGGTCACCAAGGAAATCGAGGACGCGGTCGCGAGCGTCACCGGCGTCGACCATATCCAGTCGACGATCAATGACGGCACGTCGACGACCGCCGTCATCTTCCGCATGGAAGTGCCGACGACCCAGGCGGTGCAGGACGTCAAGGACGCGATCGACCGCATCCGCAGCGATCTCCCCACCTCGATCGAGGAGCCGATCGTCTCCAAGGTCGACGTCGAGGGCCAGGCGATCCAGACCTTCTCCGTCTCCGCCCCCGGCATGTCGCTGGAAGAGCTCTCCTGGTTCGTGGATGACGTCATCAAGCGCGAGATCCAGGGCAAGAAGGGCATCGGCCGTGTCGACCGCTATGGTGGCGCCGACCGCGAGGTTCGGGTCGAGCTCAACGAAGACAAGCTGAATTCGCTCGGCATCACCGCCGCCGACGTCAACGGCCAGCTCCGCCGCATGAACATGGACCTCGGCTCCGGCCGCGGCCAGGTCGGCGGCAGCGAGCAGGCTATCCGTACCCTCGGCGACACCCGCAACGTCGACCAGCTCGCCAACACGATGATCTCGGTGCCGAGCGGTCGCTTCGTGCGCCTCTCTGATCTCGGCACAGTCACCGACACCTATGAGGAGCCACGCTCCTTCTCGCGCTTCAACGGCAATCCCGGCGTGACCTTTGCGGTCTTCCGCGCCAAGGGCGCTAGCGAAGTGAGCGTCGCGGAGACCGTCGCCAAATCGCTCGAAAAGATCCGTGCTGCCAATCCCGATGTCACCATCGAGATGGTCGACGATTCCGTCTACTTCACCTACGGCAACTACGAGGCAGCGCTGCACACGCTGATGGAGGGCGCACTGCTCGCCGTCATCGTCGTCATGCTCTTCCTGCGCAATTGGCGCGCCACGCTGATCTCGGCCGTGGCGCTGCCGCTCTCGGCGATCCCGACCTTCTGGATCATGGACCTGCTCGGCTTCTCGCTGAACCTCGTCAGCTTCCTCGCGATGACGCTCGCAACCGGTATCCTCGTCGACGACGCGATCGTCGAGATCGAGAACATCGAGCGGCACATCCACATGGGCAAGTCGCCCTATCGCGCGTCGATCGAGGCAGCGGATGAGATCGGTCTGGCGGTTATCGCGACGACCTTCACGATCATCGCCGTCTTCGTGCCTGTGTCCTTCATGCCGGGCATTCCTGGCCAGTACTTCATCCAGTTCGGTCTGACGGTTGCCGTCGCAGTGTTCTTCTCGCTGCTCGTCGCCCGCCTGATCACGCCGGTTATGGCGGCCTACCTGATGCGTCCCTCGGACGCAGGCAGCAGTCGCCACGACGAAGACGGCTTCATGATGCGCAACTACACGCGTCTCGTGCGCGCCACGACACACTACTGGTACACGCGCTACCTGACGCTGCTTGCCGCGATCGCCTTCTCCGTTGGGTCGGTATTCGCGCTGATCCTCTATGTGCCCGGCAGTTTCCTGCCGCCGGAAGACGCCTCGCGCGTCAGCCTGTCGATCGAGCTGCCGCCGGACGCCATGCTCGAGGACACCGACCGAACGACCACGGAGATCTACAACCGGGTCAAGAATATCGAAGGGGTCGACAACATATTCGTCCTTGGTGGCGCTTCGCCGAAGGGCGACCTGGAATTGCGCCGCGCGACCGTGACGGTGCTTCTGAAAAAGCTCGACCATTCGCTCGTAAACAAGATCGTCAACGACGTCATCGGCCGCACGCCACTGATCGGCCCCTACCTACCGAAGATGGCCCCCGCTGGTCGCATCATCCCTCAGTCGCAGATCGAGAAGGAAATCTTCGCCCGCGTCCGTGACATACCGGACGTCCGGGTCATCAAGCTCAACGACCGCGGTGAGCGCGATCTCTCCTTCAACCTGCTCTCCAACAACGAGGCCGATCTCGACCAGGCGGTGGCGACGTTGGAAGGCAAGCTGCGGAGCGACCCGCTGCTGGCCAATGTCAGCCCAGACGGGGCGCTTCCGCGCCCGGAACTGCAGATCCGTCCGCGTGACGAGCAGATGTCGCGCCTCGGCATCACCACGGCGCAGATCTCCGAAGTGATCCGTGTGGCCACCATCGGCGATATCGATGCGGCTTTGACCAAGATCGCGCTCGACGGCCGCCTGATCCCGATCCGCGTTCAGATCAACCGCGATTTCCGCACCGATATCGCCGCCATCCGCAACCTGAAGATCACGACCGCTTCGGGCACGACGGTGCCGCTCTCGAGTGTTGCCGACATCAACTATTCGGAAGGTCCGAGCTCGATCAAGCGCTACGACCGCAACCGCGTCGTGACGCTTGGGGCGGACCTGCCGGTCGGCGTCGCACTGAATACCGCCTCGGACCGCTTCAAGCAGATCGCCGGCCAGGCCGGTTTGCCGAAGTCCGTCGAGTTCCTCGAAAGCGGTGACGCTGAGGTTCAGGCGGAGATGCAGCAGAGCTTCGGCAACGCCATGCTGCTTGGGCTGATGCTGGTGCTGGTGGTGCTGATCCTGCTGTTCAAGGACGTGATCCAGCCGTTCACCATCCTGTTCTCGCTGCCACTCGCGATCGGCGGCGTTGCTGCGGCGCTGATCCTGACGCAGAACGCGCTGTCCATGCCGGTGCTGATCGGCATTCTGATGCTGATGGGCATCGTCACCAAGAACGCGATCCTGCTCGTCGATTTCGGCATTGAGATGATGCACCACGGCATGGACCGCCAGATGGCAATGATCGAGGCCGGCCGCAAACGCGCCCGTCCGATCATCATGACCTCGATCGCCATGTCGGCGGGCATGCTGCCCTCCGCGCTTGGCGTCGGCGAAGGCGGCTCGTTCCGCGCGCCGATGGCGACCGCCGTGATCGGTGGCATCATCGTTTCGACGGTGCTGAGCCTGGTGATCGTGCCGTCGTTCTTCCTGATCATGGACGACCTCTCGCGGCTACTCGCCCGCCTCTTCGGGCGGTTCGTCGGCCAGAAGGACGAAGAGAACCTTCCGCTCGACCGCGAAGCCCTGACGGGTCTGGTGCATGAGCAGAGCAAGACGATCGAAGGCCTGGAAGACCGGCTGAAGACGCTGGAATCGGACCAGAGCAAGGGACGACCCGGCGGCAAGGTCATCAACCATCCGGCGCTCGCCGCCGAATAGGCCAGGTCTGAAGCGGCGCTTCGCCCGGGACTGTCACAATCCAGGAACGAGCCCGCGCCCTGCAAGCGCGGGCTTTTTGTCATTCTTATTTGATCGAGGTCAAACCACCTTCCGCCAAGCTTTATTACCTTGCACTTGGATCTTACTCAGGACGGGTGTGATGAAGACGTTGCGATTGAACTCGAACGATAGGGCGGTGCTGCTCGGTTCTTGCTTCTTCGGGAAGCTGCCGATGGCGGCAACGAACGCAATTCTGGAGGATGTGGTCGTTTCAACCCACGAGGAGCACGACATCCTCTTTGGCCAAGGCGAGCCGCTCGATCACGTCTTTTTCGTTCTTTCCGGCCTGGTGCGTCTCTACCGGCTGGGCAAGGACGGACGCGAGGCGGATATCGCCGTGTTTCCGCGAGGTGAGCTTTTCGGTGAAAGCGCCATGTTCCTCGGCAACCGCGCCACGGCCAACGCCCAGACGATCGAGACGACGATGCTCGCCCGCATCGACAGCCGCAAGCTGCGCAAACTCGCCGAGCAAACGCCTGAAGTCGCCGACGCGTTGATGCTGCTACTGTGCCGGCACGCGCAAATGGCGGAAGATTGCCTGGCGGAAGACCGGCTGCTGACGGCCCCGCAGCGGGTCGCGAGCTATATTCTCGGGAACTGCCCGGACGGCATCACGAACTTTTCCTTCCGCCTGCCCTTCCAGAAGAATGTGCTGGCCGGCAAGCTCGGCCTGGCGCCGGAAGCACTCTCGCGCGCTTTCTCGGCACTTCGCCGCTCGGGCGTGACGGTCAAGGGCCGCGTGATCGAGATTCACGACCGGCAGGCGCTCGAACGCTTCTGACGCGCCGACCAAGATTCGGCTGTCAGAAGCCTGGCGGCATCACAGCCCGCCGTGCAGCGTCAGGAAATCGACGATTCGGTTGATGCCGTCTCCGCGTTTCATGTCCGTGAACACGAAGGGCTTTTCCGCCCGCATCCGCGTCGCATCCCGCTGCATGACGTCGAGATCGGCCCCGACATAGGGAGCCAGATCCTTCTTGTTGATGACGAGCAGATCGGACTTCGTGATGCCCGGCCCGCCCTTGCGCGGGATCTCCTCGCCCTGGCAGACGGAAATGACATAGATCGTCAGATCGGCAAGGTCGGGCGAAAAGGTCGCCGCGAGATTGTCGCCGCCGGATTCGATGAAGACGACGTCGAGATCAGGGATACGCCGGTTGAGATCGGCAATTGCCTGCAGGTTGATCGTCGCGTCCTCGCGGATCGCCGTGTGCGGGCAGCCGCCGGTCTCGACGCCGACGATGCGGTCGGACGGCAGGGCCTGCATGCGCACCAATGCTTCGGCATCTTCCTTGGTATAGATATCGTTGGTGACGACGGCGACGGAATACTTCTCCCGCATCGCCTTGCAGAGCTTGTCGGTCAGCGCCGTTTTGCCCGAGCCCACCGGCCCGCCGATGCCGATACGAAGGGGACCGTTCTTCGATGCCATCTGGATGTCCTTTCAAGGGGTCTCTTCCTAGGATCGGAAGAGCCGAGAATGCAGGGTTTCGTGTTTCAAGGCCGAAATATCCGCCATGATCGTGGCCGAACCCAGATCGTCGAGCGAGGCGTTGGCCGCTTTGCCTGCCGTCGCCGCGATGATCGGTTCGAGCGCCGCGATCACGCCGACGCCATCCCGCTGGCCGATGACGCCGCAGCGGATCACCACCGAAACGGCATTCGAAACGGCGGCGTTGAGAAAGGCGGCAAGCGCAGGTTCGAGGCCCGTTTCATGGGCGCCCGCGACGGCACCGACCGCCACGGGATAGACGGTCTCCGGGAGCGCATCAAGAACCGGGTGCGGCCATGACCGCGCAGCCACCAGAAACGCCTGGCCCTGCAACGTGGTTTCCGTATGCCGCTCGCGGCTTCCCGCCAGAGCTTCGGCAAGGTCTGCGACCGCGGCCAGCCGGACGCTGTCATTGACGGCACGATAGCTCTCGGCAAAAAGCAGCGCATCGTTCCAGCCGGAGCCGTGGCAAAGGACTGTCTCCAACCAGGAGCGAAGCTCCTCCGCATCGGTGATGAGGCGATCATGAACCGCCTGTTCAAGCCCGCTGGAATAGGAGAAGGCACCGACCGGGAAGGCCGGAGACATCCAAGTCACCAGGCGAAGCAGAGCTTGCGTATCGAGCCGCTCAGCCATGATGGTGATGGCTGTGGCCATGGTTGTGACCGCCGGCGTGGTAGGCGCCGCGCAGCGGCTGGAAGGGTTCCGAAACCTCGCTCACCTGCGCGCCCAAGCCTTCGAGCATCTGGCGGATGACCGGATCGCGGGCAATCAGAATGCGGTTCGGCTCGATCTGCGCAGGCAGATGGCGATTGCCGAGATGCCAGGCGAGTTCGATGAGATGCAGCGGATCACGCGGACAGATTTCGAAGAGCATTTCTGGTGCGGCAACGATCCGGATATAGCCGCCGCCTTCGAGCACCAGAAGGTCGCCATCGGCGAGCATCACCGCTTCCTTGAGGTCGAGCATCACCACATCGTCGTTTTCGAGGTGCAGCAACTTGCGGCGAAGATGACGGGCGTCGTGCGCAAGCGTCACGCTGTGAAGCGGAGTCGTGCCGGCTGGGCCCGGCGAAAGCACCTGGGTGGAGCGGTACGGCATCTTCAGAGCACCTCGACCTTTTCCGGCGACACAAGCTCGATGCGCGCCTCGATGAGCAGATCGGCCATGGCTGCCTGGAAGGCTTTCAGATGCGGCTCTTCGAAATGCGCATCGACAGCCGCCTTGTCCTTCCAGGTCTCGACGAACACCAGCGCGTCCGGATCGGCAGGCTTGCGGTAGAGGTCGTAACTGATGCAGCCGGCCTCGCGGCGCGTGGCCTCGATCAGCGGTGCTGCCAGCGACACGACGTCATCTCCCTTGCCCTTGTGCGCGGTCAGGTAGGCGATAATGTAAACCATTGAACCCTCGATATCTTTTGTGCCCGCCAGTGTATCAAGAATTCGCTTCTGCGCCAGTCGCAGAGCCGGTTTTCAACCATCTGGCATGCAGCTCCCGAACAACAAAAAGCCCGAAGACCGGATCCGATTTTCGGGCTTTTTCAATTCAGAAAAAGAAGCGTTCTGGCCGCATCAGGCAGCAAGCTTCTGAGACTTCAGCGTCTCCAGAATGTTCTGCGGCGAGGAAACGCCGTAGGGGTCGCTGTCGCAATTGTCGGAGTAGCCTTCTTCCTCGAACCACTGCTCCACGACGCCGTTGTTGACGACGGCGGCGTAGCGCCAGGAGCGCATGCCGAAGCCGAGATTGTCCTTGGCAACGAGCATGCCCATCTTGCGGGTGAACTCGCCCGAACCGTCCGGGATCAGCTTGACGTTTTCGAGGCCCTGCGACTTGCCCCAGGCATTCATGACGAAGGCGTCGTTGACCGAGATGCAGTAGATTTCGTCAATGCCTTCGGCGCGGAAGTCGGCCGTCAGCTTTTCGAAATCAGGCAACTGGTAGGTCGAGCAGGTCGGCGTGAATGCGCCCGGCAGCGAGAACAGCACGACGCGCTTGCCGGCGAAGTAATTGTCGGAGGACACGTCCTCCCAGCGGAACGGATTCGGGCCGCCAACGGCCTCGTCGCGAACGCGGGTGCGGAACGTTACAGCGGGTACTTTTCTGCCAAGCATCGTCATCTCCTTTGGATCACGATGAATTTGGACCGGCTCGACCCAAAACCATGAACGTGATCACATCCATCAAGTTAGAGCGGGATGCCGGCGGAAAACCGCAAACACGTTTCCGCATCCCGCTCTCGTTCGGCTCTCGGTCGGCAGGTCTTGGGAGGATTTCTGACAACCGAGAACGATCAGCCGCTTTCCTATCGGATATTGCGCTGCGGCGCAGCACGAAAGGCCTCGATTCACATGCGGGCATGGCAGCCATGCGATGATCGCATGGCTGCGTGACACCTCAATTGTGGATGCGCAAGGATAGTCCGAGGCTCGGCGGAACCGGGTTCCATAGGCCGGTTCTCAAGCCCGCCTCACGCAGCGCCCGCGCTGTCCATGTGTTGCAGCCGAAGAGCGCGTTGAACCTGCCCTCGGCTTCGAAGAAGCGGTCATTGCCATTGTAGGAGAAGCCGTCGACCGGAACGACAGTCCCGGCGTCGCGTATGAAACTCTCGGCAATGAAGCCAAGCAGTCGTTCATATCCGGCCGCGTCCAGTTCGAAGCTGGCAACGGAGGCTTGCGGCTCGACGATCCGGCCGGCGATATCCACATGCATGACCGAGCGGTCGAGCGTCAGCGCCTTGAAGACCGGCATGGCCTTCAGCTCCGACCAGGTCGGCGTTTCCAGATAGAAGGAGCGCCCGCCCCAGCCGAAGATCAGCCATTGTGCCTGCGGATGATTGAGCGGCACGCCGGCCGCTTCGATGAAGCCGAACCGCGCCCTCGTTTCCTCCGTCAAGGGCACGGCGATATCCGTGTGGATGGGGCCCGAGAGCACCAGGATGCGCGTCGTCCCTGCTCCCGCCGCAGCGGCGGAAACCGGCAAGAGCGGCCGCGGCAGCAGCGTTCCGAGAACGACCGCCAGGACCGCAGCCAGCAGGCCGAAGAAGGCCCATTTCAGGCCGCGCTTCATCCTCCGTCTCTGCTTGCTCAAAACAGGAAATAGCGCTGCGCCATCGGCACGATCGTCGCCGGCTCGCAGGTCAGCAACTCGCCGTCGGCGCGTACCTCATAAGTCTCCGGATCAACCTCGATATGCGGCGTCAGGCTGTTGTGGATCATGGACGCCTTGCCGATACCGCCGCGGGTGTTCCTGACGGCCACCAGCTGCTTTGCAACGCCGAGCCTGGCGGCAAGACCGGCATCGAGCGATGCCTGCGACACGAAGGTGACCGACGAACTCGTGCGGTTCTTGCCGTAGGCGGCAAACATCGGCCGGTAATGTACCGGCTGCGGCGTCGGGATGGACGCGTTCGGATCACCCATCGGCGCCATGGCGATCGAGCCGCCGAGCAGCACGAAGTCCGGCTTCACGCCAAAGAAGGCCGGGTTCCAGATGACGAGATCGGCGCGCTTGCCAACCTCCAGCGAACCGATCTCGTGGCTGAGCCCGTGGGCAATCGCCGGGTTGATCGTGTATTTGGCGATATAGCGCTTCACCCGGAAATTGTCGTTGTCGCCGGTTTCCTGCGGCAAGGGCCCACGCTGGCGCTTCATCTTGTCGGCGGTCTGCCAGGTGCGGATCGCCACCTCGCCGACGCGGCCCATGGCCTGGCTGTCGGAGGAGATGATCGAGAAGGCGCCGATGTCGTGCAGGATGTCTTCGGCGGCAATCGTTTCCTTGCGGATGCGGCTTTCGGCAAAGGCGATATCTTCGGGGATCGACGGCGACAGGTGATGGCAGACCATCAGCATGTCCAGGTGTTCGGCGAGCGTATTCTTGGTGTAGGGCCGCGTCGGATTGGTCGAGGACGGAATGACGTTCGGCTGGCCGCAGATCTTGATGATGTCAGGCGCGTGGCCGCCCCCGGCGCCTTCGGTGTGGAAGGCATGGATCGTGCGGCCCTTGATCGCCGCGATCGTGTCCTCGACGAAACCGCTCTCGTTCAATGTGTCGGTGTGGATCATCACCTGCACGTCGTATTCGTCGGCCACGCCCAGGCAGCAATCGATCGCCGCCGGCGTCGAGCCCCAATCCTCGTGCAGCTTCAGCGAGGTGGTACCGGCCAGCACCATCTCGACCAGCGCGCCCGGGCGCGACGCATTGCCCTTGCCGGCAAAAGCGATGTTCATCGGGAAGCCGTCGGCCGCTTCGATCATGCGGGCGAGATGCCACGGGCCGGAGGTGCAGGTGGTGGCAAGCGTGCCATGTCCCGGCCCGGCGCCGCCGCCGAGCATGCAGGTGAGCCCGCTGACCAGCGCTTCCTCGATCTGCTGCGGGCATATGAAGTGGATGTGGCTGTCCATGCCGCCGGCGGTGACGATCTTGCCTTCGCCCGCAATCACTTCCGTTCCTGGGCCGACGACGATGGTGACACCCGGCTGCGTATCCGGATTGCCGGCCTTACCGATCCCCGCAATCCGCCCGTCCTTGAGGCCGATATCCGCCTTTACGATGCCCCAGTGGTCGACGATCAGCGCATTGGTGATGACCGTATCGACGGCGCCCTCGGCGCGCGTTGTCTGGCTCTGCCCCATGCCGTCGCGAATGACCTTGCCACCCCCGAACTTCACCTCCTCGCCATAGGTGGTGAAGTCCTTCTCCACCTCGATGAAGAGCTCGGTGTCCGCAAGCCGCACCTTGTCACCGACCGTCGGGCCGAACATGTTGGCATAGGCCGCGCGCGACATCTTGTAGGGCATGGTTCAGGCTCCTTGGGACGAAGAAGAAAGTGGGTGGAGGCGGCGAAGGCGACCGCTCGCCGCCAGCGCGTCGACATAGCGGCGCTCGGCGGCAAAGGGATGCCATTGCCACCCGACATGGCCGAAGCCGGCAACAACGACGTCGTCACCGGCCATCGCGATATTGGACAGGATATCGGCAATGACGATCAGGCCGCTGGATGGGACGACGTAGGGATCAGGTGAGAAGCCGCCGAGATCGTGATCCAGCTGGTCATGCACTGCCACCGGAACGACGCGAAAACCGCGGTTGGTCGAGCGGCTGAAACTTTCGAAACCGATGGTGTAGTCGTCACAGAAATCGTCGAGATCCGGATTTGTTTCGGCAAGCCCGGCCCGCATCGCGGCGAACTTCGCGCCGGATCGGACGCACCAGATTTCGCGGGCCTGGCGCACCGCCGCACTCGTCTTCCAGCGGCCACCGCCGAGCATGGAGAGACCGGGGCGCCCGGTGTTGCAGACGGCGACGATATCGGTCTTGTGGCCACCGGGGCCGACGGAACGGCAATCGTTGAAACGCACGACGATATCGGCGGCATCGATCACCGTGCCAGCTCCGTCAGGCACTTCGCCATTGCCCACGATCATGATGATGCGGCCGCCGCTCAAGGTCTAGTTTCCGTCAGGCTCGACAATGGCCTGGAGTTCCTTCGTCCGGGCCCTGGTTAATTCGGTGAGGCAACCGGAGACGAGCATCGGCTCCATCGAGCCCCCGCGGGCCTCGAAGCCCGAAAGCTCGCATTGGCCGTCACGGTAACCGATCCAGGCGCGCTGCGCCTTCTTCAGGGCCTCTTCCGCGCCAACGTAGTTCGCATCGATCTCGGCGAGTTCCTTGTCCTGCTGCTTTGTCGCTGCCAGTGCCAGCTTGTAGACCTTGTTCAGTTCCGTGTCGGCCGCCTCGTAGTCCTTGTTGGCGCAGATGTTCATGTCCATCTGCGTCACCGCATTCTGGCAGTCGACCTTGTCCTCCTGCGCCAGAGCCGGCGCAAACGGCAAGACCAGAGCGATGGCAAGTACAGCGAGGCGGTTCATAGCTTGCCCATCACCTGCTGGCGGAAGCCATAGACTTCGCGCTTGCCGGAAAGAGGGATCAGCGTCACCTGACGCGTCTGCCCCGGTTCGAACCGCACGGCGGTGCCAGCCGGAATGTCGAGCCGTTGGCCGTAGGCGGCCTTCCGGTCAAACTTCAGCCCGGCATTGGTTTCGGCGAAATGGTAGTGGCTGCCGACCTGGATCGGGCGGTCACCGGTATTGGCAACCTCGATGGTTGTCGTGTCGAGGCCGGCATTGAGCTCGATCTCTCCGGCAGCCGCGATGATTTCTCCTGGGATCATGGTTCTCTCCTCAAGCCGCCTTCGAACCAGCGCAGCCCTGCGGTTTCAGCACCCGCTCGGTGGAGGCCGGATATTTTTCAAGCAGGGCCGCCGGGCGCACCGGCCGGCTGGTGAATTCGCCGCCGCAATTCGGGCAGGTGCCACCGAGCTTTCCGTCGACACAATCGACGCAGAAGGTGCATTCGAAAGTACAGATCATCGCCTCGCGGCTATCCGGCGGCAGATCCTTGTCGCAGCACTCGCAATTGGGGCGCAAAGCCAGCATGCTTGCCTCCTGAGATCAGGGTTGGAGGGATACGGCCGGAAAGGGCCGCGTTTCCTTCGTTTAGCGGATCGGTTCGTGAACGGTGACGAGCTTGGTACCGTCGGGGAATGTCGCTTCGACCTGGATGTCGTGGATCATCTCGGGGATGCCCTCCATCACCTGATCGCGCGTCAGCACCTGGGCGCCCGCCTCCATCAGCTCGGCGACCGAGCGCCCGTCGCGAGCGCCTTCGACGACGAAATCGGTGATCAGCGCGATCGCCTCGGGATGGTTGAGTTTCACGCCGCGCTCCAGGCGCCGGCGCGCGACCATGGCCGCCATGGAAATCAGCAATTTGTCCTTTTCGCGCGGAGTAAGATTCATGCGTCGCCACCGGTTGTTCGTGAAGCAATTCCCAGGAAATCTGCGAAGCGATTTTCCGCCAGGAATTACAAAGTTTCAACGTGTTAGATCATTTCACTGTTTCAATAAAAATGTGAAATGACCTAGAGAACCCAGACTTTCGGCACAGTCTTCTGCTTGCGCAAGTGCGAAATAACGGGGATGAGGATTTTTCTGAGCGCGAACCCATCCGGCGCCACGAAACGGGCGACCAGCTTGTCACGGCCATCGACCTGAAAATGGCTGATGCCGACGCCAGCCTCGCCGTCAATGAGCGATCGAAGACGCGGCAACAAGGGCTCGCAATCGGGGCCGACATAGAGGAGCGTGGCAAAGGCGGCTGCGCCATCGAGCACCGCCCGGCGCTGGCCGAGACTGGCGATCTCTCCGGCAAGTGCCAGATTGTCCGCATGCAGCAGCTTGCCGTCGGCGCGGATGCGCCAGCGATCGCGGAAGAGCCCGGTTTGCACCACCTCGCCCCTCGCCTTGCGGCCGAGCAGAACGGCCTCCACCGCCAGGAAAGTCGCGTCCGCGGCAAGCTCCACCTCCAGCGAACGCGACAGGGAGGCGCGGTCGAAGAGGATCGTCTCCTGTGGCAGCCAGTCGACGCGCGCGCCGGCGGCAACCTCGATACGCGTGGCCACCTCGACCGTATCGGCGCTCGCCTTATAGATCTTCTCGCAGGCCTGCGTCGTCACCGCCACATCGGTTCCGGCCCTTGCCGCAACCTCCCAGACCATGCGGTCGCCGCCGGTGAGGCCGCCGGAGGAATTGATCAGCACCGCTTCCATGGAGGCGTCGAAGGTCTTCGGCAGCCGGATCTTGGCGCAGCCTTCCTGATAGAGCTCGGCAATGCGGCTTTGGCCGAGCGCCGCCTTGGCGACCAGCCGCCCCTTCCCCCAGGCCCGTTGCGGGGCGATGCTTGCTGCCTTGTTCATGTTTCGACCGCCGAGCGGTGTCCTTTAATTCCTGGCGCTGCACCCATTGGGTCGGTCGCCTTGCCTTCGCGCTATCGTCCGCATCGCGGAACGACAAGTCAAGTTATTGTTTTGCAAAGAAAATCGCCAGGATGCTGCATTTCCATGCAGGCGCTGCGCAGAAAACAGGCAGCCGCTTACGCCACGCGATCCGGTGGCTCGCGGCCCTCGAAGAAAGCGGTGACGTTGACGACCACCTTCATACCCATGGCAACCCGCGTTTCCTCAGTGGCACTGCCGAGATGCGGGAGCAGCACGACATTTTCGAGCCTGCGCAGACGCTCCGGCACATTCGGCTCCGCCTCGAAGACATCGAGGCCGGCACCGCGAATGACGCCGTTTTCGAGAGCGGCAACCAGGGCCGCTTCATCGATGACATCGCCGCGCGCCGTATTGACGAGGTAGGCGCCCGGTTTCATCAGCGCCAAGCGTTCCGCATTGATCAGATGCCGATTTTCGCCACCACCGGGGCAGTGCAGCGAGACGAAGTCCGAAGCTTTCAGTACATCCTCGACGGTGTCCAATTGACGGGCGCCGTAGCGGCTCGCTTCCGCCGGGTCGATGCGCGAACGGTTGTAGAAGACGACATCCATGTCGAAGCCGAAGTGGCAGCGTTTGGCCATCGCCTTGCCGATGCGGCCAAAGCCGATGATCCCGAGCGTCTTGCCGGTGACCTTGCCGCCGATCATGTGGGTCGGGCGCCATCCGGTCCATTCGCCGGCGCGTACCTGGCGTTCGCCCTCACCCGCCCGGCGCGCGACAGCAAGCAGCAGCGTCATGGCAATGTCGGCGGTGCAATCGGTCAGAACACCCGGCGTGTTGGTCACGACGATCTTGGCGGCCTTGGCGGCCGCGACGTCGATGTGGTTGTAGCCGACGCCATAATTTCCAAGGATCTTCGCCCGGAGGCCGCCGCCGGCGAAGAGTTCGGCCGGAAGCCGATCGGAAACGGTTGGGAGAACGGCGTCATAGGTCCGGAGCGCATCGGCAAGCCCTTCGGCCGTCATCGGCACGTCCCCTTCGTTCAAGGTGACGTCGAACCGCTCGGCAAGCACCTGTTCCACCGCCCCCGGCCAGCGACGGGTGACGAGAATGCGGGGTTTCGAGCTCATGCCTGCCTCCGGAACAGAATCGTCGAGAGATAGTGCACGAAACGGCGCGACGCGACAGCCATCTCGACACGCGAAACACCTATCACGAAAAGCGAAGAAGAGGCGCCGTTGCAGGCGCCTCTTCCCGTGACTTCAAACGCATCAAGCCTTGGCGAAGGCGAGCAGGTCGGCGTTGAGCTGATCCTTGTGCGTGTCGGTGATACCATGCGGCGCACCGGCATAAACCTTGAGCTCGGCATGCGGGACAAGCGTCTTCGAGGCCCGTGCGGCCGCATCGATCGGCACGATCTGGTCGTCGTCGCCATGGATGATCAGCGTCGGCACGTCGAACTTTTTCAGATCTTCGGTAAAGTCGGTCTGCGAGAAGGCGACGATCGAGTCATAGGTGTTCTTGTGACCGCCCATCATGCCCTGCAGCCAGAAACTGTCGATCATGCCTACAGAGGCAACCGCGCCCGGGCGGTTGAAGCCGAAGAACGGGCCCGAGGCGATATCGCGGTAGAGCTTCGAACGATCCTTGAGGCTTGCCGCCTGCAGGCCGTCGAACACTTCCTTCGGCAGGCCGCCGGGATTGTTGTCGGTCTTGACCATCAGCGGCGGTACCGCCGAGATCAAACCGGCCTTGGCGACGCGGCCCGTGCCGTGGCGGCCGATGTAACGGCTGATCTCGCCGCCGCCGGTGGAAAAGCCGGCAAGGAAGATGTCCTTCAGATCCAGCGCGTTGATCAGATCGGCAAGGTCGTCGGCATAGTGATCCATGTCGTTGCCGTCCCAGGGCTGCGACGAGCGGCCATGGCCACGGCGGTCATGGGTGATGACGCGGAGGCCATTGTTGGCGAGGTGGAAGGCCTGCGCTTCCCAGCTGTCCGACGACAGCGGCCAGCCGTGGCTGAGCACGACGACCGGACCATCCTTCGGGCCCCAGTCCTTGTAATAGATCTCGACGCCATCGCGGGTGATGATGCGGCTGCCCGAAATCCCCCCACCTTGCGAACCGGCGCTCGACTGGTTGTTACTTGCCGCTGACACGTCGGCGGCCTTGGCCGGGCTGTTGACGGCCGATACGGCTGCAGCGGTCGCCGCAGCGCCGAAAGCGGCCGAGAGGACATCACGGCGGGAGATGCTGCTGGTTTCGGTCCTGCTGACTGCCTTGCTCATGGAGACGCTCCTTCTTCCCTGCGGTCATGCCGCGTTGCCGATAAATAATTAACGATTAGATCGTGCGCGATATATTCGAACTTAAATCGCCATCGATTAGATCGTGCACAAAGCTTTATAATGCGGTCGCACACCTGTCAATGCCTTGCGATTATATCGCGAACGATTTATTTTGAGGAAATGACAGGAGAGAACGATGACTGGCACCGAACTCAAAGATGACGATGCGATGCTGACGCTCGATAGTTTCCTCTGCTTTGCGGTCTATTCCGCAAACCACGCCTTAACGCGCATCTACAAGCCTCTGCTGGAGGAACTCGACCTCACCTACCCGCAATATCTCGTGATGGTGCTGCTGTGGGAAAAGGACGACCAGACCGTCGGCAGCCTCGGCGAACGGCTCTTCCTGGAATCGAGCACACTCACCCCGATGCTGAAGCGCCTCGAAGCCGCCGGCTACATCGCCCGCGTGCGGGATAAGACAGACGAGCGGCAGGTCCGAGTGCAATTGACCGATATGGGCAAGGCACTGCGCCGGAAGGCGGTCGATGTGCCGCGCGGCCTCACTGAGGCAACCAAACTCGGCGCCGATGATCTCGAGCGGTTGCGCGCCGAAGTCTCGTCACTGCGAGACACCTTGCTGAAGTAGCCAATCGCTGCGCCAAAGCCCCATCGCTAGTCTAGATGAACGCAGAAGGGATGCTTGGCCTTTGTTTCTAGAGCGCCGAGCGTTCAGACGAACGCACAAAGGACGCTCCACAGCGCCGCGCGTCTTATCAGACGCGCAAAGGTCGCTGCAGCACTTTGAATTGCTGCATGTTTTTGTCCTTTAATCGGATACGATTAAAGGAAACATGCAGTAGCACTTCGATTGTAGAGCATCTTTCCGCCTCCAGCGGCTCCACTTGAAAGCGGGATACTCTCGGCATCGCCAAAAAGAAAAGCCCGGCGATCGCTCGCCGGGCCTAACAGATCGGACGCGAGGTCCGAAATCAGAACTACTCGTTCTGGAAGTAGGTGTACTTGCCGTCGTCGCCCTTCTTCCAGGTGTACATGACGTAGTCCGGGCGGGTGATGTCGCCCTTTTCGTCATAGCCGAGTTCGCCGATCGCGGTCTTGAACGGACCCTTGGCCTTGATCGCTTCGGCAACCGCCTGCGCATCGGTCGTGCCGCCAGCCTTCGCAGCTTCTGCGATGACCTGGAGAGCTGCGTAGGAATAGAGCGTATAGGCTTCCGGCTCGAAGCCGGCAGCACGGAACTTCTCGACGAGTTCCTTGGAAGCGGGGTTCTTGCGCGGATCCGGCGCGAAGGTCATCAGCGTGCCGTCGACGGCGTCGCCGGCGATCGAGGCCAGTTCGTTCGAAACGATACCGTCACCCGACATCATCGTTGCCTTCAGGCCCTGGTCCTTCATCTGGCGCATGATCAGGCCGGCCTCGGTGTGCAGACCGCCCCAGTAGACGACCGAAACGCCGGCTTCCTTCATCTTGGCGATCAGTGCGGAGAAGTCCTTGTCGCCGATGTTGACACCTTCATAGAGGGCTTCGGTGAGGCCGGCTTCGTTCATCGCCTTCTTGGTTTCATCAGCAAGACCCTGACCATAGGGGGTCTTGTCATGAATGACGGCGATCTTCGCGTCTTTATGGTTGGCGGCGAGGAAGGCGCCGGCAACTGCGCCCTGCTGGTCGTCACGGCCGCAGGTGCGGAACGTGTTCCACATACCGCGCTCGGTGAACTGCGGGTTGGTAGCAGACGGCGTGATCTCCAGGATGCCGTTTTCGGCATAGACTTCCGATGCCGGGATCGACACACCGGAGTTGAAGTGACCAACGACGAACTTCACACCGTCAGCGACGAACTTGTTGGCGACCGAGATGCCCTGCTTCGGGTCCGAAACGTCGTCGCCGAGCACAAGCTTGATTTGTTCCCCGTTGATACCGCCAGCGGCGTTGATGTCGGCAGCGGCCTGTTCGGCACCTTTCTGGAGCTGCGCACCGAAGGCGGCGTTCGGGCCAGTCAGCGGGCCGGCGACACCAACGAGAATATCAGCCCAGGCCGTGCCGCTGAAGGCGACCATTGCCGTCAGCGCAACGGCCGACAGAAGAGATTTTTTCATTCTTGTTACTCCCAAATATTCGAGCGGGTCTCGTTATCAACCTGCGCAATGCCCACCATAGTTGCGCCGGTGTTTCCTTCGCACCGGCCGCGGCGGACCGGCACGCGCTGTTCCCTTTATTTGGTTTTCCAGGAGAAGGGTGAAGCCTTCTCGTAGAGCCAGTAGTAGATTTTGGTCATTTGCTTGGTCCGGTAGTACCGGAAAGCTACGGTAGCAAACAACAAAAGCACGATCGTGTCCACGATATAGTATTGCAGGCTGAACATCGTGCCGCCGAAGAGGGCGTGATGGATGAAACGGATCGCCAGCCCGAGCAACGCCACGTAGAGCAGCAGCCGCGGAACGTTATGCCAACTTTCGGCCACGCTCTTGCCCGTGCGCCAGGCGGTCCAGCCGCCAAGCACGCAGCTTATGAAAAGAAACTGCCAGATCGACGCTTCTTCGTAGAGAATTCCCTGCATGTCACTTGCTCCAGATGCGGCCGATCAATGACGGCCGCCTTCGAGATAGGCCGCGCGCACTTCCGGATTGGCGAGCAGATCCCTGCCGCTGCCGCTCATCGTCACCCGTCCGTTGACCATCACATAGCCGCGGTCCGAAAGCTTGAGCGCGCCGAAAGCGTTCTGCTCGACGAGGAAGACGGTCAGGCCTTCCTCCTTGTTGAGTTTCTTGATCGCTTCGAAGATGCCCTTGACGATCAGCGGCGCGAGACCAAGCGACGGCTCGTCGAGAAGCAACAGCTTCGGCCGTGCCATCAGCGCGCGGCCGATCGAGAGCATCTGCTGCTCGCCGCCTGACAGCGTGCCGCCGCGCTGCGCCTTACGCTCCTTGAGCCGGGGAAAGAGCCTGAAGATCTTTTCCACGTCCTCGTCGAAATGCTTCAGGTTGTCGAGGCTCGCCCCCATCTGCAGGTTTTCGAAAACCGTCATGCGCGGGAAGATGCGGCGGCCTTCCGGCGACTGGGCAATCCTCATACGCGCGATTTCGTGGGTCGGCAGGCGCGTGATGTCATGGCCGTCGAACATCACCGTGCCGGTGCGCGCCTGCGGGCTGCCGCAGATCGTCATCATCAATGTCGACTTGCCCGCGCCGTTGGCACCGATCAGCGAAACGATTTCTCCGCGATGGACCTCGACATCGACGCCGCTCAGCGCCCGAATGTTGCCGTAGTAGGTTTCGACGGCTTTCACTTGCAGCAGCGGCGCAGTCATTGCTTGGTGCCTCCCTGCCCGCCTTCGATTTCCTCGATTTGTTCGATCACCTGTTCAACCTCTTCATCCTCGACACCTAGATAGGCCGCGATGACCCTTGGATCGTTCTTCACGAAATCCGGGGTGCCGTCGGAGATCTTCTGCCCATATTCGAGCACGACGACATGGTCCGATATCTCCATGACCACGGACATGTCATGCTCGATCAGCAGGATGGAGGTGCCGGTGTCGCTGCGGATGCCCTGCAAAAGTTCATTGAGGGCATGCGATTCGCGCGGATTGAGGCCAGCCGCAGGCTCATCGAGGCACAGCAACTCCGGTCCCGTGCACATGGCACGAGCAATCTCCAACCGCCGCTGCGCGCCGTAGGGCAAGTCCCCGGCAGGGTCGTCTGCCCGGTCGATCAGCGATGCCTTTTCGAGCCAATGCTTGGCGAGTTCAGTCGCCTCCCTGGAGGCCTGCCGGTAGGCAGGAAATCCAAGGAGCCCGAGCACGGTATAGCCCGACGCCAGCATCAGTTTGTTGTGCTGCGCGACCAGCAGGTTCTCGAGCACGGTCATGCCGGAGAACATCCGGATGTTCTGGAACGTACGCGCCACCTTTGCATGCTTGGTGATCTCGAAGTCCGGCAGCCGCTCGAGGAGATACTCCTTTCCGGACTTCTGCTTCATCGTGATCATACCCATCGTCGGCTTGTAGAAGCCGGTGATGCAGTTGAATACCGTCGTCTTACCTGCCCCGTTCGGGCCGATCAGCGCGGTGATGTCGCCGCGATAGGCCTCGAAAGAGAAGTCGTTGATGGCCATCAGACCGCCGAAGCGCATCGACAGGTGCTCAACCTTGAGAATGGGATCTTGTGTCATTGTCATCGTCGTGGTCTCGAGGGCCATCAGCCATGCCCTTCCTTGGTAAAGCTGCCGGAGACGGCCTTGCGTTCGCGCAGGAACGCGGTCGGTTCACGCGATCCAACGAAGCCGCGCGGCTTCCAGACCATGACGACGACCATGGCCAGGCCAAAGATCAGCATGCGGTAGAGTTCCGGCGTGAAGTTCGGTCCGAAGACGGCCTTCAGGAAGTCAAGCTCACGCAGAATTTCGGTACCGCCGATCATGACGATCGCTGCGATCGCAATGCCCGTCAGCGACCCCATGCCGCCGAGGACGACGATCGCGAGGATCACTGCGGATTCGAGGAACACGAAGGATTCGGGCGACACGAAGCCCTGGCGTACTGCGAAGAAGGACCCGGCGATGCCGCCGAACATGGCGCCCATGGCGAAAGCCGTCAGCTTGGTGGTAACCGTGTTGATGCCAAGCGACTTGCAAGCGATCTCATCTTCGCGCAGCGCTTCCCAGGCGCGCCCGATCGGCATCCGACGCATGCGGATCGTCACGAAAGCCGTGATCAAGCAAAGACCGAGGATCAGGTAGAATAGGAAGATCTTGTAGTAGACCGACGAGATCGGCAGCCCCATCAATGCGGCAAAGCCATCCTTGGAGGCATCGAACTTGATGCCGAACAGCGTTGCCTTGGCAATGCCGGACACGCCGAACGTACCTTTGGTGACCTCGGTCCAGTTGATCAGGACAAGACGGATGATTTCGCCAAAGGCGAGCGTGACGATCGCCAGATAGTCTCCGCGCAGACGCAGCACCGGGAAGCCGAGGACCACGCCCCAGCAGGCGGCGAGGAGGCCGGCCACCGGCAACAACACCCAGAAGGACAGGCCCAGATAGGTGGAGAGCAGCGCGTAGGAATAGGCACCAACTGCGTAGAAAGCGACGTAACCGAGGTCCAGCAGGCCGGCGAGGCCGACGACGATGTTCAGGCCCCAGGCGAGCATCACATAGATCAGGATCTGGATGCCGAAATTGTCCACCCATTTCAGCGAGCCCTGAACACCGGTTAGCGCGACGATGACCGGCGGATAAAGGATCAAGGCAAGTATCGCAATCGTCGAGAAATTGCGGCTGAAGAAGCTTTCCTCCTTGGCAACTTCCGGCGCCGCCGCTTTGGCAGCCTTTCGCTGGGCAAGCCGCGGCTGGACATAGGCGACCATGAGGAAGCGGCCAACCATGGCGATGATCACGAAGATCGCCAGCAGGCCCCAACGTTGTGTCAGGATCAGCTCGTTGCGGATGTTCTGGTCGGTCTTGAGGCCGACGAACAGCACGAACAGTCCGAGCGTGATGAGGCCCGCGAAGACAGACTCGCGCAGGGCCCGCGCCGTCACCTCAGTGCCGGCGCTTGCAGTTGTAGAAGCAATGTTTGCCATTGAATTATACCTTCTCGACTTCCGGTCGTCCGAGAATACCCGACGGCTTGAAGATCAGAACGATTGCGAGAATGGAGAATGTCGCAACGTCCTTGTAGTCGATGGTGAAATAGGCCGACCACAGGGACTCGATCAGGCCGATCAGAAGTCCGCCCAAAACAGCGCCCGGCAGCGAGCCAATGCCTCCGAGAACGGCGGCGGTGAATGCCTTGACCCCGGGAACGAAGCCGTCGGTAAAAACGACCACGCCGTAATACATCAGGTACATGGTTCCCGCGACAGCAGCGAGTGCCGCACCCATGATGAAGGTCACCGAGATCGTACGATCGACGTCGACGCCGAGCAGAGCCGCCATCTTGCGATCCTGCTCGGTGGCGCGCTGTGCACGACCAAGCGGCGTCCTGTTGACGATGTACCAGAAGACGGAAAGCAGGATCGCCGTGATGATGATGATGATGATCTGCTTCAGCGAAATGGAGATGCCGAAAACCTCATAGACGGACGAGACGAGCGGCGGGATCGGCTTGTTGCGCGGTCCCTGCGTCACCTGGATGAAGTTCGACAACACGATCGACATGCCGATTGCGGTGATCAGCGGCGCCAGCCGGAATGACCCGCGCAGTGGCCGGTAGGCCACCTTCTCGATCGTCCAGTTCCACAGCGACGCCGCGAGCATAGCCACGACCATCATAAGCAAAAGCGCAAGTACAACCGGCACGCCTGCTATAAATGAGGTGAGAAGCAGAAAGACAATCAAAGCAGCAAAGCCGCCGAGCATGAAGATATCGCCGTGGGCGAAGTTGATCATGCCAATGATGCCGTAGACCATGGTATAACCGATTGCGATCATACCATAAATAGACCCAAGAGTCAGCCCGTTGACGAGCTGCTGGACGAAATACTCCATCAATCTTCCCCTGGACCAGATCCTTGAAGGTCCGGTCTCTTGTTTTTTGAGCTCATTTTGAGCGCTGTGTTTGATCGATTCCATACCTTTTTCAAACAAAAAGGAAAGCTAAAAAACGCGACTTCGGCAAAAACTTCCCCGATAAAATCGATTTGACGCTTTTAGAGCCAGAAAAACCAAAACTTCCGCAGCTTTCGCCCGCAAAATCATCAACTTTAGCCGTAAATGCCCGGGGATTCGCCTAGAGGCCTAGCCACCAAATGGCCAGGCCGGTGCGCTGCTTCGCCGCTCAGGTGCGCATCCGCTGCCCGTTTGCGTCGAACAAGGGATTCGCCTGGAGGCGTGCCGGCAGAATCTCGCCCAGGAGTTCGATCGACCAGCCATCGCTGCGATCGGCGATCTCCTTCGATACGTAACCCATGGCCACCGAAACGCCGCTCGTGTGCGCATAACCGCCCGATGTCACCCATCCGCGCACGACTCCGTCGAGATAGATCGGCTCGTCGCCGATGACGTCGGCATCCCTGGCCTCGAGGACGAAGGTCCTGAGACGCAGGGCGCCACCGTCCGCCTTCTCCTTCATTGCAGCCACCTTGCCGATAAAGTCCGCGTCCTTGCCGGTCGCGATGAAGCGGCCGAGGCCGGCCTCGACCGGGCCATAGAGCGGACGGTACTCGCGCGCCCAGCTGCCGAAGGATTTCTCGACGCGCAGCGCATTCAGCGCCCTGAGGCCGAACAGCCGGATCTCGGACGCTGCCCCCTTCTCCATCAGCAGCTCGAAGAGATAGCGCTGGTATTCGGGCTTCATCCAGATCTCGTAGCCGAGATCGCCGGTGTAGCTCACACGGCCGACGATCACGGGCGCCATGCCGAGGTCCATCCGGCGGATGTCCAGGAATGGAAAGGCGGCGTCGGAGACGTCGAGATGGGTGAGACCGGCAAGCACGTCGCGCGCCTTCGGCCCGGCGATCGACAGGCCAACCAGTTCCAGCTTCAGCGCCTTCAGCGAAACCGAGCCGTCCTCAGGCAGATGCGCCTCGAACCAGCGCATGTGATAGTCCTCGGCGATGCCGGAGCCGATCAGCAGGAAGTCTTCCTCCCCGAGCTTGGCAAGCGTGAAGTCGCCGATCAGCTTGCCGTCGTCCTTCAGCATCGGCGCCAGCGTCATGCGCCCCACCTGCGGAATACGGCAGGCCAGCAGCCGGTCGAGCCAGGCTTCAGCGCCCTCGCCCGTGATCGCATATTTGGCAAAGCCCGACGTCTCCATCAGGCCGACGCCCTCACGCACGGCGCGCGCTTCCGCGCCAACCGTCTCGAAATCCGTCGAGCGCCGCCAGGAGAAGGCGTCCTTCACCCCTTCGGGCGCAAACCACAGCGGCGTTTCGAGCCCATAGGACGCGCCGAAGACCGCGCCAGCCGCCTTCAGCCTGTCGTAGATCGGCGTCGTCAGCAGCGGCCTTGCCGCCGGCAGCTCCTCGTTCGGATAACGGATCGAGAAGCGACGTGAGTAGTTCTCGCGCACCTTGGCATTGGTATAGGCAAGCGTGGCGAAATCGCCGTAGCGCGAGACGTCCATGGCAAAGACGTCGAAGCCGGGGTCGCCATGGATCATCCAGTTGGCAAGCGCCAGCCCAACGCCGCCGCCCTGGCTGAAGCCGGCCATGACGGCGCAGGCCGACCAGAAATTCCTCAAGCCCCGCACCGGGCCGACGAGCGGGTTACCGTCCGGCGAGAAGGTGAAAGGGCCGTTGATGATCTTCTTGATGCCGGCTTTGTTGAAGGCCGGGAAATGCCTGAAGCCGACTTCGAGTTCCGGCGAAATGCGGTCGATATCCTCTGCCAGCAGCTCATGGCCAAAATCCCAGGGCGTGGAGATCGGCGACCACGGACGGCACGCCTTCTCATAGGTGCCCATCAGCATGCCCTGACGTTCCTGGCGCAAGTAGATTTCGCCATCAAAATCGACGCAGTGCATCAGCTCCTTGCCGCGCGTCTGGTTGAACTCGATGACCTCTGGCATATCCTCGGTGATGAGATACATGTGCTCCATAGCGAGCACCGGGAGTTCCAGCCCCACCATGCGCCCCACCTCGCGGGCCCAGAGGCCGGCGGCGTTGACGACGTGTTCGGCGACAATCTCGCCCTGGTTGGTGATGACCCGCCAGCAACCGTCTTCCCGCTGCACCAGATCCTCGACCTTGGTGTGCAGATAGATCTCCGCACCGTTCTTCTTCGCCGATTTGGCATAGGCATGCGTCGTGCCATAGGGATCGAGATGGCCCTCGACCGGATCGAAGACCGCGCCGACGAACTGGTCAGGATCGAGCAGCGGCATCAGGTCGTGCGCTTCCCTGGGCGTCAGCAGCTCGGCCTCGAGCCCCATGTAGCGCCCCTTGGCGAGGATCGACTTCATCCAGTCGAAGCGCTCCTTGGTGGCCGCCAGCATCATGCCCGATGTCATGTGCAGGCCGACGTCCTGACCGGAATACTCCTCAATCTCCTTGTAGAGCTCGACCGTATATTTCTGCAGCTTGGCGACGTTCGGGTCACCGTTGATCGTGTGCATGCCGCCGGCCGCATGCCAGGTGGAGCCGGACGTGAGCTCCGACCGTTCGAGCAGGACAACATCGGTCCAGCCGAACTTCGTCAGATGATAGAGCACCGAGCAACCGACGACACCGCCTCCGATAACGACGACCTTGGCATGGCTTTTCATGCGTACACTCCGTCTTTCCATGCTCCGGCGGAGGCATGGCCAAATTGTCAGGAAGAAAATCAAGACCGCTTACCTTCCGGACAGAAGCGCAGGCGGCGAATGGTGGCAGCCTAGTCAGAAAGGCGGCGCCGATAAAGACACGGCTGCGAAGGGCGCTTGTCCATTTCCGCCGTTTGCTGGCGGATCGGCGACCCGATTGCGGCATTTCATGCCGCATTTGTTTTCAGCCTCACGAAAGAGGCTGTTCAGTCTGAAAAAGCGGCGGTGAGATCGAACGCCCGCCCCATCCGCATCAGGTCGTCGAAGAGCGATTCGGCGTAGCTTCGCGGCACGATCAGTTCAAACGTATCCTCGTCCGTCCGGGCGAGATTGACCGGGATGTGGCCGCACAGAACATTGGCACTCCCCCCAAGCGAGAAGGTCGCGGGATGGACGTCGAGGCCGATACCTTTGGCAAGGATGCTGCGCACGTTCGGGCCGGTGAGGCGGAAGACGACGCGCCCGTCGCTTTGGTCGACGACATAGGCGCCCCCGTCGCAGAGCTCTTCGAGGCGACGCACGAGCCCGCTCGGCGCCTCCACCTCGGAGACCACCAGCCATTCCCCGGGGCCTGAGAAACGGAGCGACAGCTCGGGCACCGAAGCAATCGACTGCCGCACTGCCTCGGCCTGCCCGGCACGGGCAAGAACCGTCGCCATCGCACGCCAATGGCCGACCATCAGGTGATCGGCGGTCGCGGGCCTCGGTGCAGAGCGCAGTTTCTGTTCCAGTGCGTGGCGGTTGTTGTAGTCGCGAACCATCGCCGCCTCCTCAGGCCTTCAGCTTTGCGTTTTGCGGATCGACGAAGACCGGATCGCAGACCTCGGCGACGATCTCCTGATCGCGCAGCTTGTCGAAAACGATGACCTTCTCGCCGTACCGCTCACGCCCGGACTTCAGGAAGGCAAGTGCGATGGCATGCCCCAGGACCGGCGAGAAGCCGGCCGAGCTTACCCAACCCTGATCGTTCAGCGTCGAGGGCTTCGTACCTTCCTTCAGGAGATGGGCGCCGGCGCGCATGTCCTTGTCGGCATCGACGGCCTTCAGCCCGACGAGCTGCATGCGATCGGCGGCCGTCAGCCCGTAGCGCGTCGACAGCCGCTTGCCGATGAAGTCGACTTTCTGCATCGACAGCATGCGGCCAAGGCCGGCGTCGTCGGGTGTCACGCGACCGTCGAATTCGGCATGCGTCAGCAGTCCCTTCTCGAGCCGCAGCACATTGAGCGCCTCGACGCCATAGGCGCAGATATCGTGGGGCCGGCCGGCCTCCATGATCTGGTCCGCCACCGCTTCGCCGTTGCCGGCCGGCACGGCCAGTTCGAAGGCGAGTTCCCCGGAGAAGGAGATGCGGAAGAGCCGCGCGGCCACGCCGCTTTTCAGAACAATCTTCCGGGCGGAAAGGAACGGAAATGCGCCGTCGGAAATGTCGCCGTCGACAATCTGCTGCAACACCGCGCGTGCCTTCGGGCCGGCGATCGCCATCTGCGCCCATTGGTCGGTCGACGAGGTGAAACGGACTTCGAGTTCCGGCCAGAGCGCCTGGGCGCAATATTCCATGTGCGCCATGACCGGGCCGGCCATCGCCGTCGTCGTGGTGACGAAGAAATGCGCCTCGTCGAACCGGCTCACCGTGCCGTCGTCGAAGACGAACCCGTCCTCGCGCAGCATCAGGCCATAGCGCGCCTTGCCGACCGGCAGCTTCAAGACCGGGTTGCAGTAGAGCCGGTTGAGGAACTCCGCGGCGTCGGGGCCGAAAACCTCGATCTTGCCGAGCGTCGAGACGTCGCAGAGGCCGACATTGGCTCGCACGTTCAGCACTTCGCGATCGACGCTTTCGCGCCAGGTCTTCTCGCCGGCGCGCGGGAACCACGCCGAGCGATGCCAGAGCCCCGCCTCGACGAAGGTCGCACCGTTTTTCATCGCCCAGCCATGCAGCGGTGACTTCCGTGCCGGCGCCGCGTGTTCGTCGCGTGCCGTCCCGGCAAGCGCACCAAGGGAGACCGGTGTGTAGAAAGGCCGGAAGGTCGTGGTGCCGACCTCCGCCGGGCTGACACCGCGCATGCCCGCGAGAATGCCGACAGCGTTGATGTTGGAAAGCTTGCCCTGGTCGGTCGCCATGCCGTTGGTGGTGTAGCGCTTGGCATGCTCCACATGGCCGAAGCCTTCGCGAAGCGCGAGGCCAAGATCCTTCGCATGCACGTCGTTCTGGAAATCGACGAAGGCCTTCGACTTGGCACCCGGGACATACCAGAGCGCAGTGAAGGAAGAGGCTTCTTCAGCATCGACGACAGGAACGGCGGCCGAAACGGCGTTGAAACCGAGATCCGCCGCAATCGTTGCGGCCTTCTCCGCACCATCGGAAAGGCAGCCGGCGAGCGTATAGATACCGTTGGCAGCACCGACGGGGCGCAGACCACCGCCGACATCGGGGGCGGCGAATGCCTTCAACGCCTCCGACCAGACCGGCTTGGCACCTCGCTGGCAGGCAAGATGCACGACCGGGCTCCAGCCGCCGGACATGCCGAGTGCATCGCAGGCGATCAGTTCCTCGAAGCCGGAGCGCTCGACGACGATGCCCTTGAGGCGTTGCCTGCCCTTGGTATCGACGATGGAGGCCGAACGGATGACCCGGACACCATCGGGCGCCTGATCGCCGGATTCCGCTCGGGCATCGACGATCGCTGCGATCGCCACGCCTTTCGCAGAAAGCGTCCGCGCCGTGCGATAGCCGGCGCTGCCGCTGGTGAAGAGCGCGACCGTCTTGCCTGCGGCCACGCCGTAGCGTTCGGCAAAGGTGGTCATGGCACCGGCCATCATCACGCCGGGGCGATCATTGCCGCCGAAGACCAGCGGCCGTTCCTCGGCACCGGTTGCGAGCAGCGCGCGCTTGGCAACGATGCGCCAGACGCGCTCGCTTACTAGCTTCGACGACGGCTCGGCGACGTGCTTCTGCACGCGCTCGACGGCGCCGAAGACGTTGTCGTCGTACCAGCCAAAGACGGTGGTGCGCGAAAGCAGTGTGACGTTGGGCAGCGATTGCAGTTCCGCGACCGTGCGGTCGGCGAAGACGGATGCCGGGGCACCGTCGATGGTCTCGCTGGTCGAAAGCAGAGAACCGCCGAGCCGGAAATCCTCGTCTGCAACGATGACCCGGAGGCCGGCGCGGCCGGCCGTCAGTGCCGCCATCAGCCCGGACGGACCGGCACCGACGACGAGCAGATCGCAGAAAGCCCAGGATTTCTCATAAGCCTCGGGGTCGCGTTCGAGCACCGCCCGGCCGAGGCCCGCAGCACGGCGAATGAAGGGCTCGTAGATCCGCTCCCAGAACTGCTTCGGCCACATGAAGGTCTTGTAGTAGAAGCCGGCGCCGAGGAAGGGCGACAGCACGCCGTTGACTGCCCCGATATCGAAGGCGAGCGACGGCCAACGGTTCTGGCTTCGCGCCGTCAGCCCGCCGTAGAGTTCGGCGACAGTCGCCTTGGTGTTCGCATCGGTGCGGGCACCGGAGCCGATGGTGACGAGCGCGTTCGGCTCAGAGGGCCCGGTGCTGACGATGCCGCGCGGCCGATGGTACTTGAAGCTGCGGCCGACGAGCAACTGGTCGTTGGCAAGCAGCGCCGAGGCGAGCGTATCGCCCGCAAAGCCGCGCAATGGACTGCCGTCGAAGGTGAAGCTCAGCGTTTTGCTGCGATCGATCAGACCGCCGGAGGAGAGCCGATAGCCGCTCATCGCTCAACCCTCCGCGCGAACTCGGCGGCATCGACGACGGAATAGACCTCGTGGGTGGCCGTATCACGCTCGACCACCAGGAAGCGGCGACAGCCGGCAACGTGATGCCAGTGCTCGAAGGTCCGGCCGCGCGGGTTCACGCGCACATAGACATAGTCGTGCCAGGTTTCGTCAGAGTCCATCGGTTCGGGGCGGCCGCGCGAGGCATCGCCGCGGACCGCGAATTCTTCCTTCGGTCGAACCCCGCAATGCGGGCAGGTAATCAGGCTTGCCATTGTCTTCCGTATCCTGAAGCCGACCTCGGCCCCCGTTCATTCCGTACTGCCGGGCGGGCCGGCAAAGTGCTGTCAGTGAAGGTTGGGCTGTGGGCCGGCGCCGGCCTCGTCAACGGCATAGCCGCGCGCGAAGCGATCGAGCCTGAGGGCGCGCGCCACCGGATGGGTATCGTTCCTGGCGATCAGATGAGCGAAGCAATAACCGGAGGCCGGCGTCGCCTTGAAGCCGCCGTAGC
Source organism: Ensifer sp. ENS10 (assembly GCF_014852025.1). Lineage (NCBI taxonomy): Bacteria > Pseudomonadati > Pseudomonadota > Alphaproteobacteria > Hyphomicrobiales > Rhizobiaceae > Ensifer > Ensifer sp. ENS10. The sequence continues at coordinate 1,252,138 of NZ_JACVAS010000002.1, forward strand.
ACCAGCCACAGTTCAGGTAGAGATTGTCGATCGAGGTGCGGTCGATGATGGGCGAACCGTCCATGCTCATGTCCATGACCCCGCCCCAGGCGCGCAGCACCCGAACGCGTGACAGGCCGGGGATCATCGTCACCCCCTCCTCCATCACATGCTCGGCGGTCGCAAGATTGCCGCGCTGAGCATAGGAGGAGTAGCCGTCGATCTCGGCGCCGAAGACGAGGCCGCCCTTGTCCGACTGCGAGATGTAGAAGTGGCCGCCGCCATAGACGATCACGTGGTCGATGCAGGGCTTCAGCCCCTCGGTCACGAAGGCCTGAAGTACATGGCTTTCGAGCGGCAGCTTGAGGTCCGCCATCTCGCCGACGCGCGAGGAATTGCCGGCCGCAGCCAGCGCCAGCTTGCCGCAGCCGATGAAGCCCTTGGTCGTTTCGACCCCGGTGACGACGCCGTTTTCGCGGCGGATGCCGGTCACTTCGCAATGCTCGATGATGTCGACGCCATGCCGGTCGGCACCGCGGGCATAGCCCCAGGCGACCGCATCGTGTCTCGCCGTGCCGGCGCGCCGCTGCAACAGGCCGCCAAGGATCGGATAACGGGCGTGGTCGTAATTGAGAAAGGGGATCATCTTCTTCAATTGTTCACGCTCGATGAGCTCGGCCGCCACGCCTTCCATCCACATCGCGTTTCCGCGCCTGATATAGGCGTCGCGCTGGGCGTCGCTGTGATAGAGCATGATGACGCCGCGTTGCGACAGCATCACATTGTAGTTGAGATCCTGCTCCAGCCCTTCCCAGAGCTTCATCGAAAACTCGTAGAAGGGTTCGTTGCCGGGCAGCATGTAGTTGGAGCGCACGATCGTCGTGTTGCGCCCGACATTGCCCGAGCCGAGATAGCCCTTCTCCAGCACCGCGACGTTCTTCACGCCGAATTCCTTGGCGAGGTAGTAAGCGGTCGAAAGACCGTGCCCGCCGCCGCCGACGATGATCACGTCGTAATGCGGTTTGGGCTGGGGCTGGCGCCATTGCGGCTTCCAATTCAGGTTTCCGGAAAGGGCGTTCCTGACGAGCGAGAAGGCGGAATAACGCATGAAGGCATCCAGGTGAGTTGCGTCGGCACATTTGCACAGCCGTGAGGCGGAAGCCAAGACGCAAGCCTGGCGCAGGTGCAAAAAACCGTTCGCTGGCTCATCGTGCACTTCGCTGCGCAGCGGAGTGGATCGATGTTCGTCTCCAATCGAATGCGCCTACCGCCAAAAGCACGGGTACCATCCTGTTCCCGATATGCTATGGGCTTGGTGATGGACGGAAAGTAAGGGCGAATGCTGGAGATACTGCAACAATCGGCGATATCAGCGGGTCGGGCCATTCTCGACATCTACAACGCAGGCCCGGCGGTCACCTACAAGGCGGACTTTTCGCCGGTCACCGACGCCGATGCCTGCGCCGAGCGCATCATCCTGGCGGACCTCGCCCGCGCCTTCCCGGACGTGCCTGTGGTCGCCGAAGAGGCTGTCGCCGCAGGCTTCGTGCCTGACATCGCCGGCAAATCCTTCTTCCTTGTCGATCCACTCGACGGCACGAAGGAATTCATCGGCCGGCACGACGACTTTACCGTCAATATCGCGTTGATCGAGAACGGCGCGCCCGTGGCCGGCGTCGTTTACGCACCGGCGCTCGGCATCCTCTATGCGGCGAACCACGGCAAGGCAGTGAAGGCGGTCATCGACCAGACCTTTCACCTCGACCATGAAACGATCATTGGCTGCCGCAGTTGCGGCGATCGCATGGTGGGTCTAGCCAGCCGTTCGCACAACAGCGCCGAGACGATCGCCTACCTCGCCGAGCACGGCATAGCCGACTACAGAGCGGTCGGATCGTCCCTCAAGTTCTGCCTTCTCGCAGAGGGGCTCGCTGACGTCTATCCGCGCTTCAGCCGCACGATGGAATGGGACACGGCCGCGGGCGATGCCATCCTCCGGGCGGCTGGCGGCGAAACGCTGACGATGGACGGTGCGCCGCTCACCTACGGCAAGCGCAACCAGAAGAACGACAGCGACTTCGCCAACCCCTGGTTCGTTTCGCGCGGCAAGCCGTAAGGACCCCGCCGGGAACCCATCACTCTTGCCGAATTCCGGCGGCGATCAGCTGGCCGAGCGTCCTCTCGTTGAACGGCTTGTCTATCCGCGGGACGTCCCGCAGATGCCCTGGGAAAAGCTCCATGTCGCTGTAGCCGCTGGTGAACCCAAACGGCATGCCGCGTGCAAGCATCGCATCGGCAACGCCGAAGCTCGTATGGTTATCGAGACGGACGTCGAGGATTGCAAAGTCAAAGCTCTGTCGAGACAGGATCTCCATCGCCTGGTCCGCGTTCGCCGCGATCGTCACCTCGGCAATACCGAGCGACGTCAGGATTTCTTCGGCATCCGATGCAATGAGGAAATTGTCTTCGAGAACAAGAACGGTCCGGACATGCGGAGGAACTTCGTCCATCCAGCTTACTCCACCTTGTGCGCGTACCGACAGGGCATTCGCGCCGATAAGAGCAAGCTATAGGCGCCTCGAGGCGGCCCGGCATTTAAATAAGACATGTAGCGCCGATTGGGGCCAAGCGCGGAACAACCGACCGGTACCGACGTTCAACACCGGTACGCGGATCACGATCGCAAGCGATCGCTGTTTCGCGGCTTTCTCAAGATAGAACGGGAGCAGGAGAATGAAGCAGACAGCCTCCGTGCTTAAACCGAAGGTCAAGGACGAAGAATTCGACATCGGCCTGACCAGGGCCTACCGTCAGGAGATGGCAGCGGCACTGTCCGACATCCTTGCCGATACCTACAAGCTGGTGATCAAGAGCCACATCTACCATTGGAATGTGGTCGGCCCATTGTTCAAGCCGCTGCACGAATTGACGGAAGAGCACTACAACACGCTCTTTCAGGCGACTGACGTGATTGCCGAGCGGATACGTGCACTGGGTCACCTCGCCCCAGCCAAACTCACCGAGGCGGCGGCATTTGCCCCGAGCGGCGGCTCCGTCAACCACGCGAGCGCGGCCGACATGGTGGCCGACCTGATTGCCGATCACGAGGCGGCCGTGCGCCGCATGCGCGACGCCGGCACCACGGCGGACGAGAACGACGACCTTGTCACCACGGACATGCTGACCGATCGCCTCAACTTCCACGAAAAGGCGCTTTGGATGCTGCGCGCGATCGTCGCAGCCTGATCCTATCGGGGTCCGGCATCGATGCGGCGACGTTCGCCGCATCGGAAAGGAAAGGATACGGCGCCCTTCAACGGCATTTCAGATGAAGGGCCGCTTGGGTTCATTCAACCCTTCCCAGCCCGAAATCGCAAGCAATCCATCGATATCGCGGACATTGCAGCCCTTGTCCGCCCAGCGGATCAGGTCGCGCTCGGCAAGCTTCTTCAACGTCTTGTTGGTATGGACGATCGAAAGACCCAGCGTATCGGCCACATGCTGCTGCGTGACCGGAATGGCGACGCGACTGCTGCTGAAAAGGTCGAGTGCCTTTGCACGCTGGTAGAGAAAGGCAAGCAGGTAGGCGGCCCGTTCCAGCGCCGAGCGGCGACCGATGCTCAGGAGGTTCTCATCCAGAATGCGCTCCTCGCGCGCCGCGATCCAGGTGAGGTCATAGGCGAGTTCGGGATAGTTGGCGAACAGGCGGTTCAGCTTGCCGCGCTCGAAAACGCAAAGGGTCACCGGCGACAGCGCTTCAATCGAATGCTGCATCTCCCCCATCAGGCTGCCCTGCAGGCCGATCAGATCACCCGGCATCACATAATTCAGGATCTGGCGGCGTCCGTCATCGAGCATCTTGTAGCGAAAGCCCCAGCCGGAAAGCACCGTGAAGAGGTGGGCGCTGTGCGCGCCTTCAACGAGGATGGTTGCGCCGCCATCGACTGCGAGTTCACCGGTCTTGAATTGCGACACGAAGGCGAGTTCTTCATTTGTGAAGGCGCGAAAATGGTCGAGCTTCCGCAATGGACAGCTTTCGCAAGGTGTGCGTTTTTCGTTTCGAGTTGCAGTTCCGTTCATCGTTCCATCCGCGAAAATGCCTTCGGCCACGCGTTCAATGCAAAACTGCAAGTAGCGCCGGAGCTGCCCGGGACAAGGGACGGCCTTGAAAACACATGGTTTTCAGGAGCCTCTTGCCGAGACGCCAATGGACAGGCCGTCCTTGGTGCCCTATCTCTTGCACGCGATCCCGCCACAGGAGTTCCGTCATGTCGCACCCCGCCTTCGCCCCCAACAATGTTGCCGTCATCACCGGTGCCGCCTCCGGCATTGGATTGGCAGCATCGCGCCATTTCGCCTCGCTCGGCCTGCGCGTCGTGCTCGCCGATCTCGCAGGCGAGAGATTGGACAAAGCAGTCGCCGAGGTCGCTGCCGTCACGCCGGCGGGTGCACAGCATGTCGTTGCGATCCCGACTGATGTCTCGCGGCTCGAAGATCTGGAAGCGCTCGAACGCGAGACGCGTCGACGGTTCGGAGAGGTGCACGTGCTGATGAACAATGCCGGTATCCAGCCCGGCAGCGCCATGCTCGGTGCGTTGGCAGCCTGGGAGGCGACGATCGGCGTCAATCTCTGGGGTGTCATCAATGGTGCCCGCACCTTCGCGCCGGGCATGGTTGCCCATGGCAAGGCGGCGGTCATCATCAACACCGGCTCGAAGCAGGGCATCACCACGCCGCCGGGCGACCCGGCCTACAATGTCTCGAAGGCGGGTGTGAAGGTCTTCACCGAAGCGCTGGAACACGAGTTGCGCAACACCGCCGGCAGCCAGGTTCATGCTCATCTCCTGATCCCCGGCTTCGTCTATACGTCGCTGACGGCCCATGGCCGCACCGAGAAGCCCGCCGGCGCCTGGACGGCCGAGCAGACCGTCGACTTCATGATGGAAAGCCTCGCCTGCGGCGATTTCTATATCCTCTGCCCCGACAACGACGTCCCCCGCGCCACCGACGAGCGACGCATTCTCTGGGCTGCCGGCGACATCGTCGAGAACCGGCCGCCGCTGTCGCGCTGGCATCCGAAGTACGCGGAAGCGTTCAAGGCGTTCCTCGAAAAGGACAGCGACTGATCCTCGGACGTAAACACAGCGTTCGCCGCAGCGCTTCTGGTGCCGGCGCCGCGCTTCGTGTTTTGTGAGCAGAGACCAATGAGGAATCAAGAATGACGAGCGGCATCCACCACATCACCCTGATTGCCCGGAAGGTCCAGGCGAACGTCGATTTCTATGTGGGCTTCCTGGGTTTGCGCCTCGTCAAGCGGACAGGCGGCTACGAAGACGCTAACCAGCTGCACCTCTTTTATGGTGACGCCGAGGGCTCGCCCGGATCGCTCGTCACCTTCCTGATGTGGGAGGACGGCGGTCGCGGCCGGGTGGGGCACAGCCAGCCGAGCGAAATCGCCTTCGCCATCCGGCCGGAGAGCATCGGTTTCTGGCTGACCCGGGCGCTGCAATTCAACATCGCCACCTCAGGGCCGTCGCAGGAGTTCGGCGAACCGGTGCTGCGCCTCAAAGATCCGGACGGCGTCATCGTCAAGCTCGTCGGCACCGAGGCGGTTTCGGCCACGGCTCCCTGGAGCACGCGCGATATCCCGGAAGAAGATGCGATCCGACGCCTGCGCGGCGCCACGATCCTTACCGAGAAGCCGGCAGAATCCGTTCGCTTCCTGAAAACGCATTTCGGTTACAGTGAAACGGCCTCCAACGACACGATCCGTCGCCTCACCTCCGCCTCCGGCGACGTCATCGACGTGCGCGACGCAACTGGCTTCTGGACGTCTGCTCCTGGAACCGGGACGATCGACCACGTTGCTTTCCGCGCGCCGGATCGGGCTGCCGTGGAACAAGTGGGGGTCGACCTGCGACGCGATGACGCCGGCGCCATCAACGCGCATGACCGCAAATACTTCTATTCGCTCTACGTGCGCGAGCCCGGCGGCTCGCTCTACGAACTGGCAAGCGACGTGCCCGGCTTCACCGTCGACGAATCCGAGGAAACGCTCGGCACCGAACTCTTTGTCCCCACGCATTTCGGCGCCGCCAGGGAAGAATTGCTGCTCGCCATGCCGCAGTTCGCACTGCCGGGAGAACCGCGCCTGACGCAAAGGGATCTGCCCTTCGTGCACCGTTTCTACCATCCGGAGAAACTGAACGACCGCACCTTCATGCTGCTTCACGGCAGCGGTGCCGACGAGACACAGCTTCTGCATCTGGCCCATCAGGTCGACCGCGAAGCGACACTCGTCGGCATTCGTGGCCGGGCGAACGAAGAAGGTTTGCCGCGCTGGTTCCGCCGCTATTCACCGACGACCTTCGACCAGAAGGACGTGCGCGCGGAGGCCGATGCCTTCGCTGCCTTCGTCGAGGGAGCCGAAGACGGCTACCGCATCGATCTCGAGAAGACCGTCTTCATCGGCTACTCCAACGGCGCCAACCTGCTGGTCGCGCTGATGCTCCTGCATCCGGGACTGATCCGCAACGTCGTGCTGATGCGCTCGATGCTCGTGCTCGACGATGTGCCGCCTCCTGATCTCTCGGGCACGAACATCCTGCTGCTGACGGGCCAGCACGACAGCTACGGAGAATTCGCGCCTCGCCTGAAGGCGGAGCTGTCACGCACCGGCGCGGATCTGACGACGACAGAACTCGACATGGGGCACGAGATCGGCGCACCTGATATTGCTGCAATCCAGCAATGGCTGGAGGAGAAGGGGCTGTAAGTCCCCCCGCCCCGCCTCCGACTGTCCGGCACCCCCTCTGGTCGGGCTTCACCCGAGCATCCATTGCCAAGCCGGTGCCGCATCGTGGATCCTCGGTCGAACCCGAGGATGACGAGAGCGTCGCGTTAGGACGATGTCAGCCGCCTACGCTTCTTTTTCCGCCCTGGCAAAATCCGCGAACGCCTTGACGAAGGCTGCCAGTCGGTCGCGGGCAGCCGCATCCGTCAGCGTCCCCTCGTCGTCGAAAAGCGTGTCCGCTTTGGGCAACATCAGCCGCTTGCCCGACCAGAGCTCGGCACCGAGCGTGCGCATGACGGGCAGCCACGCGTTCTGACTCAGAATGGTGCCGAAATTGCCGGGCGAGGCGCCGGCGAGCGCGAAAGGTCGGTTGCGAAACACCTTGGCGATATCGGCCGATGGCCGGCTCAACCAGTCGATCGCGTTCTTGAACACGCCCGGAATGGAGTTGTTGTATTCAGGCGTGAACAGGATGACGCCATCGGCGGCCATCACCTGCTGCTTCAGAACCGTCACAGCCGGCGGAATACCGCTCTCTTTTTCGATATCGCCATCATAGAGCGGAATACCGTGCAGTGTCGCGGTGTCGAATTTGACGTCATCCGGCAGATTTTCCGCGGCCGCCCGCATCAGGCCCGTGTTGAACGACGCTTTGCGCAGGCTCCCGGATATGCCGAGGATTTTCGTCATGAGATCTGATCCTTCCTACTCTACAGGTCCTTGCGGGCGCGCCTCGATAAAGGGATGGCGGGATGCGGGCGGAAAGCCGCACATGTTTTCCTCACCCCGCTCCGATGCAGAACGCAACAGCCGTCATGATGGGTCCGTGCGCGGCCGATGTCCAACAGCACCAGAGGGATAGAGACAAAAAAGCCGGGGACGAATCCCCGGCTTGTCGTTCGGACCAGACTGTTAGACCAGCGGCTTCAGCCGTGCCTCGATCTGGGCGCGCTTCGGCTCCAGGAACGGCGGCAGCGACAGGCTCTCGCCGAGCGTTTCCATCGGCTCGTCGACGGCGAAGCCGGGACCATCGGTCGCGATCTCGAAGAGAACGCCATTCGGCTCGCGGAAATAGAGCGAGCGGAAATAGAAGCGTTCGACCTCGCCGCTCGACGGCAGGCGGAAGCCATTGAGACGTTCGGTCCATTCCGTCAGCGCCGCATTGTCGGGCGCCCGGAAGGCGACGTGATGCACCGCACCGGCCCCCTGCCGGGCAATCGGCAGACCCGGCTGGACCGCGACATGCAGTTCCGCCGCTGGTCCCCCTTCGCCCATCGTGAAGACATGGACTTCGCCTTCACCATCCGGCGACGGATAGGTGCGCGCCGCGCTCATGTTCATCACATGGGTCAGGACCAGTTCTGTGTTGGTGATGTCGGGCACGCTGATCGTGATCGGGCCGAGGCCCTTGATCTGGTGCTCGGCCGCAACCGGGCTCTTTTCCCAAGGATGCGAGGGCTGAAGTCCGCCGTCGTCGATCAGCCGGAAGCGCTGGCCTTCGCCGTCCTCGAAATCAAGCGACAGGCGTCCGTCGATTTCGGAGACTTCGCCGACCGCTACCTTCAGCTCGTCGAAACGACGCTTCCACCAGCGTACGCTCTCGGCGCTGCCGACCCTCAGGCCCGTGCGCGAAATGCTGTGCGTGCCGCGGCCCTGGGGCCCGACCGGCCAATCGAAGAAGGTCAGGTCGGTTCCGGGCGTGGCACGGCCGTCAGCGTAGAAAAGGTGATAGGCGGTGGTATCGTCCTGATTGACGGTCTTCTTGACCAGCCGCAGACCAAGCGTCTCGGTATAGAAGCGCAGGTTCTCCGGCGCGTTCGCGGTGATCGCCGTCAGGTGATGGATCCCAGTCAGTTGCAAGCTCATGATTGCCTCCAAAGCGTGGCATTTCTGTTGAGCACCATATGGGATGTCGGATCGTTTCCGACAGTGGATCAATAAAGAACGGAACGTTCCCTCACGGTGAACAATCACCCCCGCATCGTCGCTGAAAAAGCACCTAGTTCATGGTTGCCACCAGCGAGATCGGGCGCAACCCGCACACCCTCAACGCCGATTGAGATCGCCGAGATAGGTGTTTTCAAGGCGGGAGATTGCATAGGCCCGCGGGTCGATCTCGACCAGCAGCATGGTTTCCTGCCCCGGGCCCGCCTTGGCAAGCACCTGTCCGTCGGGTGCCGCAATGCGCGACAGGCCGGCAAAGGAAAACAGCGGGTCCGAGCCGTGATGATTGATGTAGGCGACGAAGACCTGGTTCTCGAAGGCGCGCGTCTGGATCATGTGCTCGGCGATGAAGTCGCCGGACCAGCCGGCCGGCAGCGCCGTCGGCACCAGAACCGCTTCGGCACCGGCCAGCGCCAGTCGCCGGACGTTCTCCGGAAACTCGACGTCGTAGCAGATCAGCATGCCGCAGGTGACGCCACGGTGCACGAAGAGCCGGGTCGACGGTTCCGGCGCCCGGAAGATCGCGCGCTCGTAATCGCCGTAGAGATGGGACTTGCGGTAGATGACCGGTGTTGCCTCGCCGCAGACGTAGACGGCGCTGTTGTAGACGTCGTTGCCGTCGCGCTCGGCAAAGCCGGCGATGATCGCAATGCCGGTCTCCGCCGATATCGCCTTGAGACGCTGAACGATCGCACCGTCTGCGGGCTCGGCGAGCGCCGTCAGCGCCTCACCGGCGCCATAACCGGTGACGCCGAGCTCCGGCGTCAGCAACAGCGTCGCGCCTTCGGCCGCAGCATCCTTGGCGGCGCGCGCGATGCGGTCGAGATTGGCGACGACGTCACCCGCCGCCGACTGCATCTGGAGAGCGGCGAGCTTCATCATTTTCCATCCGACGACATGGCACCGAGCAGCTTCGGCAGGTCGCCGAAGCGGGCGACGAGACCGAAGATCACCGCAGCCGTCGTGACGAAGAGAACCGTCACCGAAGCCATGGTCGGCGTGTAGCCGTAGCGAAGCGCGTTGAAGATCTTGATCGGCAGCGTTTCCACGGTAAAGCCGACCGTCATGTAGGCAACGATGTATTCGTTGAGCGACAGCACGAAGGCGAAAGCATAGCCGGAGACGATATAGGGCAGGATCAGCGGCAGCACGACGGTGCGGAAGATCGTGCGCTCGTCGGCCCCCATGGTCGAGGCTGCCTCGACCAGCGAACGGTCGATCGAGGTAAAGCCGAGAGAAAGGGTCACCAGCGGCAGCGTCACGAAGAAGATCGCGTGGCTGACCACGGCCGTCCAGGGTTGGCCATAAAAGCCGACCGTTGCCCAGAAGGTGAGCATGCCGAGCGCGGTAATGACCGGCGGCAGCGTGAAGGGGGCGACGCCGAGAAGCTGGAAGATGTTCGCCCAGGGCGCGATACGCCGCCACAGAAACCAGGAGAGCGGGAGCGCGATCGCAACCGCAAGCGCTGCCGAAAGCACCGCCAGCGTCACCGAGGCAAAAAGGGCGTTCCGCCATTCCGGATTGAGGAAGATCTCGCCGTACCAGGAGAGCGAAAAGCCCTGGGGTGGAAAGGCGAGCGTCTGCTTCTGATTGACCGAGACGCCGGCAACGACGATCAGCGGCAACGACAGGAACAGGCCAATCAGGAAGAAATAGGCCTTGCGGAAGATCGAGGTCATGCCGCTTCTCCCTTGCGTCCGGCAATCACGGTGAGTGCCACGAGCCCGAGCGTCACCAGCACGAGGAAAACGGCCATGGCGGCGGCGAACGGCATGTTCGACTGGTAGATCGCCTGGTCGGTGATCAGCACCGACAACGTCCAGTGCTGCGGCCGGCCGAGAAGCTGCGGCAACAGATAGGAGCCCAGCGCGAAGATGAAGACCATGATCAAGGTGGCTGTGATGGTGTTGCGAAGAGCCGGCACGACCACCGTGAAGAAGGCTTTCAGCGGCGAGGCGCCGAGCGTGCGCGCCGCTTCCGTCAGGGTCGGATCGAGGCGCACGAGCGCCGGGAAAAGCACCAGCACCGTATAGGGGAAGGCCTGGTAGACCATGCCGGTCAGCACCGCGCCGAAGCTCGGCGTCAATGCCTTGGCCTCGGCCATGATGCCGAGCGCGACCAGGATATTGGTGATGCCGGCGGTGCGCGAAAACAGCGTCGACCAGGCAAAGCCGATGATGACTTCCGACAGCGACAGGATCGAGAGAAGCGCCACCAGCCAGACGACCTGCACCTTCCGCGCCATGCGCGTCAGCATGTAGGTGAAGGGCAAGGCGAGCACGACGCAGCAGATCGCCACGATGATGGCGAGCATCAGCGAGAAGCCGAGCACGCCGCCGAAGAAGACCGAGAGGAAGCGGGCGTAATTGTCGAAGACGAACGCCGGCGTATAGAAGCCGCCCTGCTGGCGCTGGAAGAAGCTGACGGCGATCATCGTGCCGAAGGGCACGACGAAGAAGATCGTGAGCATCGCCGCAGGAAAGAGAAGCGGCAGGTAGTCACCAAGGGTCTGGGGCGGTTCGCGTCTCATTTCTTCAGCACCACGCAGACATCGGGGGTGAGCGCGATGCCGACCTCCTGGCCGACGGTGACCTCCGGTCGCTCACGCGGGGTGGAGACGGCGACGATCTGGTGTCCGGCAACATCGACGAAGGTTTCGATCGTGCCGCCGAGATCACGCACGAAGGTGACCTTGCCAGTGAGCGCGCCGGCGCTAGGGGCAGTCAGGTGCACGTCTTCCGGGCGCACCGACAGGGTGCCCTTGGCGGCACCGGCCGGCAATTCAAGGCCGGGGATCGCCTGGCCGAGAACGACGGCGCGGCCAGAGCTGTCGCCCGCAACATCGAGCAGGTTCGTCTGGCCGATGAAGTCGGCGACGAAGCTGTCGGCCGGACGGCGGTAGATCTCGATCGGCGACGCGGCCTGGCGGATTTCGCCACCGCTCATGACGACGACGGTGTCGGCCATGGTCATTGCTTCGCGCTGGTCGTGGGTGACGACGATGGTGGTGATGCCGAGCTTCTGCTGAAGCTGGCGAAGTTCCACCTGCATCGCCTCGCGCAGTTTGGCGTCGAGCGCCGAAAGCGGCTCGTCGAGCAGGAACAGTTTCGGCGAGATCGACAGCGCCCGGGCGATCGCCACGCGCTGGCGCTGGCCGCCGGAGAGCTTGGCGACCGGCCGGTCGGCGTAACCCGTCAGATGGATCATCGCCAGCAGTTCGTCGACCCGCTTCTTCTGGTCTTCCTTTGCCGCACCGCGGATGCGCAAGGGATAGGCGATGTTTTCGCCGACGGTCAGATGCGGGAACAGCGCCAGCGACTGGAACACCATGCCGAGATTGCGCTTGTGCGTCGGAACCTGGGTGATGTCCTCGCCGTCGAGCCGGATCGCCCCGCCGGTCGGCAGGTCGAGACCGGCGATCATCCTGAGGAGTGTGGTCTTGCCGCAGCCGGAAGGTCCGAGCATGCAGACGAAGGTGCCGTGCGGCACCGTCAGGTCGACATTGTTGACGGCCCTGAAGGTTCCGAATTCCTTGACGACGTTTTGAAGGGCAAGTCCGGACATTGTTTCTCCGCGAGGATGGTCCCCTCCACCTCATGGGAGGGTTTCGGGCGGGGAGCGGCCGCAAGGCCTCTCCCCGTCGTTAGGTCGGTGGTTCTCCCCGATGACCGGGGAGCAGGCAGGATCAGCCGACGATCAGCTCGGTCCACTTCTGATTCAGCCAATCCGACTTCGTCTGGTAGAGATCGTAGCGCGGAACGATCGGCTCGATGTCGGACGAAACCGCTGCGAATTCCTTATCGGTGAGATCCGTGACTTCGCGCTTGACGGTCGGCGACGTCCCGACCTTACGCGACAGCGTCGCCTGGATCGAGGGCTGGCACATATAGTCGATGAAGATATGGGCCTCTTCCGACTTCTGCGAGGCACGCGACAGCGCCCAGCAACCGGAATCCTGAATGCCGCCTTCCTTCGGGAAGGTCGAACGAACAGGATGGCCGTCGGCGGCGGCAAGGCCGGTCACGTCGTGATAGTACTGGCCCATCGGGATTTCGCCCGACTTCAGCGACTGCTCGAACTGCGCCTCGTCGCGGTACCACAGGCGGACGTTCGGCTTCACTTCTGCGAGCTTCTCGAACGCCTTAAGCAGGCCCTCTTCCGTGTCGAGCGCGTTGGTGCCGCCCATGAAGGTCTTGGCCGTCACTTCGAGCAGGAACGAGTTGGAAACGAGTGCTAGAAGGCCGAGCTTGTCGGCATTCGCCGGATCCCAGAAGGCGGACCAGGAAGTCGGCGCTTCCTTGTAGACGTCGGTGTTGGTCACCAGCGTGATGTACCACGAGACGGCGCCGATGCCGGCAATGCGGCCATCCGGGTATTTATTGACGAAGCGATCGAGCAGGTCCGACGCGTTCTTGATCTTCGCCGTATCGATCGGCGTCCAGAGATCGGTCGACTGGCCTTTCAGCATTGCCACCTGCGACATCATCGAGACGTCGGCCGGCGCCTGGCCGGCGCGGGCGGCCTGTTCGAGCTGGACCAGCCAGGCTTCACCGGTCGGCTCGGCGATCGATTCGACCGCAATGCCGGTCGCCTTGGTGAATTCTGGGAAGATGTTCTTGTCGAACGAATCCTTGAAGTAGCCGCCATAGACGCCGACCTTCAGCGACTTGTCCTGCGCCCGCAGGATCGACGGCATCGCCAGCATGGAAGCGCCGGCAAAACCGGCGCCAAGCAGCGTGCGGCGCTTGATGGGAGTGGTGATCATTCTCGTTCTCCTTTTTTGTTTCGGCGTTGCCCGCCTCGTTCCCTGTTGTATTTGATTCCTTACATGTTTTCAGTCCGGGGCGCGATCAGGAGGCGCCCCAAAATCCGTGGCCTAGTGCGCCGGCGCCCTCCGCTCGAGCATGCGCGCATATTGCGTCAGCGGATAACACAGCACGAAGAAGATCACCGCAACCAGCCCATAGACCGTGAAAGGTTCGAAGGTTGCATTATTGATCGCATTGGCGGTTCTGAGAAGCTCCTCGAAGCCGATGATCGAGGTGAGCGCCGTGCTCTTGATGAGCTGCACGAGGAAGCCGACCGCCGCCGGCCGGGTGATGGCAAAGGCCTGCGGCAGGATGACGAGGCGTAGCTCCTGCAGGCGATGCAGCCCGAGACTGGCGCCGGCATCCCATTGCCCGCGCGGCAGCGCTTCCACGCCGCCACGCCAGATCTCGGCGAGATAGGCGCTGGCATAGAAGGTCAGCCCGAGTGCGGCTGCCGTCCAGGGTTCGATGCGGAAGCCCAGCATCGGCAGACCGAAGAACATCAGAAAGAGCTGCATCAGGAGCGGCGTGCCCTGGAAGAGCGCGATGTAGCCGGAACCGAAGCGGCGCAGCCACGGACGTTCGGAGATGCGGGCCGCGAGGATCGCCAGTCCCACAGCGGCACCGCCGGCGAAGGCGACGGCCGACAGAAGAGCGGTCCAGCGGGTGGCGAAGATCAGGTTGCGCAGGATGTCCCAGAAGGTGAATTCGATCATGACACGCCGGCTCCCAGCACACGCCGGCCGCCGGCAACGAAGAGCCGCCGGACGGCCATCGAGAGGGCGAGGTAAATCAGCGTGACGACGAAATAGGTCTCGAACGAGCGGAAGGTACGCGCCTGCAGGAGATCCGCTTCGTGCGCCAGTTCCCGCACCGCGATCTGCGAGACGACCGCCGATTCCAGCATCATGATGATGACCTGGCTGGTGAGCGCCGGGAAGATCACCTTCAGCGCCTGCGGCAGGATGATCTTGATGAAGACCTGTCGCGGTTTCAGCCCGAGCGCAAATGCCGCCTCGCTCTGCCCCTTCGGCACCGCATCGAGCCCGGCCCCGACGATCTCGGTCGTATAGGCGGCCATGTTGAGCGTCATCGCCACGATCGCCGCGACGATCGGGTCGAGGCGGATACCGAGGCTCGGCAGGCCGAAATAGATGAAGAACAACTGCACCAGAAACGGCGTGTTCCTGACGACTTCGACATAGACGGCCACGGCCTTGCGTAGCACGGCATAGCGGCTGCGGCGGGCGGCCGCGAAGAGAATGCTGATCAGGATGCCGAGCACCGTCGTGCAGGCGATCAGAAACACGGTCATAGCCGCGCCATGGGCGATTGCGCCCGCGGCGTCCTTGAGCCAACCGAAGCTGAGGCCGTAGCCCATCGTCGCAACCTTTCGAACAGGTCCGCGAGAAGCAGGGCTCCTCGCGGCCATCAGGCTCTAATTAGTCCTTGAGGTTGTCGGGGTTGAGCGGCGTCTTCAGCCAGGACTCGGAACTCGCGTTCAGCTTGCCATCGGCAAGCATCTTGGCGACCACGTCGTTGACCGCCTTCTTCAGGCCGTCTTCGTTCTTGTTGAGGCCGATATGCGACGGCGAAGTCAGAAGCTGGAACTTCTGCTCCGGCTTCAGCGCCTCCTGGCGCGCCAGCACCTGGGCGCCGACGTCGTTGCCGACGACCATCAGCTGGGCCTGGCCGGAGATGAAGGCCTGGATCACGGCATTGTAGTTGTCGAAGCGCTGAATGTCGGCGTTGGCGGGAGCCGCCTCGGTGAGCGAGGTGTCCTCGAGCGTGCCGCGGTTGACGGCAATGGTCTTCTCGGCAAGGTCTTCCTTACCGGCGACCTTGAGCTCGGCCGGACCGATGACGGCGATGTAGTAAGGTGCGTAGGCGGCGGCGAAGTCGATCACCTCGGCGCGTTCCTTGGAGAAGCCGACGCTCATCAGGATGTCAACGCGCTTGTCGTTGAGATAGGGAATGCGGTTCTGGCCGGTGACGCTGACGAGGTTGAGCTTGACGCCGAGGTCGTCGGCGATCTGCTGGGCGACATCGACGTCATAGCCCTTGATGCTCATGTCGGCGCTGGCCGAGGAGAAGGGCGGGAAGTCGGAGAAGATGCCGACATTGATCTGGCCGGCGGACTTGATATCGGCAAGCGCATCGGCCTTGGCGATGCCGGCGGCCGCACCGAGCATCAGGGCGGCAGCGAATGCTGTCTTCAGTTTTGCATGGATCGTCATGGTTATTCCCCTACCCGGAAGCTTTGTGATTGTGCAGTCTGGTGGTCGGCCGCCGTTTCCGGTCCGGCAGCCGACAAACGTTTGTGTCAGGCGGACTTGCCGGTAATGGCCGGGCTATAGACCATCAGGCTCAAAATCTCGAAGAGCACCTGCGCGCCGGCATGGGCCGTGTTGGTCGTCGAATCGTATTGCGGCGCCACTTCGACGACGTCGCCGCCGACGAGGTTGATGCCCTTGAGGCCGCGGATCAGTTCCAGTACCTCGCGGGTCGTGAGACCGCCCACTTCCGGTGTGCCGGTGCCCGGCGCAAAGCTCGGATCGAGGCTGTCGATGTCGAAGGAGAGATAGGTCGGGCCGTCGCCGACGATCTTCTTCGCCTTCTCGATGATCGCGGGAATGCCGAGGCCGGTCACTTCTTCGGCGTGGACGACGGTCATGCCGGACTCGTAGGAGAACTCCCAGAGATATTCGGCCGAGCCGCGGATACCGATCTGCACGACGCGGGTCGGATCGAGCACGCCGTCGAGCACGGCGTTGCGGAACGGACCGCCATGGTGGAACTTGGTAAGATCGTAGGCGCCGCCGGTGTCGCAATGGGCGTCGATGTGGATCATGCCGACCGGACGCTTCTTGCCGACCGCCTTCAGGATCGGATGGGTGATCGAATGGTCGCCGCCGACCGAGAGCGGAAGAACGCCGGCATCAACGATCTGGTTGATGCGCTTTTCGATATCCTCATGGCTGAGCTCCAGCCGGTAGCGGCTCTGGAACGGTACGTCACCGATATCGGCGACACGCAGTTCCTGCACCGGCGTGCAGCCGAGCACATGGTTATAGGGACCGATGCGCTCGATCGAACGTAGCGCCCGCGGTCCAAAGCGGGAGCCCGGGCGGTTGGTGACGCCGAGGTCCATGGGAATGCCGACGATCGCCACCTGAAGGTTGCCGAAATCCGGGTTTTCCGCATCGACCGGCATGTGCGGCGCGGTCAGGAAGGTCGGGATGCCGGAATAGGGAGCAAGGCGCGTGCCGCTCTTGTTGAAGATCTTGTCGGCAACCTTGCGGAAGGTGGGGTCGAACAGCTCGCCGCCATGGCTTTCGCCGTATTTCGCCTTCAGTTCGGCAAGCTTGTTGTCGTCCCAGGCCATCGGTTCAATCCTCCGTCATCCATAGCCCGAGGCATGCGCGCGAGGCGCCACAGAATTTTGTCTGCGGATGGGGCCGGCTCATCCGGCGCGATCATGTTCCCCAGGCTTTTTCGCCTTTGTTGACGATTATTAGGCGGCAATTCCCCTAGAAAATCAATTGACATTGTTATAGCGTTTCGTGTGAGAAAAATTCACATAACAGCAATTGCCGGAACCGCTCGATTTGTCCAGCCGCCTGCCGCCCTTGAACCCTTTGCGAGCCTTCGAAGCGACGGCGCGACGGGGCTCCGTATCGGCTGCCGCGCGTGAGCTGAACGTCACTCACGGTGCGATCAGCCACCAGATCCGCGCGCTTGAACTCTCGGTCAAGGCGGCCCTCTTTGAACGGGGCGGCAAGCGGCTGAAGCTGACGCCGCAGGGCGCGCTGCTCCTGCCGGCCGTCACCCATGCCTTTGCCGAGATCGCCGCGGCGACGGCGGCGATGACGCGTCCGACGACGAGCGGCGAACTGCGCATTACCTGCGTTCCCGCACTTCTCTCCTTCTGGCTGATCCCGCGGCTGCATCTCTTCACCGAACAGTATCCGGACGTGCGCCTGACGCTGATCGCTTCCAATGACGAGGCCTATCTGCATTCGCCCGATGTCGACGTCTGCCTGATCTATGGCGACGGCAACTGGTCGGGCGCGTGGGCGAAGCTTTGGAGTCGGCTGGAGCTTTTTCCGGTCGTGAGCCCGACACTGCTCAACATGCGGCCGCTGCGCTCCGTGCGGGATCTGCGCGACCACGTGATGCTGCATGGCGACGACGGCCGCGAGTGGAACACCTGGCTCGCCGCAGCCGATGCCAGTGACCTGCAGCGCGGGCGGCAGCATTTCATGAGCGATGCGCGGCTCTCGACCGAAGCCGCGCTGCACAATCAGGGCGTGGCACTCGGCGACACTATCACCGCCGGCAGCCTGATCGCGCGCGGCGAACTGATCGCCCCCTTCGACCTGACCGTGCCTGCCAACGACGCCTTCTTCGTCGCCTGCCGCAACGAGGTGCTGGCCGCCCCGATCGTGCGCATCTTCATCGACTGGATGTTTTCGACGCTCGAAAGCGACCCTATGCCGGAACTGCAGACTTCGGCCCGCACGATTATTCGCAGCCGGGCCTCGAAATTGGAGCCAACAGATCGTAAATCGGGCAAGGACAGCTTTCAGCCGGTCTCGGCGCCGAGCCGCGCCCGCCGCGCCGATCGCCCGCAGAAACGTAAAGCCAAGGCCTGAGGCAGGATGAGGAAAATGTACGCGGTTTTCCGCCCGCATCCTGCTTCAAACCATCGTGATCTAACGCAGGAACACCCGCCATGCCGCATTTCAACCCGCTCGTCGAAAAGCTCTCGCCGCCGCCCGTGCCCTCGGTGCTGGCCTGGGCGAAGTCCTACGACGGCTCCCGTGGCCCGCTGATCGACCTGTCGCAGGCCGTGCCCGGCTATCCTGCGCATCCGGATATGCTGGCATGGCTCGGCGAGACCGCCGCCTCCACCGCCTATACCGGCTATGGCGCGATCGAGGGCGAAGCAGTGCTGCGCGAAGCCTATGCGGCTCATGTCGCCGGGCTCTATGGCGCGGCGGTGACGGCCGACAACATTCACATCACCTCGGGCTGCAACCAGGCCTTCATCTGCACGGCGATGGCGATTGCCGGCGCGGGCGATACGATCCTGATGACCAACCCCTACTACTTCAACCAGGAAACCACGCTTTCGATGCTCGGCATCAATGTCGAGCTCGTACCCTGCGACGCCGGTGCCGGCTTCCTGCCCGAGGTCGACGCGATTTCTGCAGTGCTTCGCCCCGGCATCCGGGCACTTGCGCTGGTCTCGCCCAACAACCCGACCGGCGCCGTCTATCCGCCGGAGCTGCTCGCCCGCATCCACGAGGCCTGCCGCGCCAAGGGTGTCTGGCTGATCCTCGACGAGACCTATCGCGACTTCCTGCCCGACGCGTCCGTCGCGCCGCACGGCCTGCTTTCGAGCGAAGGCTGGCAGGAGAGCTTCATCGGCCTCTACAGCTTCTCCAAGTCCTTCTGCATACCCGGCCATCGCCTCGGTGCCATCACCGCCGGCCCTGCTGTCATCGAGCAGGTGACGAAGATCATGGACAACCTGCAGATCTGCGCGCCGCGCTCGGCCCAGGCCGCCGTCGCCAAGGCCATCCCCGCGCTTGCCGACTGGCGCCAGGCCAACCGCGCCGAGATTGCCGCGCGCGCCGATGCGCTGCGCGATGTCATGAGCCGGTTGCCGAAATGGAAGCTGCAGGCGGTCGGCGCCTATTTCGCCTACGTCCGCCACCCCTTCCCCGATATCGACTCACAGTTCATTGCCGAGAAGCTCGCAAAGCTCGCCGGCGTCGTCTGCCTACCGGGCGATTATTTCGGCGAAGGCCAAGAGAACTACCTGCGCTTCGCCTTTGCCAATGCGGACGCCGAGACGATCCGCAAGCTCGAAGAGCGGCTGGCAAATTTCACACCGCCGGGCCTCTAAGAAGTCAGCAGAAAGCGCGCGGCGTTATCCGCGCCGCGCAATGAGGATGCCGATCAATACGATCGCCCCGCCGATCGCCTGCATCAGGCCGACCGGCTCGGCAAGCAGTATCCAGGCGAGGATCGCCGCCACCACCGGCTGCAAGAGCAGGGTTAGCGACGAAAAAGCAGGCGGCAGATACGCGAGCGCATAGGTGATCGCCACCTGCCCGCCGGCATGGCTGACGAAGGCGAGTCCGAAGAGCATCGCCCAGCCGAAGGCCGTCACCGGGAACAGCGACTGTTCGAAGACAACCGCCATCGGCAGCATGCAGATCGCCGCCGAAGCGGTGCTCCAGATCATGATGCGCACGGTGCCAAAGAGGCTGCGCAGCCGGCCGATCGCCAGGATATAGCCGGCATAGAACATCGCCGCGACGACGGCGACGCCGTCGCCGACGAGGTTGCCCTCGCCCAGCGCCATCGGGCCACCCTTGAGGGTCACCACCCCGGCAACGGCCGTCACGAGGCCAATGACGGAGACGGTGCTAATACGCGCCCGAAACAGAAGCCAGCTTGCGAGCGTCACGAAGACCGGCGCGAGGTTGGCAAGCAGCGTGGCATTGGCGACCGACGTCTTGGTCAGCGCATAGTGCCAGGCCGCAAGATCGATCGCGAGAAACACGCCGGGCAGAATGAGCAGCGCATATTCCGAGAGCTTTTGCGGGCGCCGGTCATTGGCACTCTCCCCGCGAAACCACGACCACGCGAGCAGCGGGATCAGCGCCAGCGCCACCCGCCAGAAAGCGGTCGCCATCGGCCCCACCTCCGACAGCCGCACGAAGATCGGCGAACCGCCGATTGCAGCGCCGCCGATGAGGAGTGCCGCCATGGCAACGCGATTGTGGGCTGTGGAATGCGATGCGTGGGTCACGGGAGATATCCGGAAGGGGCTTGGTAGCCAGAGGCAAGAGGCCCTGAGCGCTTCGCAGCTATCAGATGGGCGCGGCCGGCGACAACCCCTGCTACCACAAAGCCCGAAAGAAAAAACGGCCGCCGCTGGATGCGACGGCCGATTTTCAATGCGTGGCGCTCCACCGCCGCTCAGGCAGCGTCCGGAACGTGCACGGTCTTCACTTCGAGGAAGTCCTCAAGACCGAACATGCCGCCCTCACGACCATTGCCCGACTGCTTGTAGCCGCCGAATGGGCTGCCGTAGCGGTGCGGTCCGCCATTGATATGCACCATCCCGGCCCGCAGGCGTGCAGCGACGCGCTCCGCCCGCTTCGGGTCGCCCGTCTGCACATAGGCGGCGAGACCGTAATTGGTGTCGTTGGCAACGGCGATCGCTTCCTCCTCGGTGTCGAAGGGGATGATCGCAAGCACCGGCCCGAAGACCTCCTCACGGGCGATGCGCATGTCATTGTTGACGTCGGCAAAGATCGTCGGCTTGACGAAGTAGCCGGTCTCGAAGCCCTCCGGCTTGCCGGCACCGCCGACGAGCAGACGCGCGCCCTCGGCAATGCCCGCCTCGATCAGCGCCTGCACCCGGCCAAACTGGACGTGGCTGACGAGCGGGCCGATATGGCTGCCTTCCTTGGTCGGATCGCCCACATTTGCCTCGCGGCCGACGCGCTTGGCGATCTCGACCACCTGGTCGTAGACGCTGCGCTCGACCAGCATGCGGGTCGGCGCGTCGCAGGATTGGCCGGAATTGTTGAAGCATTCGAGCACACTGCCGGTCACGCGATCTTCGAGATCGGCATCGGCAAAGACGATGTTCGGCGACTTGCCGCCAAGTTCCAGCGTCACGCGTTTGACGGTCTCGGCCGCATCCTTGCTGACGGCGATGCCCGCGCGCGTCGAGCCGGTGAACGACATCATGTCGATGTCGCGGTGCTTGGAAAGGGCAGCACCCGCATTGATACCGTCGCCGTTGACGAGGTTGAAGACGCCGGCGGGGAAGCCCGCCTCATCGATCATCTCGGCATAGAGCATGGCGTTGAGTGGCGTGAATTCGCTCGGCTTCAAGACGCAGGTCGAACCGGTCGCAAGCGCCGGCACCACCTTCAGCGCGATCTGGTTGATCGGCCAGTTCCACGGCGTGATCAGGCCGCAGACGCCGATCGGCTCGCGCAGGATCACGTCGCCGTTCGGCAGCCGGTCGCGGGTCTTCAGGCGCTTCAGCGCATCGATGAAGCCTTGCAGGTGGCCGACGCCGACATCGGCCTGCTGCTCGCGGGTCATGGTCTTCGGCGCGCCGAGTTCCATGGTGATGGTGTCGACCATCTCGTCATAACGGCGCGTGTAGACGGCGAGCAGTTTTTCGAGCAGCGCCAGCCGTTCTTCGACGCTTGTCTGGCTATAGGTGACAAAGGCCTTCTTGGCGGCGGCCACGGCCCGGTCAATGTCTTCGGCCGTGCCCATCGAGATCACCGCAACAGGCTTTTCCGTCGCCGGGTTCAGGACCTCGAGGTCGTTGGCGACGATGGGATCCACCCAGGCGCCATTGATGTAGAACTTGCGTTTGTCGAGCATTCGCTCCTCCTTCCCGTCAGTTTGTCTTTTGTTTTTCAGCAAGCCAGTCGCGGATAAGCGCTCTGTAACGCTCGCCGGAAAAGCTCGGAAAATGTCCGCCGTGAACGATACGCGCGGGTACCTTCAGCAGCCGTTCCATCGACGCCAGGTAGTCGTCGGCATTGGAATGATAGGTGTCCTCGATCAGCGGCCCATCGTAGACGATGTCGCCGGAGAACATGATGCCGGTCTTCGCCTCGAAGAGCGCGATACCGCCGGGCGAATGGCCAGGCGTATGGATCACGTCGAAGACCCGGTCGCCGAGATCGATATGATCGCCGTCTTCCAAAAGCCGCGTCGCCGGCGCCGCCTTCACCGCGTAGGTGGTGGAGGCATAGGGTTCGGGCGGCAGCGCGTCAAAGATCTCGTCGGCGACGTAAGGGTCGGCGAGCGTGTTCTTGCGCGTCGGATGGGCGAGAAGCTGCGCTTCCGCCGCGTGCACGCAGCGGCAGTCGAACTCGTGATGGCAGCCGATATGGTCGAAGTGGGTGTGGCTGGCGACGGCGGTCAGCGGACGCTCGGTGACGAGCGGCACCCATTCCCTCAGCGACACCACGCCCATGCCGCTATCAACAAGCATGTCGCGGTCGCGGCCGCGCACGTGCCAGATGTTGCAGCGATAGAACTCCTGGATGTAGGGCTCGTCGATGGCGGTGACGCCGTCGTCGAGCCGCCGCACGCGATACCAGTCCTTGGGGGCAATTCTCTGCATGGTGCTACGCATGTCCGCCTGTGGCGGGCAAGGCTACGACGTCGGCAGCGCGCACTGCAAGTGGCACGATCTCGCCTTCGCGCACGCTTGCCGATTGCGGCAGATGCGCCACCAGCGCCCTGGTATCCGTGGCACAGGGCTGCAGATGGCAGCGATAATGGGTGCCGAAAAAGGCGCTGCCGGCGACCCGTGCCTCGCCGAGCGCCACGGTCGGTCCTTCCGCCCGGTCGTCGGCGCGGAAATGCTCCGGCCGGATGGTGAGCGTGATGCGGTCACCGGCCTTCGGCGACGATGCCGTGAAATTCTGAGCAGGCAGCGCCAGGCTGCCGAGCGCGGTCTCAACCCGGGCGGAGCTCGCATCCGCCGCCGCAACACGGCCGGAAACGAAGTTGACCTCGCCCATGAAGCCCGCGGAAAACAGCGAACGCGGCCGCATGTAGACCTCCGAGGGCGGGCCGAAATCCTCGATCCGCCCCTGGTTCATCACGACGATGCGGTCGGCGATCGCCATCGCCTCTTCCTGGTCGTGGGTCACGTGCACGAAGGTCGTGCCGACCCGCTTCTGGATCGCCTTCAGTTCGTCCTGCATCTGGCGGCGGAGTTTGAGATCGAGCGCGCCAAGCGGCTCGTCGAGCAGAAGCACATCCGGGTCGACGGCAAGCGCCCGAGCCAGGGCTACACGCTGGCGCTGGCCGCCCGAGAGTTCATGCGGCCTCTTGCCGGCGGACGCCTTTAAGCCCACGAGGTCGAGGAAGCCCAGTGCCTTTTCGTCACGCTCGGCCTTGGCAAGGCCGCGCATTCTGAGGCCGAAGCCGACATTGTCGACGAGGCGCATATGCGGAAACAGCGCATAGTCCTGGAACATCGTCGTCGTCGGGCGCTTAGACGGCGCCACATAGGTCATGTCCTGCCCGCCGATCGTCACCCGACCCGAGCTTGGCGACAGAAAGCCGCCGAGGATCGACAAGAGCGTGGTCTTGCCGCAGCCGGACGGCCCGAGCAGGACGATGAATTCGCCGGCCCGGATGTCGAGGGAGACGTTGTCCAACGCCGTGAAGGCGCCGAAGATCCTGCTGACGTTTTCGATCGTGACGGAAGCGGTCATTGTTTTTTCGTCCTTCCGAACAGGGAAAGCTCAAGGATGAAGAGCACGGCGACGGAGGCGAGAAACACCAGCGAACCGATGGCATTGGTCTTGGGGTTGAGGCCAGAGCGCAGCATGCTCCAGATCTCGACAGGCAGCGTCACGTCGAAGCGCGATAGCAGGAAGGCGATGATGAATTCGTCCCAGCTGAAGGTGACGGAGAGGAAGAAGGCGGCAAGGATCGAGGGCATCAGCATCGGTGCCGTCACCAGCGCCATCACCTTGAAATCGCTGGCGCCAAGGTCACGCGCCGCCCGCTCGATGTTGATGTGATGATCGCCCATCGAGGCGTAGATGATGGCAAAGCAGAGCGGCAGGTTGATCACCACATGGCCGATCCCGACCGTCATCAGCGACAAGGGAACGTGCAGTGCATTGAGCACTGACAGCAGCCCAAGCGCGATGATCAGGTAGCTGACCGTCATCGGCGCGATCAGCAAGCCGCGCTGCAGGGCCGAGCCCGGCAGCTTGTAGCGCGCCAGCGCATAGGCCGCGAGGAAGCCGAGCAGCACCGAGATGACCGAGGAGGCAAGCGCCACGACCATTGAGTTGCCGAGCGCTGCCATCAGCTTGCGGTCGGCGAAAACCGCCTCGTACCACTGCAGCGAAAAGCCGTTGAAGGGCGGCACCGGCAGCCGGCCGTCCTGGAACGAAAAGAGCACCAGCACGGCAACCGGCAGGAAGATGAAGGCGTAGACGAGGACGAGATAGGTCCAGGACAGAACGCTTGCGGAGATCTTGCGCAACATCGTCAGGCCCTCTCGATCTTCAGCCAGCGGGCGCAGGCAACGTAGGCGACGGTGACGGCGAGCATCAGCACGATCGACAGCGCCGCGGCCATCGGGAAATCCGCCCTGCGCCCAAGCTGCAGCATGATGATCTGCGGCAGCACCAGCTCGTTGTTGCCGCCGAGGATCTGCGGCGTGACATAGTCGCCGATGCAGAGCACGAAGGTGAGAAACGCGCCGGTCATGATGCCGGGCAGGGTCAAGGGCAGCACCACGTGCCAGAAGGTCTGGAAGGCATTGGCGCCAAGGTCGGCGGCCGCGCGGCGGTAGTTGGGCGACAGCTGGATCAGGTTGGAATAGATCGTCAGCGTCAAAAGCATGACGAAGAAATGTACGAAGCCGATGACCGTCGCCGTGCGGGTGCTGGCAAGCTCCAGCGGCTCGGAAATCAGCCCGATGTTCATGAACATCTGATTGATCACGCCGTTCTTCGACAGAACCAGCAGCCAGGAATAGGAGCGGACCACGTAGGAGGTCCAGAACGGTAGGATGGCCAGGATCAGCGCCATGCGCTGCAGCCGCTTCGGCACCCGCTCGGCGATGATCCAGGCGAGCGGATAGGCAAGCAGCACCGAGATCACCGTCACGATGACGGTGATTTCCAGCGAATTGACCAGCCCCTGGAACAGCGCGTTCTCGGAGAAGAAGCGCGCGTAGTTGTCGAAGTTCCAGACGCGGACGAGCTCCCGCCCTTCCCGCTTCCAGAGGCTCATCGCCGCCATGAAGGCGAAGGGCACGACGAAGAAGGCGGCGGCCCAGAGCAGCGCCGGGGCAACGAAGCCCCAGGCCTTGCGCCGGTCGGCGTCTTCGAGCGCTGTCGCTGATGTCAGGGTTCCGGCGTCTGCCATGGCTATCCCGGGGCTCAAGGGTTGCGGGGCATGGTTTGCCCTCGTTCGCCGCCAAGGCGGCGTTGATCAGGCGAACGCGATGCCGATCGCATCCGCCCTTGTCGTTACTGCTGCAGCATCTCCGTCCAGGCGTCCTGGAACTGCTGGTCGAGTTCGGCCGACGGGATCGGATAGAGCTGCGTCTTCTTCAGGTATTCGGCCTGCTCGCTGAAGCGCAGCGCCGTCTTCTGCTGGTCGTTCAGGAATTCACCCGCCTTGGCGTTGGCCGGCATCGCCCAGTAGCAGGACGAGGTCGCAAGCCGCGCCTGGCCTTCCGGACTCAAGATGTACTGCACGAATTTCAGCGCCAGATCCTGCTTGGTCGAATCCTTCATGACGCCGATCGATTGCGCCCAGCGCACCGCACCCTGCTCCGGAATGGTCCAGTCGAGGCTCGGCTTGTCGGCCGAGAGAACCGCGGTGATCCACTCGCCGCCGCCGACGAGAATGTCGACTTCACCGGTCGCAAGCGCCGTCTGCGAGGACACGACGTCGCTCACCTGTTTCGACACGGCGCGCATCGCCGCAAGCTTTTCCTTGATCGCCGGCATGTCCGCTTCGGTCAGCTCGGAGGTCTTCTTGCCGAGGCCAAGCCCGACGAGACCGATCATCGGCAGATAGTAGTCATAAAGCGCGATGCGGCCCTTGTACTTGTCCGACCAGATGACCGACAGGTCCTGCATGTCCTTCGGGTCGACCTTGGTCTTGTCGTAGGAAATCGTGTTGTAGCCGAACTTCTCGGTGACGGCGTAGGTCTTCCCGTCCTTGGTGTTGTTGGCCTCCATGCGGACTTCCGGGAAGATGTCGGCGGTCGGCAGCGCATCGGCAGGCATTTCGGCGAGAAGATCGAGATCGATGGCGCGGTGCACATCAACGCCGTCGATGACGAGCACGTCCCAGTCGCCGGGCTGCGATTGGTCGAGGATCGAGAGCCCTGCCCCGGTGCCCTCATAGACCTTGACGTTGACCTTGACGTCATTGGCCTTCTCGAACGGCTCGAGCAGCGCCGGATCGGTGTGGTCGCACCAGACGAGCGCATTGAGCTCTTCCTGGGCGAAGACGGGTGCAGGCGCTGCAACCGCCGACAGCGTGGTGATCGCGATTGCGGCGCTGGAGGAGAGAAACCGGCGCAGGGGCGCACCGTCACGAACTGACTGCATCATGCTGTTGCCCTCATGGTTTTGACGCTCGTTTCGGCGTCTTCAAAAAAAGATTGAATGAATTCATTTTTTAAGTCAATCTCAATTTTGAACCAATTCATAATTCGGGGAAACATCAGATGACGGGACTGCGCGCACGGCAAAAAGCCGATCGGAACCGGCGGATTCTTGACGCCGCCGCCGTGCTTTTTCGCGAAGTCGGCTATGACAGCGCGCGCATCGAGGACATCGCCGAGCGCGCCGAGATCTCGGTCGGGACCTTTTACAACTACTATGAAAACAAGGGCGACATCCTGCTTGCCACCGTGTCGATGGAAGTCGAGGAAGTGCTCACTGCCGGCCGCTCGATCGTCGACAACCCGCCCGCCTCCGTCATGGGTGCCCTGGACGCGCTGATCGGCGAATACTACGACCACTCGCTCTTCTATCTCAGCAAGGAGATGTGGCGCACCGCCATGGCAATTGCCATCCAGCAGCCCGATGGCCCGTTCAGCAAGCGCTATACGGAACTCGACCGCCGGCTCTGCGATCAGATCTCGACCCTGATCCTCAAGCTGAAGGCCAAGGGTGTCGTCGCGCTCGATATCGACGCCGAGGCGGTCGGCGAGATGTTCTTCAACAATCTCAATATGATGTTCACCGAGTTCGCCAAGCGCGAACCAATGACGCTCGACGACCTGAAAGCCCGCGTTTCCCGCCAGAACCGTCCGCTCGCGACACTGATCTCGGCCCGCTGACCATCACAAAAACACGACCGGAGCAAATCTGCGCCCGGAAAAAGAGGAAACACGATGCAGGATCTCGAACAGTCGGTGCTTTCCGCCGCCGACCGGCTGGTTGCCGCCTTCGCGCGGCACGACCGCGCTTCCTATTTTTCGGCCTTCGCGCCGGATGCCACCTTCATCTTCCACACGCTGGACCGGCCGCTTCTGAGCCGTGCGGCTTATGAGGCGGAATGGGCCCTCTGGGAGGAACGGGATGGTTTTCGGGTGCGCGCCTGCCGTTCGAGCGAACGGCATGTGCAGGCGGTGGGTGATGTCGCGGTCTTCACGCACCGCGTCGAGACGGAACTGGAATTCAATGGCGAACCGGCGACGGCGGACGAACGGGAAACGATCGTGTTCCGGCGGGCATCGTCAGGCGATTGGATCGCCGTGCACGAACATCTGTCTCGCCAAAGCTGAATCAAGAAAGATCAGAAAGCGCCCACGACGACGGCGCTGACGAAGGAGAATGCGGCCACGATCGCAATTGCGTGCGGGACCAGATGGACGAACGACCGGCGCTGGGGTGCTGATGCATAAGCCGCGTATCGGGATTGGACCATCGGCCTCGAAGCGTTCATCGCGTCTCTCCGTCATTCACTCGCGGGATTTAGTCCGCCTTCTCTCTTGTTCTCCTATATTATCGATTGAGTTTATAGATATTATTTTCCGCTAAATGCGCATGTCGTAAAAAATCGGTTCGGCGAAACCGCCGTCGTTAATGGCGATTGCGGTCGCGGTCCAGGAGGTGTTTCGACCAGGTTTCGCTGAACCACGGGGTCAGCAACGAAACATCGGAGCCGTGATGCGAGCGCGTGAGCGCACTGTCGGCCTCGACACAGGTCCAGACGGTGAAGGCGGTCAGTTCGTGTTTGCCGAAAGTCTGGATCAGCGGAATGTCGGCCGCGTCACGGCCGCGAGCGACCGCAATCCGCCCTGCCCGTCGCTGATTGTTCTTGGCGTCGAACGTATGCCAGCGATCTCCAAGAAAGACTTCGAACCACGCGTTGAAATCCATCGGCGCCGGATGATCGCTCTTCGGGATGTCGGCCATGTAGCCGTTCACATAGCGCGCCGGCATGTTCATGCAGCGGCAAAAGGTGATCGCCAGATGCGCATAGTCGCGGCTGACGCCGACGCGATCCTCATGGGCTTCGAGCGCGGTGCGCATTGCCTGGGCATAGCCGTAGCTGAAGACCAGGCGCTCATGCACATAGTCGCAAATCGCCTGCACGCGCTGCCAACCGGCAGGCACATCTCCGAACAGTCGCCACGCGAGCGTACCGAGCCGATCCGTTTCGCAGTAACGGCTGGCCGCGAGATAGGGTAGCCAAGCGGCCGGCAGGTTTTCGACCGGCACAGCATCCGCCAGCGGATCGGAGGCGTCGAGCCTGCCGTCATCCTCGATCACCGCGTCATAGGAGAGCTTGAAGTCGCCTTCGGGCACGGTCATCCGGAAACATGTATTGCCATGCGGATCGGTGATCTCTTCCATCTTCACGATTGGCATGGAAACCGGCCCATGTTCGCGCCGAAGGGTTGCGCGCCGTTCCGGCACGACGGAAAGATAGGTCATCATCGGGGTCGGTTGCGGGCAACGAATGCCGATTTCATAGCCAAAGCGCACGAACATCTCGAGGCCTCCCAGGAAATCAATCGGGAGTCATATGCTCCCCGCCTGCCTTGCCCGCAGAAATGCGGGCCCTCCTTGGTATCCGTTTGCATACGAACGCCGCTCCCACGGACCGGCCGCATGCCAAAGATGCAACGGGCCCTTCGAACGGGCGAACCGATGCGCTACAGCGCCGCGCGTCTTATCGGACGCGCAAAGGTCGCTGTAGCACTTTGATTTTCTGCATCCTCAAATCGGCGACGATTTGAGGAACCGTGCAGTAAGGGATTAATACTAGCGCATCAGCCGGCAAGGCGGAATTACACTCCGCGGGAAATCTGCCATTCGACTCGCGCGCAAGGGGCGTGGCCGGCTTTATGGCAAGCCACCCCATCACAGAGCATCGGCCTTTTGCCCTACAATCCGACCGCGTCCTTGAACTGGTACCACCAGGAACCGATCGTCGAATATTGCGCCCGGAACATGCGCCCGCCCGGGAAGGGATACCAGGGCAGCTTTTCGAAGACGTCGTAGCGCGTGGTGTCGCCATCGATCGCTTCGGCGAGTGTGCGGCCGAAGAGATGCGATCCGGTGACCCCATGGCCGCTGTAGCCGTGGGCGAAATAGGTGTTGGAGCCGATCCGGCCCATCTGCGGCACGCGCGTGAAGGAGAGCGCGAAATTGCCGCTCCACGCATAGTCGATCTTCACGCCCTTGAGCTCAGGGAACACCTTTTCAAGATTGGGCTTCAGCTTGGCGACCACATCGGCCGGATCGGTGCCACCATAGACGGTGCCGCCGCCGAAGATCATCCGCTTGTCGGCGGAAAGCCGGAAGTAGTCGAGAATATAGCGCACGTCCTCGACGCACATGTCGCTCGGGATCAGCGAATGGGCGAGCTCTTCGCCGAGCGGCGCCGTCGTGATCATCTGCGTCGAAACAGGCATGACGCGCGAAACGAGCTTCGGCACCGCGTCGCCGAGATAGGCATTGCCGCAAAGCACGACAATACGTGCCGAAACCTCGCCGCCTTCGGTATAGACGGTCGGCCGCGCCGCCTCGTGGTCGACGCGCGTCACGGGCGACTGTTCGTAGATCGTGCCACCGATGCTTTCGAGCGCGCGCGCCTCGCCGAGCACGAGATTGAGCGGATGCATGTGCCCACCGGTCGTGTCGAGCATGCCGCCGCAATAGGCATCCGACGTGACGAGCTTGCGAAGCGCGTCACGATCGAGAAGCTGGTGATCGTCCATGCCGTATTTGCGCCAGAGCGCCTGCTTGGCTTCGAGTTCCTTCATATGCGCCGGCGTATAGGCGGCATAGATGTTGCCCGGCTTCAGGTCGCAGTCGATCTGATACTGGCTGACGAGACGACGGATGATCTTGCCGCCTTCCTGCACCAGCCCGCCGATGAAGCGCGCGGCGTCGTCGCCGTAGCGGCGCTGGATCGTCGATAGGCTGGCGTTGAGGCCGTTGACCACCTGGCCGCCGTTGCGGCCGGAAGCACCCCAACCGACCTGGGCGCCCTCGACGACGACGACCTTGTAGCCTTTTTCCGCAAGGTGGATCGCCGTCGACAGGCCGGAGTAACCGGCACCGACAACGCACACGTCGGTCTCGACGCGGCCCTGAAGTCGGACCGGCGTGCGGATGATGTTGCGGGATGCGGCGTAGTAGCTGGTCGGGTAGCTGCCGTCGCCGGCATAGGAGTTCTGTTTCGTGACCATCAGACAATTTCCAGATAGGCGCTGAATTCGTAATCCGTGACCTGCTCGGCAAAGCCTGCAATCTCCTGGCGTTTGCAGGCGATCAGCATCGAGCGCAGCACGGGATCGAAAATTTCGGCGGCAATCGGTCCTGCCTCGAAGCTATCGACCGCTTGCCCCCATTCCGAGGGAATTTTGGGCAGTTTCTCCGCTGCATAGGCCCGACCCGAAACAGGCGCCGGTGGCTTCCACTTGTTGCGGATGCCAACGAGGGCAGCGCCGAGGATCGCGGCGATGACGAGATAGGGATTGGCGTCGGCTCCGGCGACGCGATGCTCGATGCGGCGCGCGGCCGGATTGCCGCCTGGAATGCGGATTGCCGAGGTGCGGTTCTCATAGCCCCAGCAGACGGCCGTCGGCGCGTGCGTGTCCGGCCTGAGCCGCCGGTAGGAGTTGAAATGCGGCGCAAACAGCAGCGTCGTCTCGGCCATGCCGCGCAAGAGGCCGGCAACGGCGTTCTTCAGCATTGGCGAACCTTCGTCGCTGCCGTCGTTGAAGACGTTGTTGCCCTCCTCGTCGAGCAGGCTGAAATGGATATGCATGCCGTTGCCCGACCGTGTGCCGTAGGGCTTGGCCATGAAGGTGGCGGCGAGGCCATGCTTGCGCGCGACACCCTTGACGATGCGCTTGAAGAAGATGGCGTCGTCGGCCGCCTTCAGCGGGTCGTCGGTGTGGAGTAGATTGATCTCGAACTGGCCGATGCCGTTCTCGGCGATCGCCGCATCCGCCGGCACGTTCTGCCGGGCACATTCCTTGTAGACGTCCGAGAAGAACTCGCCGAAATCGTCGAGCTCGTCGATCGACAGGATCGCATCGGAATCGAGGCGCTTGCCGGTATAGGGCGAGATCGGCGGCACCGCGCTGTCGGGCTCCGGATCGATCAGG
Source organism: Ensifer sp. ENS10 (assembly GCF_014852025.1). Lineage (NCBI taxonomy): Bacteria > Pseudomonadati > Pseudomonadota > Alphaproteobacteria > Hyphomicrobiales > Rhizobiaceae > Ensifer > Ensifer sp. ENS10. The sequence goes on from NZ_JACVAS010000002.1 coordinate 1,283,849, forward strand.
TAGAACTCCAGTTCGGTCGCAACGACGGGGCGAAGACCGAGTTCCTGATATTCGCGCACGACCGCCGCCAGCGCCTGGCGCGGATCGGCAAGAAACGGCTTGCCGTCCTCAAGCTGCAGCCAGAGCGGCACCAGCGCGCTCGGTCGCGAAGTCCAGTTGACCGGCAGCGCGCCGCGGCCGGTGACACCGCAGATACCGTCGCGGTCGCCGCTGGCGAACACCTGCTCGCTGTTGATGATATCCTCGCCCCAGACATCGACCCCGACGATCGAGAGCGGCATGCGGATGCCGCCGCCGAGCACCTTCGCCGCCTGCTCCACCGGCACGCGTTTGCCCCGCATGATGCCGTTGAGGTCGCAGACCACCGCCTGGATACTTTCGATCGGCCCGTTCTGCTCGAGCCATGCCTTGAATGCGCTGGGGTCTTCCGCGTCGAGCGACATATCGCAAATCTCTTTTTGTGATCACATTTTGTGATAGTTGACATAATTCAGGAATTGGAGTCAAGCATCGGCAATGGTATCAGGCGCATGAAGGACGCCAGGCAGAAGGAATGCGATCGTGAAACCCCTTGTTTTGCCGCCACTTGCCCGACCCGACGGCATGACCACGCATGACTATGCCTTCAACCGGCTGCGCCAGGCGATCATGGTCGGCGCTTTCCGCCCCGGCACATCCGTCACCATCCGCGGCCTTGCCGAAGCGCTCGAAAGCAGCCCGACGCCGGTACGCGAGGCGCTACGTCAGCTGACATCGATCGGCGCGCTGCAATTCCTTGAGAACCGCCGTATCGTCGTGCCGCACATCACGCCCGCGCGGTTCGAGGAACTGATCTTGCTCCGCATCGCGCTCGAAAGCCATGCCGCCCGCCGGGCCGTCGCCCATCTCTCCGAGCGCCAGATCGAGAAAATTACGGCAATCGATGACAGTATCGAGACGGAAATCCGCAAGGGGAACAAGGTGGCAGCGCTGATCGCCAACCAGGCGTTTCATCGGATGATCTACTCGGCCAATCCCGACCCGGTCGCCATGCCGCTGATCGAAAGCGTGTGGCTGCAACTCGGGCCCATCCTCGGCATCGCCATGGAGCATGTCACCGAGCTCTACGTGGTCGATCGTCATCGGGAGGCCATCGATGCCCTTAGGCGGCGCGACGAGGAGGCCGTTGCCGATGCGATCGCCGCCGACATCCGGGAGGGGATCGGCGGCTTCGATCAGCAGGCGGTCGCGCGCCTTCTGCGGCTGGCGGCCTGAGCCGACGGCAGGCCACGGCCTCATAAATTTTAGTGTGACTAAAATTCCGTATTGACAACGCTCAGGCACGGCACCAAAGTCGTGAAAATACAGATGCATAGCGACGGGAGGCGCGAGCCTTCCGGCCCAATGCCCGCGCATTCGAGGGGGAGGAGTCCGCTTGAAGAGCCAAAGATTTTCAGCCTGGGGCAACACCTGCGCCGGCCTATAGCATTCCCCAAAACCGCCACATCACGCCGGTCGGCCCGGCCACCCCATCCGCCCGTCGATGAGCGCTACAGCCGCGTGAATGGCGAGCGCATCCTCAAGCCAGAACTGGAAACATCATGAACGAACTCACCAAGAGCCGTTTTGCTGCGCTCCGCCGCAAGATGGCCGAAAGCAAAGTCGGCCTCGTCGCGCTCGCGCCCGGATCGCACATGGATTGGCTGATCGGCTACCATCCGCATCCGGACGAGCGCCCCTGCCTGCTTCTGATCGGCCCGGAAAAGGAAGCCTTCCTGATGCCGGCCCTCAACGCCGAGGGCACGCGCGAACACACCGACATCGCCTTCCACAACTGGGCTGATGACGTGGGCCCGACCGATGCTCTGACGTCGGCCCTCGCCGATGTCGGCGCGACTGCACCTGGCCGCATCGTGCTCGACGAGACCATGCGCGCCGATTTCGCCCTGCTGCTGATCGATGCCCTGCCAGAGGATACCGCGCGCGAATTCACCCCGGCAACGCTCGGCGCCCTGCGCATGCGCAAGGACAAGAGCGAATACGCCCTTTTGAAGATGAATGCCGGCATTGCCGACCGCGCCATGCAAGCGGCCTTTTCCAAGATCCGTCCGGGCATGACCGAGAAGGAACTGGCCGCTGAGATCCGCGGACACTTTTCCTCGGAAGGTGCGGCACCGGCCTTCTGGATCGTCGGCGCTGGCGGCAATGGCGCCTTCCCGCATCATTCGGCGAGCGAACGGGTGATCGAGGAAGGCGATGCCGTCGTCATCGATATCGGCGGCCGCAAGCAGGGTTTTCCGAGCGACATCACCCGCATGGCAATCGTCGGCCGCGCCCCTGAGGGATACGGCCAGATCCACACCATCGTGGAAAGGGCCGTGCAGGCAGCGTTGAAGGCCGCCCGTCCCGGCGTGCTCGCCAAGGACGTCGACGCGGCCGCCCGCAAGGTGATCAGCGATGCCGGCTACGGCGAATACTTCGTTCACCGCACCGGTCACGGCATGGGCATCGACGGTCATGAGCCGCCCTACATCACCGCGACCTCGGAAACCGTGCTGGAAGAAGGCATGGTCTTCTCGATCGAGCCCGGCATTTATCTTCCCGGCCGCTTCGGCATCCGGCTTGAGGATATCGTCATCCTGCGCGAAGACGGGCCGGAGGTTCTCTCTTCCCTCCCCCGCGACGTGCACGTCGCCACAGTCTGATCAAACAAGGTCTGATCAAAGCTGCGGCGCTCTCGGGCGCCGCTTCTCTTTGTTCGGTTCGCTCGGCAGCACAGCAATGCCTATTGGGTCGGCCGCTTGCGGGGTTTCGACGTCGTGTTGCCGACTGGACCATCCTGGCCGGGACGTTGCCTGTAGGCTGGCTGCCGCTGTTCGACCGGCGGCCAGATCCAGTAATAGCCATAGGGCTTGCGCTGGACCCCCTCGTAATACTCGCCCTTTCTGGTGCGCATCTGCGCTTCCGCATCGCCCGCGACGCTCGTCACGGCAAAGACCGCGCCCACCATGGCGATGGCAAACAGATATCCCGATTTCAACATCGTCAAGCTCCTTGCCTCCTGTCTACGCCGGAAGCGTGCGAGGTCAACCACCTGCGCGTTCCATCAGTTCCTGCTTGACGACCTCTCGCGCCTTATCCATAGTGGTGAGATGTCAGACCAATTTGGCGCCGAGGGGGAGGCTGAATGACTGAACAAGCCAGAGCCGCGCTTCTGCCATTGCCGCCCGCCGACCGGGCCCAGCAGGTCATTGCCGCGTTGGCTGACTACATCGAACAATCGGGGCTTAGACCCGGCGAACGCCTGCCAGCTGAACGCGAACTGATGACGGCGCTTGCCGTCGGTCGGTCGACTATTCGCGAAGTCATCCGCCACTTTCAGGCGCTCGGCGTCGTCGAGGCGCGCAAGGGCAGCGGCACCTATCTCTTGCGCATGATCACGGGCGCCACCGTCCATATGCCGCTCACCCTCGACGCTGCGCATCTGCGCGACGTGCTTTTGATGACGCTCGAGGTCCGCCGCGGCATCGAGGTTGAGGCCAATATGGTCGCGGCCCGCCGGCGCACCGACGAAGACCTTGATATCATCGAAGTGAAGCTCAACGAGATGGAGCGGGTGCATATCGCCAAGGGCACGTCAGGTCCGGAAGACCTTGCCTTCCATCTGGCGATCTACGATGCCACCCACAATCCGCTCTTCCGCCAGCTCCTCGAACAGATGCGCGAAGCCTTCGAGCGCTTCTGGGAGGAGCCGTTCGATCGGTCGGACTTCGCCCGCCGCTCCTTCCCGTTCCACCGTACCCTGTTCAACGCGATCGCAGCCCAGGATCCTGACACCGCGCGCGAAGAAACGCTGAAAATCCTCGCGATCGTCGAGGAAGACATCAAGGAAATGTCCAAATGACCAACGGCCTCGATCCGTTCGACCACGCCTCGCTGACCGTCGCGCATGACGAAGGCCACGCCTTCGATGCCGTCGTGCCGCCGATCGTTCAGACCTCGCTTTTCACCTTCAAGGATTATGACGACATGGTCGCGTCCTACCGGGGCGAGCGTGTGCGACCGATCTATACCCGCGGTCTCAACCCGACCGTGCGCATGTTCGAGGAGATGCTGGCGAAGCTCGAAGGCGGCGAAGACGCGATCGGTTTTGCCAGCGGCATGTCGGCGATCTCCTCGACCGTGCTGTCCTTCGTCGAGCCGGGCGACCGCATCGTCGCCGTCAATCATGTCTATCCCGACGCCTTCCGCCTGTTTGGCACGCATCTGAAGCGCATGAAGATCGAGGTGACCTATGTCGACGGTCGCGACGAGGAAGCAGTCGCCAAGGCCCTTCCCGGCGCCAAGCTCTTCTACATGGAAAGCCCGACAAGCTGGGTGATGGACACCCACGACGTCGCCTCCCTCGCCCGCCTTGCCAAGGACCAGGGCATCATCACCGCCATCGACAACAGCTGGGCAAGCCCGATCTTCCAGCAGCCGATTTCGCTCGGCGTCGATCTCGTCATCCATTCGGCGTCCAAATATCTCGGCGGCCATTCGGACGTCGTCGCCGGCGTCGTGACCGGCTCGAAGGAACTGATCGGCCGCATCCGCTCGGAATCCTACCCTTATCTCGGCGGCAAGCTCTCGCCCTTCGATGCCTGGCTCCTGATCCGCGGCTTACGCACCCTGCCGATCCGCATGAAGTCGCATGAGCGCTCGGCGCTTGAAGTCGCGCGGCGGCTGCAGGCCCATCCGCTGGTCGAGACCGTCTGCCACCCCGGCCTCGGCAACACGCTGCCGCCGGGCCTTTCGGGCACATCCGGCCTGTTCTCCTTCATCTTCCGCGAGGGCGTCGATGTCAGGCGCTTTGCGGATCATCTCGAACTCTTCAAGCTCGGCGTTTCCTGGGGCGGACATGAAAGCCTCATCGTGCCGGGCGAAGTCGTGCTGTCGCAGAAAGCCCAGCCCAATTCCGCGGCCGCCTTCGGCATCTCGCCGCGGTCGGTACGGCTCCATGTCGGCCTGGAGGGAACGGAGGCCCTCTGGAGCGATCTTGAAGCGGCGCTCGCCGTCGCTTCGACTGGCTGACAGGAGCGGCTGCAGGCGGTTTTCCGCCGGCATCCCGCTATCCCCACTTTGAACCAAACCAACGAAGAAAAGAGGGAACAAGAATGAAGAAACTGATCACTGCCACGCTTCTCGCCAGCCTGATGGCCGGAAGCGCACTCGCCGATACCAAGCTGAAACTGGTCGAGGTCATCACCAGCCCCGAGCGCACCGAGACGCTGAAATCGATCGTTGCCAAGTTCGAAGCCGCCAACCCCGGCACCACGGTCGAGATCATCTCGCTGCCCTGGGGCGAAGCATTCCAAAAGTTCGCGACCATGGTTTCGGCCGGCGAACTGCCTGACGTGATGGAAATGCCCGACACCTGGCTGTCGCTCTATGCCAACAACGGCATGCTCGAAAGCCTGGAGCCCTACCTCGCCAAGTGGGAACACACGGGCGGCCTGACCGAACGCGCGCTCGAACTCGGCCGCGACGTCAACGACACCGCCTACATGCTGCCCTACGGCTTCTATCTGCGGGCGATGTTCTACAACAAGAAGCTGCTCTCGGAAGCCGGCGTCAGCGAACCGCCGAAGACCATGGACGATTTCGTCAAGGCATCGGAAGCCGTATCCAAGCTTCCGGGCAAATCCGGCTACTGCCTGCGCGGGGGACCGGGTGGTCTCAACGGCTGGGTGATGTTCGGCGCCACCATGGCCGGCAGCAACAAATTCTTCAATGAGGATGGCACCTCGACCATGAACAGCGAAGGCTGGGTCAAGGGCCTGACCTGGGTGATCGACCTCTACAAGAAGGGGCTGGCGCCGAAGGACAGCGTCAACTGGGGCTTTAACGAAATCGTCGCCGGTTTCTACAGCGGCACCTGCGCCTTCCTCGACCAGGATCCGGATGCGCTGATCGCCATTGCCGAGCGCATGAAGTCGGAAGATTTCGGCGTCACCACCATGCCGAAGGGTCCGAGCGGCAAGGCGTTTACCACCATCGGCTTTGCCGGCTGGTCGATGCTGTCGGCAAGTCAGAACAAGGATCTCTCCTGGAAGCTGATCGAGACGCTCGAGGGGCCGGAAGGCAACATCGAGTGGAACAAGCGCACGGGCGCGCTGCCGGTGCACAAGTCGGCCGAGAAGGATCCCTTCTATGCGAGCGCGCAGTTCAAGGGCTGGTTCGACGAGCTTGCCGACAAGGACGTCGTATTGACGGTGATGCCGACCTACCTCGAGGAATTCGCCTTCTTCAAGGATTCGCTCGCCATCAAGACGACTCAGGAAGCCCTGCTCGGCGACATCACGCCGGAAGAGCTCGCCAACCAGTGGGCCGACTACCTGACCAAGGCGCAGCAGAAGTTCCTCGCCAGCAAGAAGTAAGCCTTCGGCCGGCGGCGGTTCGCCGCCGCCGGCCCTCGTGACCTTGAGCGGAATGACGTGGGCGCGGTCTCCGCCTGCATCCCGCTCCGACTGAACGAAAACGAGGCACGTCGAAAAAACCGGCGGCCGCACAGGGGAAATTTCGATCGATGGACCATGTCGCCCGCCAAAGCGGCCTGCCGGCAGGCAGGACGCCGCTGAAGAAGCGCATCGCCGATGGCGCCGCGCCCTATCTCTATAGCGCGCCGGCGCTGATCCTGATCGTCACCGTCATGCTGGTGCCGCTGGTGCTTGGCGTTTCCTACGCCTTCCGCGACATCCAGCTCTTAAACCCGTTCTCCGGCGCCTACATCGGCCTCGATCATTTCCGCGCGCTTGCCGAGGACCAGGCCTTCTATCGGGCGCTGCGCAATACGCTGTGGTGGACCGGCGCGTCGGTGTTCTTCCAGTTCGTCTTCGGCCTGATCCTGGCGCTGCTGCTCGACAAGCCATTCTATGGCCGCGGTCTCGCTCAGGCCCTCGTCTTCCTGCCCTGGGCAGTGCCGAGCTTCCTTGCCGGCCTCAACTGGGCCTGGCTTTTCAATCCGGTCGTTGGTCCCTTGCCGCATTGGCTCTACGCGCTCGGCATCATGAGTGAGCCGAACAACATCCTCTCGGACCCGCAGCTTGCCATGTGGGGGCCGATCATCGCCAATGTCTGGTGGGGCATTCCCTTCTTCGCGATCACCCTGCTTGCCGCCCTGCAGGCGATCCCGCGCGATCTCTATGAGGCCGCCAGCATCGACGGCGCCGGCCCGGTCCAGCGTTTTCTCTCGATCACGCTGCCCTTCCTGGCGCCGACGATTGCCATCACCATCCTCTTGCGCACCGTCTGGATCTCGAACTTCGCCGACCTGATCATCGTCATGACCAATGGCGGACCGGCCGACCGCACCCAGATCGTCGCCAGCTATATCTTCACCCAGGCCTTCAAGCGGCTGGATTTCGGCTACGCCTCGGCGATCGCACTGGTGCTTCTGGCACTGCTGCTCGCCTATTCGATGCTGATCGTCATCCTGCGGCAGTGGCTGTTGAGCAAGGATTGAGACCGATGCGCGCCAAACCGCTTTTCCTCATGATCGCGCACCGATCGGCAATCCTTGCCTACATCGCCTTCGCGCTCTTCCCGCTCTATTGGCTGCTGAAGGTTGCAGTCACGCCCAACGACCTGCTCTACTCGGAAGGCATTCGAATGTGGCCGTCGCGCGCCAGCCTCGAACATTTCGATTTCGTGCTGCGCCACAGCGCCTTTCCGGTGTTCTTCAAGAACAGCCTGATCGTATCCGGCTCCACCGCCGTTATCGTCACCATCCTCGCCTCGCTCTCGGGTTATGCGCTGTCGCGCTTCAACTTCCGCGGCAAGTACTGGCTGGTGGCGCTGATGCTTTTGACGCAGATGTTCCCGCTGGTCATGCTGGTGGCGCCGATCTTCAAGATCCTGTCGCCGCTTGGCCTCACCAACAGCCTGACCGGGCTCGTCATCGTCTACACCGCCTTCAACGTGCCGTTTGCCACCTTCCTGATGCAGTCCTTCTTCGACGGCATTCCGAAGGACCTGGAAGAGGCGGCGATGATCGACGGCGCCACCCAATTCGTCGCCTTCCGCCAGATCATCCTGCCGCTGACGCTGCCCGGCATTGCCGCAACCCTCGGCTTCGTCTTCACCGCCGCCTGGAGCGAACTTCTGTTCTCGCTGATGCTGATCTCCGGTAACGACCAGGCGACGTTCCCCGTCGGATTGTTGTCCTTCGTGTCGAAGTTCTCCGTCGACTTCGGGCAGATGATGGCGGCCGGCGTGCTCGCACTCATCCCCGCCTGCCTCTTCTTCCTGCTCATTCAACGTTATCTCGTCCAGGGCCTCACGGCCGGCGCGGTCAAAGGCTGAGGATTGCTCTCATGGCTTCCATCGATATCGCCAACATCCAGAAATCCTACGGCATCCACCCGGTCCTGCATGATGTCGACCTGAAGATAGGCGACGGCGAATTCGTGGTGCTCGTCGGCCCATCCGGCTGCGGCAAGTCTACGCTTCTGCGCATGATCGCCGGGCTTGAAAGCGTCACCTCGGGCGAGATCCGCATCGCCGGAAAACGCGTCAACGAACTGGCGCCGAAGGACCGCGACATCGCCATGGTGTTCCAGTCCTATGCGCTCTATCCGCATATGTCCGTCGCCAAGAACATGAGCTATAGCCTCAGGCTCCGGAAGACGGCCAAGGAGAAGATCGCGAGCATCGTTTCAGGGGCCGCCGCCAAGCTCGGCCTAGATCCGCTGCTCGAACGCCGGCCGCGCGCACTCTCCGGCGGCCAACGCCAGCGCGTCGCCATGGGCCGCGCCATCGTGCGCGAACCCAAGGCGTTTCTCTTCGATGAGCCGCTGTCGAACCTCGACGCCCGCCTGCGCGAGCAGATGCGCGCCGAGATCAAGAAGCTGCACAAGGACCTCGGCGCGACCTCGATCTACGTGACCCACGACCAGATCGAGGCGATGACGCTTGCCGACCGCATCGTCGCCATGAACGGCGGCTTCGTCCAGCAGGTCGGCAGCCCGCTCGATCTCTACGACCGTCCCGCAAACCTCTTCGTCGCCGGCTTCATCGGCTCGCCCGGCATGAACTTCTTCGAGGGCACCTACCTGAACGGCACCGCCCCGCGCTTCGAGACGGAAGGCGGCGTTGTCATCCCGGCACAACCGCATCCGGCGCTCGCCGACGGCGCCCGCGCCACCCTCGGCATTCGCCCGGAACATGTGGAGATCGGCGTCGAAGGACCGGATGTGCTGAGCGCCAATGTCGACCTGGTCGAGCCGACCGGCTTCGGCATCATCCTGCATCTCTCCTTCGGCCGCGCCGGCTTCAAGGCCTTCACCAACGACCGCCGGTTCCTCACCGCTTCGGGTTCGCTTGCCGTACGACTGCCGGTCGACAGGCTGCATTTCTTCGACGCCGCCGGCAATCGGGTCTGATCGCGCGCACCGTCCCTGGTGAAAATTTAGGCGCAACCGGCGACCTGCCGGCTGCGCCGGTTGACTTCCACAAGGCGAGGCGTACGGTCGTCCTGTCGCAAGTATCAACCGCCGTGGCGCCAACTTAAGAGAAGCAAGCACCGCCAAAACGACAGATTGACGATAGCCTTCCTTGCCTGCGCCCGGCGATTTTGAGGAAGTGTCATGCGAATTCTTGTTGTTGCCCTTGCCTTTTCGACAACGATGCTCTGTCCGTTCGCAACCCTCGCGCAAGAGGGCGATGCCGCAGCCGGAGCCACCGTCTTCAAGAAATGCGCTGTCTGTCATGTTGCCGACAGCGATACCAACAAGGTTGGACCATCACTCAACCATCTGTTCGGGCGAACGGCCGGCACCCACGCCGACTTCAGCTACTCGCCGGCGATGATCGATGCCGGCAAGGGTGGGCTCGTCTGGGACGAGGCGCATCTGCGCGACTATCTGCACAATCCAAGGACCAAGGTGAAAGGCACGAAAATGGCCTTTGCCGGGCTGAAGGACGACACGGATATCTCCAACCTCATTGCCTACCTCAAGCAGTATTCGCAGTAGGCTGAAAAGACTAAAGGCAACCGCCGTCCGCACGGAGACGGCGAATTGCGACTATTCAACGTTCGTGCAATAATTGCAGGTACAGCGCCGCGCGTCTTATCAGACGCGCAAAGGTCGCTGTAGAACTTTGAATTCCTGCATGTTTTTGTCCTTTGATCGGAGACGATTAAAGGAAACATGCAGCAGGCTCTACGGATTGCGTATTCATGCCCACAGCCGCCAGCGGCAAGGAGGGACAGAAATGGCCGTGGTAGTTATTCTGGTTTTGTTGGCCGTTGGGTCGGTGTTGTTCCATCTGTTGAGCCCGTGGTGGTGGACGCCGATCGCGTCCAACTGGAATTACATAGACAATACGCTCATCATCACCTTCTGGATTACCGGCGTCGTCTTCGTCGCCGTGGTGCTTTTCATGGCCTATTGCGTCCTGCGTTTTCGGCATCGCCCGGGAAACCGGGCTGCCTATGAACCGGAAAACCGCAAGCTCGAAGGGTGGCTAGCCGGCGGCACCACGCTCGGGGTCGCCGCCATGCTGACCCCCGGCCTTTTCGTCTGGCACCAGTTCGTGACCGTGCCGGATGGCGCAACGGAGGTCGAGGTCGTCGGCCAGCAGTGGTTGTGGAGCTTCCGGCTCCCAGGCGCGGACGGCAAGCTCGGCACCTCCGAGACCCGCGACATCACCCCGGAAAATTCGCTCGGCCTCAACCGCAATGACGCAGCGGCGCTTGACGATTACGTCATCGAAGGCGGCGAGCTGCATCTGGAAGTCGGCAAGCCGGTCAAGATGCTCCTGCGCTCGGTCGACGTGCTGCACGATTTCTACGTGCCGGAGTTTCGCGCCAAGATGGACATGGTGCCGGGCATGGTCACCTACTTCTGGCTGACGCCGACACGCACCGGCACCTTCGAGGTCTTGTGCGCCGAACTCTGCGGCGTCGGTCACCCACAGATGCGCGGCACCGTCGTCGTCGACAGTGCCGCCGACTACCAGGCTTGGCTTTCGCAGCAGCAGACCTTCTCGCAGCTGCAGGCAAAGGCAGGGACGAAGGAAACGGCGCAGGCAGGAAATGCCGCCCCGGCGCAGTAAGAAGCGCCCCGACGGCCAAAGCGGGATGAGGAAAAGTGCTTGCGGTTTTCCGCTCGCATCCCGCTCGTGAGCGAAAGCAATTCCAGCGTTGGTGTCCGGAATTGCGTGGTTCAAAGCGTTGGATCGAAATGATCCGGTGTTGGGAGGTTCTCGCAGATGGTCGACATCCGGCATAGCACGGGCGAACCGATAGGCGCCGCGGAAGTGGAGGACGTCGAGCTTTATCATCCCCATAGCTGGTGGACGCGCTACGTCTTCAGCCAGGATGCCAAGATCATCGCCGTGCAATATGCCTCGACCGCGATCGCCATCGGCATGGTCGCCCTGGTGCTCTCTTGGCTGATGCGGCTGCAGCTCGGCTTTCCCGGCGCCTTCGCCTTCATCGACGCCGAGCGCTACTACCAGTTCATCACCATGCACGGCATGATCATGGTGATCTACCTGCTGACAGCTCTCTTCCTTGGTGGCTTTGGCAACTACCTGATCCCGCTGATGCTTGGCGCGCGCGATATGGTCTTCCCCTATGCCAACATGCTGAGCTACTGGCTTTACCTGCTCGCTGTGCTCGTGCTCGTCGCCAGCTTCTTCGCCCCCGGGGGCCCGACCGGCGCCGGCTGGACGCTCTACCCACCCCAGGCGGTTCTCTCTGGCACGCCCGGCGGCAAGGACTGGGGCATCATCCTGATGCTCTCCTCGCTCATCCTCTTCATCATCGGCTTCACCATGGGCGGCCTCAACTATGTCGTCACCGTGCTGCAGGGCCGCACCCGCGGCATGACGCTGATGCGCATGCCGCTCACCGTCTGGGGCATCTTCACCGCGACGGTCATGGCGCTGCTTGCCTTCCCCGCCCTCTTCGTCGCCTGCGTCATGATGCTGTTCGACCGGGTGCTCGGCACCAGCTTCTTCATGCCGGCGATCGTCGAGATGGGCGAGCAGCTGCAGCACGGCGGCGGCAGCCCGATCCTGTTCCAGCACCTCTTCTGGTTCTTCGGCCACCCGGAGGTCTATATCGTCGCGCTGCCGGCCTTCGGCATCGTGTCGGATCTCATCAGTACCCATGCCCGCAAGAACATCTTCGGCTACCGCATGATGGTCTGGGCGATCGTCATCATCGGCGCGCTTTCCTTCATCGTCTGGGCGCACCACATGTATGTCAGCGGCATGAACCCCTATTTCGGTTTCTTCTTCGCGACGACCACGCTGATCATCGCCGTGCCGACGGCGATCAAGGTCTACAACTGGGTGCTGACGCTCTGGCGCGGCGATATCCACCTGACGCTGCCAATGCTGTTTGCGCTCGCCTTCATCGTCACCTTCGTCAATGGCGGGCTGACCGGCCTCTTCCTCGGCAACGTCGTCGTCGACGTGCCGCTCTCCGACACGATGTTCGTCGTTGCGCATTTCCATATGGTCATGGGCGTGGCGCCGATCCTCGTCATCTTCGGCGCGATCTATCACTGGTATCCGAAGATCACCGGCCGCATGCTCAACGAGGTGATGGGCCAGATCCATTTCTGGGTGACCTTCGTCGGTGCCTATCTGATTTTCTTCCCGATGCACTATCTCGGCCTCATCGGCATGCCGCGGCGCTATTATGAAATGGGCGAAACCGCCTTCGTCCCGGCCTCTGCCCATACGCTCAACGAGTTCATCACCATCATGGCGCTGGTCGTCGGCGCCGCTCAGCTCCTCTTCCTCTTCAATCTCATCTGGAGCATTCGCCATGGTCGTGAGGCCGGTGGCAATCCCTGGCGGGCGACGACGCTCGAATGGCAGACACCGGAGACGCCGCCACGCCACGGCAACTGGAAGGAACTGCCGGTCGTCTACCGCTGGCCCTATGACTACAGCGTGCCGGGAGCGGCCGAGGATTTCATTCCGCAGAACCAGCCGGGCTCCGCAGGTCATGCGCCGGAGGGTGCCTCATGAACGTCACCTTGATCCTGCTGGCCGTGATTCTCACGATCGCCGGCTGGTGGCTCAGCCGGCAGCGGCTCTTCTCAAAACCCTGGCTGGAGGTCGGTCACGCGTTTGACCCGCGTCCAGATGGTCGTCCTTCGATCCCACCCGCAAAAATCGGCCTCGGCGTCTTCCTCGCCGTCGTCGCCGCGCTCTTCTCGCTTTTCATCAGCGCCTATTTCATGCGCATGGCATCGACCGACTGGTGGTCGACGCCAATGCCGAAAGTCCTCTGGCTGAACACCGCCATCCTCGGGCTCGGCAGCCTGCTTCTGCATGCGGCGCGCGTCACCGCGGAGCGCCATCGTGACGAGGCAAGCCGCACGGCCCTGATCGCTGCGCTTGCCGCGGGGCTCGCCTTCCTCGCGGGCCAGGTCTTCGCCTGGCGCGAACTGACCGATGCCGGCTTTCTCATCGCCGACAACCCGGCCAACAGCTTCTTCTACATGATATCAGGCATGCATGGCCTGCACATCCTCGGCGGCCTCTTCGCGCTCACCCGAGTGATCGTGAGAACGCGCGCCGGCCCGATGGACGAGAGGGCCGTGCTGTCGATCACGCTCTGCGCCACCTACTGGCATTTCATGCTGGCCGTTTGGCTGGTGCTTTTCGCGCTCTTTTCCGGCTGGGCCAACGACTTCGTCGAGCTCTGCCGGCAACTCTTGACCTAAGGAGCCAAGGCATGTCTGTCGAGACACATTCGCCTGTCCGAGAACCGCTCCACCGCCCGGCGGGACTTGCCGGTTTCGCCGCCGACTGGGCTTCGGATCAAAGGACGTTCAAGAACGTCTCCTGGGGCAAGGCGATGATGTGGATCTTCCTCCTCAGCGACACCTTCATCTTCGGTTGTTTCCTCATCGCCTACATGTCGGCGCGCATGTCGACGGCCGTTCCGTGGCCCAATCCGAGCGAGGTCTTCGCGCTGCACATCGGCGGTTCCGACGTGCCGCTGATCCTGATCGCCATCATGACCTTCGTGCTGATCACCTCGAGCGGCACAATGGCCATGGCCGTCAATTTCGGCTACCGCCAGGATCGAAGGAAAACCGCTTTGCTCATGGTGGTGACGGCGCTCTTCGGCGCCACCTTCGTTGGCATGCAGGCCTTCGAGTGGACCAAGCTGATCACCGAAGGCGTACGCCCCTGGGGCAACCCTTGGGGCGCTGCCCAATTCGGCTCGACCTTCTTCATGATTACCGGCTTCCACGGCACACACGTCACGATTGGCGTCATCTTCCTGCTGATCATCGCCCGCAAGGTCTGGCGCGGCGACTTCGACACCGGCAGGCGCGGCTTCTTCACGAGCCGCAAGGGGCAATACGAGATCGTCGAGATCACCGGCCTCTATTGGCACTTCGTCGACCTCGTCTGGGTCTTCATCTTCGCATTCTTCTATCTGTGGTGAGGCATGGCCATGACCGAAACGACGGCACACACCGACACGATACCGCAGGCAGGGTCGCGGGCACCGGCGCATGAACAACACCAGCAGCATCCGATCGGCCTCTACCTGGTCGTCTGGGTGCTGCTGTTCGTGCTCAGCACCTTCTCCTATCTCGTCGACTATGTCGGGCTGCAGGGCTATCTCAGGTGGTCGCTGATCCTGCTCTTCATGGTGCTGAAGGCCGGCCTCATCGTCGCGATCTTCATGCACATGGCCTGGGAGCGGCTGGCGCTGATCTACGCGATCCTGCTGCCACCGCTGCTGGTGCTGGTCTTCGTCGCTCTGATGGTCTCGGAATCGCACTACGTGCTCTTCACCCGCCTTGCCTTCTTCGGCGCGGCACCGTGATCGTGAAGCAGCAAGCCGCCCGCACGATGTCGCAGATCGCCTGCATCGTGGCGTCGCCGCAAAACCGACATTCGTGCCCCATGCGATGACGCATTCGAATGCGCCCGCGTCTTCTGTATGCTAAGAGAAATCGCTTCGATGCTCTTCGACGCTTTTTCTCACGAAATCAGTGGCATGACCGTCCCGCTAGCTCTCGTTCTACGATCCACAGATTGCTCGGCTCTGGTCGTGCAGTTTGATGATTATGTCGTAGACAGGCTCTAGTCGGCGCGTCTCACGCCCTAAAATCCGGCATCCAATCCAACTAGGGTCGCAATCAATGGCAGAGTTTCCGCAAAAGGCGAAAGTCGTAATCATCGGGCTGGGTGGCATCGTGGGTGCCTCGATCGCGCACCACCTGATCGAGCGCGGCTGGGACGATATCGTCGGCATCGACAAGTCAGGTGTGCCGACCGATATCGGCTCGACCGCCCACGCTTCGGACTTCTGCTACACGACCAGCCATGACTATCTCTCGGTCTGGACGACGCAGTATTCGATCGATTTCTTCGAGAAGATGGGCCACTACGCCCGCATCGGCGGCCTGGAAGTCGCGCGCACCGGCGACGATGTCTGGATGGAGGAGATCAAGCGCAAGCTTTCCTCTGCCAAGGCCTTCGGCACCCGCGCACACTATGTCTCGCCGGCTGAAATCAAGAAGATGTTCCCGCTGATCGAAGAGGATCAGGTCATGGGCGGCATGTTCGACCCGGATGCCGGCCTCGTCATCCCGCGCTCGCAGACGGTTGCCGGCAAGCTCGTCGATGCGGCGGAAAAGTCCGGCAAACTGCAGGTCTTCGGCAACACGCCGGCGAAGTCGCTGATTGTCGAGAACGGCCGCATCAAGGGTGTCGTCACCCATCGCGGCACGATCATTGCCGACCACGTCATCGTCTGCGCCGGCATCTGGGGCCGCTTGATCGCCGAAATGGTCGGCGAGGATCTACCGGTCATGCCGGTCGACCATCCGCTCACCTTCTTCGGCCCGTATAACGAGTTCGAAGGCACCGGCAAGGAAATCGGCTTCCCGCTTTTGCGCGACCAGGGCAACTCCGCCTATATGCGCGACACCGGCGACCCGAAGACCACCGAAGGCGGCCAGATCGAGTGGGGTTATTACGAGACCACCAATCCGCGCCTCTGCCATCCCCGGCACATTCTTGAAAAGCACGAGGCGCGCCTGTCGCCGTCACAGCGCGACCTCGAGATGGAGCAGATCATCGAGCCGCTCGAGCGCGCCATGGAGCTGACGCCGATCCTCGGCGAGCTTGGCTATAACGAGAGCCACTCCTTCAACGGCCTCCTGCAGGTCTCGGCCGCCGGCGGCCCCTCCTGCGGCGAGAGCCAGAAGGTGCGCGGCCTCTGGTACTGCGTCGCCATCTGGGTGAAGGACGGCCCCGGCTACGGCAAGCTGATCGCCGACTGGATGACTGACGGGCGCACCGAGATCGACCATGCCTCGATCGACTATTCCCGCTTCTACCCGCACCAGCTCGAGGAGGAGTTCATCGAGGGCCGCTGCTTCGAGGCGGCGCAGAAGATCTATTACCCCGCCGTGCACACGCGCGAACCCTATGCCAGCGGCCGCAACGTCAAGCGCTCGCCCTTCTACGAGCGCGAGAAGGAGCTCGGCGGCTACTTCATGGAACTCGGCGGCTGGGAGCGCGCGCACGGCTACGCCGCCAACGAACATCTTCTCGAAAAATACGGCGACCGCGTTCCGGTGCGCGAGAACGAGTGGGACAGCCGCCATTTCTGGCGCGTGTCCAACGCCGAACATCTGGCGATGAGCGAGGATTGCGGCATCGTCAACCTGTCGCACTTCCACATGGTCGACATCGAAGGTCCTGACCATGTCGAACTGCTCGAGTGGCTTTGCGCCGCCAAGATCGGTGGCGACGGCAACATCGGCAAGGGCATCTACACCCACTTCCTCGATGACGAGGGCATGGTGCGGGCCGACTTCACCGTCTTCCGCATGGCCGACCGCTGCCGTCTCGTGAACGGCGCCGATGCCGGACCGCGCGACTTCCAGTACATGCGCCGCGTCGCGGAAGACCGCGGCCTTGACGTCACCATCACCGACGTTTCGGAAAAATTCATCACCATCGGCATCTGGGGGCCCAATGCCCGCCAAACGCTGAAGAAGGTGGTTGCCGATCCGGCGGGCCTCGATCTCGAGAACTTCGCCTTCGCCGCCATCAAGCCGATCGAAATCGCCGGCAAAAAGGTCACCGCCTTCCGCATCTCCTATGTCGGCGAGCAGGGCTGGGAACTGCATATGAAGTACGAGGACGGCCTTGCCGTCTGGGACGCGCTACGCGCCACCGGCGTCATGGCCTTCGGCGTCGAAACCTATGCCAACTCGCGCCGCATGGAAAAGAGCCTGCGCCTGCAGAACGCCGATCTTCTCACCCAGTACAACCTGATCGAGGCCGACCTTGCCCGTCCGAAGGTCAAGGACGTCGACTTCCGCGGCAAGGCCAAGCACCTCGAATACAAGGCGCGCGAACACCAGCCCGCCATGCTCTGCACGCTCGTTCTGACGGAGAATACCGACAAGAATGGCGTGAAGCGCTACCCGGTCGGCACCCTGCCGGTGATGGATCCGGAAACCGGCAAGGTGCTGGTCGACGAACTCGGCCGCCGCTCCTACACCACCTCGATCGCCTTCGGGCCGACGATCGGCAAGAACATCGCGCTTGCCTATCTGCCCTGGTCCCATTGCCAGGTCGGCCGCAAGTTGAACGTCGAATACTTCGCCGAGACCTATCCGGTCGAAGTCGTCGGCATCGGCTACAAGCCGCTCTACGACCCCGAGAACCTGAAGCCGCGCACCTGATCGATCGGCACCAGAACCAAAAACGAAAAGGCCCGCTCACATCCGAGCGGGCCTTTTTACTGTCCGGCGCACCAAAATCGCCGTCAGGGCAGCACGTGCCCGGCCGCAGTAAAGAGGCGGTACCAGTCTTCGCGCGACAGCGTGGTATCCGCGCCGGGCGCGATGTCTGCCAGCCGTTCCGGGCTCGTCGTTCCAAGGACCACCTGGATGTTGGCCGGATGCCGGGCGATCCAGGCGTAGGCGATGGCCGACGGCGACACCGCATATTTGCCGGAGAGTTCGTCGAGCACCCGGTTGAGTTCGGGAAAATTGGTTTCGTCGCCGACGAAGACACCGCCGAAAAAGCCCTGCTGGAACGGTGACCAGGCCTGCAGCGTCATGCGGTTGATCCGCGAATAGACGACCACCTCGCCGTCGCGGTCGATCGACTGCTCGAGACCCGCCATGTTCGCGGCAATCCCAAACGCGACCGAGGGGGCGTGGGCAATGCTGAGCTGGATCTGATTGGCGACGAGCGGCTGGCGCACGGCCGTCTTCAGGAGATCGATCTGCCGCGGCGTATGGTTCGACACGCCGAAATGCCTGACCTTGCCGCCCGCCTGCAGTTTGTCGAAGGCATCGGCCACTTCCTCCGGCTCCACCAGGGCATCCGGGCGATGCAGCAGCAAAAGATCGAGATAGTCGGTCTTCAGTGCCGCAAGCGAGCGGTCGACGGACTGGAGGATATGGTCGCGGGAGAAATCGAAGTAGCCGCGCCGGATACCGCACTTGCTCTGGATAACGATCTGTTCACGCTCGGCAGGCTTCAGCCGCAACGCATCGCCGAACCGACGCTCGCAGGCATGCAGTTCGCCGCCATAAATGTCGGCGTGATCGAAGACGTTGATGCCGACGTCCCGCGCCTTGCCATAAAGCCGGGCAATGGCGTCATCACTGAGATCGGCGATCCGCATCAGGCCGAGAACGGCGGATGAAACGGAGAGATCGGTTGTTCCCAGGTTGAATTTTCTCATCGGATTATGCTCGCACCGTCAACATTGTTTCGAAGGAGGATTTCCGCCCGCAGGCGCAACTGGCTGCGGTAGCGAATCTTTGATCCTCAATCTCTACCAGCCCGAGGGCGCTTGGCAAACGCCCGAGCATTATCGACGATCGTGCGAAGCGGGTAGCGATGACGAGCAATGCGCCGGGTCGCCCGCCAGCGCTTTGCTGTCCTATTGTCGTGGGAGCCGACACGGTCGTCCGCTCCCACGGCCAGCGGTTTGATCAGGCAGCCGACCGATAACGCTCAGCCGGCTCGGATTGTGCGAAATTCGGCAGCATCGCCTGGCGCGCGGCGTCGAACGTATGCCACTGGCCGGCGTCCGGCAGCGGCGGGATCGTCACCAACTCGCGGCGATCAAAGCCGACTAGTGCCGCATCGACGAGATCGCCGGCCTCCATCACGCCCGCAAGCGTTTCGACATCGACGCCCGCATGATCCCAGATCTCGGTGCGCGTCGCAGCCGGCAGCACCGCCTGCACATAGACGCCCTTGGGCGCCAGCTCGACGTTCAGCCCCTGGGAAAGGAACAGCACGAAGGCCTTCGTCGCGCCATAGACAGTAGCACCCATCTCCGGCGCAAGGCCGACGACGGAAGCGATGTTGACGATCGCCCCCTCACCCCTCTCGGCAAAACGCGGCGCTACGGCATGGGCCAGCCTGGTGACGGCAGTAATATTGAGCGAGATGAGCTTCGAAATGTCCTCGCCCTTTTGCTGAAGGAAGCCGCGCGGGATCGATGTGCCGGCATTGTTGACCAGAACACCAATACGCTGATCCTCGCGCAGGCGCTGCTCGACCTTGGCCAGATCCTGCTCGTCCGTCAGGTCGGCGGGCACAACGTCGACATTCACGCCGGTTTCGCTCCGCAGCCGCTCGGCAAGCTCTGCCATGCGCACCGCATTGCGTGCGACCAGAATGAGATCGTGACCGCGGCGCGCAAATCGCTCCGCATAGACGGCGCCGATACCGGTGGAAGCACCGGTTACGAGGACTGCAGACTTCTTGCTCATCGGGTGTGCTCCTTTGATTTATTCATGATAGTCATCATGTGTTTGGATATATGACGGCCATCATGTATAATGTCAATCGAAATTTAGGAGACGGTGATGCGCGTGAGCCGACAGCAGGTCGAAGACAACAAGCGAACCATTCTGGAGGCGGCTGGTCGGCTGTTCCGGGAGCGTGGTTTCGAGTCCGTCACAGTGACGGATGTGATGAAGTCGGCCGGGCTCACCCACGGCGGCTTCTACGGCTACTTCAAGTCCAAGGATGATCTGATTGCCCAGACCCTGGCCGGACTCCGGGGAGAAGCCGAGCCAAAGTCGACGGACTTGGCCGCCGTCGCACAGCGCTATCTTTCAGCGGAGCATCGAGACGATTTCGCACATGGCTGCCCGCTTGCCGCCCTGGCGTCGGAAGTGAGCCGGCAACCCCAGGGAGCACGCACGGAAATGACAGCGTTTCTCAAACGTCAGTTCGAGCGCCTGGGTAAAATAGCGCCGGGCCTGGACGAAAAGCAGAGGCGCCGTGCCGCGATCGGCAATTCGGCGAGCATGATCGGCGCGCTGATCCTGGCCAGGATGACCGACGATCCGGCCCTGTCGAACGAGATCCTCGAGGCGACGCGCGGCTGGCTTTCGGCGGGGGATGGCGAAGGGGCCAAGACCGCCGACGTCGCCTGATATTCGCTGTGTTTCGTGCCCTCGCCCGTTCTCTCCGGGTAGCGCAAGAACGTCAAAAAGCCCGCGGGATTTCTCCTGGCGGGCTTTTTTTGATTTGGTTGCGGGGGCAGGATTTGAACCTGCGGCCTTCAGGTTATGAGCCTGACGAGCTACCGGGCTGCTCCACCCCGCGCCATCTAGGTAAACCGCTAAGCGGTTTATCCGTCATCGCGGTAAATCCCTATGGGATTTATCCGCTCTTTCCGGGTTTTGCCGAAGGCAAAATCCCGTTTAATCCGGTCCGAGTTTTGCGAAGCAAAATCTCGTTGTTTGTCTGTGCCGAGCAAATCGGTAGGATTTGTCTCGCGTAAGGGACGCACTGATTATTTTCAGTCTAGCAAAACAAAAGGGCCGCTTGGTGGCGGCCCGTTTTCGGCAGGGCCGAAGTGTGTGTCGAGAAGATTTCGGTTTGTTTCTCTTGCGTTTTGCAGACCTGGCAGCGACCTACTCTCCCGCGTCTT
>NZ_JACVAS010000031.1:0-1146 GCF_014852025.1 Ensifer sp. ENS10
TGTAGCCGGGTGGGTTCAAGGATGAAGTGCGACTTGCGATAGATACCAATGGGTTGTCACTCGCAAGGAATGGCTCATGAGACGCACCTACTCCCAAATCGATATGGATGAACGTCGTAGGATCGCCCGGTGGCGAGCGGCTGGCCTGAGTGCCACTGTGATCGCCGAGAAGCTTGGGCGGCATCGCTCGACGATTTTCCGGGAACTCAGCCGCAATGCTTTCGACGATGTGCAAATGCCGGAGCTCAGCGGCTACTACTGTGTCACGGCCAACGAGATGGCGCGTGAGCGCAGAGCCAAGCTGCGCAAGCTTGCTCGGTTTGCGCATGTGCGCCGATCGGTGATCGAGCGGATCATGCATGGCTGGTCGCCGCAGCAGATCGCCGGCCGCATGCGGCTTGAGCGTCATCCGATTTCCGTCAGCTACGAGACGATCTACAAATTCGCCTATTCCGCAGACGGCCTTGCCATCAAGCTGTGGCGGCATCTGCCGGAACGTCGCGCGAGACGTCGACCGCGGCATGCCAGGCGGCGCTACGGCCGCCGTTTCAGCCCGGAACTCAACATTCTCCATCGTCCTGACGCGGTCGCCGAGCGCAAGCAGTTCGGTCATTGGGAGTGCGATCTCATTCAGTTTCGCAAGAAGTTCGGCAAGGCCAATGTGACGTCGCTGGTCGAGCGAGTCAGTCGCTTTGCGGTCTTCCTGCGCAACAACGACCGGCAATCGAAGCCGATCATGGACGGGCTGATCCAGGCGCTGCAGTCCCTGCCCCATCTCGCCCGCCGGTCGATTACCTTTGACCGTGGCACCGAATTCAGCGAATGGCCGTATCTCCAGGCTGGCATCGGAACGCAGACATGGTTCTGCGACCCGCAGTCGCCGTGGCAAAAAGGCACCGTTGAGAACACCAATCGCCGTGCTCGCAAATGGCTTTCGAGAGAGGTGGATCCTCTATCGATCACCGACGGTGACCTGAAGGACATTTGCGATCGGCTTAACTCGACGCCCCGAAAGTGCCTCGGCTATCGAACGCCCGCGGAAGTCTTCCGCAAGAAACTGCTCGCGCAAATGCGACGTGTCGGTTAGCGTTGCACTCGCAAGTCGCAGTTCGGCGTGAACTCACACCGCAAAGTTAAAGTGTCCTG
>NZ_JACVAS010000032.1:0-947 GCF_014852025.1 Ensifer sp. ENS10
AGCATGATCCGCTGGCGCTCGAACGAAAACGTCAGCTGCGATCCGACATAGCGCTGCTCACGTTTGCACAGGACGTCGCGCAGCCGATCCGGGGCAAGGTTCAGCGGCCGATGCAGATCATCAGATCGGGCAGGGGTAATGGCAAACTGGCGGTTATAGCGCTCCATGAACCGAGGCAGGAAAGCGTTGCCGTCGTCCATGCCGCAGATGCCCTCCAGGCGCAGATCCTTGATCAACCGGTCCTGTAGCGTCCGGTTCATCCGCTCGACCCGGCCCTTGGCTTGGCTCGAGTTTGCGCAAAGAATCTCGATGTTTAGCTCGCAAAGTGCACGCCCGAACTGGGTCATGCCCTGACCGCCCTTGGCATCCTTCTTCGCAACCCGAAACACCGAATGCTTGTCGGAATAGAAGGCGACGGGAGCCCCATGCGCCTTCAGATAGAGCTCGAGCGCCTCGAAATAGCTGAACGCACTTTCCGAGCGTACAAACCGCAACTGCATCAGCTTGCCGGTCGCATCATCGATGAACACCAGCAATGAACATGGGTCACCGCGATCCTCGAACCAGCGATGCTCGGATCCATCGATTTGCACCAGTTCACCGTAGGCCTCGCGCCGCAAGCGTGGCTGATGAAACGTCCGCCGCTGCTTGCGCGACAGCCACAGGCCGGCCTCAGACATCCATTGGCGCAGGGTCTCGCGCGACACCGTCAGACCATCACGCTCGGCAAGCTTCTCGGCCGCCAGCGTCGGACCAAAGTCCACATAGCGTTCGCGAACGACCGTCACCGCATAATCCCGAACACCGTCGCTGATCCGATTGTTCGAGGGCCGGCCGATTGCCTTATGCCGGATCGAAGCCGCACCGCCGGTGTTGATCCGCTCCAGCAACCGACGCACCTGGCGGGTGCTCAGCTCAAGCACGCGCGCCGCCGACGCCAACGTCAT
>NZ_JACVAS010000033.1:0-866 GCF_014852025.1 Ensifer sp. ENS10
CGGATAAGGCCGAAGCGGTGGGCTTCGTCCAGCAAGTCTCGAACGGAGGAGGGCTGCCACTTCTTGCCGCCGCGCACAGGCCGTTCGCCCATCTGGTCCAGTTGCGCGGCAATGTCGCGAAGCGACAGGTCGGGATCGGCAATGGCGATCGCCGCCACCAGCTTCATCAGATGGTCCTCGGGGGCGCGGCGAGGGGAGCGGGCCAGGAGGTCTTTTTCCGCGAGCTTTTCGCGGACCAGGCGATGAACGGCGCGTCGCAGGCGCTCGACGGTCCAGTCGTGACCGCGGCGATTGAGCACCCGCACGACATTGTCCCAACTGTGCTGGGGCCGGAGTTGCCGTACCATCGGCAACCACGTCTGCGCGGACGCAATGAGCTCATCGAGATAGCGTTTCTCGCGCGCTTTGGAGACGGCCTTGATTGCCTCCGGTCGCCGTTCGCGCAGGCCGGGGTTTCCGGGAAGCTTGCCGCGCGCCTTCGCCGCCTTGATGCCGGCTTTGGTGCGTTCGGCGATCAGCGCCCGCTCGAGCTGGGCGACCGCGCCGAGGACCTGGAGGGAGAACATGCCCTGTGGCGTCGAGGTATCGATCGGGTCGCGGATCGACCGGAAGTGCACACCGCGCGCCTCAAGGTCTTCGATCACCGCCAAGAGATGACTCACCGATCTGGCCAGCCGATCGAGGCGGACGACGACGAGGACGTCGCCCGTGGTGAGCTCGCCAAGCAACTTGGTCAAGACTGGGCGAGCGCGCGATGCCCCGGAGCCATGCTCCTGATAGATCCGATCGCAGCCGGCAGCGCGCAGTTCGTCGATTTGAGCATCGTGGACCTGGTCGTCGGTCGAGACGCGGGCGTAGCCGATCAG
>NZ_JACVAS010000034.1:0-770 GCF_014852025.1 Ensifer sp. ENS10
AGCTCGTTCGCCAGGTCGTCCAACGAACAGCCCGTTTCTGCTTTCATATTGATAAGATTGAGAAAGACGTGCCACCAACGCATCCGATTACGGACAGCCTCCTGCGTCTGCCCGTAGTGGATATAAGCATAAAGATAATCCGTCGCGATCAGATCGAAGAAGGCCTGCGGTCTCGCCAGAAAGTCTCGGCCGCGTTGGGTTGGTACCAGTACGTCCTTTCGCCGCCGAAGAAGCCGCAAGTACTTGAGCATGTCACGCACGACCAAAAGCGGCGGCATATCGGCTTCGTTGAGAACCTTGTTGATGCTGTATAAGTCGTCCGACGTGTAGCCGGGCCAATCGAAGTGAACAGCGGCCCAGTGGACGAACTTGCGGTTCATCGCCCCCGACGCGGTCAGACCGATGCCTCCCTGGGTCTCTGCGTAGGAAACCGTCATGGCCATGCCGCGAAGCAGTGGCGACAAAGCGGCTACATCGACGTCACCCATCAGCCTGATTTCCGGAAGCATCGCGAGATCCTGGCCCTGCACGTTCAGCTGCCAGCAACATCTACCAGGAACGCATTAATTGAAACTGAGAAAGCTAAAGCCGAAGGGGTGCCCTACGCCCGCCCCCTCCCTTCCCTTGCAACCCGGCCCAGCCGGTCCGGTCGGGGGCTTGCCTCAGCGCCAGTGGAGATGTCGGCTGTCGCATTTCTAAATGGCTGAAGACGTATCCAAAGTGACATTTTAACTTTGCGCCAAAGCGGACAGTTCAACCTGGCCGCCACA
>NZ_JACVAS010000035.1:0-691 GCF_014852025.1 Ensifer sp. ENS10
ACCGATGCCACCCGCGTCGCCTCCTACAATCCCTGGGTCTCGCTGTCGTGGATGGTGACCGGCAAGACCATCGGCGGCCTGCAGCTCTATCCGCGCGCCAACTGCCTCGACCGCGAGACGGCGCTGCGGATGTGGACCGAGAAGGTGCAGTGGTTCTCCAACGAAGAAGACAAGAAGGGCCGGATCGAGACGGGGCAGTTTGCCGACCTGATCGTGCCGAACAAGGACTACTTCGCCTGCGCCGAGGACGAGATCTCGTTCCTGACCTCGGAGCTGACTGTTGTCGGCGGCAAGGTCGTCTATGCGGCCGGCGACTTCGCTTCCCACGACGAGAACCCGGTGCCGCCGGCGATGCCCGACTGGTCGCCGGTTCGCAGCTTCGGCGGTTATGCCGCCTGGGGCGAGCCCGATGGTGCCGGCAAGAACTCGCTCCGGCGCACGGCGATCACCGCGTGCGGCTGCGCCAGCAATTGCGGTCTGCATGGTCACGACCATGCCGGCGCCTGGACGTCAAAGCTGCCGATCGCCGATCTCAAGGGCTTCTTCGGCGCACTCGGCTGCTCCTGCTGGGCCGTGTGACGACGGTGGAAGGGCGCAAAATGAAAACGATCGTCGGCGCCGCCGCATTGGCAGCCTCCATCCTGATCACTTCGTCGGCGGCACTCGGCGACGATGGTGCACCCGCAAAAGA
>NZ_JACVAS010000036.1:0-645 GCF_014852025.1 Ensifer sp. ENS10
TGCTGGGCCGTGTGACGACGGTGGAAGGGCGCAAAATGAAAACGATCGTCGGCGCCGCCGCATTGGCAGCCTCCATCCTGATCACTTCGTCGGCGGCACTCGGCGACGATGGTGCACCCGCAAAAGATAACAAGCGACCCTCCTGGGCGAAGGTGGTGGTGAACCAGCCACCGCCGAAGGCGGGCGCCTATTACAAGGGAGTATCCCGGACCACCTTCGGCAATCTCGAATGGCCGCAGACCTGATGAGGGACTAGAGTCCCGCTTTCAAGCGGAATATTGGAAGCGGAAGGTGCTCTAGAAACAAAGTGCCAGAGCCATCCGGCCCGCTTCCGGTGCGTTGTCGGAAGCTTTATTCGGAAGTCGATTTCGCGGTGTGGTGGTGACCGGGCCGGCATCTGGGCGGCGAAAACCACGCCATCCGTGTGACCGTCACAAGGAGATGCGAAAGACCTTGGAGTGGCGTCGCCTATCTCGATTATTGCCAATATCGCAATTCAATCGAAATGATTATTGCACTTCAGCGGCACAACCCGGTCGGCTACACCTGTTGTCACCAAACCAGTTCACCCCAGACCGGCCAAGACCGGGCACCGACGCCCCGCTTGCCAACCAGCTTTAAGAGGAGAAAATCCATGTCCAGCAA
>NZ_JACVAS010000037.1:0-633 GCF_014852025.1 Ensifer sp. ENS10
CGATCGCGAGCTGCCCGACTATAGCGGCTACTTCCCAACGGTTGCTGACGAGATCCGCAAGGAGCGGCGGCAGCGTTTGAGGAAGCTTGTGCGGCACCCGCAATTGCGCGAACTGGTGATCGAGCAGTTGAAGGCGCTGTGGTCCCCGGAACAGATCGCCGGTCGTCTGCTCGCCGATGGCGTGAGCGCCGTGCGGGTCTGTACCGAGACGATCTATCGCTTCATCTACGGCAAGGAAGATCAGGCGCTGGAGCTCTATCAGCATCTGGCGGAAGGTCGCCGCAAACGCCGCTCCCGCGGCTCGAGGAAACCCCGCGACGGCACTTTTCCTGCTGCCTGCAGGATATCGCAACGTCCTGATTTCATTGGTGATCGTTCGCAGTTCGGGCATTGGGAAGGCGACTTGTTGATCTTCCAACGTGACTTGGGCAACGCCAACGTCACGTCCTTGGTTGAGCGCAAGAGCCGCTACACCGTCATGATCAAGAACCCCAGCCGGCACTCACGACCGATCATGGACAAGATCATCGAAACGTTCTCTCCCTTGCCAGCCTTTGCCCGGCAGAGCTTCACCTTTGATCGCGGCACGGAGTTCGCCGGCTTCAGGGCTTTGGAAGATGGCATCGGCGCGCG
>NZ_JACVAS010000038.1:0-625 GCF_014852025.1 Ensifer sp. ENS10
TCACCAGCGTCATCGACGCCGGCGGCGGCTTCCAGAACTATCCGGACGACTATGCCGTCATCCAGAAGCTGTCGGACGACGATCAGCTGACCGTTCGCCTGGCCTACAATCTCTTCACCCAGAAGCCGAAGGAAGAGAAAGAGGACTTCCTCAACTGGACCTCGTCGGTCAAATACAAGCAGGGCAACGACTACTTCCGCCACAATGGCGCCGGCGAGATGCTGGTGTTTTCGGCCGCCGACTTCGAGGACTTCCGCCAGCCGCGCCCGGAGATGGCGCCGGAGATGGAGGGCGAGCTCGAAGAGGTCGTCCGGGTGCTGGCCGAGAACCGCTGGCCCTGGCGGCTGCATGCGACCTATGACGAAACCATCAGCCGCGCGCTCGACGTCTTCGAGAAGGTCGACAAGGACATCCCGCTCGACGGCCTCAACTGGTTCTTCGACCACGCCGAGACGATCTCCGACCGGTCGATCGACCGGATCGCAGCCCTTGGCGGCGGCATCGCCACCCAGCACCGCATGGCGTATCAGGGCGAATATTTCGTCGAGCGCTACGGCCACGGGGTGGCGGAAGCGACGCCGCCGATCAGGCGCATGCTGGAGAAGGGCGTCAACGTTTCCGCCGG
>NZ_JACVAS010000039.1:0-567 GCF_014852025.1 Ensifer sp. ENS10
CTTATATCCACTACGGGCAGACGCAGGAGGCTGTCCGTAATCGGATGCGTTGGTGGCACGTCTTTCTCAATCTTATCAATATGAAAGCAGAAACGGGCTGTTCGTTGGACGACCTGGCGAACGAGCTATACCCGAGCGAATCGTACCCCGAGCCAGCAGAAATGACTGTCGAAACCTGGGCGGAACGGTCGGCGCTCCGCTACGATATCATTCGCCCGCTGTGCTGGCTGGGATTGCTGCACGAAGAGCGCGAGGGACTGACCATTTGGCAGCGCGGAACTTACCACAAGACACCCTTGTGGCCTGCGTGTTTAAAGCTGGAATCGGACATGCAGTCCGAGTTTATTCTCCATTGAACTGTGCCGGGTAGGGTTGCCCTTGCTCCACCGCACTTCGCTGGGAAAGCGCCTGTCGCCGCCGAGCAATGACCGCTGGATCGGTCATGAAATCCGTCCGCTTGCCCGGCTTGCGGCCACGCGGTTTGTAGCCATTCTTCTCGCTGTTCGTCTTCACCGCCGGCTGCGTCTGCTGCTCCTGGCGTTCCTTGATATAGGCCAGGACATCACC
>NZ_JACVAS010000003.1:0-573719 GCF_014852025.1 Ensifer sp. ENS10
GGCCGCAACCATCCGCATGTCGAGATCGAGCTGTCGCCCGAACGCGCCGCCGCCGGCGACCACAGCCGCATCGCCTTCCGGCCGACAAAGTGGAAACTCTTCAGAGACAACAGAGAGCAGGCTGTAGCCGCGGAGGCAAAAATCGAGAGCCGCGCCATCGAGATACAGGAACCAACATTGGTCGCCCAGGCCTCTTAGGCAGGGGCGACACATCGTCGGACTTAAGGAGTCTCGAGCGGCCAGACCTCGACCACCCCATGAGCCACCGCGCACGGGGTGCGTGACACCATATCGATCGCTTCGGCCAGGTCTGCGGCCTCGATCACCGCGAAGCCGGCCACAGGAAGCGAAGACGACATGAACGGACCGCTTCGCTTCTCGACATGCGCGGCGTTGGCGTTGCGCACCTGAACAGGCGCTCCGGCAATCCCCATCAAGGCTCCTCTTGCACGAAGTTCCGCATCATGCGCGTGCGCCGCATTACGGACGTCCGCCGCCGTGCGGTCGTAGCCTGCACGGTCTCCATATCCAATGGTCACGAATTTAGGCATCAGCAGTATCCTCCCGGTGACGGCACCTACTTCCGACGGGCTAATTGACAGTCGGGCCGACGGAGCCTTCCGTGAGGGAACGCGGCCGCACAGGAAAAAGTTCGTCCATGCCGCGACAGGGAGGATGCAATGCCGACCATCATCGCCCACCACAAGATCACGAAAAGCGCGGAACACTGGTTGAAATCACCGAAACGCAAGGAGTTCTTCAGCACGCTCGGCGTGACCAGCATTCGAACCTTCGTCGATCCCCAGGACCAGACCCGGGTGGCCATTCTCATGGATGTCCCCGATCTGGACGCCCTGTCGAAAGCCATGCAGACCCAGGCCGCGGCCGATGCGATGGTCTTTGATGGCGTCGTACCGGAATCAATCGTGATCCTGGTTGAATCATAGGGCACAGTCCGCCCGTATTCAGCCATTGAGGCCAGACGGAACTCACCGGGGAGCCGCCCTTCCCGCGGTGCTTCGCTGCGACCTGAGCCGACCCCATACATTGCGGTACAATTGCTGGTGGCGGCCGACATATCCGGGATACCTCGCCGGTCCAGATTGCGATCGTCACCTCAACGGCCCCGAAAGGAACGATCGCATGCGCCGCCGAATCATCCCTACTCTTGCCCTCGCCTTTGCAACGAGCGTGGTTGCTTTCGCCGCCCAGGCTGCGGATATCAAGAACATCGTCATCGTGCACGGCGCCTTCGCCGACGGTTCGGGGTGGCGACAGGCCAGCGATATCCTGGAGCGGCGCGGCTTCAACGTGACCGTCGTGCAGGAACCGCTGACCTCGCTTGCCGCCGACGTCGAGGCGACGAACCGCGTTCTGGACCTGCAGGATGGGCCGACCTTGCTCGTCGGGCACAGCTACGGCGGCATGGTGATCAGCGAAGCCGGACATCACCAGAAGGTCGAAGGATTGGTCTACGTCGCAGCGTTTCAACCGGACAAGGGCGAGGATTTGGCAACGCTTGCCGGATCGAAGCCGCCGGCTGCAATGAGCATCAAGGAAACCACCGACGGCAAATATCTCTATCTCGATCCGACAGCGTTTGCTGTTGATTTCGCCGCCGACCTTCCCAAAGCGGAAGCGGCCTTTGCGGCGAAGTCGCAGGTCTTTGCCGCGAAAGAAGTTTTCACCGCCAAGTCCGGCGAGCCGGCATGGCGGACGAAGAAAAGCTGGGCGGTCGTGGCGACCGAAGATCGCGCCATCAATCCGGACATTGAACGAAGCATGGCGAAGCGCGCCGGCAGCCAGGTAAGCGAAATCAAGGCGAGCCACGCCGTCTTTGCCTCGCAAGCGGAAAAGGTTGCCAAGATCATAGAGACCGCCGCCGAGGACGCCGGCAAATAGCCCGAACACGCCGAGCGTCTGCGTCCTGAGTGCGGCGCCCTTCTGCACTCAGGACAGCGGATCGGCGACGTTCTTCCATTCTTGATTGCCGGCTTGACAGTCCGCTCAAAGAGCGGAAAACTTCGCGCATGGGGGTGCGATCACCCCATGAGGCGCCAGCCGAAGCATCGCGTCCATTCAACCGCTCATCCGGAGGACGCGTCATGTCGTCATTTCTCGAAATATCCTCGGAAAAACTCTCTCGCCTCGTCGGCACGCCGAACTGTCCGACACTGATCGATGTCAGGATCGACGAAGATTTCGACGCCGATCCCCGCCTCATCCCAGGTTCTTACAGGCGCGACTACCGCCAGGTTCAGGATTGGATCGACGACGTCGCCAAGGCATCGGCAATCATCATCTGCCAGCAGGGCAAGAAGCTCAGCCATGGCGTTGCCGCCTGGCTTCGCCATGCCGGCATTGCTGCCGACGTGCTCGAAGGCGGTTTCGAGGCTTGGGCGGATGGCGGCTATCCGGCCGTGCCCGCTTCCGCGATACCCGAACGGGACGCCGGCGGAAGGACCGTCTGGGTTACGCGGGCACGACCAAAGATCGACCGCATTGCCTGCCCCTGGCTGATCCGTCGTTTCGTCGATCCGAAGGCAGTCTTCTTGTACGTGGCGCCGTCAGAGGTCGAGATGGTCGGCGAGCGCTTCGGCGCTACGCCCTTCGATATCGATGCTCCGATCCGCTGGAGCCATCGCGGTGAACTCTGCACCTTTGACGTGATGGTCGAGCAGTTCGGCCTTGCAACCGCTCCGCTTCTGCGGCTAGCCACCATCGTGCGCGGGGCCGACACCGCCCGTCCCGAGCTTGCGCCCGAGGCGCCGGGCCTGCTTGCCGCCTCCCTCGGTCTCTCGCGCATGTATGCCGACGACCTGGAGCAACTGGATGCGGGGATGCTGCTCTACGACGCCTTCTATCGCTGGTGCCGGGATGCTACCAACGAGACGCACAACTGGCCCTCGCCCAAGAAGGACCTCTGAGATGACCGATATTGCTGACAAGGCCGCGCCCGAAGTGGCGCGGCAACGGCAAAGCCACGGCATCCCGTTTGGCGAAGCCGTCCGGGTTTGGGCACGCATTGCGGCCCTCAGCTTCGGTGGCCCTGCCGGACAGATCGCGGTGATGCATCGCATCCTTGTCGATGAGAAGCGCTGGATCGGCGAGCATCGCTTCCTGCATGCGCTGAACTACTGCATGCTACTGCCCGGACCCGAGGCGCAGCAGCTCGCCGTCTACATCGGCTGGCTCCTGCACCGGACCGCCGGCGGCCTCGTTGCCGGACTTCTCTTTGTGCTGCCGGGTTTCCTGGCGATCCTCGGCCTCAGCTACATCTACGCCGCCTTCGGCAATGTCACCGTCGTCGAAGGCCTCTTCTTCGGCCTGAAGGCCGCCGTACTCGCGGTGGTCGTCCAGGCTGTCTTCCGCATTGGCGGCCGAGCACTCAAGAACCGAATGATGATCGGCATTGCGGCCGCCGCCTTCGTCGCCATTTTCTTCTTCCGCGTTCCCTTCCCGTTGATCATCCTGGCAGCCGGCGTGCTTGGCTATATCGGCGCTCGCTCCGGTTCGCCGCTCTTTCGCATTGGCGGTGGACACAAGGGCGGCACGGGCCCGGTTCTGAAGGACGAGGACTCCGCGCTCGGCGAGGAAATCCCCGCGCATGCTCGCCCCAACCTTGCATGGTCGCTGCGGATTTCCGGCGTGCTGCTTGCGCTGTGGCTCGTGCCCCTGGCGTTGCTCATCATCGTCCTCGGTCGGGACAGCGTCTTCAGCCAGATCGGCCTGTTCTTCAGCCAGATGGCGGTCGTCACCTTCGGCGGCGCCTATGCCGTGCTCGCCTACGTCGCCCAGGAAGCCGTCCAGCACTACGGCTGGCTGAAGCCCGGCGAAATGCTGGACGGCCTCGGCATGGCCGAGACGACGCCGGGGCCGCTGATCATGGTCGTCCAGTTCGTCGGCTTCATGGGCGCCTACCGCGACCCGGGCACGCTCCATCCAATGATGGCGGCGACCTTGGGGGCGATGCTGACCACCTGGGTGACCTTCGTCCCGTGTTTCCTCTGGATCTTTCTTGGGGCGCCCTTCATTGAGCGGCTGCGGAACAATATCGCGCTCACGGGCGCCATGTCGGCGATCACCGCCGCCGTTGTGGGAGTGATTCTCAACCTTGCCGTCTGGTTCGGGCTGCACACCTTGTTTGGGGAGCTCGTGAGCGGGCATTTCGGGCCGTTCGCGCTCGACATACCGGTGCTAGGGTCGCTGGTACTGCCGTCGCTCCTGCTGACGCTTGCCGCCGGCGTGGCGATCTTCCGCTTCAACGCCTCGGTGATCACGACGCTGCTTGCCTGCGCGCTTGCAGGCATGGCCTGGACGCTGGCAACGAACTGATTGCGAAAGCCGCGCCTAGTCGTCGTGGACCGATTGCGGGAGGTGGAATCCCTCCGGCAATTGCGATCCATAGAAGCGTTCCTCCGGCGGCGGCGGCGGAGGTTCGCGATGCTTCACCGCGCAGGCGGCAAGCACGGCCTTGAGCTGCACTGGCCGATAGTGTTCGACAAGGCTTGGAGATGGGTCTTGCTTGTCCGTCGGTCGCGACATCAGGATCCTCATGGGCAACTCTCGTCACGGAGCGACTGTGCCAGCCAATCGATCTCGCCGCAACTGCTCGGCGGCATGATCGCCCGTTCGACAGTGCGACCATTGTACAGTTGACCTCTGGCCGCTCCGGGTCTCCTTTATGGTGCGGCATAGTCGGGCGATCAATGCGACCGCTCGTCAACCTTCACCTCAGCCCGCGCGCCGCCGGCACGCAAGAACGCACCTTCATTGAGGAAATCGAATATGCAGGATCCCCTGGCGAGACTCGGCCTGAAGCACCCGTTGATCGTCGCGTCGATGGCCGGCGGCCCCTCGTCGCCGGAGCTCGTCATCGCGTCTTCGGCAGCCGGAGCGCTCGGGTCGATCGGCGCAGCCTATTCGAGCCCGGCGGCCATCACCGAGTTCGTTGACAAGGTTCGTGCAGGCACCGACCGTCCTTTTGCGATCAACCTCTTCATCCAGCACCCGCAGCCGCAGATCGACGCGGCGACGGTCGAGCGGGCGGTGGCAGCGACGGCGAAGTACCGTGCGGAACTTGATCTGCCGGCGCCGCAATTCGCCGCACCCTATGAAGAGGATTTCGATCAGCAGTTCGAGGCCGTGCTGAAGGCGAAGCCGGCAGTCCTTAGTTTCGTCTTCGGCGTGCTGCCTGCCGAGTACATGCGGACCGCGCGCAAGTCGGGGATGCTGATCATCGGCACGGCGACGACACCGGAGGAAGCAGGGGCGCTCGAAGAAAGCGGCGTCGATGCGATCACCCTCCAGGGTTTTGAGGCGGGCGGCCATCGCGGCATATTCGATCCCGAGGCCGCGGACAGTGAAATCGGCCTCCGGGATCTGCTGACCCGAACCCTCCCGAAGGCGAAGGTGCCACTGATCGCGGCAGGCGGCATTATGACGGCCGTGGATATCCGGTCGGTCCTCGCCATGGGCGCCAGCGCGGTGCAGATGGGAACGGCGTTCCTCGCGACCGCCGAAGCAGGAACCTCGGCAGCCTATCGCGCCGCACTCCAGGGCACGGAACGCGCAACGCGGACAACGCGCGCCTTCTCCGGCCGGTTTGCCCGTGGCATCGAGAACCGCTTCATGAACGAGCTGGACGCCGCCGCCGCAATGCCCTTCCCGGCCCAGAACAAGTTCACGCGCGATATCAGAGGCGCGTCTGCAGCAAAGGGATCGGCGGACTTCCTCTCCCTTTGGGCGGGAACCGGCAAGGGAGAGCTTTGGCAGGGCTCAGCGGCCGATCTGATCGAGAAGCTGTTTGCCGATTGATCGCCCGCTGCTCCAATTGTGCCCCGACACCGCTGACGAGAGGATGGAGCGGGTCTCTTTACTTCTGTCCAGTTGCGGGTGAATGGTTGCCAATTGGCAATGATCATCGCGAAAGTCGGCAGAATGGATCGTATCGACGCAATGAAGGTCTTCGTAACCGCGGTCGATGAAGGCAGCCTCGCGGGCGCGGCCCGGCGGCTGAAGCGGTCGCCGACGGCGGTCAGCCGCGCCCTGAACCTGCTCGAAGCTCATGTCGGGGTCGAACTGCTCCATCGAACGACGCGATCGTTGAAGCTCAGCGAAGCCGGCCAGCGCTATGCGGCTGCCTGCCGGCGGGTGCTGATCGATCTCGAAGAGGCCGACATGCTCGCAGGTGGCGAACGTGCGGCCCCTCGCGGCACGCTGACGATCTCCGCGCCACCGATCGTTGGCGAAGAGGTGCTGCGTCCGATCCTCGACGAATTCCTCAACCTCTACCCTTCGGTTTCGGCCCGGCTCCTCCTGCTCGATCGCTTCGTAAACCTTGTCGACGAGGGTGTCGATATCGCGCTCCGCATCGGCCATCTCGCCGACTCTTCGTTGATTTCGACACGAATCGGTGGCGATGTCCGGCGTGTCGTCGTCGGCTCGCCTCGTTATCTCGCCAACCACCCGCGGATTGACGAGCCGGCCGATCTCGCCAAACACCAGATCGTCGCCTTTACCAACTTCGGCCTCGATTCCTGGACATTCACGCCAGCCGAGGGCTCGTTGATCCCTCGCACGGTGCAGTTCAAACCGCGCTGCATCGTCAACAGTGTGCGTGCCGCGACCGACTCCGCCGCCGCGGGTACCGGCCTGACCCGGCTCTACTCCTATCATGTCGCGCGCTACGTCAGCGATGGGCGGTTGAAAATCGTGCTGGCTGATGCCGAGCATCCCCCGATGCCGGTTCATCTTCTTGCACCGCAGGGCCGCATGTCGGTTCCGAAGGTTCGCGCCTTTGCTGATTACGCGCTGCCACGTCTGCGGACCGAGTTCGCACGCATGGCAACGGAAGCTGGCACGCTCGCCTGATTATGCCGGTATGCGGTTGATTGATCGCCAAATAGCGTCAATTCTCTCACACATCGGATGGGTCTAAATCTGATTGCACCAACGCCGAGGGCGGAGGACGGGCCACACCAAGCGCCCGTTGCAATCGAAGAAGGACCACATCCATGAGCAATGAGCAGAAGGTCGCCATCATCACCGGTGCATCGCAGGGCATCGGCGCCGCCTTGGTTCAGGCCTACCGCGATCGCAACTATCGCGTCATCGCCACGTCCCGCTCCATTCAGGAAAGTTCGGACGCTGGCATCCTCAGTGTCGCCGGCGATATCAGCAAGCCTGAGACCGCCGAGCGGGTCATTCGCCAGGGGCTGGAACGGTTCGGCCGTATCGATACGCTGGTCAACAATGCCGGGGTCTTCACCGCCAAGCCATTCACCGAGTTCACTCAGGAAGATTATGATCTGAACATGGGTGTCAACGTGGCCGGCTTCTTCCACGTTACCCAGCACGCGGCCCGCGAGATGCTGAAGCAGGGCTCCGGCCACATCGTCAGCATCACGACCAGCCTCGTGAATCAGCCGATTGCCGGCGTCCCGGCGGCCCTGGCGTCTATCACGAAGGGTGGTTTGAATTCCGTGACCCAGGCGCTCGCGATCGAATTTGCCAAGACCGGTGTTCGCGTCAATGCCGTCTCGCCGGGCATCATCAAGACCCCGATGCACGCGCCGGAAACGCACGCGGCGCTCTCGACGCTGCATCCCGTCGGCCGCATGGGCGAGATCCGCGATATCGTCGACGCCGTCCTTTACCTGGAGAATGCCGGTTTCGTGACGGGTGAGATCCTGCACGTCGATGGCGGACAGAACGCCGGGCGCTGGTAACGGCGCAGGTATGTCCGGGAGCGACCGTTACCCAAGCCGGGCCGCTCCTCCCCTCCCATCCATCGCAGATGCGGCACCTTGATGGAGCCGCCAACATCCAGATATGAAGAGGAGACGGCAATGCCGATCGTTACAGTTCAGGTGACCCGCGAAGGCACCACTCCAGACCGCAAGGCGGTCACGGCCGAGGAAAAGGCCGAAATCATCAAGGGCGTGAGCCAGGTCCTGCTCGACGTGCTCAACAAGCCGCTGGAATCGACCTACGTGGTCATCGAGGAAGTAGAGCTCGACAACTGGGGTTGGGGCGGCCTGCCGACCGCGCAATACCGCGCCCAGCGGGACGCTCAGGCAAAAGCCTGACATCGCCGGTCAGACGTTCTTGCAACCCGCCGCTCGACAGCAAGCGGCGGGTTTCGTTTGCGAAATTGTGTCGAAATGTATCCGGAAGTGCTTGCATTACTTTCGCATGCAAGTCTGGATATCGCGAACACACCGAGGACATATCCTGGGCGCCAATGAAACTGAGCGGATGTTCCCCGGCCCTGGCCGGGTGATGCCGCAAGGATGCGAAGACCAAACCGGATTTGAGGAGTTTGCTCGATGGAGCATATCGACCATGTACTGATTGTCGATGACGACCGTGAGATCCGGGAACTCGTGTCTGGTTACCTCAAGAAGAACGGGCTGCGCGCAACGGCAGTCGCCGATGGGCGACAGATGCGCAGCTTCCTCGAGGGAGATACCGTCGATCTCATCGTACTCGATGTGATGATACCGGGCGACGACGGGCTCGTGCTCAGCCGCGAACTGCGCGCCGGCAAACACAAGGCGATCCCGATCATCATGCTGACGGCCCGCAGCGACGAGATGGACCGGATCCTCGGCCTCGAGATGGGTGCCGACGACTATCTCTCCAAGCCGTTCTCCGCGCGCGAACTGCTCGCCCGTATCAAGGCGGTGCTCAGGCGCGCACGCATGCTGCCGCCGAACCTGCAGATCTCGGAGGCTGGACAGCTGCTGCGCTTCGGCCAGTGGAAACTCGACACGACCGCCCGGCACCTGATCGATGCTGACGGCACGGTGATTGCACTCAGCGGCGCCGAGTATCGACTGCTGAAGGTGTTCATCGACCACCCTCAGCGGGTGCTCAATCGCGACCAGTTGCTCAATCTCACCCAGGGTCGTGAGGCCGAGCTCTTCGACCGATCGATCGATCTGCTCGTCAGCCGGGTTCGCCAGCGGCTCGGCGATGATGCCCGTGAACCGACCTACATCAAGACGGTGCGCAGCGAAGGTTATGTCTTCTCGGTCCCGATTGAGATCGTGGAGGCGCGCGAATGACGGCGAGCGCAGACCCAAAAGGATTTCGACTATGGCCGCGCACGCTCAGGGCGCGGCTCTTCGTTATCCTGCTGGCCGGTCTCACCATCGCGCATGTCATGTCGTTCACCGTTCTGTTCCTCGAGCGCTACATGGCCGCCAGATCGGTCATGTTCGATACGCTCGAAAACGAAATCGCAACGTCGATCGCCATACTCGATCGCCTGCCCGCGCCCGAGCGTGCCTCGTGGCTCGCTCGCCTCGACCGCGACAATTATGGCTTCCTTCTCGGCCCCGGCATTGCGGGCAATCCGTCGCTCGACCCGGCCGCCAGCGAGATCGCGACCAAGATCGAGCGGGCGACTGGCCTTCAATTTCCGGTCAAGGTCGAAACGATCCCGGGCGACCGCCGCCACCTTCAGGCGCATCTGACGCTGAGCGACGGCTCACCGCTGACGATCGACGTCTTTCCCAAGGGTGTCATGCCCCTGGCCGACTGGCTGCCCTTCGTGCTCGTAGCCCAGCTCGCGCTGCTGCTCCTGTGCAGTTGGTTCGCCATGCGTCAGGCGGTGCGCCCGCTCGTCAATCTTGCCGCGGCTGCCGATACGCTCGACCCGAACCGGAACACACCGCGTCTCAGCGAAACCGGGCCCACCGAGGTTGCCTATGCGGCGACCGCGTTCAATGCCATGCGTGACCGTATCGCCCAGTATCTCGAAGAGCGGGTCCAGATTCTCGCCGCCATTTCCCACGATCTGCAGACGCCGATCACACGCATGAAGCTGCGCGCCGAAATGGCGGATGATTTCGCCGACCGGGAGAAGCTGATCCAGGATCTCGGGCAGATCGAAAGCCTGGTCAAGGAAGGCGTCGCCTATGCACGCAGCGCCCATGGCAATGTCGAAAAAGCGACACGCATCGATCTTGCGTCCTTCGTCGAAAGCCTCGTTTATGACTATCAGGACACCGGCAGGGCGGTTACCGCCAGCGATGTCGATAGCGGCGCGATCGTCACCCGGCCCCAGGCGCTCAGACGCATCCTTACCAACCTGGTCGACAACGCACTCAAGTTTGGTGACAGCGCCGAGATCGAGGTCAGGCGGCTGGCGGACGACACGGTGACAATCAAGGTCCTCGACCGCGGGCCTGGCATTCCCGATGATCAGCTGGATGCCGTGCTCAAACCCTTCGTCCGGCTGGAGGACTCCCGCAACCGCGATACCGGCGGAACCGGCCTCGGCCTTGCCATCGCCCAACAGCTCGCGGCCTCCATCAATGCCTCACTGACGCTGACGAACCGCGACGGCGGTGGCTTGGTTGCAGAGCTTGCCATTCGTCATCATCGGGCATGAGGCATAGCAAAGCGCGGCACTTCACACGCCTCCAACTTTTCCACTTCGAAATAGCCAACCCTCCAATCAAAAAGCGGCGGCCTCATCGGCCGCCGCTTCCGTTGGGTCATGTTGCAGGATGCTCCGGCAATCGGAGCTCCGTCAGACGAGGTTGATCGTCACATCGATGTTGCCACGCGTCGCCTTGGAATAGGGGCAGGTCTGGTGCGCAGTATCCACCAATTGACGCGCCACATCCGCGTCGACCCCAGGCAGGCTGACATTGAGCCGAGCCTGCAGGAAGTAACCGCCGTCCCGGTTGCGCAGATCCACCTCGGTATCGACGGCGAGGTCTGCAGGGAGTGCAACCGTCATCTGGCCAGCCGCCAGTCCGATTGCGCCGATGAAGCAGGCCGACCAGCCGGCGGCGAAGAGCTGCTCCGGGTTCGTGCCCGGCCGCAAACTGCCGGGTGAAGAGAGCTTGACGTCCAGACGCCCGTCGTCGCTTCGGGAGGCGCCGTCGCGGCCGCCGGTCGTGTGGGTCTTGCCGGTGTAGAGTACCTTTTCAGCTTCGCTCATCATGTTCTTCCTTTCGACAGGTGTTCTTTTCGGGCCCGATTGCCCTGTGCGACCGTCGAGACACAGATGGCGCTTCGCAGGTGTATGGGATGTTTCACCGAGAAGCGGAAATGTGTGCAAGTCTGCCAAGTACGGGAACGGATACACGCTGATACGAAGGCGGCCATTTCGGTGCGCGGACCTACGCTCTTCGTGAGGACCTCCCCGCGCGGCGCCATAGTGCGCCAGGCACGGTTCCAAAGCACGTCGGCACACAAAAAAGCGCGGGACCAGCGAACCGGACCCCGCGCCTCCACGCAATCTGCGTGAGAAAAACTAGAAACGGTCGACGTCGACGATCGCCTTGGCAAAGGCGGACGGCGCCTCCTGCGGCAGGTTGTGGCCGACGCCGCCGGTAATCAGCCGATGCTCATACTTGCCGGAGAAGCGCTTGACATAGGCCGATGGATCCGGATGCGGAGCACCGTTGGCGTCGCCCTCTAGCGTGATGGTCGGGACGGTAATGGTCGGGAACGCAGCGAGTTGCTTTTCGAGGCCGTCATACTTCGCTTCGCCCTCGGCGAGGCTGAGACGCCAGCGGTAATTGTGGATCGAGATGTCGACATGGTCCGGGTTTTCGAGTGCCTCGGCACTCTTATCGAAGGTGGCATCGTCGAAATCCCACTTGGGCGAGGCAAGCTTCCAGATCAACCGGGCAAACTCCTTGTGGTTCTGCTTGTAGCCGGCATACCCACGCTCGGTGGCGAAGTAGAACTGGTACCACCAGGCAAGCTCGGCCTGCGGTGACAGCGGCTTTCTGTTCACCTCCTGGCTGCCGATGAGGTAGCCGCTGACCGAGACCATCGCCTTGCAGCGCTCGGGCCAGAGTGCGGCGATGATGTTGGCGGTTCGCGCACCCCAGTCGCAGCCGCCGATGACCGCCTTTTCGATCTTGAGCGCGTCCATCAGGGCAATGATGTCCGCGGCGATCACCGCCTGTTGGCCGTTCCGAGGTGTGTCAGCGGAGAGAAACCGGGTCGTGCCGTAGCCGCGCAGATAGGGAACGATGACACGGTAGCCGGCATCTGCCAGCAGCGGCGCCACATCCACATAGGTGTGGATGTCATAGGGCCAGCCGTGCAGGAGGATCACGACCGGCGCGTCGCGCGCGCCAAGTTCGGCGTAGCCGACGTTCAGGACGCCGGCATCGATCTGCTTGAGGGTTGCGAAGGATTTGTTCGTCCCGGGGGTGACTGCCGGCAGGCGCGGCGCCTCATTGTTTCCCGCTTGCGCTCTGGCGGCTCCCGCTGAAGCGAATTGCGTCGCGGCCAGCGAGAGCGCGATTGCGCCGATGAAACGACGGCGTGGGTGGTTGATTTCGTCCGACATTGATTGCCTCCGGTGAACTGAACTGACATCAGAAATGGAGTGCCGGTGTATCCGGGCCGTGTGCTCTGCGGCTCCTATTGAAAGCGCATGTAGAAACGGCAGGCGGCGGATACACAGCGATACAATTCTCCTGAGGTGCGCCCCATCGCAGTGCCGTCAGGTTCAGACAATGCCTTCGCGCGCATTGCGCCTGACCGTCTGTGGCGGTTGACCGAGCGTGCGCAGGAACGCGCGGCGCATGCGATCGCTATCGGCAAAGCCGGTTTCCTCCGCGATCACATCCATGGAGTGTCGCCCCTGCTCCATCAACAGGCGCGCCGCTTCCACGCGGAGATGCTCGACGGCCTTGGCCGGCGATTGGCCGGTCTCGGAGCGGAAGGCGCGGCTGAATTGCCGCGCACTCAGGCCTGCGGCGTCCGCCAGTTCCTCGACCGACAACACGTTGCGCAGGTTCGCCTTGGCATAGTTGACCGATTTCTGGATGCGGTCCGACTTCGGATCGAGCTCGAGCAAGGCTGAAAACTGCGACTGGCCGCCGGCGCGCCGGTGATAGACGACAAGCTTGCGGGCGACCTGGCGGGTAACTTCCTCGCCATGGTCCTTCTCGATCATCGCCAGGGCCAGATCGATGCTGGCCGTCATGCCCGCAGAGGTCCACACGCTGCCGTCGACGATGAAGATGCGATCCTCCTCCACCCGCACCTCAGGGAAACCCTCCCGCAACTGACGCGCGAACACCCAATGGGTCGTGGCGCGACGCCCGTCGAGCAGCCCGGACTCCGCCAGGATAAAGGCACCGGTGCAAGGGGCGGCCACTCGCCGCGAGGCCTTGAGCGCGTGGCGCGCGAAGGCGACCAGCCCGGGTGTTACCGGTTCGATCTCGGTGCCCGCTCCGAACATGACGGTATCAAAGGCGGTGTTGTCGAAGGCCTTCGTCAGCACGCCGAAGCCAGCGGACGACTTGATCTCGCCGCCGGCCTCGGAAAGCAGTTCGATCTCGTAGGCCTGTTCCCCGAGCGTCAGATTGGCGACCTCGAAGGCAGTGACCGCCGCGAACCCCATGAGCTGAAACCTCGGAAAGACAACGTAGCCGATCCTGTGCATGTCATATCACTCCGTCCGGAATGATCGCTTATAGCAAATTTACGCCATGAAGGGAACGCGGCGGTCATGGGTTCTATTTCATTCGGGCAACGGTTTTCCGGCATGCTCCGCGACCATGTGCGCGGCATACCAATCCGGCCAGTTGTGGTCGTGTTGACCGCCGTTGCGCTTCTCGTGCTCGCCGTGCGCGGCTGCCGCACGACGCAGTGCCGCCGCAAGATCGGCGACCGAAGCGAAGTCCGTACCATCCGCGTCCACGCGGCCGGGCAGACGTTCGGTCACCTCCTGGAGCAGCCAGCCGTTACCATCGGGGTCGCTAAAGGTTGCGTAGGAACGGTAGCTGCGTCCTGCGGGGTCACGTCCGCTGATCGCCGGCTTCCCAGGGCCTTCGCGATGGAAGATCTCGCTGACCTCCGCACCGCCCTTGATGAGCTGGGCACGTGCCGCCTCGATGTCTGAGACGACCAGATAGAGCCCGCTCGCCGAACCTGGCGCCGCAGACGTCAGCCCGGTACCAAAGTGGATCGAAGCCGGCGAACCCGGCGGCGTGAACTGGACAACCCGAAACGTATCTCCGACCGGGAAATCAGCATCGAGCCGCCAGCCAAGATTGGCGTAAAACGCCTTGGCGCGGTCGACATTCGAAACGGGTATGAGCGCGACTTCGAACTTTAAGTCGACGGTTTGCGCTCTCTTTTCGCTACCAGCACTTGTCATGACACTTCTCCTTTGTGCAACGGCGGGGCGCGCTTTCGCGCGCCCCTTTCTGTCAGCTCGGTTGACGCAGTGACTTGAAGGAAGCTCTCAATTCATCGACCAGGGCCGCCGGCTGCTCCCAGGCCGCAAAGTGTCCGCCCTTGGCGAGGCGATTATAATGGATAAGCTTGGGAAACGCCTTCTCTGCCCACGACTTCGGCGCCTGATAAAGTTCGTCCGGGAAGGCACTGACGGCCACCGGAATCTGAATGCCCTTCGGCTGGAAGAAGGCGAGCTTGTTCTCCCAGTAGAGACGCGCCGACGACACGGCGGTATTGGTCAGCCAGTAGAGCGTGATGTTGTCGAGCACGTCATCACGGCTCAGGCCCTCCGACTGGCCATCGAAGACGCGGGCGATCAGTTCGTAGCTGCGGGCGTCATGGTCCAGCATCCAGCTGGCAAGCCCGATCGGCGAATCCTCGATGCCATAGAGCGTCTGCGGACGCTTGCTCATCTCCTGCGCATAGGACAAACCGTTCTTGTAGAAGAAATCGAGCTGGTCATAGGCACGGCGCTCGTCGGCGGAGAGGTTCGACGCCGCTGGGCCACCCGCGTCGAGGCTCTTCTGGATCTCGGCGGGAACGGTCGCCGGCATATTCGTGTGGATGCCCAGCAACCCGGCCGGCCGCTGCAGCGCCATCTGCTCCGTGACCGCATCCCCCCAGTCGCCGCCCTGTGCGACGTAGTGGGTATAACCAAGCCTCTGCATCAGCACCGCCCAGGCCCGCGCAATCCGCACCGGATCCCAGCCGCGCTCGGTGGGCTTGCCGGAGAAGCCGTAGCCGGGCAGCGAGGGAATGACGATGTCGAAGGCATCGGCTTCGCTGCCGCCATGCGCCGTCGGGTTCGTCAGAGGATCGATGATCTTCAGCTGCTCGATGATCGAGCCCGGCCAGCCGTGGGTGACGATGAGAGGCATCGCGTTCTTGTGCTTCGACCGCACGTGAATGAAATGGACGTCGACGCCGTCGATATTGGTCACGAACTGCGGCAGGTCGTTGAGCTTCTTCTCCACCTTCCGCCAATCGTACTTGGTCGCCCAATAGTCGGCGAGCTTCTGCATGGTGGCGAGCTGCACGCCCTGGGTGCCGTCGTTCACCAGTTCCCGGTCCGGCCACTTGGTGGCCGCGATGCGCTGCTTGAGGTCGGCAAGCGCCGCATCGCTGGCATGGAACTGGAATGGCCGAATGGATTCGTCGGCCGCGGGCTTTGCGGCGGCAACGACCTGAGCACCGCCCGCCGAGGAGGCACCTGCGGCGTGGGCGGCGAGCGGAGGAAGCAGGATCGCGATCGCTCCGGACAGCGCGAAGGCGGCCAAGCGACTGCTCTTGGCAGTTGGCAAATAGCGTCTGGACATCATCATTCTCCTGGTTCGAGTTGGGGCGATGCCAGAGGCATCGCCGAGCAATTCCGGGATGGGAGGAGCCCGGAGGCAGATCGGGGCTATCCCCCGATGTTGTAGCGAGCTGCGGGTGCGCTCCTTGAAAGGTTCGGCATGAGTTTTTGCCGAGCCGCCTCATAGGCCGCCCAATCAGCGGCCTCCGGCAGCGCCGGGATGGTGATCACTTCGCCCTGATCGAGACCGGCAAGCGCGGCATCAACCATGTCTTCGGCCCGCATGACGATCTCGCTTGGAACATGTTCGAGCGGCGTGCCGGCAATGCCCCAGAAGTCGGTCGCAGTCGCACCCGGCAGCACGGCCTGGATGCGGATGTTCTTGTCGGCAAGTTCCTTCTGCAGCGACAGGGTGAACGCCAAAACGAAGGCCTTCGTGCCACCGTAGACGCCGTTCAGGAGTTCGGGCGCAACGCCGACGATCGAAGCGATGTTGATGATCGTGCCGGCGCCGCGCGCGGCAAATCCGGGCGCGGCCGCATAGGTCAGCCGCGTCAGCGCGCTGACGTTGAGCGTGATCATCTCCTCCATCTTGTCGACATCGGATGAGAGCAGCGGTGCGGTGGCACCAACACCCGCATTGTTGATCAGCACCGTGATGCTCGCGTCGTCCCGGAGGATCTTCTCGACCCGCCTGACATCGTCCTTGTTCCCGAGGTCCGCAGCGACGACCTCGATGGCGCGCCCGGTCTCGTCCGCCAGCCGGCTGGCGAGCCCATTCAAGCGCTCACGGTTGCGGGCAACGAGGATCAGGTCGAAGCCGCGGCGCGCCAGACGATCGGCATAGATCGCGCCGATACCGGAGGACGCGCCGGTGATAAGTGCCGTACCTTTGGAATTCCTGCTCATTTCAAGCTCCTTTGCCTTGGTTGGAGCCTCGATGGTAAGACGAAACGCCAATGGCTCAAATGTCGTAATTCCGACGTTTTAGGCCACGCCCACCTTCACCGACTGCAACGCCGTGTCGGAGGGATGCGAACCAACCTTCGCCGTGACCATGCGTGGGCGGTGTATCGGAGATGTGTTCTGGAG
Organism: Ensifer sp. ENS10; assembly: GCF_014852025.1. Classification (NCBI taxonomy): domain Bacteria; kingdom Pseudomonadati; phylum Pseudomonadota; class Alphaproteobacteria; order Hyphomicrobiales; family Rhizobiaceae; genus Ensifer; species Ensifer sp. ENS10. The sequence goes on from NZ_JACVAS010000003.1 coordinate 16,616, forward strand.
CGGCGTCTGTGTACCTCAATGTTTGATCGGCCGAGCACAACGGCAGAGCGATACGAAATGCTCTGGGGTTCAAAGCGAACGGGGCCGTGGAGATCAGCAAAAGAAGACGGGGCCGACGCAGCGTCGACCCGCTCCAGAACCTTTCATCCGCCCATCGGCTTCGCTGCGAAAATCCACCTTGATTGGCTTCAAAGGTTCGCGCCGCCAGCTTTCGCGGTGCGGTGATCAATCGAAGAACGGGTTGGCAAGCTCCTCGTGCGGAGCCTCCGGCAGCAATCCTCCGTCCTCAATCGCGGCCGGCTGCGGCCGCGCCGCGGCCGTTGCGGACGCCGGAATGGCGACGAGCGCCGCAAGAAGCGAGGGCTCTCCCGGGTCGCTGTCCCAGGCGCATGGCGCCGCCGCGAGGACGACTATGGCGAAAGCTGTTGCGAAAATGCGCATGATGTCTCCTTCCGTTGATCATGGCGGCAGCGACGCGTCCCGTCACCACGGGCCCAAGCCTTGCTCACCGCCAGAGTGTCCTTTGGGCGTATCGCGGATGTGTGCGGGCGGCCGCAAAACTGTATCCTTGTGTAGAAGGCCGACTTGGCCCGACCCCTTGCAAGATCCGTTCGAAACGTCACGGGTCTGGTCGTGCTCGCGATCCACACAAGCCCACGATCGGCTACGACGCGCTGTCTGCGACAAGCACCGGCTTCTCGCGATAGAGGCTCGGGAACAGGCGGTGCAGCGCTTCTATCTTCGGTTGCTCGTAGAGGACCACATAGGGCTGGCCTGGATTGTTGTAGACGTAGTCCTGGTGATAGGCCTCCGCTTGATAGAAAGCCTTGCCGGGTTCGATGGTCGTCACAAACGGCCGGGCAAAGACGTCCGCCGCGTTCAGCTGCGCGATGTAGTCGGAAGCGACCTTCGCCTGCCCTTCATTGCGCGGGAAGATCGTCGATCGATACTGCGGGCCGCTGTCCGGCCCCTGTCCGCCAAGCTGCGTCGGATCATGCGCAACCGAGAAATAGATCTCGAGAAGCTGCCCATAACTGATCCTATTGGGATCGAAGGTAATCTCCACCGCTTCGGCGTGGCCGGTGGTGCCGGTTTCCGTCTGTTCGTAGGTCGCCGTCTCCGCGCTGCCGCCGGCATAGCCGGATCTGACGCCCGTGACGCCGGCCACATGCTGAAACACGGCTTGCACACCCCAGAAGCAGCCGCCTGCGAGCACTGCCGTCTGCCTTGTCTCCGTTGAAGCGACGTCATGGAGCGCCTTGGGAATGGGTTTGGCCTGCTGCGCCGCCGTTTGTTCGTCGAAGGCGAACGTCAGCCCGCCGCCAACCATTGCCAGCGCGACGAACAGACGTCGGGAAAGGGCGGGCAAGCGGCGCCCACGCTGGTGTTGTTTGTCGGTCATCTGTGAACTCTCATCCAAAAGTGAAAACGAAGGCTTCCGCGCCGGGTTCGAGAAAGCGGATCTCGAAGGTCCGTTCCCGCGCCGCGCCTGACTGGCGCACGAGCTGATAGAGGCGGGTCTCCGTGACGGTCCCCCTGCCGGACGCGTCGATATCCGAGCCACGGTCTGCTGCGGGTGCCACACCATCCACCGTCACCTGAAACGGGATCGGCTTACCGCCGGCGCCAGGCCCAAGCACCAGATGCAGATCGCGAGCGCGGAACCGGTAGGTGATACCGCCGCCCGCTTCGTTGACACGGGCCTGCTCGGCCTCGACTGTCCAGTTGCCGGTAAGGCCCCACTCGTTGAGACGCGGGCTATCGACCGTATAGCGCTTGGCGCTGTCTGCGGAGACGCCCTCCGGAGACACGAAATTCGCGGCCCGCTCATACCCGAGGTAAGTCTCGCCCGATCCGAGCCGGGAGAGGTCGGGCGAGGCTTCGGCGCCCTTTGCATCCGGTTTGACGAAGTTGTTTTCGGCCTTCCGCTTCCCCGCGGCCTCCGCCAGCAGATCCTGGATCACCCGCTCGGAACCTTCATAGTCGCCCTCGCCGAAATGCGTGTAGCGGATCTGCCCTTCGGCATCGATGAAGTAGTGGGCCGGCCAGTAGCTGTTGGAGAACGCGCGCCAGATGGCGAAGTCGTTGTCGATCGCCACCGGATAGGTGATCTTGAAGTCACGCACCGCCTTTTCGACGTTGCCGATCTGCTTTTCAAAGGCAAATTCCGGTGCGTGAACACCAATGACGACCAGACCCTGATCCCGGTACTTCTCGGCCCAGGCCCGCACATAGGGGATGGTCCGGATGCAGTTGATGCAGGAGTAGGTCCAGAAGTCGACAAGGACGACCTTGCCGCGAAGCTCGGCCGGGGTCAACGGCTTGGAATTCAGCCACTGAACGGCGCCGTCGAGCGACGGGAACGGACCTTCGACCGGGAGGTCGCTGCGATAGGCCGCCTGTCTCGTATCCTTAGCGGCAAGGGTCATGCGGGTGCTTGCGACGTCGGCAGGCGCCGCATTGGCGCGCAGGCGATCGAGGATCGACTGTTCGAAGCCCGAAGTGCTCGCATAGGAAAGCTGCGCCAGCAGGCCGGTGTCCAGCCCAAGGGCGATGGCCGCAACGCCGGCCAGCACCGCAACGCCGAGGCCCTGGCGGATGCGGTCGCCAATGCCGAGGAAGCGCTTCATCGCCGCGAACACTCTGGCGCCGGCAAGAACGGCAAGCGCCAGCGAGGTCGCGGCGCCTGCGGCGTAGGCGCCAAGCAAAAGCGTCGTCTGCACGTTCGCGCCGTTCAGCGCCGCGCCGGTCAACACCAGGCCGAGCACCGGTCCGGCGCAGGGTGCCCAAAGCAATCCGGTCGCAACACCGAGCAGGATGGCGCCGCCGACGCCGCCCTTCTCCCCGGTCGCAGCCTTTCTCGACAGCCGGTTTCCCAGCGCCACGAGTGGGCCAGTCACAAAAGCTGCGGCACGCGTCGAAAGCAGTGTTACGCCGAAGACCGCCAGTAGCGCGATCGCGGCGTAGCGGCCAAACGCGTTCGCCTGGACCGCCCAGTTGCCGCCGAGCGCGGCAAGCGAGGCGATGCCCGCAAAGGTCACGGTCTTGGCGAGCAGCATCGGAAGTATGCTGGTGGAAAAGGGCTGGCCGGCGCGGGCAAACACGAATGGCAGGACCGGCAGGATACAGGGACTGACGATCGTCAGGACGCCTGCAAGATAGGCTACAACAAAGAGGAGCATCATCGTCTCTCCGCATTGGATCAATGCCCCGAGGCAGTGATCACTTGACATGTGCGGCAGAGGACCATCGCGACGTATCGCGGATGTTTCCGATCGATGGAGATTTGTATCTCAGTGCAACAGTTGCGGCGTATGCGGGGCGGCGGCACGTCGCGACACACGATCGCGGCCAGATGCTCGCTCGACCGGGTGAGCACAGATGGACCAAAGCAAAAGAGGCCAGGACGGTCCCGGGCTCGATTGTCAGATAGCGGTGCACGGCACCTTTTCACTGCGCTCGCCCGTGCGCCCCAATCTGATCGGCACGTCGACCGTCAAGCTTGAAGCTGTGGAAGGCTCAACGCTGCTTGTCCGCAGTCTCGATTGCCTCGACGGCACGACCCCGTTCAAGCCGATCGCGCCGCCGCAGCGCGGCGACTTCGAGGCCGGCGACAGCGGCCCACATAATTGCCAGAAGGCGTGATCGATCAAGATTTGGGTGGGCGCGACGGAAGACCCACGCGCCCTTCCTGAGAATTGTCAGTCAGTCCCGACCATGACGTCCGAAGCCTTGATGACCGCATAGGCCTCGCCGCCGACCTTTAGACCCAACTCGTCGACCGACTCGTTGGTGATTGCAGCAGTCACGATCGAGCCGCCGACGTCGATACGAACGTGGGCGGTGGTAGCGCCCTTGATCACTTCGAAGATCTTGCCCTTGAGGCGATTGCGTGCGCTGATTTTCATGCGGCTCTCCTTCGTGGTTACCTTGGACGTTCGCGGTCGCCGTTTCCATCCACCTGCCGCAGCGGGTGTAATCCGGATAAGGGTTGCGAATAGCGCTGACGCTCTCAGCTTCATTCCCGCAATACAGCCAGCTCAATCGCGCAACGTGATCCAAACCGGCGCGTGGTCGCTCGCGCCCTCCATGCCGCGAACCTCGCGGTCGATGCCGGCGCCAATGAGCTTGCGGGACAGCTTGCGGCTGAGCAGCATATGATCGAGCCGGAGCCCGGCATCGCGCTGCCACCGGTTCCGGCGATAGTCCCAGAATGTGAAGAGCTGTTCCTTCGGATGGGTCTTGCGCAGCGCATCCAGCCAGCCGTGGTCGAGGAGCGTACGGAACGCAGCACGGCTTTCCGGCTGCACCAGCGCGTTGTCGTCGTAGGAGGTTGTCGGGTAGATGTCGCGCGGCTCCGGCACGATGTTGTAGTCGCCGGCAAGCACAACAGGCAGATCGAGGGCGAAGAGCTCGGCGGCGTGTTCGGCCATTCGCTCATGCCAGGCGAGTTTGTAGGCGAACTTGGGGCCGGGCTGCGGGTTGCCGTTGGGGGCATAGAGGCAGGCGACCAGGACGCCGCTGACGGCAGCCTCGATGTAGCGCGCCTGGTTGTCCGAGGGATCACCGTCGAGCCCGACGCGAGTCAGGACCGGCGCGCTGTCGCGGGCGAGGATTGCCACGCCATTCCAGGCGGATTGTCCCTGCCAGACGGCGCCATAGCCGGCCGCCTCGACCGCCGTGCGTGGAAACTGGCGGTCGGTGGCTTTCAGTTCCTGCAGGCAGACAATGTCAGGCTTGGTTTCGCCAAGCCAGGCGATCAGGTTTTCGAGCCGCTTGTTGATGCCGTTGATGTTGAAGGTGGCGATCTTCATCCCGGCAAACAGATCAGCGCGTCAGTCGGGCGGCCCAGGCCGCCACCGCATCGGCCACGGTCCTCAAATGATCGGCGGTTGAAAAGCCGGAAAGGCTCTTGCGCGGCTTCAGGTCATGGTCGCCGTCCTCGAGCCATAGGACTTCGATCGCGTCGGAAAGCGTATAGCCCGGAACCTCCTCGCGCGTGCCGAACTCGTCACGGGTACCCTGGCAAATCAGGGTTGGCGTCTTCAGCCCAGCCAAATGTTTGGTGCGCAACTGCTCCGGCTTTGCCGGCGGGTGGAAGGGATAGCCGAGGCAGAGCAGCCCGGTGATCTTGCCGGTCGCATGGAGTTGGTCGGCGACCATGCTCGCAACTCGCCCACCCATCGACTTGCCGCCGATGATGAGCGGCCCCTTCGCATCAAGCGCTTCGATGGCGGCGACATATTCCGGATTGAGCGTCTCGGCGCGCGGCGGGGGCTTGCGCCCGTTCGACGTCCGCCGCGCCGCCATGTAGCCGAACTCGAAGCGGGCGACGCGGAAGCCGGCGGCAGCAAGCGCCTTGGCGGTCGCAGTCATTGACGCGGAATCCATCGGCGCGCCGGCGCCATGGGCAAGAAGGATGGTGACGGGCGCATCATCAGGTCCGTCGAAAAGGAATTTGTCGCCCATATCAGCCCGCTGTCCTTGGATGGCCTTGCAGATCGACATATTGCACGCCGCGTTCCGCCGTTCGCGCCCATTCGCTGTCGCTATCGAGTTCGAGATAGCGACTCCACCAGCGCCTGGCTTCACCGAGATCACCGGCATCGAATTCGAGCTTCGCCAGATTGAAGACAGCGTCGGCATAGTCGCCGTCGAGCTCGATTGCCTTCCTAAGGTGCCTGCGGGCAGTGTCGATCCGTCCCCGTTCACTCATCAGCCCGGCGAGGTTGAACCAAGCCTCGACGAAGGATGGATCGAGTTTGATGGCACGGGCGTAGTCATGCGCCGCATCCAGCTCCCGTCCTGCAGCCTTCAGGCAATTGGCACGATTGAAAGCCGCAACCGAATCCGTCCGGTCCATGGCGAGATAGCGCTGATAGAAGGTGGCGGCCTCCTCGTAGTCGCCATTCGCCTCCGCCTCCTCGGCCAGATCAAAGAGATCTTCCAGGGCGGCATCGGGCGTGCCGAGATCGAAGAGCAATTGCCCATTGAGCTCGCTCAGCCCCTCGGCACTCCGCGCGTAGATCGCATCGGGACCGCCACTATGCAGCGAAAGCGCCGTTAACGACGCGACCTGTCCCGAACGATGAACGGATCGGACGATGGCGCTCCAATTCGCACCGCTTCCAATCAGTTCCGCATACTTTCTGGCGAGGATGAGATCACGGAACGAAAAGGGCTCGCTGTCATGCTCGAAAGCATCGAACAGGGACAGGAGATCGAAGGTCCGCGGAGAAAGCTTGGCCTGATCGATCAGAGACTGACGTGTGAGTGCGGACGCTCCAGGCACCGACATCAGCCCGAGAAGCCGGAGGAAGCCGTTCTCGCTGACGAGCCATCGCCCCGCCGCATTTTCCGCATCGAAACGGGCTTCGATCTCCGCTTCGCTCGACTTCGCCAGCAGGTTCCGGCCGAACACCAGATACGTCGTCTGGCGCGTAACGCCGCGCCGCAAGTGGCCGAACTGTCGCTCCACTTCCCGCGCCACAAGTCGCCGCGGGAAGGCCGAGAGGCCCCCGACGATACCGAATGTCTGGCCTGCAACCGCCATCAGGCTTTCTTCTTCGCGGTCGGTTTTGCCGCCGTCCGCTTGGCCGCAGCCGGAGTTGCAGCCTTGGCCGTTTCCTTCGCCGCCGGCTCGGCCTTGGACTTGCTCTTTGCCGGTGGCTTCGACTGCGACAGGCTCGCCTTCAGGGCATCCATGAGATTGATGACGTTGCCACGTTCCGGCGCTGCCGCAATGATCGGCTTATGACCTTTAAGCTTCTCTCGGATCATCTTCATCAGCGCGATCTCGTAGCGGTCCTCGTAGTTCTTCGGATCGAAGACCGTCATCTTCTGCTGGATCAGCGCTTCGGCAAGCTGCAGCATTTCGGGGTCGGGATGGCCGACGGGGATATTGCCAAAATACTCAGCGGTTCCACGCACTTCGCTCGGGTTTCTCAGAGTACACACGAACATTCCGGTTTCGCGTGAACCGATCGTCACAACCCGCTCCCGGCTCGAAAGCACCAGACGCGCGATTGCGAGCTTGCCGCTTTTTTTCAACGCCTCACGCAGCACGACGAAGGTTTCCTCCGCCATCGCGCCGTCGGGCGCCAGGTAATAGGGCGCGTCCTGGTAGATCACATCGACGGAGCCTTCATCGACGAAGGCCTCGATGTTCATGGTGTGGTTGGATTCGATCCTGACGCTTTCGAGATCGGCGTCCTCGATGATGATGTATTTCTTGTCTTCGTATTCGTAACCCTTGACCAGATCGGAGCGCTCGACAAGGCCGAGCTCCGGGTCGACCGGCTTCATGTTGATCCGGTTGTGGGTGTCCTTGTGAAGCTGATTGAAGCTGATGCGTTCGCTCGAGCTGGTCGCCGGATAGAGCCTCACGGGGCAACTGACGAGACTGAGTTTGAGATAACCTTTCCAACTTGCCCTGGGCGCCATGATTGTCTCCTACGCGGCCAAACGCATTACGTCCTCGTTTCGGACAGAAGCGGCAAATCCTTGGCAAAGTCGTCGATATCCGCCCAGGGATCGCCGAATGTATCCAGAAGTCCAGGCAGCGAAGAATAATTCAAATCCTCCGGAGCGTCGATAGTCTCTAGATCCGCCCAGTTGAGCGGCGTCGAGGCGGGCAGATTTGTGCGTGCACGCAGCGAATAGGGTGCCGCCGCCGTATGGCTGCGGGCATTACGATGAAAGTCGATGAAGATCCGCTTGATGCGGTTCTCCTTGCCCATCGTGGTGGTGAAGGTCTGGGGCGCGGTTGCAGCCAGCCGCGTCGCGATCGCACTCGTCACCTGGTGCGTCTTCTTCCAGTCGAGTTTCGGCGTCACCGGCACGACCACATGGATGCCGCTGCCGCCGGATGTCTTGACGAAGGGAACGAGGCCGAGCGCCTCCAGCTCACCGCGGATATGGACGGCCGCCTCGACGACATCGCGCCAGGCGATGCCCTGGCCGGGATCGAGATCGAAGACGATGCGGTCAGGTTTTTCAAGCCGCTCGCGCTTCGTGCCCCAGCTATGAAGCTCGATCACGCCGAACTGAGCGAGCGCCAGATAGCCCTTCGTGCCTTCGATCGAGAGGAAGGAATTGGTTTCGCCCTCGGAGTTGGTCGAGTTGAAGCTGATGATCGAGGGTGGCATGCCGGTAAAGGGATGACGCTGGAAGAAGCAGTCTGCACGTTTTCCCGTCGGGCAACGGAAGAGAGACACCGGCCGACCGAGGATATGCGGCAGCATGAAGTCGCCGACGAGCGCATAGTAGACGGCAATGTCGAGCTTGGTCGGCCCGGATTTGCCGAACACTCGACGATCGGCGTTGGTGACGTGGATGCTTGCGAGATCGGCATCCGTGATCAGCCGCCTGCGCGTTGCCCGCGCCGGTGCGGAAAGCTCGACATCGCGAAGCCCCTTGAACACCGCATGGCGCAGCACATTGTCGGTCGTGCGGTTGGAATAATGGATACGGGCGCTCAGCACCGGCCGAACCCAGGTGATTTCCTTCGGCGCGCCTTCCAGCGCCGCCGCGTCGCCGCGCAACGCCTCCAGCCGGGTCAGCAACTGCTTGGCGGTCGCCGCATCGAACCCGGTTCCGACCTTGCCGCGATAGTGCAGCTCGCCCTCCTCCCACTCGCCGAGAGCGAGAGAAGCAAGGCCTTCGGCCGCCTCGGAAGTGGTGTATCCGGCGATCACGAAATCACCGAACTGGAGCGCCTTCGTCTTGGTCCAGGTCTGCGTGCGGCCGCTCCGGTAGGGTGCCGAGGCGCGCTTCGAAACGATCCCCTCCAGCCCCAGCTCCGAGGCTTGTTCGTAAAGCCCGTGTCCATCGCCTTCGACATGGTCGCTGAACTGGATGGCCGAACGGCTGGAAACCTGCCCCTCGAGCAGTTGCGCCAGCAGCGCCTTGCGCCTTTCCAACGGGACCTCGGTCAGGTTCCACCCTTCGAGATGGAGGATATCGAAAGCATAGAAGACGAGCTTGCTGTCGACGCCTGTCGAAAGCGCGTCCTGCAAGAGCGCGAAGCGGCTGATGCCCTTGTCGTCTAGTACGACGATCTCTCCGTCGATGATCGCTTCGCGGCAGGGCAGCTTCTGGAAGGCATCGGGAAGGTCGCCGTAGCGCTTCGTCCAGTCCAACCCGCTGCGGGTGATGAGCCTGACGTTGCCGCCCGAAATATCCGCCATCGTCCGATAGCCATCGAACTTGATTTCATGCAGCCAGACTTGGCGGTCTGGCGGACCGCCCGGCGGCTTCGGTGTTGGGCTGGCAAGCTGCGGCTCGATCCGGTGCGGCTTTAGGCCCTTCACCGCACCCGGCAGCGCGCCGGGTTTAAGAACGACCCGCTTTGCCGGCTTCTTCGGCGGCTCGACCAGTTCCTCGATCCGCCTGCCGCTTTTCACGCTTTCGGGACGCGACGTCAGGATGTCGACATCAGGGTCGGCTGCAAGGTCATGTTCCTTGAAAAGCAGCCAGTTACGTTGGTCTTCCTCACGCTGCTTCGGTTTCAGCCGCGTCAGCATCCAGCCGCCATTGAGCTTTTCGCCGGCCAGACGAAACTTGAACGCGCCGGTCCTCAGGCTCTTGTCGATATCGTCCATCGGCGCCCAGACGCCGGTATCCCAGACGATCATCGGCCCGCCGCCATACTCGCCTTCCGGAATGACGCCCTCGAAGTCGATATAGTCGAGCGGATGATCTTCGGTCTCGACCGCCAGACGCTTGTCGGCGGGATTGAGTGACGGCCCCCTGGGGACCGCCCAGCTTTTCAGCACATCACCGACCTGAAGCCTGAGATCATAGTGATCGGCCGTGGCGTGATGCTTGTGCACGACAAAACGATTGCCCTCCCCGCCGGTTCTCCCGGCAGGCTCCGGCGTCCTGGAAAAATCCCGCTTCGCGCGGTAGGCCGTGAGCTTCGACGTCGCCATATGGCAAAGCTAGGGCGTGTTCGCAGAGGTCGCAATATCCGCCAAAAACAGGGAACTGTGCGGCTATGCACACGCCTGCTTCGGAAAACATTTGCTTTCCCATCTGGCAACGACTAAAAATCGCCAAGGAATTTGGAAAGTCCACATGGTCGAAAAGCAGAAATCGGCGCGTTCCCGCGGCCGACCCCAGGTCCGATCCGACGACGAGACCCGCAAGGTGATCATCCTTGCCGCCGAAAGGCAATTCTGCGACCTCGGTTATGAGACCGCCAACATCAACGTTATCGCCCAGAATTCCGGCGTCTCCACCAAGACGCTCTATCGCCTCTTTCCCACCAAGGCCGATCTCTTCGAACGTGTCATCGCCCTCAGGATCTCTGAGTTCGCGCTCGAGGCCGACGAAGAGCATCTCGACGCCATGAGCGTGAAGACCGGTCTCGTGCAGTTGCTTGCCGCCTATGGGCACCTCGTGCTGGCGGCAGACACGATCGCCATCATACGTCTGGTGCTCGCCGAGGCGGAGCGCTTTCCGGAGATCGCTGCCACCTTCTGGGAGCAGGCAATCGAGCGGACAAACGCAACGCTGGAGCGCTGGCTCAGGGCGCAAACGACTCTCGGCCGCCTCGTGATCGAGGATCCGTATCTGGCGGCGGGCATGCTGCGCGGCATGATGGCGATGGAGCCGCAACGCGCCGTCATGATGGGCCGCATCGGCAGCATTGACGAAGCGACGATCATGGCGCGCGCTGAGAGCTGCGCGAAGGTCTTTCTGACCGGCACCCTGCCGAGATAAGTCCACGGCTAAACTTTCGCCTCGTCATCCGGACGTCATCAAACTGTAACATGCGACCGTATAACTCTCCGCGCGGGAGATCTCCCGCCGGGCGCATGAGGCGTCGCGACCAGCCCTTTGGCATGGCCTCCTCTCCTTGAAGCCCGGTGATTGTTATGCGTTTGTCCGCGAAGCTACCCCTCGCAGCGGCGGCTCTGGCTGCCTTCTCCATCGCTGCCACCAGTCTTGCCAGCCTGACCGTCAGCGGCGACCTGTCGTCGCGCGCGGCGATCGAGAAGCTGGAGGCGCTCGCCGATGCCCGCCGCAACGAGCTTCGCCACTATCTCACCACCGTGGAAAACGACCTGCGCAATCTGCAGGCGCAGAAATCCGTCGCCAAGGCGCTCAGCGATCTGAATGGCGCTGCCGCCAAGTTCGGCGACAAGGCCGAGAGCGAATTGCAGCGCCGTTACCTCACGCAAAACCCCAATCTCGATGACAAGCGCGCGCTCTACAGTACCGCTGGCATCGACGACTACGACGCGCTCCATGCGCACTATCACCCGTATTTCCGCCGCTTCGCGGAAGCCCACGGCTATCGCGACGTGCTGCTCGCCAATCTCAGCGGTGACGTTGTCTACTCCCTCAACAAGAAGGGCAACTTTGCCGTCAGCCTCAAAGACGGCTCCTGGAAGGACACGGGGCTTGGTCGCATCTTCCGCGAAACCGCCGAGGGAACAGACAAGAGCAAACTGGCCTTTGCCTCCTACGAGGCCTATGCACCGCTCGGCGGCAGCCCCGCGGCGTTCATCGCCATCCCGCTGGAATCGATCGACGGTAAGATCGGTACCTTGATCCTGGAGATGCCGGACGCGCGCATCGGAGAGATCGTCGGCAACCGCACGGGCCTTGGCGAGACTGGCGAAACGATCCTTCTCGACGGCAACGGATTTTTCCTCACTGACAGCGCCACCACACCCGACAACGATATCCTCAAGGCCCGGGTCTCGCCGGACCAGCCGGCGGAAGATGTCATCGTCAGCAGTAGGCTCGCCGATTTCCGCGGCGAGGAAGTGCAGATGGCTGCCACAAGCCTCGATGCTTTCGGCACTCGCTGGACCATGGCCGCGGTCATGACGTCACGGGAAGCCTTTGCCGCCGTCACCGCCTTGCGCAACTGGACGCTCGCGACGGCTCTGGCCGTCCTCGCGGCAGCGCTGGCAATTTCCATCTGGTATTCACGCCGGCTGACGCGCCCGATCACCGGCCTCGTTCAGGACATGAGCCAACTCGCCGACGGCGACACGACGATCGGCGGCGTCGGCCGGAACCGCAAGGACGAGATCGGTGACATGGCCCGTTCCGTCCTAGTCTTCCGCGACGCGCTTCTCGATCGCGCCCGCCTTGAAACCGAGGCGGCGGAAACGCGGACCATGATCGAAGAGGAACGACAAGTCCGAGAGATGACCCAGTCCGAGGTGGCGCGCCAGATCAACGAGGCCGTAGAGATGCTGGCGTCGGGGCTCGAACGGTTGTCGCATGGCGACCTGACTGCACGCATCGACCGGCCCTTCGGCGCCGGTTTCGACCGTCTGCGCTCGGACTTCAACCTGTCGCTGGAGAGCCTTGCCGTCACGCTTGGCGACGTGAAGGCGAGAAGCGCTGAGATCGACGGCGAGACCGGCGAGATGCGCGACGCCATCGGCCAGCTCGCCAAGCGCACCGAACATCAGGCGGCGACATTGGAAGAAGCAACCGCGGCCTTGAGCGCAATTACCGCCACCATCGGGCGCACTGCCGAACACGCTACATCGGCGACGACGATCGCGGCTGCCGCCAAGGCGAGCTCCGACCGCTCGGGCCAGGTGGTCATGAACGCTGTCGGCGCCATGGCTCAGATCGAAAAGGGATCGGTCGCCATTTCCCAGATCATCGGAACCATCAACGACATCGCGTTCCAGACCAACCTGCTGGCCCTGAATGCGGGGGTCGAGGCGGCCCGTGCCGGCGAAGCGGGCAAGGGCTTTGCGGTCGTCGCGCATGAAGTGCGGGAGCTGGCACAGAAATCCGCCCTCGCCGCCCGGGAAATCAAGGCGATCATCACCACCTCGGCAGAGGAAGTGACGAAGGGCGTTTCGCTGGTTCGGGCGGCAGGCGATGCGCTCGACGAGATCTCCGGCCAGATCCATGCCATCAACGAGCAGACACAGCAGATTGCCGGCGACGCGCGCGACCAGGCGAACGACCTGCAGCACATCAACCAGACCATGCTGTCGCTGGACGCCGTGACGCAGCAGAACAATGCGATGGTTGAAGACAGCACCGCCATGACTCTTCGGCTCTCAAGCCAGGCATCCGGCCTCTTCGATCTCGTCGAGCGCTTCCGTACGGCATCCGGCGCGCACAACCGGACGGAGACAGACGCGCGCCTCCGACTGATCGCTTGACACCTGTACAGGCCCGCGCGCTGTCGCGGTCCCGTATCGGAAGGCGAGATCAGCTCGCCTTGGCAAGCGCCACGGCGTCGGCGCCAGCCGGGAAATGGAGCTGGCCGGACAGATCGTTCGCCGCCTGCCAAACGGCCTCCGCCACATCGGTCTCGGTCGTGACCAAGGGTGGGGCGGCAAACTGCGCGAAGATGGGTGCGGCAAAATCCGCATAGGCCGCCGGGATCAGGTCCTCGACGCGCATAGTGGTGTTGCGGGCGAAGCGGGTGGTCGGCGCGTAGCCGGGCTCGACCAGCTTAACCCTGACGTTGAAAGCTTCCAGTTCGTGAGCGAGCGAGCCGGTGAAGCCCTGGATCGCCGACTTGCTGGCGGTATAGGCTGCGGCGAGCGGCATGGAAGCAAGCGTCACAGTGGACGTAACGTTGACCACGACGCCCGACCGGCGGGCACGGAACTGCGGTATCACCGCCTGGGTCATGGCCATCACACCGAAGGTATTGGTGTCGAAAACCTTGCGGATATGGGACATCGGAGTCGCCTCGAAGGCGCCAACCACGCCGATACCGGCGTTGTTAACAAGCACATCGATCGGGCCGGCTTCCTCAATCGCAGCCGCGATGCTGTCGCGATCGGTGACATCAAGAGCCAAGACACGCAACCGGTCGGAGTTCGGCAGAATGTCTCGCTGCGGTCGGCGCATCGTGGCGATCACGTTCCAGCCCTCGGCATGAAAGCGCCGCGCCGTCTCCAGCCCGTAACCGGAAGAGCAGCCGGTAATCAGTACGGTATTCATCGCGATTTCCTGTCAGTTGTTTCGATGGAAAAGAGATATCGCCTCCGCTCTGGACGCTCTACGGCTTGAAGTCCTGATTTCATTTGCTATCGTCCTGACATGGTCGATCCACTCTCGCAACTCATTCAGCTTCTTCGTCCGCGCACGGTCTTCACCAAGGGTATCAGCGGCGCCGGCCGCTGGGCCGTGCGCTATGCCGATTTCGGGCAGCCGAGCTTCTGCACCGTCATCGAGGGGGCTTGCCGGCTGGCTGTCGATGGCGAGGTACCGGTCACATTGGAGGCCGGAGATTTCGTGCTGCTGCCGGCAACACCGGGTTTCACCCTTTCGGGGTTCGATCCGGTTCAGCCGACCTTCATCGACCCCAAGGGGATGCCGGCGCCGACCGGCGAGGTTCGCCACGGCAGGCAACACGGCGAACCGGACGTGCGCCTGCTCGGCGGCTATTTCGTCCTCGATTCGCCCGATGCCGGACTGCTTGTTTCGCTGCTGCCGACATTGATGCATCTGCGCGGGATCGACCGACTTTCGACACTCGTGTGTCTGGTGGGCGAAGAGGCGCGTGACGAAAGGCCAGGCCGGGACCTGGTGCTGGCACGGCTTGTGGAAGTCATGCTGATCGAGGCCCTTCGGTCTATTCAAGGCGAAAGCGCAACGCCCGGCCTGTTGCGCGGCCTGGGTGACCCGCGGCTGGCGGCGGCCATTCGGCAGATCCACGCCGATCCGGCCCATGCCTGGACGGTCGCGGAACTCGCGAGCGAGGCGGCACTCTCCCGCTCCGTGTTCTTCGAGCGCTTCACCCGCGCTGTTGGCGTGCCGCCGATGGAATATCTGCTCGTCTGGCGCATGGCGCTCGCCAAGGATCTGCTGCGGCAACGCGACGTCGATCTCGCCTCCGTCGCCGAACGTGTAGGCTACAGTTCAGCCAGTACCTTCAGCACAGCCTTCAGCCGCCATGTTGGACAGCCGCCAAGCCGTTATGCACGCATGGCTGTTGCTTAGCGGCGGCCATGCCTCGCCCTTCGTAAGAAATCGCTCAAATGCCAAGGCGGCCACATTTACACCCCGCTCGGTCGCCTATAGAGGGCCTACCACCAACAGCGAACCGTAATTCATGCTCCGACGCCTATATGACTGGACGATGTCGCTCGCGACACGAGAAACCGCCATTGTCTGGCTTGGCATCATCGCCTTTGTCGAAAGCTCGATCTTTCCGGTCCCCGCGGATCTGCTCCTTATCCCGATGGCGCTGGCGCGCCCGGAGCGGGCGTGGCGCTACGCGCTTGTGGCCACCATCGCGTCGGTGCTCGGGGGTGTCGCCGGCTGGTATCTCGGCCATTATGCCTTCGATACGCTGGCAAGGCCGCTGCTGGAGTTCTACGGCAAGCTCGACACGTTCGAGCATCTGAAGGCGTCGGTCGACTCTGAAATGCTGGCGTTGCTGCTCGTGACCTCAGGCCTGGCCCATCTGCCGCCGATCAAGGTCGTGACCATCCTTTCGGGCGCGGCCAACATCAACCTCGGCTTTTTCATCATGTCGGCGATCGTTGCACGTGGCGCGCGCTTCTTTGTGCTCGCCTGGCTGCTGCGCCGCTTCGGCGAGGAGATCCGTGATTTTCTCGAGCGGCGGCTGAGCGCGTTGGCCGGTGGGGCGGCGGCGATCCTGATTTGCCTCTTCGCCGCCCACCGCCTTTTCTACTGATCTTAGTCTGAACCGTCTCTTTTGGCGGCTACGCCCTTCCCGGACGGGCCATGGGCAAGGATAGCGGCGCTAGCGTCCGCATCCCGCGGCCCTTCGGGTCGTTTTCAGGTGCCTTCCGGCAAGCGTAGTCCTGCGCCTCCTGCAGCTTCGCAAGCGCTCCATCGTAGTCGATCAGGGTTGGCCGTCCGCCGCTGACGACGCAGGTTCCGTCAACATAGACCCGCTCTATCGCCCGCTCGGCTGCACAATGAAGGAGATTGCGCAGCGGATCGTAGACTGGCTGCATCGCGTGGTGGCGAAGATCGACCACGAGGAAATCCGCTTTGGAACCGACGGCGATGCGGCCGATGTCATCACGGCCGAGCGCCCTGGCGCCGGCGATGGTCGCAGCCTCCAGGATATCACCGGTCGCGACATCGAAGACGGACTTGCCGGACAGTCGTGCACAGATCATCGCCTGGCGCATTTCTTCCAGCATATTGAAGGGATAGCTGTCCGTTCCGAGCGCAACGTTAACGCCTGCCCGACGGTAGCGGCCGACCGATTCCAGCGCCATGCCGCTGCGCGAGAAGGTGACCGGGCAATGGGCGACGGTCGTCTGGCGATCGGCAAGAAGACGCAAATCGACCTCCGTGCGCTGGCGCGTCCACGAATGGCTGTCGACAAAGATGCAATGGCCGAGGATCAGATCCTTTCCGAGCAAGCCCAGGCTTTCGAGATATTGCACGGCCGTCAGTCCGTGTCGGCGCAGGAGTTCCTCGTGCTCGGCCATGGTCTGGGCGGCGTGGATGGTGACCGGAACGCCGCGCTTGCGCGCTGCCGCCACCGCATCCTGCAGCAGTTCCGGCGAGCAGGTCTCGATCTGCGATGGTGCGACGACGCCGCCAAGCCGACCGGAGGGGTGCGCTGTCGCGGCATCGACGACCTCCAGAGCCCGAGCGAAAGCGTCGCGCCCACGCGCCTTGTCCCAGCGGAAATCGAGACGGTGGCTGTCTTCGACATGCCACTGCGCCTCGCGGAAGCCCGGCGCGACGAAAGCGCGTGCACCGCTTCGCGCGAGCGTCGGCAGCCAGCTTTCATGCGGGCCGGCGATATCGAGCAGCGTGGTGACGCCGCTGCGCATCAGGTCACCGACCATGACGGTCAGCGACGCCTCGATCGCGTCTTCGTCGATCTCCAGAAGGTTGGAGTATTCGTAGAGCGCATTGCCCCAAAGGGCTGCCGTGCCCGTGTCCTCGAAGATGCCCTTGGAGATCGGCTCTTCGCCGGAGTGGCAATGGACATTGACGAAGCCCGGCATGATCATCCGGTCGCGGCCGGAACTCTCACTGTCGAACGGACCTTCGTAGTGACCGCCGACATGGACGAAGCCCTTGTCGTCATAGGCGATGTCGGCGTTGTGCAGATAGACATGGCCATTGCGCTCGCTGTCGAAGGCGACGAGCGTATGCACATTGCGGATGACGTGGATCTCTTTAGTCATGCGATGTCCTGAAATATTGTTCGAGGAAACGGCTGTAAGCTCCCATGAGAGCACTGAAAATGAAATAGACGACGGCCGCGAAGACGTAGCCTTCTAGCACCGCGATGCCCTGCCATTCCGGATCGCGCATGGCGGTACGCACGGTGTCGAGGAAGTCGAGCAAGCCGACGATGGTCACCAGTGTCGTATCCTGGAAGAACCCGATGAAGAGGCTGACGAGCGGCGGGATGACCTTCTTCAACGCCTGCGGCAGCACGATCTTGCGCATGATCTGCCAGTAGTGCAGACCGAGCGAGTGTCCGGCCTCCACCTGCCCGTTGGGCACCGCCTGCAAGCCGCCACGGACGATCTCGGCGATATAGGCGGCGGCAAAGAGGATGATCGCCACCTGTGCGCGGATGAGCTTATCGATGGTGATGCCGTCGGGCATGAACAGCGGCAGCATGACCGTTGCCATGAACAGGATGCTGATCAGCGGCACGCCGCGCACGATCTCGATGAAGCTCACTCCCAGGATGCGGATGGCTGGAAGGCTGGAGGCGCGGGCGAGTGCAAGCGCGATCCCAAGCGGCAACGCGCAGGCAAGCCCGATGAAGGAAAGCATGAAGGAGAGCGGCAGCCCTCCCCATTGCGTCGTCGGCACGACCGTCAGGCCAAAGAACCCGCCCGCCATCAGCACATAGAGCACCGGCAGGATGACTGCGATCCAGGCGATCAACAGCGCCCGTCCCCAGACCTTCGGGACCATCGAGACGACACAGGCGCCGAGAAACAAGAGCATCGCCGTCAGCGGCCGCCATTGCTCCTCGAACGGATAGAAGCCGAAGAAGATGTAGCGCATCTTCGTCGACAGGAACGGCCAACAGGCGCCATTCGTCACCTTGCATTCCGCCGGCGTGCCGACAAAGGTGGCGTCGACGAACAGCCAGCCGATCACCAGTTTCGCAACCGCGAAGATCGTTCCGAGGCAAAGGATGGTGATCAGTGCGTTGCCCGGCGTTCCGAAATAGGCGCTGAGCCAGCGCCCTTTCGGTGCCGGTGGCGCTTCGCGGTGGGACGTAAGCGATGCGTCGCCGATGAGGGTATCGATCTGTGTCATTGCTCAGCGCTCCCTCAGCGCGACCTTGGCATTGTACCAGTTCATCACCAGCGAGATGAGGATCGACAGCCCGAGATAGACGCCCATGAAAATGGCAATGGATTCAATCGCCTGCCCGGTCTGGTTCATGATCGTGTTCGAAACCATCACCAGATCCGGATAGCCGATGGCGATCGCGAGCGAGCTGTTCTTGAAGACGGTCAGATAGGTGTTGGTTAGAGGCGGGATGATGATCCTCAGCGCCTGCGGCAGGATCACCAGCTTCAAGGTGCGCGCGCGTGATAGGCCGAGGGCCGTCGCGGCCTCCCACTGTCCTTTGCTGACCGCCTGGATGCCGGCCCGGACGATCTCCGCAACGTTGGCCGACACGCTAAGCGTCAGCCCGAGGAGAAGCGCCACGAATTCCGGGCGCAGGTGATAGCCGCCGCTCAAGCGGAACCGGCCGAGTTCTGGTACGTCCCAAGTGACGGAAATGTTGGCGAGCAGCAATGCTGCCACGAGCGGCAGAAGAAGCGCAATCGTCGCGATCAAGGCAATCGGTCTGTCCTTGCCGGTGACGACGCGCCTGCGGCCGAGAATCCGTGCAACGGAAGCGGCCGCAGCGATGCCGACAACGAGAGCCGTGACCATTGCCGAAAATCCGCTCTCCCAGTGCAGGGCGGGCATGACCAGGCCGCTGTTCGACAGGAACACACCCGGAAGCATCTGGATCGCCTGCTTGACCGGCGGAAAGGTGGAGATGATCAGCGAGTACCAGAGCAGCAGGTAGAGCAGCAGCGGCACGTTGCGGAGGGCCTCCACATAGGCAAGCATCAGTCGCGACAGCACGGGATTGTGCGACAGCCGCCCGATGCCGACCAGCAGACCGAGAATGGTGCCCAGCAGTGCGGCGAGCAGCGAGACTTTCACCGTATTGGCAATGCCGACGAGGATCGCACGGCCGATTGTATCGGTCGGCTCGTAGGTGATCGCGGTTTCCGTGATGACGAAACCGGCCTGGCGCGCCAGGAAGCCGAAACCGGTCGCGATATCCTGCTTGGCAAGATTGGCGCTTGCGGTGCTGAACATCACCCAGGCGATGAGCAGCACGACACCGACGGCGATCACTTGATAGAGATAGGCGCGAATGCGCGCATCATAAAACAGGGGCATCGGCACCCGTCCCTTAGGCAGGACCTACAGCGCCGCCGGTCTTACCGGGGCGCAGAGGTCGCTTTGGCACTTTGAATTTCTGCAGCAGAAAGCTAGGCCCGCGCTTGAGCGTGGGCCTATCAATCCTCAACGGAACGGCGGTGCGTAGAGCAGGCCACCTTCGCTCCAGCGCGTATTCGGACCTCGGGTCAGGCCGAGAGCGGTCTTGGTGCCGAGGTTGCGCTCGAACACTTCACCATAGTTTCCCACACCCTTGATGATGTTGTAGCCCCACTTGTTGTCGAGGTTCAGCATCTTGCCGAGTTCTTCATTGACGCCGAGCATGCGCTGGATCTCCGGATCCTCGCTCTTGGCCATCTCGTCGACATTGGCCTGCGTGATGCCGCGCTCCTCGGCCGCCATCAGCATCCAGGCGGACCAGGATACAATGTCACGCCAGTTGGAGTCGTTCTGGCGAACAGCAGGCGCCAGCGGCTCCTTGGAGATGGTTTCCGGCAGAACGACGTAATCATCCGGGTTGTTGGCAACGGCGCGGATCGAAGCGAGGTCCGAACGGTCGGACGAGATCGCTTCGCAACGGCCTGAGAAGAAGGCGTTGCGGTTTTCGTCCGGGTTTTCGAAGACGACCAGTTCGAACTTGCCGCCGATCGAGCGGAAGAAGTCGCTGAGGTTCTGCGCGGTCGTGGTGCCCGGCAGCGTGCAGATCGCGGCATCCGTCAGTTCCTTGGCGCTGTTGACGCCGAGCGATTTCGGCACCATCAGCCCCTGGCCGTCGTAGAAGACTGTCGGCCCGAAATCGAGGCCAAGCGAGACTTCGCGCGAGAAGGTAAGGGTCGTCTGGCGCGACAGCATGTCGATCTCGCCGGACTGGAGCGCCTGGAAGCGCGTATTGATGTTCGTCAGGACGAAATCGACCTTTTCCGGATCGCCGAAAACGGCGGCGGCCACGGCACGGCAGACGTCGACGTCGAAGCCCCCCATGTGACCCTTGGCATCCGCGGTGGCAAAGCCCGGCGTGCTCATCGAGACGCCACAGATCAGCTTGCCGCGCGCCTTGACCGTTTCAAGCGTCGTCGCCGCGTTCGCAGACGTCGCGGCCACAAGCCCGACGGCGATGCCCGCAACGGTCGCGCAAAGCTGTAGGATTCTGTTTTTCATGAATTCCCTCCCTTTGGTTTCCTTGTCCTGACCGGTCCTGGTCGTGCGGTCCTCATCGCACGCCTCCTCCCGAACCGATCGACACCAACCCGTAATTGTCAGCGCCATCAATTGCATACGATAGACGGATACAAACATCAACATGATTGTATACAATATTGACGACGAAATATTCGGGCGTTATCGAAATGCAGGACATGTTTGGCCGATCCTCGATCGGCCCGTCGGGGGAGGCAACCTTGTCTGAGAAATCGAGCCGCAGCGACATCGTCTACAGGCTCCTGCGCCAGGCCATCCTGGAGCAGGCATTAAGGCCGGGAACGAAGCTTGCCGAAGACACGATCGCCGATCATTTCAAGGTCAGCCGTACCAGCGTTCGCGCGGCCCTGGTCCGGCTGAACGCCGAGGGCATCGTCGATCTCAGAGCCAACAAGGGCGCCTGCGTGGCGGAGCCGACGCTGGAAGAAGCCCGCGATATCTTCGCGCTAAGGCGCATGCTGGAAGCCGAAGTGATCCGCCGGCTGGTGGCCGATCTCGACAGCGCCGACGTCAAGCGGCTGGAGCAGCACGTGAAGCAGGAAGAAGCAGCCCTTTCCGATCACGGCCCGCTTTCGATCCGCCTCGCAGGCGAATTCCACATCCTGCTCGCCGAACTCACGGGCTCGCAGGCCCTGGCGCGCTTTGTCCGCGAGATCGTCTCGCGCTGCTCGCTGATCCTAGCGCGTTTCGCCCGGCTGCATTCTCCGGAATGCGCAGTCGACGAACATGTGCAGATCATCCGCGCGCTGCAGTCGCGCGACACCGCCACGGCAGAGCGGATCATGCTAGAGCATCTCCACGCCGTCGAGCTGCGCGCCGAACTCGATATCGACAAGACCGAGCCGGATATCTCCGCCGTTCTGCAACGTTACGCCCGCAAGGGCTGACGCTGCCTGTCGCCGTCGGGTCGTGCCGGCGGTCGAGGATACGACGTTCTCCAGTCGATCTGCGGCACCAACTGTCGCGCGGCAAGAATCCAGACGCGATATCTGCCTCCAATATCCTGCAACGATACCGGTGCGCCGGGCGGGTCTTACAAGGGAGGGAGTGAGCCATGCCAAGAGAACTGGAATTCATGAGCCAACAGGTGGCCGCAGGGCGGCTGTCGCGACGGGAGTTTCTCGGGCGCGCCGCAGCGCTCGGCGTTACGGTCGCGTCGGCGAACCTGCTGCTCGGCCAGGCAGCTCGAGCGGCCGGGCCTGTCAAAGGGGGAACACTGAAGGCCGGCCTCGTCGGCGGGGAGTCGACGAACAGCCTCGACCCCGCGACATGGGCAAGCCAGGTCCCCTACACACTTGGGCGCTGCTGGGGAGAACAGTTGCTCGAGGTATCTCCGGCCGGCGAGATCGAATATCGGCTCGCCGAATCCTATGAGGCAACACCCGACGCCAAGACCTGGCGCTTCAAGATCCGCAAGGACGTCACCTTTCACAACGGCAAGGAACTGACCCCGGCGGACGTGGTGGCGACACTCGAGCGTCACGGCGATGCCGATTCCAAATCGGCGGCCCTGCC
Organism: Ensifer sp. ENS10; assembly: GCF_014852025.1. Classification (NCBI taxonomy): domain Bacteria; kingdom Pseudomonadati; phylum Pseudomonadota; class Alphaproteobacteria; order Hyphomicrobiales; family Rhizobiaceae; genus Ensifer; species Ensifer sp. ENS10. The sequence continues at coordinate 38,708 of NZ_JACVAS010000003.1, forward strand.
CTTCGTCCAGGAATTCGAGACAATCAAGGCAGATGGCGACAGCGTCGTCATCACGCTTCGCCAACCGAACGCCGACCTGCCCTATGTTGTCAGCGATTACCACCTGATGATCCAGCCGAACGGTGGCAAGGATGATCCGACGGCGGGCATCGGCACCGGGCCTTACAAGGTGGTCTCCAATGAGCCGGGCGTCAAACACATCGCCGAACGCCACGAAGGCTATTGGGGCTCCGCCGAACGCGGCCATGCCGAGCAGATCGAAATCGCCGTCATCAACGATTCGACGGCACGCACCGCCGCGCTACAGAGCGGCCAGATCCACATGATCAACCGTATCGAGCCCAAGGTCGTGGCCCTGATCCAGCGCTTGCCCGGGGTCGTCATCCGCAACGTGCCGGGCAAGGGTCACTATGTCTTCATCGCCCACTGCAACACGACGCCCTTCGACAACAACGACCTGCGCCTGGCGCTGAAATACGCCGTCGACCGCGAAGAGATGGTCGCCAAGGTGCTCGCCGGCTACGGCACCGTCGGTAACGACACGCCGATGATCAAGGGCTACCCGCTCTTCGACAACGACATCGAACAGCGGGCATTCGATCCGGACAAGGCGAAGTTCCACTACAAGAAGTCCGGCCACAGCGGCTCGGTTCTGCTGAGAACTTCGGACGTCGCCTTCCCAGGCGCCGTCGACGCGGCGCAGCTTTTCCAGATGAGTGCCGCCAAATGCGGGATCACCATCGACCTGAAGCGCGAACCGGGCGACGGCTACTGGTCGGATGTCTGGAACAAGCAGCCCTTCAGCATGTCCTACTGGACCGGGCGGCCGACGCAGGACCAGGTCTATTCCATCGCCTACCTATCGAAGGCAGAGTGGAACGACACGCGCTTCTTCCGCGAGGATTTCGACAAGCTGATCTTCACTGCGCGCGGCGAACTCGACACAGCCAAGCGCAAGGCGCTCTATCGCCAGTCGGCGATGATTTTGCGTGACGAGGGCGGGGTCATCGTGCCGATGTTCAACAACTACATCGACGCAACGAGCGACAAGGTCGGCGGCTGGGTCGACGATCCGAACGGCGAACTGATGGGCGGCCACGCGCTGACGAAATGCTGGCTCAACGCCTGAATCAAATGGGAAGCCGAAGGCCGTCGCCGACCTTCGGCTTCCTTGACGCATTTAGAGAGTTTGACGCAGCGACAGCGTGCCGTCGCTTGCGAGTTCCACCTCGATCTCGTGGTAGCGATCAAGCGTCAGGTGCGGAGTACCTTCCACGGCCGCGTGTGCGCCGGTAACGACGACGACGTCGGCGCCGGCCGCGAGACCGGCAAGAATTCCCGCAGGTGCGTCTTCGAAGACCAGGCAATCCTCCGGACGCACACCCAGGCGCTCGGCAGCCATCCGGTAGCCCTGCGGATCGGGTTTGCCGACGGAAACATCTTCGCCCGTAATCATCAACTGCGGCGTCGGGATGCCGGCAGCAGCAAGGCGGCGCACTGCCAAGTCCAGCGGCGCGGACGTGACGATCGCCCATTTTTCCGGCGGTAGTGAATTCAGGAACGCGACGGCGCCGGGGATTTCGACGATGCCCTCGACATCGGCGATCTCTGCGAGCGCCAGATCAAAGGCTTCCTTTTCCGGATCGACATCGGGCAGTTCGAGATTGCGGATCGTATCGACGGCGCGCACGCCATGAACGGTCTTTATGAACTCGATCGGATCGATCCCGTTGCGCACCGCCCAGGCGCCCCAGACGCGCTCGACGACGGCCATGGAGTTCAGCAGAGTGCCATCCATATCGAACAGCAGGGCAGCAAAATTCTTCGTGAACACGGATGAAGGCGCGGCGTCCAAGGCAATCCCCTGAGGTGGTGAAACGGGCGGCAGCAACATCGCCCTATGGAGAAGGCACACCTACTACCGGACGGCCGGACGCACAATGACATTTGCGCCGCAACCGCCAGCGATGTCGCTCAGCTTGCGGCCTGGATTTGCGTCGTCATGAGGAAATCGATCGGGCCACCGGGCTGATCGTCGTCGAAGACGGCACAGGACAGCACGCCACTGAAGACGGCGCCGGAATCGACATTGGTCCGGTTTCCGATCGTGCGCGGATTGGCCATGCTGGGTGTATGCCCATGGCAGAGATGTTTTCCAAAGTACTCGCCCGAATAGTCCTCTGGTCGCCGGATCCAGAGGAAGATCTCGTCGCCTTGCTGTTCGAGCGGCAAGGTCTCATCGATACCCGCATGCACGAAAATGCGATGCCGCTCGACAAGGATCGTGGGAAGCTCCTTGATCCACTTCAGATGCCGACCGGGAACGACGCCATTGTAGGAGACCAGCGTCTCCTGGCCACCGTTCATGAGCCACCAATCAACGTCGCTCTCGCCGCTGCTGGCGCCCCATAACATCTCTTCATGGTTGCCCTTGAGTGTCAGCCAGGTCCAACCGGGTTTTGACGGGCCGGCCATGACCAACTCGACGACGCCGCGACTGTCCGGCCCCCGGTCGATCAAGTCGCCGAGAAAAATGACCCTGCCCGCCGGTGCATAGGTTTCAATCTCGCGCAAAAGCACACGCAACTGGTCGAGGCAACCATGAATGTCGCCGATGGCGAAGGTGAGTTGCCGGCCGGCCATGCGTCTACTCTCCACACATACTCCAAACCCTCGAACCGGGCTGATCCGAGAGAAAATATCGATAAATCAAAACACTATAACAAGTCTTTCGTCGAAACGTATGCGCGCGATATCGATTGACGTCAAAGTGCCCGACAATTTTTCCGGTAGTCCGCCGAGATGGCCGAAACTGGGCGGAGGTACGCCTTCGAGCGAAATCGCGAAAGCCGTATTCCGTCACTCGGGACAGGCGGCATCGTCGCTGAGCCCTCAGCGGCGGGAATGGCCCTTTGCAATCGTCGAAGTGGCGATCGATACCGGGTCGCTCGCCGGAAATGTATCTTCAAGCCCCTCTTCGAGCTGCTCTTCCATCGCGTCCCGATCATGCGCCCGACGTGCATTCGGCAGCGGTCCGCGAAAGGCCGCCTTCGCACCGCCCGCAGCCGGAAGCGCTTCGTCTGCGTCGAGCGCCGTTCTGAGCATATCCTTTGCCTTTGCGATGGCGTTGAGCCGGTTCAAGGAGCCGGCATCATCCTGCGGGCACATCACGGTCACCACTTCCCCGCCATCGCCGACGAACTCGACGCTAAATCCGGCTCGACCGCCTCTTTCCGGGGAAACCTGTATACCGACGACGCGCATCTAATCCTCCTGCGTACGGATTGGGGCCTCTGTCCACCGGACTGATATGGCAAAAGGGGTCGCCGACCGTCCGCGCGGAGTCGAGGACATGTAAGCAAGGAAGCGTCGAAACGCGCTTTTGTTCCGAGACCTTGGAAAAATCGCGGCAACCGGTCGCGGTTGCGCTCAGAGTGCGCCCGGCAATGCGACGGCGCGCGTTGTATTGGCCGGCAGATCGTTGGCGGTATCTGCCGACTGGAATACCGGGCCACCGGCCGGCTTCCGCGTGCAATTTGCGAAAGCGTCGAGGTCACGTTTGTAGACCTTCGTCTCGACGTTCATCATGCCGAGAACGGTATGGAAGAGATTGTCGTGCGACTTCGGCTGTGCCGTATCCTTGGCGAGACAGGCGGTATCGACCCCCATGGCCGCCTGATAGGGCTTCGAAAACCAGGCGACGAACGGCACCTGCGTCTGCTCCCGCGGGGCAATCGCGTAGGGCGCACCGTGCAGATAGATACCGTCTTCGCCGAGCGACTCGCCATGGTCGGACATGTAGATCATCGCGCCCGCCACGCGGTCCTGGTGCTTTTCCAGGAGACGGGCAACACTTGCCAGCACGTAGTCGGTGTAAAGGATCGAATTGTCGTAGGCGTTGGTGATCTCGGCGACCGAGCACTTCATCAGTTCCGGCGTCCGGCAATCCGGCGTGAACCGGCGGAACTTCTCAGGGTAGCGCAGATAGTAGGACGGCCCGTGGCTGCCGAGCTGGTGCAGGACGATAACACTGTTCGATGTGGTCGCCTGGAGCTTCCTGTCGAGTTCGCCGAGGAAGATTTCATCCAGGCATTCGCCGTTCTTGCACAGGGGGCTGTTCTTCTGGTTGGTCATGCTGGCGAAGCTGATGAGATCGGCGATGCCCTTGCTGCCGGTGTTGTTGTCCCACCAGGTGGTCGAGACGCCGGCACGCGTCAGCACGTTCATCAGATTTTCCGTCGAACGCGCCTTCCAGTCGCTGTATTCATTACGCGGATAGACGGAGAACATGCAGGGGAGCGAAATCGCCGTCGCCGTGCCGCAGCTCGTGGTGTCCGCATAGTTCACGACGCCGAGCGCCTTCAGTTCCGGATTGGTCTCGCGCGCGTAGCCGTTCAAAGAGAAGTTCATTGCGCGCGCGGTCTCGCCCGCTACGACGACAACGACCACCGGCTTGCCGGCCGCCGCAATCCGCGGACCCTGGCGGGCGTCGGTGCCGAGCGGCTGCACGACGATGTTGCGCTCTTTGAAAGTCGAAGCGGCATACCGCACGGCGGCCGAGACCGGCCCCGTCGGATTGAACCGCTTCATCAGGTCCTTGTGCTCGCGGATCACGTAGGCGACGTTCGCGAAATTGGCATAAACCAGCCCGCTGCTGACGATGAGGCAGGGGATGATCACCGCAAGATTGATCGCGGCATTCGCAACGAAGGGGCGACGGCGGACCTTGACCCAGATGACGAGAAGCGAGGGGAGCAGACCATAGAGCAGCAGGTGCATCGCCAGGCTGCCGGTCAGCAGGTGGCCGGCTTCCGCCTGCGTCGTCACGGCTGCATTGCCGATCATGTCCTTGTCGATGATGACGCCAAAGGTATCGATGAAATAGGAGGCCGACGCCGACACCATGATGATGAAGATCAACACCGGCTTCATCACATATTTGACGGAAGCGGTCGTAAGCCCAGCAAAGGTCAGGAGGCAGAGTGCCGCGCTGAAGGACACAAGCGCCACGACGGAATCGTTGAAATAGGCAACCGTGTGCGTCCAGAAGGAATTGTTGGTGGCGACAAGCAGATAGGCGCTGACGAGCGCGCTCAGAGCGATACTACCGATCTCTGGCCGGCGAATTCTCGAAAAAATCAATGCGGTCGTCTCCAGCGGCGACTGCACGATCATCTGAGATGGTCAATACAGGCGCGGGCATTCAGTCGAAGCGGAGACCGCAATACGGCCACCTGTTCAGTTACAGCCTCCCCCTCACCGGTCGAGATACGACGTGCAAGCTGTCCAAACCCCGTCAAGATTGCTCATTGACCGCTTCATGCACGCGGTGGTGGGTATTGCGACCGGGAGTTGGCAGCCCAAGCGAAAGCCCATATGGTCGGCAGCGGCCCCTGTAATATCGAGACGATTCAATGCGCCTGCTCCTGGTTGAAGACAGCCCGCGACTGGTAGAACTGGTCGGAGAAACCATGCGGGACGCTGGCTGGCGCCTCGATTCCGTTTCAACCGTTGCGGACGCCGAAACGGCAATCGCGGGGCAGGAGCACGATCTCGTATTGCTCGATCTCGGCTTGCCCGACGGCGACGGCTTGTCCCTGCTTCGTCGCCTCCGGCACGACTATCCGGGGCTGCCTGTGCTGATCATCACCGCCAAGGGATCCGTCGACGAGCGTATTGCCGGGCTCGATGCCGGTGCCGACGACTATCTCGTCAAGCCATTCCATCATCGGGAGCTTCTCTCCCGTTGCCGTGCGATGCTGAGACGCAACCCGCAAGCGGTCCAGCCGGTGCTGGAGGCTGGCGCCTTGCGCTACGACCCGGCGACTGCGGACCTTACCTGTGACGGCATCGTGGTGCCGTTGCCGCCGCGCGAGCGTTCGCTGATGGAAATCCTGATGCGGGAAGTCGGCCGCGTCGTGCCGAAGCGCAAACTCGAAACGGCGCTTTCCGAATATGGCCAGGAAATGACGCCCAATGCGCTCGAGCTCGCGGTATCACGCGTGCGCAAGCGCCTGCAGCCGCTTGACACCGGCGTACAGATCGAGACCGTGCGCGGTATCGGTTATCTGCTCAGGCGCGCCTCATGAAACCCCGCAACCCGTCGCTGATCGGCATCGTCGCCCGCCGCATCATCGCCTTCTCGCTGATTGCCATGGCAATTCAGATCGGCGTCGTCTTTGCCGACTACTGGTTCGACGACGACAAGCTGAGCGTGCTCATGCTCCAGCAGGAAACCGAAAACCTGGTCGGCTATGTCCAGGTCCGCGATGGCGTGGCGAGCTACGAACCCAGTCACGAGATGCGCGAGCGCTATCAGGACCGCCATGACGACGATGGCTCGATCTTCCTGCGCATCCGCACAGCCTCAGGCGTGATCGTCTATTCGAACTGCACGAGCGAATGCGCCCAGCATTTCCTGCCCGTCAGCATGGATGCACCGCAGTTCTGGAAGCGGCTGATCGCTCCCGGCAAGCCCTTCAGCGTCGCCGGCGGCCAGACTTTCGAACGGAGCGGGACCACCGTGCTCATCGAACTTGCGATCCTCAACGATCCGAACGGCTTCATGTACGGCGCCCTGCTGCATGAGATGTTCGATTCGATGATCGTACCGATGACGTTGATGTTCTGCCTCGTCATCGGTGCGACGATCTGGTCCATTCGCAGCGCGCTGAAACCCGTCGCCATGGCCGCCCAGGCAGCCGATGCACTCGACCCGCGCGACAGCAATGCACGCCTGCCACTGACGCGGATGCCGCAGGAGATCGCGCGGCTGGTCTCCGCAGTCAATCGCATGCTCACGAGGGTTGCCGATCTCATTCAGTCGCAGAAGCTGTTCTCCTCCTCGATCGCCCATGAGATCCGGACGCCGGTCTCGATCGCCAAGATGGAACTGAGCCGCATCGACGACCCAAGGGCCCGCAATGCCGAAAGGGACCTCGACGCTCTGACCCATATCCTGGAGCAGCTCACCTCTCTGGCGCGGGCCGATGCAGTCGATCCCTCCGCCTACCAGCGCACCAGCCTGTCGCAAATCGGGGCCGCTGTTGCGGAAGCCATCGCGCCGTTCGTCTTCGACCACGACAAGTCGCTCGAATTCGTCGACGAAGGCACGCCGCCGGTCACCGCGATCCCGGCGCTCGTCGAGAATATGCTGCGAAACCTGATCGAGAACGCGGTGAAGCACAATCCGCCGGGCACGCGGATCGTTCTCGCCTGCGGTCCCGGCCCGGTCGTCTCGGTCGAGGACAATGGCAAGGGGCTCGTCGACTTGCCCGAACACCACGAGGATCTAGGCTACGTGAAGAGTTCCGGTCAGCTCGGGCTCGGCCTGAAGATTGTCCGGCGAATCAGCGAACTCCACCAGGCGACCGTCGCGGTCGATACGGCCCCGGAGCGCGGTACCAAGATCTCGATAGATTTCTCTGCGGCAGTCTAGGCTCCGCCAATTGGCCGATCCAGCAGTATATGCTCCCCTCCATCCCCTTGTGATCGCGCGCCGGCCTTAGGCGCCATGCGCAACCATCTGCGCCAAATGGCCAAATCGCAGCCAACCTTTACGTCGCTCTGCCGTGAGCCGCGAACGTTTCGCTGATCCGCCCATGGCCCGGACCGGAGCCGCACAACCGCGCATGACAAATTCATTCGATTGACTTAATCAATGGAATGATGTAATTTCAGGACATGATGAAAAACAAAACCTCGACCCAAGCACCCAAGCAGGACCGCGGCGATGTCACGCGTGAAAAGCTTTTGACGAGTTCCATCGATGTCTTCGGCCGCTACGGTTTCGATGGCGCCAGCACGCGGAGGCTCGCGGAGACTGCCGGCGTAAACCTGCAGGCGATCCCCTATTATTTCGGTGGCAAGGAAGGCCTTTACATCGCCGCCGCAGAACACCTTGCATCGATTATCGTTGGACATGTCGGCGATCTCAGAAACGTGATCCTCGAGCGCCTTGCCCGCCTCGACAACGAAGGCAAGGCGATGTCGGCTGAGGAAGCCCGGGAACTCCTGACCCAGACGGCGCAACACATGGTCGCGATCTTCGTCAGCCGGCAGTCCGAAAGCTGGGCGCGTTTCATCATCCGCGAACAGATGGAACCGACCGAAGCCTTCGAACGGGTCTACACCAACGTCATGGGACCGATCATCGGCATGGCCGGGAGACTGGTCGCGACCATTCTCGACGAACCGCCGCAATCCGAACATGTCCGGCTGAAGACCCTCTCCTTCGTCGGCAGCATCCTCGTCTTCCGTATGGCCCATGCGGCCATGCTCCGGCAGATGAACTGGCAGGCCGTTGGCCCCGACGAACTCGACATTCTGCGTCGGCACGTCGCCGAGCTTGTCGCGGCACTTGGCGGCGAGAAGGAGGGTCAGCCATGAACAAGCCGGCAATCGCCCTTCTGTTGCTCGCTGGCACTGCTGCCGGTGCTTGGTGGTTCGACGTCCCCCAGCGGCTCGGCTGGACCGGCACGGAGCGAACCTCGGTGCTTTACGGCAATGTCGACATCCGCCAAGTCTCTCTCGGCTTCCGTGTCAATGGCCGTATCGCGAGCCTCACCGTCGACGAAGGCGACGCGGTGAAGCCGGGCGATGTCCTTGCGACCCTTGACGCCGGTCCGTTCGAACAGGCGGTGGCCGCGGCCGAAGCCGAACTCGGCGCGCTCAAGGCCAATCTTGCAAAACTGAAGGCGGGCGCCCGCCCGACAGAAATCGCCCAGGCGCGCGCCACCCATGAGGAGCGTCTGGCCGACCTGGAAAATGCCAACCTTGCCTATGAACGCGCGCGGCAATTGCGTCCGAACGGCACCATCTCGCAAGCCAATCTGGATGAGGCAAACGCCAACAGGGCTGCCGCCGCCGCGCGCGCCACCTCCGCCCGCGAGGCGCTGGCGCTCATCGTGGAGGGAAGCCGGATTGAGGACATCGAGGCGGGTCAGGCACAGGTGCTCGCAGCCGAAGCCAAGCTCGAAAGTGCCCGCACGTCGCTTGCCGATACCCGCCTGCTCGCGCCAAGCGCGGGCACGGTGCTGTCCCGGGTGCGCGAAGTCGGCGCCATCGTCGCGCCGTCCGACATGGTCTATGTCGTCTCGCTCAACGAACCCGTCTGGGTCCGGGCCTATGTCGCAGAACCGGATCTTGGCCGGGTGCATCCGGGCATGAACGTCGAGATCACGTCGGACAGTGCGCCGGATCGCCCCTACAACGCGACGGTAGGTTTCATCTCGCCCGTCGCCGAGTTCACACCGAAGTCGGTGGAAACGCCAGAGCTCAGGACCGACCTCGTCTATCGCCTGCGCATCGTGGTCGACAAGCCGGGTCCCGATCTCAGGCAGGGCATGCCAGTGACAGTGCACTTGCCCGCATCCGCAGAGGCAACACGATGAACGACGACGCACCGTTCGTCCGGATCCTGGATGTGGTCAAGCGCTTCGGCGATGCCCCGGCGGCGCTCGACCACATCGATGGCGAAATCCTCGGCGGACGGATCACCGGGCTTGTCGGCCCTGATGGCGCGGGAAAAACCACGCTGATCCGGCTGATGACCGGGCTGATGGTGCCGGACGAGGGAAAGGTCGAGGTTCTCGGTTTCGACACGGTGACCAACGCCGCCGACATCCAGGCGGCGATCGGCTACATGCCGCAGCGCTTCGGCCTCTATGAAGATCTTTCCGTCCAGGAGAACCTCAACCTCTATGCCGATCTGCGTGGCCTGCCGCTCGCCGAGCGTGCCGCGACTTTCGACGAACTGCTGGAATTCACCGATCTCAAGCGCTTTACCGCGCGACTTGCCGGCAAACTCTCCGGCGGCATGAAGCAGAAGCTCGGTCTCGCCTGTGCGCTCCTGCGCAAGCCCCGCCTGCTCCTCCTGGACGAACCGGGCGTCGGCGTCGATCCGATCTCGCGCCGCGACCTTTGGAAGATGGTCGAGAACCTGACGGCCGAGGGCATTGGCGTCGTCTGGTCGACGGCCTATCTCGACGAAGCCGAGGCCTGCGACAGCGTTCTCCTGCTGAACGAGGGCAAGTTGCTTTTTGCCGGCAGCCCCGCCGATCTGACCGCTCGGGTCGCCGACCGCGTCTTCAAGGTTTCCGGTATCGCGCATGGACGCCGCCAGAAGCTCGCTCGCTTGCTCGATGACGACGATGTCGTCGACGGTGTCATCCAGGGTGAAGCGATCCGACTGGTGATGAAGCCGGACACAAAACCGCCGACACCGGACGACGGCTCGTCTGCGCCTGACGTGACGACCACCCCGCCCCGCTTCGAGGATGCTTTCATCGACATGCTCGGCGGCGGCCCCGGCGGCCGCTCGAAACTGGCGGAAACACAGACACCTTTCACGATGGAGGACAGCAAGCCCGTCATCGAGGCCCACGGCCTGACGAAACGCTTCGGCGATTTCACCGCCGCCGACGACATCACCTTCGATATCCCGCGCGGCCAGATCTTCGGATTGCTCGGCCCGAACGGCGCCGGCAAGTCGACCACGTTCAAGATGCTGTGTGGGCTGTTGAAGCCTACGGCCGGCGAAGGCCGCGTCGCCGGTTTCGACTTGCGTCGCGACGCGGCGGAGGCGCGCAACCGGCTTGGCTACATGGCGCAGAAGTTCTCGCTCTATGGAGACCTAAGCGTCGCGCAGAACCTCAGTTTCTTTGCCGGCGTCTACGGCCTTTCCGGCACGGGCAAGCGCGAACGCATCCAGCTGATGACCGATATCTTCGCCTTCGGCCGGCTGCTCGACATGTCGGCCAAGGATCTGCCGCTTGGGCTCAAGCAGCGGCTGGCCCTTGCCTGCGCCGTCCTGCATGAGCCGGAAGCACTGTTTCTCGATGAACCGACCTCCGGCGTCGACCCCATCACCCGACGCGAGTTCTGGACCCATATCAACGGGCTGGTCGAAAAGGGCGTGACCGTGCTCGTCACCACCCACTTCATGGACGAGGCTGAGTATTGCGACCGCATCTCGCTCATCTATCGCGGCCGGTCGATCGCGCTCGGCTCGCCGGATGAACTGAAGGCACAGGTCGCCAGCGACAAGCTTCCGGATCCGACGATGGAGGATGCTTTCATCGCCCTGGTCCAGGGGTCGGAGGAAAAGGAGGCGGCATGAGCGCGCAATCCGCCAACCTCGAAAGCCGGGCCGCCCGAGCCCGTCGCTTTGCCGCACTCGTGCGCAAGGAAAGCTATCAAATCGTTCGCGATCCGAGCAGCATCCTGATCGCCTTCGTGCTGCCCATGATCCTGCTGTTTCTCTTCGGCTACGGCGTCTCGCTCGATACGACGCAGACCCGCGTCGGGCTCGTCATCGAGGAGGAGGCACCGCTGACCCGCGACCTCGCCGCCGGCTTCCAGGCGTCACGCTATTTCAAGGTAACGGTCGGCCGCGACCGGCGCGAATTCGAAGAAGACCTGGTGCTTGGTCGCGTGCGCGGCATCGTCGTGATTCCGGCCGGCTTCACGGCGGACTATGCCGCCGGGCGCCATCCGACGGTGCAGGTGCTCGTCGATGGCTCGGACCCCAACACCGCCAACTTCGTGCAAAACTACGCCCAGGCGACCCTTGCCAACTGGGAGCGCCAGCGCTTGAGCGACGGCGCCGGCCGGCCGCCGGCAATTTCGGCAGAGCAACGATTCTGGTTCAATCCGGAGCTGACCAGCCGGAACTTCCTTGTGCCCGGGTCAATCGCCATCGTCATGACGCTGGTCGGGACCCTGCTCACCTCGCTCGTCGTTGCCCGTGAATGGGAACGGGGCACGATGGAGGCGATGATGGCGACACCCGTCTCGGCCGCCGAACTTTTGGCCGGAAAGCTGCTGCCCTATTTTATCCTCGGCCTCACGTCGATGACGCTCTGCGTTCTGCTTGCCGTCTTCCTCTTCGGCGTCCCCTTCCGCGGCTCGGTCGCAGCACTCTATGCGCTCTCGGCAACCTTCCTGATGCCGGCGCTCGGCCAGGGCCTGCTGATTTCGGCGGCCACGAAGAACCAGTTTCTCGCCTCGCAGCTCGCGCTGATCTCAGCCTTTCTGCCGGCGTTCCTGCTCTCCGGCTTTCTCTTCGAAATCAATTCGATGCCGACGGTTATTCAATGGATCACTCTCATCGTGCCGGCGCGTTATCTGATCCCAAGCCTACAGACCGTGTTCCTTGCCGGCGACATCTGGCCGATGTTCACGCGCTCCATCGCCGTCATGCTCCTGATCGGCTGCGTCTTCTTTGCGCTCGCCGCCCGCAGCACCCGCAAGAGGATTGGCTGAGATGTGGTGGACAAGGCTCAAGGCACTGATCGTCAAGGAATTGCTGGCGGTGCTGCGTGATCCCAAGGGACGCACCGTGCTGATCGTGCCGCCGATCATGCAACTGCTGGTGTTTTCCTATGCCGCGACGCTGGAGGTAACGAACGTCGACGTCCTGGTGCTGAACCGAGACAACGGCCATTGGAGCCAGGATCTCGTTCAGGAGATCCAGGGGTCGCCGACCTTCCGCAGCATCCGCTTCACCAACAGCCCCGATGAGGTGCGCGTGGCGATCGACACCCAAAAGGTCATTGCCGCGATCGAAATCGGCCCGACGTTCTCGCGCGATATTGAGGGGAGCCGGCCGGCAAAGGTGCAGCTCATCCTCGACGGGCGCCGCTCAAACGCGTCGCAGATCGTCTCCGGCTATCTCAGTCGCATCGTCGGAACGCTTGCCGCCGAGACTCCGGCCGGCCAACGCATGGCGTCGAGCGCCGTCACGGTCGTTGCGCGCAACTGGTTCAATCCGAACCTCACCTATCAATGGTTCATGGTGCCGAACCTGGTGGCGAGCATCGCTCTTTTGATCGGCCTGATCGTGACCGCGCTATCGATCGCGCGCGAACGCGAGCTCGGCACTTTCGATCAGCTCATGGTCTCACCGCTTCGAACCCACGAAATCCTGATCGGCAAGCTGATCCCGCCAATGATGATCGGCCTGTTCCATATCACCATCTACATACTGGCCGCCGTCTTCATCTTCGGGGTGCCGCTGCGCGGATCGCTGTTCCTGCTCTACGGCAGCGCCGTCTTCTACCTGGCCGCCGTCGTCGGTCTCGGCCTGTTCATCTCGGCGCTGTCGATGACACAGCAGCAGGCGATCCTCGGCGCATTTCTCTTCATGGTGCCGGCAATGCTGCTCTCCGGTTTCGCGACGCCGATCGAGAACATGCCCTCGTGGCTGCAACCGATCACCTACGTCAACCCGTTGCGCTATTTCCTCGTCATTGTGAAGGGCGTATTCCTAAAGGACATTCCGGCGGTCGAGGTGGCGCGCCAGACGATCCCGCTCTTGCTGATCGCCATCGTCACCCTCTCGGCCGCCTCATGGCTGTTCCGCCGCCGGCTGGAATAGCGTCAACCTTTCAGGAAACGCCCGATCGCGGCGACCTCGTTCTGGCGGATATCGTGGCCACCCGGGTGCCATTCGGTTTCCGTTACGGCGCCCTGCCCTTGGAAATAGTCTGCCAGGGCCTGCGTCAGCGGCGCCGGGCAGATGGGATCGCGTTCGCCGCCCGTGATCAACACCCGGCGCCCTTTGAGGCCCGCGTTGTCCTTCGGTCGGAACGGGATCAGTGGATGCATGAGCACCGACTTGTCGAAGACACCGTCTTCGATGAGCACATTGGCAAGAATGTTCGCGCCGTTGGAATAGCCAAGGCCGATCACCTCCGAAGCCTGATGCTCGGCGGCCAATGCCTTGACGAAACCGGCCATCTTCTCGGTGGCGCGTGCAAGATCCGCCATGTCGTAGACGCCCTCGCCCGTGCGCTTGAAGAAGCGCGCAGCCCCATATTCCGCCACGTCGCCACGCGGCGAGACGATCGTCGCATCGGGCAGCAGCTCGGACGCGAAGGTGAAGAACTGGTTTTCATCTCCGCCCGTCCCGTGAAAGACGAAGAAGATCGGCTGGCCGGGCTTGCCGGCCTTCAGTTTGTGAACGTAGCCATGATCGACCATTTTTGTCTCCTGGAGCAATTTCCGGAAACGGGTAAACACCCCGTCCGAGATTGCCTGTTTTCAAAGCGTTAGATTCACGGTTTCGACGAAACTGTGAACCGTTCTTCCGTACAATCCGGTGCCGAAGGCTCGCCATAACGGCGAGCCTTCTCTGCATCGACGTGTTAGTCGTCGATCTTCTGCAGGTGGCTTTCCAGAATCGGACGCAGGTGCTTGTGCTGCTGCGGCAGCTTCAGCGCCTCGCCGAGGTGAGCGAGATCCTCGTCCCGGTCGAAGCCTGGCTCGTTGGTGGCGATCTCGAACAGCACGCCCCCCGGCGTGCGGAAGTAGATCGCCCAGAAGTAATCGCGGTCGATGACCGGGGTGACCTGGTAGCCGGTATCCATCAGCGCCTTGCGCACTTCCAGCTGCTTTTCGCGGTTTTCGACGGCAAAGGCGATATGGTGCACCGAACCGGCGCCCTGAGAAGCGCGGCCGATATTCGGCATCGTCTCGAGGTCGATGACGCGCGCATCGTTGCCGCCAGGCACGATCAAACGCGTGACGCCGTCCTTGCGGTCAAGCTCCTCATAGCCCATGAACTTCAGCAGTTCGGCCGTCGCGCCTTCATCACGAAGACGGAGGGCGGCGGAGTGGAAGCCCCGGATCGCGTGATCCGCCGAGATGCCGCCTTCCGTCCAGGGCGTGCGCTGATCGCCCTTGACCTCTACGAGCGCAAAGCCGTCGCCATCAGGGCCGGCAAAGTTCAGGCGCTTCTCGCCGAAGGTTTCTTCGTCCTTGAGACCGGAGATACCCGATGCCGTCAGGCGATCCCGCCAGAAGCCGAGCGAGCCTTCGGGCACGGAGAAGACGGTGGTCCCGACTTCACCGGTACCGGCACGGCCGCGCGGCATGTTCGGGAACGGGAAATAGGTCATGACCGTGCCGGGTGTGCCGGCTTCGTCGCCGTAATAGAGGTGGTAGACATCCGGCGAGTCGAAGTTGACCGTCTTCTTGACGCGGCGCAGGCCGAGCGACTTGGTGAAGAACAGGTTGTTTTCGCGCGCATCGTCGGCCATCGAAGTGACGTGATGCAGACCCTTGATCTGATTGAGCATTGCCGTGATCCTTTCTCTCCGGCGCCACCGGGCGCTCCGTTGGGTCATAGATGCGCTCATCCGGCCGTCGGCGAAAGACGGCGACGGCCAAACGCATTGTCAACATTTCATTGACGACACCAGAGACTCGTCAACAATCATATGCCTGGCAGCGCTGCGCTTGTGACCGGTTGCGCCGATGCATAAGATCGGCTCGCGGCATGTTGCCGTAAGCACGCGAGGAGGCGCGCGGACACCTGTGAAATTTCGCCTGGCTCTTGGATTCCTGCTGTTGCCGCTGCTTGCGACCATGCTGGCCTGGAAAGGCTATGCGGTCACGACAGACAGCTATCTGCGCGAGGCGACCGCTCAAGCCACCACCGCTCTCCGGCTCGCCGTCACGGCGCTCGATGGTCACCTCAACCGCTATCAGGCGCTGCCAGCATTGATCGCCGATCACGAAGACGTTCAGGAACTGGTCACCCGCCCGCGTGATCGGCGACTGAGGGAGGCGGTGAACACCTATCTGAAAGACATCAACGCGCTGCTCCACTCCTCCGATATCTATGTCATCACGCCGGACGGCGATACGATCGCTGCCAGCAACTATGACGGGCCAACGAGCTTCGTCGGCCAGAACTTCAGTTACCGGCCCTATTTCCAGGAAGCGCTTCGCGGACAGCAGTCGCGGTTCTATGCGCTTGGCACCACATCGCTGAAGCGCGGCTACTATTTCGGCTCGCCAATCCAGATCGGCGACGAAATCCGCGGCGTTATCGTCTTCAAGGTCGATGTCGAAAGCATCGAAGCCTCGTGGCAGGGTGGGGAATACAGGATCTTCGTTTCCGATCCCGAAGGCATCATCTTCATGTCCGGGGACCCGGACTGGCTCTATTCCTCTATCCTGCCGCTGACCTCAGACCGCCGCGCGCGCACCGAAGCCTCGAGGCGGTACGCCGACGCCACCCTGCGTCCGCTGCCCATGGCAGAGAGCAACGCGTCCGACCACCGCTTCATGACCGTCTCCTCCGGCGGTTCGAGCCGCGAATACCTCGTGCTCTCCCAATATATGCCGGATGCCGACTGGACCGTGAACGTACTGGTGGATACGGCCTCTGCCTATACGCAAGCGCTGACCACCGTCGCCGCCGCGCTGCTGTTGATCTGTCTTGCCGGCCTTGGCGTGGCCATTGTTCTGCAGCGGCGTGCGCGGCTCAACGAACGCATTTCAATGCAGGCAGAAGCGCAGGTCGAACTCGAACGCCGTGTCGACGAACGCACCGCCGACCTCGCGCGCGTCAATACCCAGATCGAGGAGGAGATCGCCGAACGTCGCCTGACGGAACAGCAGTTGCGCCGCACACAGGCCGACCTGATCCAGGCAGGCAAACTGGCAGGTCTCGGCCAAATGTCCGCGGCGCTTTCGCACGAATTCAACCAGCCACTTGCCGCCGCCAAGACCTATGCCGACAGCGCGGCCCTGCTGATCGAACGTGGTCGCTCCGACGAGGCGACCGACAATATCCGCCGGATCTCCGGGCTCGTCGACCGCATGGCGGCGATCAGCAAGCATCTGCGAAATTTCGCCCGCAAACCGAATGAGAAGCTTGGGCCGGTTCCGGTCGAAGAGGTGGTGCGCGATACGATGGAGATCGTATCGGTTCGGCTGAAGGCCGCAGCGGCAACCATCGACATCGATCTCGGCGATAAACCGCTCGTCGTCCGTGCCGGCTCAGTCCGCCTGCAGCAGGTGCTCGTCAACATCATCTCCAATGCGGCCGATGCGGTCGAGGGGCTTGATGACCGGACCATTCGCCTTCGCGCCCGACAGGAAGACCACAAGGTGGTGCTGACGGTCAGCGATCGGGGACCTGGCATCGCGCCGGCGATTGCCGAGCGTATCTTCGATCCGTTCTTTTCCACAAAGGGCGTCGGCAAGGGGCTGGGCCTTGGCCTTTCGATTTCCTATAACATTATCAAGGATTTCGGTGGCAGTCTTATCGCAACCAACCTTGCGGAAGGCGGCGCCGAGTTCCGGATCGAACTTGCCGCTGAAAACAGCAATGCCCGGGAGGCTGCCGAATGATCGAAAGCCGGATCCTGCTCGTCGACGACGAAGAGGAGGTGCGCCATTCGAGCGCGCAGGCGCTGGAACTGGCGGGTTTCCGCGTCGATGTCTTCGCCGCAGCCGAATGTGCCCTGGAATTCATCAGCTACAGCTTCGCCGGTGTCGTCATCAGCGACATCCGCATGCCCGGCATGGACGGCATGACGCTGCTACAACGCATCCGAGAGATCGATGCCGAGGTGCCGGTCATCCTCGTCACCGGCCATGGCGACGTTCAGCTTGCCGTGCGCGCGATGCGCGAAGGCGCCTATGATTTCGTCGAGAAGCCGTTTGCGGCACAGATGCTCGCTGGCACCATTCGCCGGGCGTTGGACTGGCGCGCGCTCGTTCTGGAAAACCGCCGGCTGAAAGCCGTCGCCGGCAAACGCGACGACATCGAGCAGCGGCTCCCCGGCCGCAGCCAGGTCATGGTCGATCTGCGCTATCGTATCCGCGCCATCGGCGCAGCCGACGCGGACACGCTGATCATCGGCGATACCGGCGTCGGCAAGGAGGTGCTGGCCCGCACGCTGCATGATCTCAGCGCTCGCGCCAACAGCCCGTTCATCGCCATCAACTGCGCGGCCCTGCCGGAGAACCTGATCGAGAGCGAACTCTTCGGCCACGAGCCCGGCGCCTTTCCCGGCGCCATTCGTCCGCGCTACGGCAAATTCGAGCATGGTCGCGGCGGCACCATCCTGCTCGACGAGATCGGCTCGATGCCGTTCGACCTTCAGGCAAAATTCCTGCGCGTCCTCCAGGAACGCGTCATCACCCGCCTCGGATCGAACGAAGTCGTACCGCTCGATGTGCGCTTCATCGCCACCAGCAAGGTCGATCTCGAAAGGGAAGTTGCCGCGGGGCGCTTCCGCGCCGATCTGCTCTACCGCCTCAACGTCGCAACGCTTCGGGTTCCCTCGCTCGCCCAGCGCCGCGCCGATATCCCGCTGCTCTTCCTGCAACTGGTAAGGGAATCTGCGGCACGCTATGGCCGCGATGAAGTCGAGGTCTCGCAAGCCATGCTGGCGGAAATGGCGGAGCGCGACTGGCCGGGCAATGTGCGCGAACTGCGCAACGCCGCCGAGCGGCTGGTGCTCGGGCTTGATTCAGCACCGCTCGATGCCGCGAAGGAAGAGAGCGGCCGGCTTGCCGACAAGGTGGCAGCCTATGAAAAGGGTCTCATCGCCAGCGCCATTGCCGCGCATGGCGGCGCCCTGAAGCCGGTCTACGAGTCTCTCGGCATTTCGCGCAAGACGCTCTACGAGAAAATGCAGAAGTTCGGGCTCGACAAGAAGCTTGTCGCTGCAGATTTCCCGGCCGATGGCGAACTCTGATCAGAGCCCGCGCCGAAACCGCAAGTGCCCGGAATAAAGCAGGGACGCGATCGCTCGCGTCCCTGTCAACTGCGGTATCGGCCGGCTCAGACGTTGAAGGCTGCGCCGATCAGCGTCTTGGTATAGGGCTGCTTCGCCGCCTCGAAGATCGCGTCCGTTTCGCCTTCCTCGACGATCTTGCCGTTCTTCATGACGATCACATAGTCCGACATCGCCTTCACCACCGAAAGATCGTGGCTGATGAAGATGTAGGAGAGCCCATGCGAGCGCTGCAGGTCGCGCAGGAGTTCGATCACCTGACCCTGAACCGAGCGGTCGAGCGCCGAGGTCGGTTCGTCGAGAATGACGACCTTGGGCTTCAGGATCATTGCGCGGGCGATCGCGATGCGCTGCCGCTGGCCGCCCGAGAACTCGTGCGGGTAGCGGTTGCGGGACGCAGGGTCGAGCCCCACTTCCTTCAGCGCTTCTGACGCCCGGCGGTCGCGATCGGCACGGCTGAGCTCGGGCTCGTGCACTTGCAGGCCTTCGGTGATGATCTCACCGACGGTGCGCCGGGGTGAAAGCGAGCCGTACGGATCCTGGAAGACGAGTTGCAACGTGCGACGCAGCGGCCGCATCTGCCCGCGGTCGAAGCCGGAAATATCCGTCGTCCCGAAACGATAGTAGCCGCTGCTCGGCAGAAGCCTTAGAAGCGCACGACCGAGCGTCGACTTGCCGGAACCGGACTCGCCGACGACGCCGATCGTCTGCCCCTCTTGCAGGCGCAGATTGACGTTGTCCACCGCACGGAAGACAGACTTCCCACCCCGGAAAAGCCCGCCGCCGATCTGATAGTCGACACAGACGTCGCGGCCTTCGAGAATGATCGGCGCGCTGTCGGCCGGCGACGCCTTGCGGCCGCTCGGCTCGGCCGCGAGCAGCATCTTCGTGTAGTCGGCCTGCGGCCGCTCGAAGATGTCAGCCGTCGTGCCTCTCTCCACCACTTCGCCGCGACGCATCACCGCAACGCGGTCCGCGAAGTGCTTGACGATGCCGAGGTCGTGCGTGATCAGCACGATCGCCATGCCGAAGCGCTTCTGCAGCGACTTGAGCAGATCAAGGATCTGCGCCTGGATCGTCACGTCGAGCGCCGTCGTCGGTTCGTCCGCGATCAGGAGATCCGGGTCGTTGGCAAGCGCCATGGCGATCATCACGCGCTGACGCTGGCCACCCGAAAGTTCATGCGGATAGCTGTCGATGCGGCGCCCAGGTTCCGGGATGCCGACGAGCTCGAGCAGTTCAAGCACGCGCGCCCGCGCCTGTTTGAACGTGCCGCCCCGATGGTGCACGATCGGCTCGGCGATCTGGCGGCCGACGGGATAGAGCGGATCGAGCGAGGTCATCGGCTCCTGGAAGATCATGGTGACCTTCGCACCGCGCACCTCGTTCAGCGCCTTGGGCGGCAGGCCCACAAGCTCCTGGCCGCGGTAACGCGCGGAGCCGGTGACCTCACCGTTCTTGGCGAGCAGGCCCATGATGCCCATCATCGTCTGGCTCTTGCCGGAGCCGGACTCGCCGACGACCGCAAGCGTTTCACCGGTACGGACGTCGAGATCGATGCCCTTGACCGCTTCCACCGTGCCATCAGGCGTCGAGAAGTTCACCTTGAGGCCGCGAACGGCCAGGATGGTTTCCTTGGTATCTGCCATGTCAGCGATCCTTCGGGTCGAGCGCGTCGCGCAGGCCGTCGCCAACGAAATTCAGCGAGAACAGCGTCAGGACAAAGAAGATGGCCGGGAAGATGAGCAGCCACGGCGCCGACTGGATGTTGTTTGCGCCTTCCGAGATCAGCGCTCCCCAGCTCGTCAGCGGCGCCTGAACGCCGAGGCCAAGGAAGGAGAGGAAGCTCTCGAGCAGGATCACCTTGGGCACGACGACGGTCACGAAAACGATGACCGGACCGATCGTATTGGGGATGATGTGCCGGCGGATGATCTGCCAATCGGTCAGGCCGAGTGCCTGCGCGGCGCCGACGAACTCGCGCCGCTTGAGCGCAAGCGTCTGGCCGCGCACGATACGGGCCATGTCGAGCCATTCCACCGCCCCGATCACCAGGAAGATCAGGATGAACGAGCGACCGAAGAACACGACGAGAACGACGACGAGGAAGACGAAGGGCAGAGAATACATGATCTCCACCAGTCGCATCATGACGTTGTCGACGCGGCCGCCGATATAGCCCGATGTCGCGCCGTAGACGACGCCGATGCCGAGCGAAACGAGGCTCGCCAGCAGGCCGACGGCTATCGAGATCTGGCCACCGAGCATGACGCGGACCAGAAGATCGCGACCGTTGGAATCGGTGCCGAAGGGGAAGTATTCCCGGTCGACCTGACCGGTCACTTTCAGCGTGCGGCCGTCATCTTCCGTTGCCACCACCTGGGTGTCGCGGAACTCGTTGGCGCGATCGAAATAGCGCGTTGCGCGCGCATCGATCGGCTGTTCCGAGGTGATCGTCGCGGTGAAGGTCTCACCCTCGAGATTGAACTCCTTGAGCGTGACGCGGGCGCGGGTCGCGATGCCTTCCATCACCCCCTGCAACGTCGAAACGTCGGGCCGCGGCTCGAGGCTGGGGGCTTTCGTGACGTATGACGGAAACACCTGGTCATAGGTATGCGGCACAAACAGCGGACCTAAGAACGAGAACAGCGCGATCAGTGCCAGCATCACGCAACCGGCCATGGCGGCACGGTTGCGCTTGAAGCGCATGGCGGCGAGCTGGAAGAGGCTGCGCCCCTTGGTTTCCGGTGTCACCACCGGGGTCTGGACGATATCAGTCATGGCGAACCCTCGGATCGAGCAGGCCGTAGAGAATGTCGACCAGGAGATTGAAAACGATGACGAAGATTGCAACGAGAATGACCGTGCCCATCACCAGCGTATAGTCACGGTTGATCGCGCCGAGGACGAAGTAACGGCCGACACCCGGAATGGTGAAGATCGTCTCGACGACAGCCGAACCGGTCAGCAGCGCCGCGGCACAGGGTGCGAGATAGGACACGACCGGCAGCATCGCGCCGCGCATCGCGTGGGTCACCACAACCGTTCGCGCAGGTAGGCCGTAGGCCCTGGCGGTTCGGATGTGGTCGGTGTGAAGCGCCTCGATCATCGATCCGCGTGTCAGGCGCGCGAAAACCGCAACCTGCGGCAGTGCCAGCGCAATCATCGGCAGGATCAGGGAGCGGAACGATCCATCACCCCAACCGCCGGAGGGAACCCACGAAAGGCCGACCGCGAATATCAACACGAGCACCGGACCGACAACGAAGTTCGGCACGGTGACGCCGATCGTCGAGACCGACATGATCGCAAAATCGAGAATGCTGTTCTGCCTGAGCGCGGCGATCGTGCCGGCAGTCACGCCGCCGATGAGAGCAAGCAACAGCGCGTAGAAGCCGAGCTCCATCGAATAGGGCAGACCCTTGCTGATCAATTCAGCGACATTGTTGTCTTTATAGACATAGCTCGGGCCGAAGTCGCCGGTCACAGCATTGCTGAGATAGTGCGTGTATTGGCGCCAAAGGGGCTGGTCGAGCTGATACGTCTTCATCAGGTTCGCCATCGTTTGTGGCGGAAGAGGACGCTCGAGGTTGAAGGGGCCACCAGGGGCGAACCGCATCAGGAAGAAGGATATGGTGACGACGATAAACAAGGTCGGCACCGCACTCGCCAATCGGCGGAGGATGAAGGAAATCATGGACGTGCTCCGGAGGCGACGCGCGGCCTGTTACCGCGCGTCGTCTCTGTTCGTTATTCGGCGATGCTCAGGAACTTGCTGAGGTGCTCGTTCGGAGCATTGTCCGCCCAGCCCTTGACGCGGCTGGCAACCAGCCACAGGTCGGCCTGGGTCAGAAGCGGAGCGATCGGCTGTTCCTTCATCAGCAGCGCTTCTGCTTCATGCATCAGCTTCGAGCGGGCTGCCGGATCCTGCTCGTCGTAGGACTTCTTCATCAGGCCGTCGAATTCAGCGTTTTCGAAGTGGCCGTAGTTGAAGGTCTTGTTGGAGCCGACGCTGAGTGCCAGGAAGTTCTCTGCGTCCGCGTAGTCCGCCTGCCAGCCGGCACGGGCAACGTTGAACTTGCCGCCTTCCTGCAGGTAGGCGTAGTGCGAGGACACGTCGAGGTTCACCAGCGACACCTTGGCGCCGAAGGTGTTCTTCCACATGTCGGCGACAGCGGTCGCAACACGCTCGTGGTTCGGGTTGGTGTTATAGCGCAACTCGATATCGAGCGGCTTGCCACCTTCGCCGTAGCCGGCTTCCTTCATCAGGGCGACGGCCTTGTCTTCACGGTCGAGCTGCGACAGCGTGCCGAACTCGGCCTTGGACGGCTCACCGTAGCTTTCGATGCCCGGGGGGACCATCGAATAGGCGGGGAGCTGCGAACCGGCATAGATTTCCTTGGCGAGGAAGTCGCGGTCGACGGCCATGGACAGAGCCTGGCGGACGCGCACGTCGCTATAGGGCTCCTGACGGGTGTCGAAGGCGTAATAATACGTCGCGAGCGACGGCGAAACATGGACCTGATCGCCGTAGGACGTGCGCAGACGCCCGATCTGATCAGCCGAGAAGTTGTAGACGAGATCCATTTCCTTGGCTTCGAAACGGCGAACCGAAGCGGCCTGGTCGTCGATCGGGTAGAAGATGACCTTGTCGAGCTTGACGTTGGCCGCATCCCAATAGTTGGCGTTCTTGACGACGGTCAGGCTGTCGTTCGGAACGTGGGCGGCGAGCGTGAACGCGCCGTTCGAAACCATGACACCCGGCTTGACGAAGTCAGCGCCGTTCTTTTCGACGCTTGCCTTGCTGACCGGAAGCGCGGTCTGGTGCGCCAGCAGTTCCAGGAAGAACGGGGTCGGGCGCTCAAGCGTGATTTCGAGCGTCTTTTCGTCGACAGCCTTCACGCCGAGCTGGTCGGTCGGCAGTTCACCCTTGTTGACCTTTTCGGCGTTCTTGATCGGGAAGAGAATGTTGGCATAGCCGGCCGCGGTCTTCGGATCTTCGACGCGGCGGATGGAGAAGACAAAGTCTTCTGCCGTTACCGGCGAACCGTCCGACCACTTTGCATCGGCGCGCAGCTTGAAGGTGTAGACCGTACCGTCGTCCGAGAGCTCCCACGTTTCAGCGACACCTGGGACGATCTTGGCAGCGGCGTCATAGATCGTCAGGCCCTCGTAGAGGTCCTTGAGGATGAACGCTTCGATGTTGATCGAGGTATGGGCCTGATCCAGGGTTTGCGGCTCACCCGCATTGCCGCGATGCAGGACAGCTTCGGCGAGCGCCGGGCTTGCTCCGATGAGCAGCGAACCGATCAGCGCGGCAGCGCTAAGGTTGAGTTTCAGTGATGCCATTTTGTTTCTCTCCTTCCCCTTGTTTTGGGTTTGTGATCGCAGGAGAGAAGTGCAAATCGTCCTCAAACGCAAGGCGGATTCTGCGGCTGTCTGCATCTTTATCTATAGGACAGAATTCCTTCTATCCTATAGGTTGTATTTCGTTTGCGATTCTTTTCGTCGCCTTTGCGACGGACGTGTGACGGAAGCAGGGCAATTTCGGGAAATCTCCTGCAACGTTTTAGGTCGGCAATTTTTGTCGACAAAACACGGCCGCAGCCACCGTCGAATCATCGACCGTGCAAACTTTGTGAATTTTGCCGGCAGTTTACGTAATGTGCGTAAAGAATGGCGCCGTTCGCCGCAATCTTCTTGCGAACCCCTCACTTCATGTAGACAGACTGTTTCCACCGCGCACTCGACCGGCATGGTGTGCAGTACGAAATATACACGCACCGGTCGCAAATGCGACTCTTGCCTTCCTCCCCTCAAAGGCACCACCAGAAAGTGAAACCAGTTCACCGGAAAGGTGTTGCATCCAGTCCACAGTAAAATCGATTGAAGCGCGTTTCGACCTCTGGCAACCTGCCTTTTGCCCGGTTGTCAAACCACTTCGATGAACTATTGTGCGCCTGACTTCGGTGGGCGCGACCAATTCGCGCGCGCTGTCACGCCGCACGGAAATTCCGGCCATCGCTTGCCTGCGATGATGTTCATGCGGCGCTTCAAGCCGGGATTGTTTTTGTGGCGCACCGGGAAGGCTGCGCCGAGCACCAAGGGAGAATACCGAATGGCATTGATCACATTGCGGCAACTGCTCGACCATGCGGCGGAGAACGATTACGCGCTGCCGGCGTTCAATGTGAACAATCTCGAATACATTCAGGCCGTTATGCGCGCCGCCGATGCCACCGACAGTCCGGTGATCCTTCAGGCAAGCCGCGGCGCCCGTTCCTATGCGGGTGATGCGTTCCTGCGCCACCTGATCCTGGGTGCTGCCGAGGAATACCCGCATATCCCCGTCTGTCTGCACCTCGACCACGGCGACCAGCCGTCGACCTGCATCTCGGCCATCACCAACGGCTTCACCTCCGTCATGATGGACGGCTCGCTCGAAAAGGACGGCAAGACCGTCGCCAGCTATGAATACAATGTCGCCGTCACCGCAGAGGTCGTGAAGATCGCGCATGCGGCCGGCGTTTCGGTCGAAGGCGAACTCGGCTGCCTCGGCAACCTCGAGACCGGCGCCGGAGACAAGGAAGACGGCCACGGCTTCGAAGGCAAGCTGTCGCGCGAGGAACTACTGACCGATCCGGACCAGGCGCTCGATTTCGTCACCAAGACCGGTGTCGATGCACTGGCCGTCGCCATCGGCACCAGCCACGGCGCCTACAAGTTCACCCGCGAGCCCGATGGCGACATCCTGTCGATCGAGACGATCGCCAAGATCAACAAGAAGCTGCCGAACACGCATCTGGTCATGCATGGCTCGTCGTCGGTGCCGAAGGATCTTCAGGATCTCTTCAACACCTATGGCGGCAAGATGAAGCCGACCTGGGGCGTTCCGGTCTCTGAAATCCAGAAGGCGATCCCGCTTGGCGTGCGCAAGGTCAACATCGACACCGACCTGCGCCTCGCGATGACCGGCACGATCCGCAAGAACTTCGCCGAAAACCCGGAGAATTTCGACCCGCGCAACTACCTGAAGCCGGCAACCGCGCTGATGACCGAGGTCTGCAAGGAGCGCTTCGAAGCCTTCCGCACGGCCGGCAAGGCATCGAAGATCCGCACGCTGCGCCTGCCGGAAATGGCAAAGCGCTACGCGGCAGCCTGATCCCGAGGACCCGCCCGCTTTCCGCTTACATCATTGAGACCACGGGAAGCGGGCGGCCTATTCCTATGAGAAACAAACCGGCGCGGCCCGTGATCATACGGCCGCGCGCCGATTTCGTTTCGGTCATCGAAGGCTGGGATCGGCCAAGCGAACTGGAGAGAACGGGGACAAGGCCCCCCCTCAAGCCCGCTGCCTTTTCGCGGTTTCGTGCTCGTAAAGCTGATCCATGCTCAAGGCGGCCACGTCGGCGAAAGCTGTCTGACCTTTCACTTGGCCGCCGCCGAGAATGACGACCTCGTCGCAGAACGAGATCGTGCTGCGGTGATGGCTGATGACGATCGTCGTGCGGCGTCCCGCTCTCGACTTCAGCGTCTCGACGATGGCCGCTTCCGATAGCCCGTCGACCGCGTTGGTGGCTTCGTCCAGGATCAGGATATCCGGATCACGCACCAGGGCCCTGGCGAGCGCGACCCGCTGCCGCTGCCCGGCCGAAAGGCTGGCACCTCGATAGCCGACGACGGTTTGATAGCCCTGCGGCAAGCCTTCGATGAAGCCATGCGCTTCGGCCATCCTGGCCGCATGCTCCACTTCGGCTGCGGTGGTCGCCTCCCGGCCATAGGTGATGTTCTCCAGGATCGTTCCATCAACCAGTTCCAGGTCCTGGCTCGCGAGCGCGATCCGGCTTCGCCATTGCACCGGGTCGATCCGGTTCAGCGGGACATCGTCGACGAGAATGTTTCCCTCATCCGGCTCGACGAAGCGGCATAGCAGATTGACGATCGTCGTCTTGCCGGCACCGGACCGGCCAATAAGCGCCGTCGAACGGCCGCCTCGGATTTCGAACGCCGCCGACTGCAGCACGACGTCTCGGGAACCCGAGCTCGGATAGCGGAAAGTGACGTCATCAAATCTGAGCCGCTGCCGCAGCCCGCTGAAAGGCTCCCTCCCCTCCGGCGGCCGCGGCTTGCCGGACGAGTCCAACAACCAATGCACCTCCTCCAGCGATCCGCTCCAGCCCTGGATCTGGCTCCAGGACAATTGCAAGGCACGCACATGCGGCTGCAAACGATAGAGCAGAACCACGAAGGCAACGATCACAGGAAAACTGATGCCGGCAGACCAGGCACTGACGACCACTCCAAGGAAGAGAGCGGAGTGGAGCGTCTCGGTCAGCGGTGGCAGCATGCCCTGGCGGGCCTGTAGTGCGAAGGCGGCGCGCCTGACCGAATCCGACGCCCCATCGAACGCGGCCTTCTCCCGCGCCTCCTGCCCGAATATCCGGATCAGGCGGCCGGCGTGGACCAGGTGGAGCATGCGTGCCGCCAGCTCGCCGTTGAAGGAGGTGACATCGCGGCTCGGCCCCGTGAGGGTTGCAGACAGGACGTAGTGTACGAGCTGCACGAGAACGAGGCCGAGCGCCACGAACAACGTCATCTGCCAGGACAACAGCAGCAGGAACGCGAGCAGGATGACGGCGGCCGCGCCATTCACAAGGGCAGCAAGTACGGTTTGTATCGCGTCGGATGCTCGCCAGGACTCGTTCGAAATGATGTTGAGCAAGCGCCCGGGATTCTCCTTCATGAAGAACGGGTAGCCGATGCGCAGCAACTGACCCGACAGTGCGCTTCGGATCGCGTGGCCAGCCTTGCCGTAGATGAAGGTTGCAAGCACCGTGTTGGCAAAAGCCAGGACGTTCTTGAGACAGATCAGCCCAAAGGCAGCAGCGGCGATGACGATCAGCCTTTCGCGATCGTCCAGTCCCGATCCGACCTGCTGGAAAAGAGAGGAGACGCCGCTCAGTGCCGCCGGATCTTGGTCGCCGGCAATAATGCCCAGCATGGGAATGATGAGGCCGATACCGACGCCCTCCAGTGCCGCGCTGCAGAGGCCGAGGACCACCACGAGCGGAAGCAGACGCATCTGGCCATCCAGTGCATTGCGCAACAGCTGCAGGCTCGGCAAGAGAATTCTGAACATCGCGGCCGTCCTCAGCGCTGGAGTTGCTCTCGGGCCCGTTGTTCGACCGGGCCCGTTGTCCGCTCGGCGACGGACAGGCTCATGAACTTGAGAGCGCCGAGCAGGTTCATGAAAACGATTGGCCAATGCGACAGGTGCAGGACGGGGTCGAACCGGGGGCCGCCGAAGACTTCCCTGATAGCCGACCGGACGGTCCAACAGAAATGCCGCAGCAACCATGGTGTCGTGCGGATATGCTTCATGCAAAGCGCGCCGTTGCCGAAACTGTAGTTGCGGTGAAGCCTCTCGATTGCCAGGCGGGTGCGTCGGCCGTGGTGATGGAAGACGAGCATGTCGGGGACATATTCGATCGGGATACCGAGCCTGTAGGCGCGCAGCAGATAGTCGGTGTCTTCGGCCGACTGCAGGGAGGTGCCGGCGCCGAAGCGTTCGTCGAATGCCCCGACACGCAGCGCAACCTCGCGATGCATCGTCATGTTGCAGCCCAAGACGAAGCCACCCGGATGAATGTCACACGTCAACCGCTCACGCGCGTTCGATCGTTTGATCGTGAAGGGCAGGTCTCTGGCATCTCCGAGTTCCACGCGGCCGCCGCGAATGATTCCGCTTTCGCCGCTTGCGTAGTGGCGCTCCAGGTCAGCCAGATAGTTCGTGTCGATTTCACAATCGTCGTCGATGAAAACCAGAATGCCGCCACGCGCGCGTGCCATGGCCGTGTTGCGCGCCGCAGCGAGGCCCGGTCGGGTATCGATGAGGTGCGTGATTGCCAGCGGGGAAGCGGAAACCATCCGGGCAATGCGTTCAGGCGTGTCATCGGTCGAACCGTTGTCAACAACGATCAACTCGCACCGGCCGGCAGCATGGGTGCCACAAACTGTCTCGATCGATCGAATGCAGGTCTCGAGCGCCGCCGCACGATTGCGCGTGCAGACGATAAAGCTTGCGAAAAGCGCGTTGCGTGCGGGGGGCGACGGCGGCCGTGGCGTCTCCACCATGTCGCTGCGTTCCGCCGCTGTCCACTTCAGGCCCTCGACGGTCATGCTAGCGCATCCCTTGCTGCGGAAGGACGCTCGTCGCAGGCACGGATTGCAGATACCGCGACACAGCATCCAGCCGGCTTGAAGCAGCCAACGTCATGCGGCTGCACCATGGCACTCGAGCGCCGGCGATTAGGCCATATCGTTCCCGGCGACGGATGAGCCCCCATTTTCTCGTCTGCGTCAAAAACTCGTGGGTGAGTTCCGGCCGCCGCTCGTCGCTGACGAGCTGATAGAGAAAATAGAAGAAATTCAGCGCGCCCGCCTCGTATCCGGCGCGGGTTTCCGCAGGAAGCGCCGAGACCCTGGCCTCAAGCGAGAGAATACACGCAGCGGCACGCCCTATCGTTTCCGACGTCACTGCGAGGCCGATATCATTCAAGGCAGAGGGACCGTCGCAAAGCTCTTCGCGTTCGAGATTTTCGCCGACGATCTGCAAATGCGTGCGGCGCATCTGGCGCTTATGCGTGTTCGTAACGCTGTTGCCGTGAATGCGGTAAGCGATCAGCGCCTCGTCGATCATCACGGCCGGAAAACGCTCGGCAACCCTTCGGAAGAGATCGAAATCCTCCGCATGCACGTAATGCGCATCATAGGTCAGCATATCCTGCGGGATGACGCGCCTGTTGAAGACGACGGTCGAGTGGATGAAGATCGTGAAGAACTTCGACAGCGCCCGCAGGCTCGCCGGCTGATAGATCGGGTTGGGCGTGCCGCGGATGATACGGTCGCCAAGCAGCGTGTCGATACCCGAGCCGCACAGCGCAAGCTCCGGCTGCCGCTGGAACAGCGACACCTGGCGTGACAGTCGCGAGGGATAGGAAATATCGTCCGCGTCCATTCTGGCAATGAGGTCGCCCTTCGCCAGCGTGAGGCCTTCGTTCAAGGTCGCGATCAGACCGCGATTTTCGCGCGAGACGATGGTGATGCGGTCGTCCGCCTGCTGATAGCGTCGCATGATTTCCAGCGAACGATCGCGCGAACCGTCGTCGATAGCGATGATCTCCAGCCGTCGATAATCCTGCTTCAGAATGCTCTCAAGCGCCGCAGCCAGATAGGGCTCGGCGTTGTAGACGGGCAGCAGGACGGAAACCAACGGAACGGTCATGGGCATTCTCGAACGTTATTGCAGATCTGAAGCATGGAGCGCATTTTCCCTGCCAGCGGCGTCCGTGCGATAGGTCGGCTGCGGCCGCTCACCCTTTTTCCCCTGCAGCCAGTTGACAGAGCTTCCGGCATTTGGGGCCGATCTACTCCGCCGGCCGCCCGCGCGAAGGTAGGGGAAGTACCGTTTCAGGGCGTTGAGCGGTTTCTCGAAGGCGAGCCAGGAGACGGCCGCGACGACCAAAGTGGCGGAACCGGCAACGAGCAAACGCCCGAAGCCCTGTTCGGAAACATTGACCGGTATCCACGCCTGCGCCTTGACGACCAGCGCCAACACGACCGGATGAAACAGGTAGACGCCATAACTGACGCGCCCGAGCGCCGTCAGCGGCGGGAGTTCGAGCAGCCTGCCGAAATCGTTGCGGAACCCGGCGGAGGCGCTGCCCACCAACATTGCAAGCGGAACCAGGGGCGAAACTTCAAGGCCGATCCACACCAGCCAATCGGGCACCGGCCCCATTGCAGTCGAGCGCGCCCAAAGGAGGACGAGCGACAGGATGGAAAGCGGCAGCCAGCTGGCCGCCATCCATCGCGGCCAGGCTGTGACATGCGATCGGTGGACGGCCAGGAGGGCACCCGCCGCCAGCGCATCCATCGAGGCCGGCGGCAGCAGATCGCGCGCGAGCGAGGGGGCGCCTGTCAGCGGCCAATAGAAGCGGTAGGCCAGCGAACAGGCAATCACACCGACACAAAGCCGCCCGAGCAGACGGCGCGGCGTCAGCAGAACGAGAAGCGGCCAGACGATATAGAACTGCTCTTCTATGCTGAGACTCCAGGTGTGGCAGAGCACCCACGGTGTCCACGCGTCCTTGACCGCGTACCAGAAGTTCGAGAGGTAAAGCGCGTGCCAGACCCAGCCTTCCCTGGCGCCCTCCAGGTTGAACAGCCACAGGACGCCCAGCATGCCGAAATAGGGTGGGAAGATACGCAAGGCGCGACGCGCGTAGAAGGATCTGAGAGCCGTCGCCGGTTCGAACTGAGCGGCGGAACGGGCGTCGAGCAATAGCCGCGTGATCAGAAAGCCGCTGAGAATGAAGAACAGCCGCACACCGATGTGTCCCCAATGGGAATCGTCCGCGGCAAAAAAATGCGCGTACAGAACCATGGAAACGGCAGCGGCCCGCAACCCGTCCAACTGACGGTCGCGCGTATTCAACATTGAACATCCCCTCGGAGTTCCGACCCTTGCGGGCCCTGTTCCTTGTGGAGCCAACTCTCTGGTCAGCTACGATTTTTGCCGCAAGGTTGCCATTTGCTTCAAGAGAAGCGTGAAAGGTCTGATCGGTCGCACGACGCATTGAAGGCGGCGCCTAAAACTCTAGGGTCGAATAGGGCCAAACTTTGACCGCTGGAATGGCGGCAGCGCGCCGAGCTCGCCTGCGGGCGGTCGACCGTGACGACCGAGGCGCCGGTCACCGCCGCCGGGCCGAGGCCGCAAGCCCTTGTATTGTTTCAGAAACGAAAGCGCCTCAAGTCGGCCGGGGCCTTAGAATGTCGGTGGCGTATTGACCCAAAGAAGGACGGTTTCACCGTCGTGCCGGTTCGTCCAGGCATGGCGCCTCTTGCTCTCGAAATAGAGCGAGTCGCCGACGCCGAGGTCGTAGAACTGGTCGCTGTCGAGGATGAACTCAACCCGGCCCGAGAGAACATAGACGAACTCCTCGCCCTCGTGCCGGTAGGCGCCCTCGCTGGAAGCCCCCGGTTCCAGCACGAAGCGGTGGCAATCCATCTGGTTGCGGCCGTCGGCCAGCAGTTGCACGGTGACGCCGGGCGTCGTGCGCGGCCAGGTCCGCCATTCGCCGGCTCGCACCACGGCCCGCGCATCCGCTTCCTCCTCGCCGGAGAGGCTGGAAACGGTGGTTCCGAAGTATTCCGCGATGTTGTGCAGGACGGCCACCGAGACACCCTGCGAGGTGCGTTCCAGCGTCGAGAGCACCGATGCGGCGATGCCGATGTCGCCGGCAACCTGCTCGAGCGTCTTTCCTGCCGCGTGCCGCAAGCTTCTGAGCTTGCGGCCGACCTGATTGTCGCCGCCCTCGCCCGCGCTCGAAACAGCGTCGTCCCCGGCACCTTCCGCCTCAAGCGCCTCGCGGATCGCGGCCGGGTTCAGCCCACGTTCGACGCGGAACCAGGCGATGCGCTTCAGCCGGGCAAGATCGCCCTCCGTATATTGCCGATGTCCCGTCGGCGAGCGCTCGGGCACGACCAACCCTTGCGTCTCCCATAACCTCAGAGTCGAAGCGGAGACCCCCGCCAGACGCGCCGCCTCGGCAACCTTGTAGCGCACAGCGCCCATTCCAACTTCCCTTTACCGCCCGCCGGCGCTGCACGAATCCGTGCAGTTCAGACGTGTCCGCAACCTTACCCGTCACGATTGAGATCTGACAAGGACGCCGCATCAGCGCCCGTGTTGTCTCGATCACCAAATTTGATTTGCAATCGACTGTGAAAGGTGTACCACTTCCAGAATAAACTTGCAGAAAAAATGCAATATATTAGCTCCAGACGTGACAGGAACGCGCCATGACCAGCCTCACCGACCGCAAGAACGCCGCCATCTCCCGCGGCGTCGGCATGACCACCCAGATCTACGCCGATCGCGCGGAAAACTCGGAGATCTGGGACAAGGAAGGCAATCGCTACATCGACTTCGCCTCCGGCATTGCGGTCGTCAACACGGGCCATCGTCACCCCAAGGTCATTGAGGCGGTCAAGGCGCAGATCGATCGCTTCACCCATACCTGCCATCAGGTCGTGCCTTACGAATCCTACGTGCACCTCGCCGAGCGCCTGAACGCGCTGACGCCCGGTAACTTCGCCAAGAAGACGATCTTCGTCACCACCGGTGCCGAAGCTGTCGAAAATGCCGTCAAGATCGCGCGCGCCTCGACCGGTCGCCAGGCGGTCATCGCCTTTTCCGGCGGCTTCCATGGCCGCACCTTCATGGGCATGGCACTGACCGGCAAGGTCGTTCCCTATAAGGTCGGCTTCGGCGCGATGCCGGGCGACGTCTTCCACGCCCCCTTCCCGATCGAACTGCACGGCATTACTACCGAACAGTCGCTCGCAGCACTCAAGAAGCTCTTTGCCGCCGATGTCGATCCGGGCCGTGTCGCCGCGATCATCCTGGAGCCGGTGCAGGGCGAAGGTGGTTTCTACCCCGCGCCCGCCGCTTTCATGAAGGCGCTGCGCGAAATCTGCGACCAGCATGGCATCCTTCTGATCGCCGACGAGGTCCAGACCGGCTTTGCCCGCACCGGCAAGATGTTCGCCATGGACCATCACGACGTTGCGCCTGACCTCATCACCATGGCCAAGAGCCTTGCCGGCGGCTTCCCGCTCGCCGCCGTCACCGGCCGCGCCGAAGTCATGGATGCGCCGGCCCCCGGCGGCCTTGGCGGCACCTATGGCGGCAACCCGCTAGGTATCGCCGCCGCCCATGCGGTGCTCGATGTCATCGCCGAAGAGAAGCTGTGCGAACGCGCCGAGCAGCTCGGCGGCCGGCTCAAGCAGCGCCTTGCCGCCATCCGCGAACAGGCACCCGAGATCGTCGACATCCGCGGCCCCGGCTTCATGAATGCCGTCGAGTTCAACGACGTGAAGACCAACCTGCCGAGCGCCGACTTCGCCAACAAGGTTCGCCTGATCGCGCTGGAAAAGGGACTGATCCTCTTGACCTGCGGCGTGCATGGCAACGTCATTCGCTTCCTGGCGCCGATCACCATCCAGGACGAAGTCTTCGCCGAAGCGCTCGACATTCTCGAAGCGTCGATCCTCGCGGCGCGTGGTTGACGCCCGACCAGGCGACCGCTAACGCGGTTGCCCGGTGCATAATTCCTCAAATCGGGATCGACTTGAGGACAAAATTATGCAGCAATTCAAAGTGCTACAGCGACTTAGCGCGTCTATTCAGACGCGTGAAGCTCGGGTGCCGACGTCGATCGGCACCCGCAATAACAAGCAAAAGCGGGTCTGCCGCCTCCCGGCGGACCATCGCCGGAGGATGCCCGCCAATGACCTTGACCCCCGCCTTGACCAAGCACCTGCGCGCCGCCGAACTGTTCGCGCCGCTACACACCATTGCACATGCCGCCGCAGGCTGGACCGGCGCAACCTTCGACGTTTTCAACCCCTCGACCGGTGAGCTGCTGGCGACCCTTCCGGAGATGGGGATCGAAGAGGCGCATGGGGCGATCGAAGCCGCGGCAAAGGCGCAGGTTCTCTGGGCGGCAAAACCCGCCAAGGACAGAAGCGCGGTGCTCCGGCGCTGGCATGACCTGATCGTGGAACATGCCGACGATCTCGCCGCGATCCTGACCGCCGAGATGGGCAAGCCGATTGCGGAATCGAAGGGCGAGGTGCTGCACGCCGCGGCCTATGTCGAATGGTACGCGGAAGAGGCGAAGCGCATCTATGGCGAGACCTTCCCGGCACCGGCCAACGACCGCCGCATGCTTGTCATCAAGCAACCGGTTGGTGTCGTCGGCACCATCACGCCGTGGAACTTCCCGGCTTCGATGGTCGCCCGCAAGATCTCGCCGGCCCTTGCCGCCGGCTGCACCATCGTCTTGAAGCCCGCCGAGCAGACCCCGCTCGTTGCCGGCGCCATGTTCGTGCTCGCCGAAAAGGCCGGTTTCCCTACGGGCGTCGTCAACCTGCTCTATGCCTCGGAAGGTGCCGCGATCGGCCGCGAGCTCTGCAGCAACCCGAAGGTGCGCAAGATCAGCTTCACAGGCTCGACCGAGGTCGGGCGGCTTTTGATGCGGCAATGCTCCGACCAGATCAAGAAGGTCAGCCTGGAGCTTGGCGGCAACGCCCCTTTCATCGTCTTCGACGACGCCGACATCGACGAGGCTGTGGACGGCGCCATCCAGGCGAAATTCCGCAATGCCGGCCAGACCTGCGTCTCGGCCAACCGCATCTATGTGCAGTCCGGCGTGCATGACGCCTTTGCCGAGAAATTTGTCAGCCGAGTTGCCGAGCTCACCGTCGGCGACGGCTTCACCCCGGGCATCACCATCGGCCCGATGATCGACAAGCATGCGATCGAGAAGATCGAGGCCCATGTCACCGACGCCGTTTCCAAGGGTGCCAAGGTGCGCGCTGGCGGCCACAGAATCGGCGCGTCAGGCACCTTCTTCGAGCCGACCGTCCTGACCGGCATCTCGACCGACATGCGGGTCGCGCAGGAAGAAACCTTCGGCCCGATCGCTCCGATCATCCGCTTCGAGACGGCCGAGCAGGTGATCGCCGAAGCCAACGACACGATCTATGGGCTTGCCGCCTATTTCTACGCCGAGAACCTGAAGCGGGTCTGGCACGTGGCCGAGGCGCTGGAATACGGCATGGTCGGCATCAACACCGGCCGCATGTCCTCGGAAGCCGCGCCCTTCGGCGGCATTAAGCAATCGGGCATCGGCCGCGAAGGCTCCCGCCACGGCCTCGAAGACTATCTCGAGATGAAATATCTCTGCATGGGCAACATCTGACCCGTGCAGGCACCGGCCGGTCAGCCAGCAGCTAGTCGATGATGTGGTAGCCACCGTCGACATAGAGCACTTGGCCCGTTATCAGCCGGGCGGCGTCATGCGCCAGAAAGGCCGTCGCAACGCCGACATCGTCGATATCGACGAGTTCGCGCGACGGCGACTTGACCTTCGTCTTTTCGAGCAGCGCGTCGAATTCCGGGATACCGGAAGCGGCGCGCGTCGCAAGCGCCCCCGGCGAGATCGCGTGGACGCGGATGCCCTTGGGGCCGAGCTCGGCTGCCAGATAGCGGACCGCACTTTCAAGCGCCGCCTTGGCCACACCCATGATGTTGTAGTTTTCTACCACCACCTGTGAGCCGTGATAGGTCATGGTAAAGAGCGTGCCGCCATTCTTCATCAGCGGCTCGGCCAGATGCGCCATGCGGATGAATGACCAGCAGGAGATGTCCATGGTCTTGAGGAACCCCTCGCGCGGCACGTCGACCACGCGGCCGCCGAGCGTATCCTTCGGCGAAAAGGCGATCGAGTGCACGAGGAAATCGAGCTCCCCCCAGGTCTTGTCGATCTCCTCGAACACGGCTTCCATCTGGCCCGGAACGGCCACGTCGAGCGGCAAGAACAGCGGCGCTTCGATTTCACGCGCCAACGGTTCCACATAGGGCTTTGCCTTGTCGTTCAGATAGGTGACGGCCACTTCCGCCCCGAAGGCGCGAAAGGCGCGGGCGCAGCCCCAGGCGATCGACCGATCGTTGGCAATGCCAACGATCAGACCTTTGCGGCCATCCAGAAGTTTGGCCTTGGCGACAGGAATGGACATGGATTGTCTCCGATGGATCAGGCTGCACGAGTTCGAAGGAGCGCCAGCGTGTGGCGCGCGATCATCAGTTCCTCGTCGGTTGGGATGACGTAGAGCGCGACGCGGCTTGAAGGCGTGGAGATCAGCGTGGCACCCGCCTCGTTCGCGGCCGGATCGAGCTCCGCGCCGAGCCAGGTGAGGTTGTCCGCGATGCGGGCACGGATCTGAGCGGAGTTCTCGCCGACGCCCGCCGTGAAGACGAAAGCGTCGATGCCGCCGAGCGCGGCCGCAAGCATCCCGGCATTGAGCCCGCTGCGATAGAGGAAGTGATCGATCGCGAGTTTGGCATGCGGGTCCTCGCTTGCGAGAAGATCGCGCATATCGTTCGACACACCGGAGAGCCCCTTCAGACCTGCCTCATGATAGAGCAGATCCGAAACGGCCTGGGCACTCATGCCGCGCTGGAGGATCAGGTAAAGCACGACGCCCGGATCGAGCTGGCCAGGCCGCGTTCCCATCGGCAAGCCGTCGAGCGCGGTGAAGCCCATGGTGCTCTCGATGCTGTGGCCGTTGTTGAGGGCGCACATCGAGGCGCCACTGCCGAGATGCGCAACGATGACACGGCCACCCGCCACCTCCGGCGCCACGTCGCGCAGGCGCTCCGAAATGTATTCGTAGGAGAGGCCGTGAAAGCCATAGCGCCGAACGCCTTCGTCATAGAAGCTGCGCGGCATGGCGTAGCAGTTCACCTCTTTCGGGTGGCCGTGATGGAAGGCGGTATCGAAACAGGCGACCTGCGGCACATCCGGATTGATCGCCATGGCCTGGCGGATCGGCGCGAGGTTGTTGGGCTGGTGCAGCGGCGCGAGATCTTGGTAACTCGCCAGACGATCCAGCACTGTCGCGTCGATGAGCACCGGCTCGGCATAGTCGGGCCCGCCATGCACCACCCGGTGGCCAACCGCACGCAGGGTGAAGCCCTGAAGGGTCAACAGCCAGTCCCGCGCCGCCGCGATGGCCGCCGGCAAATCGGAGACGACGTCGGCTTCGTAGTTTCGATCGATCAGCACAGTTCCGTCGGCCGCCTTCGCCTGAAGGCGCGGACGCGTGCCGATGCCCCCGATCTGCCCCTTCACCCGGCGTTCTAGACCGGCATCCGTGATCCCGAAAACCTGAAACTTCAGGCTGGACGATCCGGCGTTGACGACGAGGAGCGCGTCCATGGCTACACCGCCGCGACTTGCGTCGCCCGCCGCCGCGCCGCGTAGAGCGAGGCCACGGCACAGGAGGCAAGACGCGTGCGCACGGAGTCCGCCCGCGACGTCAGCACGATCGGCACGCGGGCGCCAAGGACGATGCCGGCGGCGTCGGCATGGGACAGGAAGGTGAGATTCTTCGCCAGCATATTGCCGGCCTCAAGATCGGGTACCACCAGGATCTGCGCCCGGCCGGCAACGGGAGACTTTATGCCCTTGATATGTGCTGCCTCCGGGTCGATCGCATTGTCGAAGGCAAGCGGGCCTTCGAGCAGGCCGCCGGTGATCTGGCCGCGCTCGGCCATCTTGCAAAGTGCTGCCGCCTCGATCGTCGATGGGATCTTCGTCGTCACGGTCTCGACAGCCGAAAGAATGGCGACGCGCGGCTCGCCAAGACCGATCGTGACCCAAAGATCGATGGCGTTCTGCACGATGTCGCGCTTGGCCTCGAGATCCGGGAAGATGTTGATGGCAGCATCGGTGATGAACAGCGTCTCGGCATGGCCCGGCACATCCATGATGAAGACATGGCTGATCCGCCGATCGGTCCTGAGTCCCGTTGCGGAGGCAGCAACCTCGCGCATCAGCTCGTCCGTATGCAGGCTGCCCTTCATCAGCAGTTCGCCGAGGCCCTCGCGGATCATCGCCACCGCTTTCGCCGCCGCCGCATGGCTGTGCGGCACGTCGACGATCTCGTAGCTACCGAGGTCGAGCCGGTGTTCGGCAGCGACGCTGCGGATCTTCGTTTCCGGGCCGACGAGCACGGGCTTGATCAGTCCCGTCTCGGCCGCCTCAAGTGCGCCACGCAGCGAGGTTTCGTCGCAAGGGTGCGCGACGATGGTGACCGCCGGCGTTTCGTCTCGCGCGGTGGCAATCAGCAGATCGTATTTGGACTGCTCAAGCGGCAGTGCGGTTGCCTCGGACATGTCGAAGCTCCTTCTCGATCAGGATGCGGCACGATTGCGGACGGCCTTGCCAGCATTAATCGCCACCGGAGGCTCGCTGTCCAGCCGGAACATCGCCGCCACCCGTTGCAGCCGCTCGGCCGCAAGACCCGTCAGCGCGCCGGAGGCATCGAGGACCTCGCGAAGAGCAGTGAAGGCGGCGCGACGCTCCTCGATCGCTTCGGGCAGCAGATTTGGAAGCGCCGCAAGGGCAGCATCCTCGTCGATCAGCAGCATGAAATACTGCTCCCGAAGCACTGCTTTGAATGTGGCGAGATCCAGTTGCTTGGCATCCGGGTGAGCGCGTCGAAGTCGCCGAACCGCCTCAAAGCCGCGTTCGTCGGCACCGCCTCGCGCCATGCCGACGAAGATCAGCGCTCGGGCGAGACCTTCGCAAGTGCCACCCTCCGCCATCCTGGCCCTAAGGTCTGCGATCCGCGCGTCAACAAGTTCCTGATGCAGCAGGCTCTTTGCTGCCTTGCGCGGAGCATGGGCGGCATCCACACCGAGTGCCGCCTGAAGAGCCGGGGCGCCGTAAACTGTGTGGAAGGTTTGCTCGGACACGTACTCCGTCATCCGTCGCCAGGCATCCAGGCCGTCCACCACCTGCTGCGACAGCGCCTCCTGCCACGCAATGAACGGATTGTTTAAAGCCGCAGGTTCGCGGTTTTGTCGCACTTGTTCTGCAAGAGCCGCCGTCCAGGCCATGAAGGGATTGTCCGGGCCGAACAGTGCATACTGCAGGCGCAGGGGATGCATGCTGCGCATGGCTTCGGCCACAGGCGGAGTCACCGCCGCCTTCACCGCCGGCTGCAGATAGGTGCGGTAGAGCGCCAGATTGACTTCCGACAGTTTCGCCGCGGCAGCGAAACGCCGCTCATCCTCGATATCGTTGCCGCCAAGCGCACGGATGTCCTCCAACGTCCGCGCCTCACAACGCATCAGCCATTCACCAGAGAGAAGTTCGCGTCCCTCGTCCACACCGGCTGCCGGCGTCAGCACGGCCTCATACAGGCCGGGCGGCAACACGTCGATCAGGTCGATGTTGGACGCGAATTCGTCATGCTCCTTCCGCGCGACCCCGGCGGACACGAAGATGCCGAGATGTCCGACGGTCTCGTGGATGGTATAGACGATCGTTTGGCCGTAGGCGCGGATCTCGTCGACGCTGTCGTAAAGATCGAGGATCCAGTCGAGCGCCTGCTGCGGCGGGGTGATGTTATCCCCTTTCGAGCAGAATACGACGATCGGCGAACGGATGTTGCGCAGATCGATCGCCGTGCCATCGGACGTTCGGATTTCGCCGGCCGCAAGCTTGTTGCCGACGAACAGCTCATCGACGATGAACTGCATTTCCTCGGCATTCAGCGTCACGTGCCCGCCCCACCAGCGCTCGAAGCCGAGGTAGCGGGCGGCCTCCGTGTCGATCTTCGAATAGAGATTGTATTGTTTGGTCCAAAGCGTGTTGGCCGGGTTCTGGTTCTCGAAATTCTGAACCAGCCAGGCGCCGTCG
The DNA here is from genome assembly GCF_014852025.1 of Ensifer sp. ENS10. NCBI lineage: Bacteria > Pseudomonadati > Pseudomonadota > Alphaproteobacteria > Hyphomicrobiales > Rhizobiaceae > Ensifer > Ensifer sp. ENS10. Next base: position 78,585 of record NZ_JACVAS010000003.1, read on the forward strand.
AAGACGCCGGCGCCTAGATCGCCGGTCAGCGCCGTCAGCCAGCTGCCGCCGAGGAGCCCGCCGGAATAGCGCATCGGGTTTTGCCCTTTGACGCCGGCCCAGTAGGAAAGCGGTGCTCCAGCAATGATAATCGGACCAAAGAGTTCCGGCCTGAGCGCAGCAACGATCATCACGGCCCAGCCCGCCTGGCAATTGCCGATCACGCAGGGCTTGCCGTCAGCATCCGGATGGCGAGCGATGACGGTTTCGAGGAACATGGCCTCGGCAAGAGCAATATCCTCGATCGTCTGCCCGGGGACCGGATCAGGAAGGAAGCCGATGAAATAGCAGGGATGGCCGGCCTTCATCGCCACGCCGATCTCGCTGTCTGCCTTGAAACCACCGATGCCAGGCCCGTGACCCGCACGGGGATCGACAACGACGAAGGGGCGCTTCGACGGATCGATCGCGACCCCGTCGGGAGGAACGATGCTCACCAGTGCATAGTTCACCGGCCGCGCGAGTGTGCGTCCGTCGCGGACAAGCTGAGCCTCGAACTCCAGCACGTTCGGAGCGGTCTGCGTCCGGTGCTCCTCATATTGCGCACCGCGCTGCCGCATCACGTCAAGAAAAAGGACCGAGCGCTGCCAGGCATCGAGCGAATAGGAATAGGCATCGGCGAATGTCGGTATTGTCGGTATTGTCGGGATGGTGGAATGCTTGGGCATAATGTCCACTCCTCGGTGCGATTGAAGGCCGGCCCCGCTGCTTGAAGCCTATAGAACAATGCAATTCGTCTCGCATTGACTTTAGTCAAAGAGACGGGTGGCAGAGCCGCGGTATGAACTCGACATAGGTGACCCAAGAACGTCTGCTCAGGTCGCAGGAGCATAACAGTGGAGTGTTACGGCGATTTGTCGTCGTAGCGAACCGTCGCCTTGGACCCCGTGGAAGGAGCATACGTGGGCCAGTTTTCAGCGTTCGTTCGCAGTGCAGCATCATACAGAAATGGGTACCACGCAAGACGACCCTTGAAATTCTGGACGCAGCTTGCCAATTGGGGCGCAAAGCACAAGGAGTTGCCAAGGCGATGAGCGAAACCGAAATGTCCGTAGAGAAACATGTCTTCGAAGCCGATGTGGCGCGATTGCTCCATTTGATGGTGCATTCGGTCTATTCCGACAAGAACGTCTTCCTCCGCGAACTGATTTCGAACGCCGCGGACGCCTGCGAAAAGCTGCGCTACGAAGCGATCGTCTCGCCTGAGCTTCTTGCCGGAGACCCCACCCCGCGCATCACGCTGACGCTCGATGAGGAAAACAGCCGTCTCGTCGTCGACGACAACGGCATCGGCATGAGCCGTGATGAACTGGTCGAAGCGCTCGGCACGATCGCCCGCTCGGGCACGCGGGCCTTCATGGAGCGCATCGAGGCCGCCCAGGGCAAGGAAGGCGCACAGCTTATCGGTCAGTTCGGCGTCGGCTTCTATTCCGCCTTCATGGTCGCCGACAAGGTCGATGTCGTGTCGCGCCGCGCCGGTTCCGAACACGCCTGGCTGTGGTCTTCCGACGGCAAGGGCAGCTACACCGTTGCTGCCGCCGAACTCGCCGATGCCCCCGCGCGCGGCACGCGCATCACGCTCCATCTGATGGAGGATGCTAAGACCTACACCTCGCGCTGGACGGTCGAGCGCATCGTCAAGGATCAGTCCGGCCATGTGCCGGTGCCGATCTCGGTCGTCGAGAAGCCCGGGGCCGAGCCGGTTTCCGTCGGCGACGGCACCGCCCTCTGGACCAAGCAGAAGAGCGAGATCAGCAAGGAAGAGTACACCGACTTCTATCGTGGCGTCGCCGGGCAGTATGACGATCCGGCCCTCACGGTGCATTTCCGCGCCGAAGGCCGTCACGAATATACCGCACTTGCCTTCGTGCCCGGCTCGAAGCCCTTCGACCTCTTCGACCCGGACCGCAAGGGCCGGATGAAGCTCTACGTCAAACGCGTCTTCATCACCGACGAGGCGGAATTGCTGCCGCGCTACCTACGCTTCGTGCGCGGCCTCGTCGACACCTCGGACCTGCCGCTCAACGTCTCGCGCGAAATGATCCAGGAAAGCCCGCTGCTCGCGAGTATCCGCAAGGGTGTCACCAACCGCGTGCTGACAGCAATCGAGAAGCTGGCGGAAAGCGAGCCGGAGACCTTCGACAAAGTTTGGGAAAACTTCGGCAGCGTGCTGAAGGAAGGCATCTACGAGGACTACGAGCGCCGCGAACAACTGATCGCTCTGTCACGCTTCCGTACCACCACCTCGGATGAGGGCCAGCGCAGCCTCGCCGACTACGTCAAGGACATGAAGGAAGGCCAGTCGGCGATCTATTATCTGACGGGCGACAATCTCGGCCAGCTCAAGGCCTCGCCGCAGCTCGAAGGTTTCCGCGCCCGCGGCATCGAAGTGCTGCTCTTGACCGATCCGGTCGATAGCTTCTGGGTGACCTCGGCTCCGGACTTCGACGGCAAGCCGCTGAAGTCGATCACCCAAGGGGCGGCTGATCTCAGCAATATCGCCAAGTCTGAAGGCGACAAGGAAGAAGCGCCGAAGGCCAGCCAGCTGGTCATCGATTTCGTTGCCTTCGCCAAGGAAACACTCGGCGCGGCGGTCTCCGATGTTCGCACGTCCGACCGGCTGACGGAAAGCGCCGTCTGCCTGGTCGCGCCGGAGCACGGTCCCGATCGCCAGCTCGAAAAGATGCTGCAAGGCGCCGGCCGTCTCGACGATGCGGCCAAGCCGATCCTCGAAGTCAACCCGAACCACGCACTGATCGCCGCGATGGCTGCCAGCCCCGCCGGCGATATCGCGTTCCGGACTGACGCCGTACAACTCCTGCTCGACCAGGCGCGCGTGCTCGATGGCGACAAGCCGCAGGATCCGCGCGCTTTTGCCGAACGGCTGTCGCGCGTCTTCAACCGCGCACTCAAGGCCTAAAACGAAAAGCCCCGGAAATCTCCAGGATTTCCGGGGCTTTTTGCTATTTTCTCAGGTGGTGTCTTAACAAGCGCCTTCGGGGCGTCACCTTACGTTAGAGCGTTTCCCTGACTGATTGAATCATTTGGGCTTTGCAAATCAGATGGGTTCTGATTCAAACTTTCTGCCGATGGAGGTCGGCAGATAATGTCGAAAGCCCTTTCCGTTGATCTTCGCGCACGTGTTCTTGCCGCCGTCTCAGCCGGAGCGTCGCACCGGGAGGCTGCCGAGCGCTTTGGCGTCAGTGCGGCCAGCGTGAGCCGGTGGCGAAACCTGCAAGTCCGTCAGGGCCATGTTCGACCGGGTCCGCTGGGTGGAGACCGTCATTCGTACAAAACCGAAGCCAACGCCGACGCGATCATGTCGTGGCTTGAGGAACACCGGGACGGCACCTTGTTCGAACTTCGTGATGCCCTTGCAGCTCAGGGCATCGCCATCAGCAAGTCGGCGCTGCACCGTTTCCTTGTCCGGCACAATCAGACGCGCAAAAAAAGACTGGCCACGCGATAGAGCAAGCACGCCCAGACGTCTTGGAACTCCGTCAGCGGTGGTTCGACGAGCAACTTGATCTTGATCCGTCGCGGCTCGTGTTCATCGACGAAACATGGACCGCGACCAACATGGCCCGCACTCATGGAAGATGCACCAGAGGTGAGCGGCTGCGGATGGGTTTCCCGCATGGCCATCGCAAGACGACGACGCTTGTCGCCGGTCTACGAAACACCGGAATGGTCGCGCCTTTGGTCATCGACGGTCCGATCAATGGCGAGTGGTTCGAGGCCTATGTCGCTCAGGTCCTGGTCCCGACATTGAAACCCGGTGACGTCGTGATCCTCGACAATCTTTCCAGCCACAAACGGCCAGCAGCAAGAGCGTTAATCGAAGCGGCGGGCGCAACGATGGTGTTCCTGCCGCCCTACAGTCCCGACTTCAACCCCATCGAAAAGGCCTTCTCCAAGCTCAAGGCACATCTGAGGAAGGCGGCTGAGCGGACCGTGTCTGGTCTGTGGGACATGATTGGCAAGCTCGTCCATCTCGTCGCGCCAAAAGAATGCAGAAACTACTTCAACTCATGCGGATACGATCCAGCATGAAAGGGAAATGCTCTAGCCCGCCTTCGGGACCTGCATCCCGATCTCTGCCAACACCTCCTCGGTGTGCTCTCCAAGCCGCGGTACGCCGCGGTCCAGCGCAAGCTCGGCCGCCGAAAAGCGGATCGGTGTCCTGACACCCGGCGAGGTGCCGGCGGCAGCGCCCGGATGCGGCGTGTCCACCCGCATCTGCCGATGCTCGATCTGCGGATCGGCGAAAACATCGGCAACGGTATTGATCGGCCCGCCGGGCACGCCGGCATCTTCCAGCAACTTCAAGAGCGTGTCGCGCTCGATTTTCGCGGTTTCGGCTGCCAGTTCAGACGTCAGCATGTCGCGGTTCTGCACCCGCAGCGCGTTGGTCCGATAACGTTCGTCGGTCGCGAGATCGGCGCGGTCGAGCAACGCGCAGAACTTCACGAACTGCCGATCATTGCCGACCGCAACGATCAGATGACCGTCGGAGGTCGGGAAGACCTGATAGGGCGCTATGTTCGGATGCGCATTGCCGAGCCGGCGCGGCGCCTTGCCGGAGACCAGGAAGTTCAGCGCCTGGTTGGCAAGAACGCCGGTCATGCAGTCGAGCAGCGCCATGTCGATCTGCTGCCCCTCGCCGGTGCGCTCGCGCTGGGCAAGCGCCGCCTGGACGGCGATGACGCCATAGAGACCGGTGAAGATATCGGCGAAGGCAACGCCGATCTTCTGCGGCTCGCGATCGGGCTCACCGGTCAGGTCCATGATGCCGCTCATGCCCTGTACGATGTAGTCGTAGCCGGCGCGGTGGGCATAGGGACCGTCCTGGCCAAAGCCCGTGACCGAGCAATAGATCAGCTTCGGATTGATCTTCTTCAGGCTCTCGTAGTCGAGACCATACTTGGTGAGCCCGCCGACCTTGAAGTTTTCGAGCAGGACATCCGACTGGGCGGCAAGGCGGCGCACGGCCTCCTGCCCCTCCTCCGTGGTGAAATCCAGCACCACGGAGCGCTTGCCGCGGTTGCAGGCGTGGAAGTAGGCGGCGTCGAGCGTCTCGCCATCTTCGCCCGCGACGAAGGGCGGGCCCCAGGTGCGGGTGTCGTCGCCGGCCGGGCTTTCCACCTTGATGACGTCGGCACCGAGATCGGCCAGCGTCTGGCCGATCCAGGGGCCCGCGAGAATGCGGGCCAGTTCCAGGACACGAATGCCCTTCAGCGGCGCTTCCATGATCGTGCCGCTCAGAAGAAGGCCTGGAGGCCGGTCTGGGCGCGGCCGAGGATCAGCGCATGGACGTCATGCGTACCCTCGTAGGTGTTGACGGTCTCGAGGTTCACCATGTGGCGCATGACCTGGTATTCCTCGGAGATGCCGTTGCCGCCATGCATGTCGCGGGCCATTCGGGCGATATCGAGCGCCTTGCCGCAATTGTTGCGCTTGACGATGGAGATCATTTCCGGGGCCATGCGGCCCTCGTCCATCAGGCGGCCGACACGCAGCGAGCCCTGCAGGCCGAGCGTGATCTCCGTCTGCATGTCGGCAAGCTTCTTCTGGAAGAGCTGCGTCTGTGCCAGCGGACGGTTGAACTGCTTGCGGTCGAGGCCATACTGGCGCGCGGCATGCCAGCAGAACTCGGCGGCACCGAGCGCACCCCAGGAAATGCCGTAGCGGGCGCGGTTGAGGCAGCCGAACGGACCCTTCAGGCCCTCGACGTTTGGCAGAAGCGCGTCTTCGCCGACCTCGACATTGTCCATGACGATTTCGCCGGTGATCGAGGCCCGCAGCGACAGCTTGCCGGCAATCTTCGGCGCCGAAAGACCCTTCATGCCCTTTTCGAGCACGAAGCCGCGGATAGCGCCGCCATGGGCTTCCGACTTCGCCCAGACGACGAAAACATCGGCGAGCGGCGCGTTGGAGATCCACATCTTCGAGCCGACGAGGCGGTAGCCGCTCTCGGTCTTGATGGCGCGGGTCTTCATGCCGGCCGGGTCCGAGCCGGCATCCGGCTCGGTCAGGCCGAAGCAGCCGATCCACTCGCCGCTGATGAGCTTCGGGAGATACTTCTGCTTCTGCTCTTCAGAGCCATAGGCATAGATCGGGTAGATCACCAGCGAAGACTGCACGCTCATCATCGAGCGGTAGCCGCTGTCGACGCGCTCGACTTCGCGGGCGACAAGGCCGTAGGCGACGTAAGAAGCGCCGACGCCGCCATAGGTATCGGAGACCGTCACGCCGAGCAGGCCGAGCTCGCCCATCTCGCGGAAGATCTCCGGATCGGTCGATTCTTCGCGATAGGCGTCAATGACGCGCGGCTGCAGCCGGTCTTGCGCATAGGCCCGCGCGGTGTCGCGGATCATACGTTCGTCCTCGGTCAACTGATCTTCGAGGAGGAACGGATCATCCCATTGAAATTGCGTCTTGCCGGCCATGTTTCTCTCCCATCGGATTATTCGGCTCATGTTATCGCAAGGGGTGCATGCCGTTTCAAACGAAATTGAGGCACCGCCTCATGCGTTCAGGGAATGGCCCCGCGTCCGACCGGGAGCACCCCGTGTTGCAAAATCGCTGAAATATGACGACAAGAACTCAAGTCCTTCGGGCCACCACCGTGGAGCGAATGGCCAGTGCAACGCCAGAGATCAAAGCAAGCCACGACCATGGCCAATGACCGCCTCGAACGCTTCGCCCACAATCTCGACTGGAATCTGCTGCGCACCTTCGTCGTGCTGGTCGAGGAAGGCAGCATCACGGCCGCCGCAAACCGTCTGCTCCTGCAGCAGCCGGCTGTCAGCATGGCGTTGAAGCGATTGGAGCAGACCGTTGGCCAGAAGCTCATCGACCGCCGCCCCGGGCGCTTCAACCTGACGGATGCCGGCGCCCGCCTGCATGCCCAATGCCGCGATATCTTCGCCGCCGTGATCCGGCTGCCGAACGTTCTGGAGATTGCCGGCGAAGAGATCACCGGCCACCTCAACATCCACTCCGTCAGCCACGCCCACAACCCTGCCTGGGACCGCAAGCTCGAAAGTTTCTTCCGTCTGCACCCAAAGGTGACGCTATCGGTCACCGTCGCGACGACGGTGGACGTTCTAAGCGCCGTCGAGCGAAACGTCGCGACCATCGGCCTTTGCGACGGCAACATACCCGACTGGCTCAACAAACGCTTCCATGTACGCGAACGCTACGCGCTCTACTGCGGCCGCGATCATCCGCTGTTCGGCGTTCAAGGCGTCGACTTCAACGATCTCAGGGGCAATCCCTATATCGCCTTCATCGCCGACGTGCTTGGCGGGCAGCACATGAACTCGGTGACCGCGGTGCGTGCCGTCGGGTCTTTCGGCCAGCAGGTCCGCGCCGTCTCCTGCAATGTCGAAGAGGTGATGCGGCTGATCGCCTCCAATGTCGGCATCGGCATGCTGCCCGACCACCTGGCGGCGCCAGCCGTTGCAGAGGGCGAACTCTGGCAGTTGCCGCCCTACACCGACCTGCCGACGACCGACGTCTTTCGCATTTCCAACCCGAACGCGATCCTCAATCCGGCGGAAGCTGCTTTTCTTTCCCATGTCGCCGATACCGAGCCCCTCGACCACTGTCTCGACGAGATAGCCTGACCATCATCAGAATTGATAGCCACCTTTCCGGTTATAAATTTGAACGCGGATGGCAGCTTGCCTATGGTCCCGCCAACAACCAATGGAGGCAGGACATGCGGGACTACGATGTGGCGATCATTGGCGGCGGGATCGCCGGCCTGTCACTCGCCTATTTCCTGGCACCACATCGCTCCGTGGTGGTGATCGAGCGGGAGGAAGGGCTCGGCTATCACAGCACCGGCCGCTCGGCCGCAGAATTCGTGCTGCGCTACAACACGCCGGAAGTCTGTGCGCTCGCGGCCATCTCCAAGTCCTTCTTCGACAAACCGCCTGAGGGGTTTTCCGAAGTGGCGCTGCTCAAGCAGCGCGGCGGCGTCATGATCGCCAACGCCGAGAAGGCTGATCGCTTCGAAGAGGTCTTCGCCGAGGAAAGTCGCGCCAATGCCGAGATCCAAAGGCTGACCGTCGACGAAGTTATCGCACGGGTGCCTATTCTCCGGCGGGACTACGTTGCCGCGGCCTATTACGATCCGCATTTCTGGGACATCGAAGTCGAGAACCTCGTTCAGGGTTACGTCAGGGGCGCCCGCCGGCATGGCGCCACGATCGTCGAACGCTCGGACGTACTGGCGCCACGTCGGGATGGCGATCGCTGGGTGCTCACGACCAGTGCCGGCGATGTCGGCGCAAAGACGATCGTCAATGCCGCCGGCGGTTGGGCCGATCCGGTTGCGGACCTGTTCGGCGTCGCCCCCGTCGGTATCGTGCCGCATCGCCGCACGGCGATCACCGTCGATCTCCCCGAAGGCATCGATGCGCTCACCTTGCCGGAGATCAACGAGATCGATGAAGACTTCTACATGAAGCCCGAGGGTGGGCGGCTGCTCGCCTCGCCCGCCGACGCCACCCCTTGCGAGCCGGCCGACGTCCAGCCCGAGGAAATCGACGTCGCCTGGGCGGCGCACTACATCGAAGAGGCAACGACCGTACCGGTTCGCCGCATCTTCAAGAGCTGGGCCGGCATGCGCAGCTTCTCGCCCGACAAGTTGCCGGTCATCGGCTTTGCCCGCGACCGACCGGATTTCTTCTGGCTCGCCGGCCAGGGCGGCTACGGCATTCTGACCTCACCGGCGCTCGGCGCACTCGCCGCGAACCTCGTCATCGGTACCACAACACCGGACGGCTTCGAGGCGGTCGGTCTCGATCCCTCGAAGTTCAGCCCGACACGCCTGGAGAAGTGACACGGCCGCTCGCCGCCGCCCGACACCGTTCACGGACCATTTGCCGACAAGTCTAGACCGTCGGCCGGATCACTTGCGCGCCAGGCTGAAGGAAAAATGGCTGCCGCGGTGATAGTCGAGCGCGTAGACCACCGGCAAGCCGGCCGCATTGAAACAGGTCTCGCGGATCAGCAGTGCCGGCCCGAAATCGCGCAGGTCGTTGCGCTCCACCACATCATCGGGAAGCATGACGGCGGAGACGATCGCGGCCGACATCCTGGGCCTGCTCCTGTGCTGGTCCAGCAGATCGAGCAGTGAACCGGTCCAATCGACATCATAAAGGCGCAACGGGATGATGCTGCGCGGGATGAAGTCGACGCAATAGAGGATCGGCTCGTCCTTGTGCAGCCGCAGCCGTTCGAGACGGATCACCCGCTCGCCCGGCTGCAGCCGCAACTGCTCAGCTGTGGTGGCGTCGGGTGCTTCCTCCGCCACCGAAAGAACCTTGTTGGCCGTGGCGTAGCCATAGTGCCGGGCCATGTCCGTGACGCTTTCGAAGACCGTGATCGGGCGATCGACCTGCACGGCGGACATCGCCGAGACGAACCGTCCCCGGCCGTGCTCGACATAGATGATGCTGTCCTGCTCGAGCAGCTTCAGCGCTTCGCGCAGCGCCGGACGCGAGATCTTGAAGCGCTGCGTCAACTGCGCCTCGGTTGGCAGTTTGTCGCCGGGATTGAGCCCTTCGTCGCGAATCAGATCCGCGATGCGGTCGCGGAGCTGAATGACCAGTGTGCGCGTATCACGAAGGGGTTCGTCCAATTCCTCTCACTCCGTTGAACAATCACAAGGATGTTCTTGTCTGACAAATTCTGGAAGGTCAAGTGCGCCTCCGGCCAACCGGATTTTCGCTGCTACTCGGCGTGCATCGCGAGGTGCAGCGGTGCTGGCGAGATATCTCTCTTGACACCGCTTCGCATTGTTGTCAGTTGTCTTACAACATTAAGGAGAACGGCGGACGCCATGACCGCCGACCGAGGCAATCACCGGGAAAGCGTGCCATGCTGAACTTCGACGAACAGAGATTTCTTCGCATCCAGTCGGGCGCTGGCGCACTGCGCCAGCAACTGGACACCACCATCGCGGCTTGTCTCGCCGCCGGCGCGGAGAACATCTTTTTCACGGGAACGGGAGGCGCCGCCATCCTGATGCAGCCGGCAGCCCAGCTTCTTCAGCGCCAGTCCCGCTTTACCACCTTTATCGACATGCCGGCAGAGCTCGTCCTTTCCGGATCGGCAAACCTGAATTCCAGGTCTATCGTGGTCATTCCCTCCCTCTCCGGCACCACGAAGGAAAGCGTGGCGCTGCTCGAGAAGGCAAAAGCGGTTGGCGCGACGGTATTGACGCTGGTCGGGCATCGGGACACGCCACTCGGCCATGGCGGAGACCACGTCTTCGTCAATTTCGCCGAAGACGACACCTCCTGCGAGTCCTTCTTTCTGCAATCGCTGTTCATTGCGCTTTCGATCATGCGCCACCGCGGGGAACTCGAAAATTACGAGCGGATTGTGGGTGAACTCGAAACCCTGCCGCAGGCGCTGCTGGAGGTGAAGCGAAGCTTCGAACCCCGAGCAGAGGATTTCGCGAAGGTTCTTGCCGGCTCCAACTACCACATCATCACCGGCGCCGGTAACGTGTGGCCGGAAGCCTTCTACTACGGCATGTGCATTCTCGAGGAGATGCAGTGGATCCGCACCCGTCCGGTGCATGCCTCAGACTTTTTCCACGGAACGCTCGAACTGGTGGAACAGGATGTCAGCGTCATCCTGTTCAAGGGCGAAGATGCGATGCGTCCGCTCGCCGAACGCGTTCAGAACTTCGTGCCCGGTTACACGAGCAAGCTCACCGTGCTCGACACGACGGAGTTCTCCCTCCCCGGCCTCTCTCCCGACGTGCGCGGTCTCGTCTCGCCGATCGTGCTTGCAACAGTGCTCGAGCGCATCAGTGCCCACCTCGAGGTCATGCGCAATCACCCGCTGACAACGCGGCGCTACTACAAGCGCGTTGCCTACTGAGCATTCGAGACGTAATCGTTCGCCCGACGGTCGCGGATGCGAAAACGCGTTCGCGACCTTTCCATGCGGCCGCCAGGAGACGCTATGACCACTTTCCGCCTTGCTGCCGTCGGCGACAATTGCATCGACCGTTTCCAGGCGCCGGTCGGGGAAACCTATGTCGGTGGTAACGCGATCAATGTCGCCGTGCAGTCGGCGCTTCTCGGACACCAATCTTTCTACTTCGGCGCCGTCGGTCGTGACCGCGACGGCGCACAGGTGCGGCAGCTTCTCGAGCAGAACGGCGTGCGGCTTGACGGCCTCAAGGAGCGTGACGTCAACACCGCCTATACCGACATCGGCATCACGCCGGATGGCGACCGTGTCTTCCTCTATGAGGATTTCGGCGCCTGTGCCGGTTACCGACCCGACGCGGACGACCTCGCTCTCCTGAAGACCATGGATCACGTGCATATCGGCTGGCTCGACGACGGCGGCGCGCTGCGCCGGGCACTTGCAGCCGCGGGTGTCAGCGTCTCGCAGGATGTCTCCGTCAACGCCGCCCCCGCCGACCTCGGCGTGGAGGGCCTCAACATCGCCTTCGGGTCCGGCGGCGACGGTGTTCAGGACGCAGAACGCTTGGCTGATGGCTTCCTCTCTCGCGGTGCTAAGCTGGCCGTCGTCACGCGAGGCGCCCTCGGCTCGCTCGCAAGCGACGGAACCGAACTGGTATCGACCGGCAGCCGTCCTGTGGATATCGTCGATACCACCGGCGCGGGCGACAGCTTTATCGCCGGGTTCATTCTGGCTCACCTTCAAGGCCGCCCGTTGATCAAGCGGCTGGAGGCCGGGCGCGACCTCGCTGCGCGCACCTGCACCCATGTCGGCGGGTTTCCGCAACAGCCGCACACTCTGTAACAAGACGAGCCCGCCTCACCCGACCCAGTTCAACAACGGGCCCGGTAAATGGCGGGCGTCTTCAGGCTTTCCACCCCAAGAAATTCGCGTGCGCACCGTACTCAGCGGACATCGAAGCGCCCGAAGCGGGCCTCGACACGAGACTGCAGGAACTCAAGACCGATCGACAGAATCCAGTAGATCATCGAGGCGGTGATCAGCATCTCGATGTGCCGGAACTCGGTCTGGCCTTGAGTGCGGGCGAGATACATGATCTCCCAGACGCCGACGACGGAGACGAGCGAAGAGTCCTTCAGCATGGCGATGAACTGGTTGCCAGTCGGCGGGACGATGACGCGCATCGCCTGCGGCATGATCACCAGCGCCATTGTCTGGCTCGGGCTAAGGCCGAGTGCGGTCGCCCCTTCCGTCTGGCCGCGCGGGATGCTCTCGATGCCGGCCCGGAAGATCTCTGTCATATAGGCGCCATAGCAGAGCGACAGCGCCAGGATGCCCGCCGGCACCGCGCCGATGACGTAGCCGACCTGCGGCAGGCCGAGGTAGATGATGTAGATCTGCATCAACAACGGCAGACCGCGGAAGAGCGAGGTGTAGAAGGTCGCGAGACCGTAGATCACGCCGTTCTTCGACAGCTTCGCAATTGCCCCGACCAGCGCGATGAGGGTGGCGATCGCGATCGAGATCACCGAGATATAGAGCGTCGTGACGACGCCCTGGGAGACCAGGTAGCCGATCTTCTTGGCGATGAAGGCGAAGGACAGATCGAACGAGTAGAAAAACAGCATCAGCAGGACGAAGAGCTCGACCCAGACGCCGATCACCTGTCCGCTACGCGGCAATTGCCGCAAAGCCTTCCAGTTCGCTACCGCGATCAGCGCGACCAGCAAGGCACTGACCAACCGTCCGAGCGCTGGATTGGCTTCCAGCCACCCTGCCGAAGTCGGCAGCAGATGCCCGATCCAGGCAGGGCTGATGCCGAGCCCGTAGATCGCCAGCGTGACGAGCGCCAGCATGAGAAACATGCCGGACCGTCGCGCGACATCCGGATAAGTCAGTATCAGACGACCAATCATCTCAAAATCTCCGGCGTTCAGGCCGCGCGCTCGCGCCACCAGTCCTGTGCCTGCAGTTTCCAGTAGGTGAGTTGAGCAACCGCCAGCCCGGCATAGCCGCCGGCCCAGACCAGACCGAACGGCCGGAAGAGCTTGTAGCGGTCGGACTGTTCGAGAATGCCTTCGGCCACCAGCTTGCCGCCGATCGCCGTGGTGTTGAGCCCGTGGCCGCCAAAGGCGGTGCAATGCCAGACTCCCGGCCGCATCTCGCCGATCTGGGGCATCAGGTGGCGTGCATAGGACATCAGCCCGGACCAGGCGAGCTCGGTCTTCAGTTCCTTGAGTTGCGGATAGGTGCCCGTCATCTCGCGCCGCAATTCGGCCGCAAGGGCCGCCGGCGAAGCTGCCCGCGTGGTGATCCGCCCGCCCCAAAGCAGTCGTTTGCCTCCATCCACCAGCCGGTAATAGTCTCCGGCGCGGCGGTTGTCGCCGATCGCGTCGCGGGTGGCGATGGCCGAACGGATCAGATCCGGCGCCTCTTCGCTCAGCATCACATAGGTGGCGATCGGCAGGAACGCCCGCTGCAGCCGGCCGTTGAGCGCGCCGGTGTAGCCACCGGTCGTGAAGACGACCTGGCGTGCCTTGACGCGGCCGCGGGCGGTCGACACCGTCTTCTCGGCCCCATCGAGCGTGCTCGCCGTTGCCGCCGAGCCCTCGTAGATCTGCCCACCCAGCCGCTCGATCTCTTCTGCCACCGCACGAAGGTAGTTGAGCGGGTGCATGTGGAAGGCCTTGGGGTCGCGCAGACCCTGGAAATAGCGCTTCGACTTCAGCACCGCGCGAATGTGCTCGGTGTCGAAGTATTCCAATTCGTACCCGTAGTTTTGGCGCATCGCGTCGGCATGTGCCTTCAAACTGCCGTCGTCGTCGTAGCGCAGCACGCTGGTGATGCCGGGCTGCGCTTGCGCGCTCTCGATCTTCAGCGCCGCGATCGTATCCCGAACGAAATCCACGCCTTCGATCGACAGGCGGTGGATCTGCCGTGCACCTTCGGCACCGGCCAGTCGAGCAATATTCTCGCCACCGGTCGCAAAACCGGGGCTGACGAAGCCGCCATTTCGACCGGAAGCCCCGAAGCCGACACTCTCGGCCTCGAGCACCACAACCGACTGCCCGGCGCGTGCAAGCTGAAGCGCCGTTGTCAGACCAGCAAGCCCACCGCCGACAACGACCGTGTCACATTCGATGGTTTCCGAAAGCACTGGTCTGACCTTCCGGTCGACCATCGTGTTTTTGTAGTAGGTATCGGGATAGGACATGTTCTCTCGCCCTGCAGACAGCGAATAAGGGTTGCGGGCGGCATGAACTGCCGCCGCACAGACTTGTCCAACTCAGTCGGCGCTGTAGTCCTTGCCGTACCACTTGGTGGTAAAGCTCGCGAGCGTGCCGTCTTTCTTCATCTCGTCGATGAGATCGCCGATCTTCTTCGTCCACTCGGGGTCGGTCTTTTCCGCGATCACGACGAGCGGCTCCTTGAACGCGTACTCCCCCTCAAGGACCTTGAGCGGATAACCGTTCTTGATGGCGTTCAGCGCGGTCTGTTCCGGCGCGATGACCGCATCAAGGCGCACACCATTGCCGAGGCGCAGGTCGTCGAAGGGAAGCATGGAGTCGGCAAAGGTGCGGATTTCGCCCGGCTCCAGCTTGTATTCGATCGGCGGAAGCCCCGGCGCGTCGATTTCCAACTGCCGGCGAATGAAATCTTCCGATGTCGTGGCCGTTTCAACGCCGACGACCTTGCCGTTCAGGTCGGTGACAGACTTCGCCTCACTGTCCTTGTGCAACACATAGACATAGGGGCTGTAGTAATAGATGCCGGCAAAGTCGATGACCTGGGCGCGTGCCTTGGTGGGGGTGACGGAGCCGACGCCGACGTCATAACGTCCCTGCCAGCGGCCGCCGGTCAAGGTCGCCCAGTCCGGCGTCTCGAAGCTGACCTCGACGCCAAGGCGCTTGCCGATCTCGCGGGAGACATCGATGTCGAAGCCGACCAGCTGGTTACTGTCGTCGAGATAGCTCTGCGGTGGCCACCCGCTATTGGTGGCGACCACCATGGCCTTCTTGCTCATGACACGGTCGAGCGTCTCGCCTGCCTGCGCGGCGGTGGCAAGCGCCAGCGCGGCAGCGCCGACGGCGAGCTGTAGAACCAGTTTCCTCACGCATTCCTCCTGTTTGAACGTCAGCAATGGGTTCCCGTTTATGTAAGATGTCTGACAACATAAGTTAGAAAAGATCGATAAAGACGAGTCAAGGGCGGAAGCGCATCCGCTCCATGAAACGAAGTGATGGGACCATGTGTCTTCGTGATGAATGAGCCAATTAAGCACGCTCCTGCACCGAAGCGCCTTCATACCGGCAAGAGGCACCGGGGCATCCCCGGCTCCGACTTCGGACAAGTACAGGACAACGCGGCAGTCCGGCGCGCGAACTCAAAGGCGCAGTTCCCGGACTGACGCCCGGGCCTATCGTGGGTCGCAGCATCCTGAGGCTGATTTAGAGTGTAGCGTTGAACCCATGAACCTCGCCACACCGATTGAAGCCATCGGCGAAACCTGACAGGAATACGTCCGGGAGGACGGTTCATGTATTATGCGATCTTGGCTTATCACACGGCAGGCGTCGTCGAATCCTGGAGCGAGGAGGAGGATGCGGCCCTGATGTCCGATCTACTCCAGGTGCATGATCGCTTCGTTCAGCAGAAATCATTCGGACCGGCCGCGCGGCTCGGCCCCGCTGAGGCAGGGGTGACGCTGAGGGGCAAGGGCGAAGGCATCGTCACGGACGGCCCCTTCGCTGAAACCAAAGAGCATCTCCTTGGCCTCTACGTCGTGGACTTTCCGACGCTCGACGCAGCAATCGCAGCGGCACGCGACCTGCGGCGCAGCAATCCCACCGCGATCTACGAGATCCGACCGATCGCGCTCTATGTTCCGGGGGCGACCTTGGAGCCTGGACCGTAGAGCCAGGAATCGCACGGCGGTACTGTGCAAGGACGCGATCAGGCGACCGCCCTCGATCCAGCCGAATCTCAAGCTGCAATCGTGCGGGAGGTGGCCAATCGGGCACCCACCGGCGCGATGTCCTTCACTTTTGATTAACCCAGCCCGCGCGGGTGTGAACTGTAACAGAACTTACAACAAACTGACATTTCGCTTTCATGAAGCGCCGATATGGCAGGTGTCATACCGATGACCGGTCTCCCCGAAAGAGGACCTGCTAGAAATGTTTCAGTTGAAGAGTGTAACCCGCCAGTTCGGCAAGAAGACAGCCGTAAGTTCGGTTACCTTCGACATCCCCCAGGGTCAGATGGTCGGCGTGATCGGCCGCTCGGGTGCAGGCAAGTCGACGCTGCTGCGCATGATCAATCGCCTCGTCGACCTGTCTTCGGGCTCGATCGTCTATGACGGCGCGGAAGTGTCGTCACTTCGCGGCGCTGCACTGCGCAACTGGCAGCGCGACTGTGCCATGATCTTTCAGCAGTTCAACCTGGTGCCGCGCCTCGACGTACTCACCAACGTTTTGCTCGGTCGCCTCAATCACCGCTCGACGGTGCTCAGCATCCTCAACATGTTCACCCGCGAAGAACGCATCATGGCGATCGGCGCGCTCGAGCGCCTCGGCATCGAACAGACCGCACTTCAGCCCGCAGGCACGCTCTCCGGCGGCCAGCAGCAGCGCGTCGCGATCGCCCGCGCGCTGATGCAACAGCCGAAGGTTCTGCTCGCCGACGAGCCGATCGCCTCGCTCGACCCGCTGAACGCCAAAATCGTCATGGACGCACTGCGCGACATCAACGAACGCGACGGCATCACGGTCATCACCAATCTCCACACCCTCGATACCGCGCGCAACTATTGCGAACGCATCATCGGCATGGCGCATGGCCGCGTCGTCTTCGACGGCCAGCCCAAGGATCTGACGGCGGCAGCGGTTGCCGAGATCTACGGCGCCGACACGGGCATCGAGGAGTCGATGACCTCCACCAGCATCAACATTCCGGCGGCCGAACCGCAGGAAGAAACGGCATCGGCCGGCCTCAAGCCGCTGGCACTGGCCGGCATCTGACGCCCGCCAGGATCGAAAGCCCGCGTCAAGGGCACCTCTTTGAAACCGAATAGGATCCGGTCAAGCCGGACACACGGGAGAACCTTATGCTGAAGAAAGCTCTTCTGGGCGCCGTCGCGCTCCTCGCCCTCGTCGGCCACGCCCAGGCTGAAGACCTCAAGGAATTCCGCATCGGCATTCTCGGCGGCGAAAACGAAGCCGACCGCCTGCGCAACTTCCAGTGCCTCGTCGACAAGCTGCCGGCTGCCATCGGCGTCGAGAAGGTCTCGCTGTTCCCGGCCGCCGACTATGACGGCGTTATCCAGGGCCTGCTCGGTGGCACGCTCGACTACGCCGAGCTCGGCGCTTCCGGCTATGCCAAGATCTACCTCGCCAAGGCTGATGCCGTCGAGCCGATCCTGACGACCGTTCAGACCGACGGTTCGACCGGCTACCACTCGATCATGGTTGCCCGCAAGGATTCCGGCATCACCAAGCTCGAAGACCTGAAGGGCAAGAAGCTCGGCTTCGCCGATCCGGACTCGACCTCGGGCTACCTCGTCCCGCTCGTCACCCTGCCGGAAGCGATCGGCGCGCCGGTCAAGGAATTCTTCGGTGAAACCGGCTTCGGCGGCGGTCACGAAAACCTCGTTCTCGAAGTCGTCAAGGGCACCTTCGATGCCGGCACGACCTTCGGCTCGGGCGTCGGCGAATTCAAGGACGGCTACACCTCGGGCAACCTGAAGAAGATGGTCGACAAGGGCATCCTCGACATGAACGATCTCGTCGAGCTCTGGAAGTCGCCGCTGATCCCGAACGGCCCGATCGTCGTGCGCACCTCGATGAACGACGACATGAAGGTGAAGTTCAAGCAGTTCATGGTCGACCTGCCGAAGACCGACGCTGCCTGCTTCTCCGCCATCCAGGGCGGTGACTTCACCGGCTACACCGAAGTCAACTCCGATTTCTACAAGCCGATCATCGACGCCCGCAAGGCAACGATCGGCGGCTGATAGACCGCATCTTCCAGGAACGCTGGCCGCCCAAACGGCCAGCGTTTCACTGTTTGAAGGGGTGCTGCTCGACACCAGCCCTTCAACCATACCCTACCGCTTTGTTTTCACGCATTTCCTGACGGAAAGCCGCTTCGTGCTTTTCCTTGAAATGCCATAGAGGCCGGCGCGAGCCGGAACGGTCATGGCAACTTCCCTGCTCCCGCGGAATCTGAGCGACAACGGCGCCGTCATCGAGCGCCATTGGCAGGAACTGAGTTCCCGCCGCCGGCTTTACTCCTGGCTCGGCTTCGGAATCCTCTTCCTGGCGCTCTCGGGCTCGCTCTGGTTCGCCAACGATTCCAACGCCGGCAAGTTCTTTGATCGCCTGCCGCATTTCTTCGACTTCGTCGGCGATCTCGCACCACGTGATGGGCTGGAGATCTTCCGTGCCATGTTCGACCTGCCCTCGCCCTATGACGACGGCAGCTTCAAATACAACTACCCGGACGGCCGGCTGTACCTGACCGATGGCTTCTATATCCCCGAATACGTGCACAAGATGCTGGAGACCGTGAACATCGCGATCTTCTCGACGATCATCGGCACGGCACTCGGTTTCGTGCTCTGCTTCTTCGCAGCGCGCAACCTGATGCCCAATCCCTGGATCCGCGGTACCGTTCGCCGGATCATGGAGATCCTGCGCGCCTTTCCGGAAGTGGTGATTGCCGGCTTCTTCCTCGCCATCCTCTCGCTCGGCCCCATTCCCGCGATCGCCGCGGTCTCGATCCACACGGTCGGTGCGCTCGGCAAGCTCTTCTACGAAGTGGTCGAAAACGCGGACATGAAGCCGGATGAGGGCCTGCGTGCCGCGGGCGGCAACTGGATCGAGCGCGTCTGGTTCGGCATGGTGCCGCAGGTGCTGCCCAACTTCACCAGCTACTTCCTGCTGCGCCTCGAAATCAACGTGCGCGCCTCGACCATCATCGGCGCCGTTGGTGGCGGCGGCATCGGCGAGCTGCTGCGCCTTTCGATCGGCCAGGGCCACCAGGCGAAAACGCTTGCGATCGTCATCCTGCTGTTCGCGACCATTTTCGCCGTCGACCAGTTTTCCGCCTGGCTTCGCCGTCGCCTCGTCGGCGAACAGGCCTTCCAGCTTGCCCAGTAGGTGCGCGCTATGACCACGACCACACGACTGAGCCCGATGGAGATGGACGCGATCGCGGCCCGCCATCCCGAGCTCCTGAAATCCTCGACCTCCAAGCGTGTACGCACGGCAACGATCGCCGGCGGCATTGTCGCCTATCTCATCTTCAGCTGGTGGTTCTTCTCGATCGGTCAGGTGCTTGGCAACGCCAACTGGGGTATCGCCGGCACTTATCTCGCCGACTGGGTCTCCTACGAGGTGCGGCCCGAGATCCACATCGCCTCCGACCGGACAATGAGCCTCAACTATCAGCGCAATTCGCCGCTCGGACCCAATCCCGATCCGGATTGGGTGGAACTCGACAAGGAGACGGTGACGCGCCGCGTGGAAATTCCGGCATTGACAACGCAGGCGGCAAGGCCGAGGGCAAGCTCGTCCTTCAGCTTCATGGCGCCCGGTTCAGCACTCGGCGGCACGACCACGGCCGAAGCTCAGAACCGCGTCGAAACCCGCACGGAGGAAGTGCTTACCCGGGTCGTCGTCACCTATGACCGCTCGACCAGGATCGAGATCGCCGACAGCCTGGTCAAGGCGACCCATGGCGGCGAGACCCTGGTGATGGCCGTCGATGGCGCCGACAGGGTGATGCCGCAGGGCACGCTGCCCACCTGGGCGACGCAGAAGCGTCCAGGCGAGAAGATGGTGCTTGCGTTCGGCGCCACCGGCTGGGCCGAAGTCGAAGGTGACGAGGTCTCCGTCCGCAACCGCTTCTTCGGCTGGGCGAACTTCCTCTTCGACACCAACTCGCCCTTCTTCGGCAAGAGCTACGGCGAGGTCGCCTCGCTCATCATATCCGGCAAGCGCATCGATCCGGCCCGCTCGAACCTTTCGCTTGCCTGGAACAACATCCTCTACAACGCCGAGTGGCAGCATCTGGATGTCTGGACGAAGCTGCTGCAGACCGTCGTCATGGCCTTCGTCGGCACACTCTTTGCATCGCTGATCGCCTTCCCGCTCTGCTTCCTCGCGGCGCGCAACATTACGCCGAGCTTCATGACCAACCAATTGGTCAAGCGCTTCTTCGACTTCCTGCGATCGGTGGACATGTTTATCTGGGCGCTGTTTTTTACCCGCGCCTTCGGCCCCGGACCGCTTGCCGGTATCTCGGCGATCTTCTTCACCGACACCGGCACGCTCGGGAAGCTCTATTCCGAGGCGCTGGAAAACATCGACGACAAGCAGCGCGAAGGCGTCAAGTCGGTGGGTGCTGCGCCGCTTGCCGTACAGCGCTTCGGCGTGCTGCCGCAGGTGTTGCCGGTCTTTGCGAGCCAGGCGCTTTATTTCTGGGAATCGAACACCCGTTCGGCGACGATCATCGGCGCCGTCGGCGCGGGCGGTATCGGTCTCAAGCTCTGGGAAGCAATGCGCACCAATTCCGATTGGGAAAATGTCGCCTACATGGTGCTTCTGATCTTGCTGGTTGTCTTTATTTTCGACAGCATCTCGAACGCGTGCCGTTCACGCCTGATGGGTCGCAGGGCACATTGACGACAGCCAAGCATTTGCGCGTCCGCCATCATGATGTTGTCATGGAAATCGGCTAGCTGCGCATCGCATCCCGCAAACAATCGACCCGCCTCCCCGGCGGGCCGGTCGCTAGAAGAAAGTGAAGACCGTGCGTTATGCAATCTACTTCGCGCCGCCGGCGGACGACCGGCTGTCGCAGACCGCGTCCCGTTGGCTTGGCCGTGACGCCTTTACCGGCCAGGATCTTGCTCTTCCGACGATCGCCGGGATCGACGAAGCGACGCAACGCACACTGACAGCAGACCCGCGACGCTACGGTTTTCACGGAACGCTGAAGGCACCCTTCGAGCTTGCCGAGGGCCGCGACGAAGACGAACTTCTCAGCATCTTCGAATGCTTCGCCGCTGACCTCGATCCCTTCGAAATCCCTGAAATCGTCCTGCACCAGCTCGGTCCTTTTTTTGCCCTGGTGCCGTCCGCTCCCTCTGCCGAACTGCAGGATCTGGCCGAAGATGCCGTTCACCGCTTCGACCCGTTCCGCGCGCGCCTGTCGGAGGCGGACTTCGCCCGGCGCAAGCCGGACAGCTTGCCAGAACGCCAGAGGCGCTACCTGAGGGAATGGGGCTATCCCTATGTATTCGAAGAATTTCAGTTCCATCTGACTTTGACTGGACCGGTCCCTGCCGAGACCGGCGGCGTCATGCGCTCGGCGCTCGAAACCACCTTTGCCGATCATATCGGCAAACCGCTTCACGTCACGTCAGTCGCGCTCTTCGTCGAACCGGAGCGCGGCGCCCCCTTTATTGTCCGCTCCCTGCTGCCGCTCGGCAGCGACTCCCAACGAAAGATCGCATGAGATGAGCAAAGAACAGGTTTTGACCAACGCCCGCATCGTCCTTGAGGACAGTATCCTCGACGGTTCGGTGCTGATCCGCGACGGCAAGATTGCCGATATCTCCGCGGGGACGGTCGCCAGCGGCGAGGACTTCGAAGGCGATTATCTGATCCCGGGCCTCATCGAGCTGCACACCGACCATCTCGAAGCCCACTATTCGCCGCGCCCCGGCGTGCGCTGGCTGAAGATCGCAGCGATCCAGGCGCATGACGCGCAGGTCGTCACCTCCGGCATCACAACGGTCTTCGACTGCCTGCGTCTCGGTTCCGACGAAGACGGCGGCTTCCAGAAGGGCGAGATGCGCAGCATGGCTGATGCCCTGGCGCAGGCCAAGGAAGAAGGTCGGCTGCGCGCCGACCACCTGATCCACCTGCGCTGCGAAGTCTCGACCTCCGACGTGCTCGATCACTACGAGGACTTCCGGCACGACCCGCAGGTCAGGCTCGTTTCCCTGATGGACCATGCGCCAGGCCAGCGTCAGTTCCAGACGATGGACCAGTACACGCTCTACTACAAATCCAAGCGCGGACTTTCCGACGCGGAATTCGCCCGCTTCGTCGAGCGTCAGCAGGCGCTTTCGGCGAAATATGCCGGCCCGCACCGCACTGCGCTGGCTGAGGCCTGCGCGGCCCGCGGCATCACGATTGCCAGCCATGACGACGCGACGGTCGACCACGTCGAAGAATCGGTCGGCTTCGGCATCAAGCTTGCCGAATTCCCGACAAGCTTCGAAGCCGCCGAAGCGTCGCACCGCGCGGGCCTGAGCGTGCTCATGGGCGCGCCGAACATCGTTCGCGGCAAGTCGCACTCCGGCAACATCGCCGCCCGCGACCTGGCGGAACGTGGCGTGCTCGACGTGCTGTCGTCGGACTATGTGCCCTTCAGCCTGATCCACGCGCCTTTCGTTCTTTCCGACGAAGTCGAAGCCATTGACCTGCCGAAGGCGATCGCGATGGTGACCTCGACGCCAGCGCGCACCGTCGGCCTTGACGACCGCGGCCGCGTCGCAGTCGGTCTGCGCGCCGATATCGCCCGCGTCCACCGCAGGCAAGGCATTCCGGTCGTGCGCTCCGTCTGGCGCGAAGGACGGCGTGTCGCATGAGCGCGAACGAACAGGGCGGCGCGCTCGTCGTCGTCGTTGGCCCAAGCGGCGCCGGCAAGGACAGCGTCATGGGATTTGCCGCCCGGCACTTTGCCGACTGTCACGACGTGTATTTCGTCCGGCGTGTCATCACCCGTCCGTCGGATGCCGGCGGCGAGGTGCATGAAAGCGTCTCCGAAGACGAGTTCGTCGACATGCAAAAGGACGGCGCCTTCGCCGTCTTCTGGGACGCGCATGGCCTCAAATACGGCATCCCATCCGTGGTGCTCGATAATGTCCGGAACGGCATGACGGCGATCGTCAACGGCAGCCGCGGTGCCTTGCAGGCGTTCCGGGAAGCGTTCGGCGACATCGCCGTCGTCGTCATCACCGCCGAGGCACCGGTTCTGGCAAAGCGGCTTGCAGAACGCGGCCGCGAGAGCGAGGAAGAAGTCCTGCGACGACTGAGCCGCCAGGCCCCCGATGTCACGTCGGGGCCCGGCGTGAGCGTCATCGACAATAGCGGCAGGCTCGACATCGCCGGCACCCGCTTCGTCGACCTAGTGGAACGATTGCGCATCAAGGCGGACCACGCCGCCTGACGGGGGCGAGCGGTACCGTCGGCTTCGCCTCTCGAATCGACATGGCAGGGCTTTAGGCCGGATATCTTTTCTGACGATCGATTGACACGAGCCCCGAAATTCCGGTTTCGGGGCTTTTTTGCGTTCGCGCGCTTCGGAAGCACGTCGCACAGAAGTTGCTCACAGAATCAATTTGTTGACGCCGCTTGCTCATGTTTTTGAACAGCGCCGCGTCTCTTTTCTTCGCCTTTAGGCCCTGTCCTTTTCCTCCCGCCACACGATTTTCCTCTTGTGGAGCGAATTAATATGTATATACATTATATCCAGTGGAGGCGACCTCATGAACGATATCTCGACCCGCAAGCAGGCATCCGGCGTTTGGCGCAACACGCGCCTTGTGACGTTGAGCGAAGGCGCCGAAGGACTTGGGCTTGTCGAGAATGCGGCCGTTGCTGTCGTCGATGGGCGGATCGCTTTTGCGGGTCCCGATCGCGATCTGCCGGCCAACCTCGCAGGCCGCCTCGAAACGGTTGACTGCGAAGGCCGCGTGATGACGCCGGCTCTGATCGATTGCCATACGCATCTCGTGCACGGCGGCAACCGCGCCCGCGAGTTCCAGATGCGGCTCGAAGGCGCCACCTATGAAGAGATCGCACGGGCCGGCGGTGGCATCGTTTCCTCGGTGAAGGCGACCAATGCGCTGAGCGTCAACCAACTCGTGGAAAGCGCTCTGCCACGGCTCGACACGCTTCTTTCCGAAGGTGTTTCGACGGTCGAAATCAAGTCCGGTTACGGGCTCAATGTGACGGCTGAGCTCAACATGCTGCGCGCCGCGCGCAAGCTCGAAACGCTGCGGCCGGCCCGCGTCGTCACCAGCTACCTCGCCGCGCATGCGACGCCGGCAGACTACAAGGGCCGCAACGGCGACTACATCACCGACGTCGTGCTGCCCGGCCTCGATGCGGCGCACGCCGAAGGGCTGGTCGATGCGGTCGACGGTTTCTGCGAGGGCATTGCCTTCTCGACCGCAGAGATCGCCCGTGTCTTCGACCGCGCCAAGGCACTAGGCCTGCCGGTCAAGCTGCACGCAGAACAGCTTTCCAATCTCGGCGGTGCGAAGCTCGCGGCATCCTATGGTGCGCTCTCGGCCGACCATCTCGAATATCTCGACGCCGAAGGCGCCGCAGCCCTTGCCAAATCAGGCACGGTTGCCGTCCTGCTCCCCGGTGCGTTCTATGCACTCCGCGAAGAGCGCCTACCGCCGGTTCAGGCGCTGCGCGACGCCGGCGCACGGATCGCGATCGCCACCGATTGCAACCCCGGCACTTCGCCGCTGACGTCGCTGCTTCTCACCATGAACATGTCGGCGACGTTCTTCCGGCTGACGGTAGCCGAATGCCTGGCCGGCACAACGCGCGAAGCCGCGCGCGCCCTCGGCCTGCTCGCGGACACCGGAACCATCGAGGTCGGCAAGTCGGCCGATCTCGCGCTCTGGAACATCGAGGATCCCGCCGAGCTCGTCTACCGCATCGGCTTCAACCCACTTCATGAACGCATCTTCAGAGGGCAAAGGATCGGTCAATGACCATCATTCTACATCCGGGCTCCGTGCCCCTTCGCGACCTCGAAACCATCTACTGGACCGGAGAGCCGGCTCGTCTTGACCCGTCCTTTGACGCTGGCATCAAGAAGGCGGCCGGCCGCATCGCCGAAATCGTCGCCGGCAATGCCCCGGTCTACGGCATCAACACCGGCTTCGGCAAACTCGCCTCGATCAAGATCGACAGCGCCGACGTCGCGACGCTGCAGCGCAATCTGATCCTGTCGCATTGCTGCGGCGTCGGCGAGCCGCTTGCCGAAAACGTCGTGCGTCTGATCCTGTCGCTGAAGCTCGTTTCGCTCGGTCGCGGCGCCTCCGGCGTCCGTCTCGAACTCGTGCGTCTGATCGAAGCCATGCTCGAAAAGGGCGTAGTCCCGGTCATTCCCGAGAAGGGCTCGGTTGGTGCTTCCGGCGACCTCGCACCGCTCGCCCATATGGCAGCCGTGATGATGGGCCATGGCGAAGCGTTCTTCGAAGGGCGCCGCATGTCCGGCGCCGAGGCGCTTTCCGCCGCTGGCCTGACGCCCGTCGTGCTGGCCGCCAAGGAAGGCTTGGCGCTGATCAACGGCACCCAGACCTCGACGGCGCTGGCGCTTGCCGGTCTCTTCCGCGCCCACCGCGCCGCGCAGGCAGCACTGATCACCGGCGCTATGTCGACCGACGCCGCCATGGGTTCGTCCGCCCCCTTCCACCCCGACATCCACAAGCTGCGTGGTCATCGCGGCCAGATCGATACGGCCGCCACATTGCGCACTTTGCTTGCCGGCTCCGCGATCCGCGAAAGCCACATCGAAGGCGACGAGCGGGTGCAGGATCCATATTGCATCCGCTGCCAACCGCAGGTCGATGGCGCCTGCCTCGATCTCCTGCGCTCGGTCGCGCGCGTGCTCGAGACCGAAGCCAACGCCGTCACCGATAACCCGCTGGTCCTTTCGGACAATTCCGTCGTCTCTGGCGGCAACTTCCACGCCGAGCCGGTTGCTTTCGCCGCCGACCAGATCGCGCTTGCCGTCTGCGAGATCGGCGCCATCTCGCAGCGCCGCATCGCGCTGCTCGTCGATCCGGCACTCTCCTACGGCCTGCCGGCCTTCCTTGCGAAAAAGCCGGGCCTCAACTCCGGCTTGATGATCGCCGAAGTCACCTCCGCTGCGCTGATGTCGGAGAACAAGCAGCTCTCGCACCCGGCCTCGGTCGACTCGACACCGACTTCGGCCAACCAGGAAGACCACGTCTCGATGGCCTGCCACGGCGCCCGCCGCCTGCTGCAGATGACCGAAAACCTGTTCTCGATCGTCGGCATCGAAGCCCTGACCGCAGTCCAGGGCGTCGAGTTCCGCGCGCCGCTCAAGACGAGCCCCGAGTTGCAGAAGGCAGCCGCGGCACTTCGCGCCGTCTCTCTGACGATCGAGGAAGATCGCTACATGGCCAACGACCTCAAGGCTGCCGGCGATCTCGTCGCCTCCGGCCGCCTGAACGCCGCGATCTCCGCCGGCATCCTGCCTGGCCTGGAGAGCTGAGATGGCGGTCTTCGAAGTCAAAAGGGGGAACTCCCCGGTCATTCTCGGATTTCCGCATACCGGCACTGACGTGCCGGCTGCGATCTGGGATCGGCTCAACGACAACGGCCGGATATTGGCCGATACCGATTGGCATATCCACCAGCTCTATGACGGCCTGCTGCCGGAGGTGACCGTCGTTCGCGCCACCTTCCACCGCTACGTGATCGACGCCAACCGCGATCCCGCGGGCGTCAGCCTCTACCCCGGCCAGAACACGACCGGCCTGATCCCGGAAACGGATTTCGACGGTAAGCCGATCTGGAAGGATGGAGAGGCACCAACCGAAGCCGATATCGCCGAACGCCTCCGGACGTTCCACGCGCCCTATCACGCGGCGCTTGCCGCCGAGATCGAGCGCGTCAAGGCGATCCATGGCGTCGTCGTGCTCTATGACTGCCATTCGATCCGTTCGCACATCCCGTTCCTCTTCGAAGGAAAGCTGCCGGATCTGAACATCGGCACCGACATGGGCAAGACCTGCGCGCCGGAAGTCGAGAAAGAAACGGCAGAAATCGCTGCTGCAGCAAAAGGTTACAGCAGCATTCTCAATGGTCGCTTCAAGGGTGGATGGACGACCCGCCACTATGGGCGCCCCGAGACTGGCGTGCACGCGATCCAGATGGAACTCGCGCAATCGACCCATCTGGCAGCGGAAGAACCACCCTTCGCGCTCGACGCCGCCCGTTCAGCACTGCTGCGGGAACCGCTGAAAGCCATTTTGAACCGCATCGAAACCATCGCATTAGACCTCAAGACACAGACAGGGAGCGAGGCATGACCATGAACAATCCGCGCCACAACATTCGCGACGTGCGCGCCCCCCAGGGCACGACGCTCAACGCCAAAAGCTGGCTGACCGAAGCGCCGCTGCGCATGCTGATGAACAACCTCGATCCGAACGTGGCGGAAAACCCGCACGAACTGGTCGTCTATGGCGGCATCGGCCGCGCGGCGCGCACCTGGGCCGATTTCGACAAGATCGTCGAGACGCTCAAGGACCTCAACGACGACGAAACGCTGATGGTCCAGTCCGGCAAGCCGGTCGGCGTCTTCCGCACCCATAAGGATGCGCCGCGCGTTCTCATCGCCAACTCCAACCTCGTGCCGCATTGGGCGACCTGGGATCATTTCAACGAGCTGGATAAGAAGGGTCTCGCCATGTACGGCCAGATGACCGCTGGCTCGTGGATCTACATCGGCACTCAAGGAATTGTTCAGGGCACCTACGAGACCTTCGTGGAAGCCGGCCGCCAGCACTATGGCGGCAACCTCAAGGGCAAATGGGTGCTGACCGGCGGCCTCGGCGGCATGGGCGGCGCCCAGCCGCTCGCAGCGGTCATGGCGGGCGCATCGTGCCTTGCCGTGGAATGCAACCCGGATTCGATCGATTTCCGCCTGCGCACCCGCTACCTCGACGAGAAGGCCGAGACGCTGGACGAGGCGATGGAGATCATCGCCCGCTGGACGAAAAACGGCGAAGCGAAGTCCGTCGGCCTGCTCGGCAACACCGCTGAAATCCTGCCGGAAATGGTTCGCCGCGGCATCCGCCCCGACATGGTCACCGACCAGACCTCGGCACACGACCCGGTCAACGGCTACCTGCCGAAGGGCTGGACCATGGCCGAGTGGAAGGCCAAGCGCGAGAGCGACCCGAAGGCTGTCGAAAAGGCAGCACGTGCCTCGATGCGCGAACATGTCGAAGCGATGATCGCCTTCCAGGACATGGGCATCCCCACCTTCGACTATGGCAACAACATCCGCCAGGTCGCCAAGGAAGAGGGCCTCGAAAACGCCTTTGCCTTCCCGGGCTTCGTACCGGCCTATATCCGCCCGCTATTTTGCCGCGGCATCGGCCCGTTCCGCTGGGCGGCTCTCTCCGGCGATCCGGAAGACATCTACAAGACCGACGCCAAGGTCAAGGAACTGCTGCCCGACAACAAGCACCTGCACAACTGGCTGGACATGGCGCGCGAGCGCATCTCGTTCCAGGGCCTGCCGGCACGCATTTGCTGGGTCGGCCTCGGTGACCGCCATCGCCTCGGCCTCGCCTTCAACGAGATGGTCAGGAACGGTGAGCTGAAGGCGCCTGTCGTCATCGGCCGCGATCACCTCGACTCGGGCTCGGTCGCCTCGCCGAACCGCGAAACCGAAGCGATGAAGGATGGCTCAGACGCCGTTTCCGACTGGCCGCTGCTCAACGCGCTACTCAACACCGCCTCGGGTGCGACCTGGGTGTCGCTGCACCACGGCGGCGGCGTCGGCATGGGCTTCTCGCAGCACTCGGGCGTCGTCATTTGCGCCGATGGCACGGATGATGCAGCCAAGCGACTGGAGCGCGTGCTCTGGAACGACCCGGCGACCGGCGTCATGCGCCACGCCGATGCGGGCTACGACATCGCTCTTGATTGCGCCAAGGACAAGGGCCTGCGCCTGCCGGGTATCCTCGGCAACTGATACGCTTTCGACTGACATACTCAACGGAAATGCTGATAGGGGCGCCGAAAGGCGCCCCTATCACTTTTTGATGAGACAAGTACCGGGACTGCGTCTTCCTTGCTTCGGCGCCTTGCAACTGTTGATCGCAATGCTAGAAAAATAATGATGCCATCGCATTTCTGACGATGCGTTGCAGAAGATCTCTTTTCGCTCAAGCGAGCGCTGATTGTTTATGAGAAGGCTTCATGTGTAAGGGCAGAAACAAGAGAAGAACCATTAGACATCCTATGTTTGCCGTGGGGCTTCTTACGAGCGCCTTTATTGCTTCGTCTTCGGTCGCCCAGAACGTGAGTTTCTTCGGCCCTGTTCGCAACGGAGAGCGGCATTTTACCGCCTTCCCGGAGTATATCGGCGTCGGAATGAGCCAAGGGGAGACCAAGAAGAGGGACGTGGTCTTCTCAACAATTCAAATGCTCGCCATCACTGCCGGAATTGAGGTGCGAGCCCAACCGGGCCTCGGAAGAAACACCATCGGCGTGATATTTAGAAAAGATGTCGTCCAGAATGGCCGGGTCGACGTTCGCAAAATTGAAGATTTCGGCTTCGACCCCTACTACAGCAAATTGCTCAACGACACGGCAGGAAGCGGCCCAGGAAACTGCGCCTCTGCCGTGAACTATTCTGCGGAAGGGCGGTTTGACCGAGCCGTCGTCGTTGCAAACAACGATGTCCCCGATCAGGAATTGGCGACCTGCGTGGCTCAGGCCCAGGCGCATGCGCTGGGGATAGCCACCTTTAACTCCAGCAAGGCCGACTTCTCGCGCTTCTTCGCGAGAATTATGATCCTTGTCGATCAAAAGAAGAGATGTCTCCAGGACAACCAAACCACATTGACCTGCAAATTTGTCGATGAGCCCTGGGACTAACCCGGTTCGCGGCTGACCGTCCTCTTTCCTTTTCTATCGCCATCGAGCACCAGCAGCAGCAACAACCCGGCAGATCCTGCAACACCACCGAGCAGCGCCGTTCCGGAATAGTTGCTGATCCGGGTGCCGAGCGCAAAAAGCCCGGCGCAAAGCCCGCCGCTCAGGAAAAGGTTCACGGCGATCAGTGAGCTTCCCAGGCCCGGCCGGTCGGCAATCAGGTCCTGAAGGTAGCTGATCGGGATGGTGATCAGCGCCGCTGCACCGAAGGCGCCGATGAGGGTGAGCGCGTAGATCTGCCAGGTGGCCGTCGAAAAGCCGAGCAACGCCATGTAGCCGATGTAGATGGCCGTCCCCAGTGCCAGCGCCTTGAACGGAACCAGGCTCAACTGGATGCGTGCCCAGACGAAGATGAAGACGACTTCGAGGAAGGCGACGATGCCGACGATGATGCCGATATCGGTAACGCTGCCGCCGATCTCGTCGGTCATAATCAGGGGCAGAACAGCAGCGTTGACGTGGAGCGTCGAGGTGATGGTTGCGACGGCAATCACCCGCAGGAAGATGCGCGGTGCCAGGATCTCCCGAAACGACGTCCAATAGGAAAGCCGCTTGCCGAGCGCAGCGTCGGCCCCGCCTTCGTTGGGCAATCTGAAATAGACGATCAGCAGGTTGGCGAGGCAACCAAGGCAGGCGAGCAGATAGGCCGGCAGCATGCTTTCGCCGCCCGCCAGAGCGAAGCCGACCAGCCCGGGCACCAGAACCCAGGACACCGATATCGCCGCGCGCGCGCCGGTCGTCAGCGACGCGGCGTCATGCCCACTCATCCGCCGGGCGATGCTGCGCACATTCGCAAAGAGCAGCGTGTAGAGCGCGCCATAAATCGGCAGCAGCAAAAGGACGCTGACGACGAAACTCGTCTGGTACGGCAGCACATAGACGATGCCGTAGCCCACAACGCCGAACAGGATCGCCGTCGACATCAGTACGCGATAATTACCGACGCGGTCCGCCAGGATGCCGATCGAGACGCTGACGATGACATTCACGGTCGAAGCAAGAAGGATCAGCAGCGAATAGATGGCGTCGCTGAGACCCAGTTCGTTGATGCCGACAACGGACTGATAGGGCGAGGTTGCAGCACCCGCAAAGCCGAACAGGAAGATTGCCAGCATGCTGATCCGCATGGCCGGGTTGCGCATGGCGCTAAGTATGGTGGAAGTCATGCTAGAACGTGTCCGCGAAGCGGGTGAAGGGCACCTGATGGCTCCTTAAATCGGGACCGAGTTAAGGACAAACATGCAGTAACTTAGAGCGTTACAGCGACCTGACGCGTCTTGAACGACGTGCGGCGCCGCAGAGGAGGGCCTACCCGAAAATTCGGGTAGGAAAAATACAGATAGTAAAGCCTCAGCCACCGCTCGACCAACGGGACGAGAAGCGGGCGACAGGCTCGAAGACAAAGTCCTGGTCGAACGGATAAGCAGGCCGCTGACGGCGCAAGCTCGCAAGGCCGGCGATGCCCTGATTGACGACGCCTTCGGTCAAAGCCATCAGATTGGGATTGGCGATCGGCGCGAGTTCGGGCGACAGATAACCCGACTTGACGACGAGCAGCCGCACGGCCTGGGGATCGAGACCGAGCCGACGGAAATCCTCGATATCGTGATAGGGCCTGCGGCGCGCGGCAATGACGATATCGATGGCGCCGACGCGCACCACCGCCTGCCGCTCCCTCTCCGCCCCAGGATCATCGAGCCTGACGACCTCCACCAACATTTCGGCGCAGGGGCTTGCCGGGTCGAGGCTACCGCCGATCTTGAGCATCAGCGTTTCGCCTGCACCGGCAGCAAAGCAGGCTTCCACCGCCGGGCGATCGGTGATGCCGGCGATCAGGGCGCCGCGCCAGCCGCGTGCCAGCAGTGCCTTCAGCACATCGGCTCGGTCACCGACACCGCCACCGGTCGGATTGTCGCCGGAGTCCGCGAGGATGATCGGCGTCGTCGTCGCCCGTTCGGCGATATCCAGCATCTCGTTGAGCGGTCCGGTCACCGGGCCAAAGCGGAAGTTGCTACGCTCAGCCCAGTAGCCCGCGGCAATCTCTTCTGCCGCCTCCTTGGCTGCGGCCTTATCGGTGGCGGTCACGACCGCGCAGGCAGTCGCCCGAGGCTCGTCGGCCCAGACGTAGCCGACCATCAGGTTGGCGTCGAGGATGCCCGGCCGCTTATCAATCTCCGGCAGATGAGCGTAGAGCGATTTCGCCGGCTCGTCTTCGGTCGAGGTGCATTCGCCGGGCAGAAGCACCGGAACCGGCGTCCAGGCAATACCCGGACGCGTTCCGTCTCTGAGCGCCGAGACTAGCATCGACCAGGCGCGGGTCATGGTTTCCGGCGTGTCGATATGCGGCGCAGTGCGATAGGCTGCAAAGATGTCGAGCTGATCGATGATCCTCTGGCTGACATTGCCGTGCAGGTCGTAGCTTGCGGCAATCGGGCAATCGGGACCGACAACGGCGCGGGCCGCCGAAATCCAATCTCCCTCGGCATCATCCATGCCATCGACCTTGATGGCGCCATGCATGGCGAGATAGAGCCCGTCGATCGGCAGGGCCGCACGGAGTCCCTCGAGAAACTCTGCCTTGAATGCGTCGTAGATCCCTCGCGATACGGGACCACCGGGGACGGCGCGCGCATGCAGCAGCGGCAGGTGCTCGACGCCCTCGGCTTTCATGAAGCTGAAGTATTCGGCCCCCAGCAACGCCTGCCCGCGCAGCACGCGAAAGTCTTCCTCCGTCATCAGGACTGGCGAATAGGTGCTGCATTCAGTGTGGATGCCACCGACGGCGATGCGCATGGGCTTTCCTCTTAGAGATTGGGGCTGAGCGGAGCGATGGCCGCGAAGCGCAGCCAGTCCTTCGCCGCCTTCGGTGTCCAGGCCGCCTCGGCAATCGCCGGAAGCCGCGGGAAGACGAGGCGGTTGAAGTAGCTGCGCGAAAGAAAGTGCTCGCACCAGATGCAGGCCTGGACGCCCTTGAGGCGCGGCTTCAGCTCCTCGGGGAATTCACCCTCGGCCTCATAACCATAGGTGTGGGCGGGCGTTGCCGTCCCGGCCCAGCTCGCGCCGGGCTCCTGCCAGGCATCGGCCTGCGCCATGTCGAGATAATAGGCCTGTCCGGGGGTCATCACCACGTCATAGCCTTCGCGTGCCAGTTCGATGCCGACCTCCGGCCGCTCCCAGGCCATCAGCAGCGTCTCTTCGGTCGAGACACCGCCGCCATGCGCCACCTCGTTCCAGCCGGCGAGCTTGCGGCCGCGCGCCGTCAGCATTTGTTTCACCCGCTTCAGGAAATAGGACTGCAGCGCGAAGGTGCCGGAAATCCCCTCCTGCTCCATCAGCGTCTTGGCAAGCGGAGAAGCGAGCCACGAGCCGTTCGCCACTTCGTCGCCGCCGATATGGAGGTACTTGCTCGGGAAGAGCTCGACCATCTCATCGAAGACTTTCTCGAGGAACTCATAGGTGAAGGCGACGGCGGGGTTGAGCGCATTGTTCGGATAACCTTGCACCGAGTGGTAACTCTCCGGCGCCTCCTGGCCATCGGAGAGATCCGGCAGAGCGACGAGCGTCGCCGCACTGTGTCCTGGAATGTCGATCTCCGGCACGACATCGATGTGAAGTGCCGATGCCTGCGCGACGATCGCCTTGACGTCAGCCTGGCTGTAGAAGCCGCCGACGGGTTCTGCACCATTGCCGAGCTGCGGCAGCAGCGCCTCATCGGGGCCGCGCAGCACACCAAGCGTCGTCAGCTCCGGAAACGCCTTGATCTCCAGGCGCCACGCCTCGTCGTCCGTCAGGTGCCAGTGGAAGATGTTGAGCTTGAACCAGGCGAGGATATCGATCAGCCGCGCCACATCGGTGGCCGGATAAAACTGGCGGGAGACATCGAGATGGCAGCCGCGCCAGCCGTAGCGAGGCTTGTCCGAGATTGTACCGCTCGCCGGGAAGCGGAATTTGCCGGGATGATTGCGCGCTCCGTCCAGAAGCTGGGCAAGGCTGGTCAAGCCGTATTGCCGGCCGGCACTGCCGCCGTAGTTCAGGCGAATTTCGGTTTCGGAGAATTCAAGGCGATAGGCTTCCGCCGCCAACCCGGGATCCGCCGTGAAGACGACCAGCCGCCCCTGCTTCGATGCAGCGAGGCTGAAAGGGGCATGGCCCTCAGGGAACAATCGATGGAACATCGACAGGACCGTATCGACCGCTGCAAGGTCGTCTTGTCCAGCGCCAGCGGCCGGATAGAGAACGACCGGGAAACCAGTTCCAGCCCGAAGCTCGAGCTTCGCCGGCCAGGGCTGCAGCGCATAGGGCTGGTCGAGCTTGCCTTCCGGCAGCCGCACCGGCGGCGGTTCACTGACGGCGTTCTCAAGCAGCAGATCCGATACGGCGACCGGGACGTGTCGGCCATCGGCAAGCGTCAGATAGGTGGACTTGGCACCGTCGGTGCAGTGGCGCGCATTGCGATGCAGGCCGCTGACGGTGAAGGTCCAGCTTCCGCCGTTGTCGATCGTCAGCCCCTCGGGTGGGGCGAATTCGTGAAAATTGGCGTTGCGGCGCAGGAACACCGCATTGTCGCAAGCCTTGGGATCAATGACCCGCGTCAGCGACGTATAGGCGATCCTGAAACCGGACAGCGGCGCGCCAGAGAAATTGAACAGCGCGAAGGTGAACCGACCAAAGGGCCCGCCATCCGGCTGCCAAGACGCCTCGAGACGATAGGAAACCGGCTGCATGCTCTTCCTCCAAATGCAGTGTCAGTAGTGGCTTGATTGTGAAAACGTGCGGGCCAGTTCCGCCTGACCGGCAGTAAGCCCGCAATCGACGGGCAGGCAGACGCCCGAAATGGCCGCAGCGAGCGGTCCCGCCAGGAAATGCACCGCATTGGCGACATCATCGGGGTTGACGATCCGCTGCAGCGGATACCAGCGCCGCGCTTCTTCGAAGACATCCGGGTTTGACGCCGCCCTCGCCTCCCAGGCCTGGGTGCGCACAGTACCGGGTGCAACGGCATTCGAGCGGATGCCGAACTTGCCGTATTCGACCGCGATCAGTCGGGTGAGATGCAGCAGGCCGGCCTTGGCAGCGCTGTAGGCCGGATGGCCGAAGACGTTCATGCCATTGACCGATGCGATGTTGACCACCGATCCGCCCGTCTCTTTCAGCATGTCCTCGACGGCGCGGAAGCAGAGGAATGCTGCTTCGAGATTCAACGCGTTGTCCATGCGCCAGATTTCCGGTGTCGTATCGTGCAGGCTGACGGCACGGGCCGCGCCGGCATTGTTGACGAGCGTGCGCACCGTCCCCCGGCTTGCCGCCGTCGCGGCCATCGCCGCAACGCTTGTCGTATCGGTTACGTCGCAGGCAACGGCCACGAAGCGCTTGTCATCGCCGAGCGTGCGCGCCGCCCGTTCAGCGGCGTCCGCGTCGATGTCGACGAGCAGGATCACATCGTGATCGTCGGAAAGCTTGCGCGCGATAGCGCGGCCGATATCGCCGGCTGCACCGGTTACGATCGCGAGGGATTGCGTCATGCGCTGACCTTTCGCGGCACGTCAGTCTCCGAGAAGCTGGCGATCGTCACCGTCGCGGTGCGTGACCAGCTGCTGCTTGATGCGCCGAAGTGTGGTCGTCGCCTGGGGCTGCACCCGGTAGGCGACGAGGCTGGAGAGGATATCGAGCAGCGCCAGATAGGCGATGCGGGTGGAAGTGGGGCGGTAGATGTTGTTGCCCTCGGGCAGATCGACCGGCACGGTGATGCTGGCGGCGGCCGCCACCGGACTACCGCTCTGTGTCAGCGCGATGGTCGGCACCTTCAGTTCGCGGGCGAGCGTAAAAGCGCGCACGAGCTCGGCGTTGCGGCCGGAGAAGGACGAGCCAATGAGCACGTCGGTCGGCCGCGCCGCCGCCGTCATCATCAGCTGCATGCTGTGATCGGAGCTGGAGGTGATGCGAAGACCATAGCGGAACAGCCGGTTCTGCAACTCGCCGGCAATCATTGAGGAATTACCACCGGAACCAAAGGCGTAGATCATTTCCGCTGCGGCGATGCGCTCGACGGCCTGCTCGATCGCCGCCAGGTCAAGCGAGCGATGCAGAAGGAACAGCGCGTTCTGCGACTTGGTGATGATGTCCTGCGCGACATCGCCGGTCTCGCGGCTCTTCGGCTCCGGTTTCAGATAGCGCATGCCGATATAGGCGGTGCGGGCAAGTTGCACCTTGAAATCGGAGAAGCTGTCGCAGCCGAGCCGGCGACAGAAGCGGGTGACGGTGGGCGGCGACACGTCCGCCTTGCTCGCCAATTCGATGATGGAGGCGTTCACCGCAAACTCGAAATCATTCAGGAGAATGTCGGCAATGCGGTTTTCCGATTGGGAGAGCCGCCCTTTTTCTTCCTGTAGTGTCGCGAAGATGTCCATCGCCCGCTTGCGCCTTGCTTCAGATCATGAATGGGAGCGGGATGCGGGCGGAAAACCGCATACACTTTTCCTCATCCCGCTCTAAGATCAGCCTTCCTTCGGCCTGTAGGCGACGCAGTCGATCTCGACCTTGCAATCGACCATCATCGACGACTGGACGCAGGCCCGCGCCGGCGGATGAGCACCGAAATACTCTTGGTAGATCTTGTTGAATGTCCAGAAATCACGCGGATCGTCGAGCCAGACACCACAACGAACCACATGCTGCGGACCGTAGCCGGCTTCGGTCAGGATGGCCAGCACGTTGGCGATTGTCTTGTGGGTTTGCGGGATAATCCCACCCTCGATGATCTCGCCATTTTCCATGGCAACCTGGCCGGAAACATAAAGCCAGCCGTCCGCTTCCACCGCACGGGCGAAAGGCAAGGGTTTGCCGCCCGCGCCGACCTGTTCCGCACCATAGCGCTTGATCGTCATCATGAGCCTTCTTGCAAATTATTTTCTTTGATCGTTGACAAGTGACCATAGAAAGCTGAATTTGGCTAGCGAAAAACACCATTCATGAAAAGAATTTCAATCCAGGGCGCGAATATGCGGGATCCTTTCCTCAATCCATTCCCCTCCTCCGACACGGCACGCCACTCGATCTGGGAGATGCTCGTCTCTCGCGACATTACCGCCTTCCTGGCCGCAGACTGGTCGATGGTCGCAGGTGATTTCGTCGAGGACGGCTTCATCGGCATCGACGGCCGCCGCGAAACCAATCCCGACAATTGGCGGCTGACCTTCCCGTCGCTTGCGGCCTATCGCGAGGAGTGGCTGCGCCAGGCTAACGACTTTGCGACGCAGAGCTTCGCCGAAGATCCGCGCAATGCGATCTTCACGACGACGACACTCGAAGACATCGAGATCAACGGCGACCAGGCGCTGGCGCGCAAGAAATTCGATGGCAGCCTCAAGAAGTCGGACGGCAGCGTCGACATCCTGAAATGGCAGACCGTCTATTATTGCCGCCTGCACGAGGGACGCTGGAAGATTGCCGGCTTTACCGGCTACTTGCCGAACCCGATGGGCCCGGCCTGAAAGACGCGATAGAAAAGGCAAAGGCATTGCGGATCTTCACAGCGGCGCTTGCGACCGAAACCAACACCTTCTCCCCGATCTGCATCGACCGCCGGGCCTTCGAAGCGTCGCTCTACGCGCCGCCGGGAGAACACCCGGAAACACCGACGCTTTGCACCGCGCCGATTACCGTCGGCCGCCGCGTCGCCGCAAAGAACGGTTGGCAACTGATCGAGGGCACCGCGACCTGGGCGGACCCGGCTGGCCTCGTCAACCGCGAGACCTATGAGAGTCTACGTGACGAAATCCTAAGCCAGCTTCGCGCTGCCATGCCCGTCGACGCGGTGGTGCTCGGCCTGCATGGCGCCATGGTTGCTGACGGCTACGACGATCCCGAGGGTGACCTACTGACGCGCATCCGGGAGATCGTCGGCCCCGACATCCTCGTCTGCGCCGAGCTCGACCCCCATAGCCACCTGACGGCCAAGCGCGCAGCAGCCTCGAACTTCTTCGTCTACTTCAAGGAGTTTCCGCACACCGACTTCGTCGACCGTGCCGAAGATCTCTGGCGCATCGTCGTCGACACACTCGAAGGTCGCGTCACCCCCGTCATGTCGATATTCGACTGTCGGATGATCGACGTATACCCGACCTCACGCGATCCGATGCGCTCCTTCGTCGACAAGCTGATGCGGATTGAAAGAGAAGACGCGGATGTTCTTTCGCTCTCCGTGATCCACGGCTTCATGGCCGGCGACGTTCCGGAAATGGGCACCAAGTTGCTTGCCGTCACCAACGGCAAACCGGAGAAGGGCGCGAGCCTCGCGCGGGAACTGGGTCTCGAACTCTTTTCCCACCGCGGAACCTTCATCATGCCGCAGATCGACGAGAAGCAGGCCGTTTCCGAGGCACTCGCTGCATCGAAGGGGCCTGTCGTGATTGCCGATGTCTGGGACAATCCAGGCGGGGGCACCGCCGGCGACGCGACGGTGCTGCTCGAAGAGCTTCTGGCGCGCGGCGCAACCGACGTTGCGGTCGGGACAATCTGGGACCCGATGGCAGTACAGATCTGTATGGCGGCCGGCGAAGGTGCCGAGATTCCGCTGCGCTTCGGCGCCAAGTCGGCTCCCGGAACCGGTCATCCGGTCGATGGCAAGGTCAAGGTGGTCAAGCTGGTGCGCGACGCAGAGATGCGCTTCGGCGAGAGTTTTGCCCCGTTCGGCGATGCCGCCCATATCGTCTTCAACGGCATCGACATCATCCTCAACTCGACGCGCGCACAGAGCTTCGATCCGAGCCTCTTCTCGGTGATGGGCATCGACCCGAAGGCCAAGAAAATCCTGGTCATCAAGTCGACCAATCACTTCTACGCCTCGTTCTCGAAGATCGCGTCCGAGATCCTCTATTGCTCGGCCGGCACGCCCTATCCGAACAACCCTGCGAAGACCGACTACAAGCGGGCACCGAAGAACATCTGGCCGAAGGTCGCCGATCCGCACGCAGAAGGGAACGGCCCGAACCGCGCCTAGAGTGCGGTCATCGCGTCTCGCCGACACCGGTACGACGGGCCTAGTACGCAGACAAAAAGACCGCTGTCTTTCGCAAGACAGCGGTCTTTTCCTTGGACCTGAACGATCAGGCAGCCGCCGGATCGAGCACGCCCATGTCGATGTCGGTCAGTTCGACGCGACGTTCGAGCGCAAGGCCCGCCTCGTCGAAAAGGTGGCAATCCGCAACCCTGATAGCGGTCTGGATCGTCTCCTCCGGTCGGATTGCGGCCGTTCCCGGCAACATGGCGCAGAAGTTTTCGCCCTCGCCGCCGATCGCCGCATAGGCGACCGTATGGGCGCCGAGGCGTTCGATGACCGTTGGCGTGACCTTGAGGGTCAGGTCTCCGGAGCCCAGCGTGAGATGCTCCGGCCGAACACCAAGCGTCAGTGTCCGCCCGGCAAGGCCGCTCTGCGGGTTGACGGGAATGACCACCGTGTGCCCCTTGTAGTCGACCTCGACACCGGCGTCGCTGACACCTTTGCAGGTGACCGGCAGGAAGTTCATCTTCGGATTGCCGATGAAGCCGGCAACGAAGGTATTGGCTGGCTTATGATAGAGCTCGAGCGGGGCGCCCGTCTGGGCGATCTGCCCGGCATTGAGGACGACGATCCGGTCCGCCATCGTCATCGCCTCGACCTGGTCGTGCGTGACGTAGATCATCGTTGCCTGCAATTGCCGGTGCAGTTTCGCCAGTTCGATGCGCATGTCCGCCCGAAGCGCCGCATCGAGGTTCGAAAGTGGCTCGTCGAAGAGGAAGATCTTCGGCTCGCGCACGATCGCTCGCCCGATCGCGACACGCTGACGCTGGCCTCCGGAAAGCATCCCGGGCTTCTGCTGCAGGCGCTGATCAAGGTGCAGGATGCGTGCTGCATGCTCCACCTTCGCCTTCAGCTTCTCCTCGGCCATTTTTTCCACGCGAAGCGGAAAGGCGATGTTCTCGAAGACGGTCATGTGCGGATAG
Source organism: Ensifer sp. ENS10 (assembly GCF_014852025.1). Taxonomy (NCBI): domain Bacteria; kingdom Pseudomonadati; phylum Pseudomonadota; class Alphaproteobacteria; order Hyphomicrobiales; family Rhizobiaceae; genus Ensifer; species Ensifer sp. ENS10. Next base: position 118,367 of record NZ_JACVAS010000003.1, read on the forward strand.
AGCGCGTAGGACTGGAAGACCATGGCGATACCACGCTTGACCGGCGGCAGGTCGTTGACGCGCTTGCCCTCGATCAGGATGTCCCCCGAGCTGGTCTCATCGAGACCGGCTATCATCCTGAGCAAGGTCGACTTGCCGCAACCGGAGGGTCCGACGAAAACGACGAACTCACCGTTCTTGACTTCGAGATCGATGCCTTTCAGCACCTCGAAAGTCCCGTAGAATTTCTGAATCCGATTGAGATTGAGCTGTCCCAAGAAACTGTCTCCGGCCACCGGCGAGAAGCGGCTCATTTATAGCAGAGTTAGGTGGGGTCGCGAACCGATCCCGTCGGCGCGCGGCCCCGGTGGCCTTACTTGTACTCTTCGAGGTCTGCGGCCGCCTTCTTCAAGGCGTCGGCCGGCTCGGCCTTGCCGGTCACGACCGACTGGACCATCTCGATGATGACGTTCTGGAAGCCCTTGTAATCGGTAAAGAGCGGTTCCGGACCACCATAGGTGATGCCGTCGATGAACGGCTTCCAGTAGGGATCCTTCTTGACGAACTCGTCGACCATCGGCGACGGACGCAGCGGCGTCAGGCCGGCGCCGCCCTGCAGCTCATACTCCCCTTGCGGACCGGGCGAGGTGATGAACTTGGCGAATTCGATCGCCTTCTCCTCGACGCCTGAGCCCTTGAAGATCGCCAGGCTGTCGGTGATGAGCAGCGTGCCCTCGCCCTTGGCTTCAGGACCGAGCGGCAGCGGTGCGACGCCCCAGTTGACCTTGGTTTCCTTCAGGCGCGTAGCGGCGCCGGAGCCCGCCTGGATCATGCCGACCTTGCCGTCGAGGAAGATGGCGCGAACCTCGTTCTGCTCGTAGGCGGTGGCACCTTCGACCGAATAGGGGGTGATGTCCTTGTAGGCTTGGAGTGCTGCCAGCACTTGCGGGCTGTCGATGACGACCTTGTCGCCGTCGATCACCTTGCCATTGTTGGTGTACACCCAGTGCATGAACTGGTGCATCGTGTTGTCGAAGGTCTTGGCCGGAAGGCCGTAGCCGGCGATGCCGGTCTTCTCCTTGATCGCCTTGGCGTATTCGATCTCTTCAGCCCAGGTCTTCGGCGGCTTCTCCGGATCGAGACCAGCCTGCTTAAATAGATCCTTGTTCCAGTAGAGCGCCTTGGTCGAGAACGCGATCGGAACGCCCCACTGGTTGTCGTCGAAGGTTACGGTGTCGACGATATTGGGATAGTAGCTCTTCTTTTCCTCGTCCGTCATCGGAACGGGAACGATGAGCTCGTTCTGCGCGAACTCCTTCAGCGTGCGCGAGCCGACATAGGCCATGGCAACGGGCGTGCCGGCGGCGGCGAGCGTCGTGGCCTTGTCCTGGCATTGGGCCCAGCCGACGACCTCAGGCGTGACTTTCCAGCCCGGATTCTTCTCTTCCCACTGCTTGATGTATTTGGCGTGTACCGCGTCCATGGTGTCGCCGCAGTAGATCCAGCTGATCTCCTGGTCGGCCGCCTTCGCGGTGACAGCGCCGAGCGCGGTCGAACCGAGCAGCGCCAGGGCGAGTACCCCCGTCTTGAAATGAATAGACACGTTTTATGCTCCCGTTCTCTGGTGGTTGACTTAAGTCTTATTGTTTCACCGCGCCCGCGGTCAGGCCGCTGACGAGATACCGTTGTAGGAGGAAGATCACGACGACAGCCGGCGCGATGCCGACGAAGCTCGCGGCCATGAGCTCGTTCCAGACCACCTCCTGGCGACCGAAATAGGCGAAGAGACCGACCGGCAGCGGCATGTACTCGCTCTTGGAGTTGAAGGTCAGGGCATAGATGAACTGTTGGGCATAGGCGCCGATGAAGGTGGTGATCGCCACCACGGTGATACCCGGCATGGCGATCGGCAGGATCACCCGGCGCAGCGTATAGAAGTGGCTGGCGCCGTCGACGAAAGCGGCCTCGTCCAGTTCACGCGGGATGCGCATCATGTAGGTGCGCAAGAGCCAGATCGCCGAAGGGATCAGGAAGGCAACGCCCGGCACGATCATCGCGAGATAGGTGTTGAGCACGCCGAAAGTGCGCATCAGGCGGAACAGCGGGATGAGCAGCACTGCGCCCGAGAACATGTTGACGGCGAGGAAGGCACCAAGCAGCAGCCCGGCGCCGCGAAAATTGAAGCGCGCAAAGGCATAGGCCGCGGGGATCACCAGTATCAGCACGATGGCGGTCACGATGGTGGAGATGAAGAAGGAGTTGAAGATGTAGCGGGCAAAGCCGGGCACGCTGACCCACATGGTCGAGTAGGCGGCGAAAGATCCGTTTTGCGGCCAGAAGCGATAGGGCGAGGAGAACAACAGTCCGAGCGGCTTCAACGACACCAGGAACCCTTCGACGAAGGGCGCCAGAATGAAGCACAGGAAGACGAAGATACCGGCGTAGATGCCAACAAGCTCGTACCAGCGATAGCGGTTGATCATGGCAGGCTGGCTCATTTCTGTTCCCCCGCGGCAAGACGGCTGGTGACCCGGAAATAGGCAAAGCAGAAGATCGACAGGAAGATGCAGATCAGCACGGCGCGCGCGGCGCCTTCACCGTATTTCTTCGACCCGATGGCGGTACGGTAGGTATCGATGATCATCGTGGTGGTCTCACCGTTGGGGCCACCCTGGGTGAGGATCCAGATGATATCGAAGGAATTGAAGGTCGCGATCAGCGACAGCATCGACATGGTGATCAGCGATGGGACCAGAAGCGGCAGGGTGATGCGGCGGAACCGATAGAGGCGCCCTGCTCCGTCCGTCCAGGCGGCTTCATAGAGATCCTGCGGGATCGCCTGCATCGCCGCCAGCATATAGAGCGTCACCAGCGGCACGCCGATCCATACGTCGGTGATGATCGTCGCCCAGAAGGCGGTGGAACCGTGGGCGAGAAAGGCGATGGGCCCGTTGGACAGCCCCAGATTCTGCAGCACGCCCGAGATCATGCCGAACTGGCCATTGTACATCCAGCCCCACATGAAGATGCCGATCGCCATCGGCACGATCCATGGCGGCATGGTGAGCAGGCGGAAGATCGCACGGCCGGGAACGGCGGCGTTGAGCATCGTGGCGCCGAAGACGCCGATGATCATCTTGATCGAGACCGAGAAGAACGTCCAGATGAAGGTCCGGAAGATAACCTCGGCGAAGGTCTCGTTGAAGATCTTGTCGTAGTTGGCCCAGCCGACCCAGTTGGTCGTCTTCTTCAGCGACGCGTCCGTGAACGACAGGATGAAGGTGTCGACCAGTGGATAGGCGACGATCACCGTGACGTAGAGAACAGCGGGAAGAAGCAGGATCCAGGCGAAGATGACCGTGCTGCGTTGAACACTCATCCCCACCTCTCCTTACGCCGCGCGCGAATGCAGGGCTTCGTCGAAACGGTCCCAGATGGGCCGGAGATCTATGACGCTCTTCTTGCGCCGCGCCTCGTCCATCGAAAGCGCCAGGATACCCGCTTCAAGCGCATCGAGCGTCGAAACCGGTAGCGGCCGGCCGTCACGAACGTGGCCGATGATATCGGTCGCCATCTGCTCGTCGGCACCGTAGTGCTGCGACAGTTCCGTGGCGGCGTATTTGTTTTCGACGACCTTCTTGCCGGTCAGCATTTCGTGAACGTCGAAATAGCCCCGGATGAAATCGCCCTCGGCCATGCCACGCGAGCCCATGATGCAGAAGCGGCGGAATTGGTCCGGTACGTTGAGATTGGTGTGGAAGTTCATGCCGACGCCGTTGGCGTATTCGACGATCGCCACCTGGTAGTCGATGATGTCGCCGTCGCTGTCGAAGACCTTGTCGGAGCCCATCCAGCCGCTCGGTTTGCGATGGAAGAGTTCCAGGTCGTTGATGCCTTCGCGGGCCGGATCGTTGGCGGGAATGAAGCTCTTGCGGCCGCCGAAGCTCGCGACCCGTTCTGGCCGCGCGCCGACGACACCATTGTAGAGATCAAGGTCATGGCAGCATTTTTCCAGCATGAAACTGCCGGAATAGCGCTCGTAGCGGCGCCAGTCGCGCATGAAGAAGGCGCCGTGATAGGGTTCGATATGCTCGGACGCTTCAATCGAGACGACCTGGCCGAGCTTGCCTTCGGCAAGCGCTGCGCGCAGGTCGCGATACATGGGCGCGTAACGCAACACCAGACCGACCATCAGGCGCTCATGGCCGAACTTCGCCATCAGCCCTGCGAGTTCGAGGCTCTCCTGGACCGTCGTGACGATCGGCTTCTCGCTGAACACCTTGAGACCGGCCTCGAGACCAATCCGGATATGATCGAGGTGCATGTGGTTCGGCGAGCCGATCATCAAGAGATCGAGCTTCTCGTTGGCGATCAGCTCTTCGGGGGTCGCGTAAGCCTTGCCGGCCGAGATGCCTTTTTCGGTGAGCGTGGACAAACCAGCCGGGTTCGGATCGACGTAGCCGGCGATCTCGAAGTTCTCGTCCATGGCTTTGAACACATAGCCCAGATAACCCAAACGGAATCCGAGTCCGATGATGCCGACTTTCATGCTCGTCCTGTTCCCCTGCCTTTTGGCGTAATTTATTTTCGCAGACTGGGACAGTTTTTTCAGGCCGTCAACTCAAATCCGCATATTTTGTAAAATTGTGAAATTCATTTTCATACGGCAGGCAAATGCCGAGAAAGCAGGCATTTCATGGACAACTAAAAAGGGTGCGCAACCCGCAACTCTACGGCAGGAAGAAAGCGGTCCAGACCACTGCACGTTGCGTGGTCGACTTCTGATAGTTCAGACCCTTCCGACCAGGCGGTTTCGCCAGTGCAACAGCAGCAGCAAAGGTCGAGCCAGATAAGGTCGCGGTATCTTGGGATGGTCGCCAACCGTCCCCTGCCGTGCGGTGCGCGCGCTCGGCTCGATCAGGAACGCAACGATCAACGAACTGCGAGTGGCGAAAAGCTCCAGGGTGTCGTCCGACAGGAATATCCCCTGATCCCCCTCACCGAAGGCGATATCTCCGACCTTTATCGAGCCCGAAAAGAGATAAAAGTAAAGGTGTCGCCCCTCCGCCCGCGGAAACGCAGTCTTTGTCTCAGCCTCGAGCCGGAGATCGAAAAAGTCGACGCTGTTGCGCACGAAAAACGGTGCTGTGCCACCTTCCGGCCCGACAAGATGCCTCCATTGATTGACAGGTGCCACTGCAATGGGGCCGTGCTGGATGGCCGGTGGGAGATCTAAACCGTGAGGCCGCACAAGGATCTGGAGCATCCGCAACGGTGGATCGCTCGGCAGGGTCTCCTCCGAATGCCAGAAGCTCTTTCCCGCGTTCATCACCATAAGGTGCCCGCTGTCCGTGACCAGTCTCCCGGTAGCGCGGTCATCGTGGCGCATGACACCCTCCGGCACCCATGACAGGATTTCATCGTTCTGGTGCTCGTGCATGGCGATCAGCCTGCCCGGCTCCAGGATCGACTCAACAACCATTGCTAGAGGGCCGTAGCCGTGATCACGCGGTCGTGGCAGCAGCCAACCGGGCATGTTGAGCCTGGCCTTGAACCCGCCCATATCCCTGACAAGAGGACTTTTGGCGCCGCGGTAGAGCATGGGTCACTCTATCACGCGCCATCGGCATTTGGCACGGCCGGCGAACGCTTTCCGGGCTTCCCGCCTTCCGACGGCACCTCACCGACCCATTCGAGCAGCGAGTTTCCTTTCGGCCGCCTGCAATCCGTCGTGCAGCAGCACCGCAAGTGTCGCGACGATCAGGCCACCCTGAACGACAAAGGCCAGATTGTTCGATTGCAGGCCGGCAATGATCACTTCGCCGAGGGTTTTCGCCGCGACCGTTGATCCGATCGTGGCCGTTGCCAGGCTGATGACCACCGAAAGCCGGATGCCTGCAAGGATCACCGGCATCGCCAGCGGCAGCTCTACCTTGAGCAGCCGTTGGCCGCCTGTCATGCCGGCACCGCGCGCCGCCTCCATGACAGATGGCGGCAATGTCGTCAGCCCCGTCAGCGCGTTCTCGAAGATTGGTAGCAGGCCATAGAGAAAAAGCGCGATCAATGTCGGCTTCTCACCGAAACCGAAGATGGGAACGGCGAGCGCCAGAACGGCCACCGGCGGAAAGGTTTGGCCGATGTTGACCAGGCTGCGCGACAGCGGCAGGAACTCGGCCCCGGATTCGCGCGTCACCAATATTGCCAAAGCAAGCGCAACCAAAGCCGCAGCAGCCACTGCGATGGCGACGGTGCGTAGATGCAGCAGCGTCAATTGCAATAGGCTGCCCTGATTGTAGATCACCGGCGCATTCGCCTGAACCAGCGGCCGCAGCAACGGTTCGAACCATTGCGGCTGCAGCAGGAAGGCGAGCAAAACCAGGAAAAATCCCAAGCGAAAAAGCGTCGACAGTTTCGGCATCAGACTGGCCCGGCTGCCCGTTTCGCCAGCCCTTCGAGACTGACCTTGCCAATGATTGCCCCCGCGGGGTCAGCCACCGGCAGCGCGCTCCGCCCGGACCAGAGCAGTTCGGCAAGCGCCTCCCTTTGGCTAAGCGTGCTCGATATGGCTGTGCCGTCTGCTGACCCTGGTTCGACGGCACTCAAGACCGGCTCGATCGCGAGCAACCGATAAGGTCGTTCGCTGACCCCGATCAGGCTCTCGACGAACGGGGTCGCGGGCTTGATCAGCATTTCGGCGGGCGTCGCATATTGCACCACCTTGCCCTTGTCCATGACGGCGATGCGGTCCGCGAGCTGGAAGGCCTCCTCCATGTCATGGGTGACGAGAATGACCGTCGTCTCGAAGTGCTTCTGAATGGCGAGCAGATCATCCTGAGCCTTGGCACGGATGATCGGGTCGAGTGCGCCGAAGGGCTCGTCCATCAGCAGGACTTTCGGTTCGGCAGCCAACGCCCGGGCGACGCCGACACGCTGTTGCTGACCGCCGGAAAGCTCGTGCGGAAAGCGCGGCCCGAAGGCGCCCGGATCGAGCTGGAACAGTTGGAGAAGCTCGTCCACCTTGGCATCGATGCGCGCGCGCTCCCAACCGAGCAGCGTCGGCACGGTGGCGATGTTCTGCGCGACGGTACGGTGCGGAAACAGGCCGTGGCCCTGGATCGCGTAACCGATGCGGCGGCGCAGTTCATAGCCTGGCAGCGAACGGTTGTCCTCACCGTCGAGGCGGATCGTGCCCGAAGTCGGCTCCACCAGCCGGTTGATCATGCGCAGGAGCGTCGTCTTGCCGGAACCCGAGGTGCCGACCACGACGGTGACGGTGCGCGGTGCGATCGTCAGGCGGACGTCGTCGACGACGGCGGTCTCACCATAGCGCTTGGTGATGTTCTCGATCTCAATCATGAGGCCTCTGCCTGCCTGGTGTTGGGTGTGGCCATCTCGATCACCGCGTCGAGCACGATCGCCGCCGCAAAGGCGAGCACCACGGTCGGGACGGCGCCGAGCAGCACGAGATCCATCGCGGTCTGGCCAACGCCCTGAAAGACGAAGACGCCGAACCCGCCGCCGCCGATGAGGGCAGCGATGGTCGCCAGGCCGATGTTCTGGACGAGCACGATGCGGATGCCGGTCAGGATCACCGGAAAGGCCAGTGGAAATTCGATGCCGACCAGCCGTTGCCAATCGGTCATGCCGATGCCGCGGGCTGCGTCATTCGCATCCCTCGGAACGCCGGCCAGGCCGACGACGGTATTAGCAACCACTGGCAGCAGCGAATAGAGGAACAGCGCAACGAAGGCGGGTGCCACGCCGATGCCACGAATGCCGATAGTGGCAGCGCCCGGAACGTTCGCGGCGATCCAGCCGAGCGGTGCGATGAGAATGCCGAACAGCGCGATCGACGGGATCGTCTGGATCGCATTCAGGACGCCCAGCAAACCGTCGCGCAATCGGGCGACGCGGTGACACAGTATACCGAGCGGAATGCCGACGATGGTCGCGGCCACAAGCGAGCCGAGCGCCAAGGTCACATGCTTTCGGGCTTCCGCCCAGAAAGTGTCCACCCGGCTCGCATATTCCCTAAGGATCGAGAGACCGTCCCAGGTACCGGAAAGCAAAAGCATCCCGACAAAGGCGAGCACGGCGACAAGCACCACGATGCGCATGAAGGGGGCTGGGCGCAATCGCGTCAGGGCATCGGCTGCCAGCAGCCCGAAAGCAAAGAGCATGACCCAGAAGCCGGAGGCAGGCGATACGCGGGCATAGGTGTTGCCCTCAGGCGTCAGGTGGCTGGCGGCGACGCCAATGCCGAGCGCCAGCACGGCCAGCGCTGCGAAGGCAGCGACAAGGCGCAGAATCGCCGGCGAGCGCATGGCCGCGACGAGCACGCCCACCAAAATCACCAGCAGCACTGCCGCGCTCCAGGGCTGCGGCAGGGACTCGACGATCGTCTTCGCCTCGCCGGCGACGATGCGATTGGCACGAAACGTTGCAAAAGGCGCGATGAAGGCGCCGCCAAGCGCCAAGGCCGCGATGATCGCTCCGAGCTTGTCAAAGCGGAGTTGTCTCAAACCACATTCCCTCCCCGCCTGTGCCGGCGCGACTTCGGCACCTGCAGGCACACCCCGGAACGCCAGCCATCGGACCAGCGTTCCGGTTATCCGTCAACTACTTCAGGAAGCCGTTCTTCTTCAGAAAATCCTCGGCAACCGCCTTGGCCGGTTCGCCGCCGACCTGCACGCGGCCGTTCAGGTCCTGAAGCGTCACCAGATCGAGCTTCTCGAACACCGGCTTCAACAGTTCCTCGATTTGCGGGTTTTCCTTGAGCACAGCCTCGCGAATAATCGGGGTCGGCTGGTAGACTGGCTGGACCGCCTTGTCATCTTCGAGCACGACGAGGCCAGAAGGTGCGATGCCGCCGTCGGTGCCATAAACCATCGCCGCATTGGCGCCGTTCGTCTGGTTGGCAGCAGCCGCAATGGTCGCCGCGGTGTCACCGCCGGAAAGCGTGATCAGCTGATCCTGCTTCAAGGTGAAACCATAGGTCGTCTGGAAGGCCGGGAGAGCGGCGGCCGAATTCACGAACTCAGACGAAGCGGCCAGCACGACCTTGCCGCCACCGGCGACATATTTGCCGAAGTCGCTGAGCGTCTTCAGCTTGTTTTCGTCAGCCACTTCCTTGCGAAGACCGATCGCCCAGGTGTTGTTGGCCGGCGACGGCGTCAGCCAGACGATCTTGTTGGCGTCGTAGTCGAGCTTCTTGGCGGTTTCGTAGCCCTTGGCGGCATCCTTCCACACGGGGTCGTCGGCCTTTTCGAAGAAGAAGGCGGCGTTGCCGGTGTATTCCGGGTAGATGTCGATCTCGCCGGCGGTGATCGCCTTGCGCACGACCGGCGTCGCACCGAGCTGGACGCGGTCTACCGTCTTGATGTTGTTGGCATTGAGCACGGCAAGGATGATGTTGCCGAGCACGCCGCCTTCCGTGTCGATCTTCGAGGAGACGACCACGTCGGCATTCGCCGTGGCAGCGGTCAAAGTGAAAGCAAGGGCAGTTCCGATAAGTAGTGTGGTCAAGCGCATGAGTTTCTCCCTCGAAATTCGCTCCGCAAGTTTGATCACGGAAAGTCCGCCGCGTCGGGGCAAGCCATTCCATATATGTCAGCCCCCGGCAAAAAATAGGGTTGCACGCAGAGACTGTGGCGGACAAAAAATTTCGTCCGCGACTAACGCGATCGAAAGACTAGACTACCGTGGAAGGCGGTGCGTGATTGGCCGTTGCAATCAGGGGCGTTGTCGGCCACTCTGACAGAGGCCCGCCAGAAACATCCGTTTTCACTCTTGGTTGCGATGCCGCTCGACCCGAACCGCTTGGGGGCTGGTGGATTGGGTTCGCCCGGCGAACGTTCGGGGAATTCATGTCGATCTATCTTCTCGCGCTACTCATCGGCGTGGTCGCCGGCCTTCGCACCATGACCGCGCCTGCCGCCGTCAGCATTGGCGCGGCAGCCGGCTGGCTGCCGCTCAACGGCACTTGGGCAGCCTTCATGGGCTTTCGCTTCACGCCCTATATCTTTGGCCTGCTGGCCCTGGTTGAGTTTGTGACCGACCAACTGCCGAGCACGCCGAGCCGGAAGGTTCCGCAGCAATTCGGCGCCCGCATCGTCTCGGGCGGTTTCTGCGGCGCCGTGCTCGGAACGGCCGCAGGTGCTATGCTGGGCGGACTGGTCGCCGGCGTGATCGGTGCCGTCATCGGCACGCTCGGCGGCTACGAAGCCCGCAAGCGCCTCGTCGCGGCCATCGGCGGCAAAGATCTGCCGATCGCGCTTCTTGAGGATGTCGTTGCCGTTCTCCTCGCACTCTGGGTGGTGTCCTCGGTGTCATGACGAAACATTTCGACGCAATCATCATCGGCGCCGGCCAGGCCGGCCCTTCGCTGGCCAGCCGGCTGACATCAGCGAGAAAGACCGTCGCCTTCGTCGAGCGCAAGCACTTCGGCGGCACCTGCGTCAACACCGGCTGCATGCCGACCAAGGCGATGGTTGCGAGCGCCTATGCGGCGCACCTGGCGCGCCGGGGCGCCGACTATGGCGTCACGACCGGGCCGATCACGATCGACTTCGCCCGCGTCATGGCGCGCAAGGACACGGTGCGGTTCAATTCGCGCAAGGGGGTCGAAGGCTGGCTGAAGGGCATGCCGAACATCACCGTCATCGAAGGCCATGCGCGCTTCGAAGGCCCGCACGAAGTGCGCGTCGGCGGTGAGTTGCTGTCGGCCGACCAGATCTTCCTGAACGTTGGCGGACGTGCGGCGACGCCGGACTTCCCTGGCGTCGAGGACGTGCCCTATTTGACCAACGTCTCGATCATGGATCTCGACACCCTGCCCCGCCACCTGATCGTCATCGGCGGCAGCTATATCGGGCTTGAGTTCGCACAGATGTTCCGCCGCTTCGGCTCCGAGGTCACGGTGATCGAGAAGGGCCCACGCCTGATCGGTCGCGAGGATGCGGACGTTTCCGACGCCATTCTCGCGATTCTGGAGAAAGAGGGCATAAACTTCCGCTTGAACGCCGAATGCATCCGCTTCGCCAGGCGCGGCGACGAAGTCGTCGCCGGCGTCGACTGCACCGCCGGCGCACCCGAGATCGTCGGCTCCCACCTGTTGCTTGCCACCGGGCGACGGCCGAATACGGATGATCTCGACCTCGATCGAGCCGGCGTGAAGACCGACGCGCGCGGCTATGTCGAAGTCGACGAAACGCTCAGGACCAATGTCCCGCACATTTTCGCCATGGGCGACTGCAACGGCCGCGGCGCCTTCACCCACACTGCCTATAACGACTTCGAGATCATCGCCGCGAATCTCATCGATGGCGAGGCACGAAAGGTCAGCGACCGGATTGCGACTTACGGCCTCTTCATCGATCCGCCGCTTGGCCGCGCCGGGATGACGGAAACCGAAGCGCGCAAATCAGGACGCAAGTTGCTCATCGGCACGCGACCGATGACCCGCGTCGGCCGCGCCGTCGAGAAGGGCGAGACCGAGGGCTTCATGAAAGTGATCGTGGACGCCGACAGCAAGGAAATCCTCGGCGCCTCGATCCTCGGCACGGGCGGCGACGAAGCGGTGCAGAGCATCCTCGACGTCATGTATGCCGGCAAACCCTACACGACGATCACCCACGCGGTGCACATTCACCCGACGGTGTCGGAGCTTATCCCGACGGTGTTTGGTGACCTGCACCCGGCCACCTGAGCGACCGGACGTTAGCGACCGCCCGGTTAGACGAGCGCTGCCCGCGCGAGATGGTAAAAATACGTAGCGCCGCGTTCGAGGATGTCGTCGTTGAAATCGTAGCGGGTGGTGTGCAATCCACTGCTGTCGCCGTTGCCGATCAGCACATAGGCGCCCGGCACCTTCTCCAGCAGGAAGGAGAAGTCTTCACTGCCCATCAGCGGCTCGGGCAATTCGACATAGGCGTCGGTGCCAAAAGTCTCCGCGATCACCGCACGCGCATCTTCGACGGCATCGGCATCGTTGATCGTCGCGGGATAACCGACCTGCCAGTCGAAAGTCGCCTCAGCGTTGTAGCTCTGCGCCTGAAAGCGGGCAATCTGCTCGACACGTTCCTGGAGTTGCTTGCGCACGGCCGGATCCATCGCACGCATGCTGATTTCCAGCACTGCTGTATCCGGGATGATGTTGGAGGCGGAGCCGGACCAGAACGAACCGACCGTCAGCACCGACGGCTGGTGCGGCGATACATTGCGCGAGACCAGCGTCTGCAGCGCCATCACCACGCTGGAACCGACGACGACCGGGTCAACCGTCAGTTCCGGCTGGGCGCCGTGACCGCCCTTGCCCCTGATCGTTAGCGTCAGTACGTCGATCGATGCAGCCATCGCACCGGCGCGGCTGGAGAACTGGCCGACCGGCAGGCCCGGCCAGTTGTGGAGCGCATAGACCCGCTCACAGGGGAAGCGTTCGAACAGGCCGTCCTCGATCATCAGCTTGCCGCCGCCGAAATTTTCTTCGGCCGGCTGGAAGATCAGGTGCACGGTGCCGTTGAAGCTCTCGTCCTTCGACAGAGCCCAGGCAGCGCCGAGCAGCATGCTGGTGTGACCGTCGTGGCCGCAGGCATGCATCGCGCCCGGATGTTTGCTCTGATAGGCAAGACCGGTTTCCTCCTGCATCGGCAGCGCGTCCATATCGGCACGAAAGCCGACGGCGCGGTTGCTGTTGCCGCGCTTCAGCGTCGCAACGATGCCTGTCGTCGCCAGACCGCGCGTCACTTCGAAGCCCCAGGATTGCAGCAATCCGGCGACGAATTCGGAGGTCTTCACCTCGGATAGGCCGATCTCGGGCATCTCGTGGAGCTTGTGACGGATCCCGACGAGTTCGGGCAGGAACTCAGAAAAATTGGCGTCGCGCATTGGGGCCTCCTCAAGCCATCTGCAAGAACTGGCGCAGCCGCGCCGATTGCGGGTCGCGCATCACCTGCGACGGCGCGCCGCGTTCTTCGACCAGGCCCTTGTGCAGGAAGATCACCTCACTGGAGATATCACGGGCGAGTGACATTTCGTGCGTGACCATGACCATGGTGCGCCCTTCTTCGGCGAGCTTCTTGATGACGAGCAGGACTTCGTTGACGAGTTCCGGGTCGAGCGCCGACGTAGGCTCGTCGAAGAGCATGACTTCCGGCTTCATCGCGAGAGCACGGGCGATCGCCGCGCGCTGCTGCTGGCCGCCCGAAAGCTGGTTGGGATAGTGGTCGCGCTTTGGGGTGATGCCGACCTTTTCCATCAGCAATTCGGCCTCGCCGATCGCATCCTTGCGCGTCATGCCGAGCACATGTATCGGGCCCTCGATGATGTTTTCGAGGATGGTCTTGTGGGACCACAGATTGAAGCTCTGGAACACCATGCCAAGGCGCGTACGGATATGTTCGAGCTGCCGCTTGTCGGTGGCATGGAACTTGCCGTCCTTGCCCTTGACGGTGCGGATCACCTCGCCCGAGACCGCGATCTCGCCCTCATCGGGCGTCTCCAGATAGTTGATGCAGCGCAGCAAAGTGCTCTTGCCCGAACCACTGCTGCCGATCAGCGAGATGACGTCGCCGGACTTCGCCTCGAAGGAGACGCCTTTCAGCACCTCGACGGACCCGAAGCTCTTGTGAATGTTCTTCACCGATAGCGCTGTTGCGACCATGATCGTTCCTCTCGTCGCGCCCAGGCGCGCCTCCTCGTTATGCTTTCGCCGTGCGGTAGCGGGTGAGCCGCTTCTCGACGACGCCCATGACGCGCGTCAGGATGAAGACGACGGTGAAATAGATGATGCCGGCGGCAATCAGCGGTTCGAAGATCAACAGCGACTGGCGCTGCAACATACGGGCGGTGCCCATGACCTCGAGGATGGTGATGGTCGAGGCAAGCGACGTCGTCTTCAACAGGATGATCAGGTCGCCCGTCAGCACCGGCAGGCAGGATCGGAACGCCTGCGGCAGGGTGATGCGGCGAAGGATCATCGACGAGCGCATGCCGATCGACTTTGCCGCTTCGATCTGGCCTCGCGGGATCGCCTTGATCGCGCCGCGGATAACCTCGGCATTGTAGGAGGCCTGGTTGAGGCTGAGCGCAAAGATCGCGTACCACAGGCCGTCACGAAGATAGGGCCAGAGGAAGCTGTGGCGTACCCAGGTGCCGGGCAGGATTTGCCCGAGGCCATAGTAGATCAGGTAGATCTGTACCAGGAGCGGCGTGCCGCGGAATGCGAAGGTGAAGACATAGGCCGGGACCGAGAGCACGCGCCTGCCGGAAAGCCGGGCAAGCGCCACGAGAGTGCCGATGACCAGACCGAAGACGCCCGCCACCGCCGTCAAAAGCAGCGTCAGGGGGGTGGCCTTGATCAGCGCCGGCAGGAAGCCGATGACGTTGGAGATTGTTTCCATCAGTGGTGCCCCCGGTTGAGGCGGCGCTCGATCTGAGCAATCACCAGGACGGAAACGAGCGTGATCGCCAGAAACAGGATGGCCGTGAGGCCGTAGAAGAAGATGTACTGTTTGGTGCCGGCCGCAGCGCGGTAGCCGGTGTAGAGCAATTCGCTGAATGAGCCGAGCACGCTGATGATGGCGCTTTCCTTGGTGATCGACAGCCAGAGATTGCCCATGCCTGGAACCGCGTGGCGCATCATCTGCGGGAGGATAATGCGGGTGAAGACCTTGCGTCTCGGCATGCCGATCGAAACCGCCGCCTCGACCTGGCCGGGGGGCACGGAAAGGAAGGCGGAGCGCAGCACTTCAGTCATGAAGGCGCCGGAGACGAAAGCGAGTGCGATGATTGCTGCCCAGAACGAGCTGAACTGGAAGGTCTCGGCCACAAGGCCAAAGTGCTTCAACAGCCGCTCGGCACCGCTCGCGACGGAGAAATAGAGGAGCAGGATGACGAGCAGTTCGGGAAGCGAGCGAACGACGGTCGTATAGATCTCGGCAAGGAAGCGCGGGACGCGGTGCTTCGACAGTTTGCCGGCCGCACCGAGGAAGCCGAAGAGAACCGCAACCGCATAGGCGACCACGGACACCTGCAAGGTCATCACCAGGCCCCAGGCGAAATCGTCGCCCCAGCCCTCGCCGCCCCAGGCAAGCAATTGCCAGTAATAGTCCATCCGTCGTTACCTGTTCCCGATTGTCTCGTCAGCCCTCACGCCGCCCTCTGTCGGGCTGGATCGCTGTAGCGGTCGCTGCGAAGATGCCCCGGCGCTGCGGCCGGTTTGGCGATCGAGGGCGGCGCGAAACATAGGCCGCACGCCGCCCTTGAAAAGCGATTTACTTCTTGCCGAAGATCCACTTGTCGACGAGCTTCTGGGTCGTGCCGTCCTTCTCCAGAGCGGCAAGGCCGGCATTGACCTTTTCAAGCGTCGCCGCATCACCCTTGCGAACGGCATAGGCGACACCCTCACCGAGAACGGCATTCTTCGGGACCTCGACCTTGACCTCGTAGTCGGCGCCCTCAGGCGACTTCAGGAAGGTCTGGATGTAGAGGTCGGGGATCAACACGTAGTCGACGCGGCCGGCAATGAGGTCAGCGACCGAGTTGTCTGCCGTGTCATAACTCTTGGCTTCAGCACCAGTCAGGTACTTGGCAACATAGGCCGACTGTACGCTGGACGTCTGCACACCGATGATCTTGCCCTCGACGCTTGCCGGATCGATGATCTTGCCGGAACCGTCTGCCGCATCGATCGTCTTGATCTCGCTCGTGTCAGCCTTGGCGCCGACGAAGGAGGTGCCTTCGGTGTAATAGGGCGTCGAGAAGTCGACGACCTGGCGACGCTCGTCGGTGATCGAGAAGGCGCCGATGATGAAATCGACCTTGTTTTCCTTCATCGACGGGATCAAGCCGTCCCAGGCCATCTGGTTGATGTCGCACTTGACGGCCATCTTTTCGCAGAGTGCGCGGGAGAGATCGGCTTCAAGACCCTCCCATTGGCCGCCGGCGTTCACTTGGGTGAAAGGCATGTAGGGCTCCGGCGTCATGCCGAGCCGCAGCGTGTCCTCGGCCAATGCGCTGCCAACAGCCATGGAAAGGGCGATCCCTGCGAACAGGGCGGTCTTCAACGTCTTCATTTTGTTTCCTCCTCGGGGATTGCGACGGATCAGAGCGTGTTGCTGAACCAGCGCAGCGACATGCAGGACAGGCCCGCGTCGATCTTGCCGATCTCCGTCGTCTTCATGGGCACGACCTTGTAGCCGAGCTTGTCGAGCATCTCGATCGTGCGCGGGAAATCGGAGCCGACCATCACGACGTCATTGACGCGCAGCGCATTGGCCGCCGGCTCTTCACCTTCGGGAATGATCACCTGCTTGAAGCGCTGGAAGGCGCCGGATTTGGCAAGACGCGCAGTTGAAAGCACGGTCTCGTCGTCGAGCAGCGAGCAATCGGTCTTGAAGTGCAAAACACCTTCTGGGGTCGCGACGATCTCGCTCTTGCGGCCGAGCTTGGCAAGGCAGGCCTGCAACGCTTCGGCGCCGACCTTGTTGGTGCGGGCCGAAAGGCCGATCATCACGCTTTCGCGGGTCGTCAGCACGTCGCCGCCATCGGCAAAGCCGTTGCCCGGCAGGTCAAGCACGGTCTCGAACATGGCGCGGAGCGTCGGCTCGATCTCGGGCGTTTCCTTGACGCGGGTCTCGGCGCCCGGGCGCAGGAGGATCGCGCCTTCGGTGAAGACCAGCGCCGGATCCTCGACGAAGATCGAATCCGGGAAGGCTTCGAGCGCCGGCAGCACCGTCACTTTGACGCCCGCGTCCTTCATCGCCGCGATATAGGCGTCGTGCTCGGCCTTCACACCTTCGAAGGTGGGGTTGCCGCGATCGTCGGCGCGCAGGCCATTGACGACCGATTTGGACGGCGTGCGGACGATGATGTTGTTGAACTGGTAGACGGGGCGTGACTGCGACATTTGTAGGACCTTTGGCTTGGATGAGGTGCTTCTATCGATCGGATGTAGCGGCGTAAAGCTTTTGCGTACCGGCCGGTTCTCTTCGTGACAAATGAACGCCGGCGAGCATGCAGCGCACGGAACCGCCGGCAAGCTCGATCGTCGGCACGTCGAAGGCGAGCACGCGGGCGGAGACTTCGAGCGCCTTGATCTGATCGGGGCGGAGCGAGGCGAGCGCGCGGGCCGACATGACCACGACGCGACCGTCCGCACCGTCGAGCTCGATGGCGTTGCCGGCGAAGTTTTCAATCTGCTCAAGCGTCAGGTCGATCACCTGGCGTCCGGTTTCCTCCAGCCGGGCGCAGATTTCCTGGCGGCGCGCAACATCGGGGATCATGCTCGCACCAATGAGGGCGAATTCGGTGCCGATGCACATCAAAACGTTGGTGTGATAGATCGAGTTGCCCAGGCGGTCGACGGCGCCAAAGATCATCGGCTCGAAGTTGAAGTGGGTGCAGAAACGCTCCAGCGCCACTTCATTGGTGCGGTTGGAGCGCGCGGCATAGGCGACGCGACCAATATGGTCGAGCACCATGGCGCCGGTGCCTTCGAGATAGACGCCGTCCTTTTCGAGACCGGAATAGTCGATCACGTCCTGGACGCGATACTCGTTCTTCAGCATCTCGATGATGTCGGAGCGGCGTTCGCTCTGGCGGCTTTCCGAATACATCGGATAGATCGCCACATGGCCGCCGGAATGGGTCGAGAACCAGTTGTTCGGGAAGACGGAGTCGGGACGCGTCGTCGTTTCATCCTCAAAGAGGTGCACGGCAACGCCGGCACCGGCGAGCCCGTCAGCCATGCGGCTGACTTCATCGTAAGCGGCCTTGGCGATCGCCGACGGCTGGCGTGCCGCGTCGGTCGCCTGGAAGGCGTTGTCCTCGGCCGTCATCGGGTTCGGGCCGAAATGGTGCGGACGGATCATCACGACGCCCTTCGGCGCCTGTACGGACAGTCTCTTCATTTCAGGCAGCGCTCCGCTCGGACGGGGCCGCCGGCTGCTGCCGGAAAAGGCCGTAGAGATCGCGCGGGTGCTCCGGCTGCGTCGTCAGGTCGAGTTCGGTGTAGAACGCCGTGCCCTGGATCTTGTCGCGCAGGAAGCGCAGTGCCGAGAAGTCTTCGGTGGCAAAACCGACGGAATCGAAGATGGTGATCTGACCGTTGCTGCGGCGGCCTTCGGCCTCGCCGGCAATCACCTGCCAGAGTTCGGTCACTGGGAAATCCGGCGCCATCTGCTGGATCTCGCCTTCGATGCGGGTCTGCTCCGGATATTCGACGAAGACGTCGGCGCGGCGCAGGATATCGCCCTGCAGTTCGGTCTTGCCGGGGCAATCGCCGCCGACCGCATTGATGTGCACGCCGGCGCCGACCATATTGTCGGAGAGGATCGTGGCGTTGCGCTTGTCGGCCGTGACCGTCGTGATGATGTCAGCGCCGGCAACGGCCTCTTCCGCCGTCGCGGCCACGACGATGTCGAAATCCATGTCGGCGAGGTTGTTGCAGAACTTCTCGGCGGCTTCGGCGTCGATGTCGAAGACCTGCAGCCGCTTGACGCCGAGCAGGGCACGGAAGGCAAGCGCCTGGAATTCAGACTGGGCGCCGAGGCCGATGATTGCCATCGAGCGGGCGTCGGGGCGAGCGAGGTACTTTGCGGCGAGCGCCGAGGTGGCCGCCGTGCGCAGACCGGTCATGATCGTCATTTCGGAGACGAGGCAGGGATAGCCGGTGCTGACATCGGAGAGAACACCGAAGGCTGTCACCGTCTGCAGGCCGACATTGGGATTCTTCGGGTGGCCGTTGACATATTTGAAGCCGTAATGCTCGCCGTCCGAGGTCGGCATCAGCTCGATGACGCCGGTCTTCGAGTGGCTCGCGAGCCGCGGCGTTTTCTCGAATGCGTTCCACCGGCGGAAATCATCCTCGATGTATTCCGCAAGACCCACAAGGAACGTCTCAATGCCGATCGATTTGACCAGCTCGATTACGTTGCCGACACCGACATACTGAACCACGTTTAAAACTCCATCGGAGAAATTCGATGAAGTCAGCCTAGGCTTGCAAGAAGTGAGTTGAAATTTTAAACTTGCGCAAAATTGGCGGACATATTGAGCAATTTGCGTAATCGTAATATACAGTTTTCATGCATATCTTTGATGACCTCGATCACCAGCTCATCTCGCTATTGCGAGAAGACGGGCGCGCCCCCTACTCCAAGATCGCGACGGTGCTCGGCATCTCCCGGGCGACGGTGCAGACACGCATCGACCGATTGCTGGAAAGCGGTGCGGTACTCGGCTTCACGCTGCGCGTGCGGCAGGATTACGACGATCGCGCCATCCGTGCGATTATGATGATCGAGGTCAGCGGCCGCAACACCACCAAGGTGATCAAATACCTGCGCGGCCTGCCCGAGCTTTACGCGCTGCATACGACCAATGGCGGCTGGGATCTGGTCGCCGAAATCCGCGCCAACAGCCTCAGCGATTTCGACCGCATCCTGCGCGAAGTGCGCGACGTCGATGGCGTATCGAACAGCGAAACGAGCATTCTGCTCAGCACCGTCTGATCCCCCACCATCACAAGCGCGCCGCCCGCGCGCCATTCAAGACCGGTAAGACCCATGAGCCATATTCCCCAGATCGACTACGACAGCGCTTCCGACGAAATCCGCGCCGCCCATGACGAAGAGGTGCGCGTGCGCGGACGCATGACCAACATGAAACGCACGCTTTTGCATTCTCCGGTAGCGCACCGGATCTACGCCGAATGGTTCACGCTGCGCGAGGAATTGCGCCCGGCGTTGAACGACAGTGAGATCTGGTTTCTGTCGCACGCGATTTCCGAGGCCATGCGATCGCCGATCGCCATGGGCTTCTTTCGCCGCGCCTTCGCAAATGCCGGCATCGACTTCCATACCGTTACGCCCACCGAAGACGAGCAGCGGCTGATCGCCTTCGGCCGCGCCATCGTCGCCGATAGCAATGCCGTTCCGGACGCGATCTGGACAGGCCTCAAGGCGCGCTACGATGCCAAGGCGCTGGTCGATCTCGTCGCCTTCTCGGGCATCATGGTGGCGACTGCGCTTTTCAACAACGTCGTCGAGGTCGAATTCGACAAGGAACTGGAACCGTTCGTCGACTGAGATCCAGGACCTGAACGGCGCCGCGATCGCTCACTGCCTGGCACGAGATAGCTCGCCGTGACGCTTGACTTGACCAGTTTGCGTGTATATACACGTATCATGTCTCGTTGCTACTGTGCCCTTTTACGCAAAGCCACCCGGAGAGTGACGTCGGTCTACGACGACGCGCTGCAACCGATCGGTCTCAACCTCGCCCAGTTCAGTTTGCTTCGGCACATCGCGCGCGATGAGCCGATCTCGATGACCGAGCTTGGCCGCAAGATCGAACTCGAACGCTCGACGGTCAGCCGCAACGTCAAGGTGCTGGAGGGCATGGGGCTGGCGGCAACCGGAAGCGGGAAAGATCAGAGGGAGGCCATTGTTGAACTTACGGAAAACGGCCACCGGATTCTCGTTGACGGCGCGCCGCTCTGGCAGGCCGCACAGGACAAGATCGAGGTACGATTGGGGACGGACGCGGCCGCCCAGCTAGAGGAATTGCTGCTGGCGCTCTAGGCAAACTGGCTTGCCAATGAACCGGTAACAAACTGCCAAACAACCATTCAACCTGCGAAATGCGCTCCGAAAGCCCGCGCAGCGCCTTCGCACACCCCGAAAACACGGACGAAAGGAAGTCGACTATGCTCGGTCCGGCGCTTGCGCGTTATCTAGCCAAACGCAATATCCATTACGGCTGGGCTGTGGCCGCCGTCACCTTCCTGGTCATGCTGTCGACTGCGGGAGCGATGGGCTCGGCCGGCGTGCTGATCAAGCCGCTTGAAACCGAGTTCGGCTGGTCGAATGCCCAGATCTCGCTGGCGCTGGCGATCCGCCTTTGCCTGTTCGGTCTGCTCGGACCGTTCGCAGCATCGTTCATGAACCACTTCGGGGTACGCCCGGTCGTTTCCGCGGCGCTGGTCCTGATCATCGCCGGCATCGCCGCCTCCTTCTACATGACGGAGCTCTGGCACCTGGTCGCGATCTGGGGCGTGGTGCTGGGCGTCGGCACCGGCATGACGGCGCTGGTTCTCGGCGCGACGGTCGCGACACGCTGGTTCGACAAGCGACGCGGGCTCGTCGTGGGGCTGATGACTGCCAGCAACGCCACGGGGCAGCTGGTGTTCCTGCCGCTGCTCGCGTCTCTCACGGAAACGATCGGCTGGCGCTCGGCACTGACGCTGATCATCGTCATCCTCATGGCAGCCTTCACACTGGTCCTGTTGCTGATGCAGGATCGCCCTGGTGATCTCGGCCTCGCGCCCTTCGGCTCGAAACAGATGGTGCCGGCACCACCGAAGGCAAAGAGCTTCGGGGCTCTGCTGATGGCACCGATCAGGGCGCTTTCCGATGCCGCGAAGACCAACACCTTCTGGGTGTTGTTCGCCACCTTCTTCGTCTGCGGTTTCAGCACCAACGGCCTGATCCAGACCCATTGGGTTTCGATCTGCGGTGATGTGGGTATTGCCGCCGTCGCCGCGGCCAGCCTCCTGGCGCTGATCGGCGTGTTCGATCTCATCGGGACCGTCGGCTCCGGCTGGCTGTCGGATCGCTACGACAACCGCTGGCTGCTCTTCTGGTTCTACGGTCTGCGCGGCCTTTCGCTGATGTTCCTGCCGCTCAGCGGCTTCAACATCTACACGCTGTCAATCTTCGCGATCTTCTACGGCCTGGATTGGGTCGCGACGGTTCCGCCGACCGTGAAGCTCTCAGCCGAACGCTTCGGCCCGGAACGGGCCAGCCTCGTCTTCGGCTGGGTTTTTACCGGCCATCAGCTCGGGGCAGCCAGTGCGACCTTCCTTGCCGGGGCGAGCCGGACGTCGCTCGAAACCTACACGCCGGCGCTGATCGCCGCCGGCATGCTCTGCATCGTCGCGGCAATGCTGGTCCTGACAATCGGTCGGCGCCAGCCGGAAGCGCTGGTGCCGCAGCCAGCCTGAGTTCTTCCCCATAGTTGTGCGCAAAAAGGGCGGGCTGCCGGTGGCAGCCCGCCCTTGATGTTTAGGCCTGAGGTCGATGACCGTCAGTGCCTGAACTCAGTCACGAACTCCGGATTGCCGCGAATGGTGTTGCTGACAGTGCAGATCTCATTTTCGGCGGCTTCCGCGATCGCATGACGGACCGCATCGTCGAAATCGCCCTTGATGTCGAAGACGATGTTGAACTTGGCGACGCGGGAGGGTTCGTCATGGGCCTTCTCGCCGGTCACCTTGGCACTTACCTCCGTCAACCGGTCGAGCACGCCGTAGCGGCTGGCTGCGATGCGGGCGCTCAAGACCAGGCAGCTTGCGAGCGAGGCGTAAAGCAGATCGAGCGGGCCGTAACCCGCCTGCGACGGGCCGGTAACGATATCGAGTTCGCCGCCGGTCACCGAAGTCACATGCGGAAAGCCGGTTCTGCCGACCACGGCCGTCGCACCGGTTTCACGCGTTCTCACTTTCACATCCGCCATCTCGCAAACCTTCCCAGAATTCTCGGAACCGACACCATCGTTGTCGGCAGAAACACGTCGCCCCGGGCCGCAAGGCCCAGGGCGTTGATATGTGCGCCTTTGAAGAACGGCGCAAGAGCGACGCTCGATCAGTTCTTCTTCACCAGGCGGTAGAACACGAAGTCCGACGTCGCGCCGTTGACGTAGCCCTCGACCTTGTCCTTCATCGCGACCTGGGTCGCTGCCTGGAACATGATCACGATCGGCGACTTTTCCTGCACCTTGCGCTGCAGGTCGACATAGAGCGCATCGCGCTTGGCCGGATCGGCTTCCTTGAGCGCTGCCTTGGTCGCTTCGTTGAGTTCCGCCGGCACGGCCCAGCCGTTACGCCAGGTGGTCGTCGACTGATACTTGTCGTCGGCATTGTCTTCGTTATAGGCGAAGGCCTTGGCGTTCGAATGGGGGTCCATGAAGTCGGGCCCCCAATAGAGCAGCATGGCTTCGTGGGTGCGCGCACGGTACTTGGTGATCACCTGGCTGCCGGTGCCCGGGATGATCTCGAAGTTGATGCCGGCTTCGGCGAACGAAGCCTGCAGCGACTGTGCCATGTCGGTAAACGGCGTCGAGTTGATGACGTCGAGGGTTACCTTGATCGGCGTCTTGATTCCGGCGTCGGCGAGGATCTTCTTCGCCTTTTCGACATCGTAGCTGTGGGGCGTTTCATCGAGCGAGCCAGGGAAGCCCTTCGGCCAGAAGGCCTGGTGAACTTCCATCTGGCCCTTGAGGAAGCTGTCGGTCATGCCCTTGTAGTCGACGAGGTAGCGGGCAGCTTCCCAGACGGCTTCCGGCTGCAGGGCTGTGTTCTTCTGGTTGAAGGACAGGAAGTGCACGGCGGCCTGGGGGTAGGATTCGACCTTCATGCCGTCCTTGCCTTCGAGACCCGAAACCTGGTCCGGCGTCAGGTTCTTGGCCATGTCGACGTCGCCGGTCTGCAGCATCAGCTGCTGCGTTGCAGCTTCGGCCACGTGACGGATGATCACGCCCTTGATTGCCGGAGCGCCACCGAAATAGTTCGGGTTGCTCTGCAGGTTCAGGAGCTCGCCGGCGCGGAAGGCCTTGAGCACGAAGGGACCGGTGCCGGCCGAATTGGCCTTGAGCCACGCATTGCCGAAGTCGCCATCGGCTTCGTTGGCCTTGACGGTTTCCGCGTCGACCACCGAAGCCGGGCGGGCGGCAAGAACGTTCAGAACGAAGGCCGACGAGAAGTCGCCTTCATACTTGATCGTGACCTTGTTGCCGTCGGCGGTCACCATCTTGTCGATGTTCTCAGGCGTCCAGCCGAGCTGCGTCAGGATGAAGGCCGGGGCCTTGTTGAGAACGACGACGCGCTTGAAGGAATAGACGACGTCTTCGCCGCGCAGCGGGTTGCCGGACGTGAAGGTGACACCATCACGCAGCGTGAAGTTGATCGTCTTGGCGGCATCGTCGGCCGTCCATTCGGAGGCGAGACCCGGCGCCAGCTTCTTCACGTCGGGCGCATCGTACTGCACCAGGCGGTCATAGGTCTGGGTGACGTATTCGCCCGAAGAAAACTCGTAGGCTTCGGCCGGGTCGATGCTGACGATGTCGTCGATGTTCTGCGCCACGACCAGCACTTCCGCCGGCGTTTCGGCGAGCGCCGCCGGCGATACGCTCATCATCAGGGACGCCGCGAACACCGCGGCCTTGAACATTCTCATCATCATTCTCCTATTTTCGATGAGGCTTGGTTTTTGTCATCGCCGGCTTCAGCGCCTTTTGCGGCGCGCCGGTCTCGTTGGATTGCGATGCCCGCAAGCGGAAGAGCGGCAGCGTGCCGGTCCAGATCAGCCGCACGGGCTTGTCGGTCTTGTTCCACCAAAAGTGAGGCTGGATGCCGCGGAAATGCAGGCCGTCGCCCGGGGAAAGCGTGGTCTCGTCGCCGTCGAGCCCGAACAGGATCTCCCCTTCGAGCATGTAGACAAGCTCCTCGCCCTCATGACTGAAGACCTCGGAACGGTGTCCCGGCGGAATGGTGATGACGAAGCTCGAAAGCTGGTTGCCGGCAAAATCGGCGCCGATCCGCTCATAGGAAACCGGCGAGCCGCCGACCGAAAACACCATGCGCCCCTCGGCGCGCGAGAGGCCGGTATCGATCGCCGGGGCGAGGATGAAGTGGTTGAGCTCGGCGCCGAGCCCCTGGGCAATCTGGGCCAGCGTGCCAAGCGAGGGCATGGCGAGATCGCGCTCGATCTGGCTGAGATAACCGACGGAAACGCCCGCCGCATCGCTCAGCGCCTGCAGCGTCATATGCATCTGCCGCCGGCGCGCGCGCACCAGCGCGCCCACCTTCGGCTGCCCTGCCCCGGTGCTTTTCCCGGACGTGGCTTCGTCATCCGACGGAACGCTCACGCTCTCCTCCCCCAGTAAAATTTTTTTGATTTAAGCAAACTTATTTATATACTCCAAGCGAATTTTTGCGGTATCGACAGGACAGACCGCAAGCGAAGAGGGATGGAATCGCCACGTGGCAAATGACAGCACCACAGCAGCAACGCCGGTACGCCGCGCCTCCAGACCTAGCCGGAGCCGGCAGCGCCTTACCTCATTGGCGGGCTTCCTGGTTACGCTCGCGATAACCTTCCTTGGCCTGCTCGCGATCACCTTCTTCATCGGCCGCATCGTGCCGATCGACCCGGTTCTCGCTGTCGTCGGCGACCGCGCGCCCGTTGCGGTCTATGAGCGCGTCCGCCAGGAAATGGGGCTCGACCAGCCGCTGATCACTCAGTTCGTCAGCTATGTCGGCGATGTCGCCACCGGCAATTTTGGCACCTCGGTTTCCACCGGCAAGCCGGTTATCGAAGACCTTGCCCGCGTCTTTCCGGCGACGCTCGAAATGGCGACACTCGGCATCATTCTCGGCGTGCTGATCGGCGTCCCACTCGGCGTTTTTGCAGCCGCCCGCCGCGGCTCGTGGCTCGATCAGGGCATCCGCGTCGTCGGCCTGCTCGGCTATTCGGTGCCCGCCTTCTGGCTCGGCCTTGTCGGTCTCGCCGTCTTCTATGCACGGTTGAATTGGGTCGGCGGTCCGGGACGCGTCGATATCTTCTATGACGGCATGGTTTCTCCCATCACAGGGCTGATCCTCATCGACAGCATCATCGTCGGCGAATGGGAGATCTTCCGCAACGCCGTGTGGCACCTGATCCTTCCGGCCTCCTGCCTCGGCTTTTTCTCGCTTGCCTATATCGCCCGCATGACCCGCTCCTTCATGCTCGACCAGTTGAGCCAGGAATATGTCACCACCGCGCGGGTCAAGGGCGTGCCGGAGCGCCTCGTCATCTGGCGCCACGCCTTCCGGCCGATCCGCGTGCCGCTGATCACCGTCATCGGCCTTTCCTATGCCGGCCTGCTCGAAGGCTCCGTCATGATCGAGACGATCTTCTCCTGGCCGGGCATCGGCAACTACCTGACCGTCGCCCTGCTCAACGCCGACATGTCGGCGGTGCTCGGCTCGACCCTCGTCATCGGTGCGGTCTTCATCGGCATCAACAAGATTTCGGACGTGCTCTATCGCGTGCTCGATCCGCGTGCACGCTAAGAGGAGGCGGACATGACCACACTTCGCGACTGGCTGATCGACGACAGCCCCGCCTCGCCGATGCAGGCCCGCCTCGGACGTTTCTACCGCATCTTCGGCGCGCTGATGCGCAATCCGCTTGCCGTCGTCGGCGCTATCATCATCCTGGCCCTGGTGTTGACCGCTCTGTTCGCGCCTTGGCTCGCCACCCATGATCCGCTGCGCCAATCGCTCGGCGAACGCCTGCTGCCGCCGAGTGCCGCCCACTGGATGGGAACCGACGAGCTCGGTCGCGACATCTGGTCCCGCGTCGTCTACGGTGCACGCATCACGCTCGCCATCGTCACGCTCGTTGCCGTGCTCGCAGCCCCCGCCGGCCTGGTGATCGGCGTTGCCGCCGGCTATTTCGGCGGCTGGGTCGATCGCATCCTCATGGGCATCACCGACATCTTCCTGTCGCTGCCGAAGCTCATTCTGGCGCTCGCCTTCGTCGCGGCCCTCGGCCCCGGCATCGAAAATGCGATCATCGCCATCGCCATCACCTCCTGGCCGGGCTACGCCCGTGTCGCCCGGGCAGAAACTCTGACCTTCAAGAACTCCGAGTTCATTTCGGCGGTGCGGCTACTCGGCGCTTCGAGCCTGCGCGTCAATCTCGGCCACGTGCTGCCGCTCTGCACCTCGTCGATGATTGTCCGCGTCACGCTCGACATGGCCGGCATCATCCTGACGGCCGCCGGCCTCGGCTTCATCGGTCTTGGCGCCCAGCCGCCGCTTCCCGAATGGGGCGCGATGATCTCGCGTGGCCGTTCGTTCATTCTCGACCAGTGGTGGGTCGCAACCATGCCGGGCTTTGCCATCATTCTCGTCAGCCTCGGCTTCTGCTTCCTGGGCGATGGTCTGCGCGACGTGCTGGACCCGAAGAGTGGGGAGCAGCGTTGATGAGCAATCTTCTCGAAATCGAAAACCTGCGCGTCACCTTCCCGACCCCCCGTGGCGACCTCGAAGTGGTACGCGGCATCTCCTTCACGCTCGGCCGCGAGCGCCTCGGCATCGTTGGCGAGAGCGGCTCGGGCAAGTCGATGACCGGCCGCTCGATCCTGCAGCTCATCCGGGCGCCGGGTCGCGTCACCGCCGACAAGCTCGTCTTCGACGGCATCGACCTTCTGAAGCAATCCGAACGGCAGATGCGCGCCATTCGCGGCGCCCGCATCTCCATGGTGATGCAGGACCCGAAGTTCTCGCTGAATCCGGTCATGACCATCGGCGAGCAGATCGCCGAGGCACTGTTGACGCACCAGAAGCTGCCACGCCGCGAGGTCAACAGCCGCATGCTCGCCATGCTGGAATCGGTGCGCATCGCCGATCCGGAACGCGTCGCCAAGCTCTATCCGCACGAAGTCTCCGGCGGCATGGGCCAGCGGGTGATGATCGCGATGATGCTGATCCCGGAGCCGGACCTCTTGATTGCCGACGAGCCGACTTCAGCGCTCGACGTCTCTGTCCAGGCCCAGGTGCTCGACATCATCGACGAACTGGTGAAGCGCAAGGGCATGGGGCTGATCTTCATCAGCCACGACCTGAACCTCGTCTCCAGCTATTGCGACCGCATCCTCGTCATGAACACCGGCGAGGTGGTTGAGGAATGCAAGGCCGGCGAACTGATGGCGGCCAAGCACCCCTATACGCGCGGGCTCATCGCCTCGATCCCGCGCCTCGACGAAACACGGGACGAGCTGCCGGTGCTCGACCGCAGCGCATGGGCCAAGGCATGACCGCGCTCTCTCTCAAGAACCTCGACATCTCCTATGGTGATGTGCAGATCACCCACGACGTCAATCTCGACATCGCCGACGGCGAGAGCTTTGCCCTCGTCGGCGAAAGCGGCTCGGGTAAATCAACCGTGCTGAAGGCCATCGCCGGTCTGGCGCCGGAATGGTCAGGAGAAATCACGGTGCTCGGCTCGCCCCGCGGCCACGGCATCGACCGCGCCTTCTCGCGCCAGTGCCAGATGGTGTTCCAGGATCCATACGGTTCGCTGCACCCACGCAAGACGGTCGACGCCACACTCGGCGAAGCGCTGACGATCCATGGCATCGGCGACCGCAATGCGCGGATCGAGGAGGTGATGGCCTCGGTCGGTCTCGACCGCAAGTTCCGCTTCCGCTTCCCGCATCAGCTTTCGGGCGGCCAGCGCCAGCGTGTGGCGATCGCTCGTGCGCTGATGCTGAAGCCGAAGGTGCTGCTGCTCGACGAGCCGACCTCGGCGCTCGACGTGTCGGTCCAGGCTGAAATCCTCAATCTGTTGAAGCGCCTGCGGCGCGAGCAGAACCTCACCTTCCTGATGGTCACCCACAACCTGGCCGTTGTCTCCTTCCTCTGCGATCGCCTCGCCGTCATGCGGCAGGGTCGCATCGTCGAAGTGGCCGATGTCGCCGATCTCAAGCGCGGAGATCTCAAGGAACCCTATTCGCGCGAGCTGATGCAGATCAGCGCCGCGCATGCCAACTAGAGCGGGACACGGAAAATTTGGGTGGTTTCTCGCCCATGTTCCGCTCTACAAAATCGCGTAACTCCAAGGACATAGCATGAACAGTGAACAGATCGCTGCCGCACTGGCGGAATTCGACGCGGCCATTGCCAAGACCACCGATGCCGACGCGGTATGGACCGCGCTGCAGACGCTTTGCCGCCAGGTGATCGGCGCCAAGCTTTTCACCATCATGACCGTCGACATGGTCAATGAAGTCGCCCGTCGCGCCTACACCTCGCACCCCGAGGAATACCCGACCTCGGGCACCAAACCGATCCGCTACGACAGCTGGTTCGACATCGTGCACAAGGCGCACCAGACCTTTGTCGCCAACACCATCGTCGACATCTCGAAGGTTTTCGGCGACCACGAGACCATCTGGTCGCTTGGCTGCGGCTCGGTCGCCAACATCCCGGTCGTGGTCGGCGGCGAGCTGCTCGGCACCGTCAACTGCCTCGACGTCGAGCATCACTACACGGCCGAACGCGTGGCGCTCTCCAAGCATCTGGAAATGCCGGCGAAACTCGCCTTCCTCGCCGCCGCGCGCGCCGAGCAGAAGTAACAAGACTGGCCGAAGGCGTCAGCGCCTTCGGCCCCCCTTGCCGGTCAGCGGCCGATCGCTTTGCCAGTTTCCTTCAGAAAGAAGTGTATCTTCGCCGCCTCGATCGGCACCTCGATCTGGTCATCTGGGCCGATGCGTGACGCAGCGTGAACCTGCGCCGTGAAGGCGGCTTGGCCCACCTTGCCGAGCGCCAGCGTGTGAGGCCCAAGCGGCTCGACGTCGCGCACCGTCAGCTTCACGGTTGGCGCTCCAGCGTCCGCGGCCATCGTATGTTCCGGGCGGATGCCAAGCACGACGTCCTTGCCGACAAAGGCACCAAGCCTTTCCACGCGGCTCTCCGGAACCGCAATAGCAACATCGCCTTCCGCCCTGAATGTGAGCCCGCCATCGCCGCGCTCGAGCCGGCCCTCGATGAAATTCATGCTGGGCGCGCCGATGAAGGCGGCGACGAAGAGATTGGCCGGCGCTTCGTAAAGCGTAATCGGATCGGCCGCCTGTTCGATGCGGCCCTGGTTCATGACGACGACGCGGTCGGCCATGGTCATCGCTTCCACCTGGTCGTGCGTGACGTAAACGGCCGTTGTCTGAAGACGCCGATGCAACAGTTTGATTTCGGTGCGCATTTCGATGCGCAGCTTGGCATCCAGATTTGACAGCGGCTCGTCGAAGAGGAAGACATCGGGCTGGCGCACGATCGCTCGGCCGATCGCCACGCGCTGGCGCTGGCCGCCGGAAAGTGCGCTCGGCTTGCGAGCAAGGTATGCACCGAGATTGAGAATTCGCGCCGCGTCTGCGACCGCCTTGTCGATCTCGGCCTTGGGCGTGCCCCGCACCTTCATGCCGTAGCCGATGTTTTCGGCGACCGTCATGTGCGGATAGAGCGCGTAGTTCTGAAACACCATCGAGCAATTGCGCAGGCCCGGCCGCAGCTCCGTGACGTCGCGGTCGCCGATATTGATCGAACCCGACGACGCCGTTTCGAGGCCGGCAATCATCCGAAGGGTCGTCGTCTTGCCGCAACCGGACGGCCCGACGAGCACGACGAATTCGCGATCGGCGATCTGAAGATCGAGCGGTGGAATGACGGTGACGTTCCCGAAGGACTTGGTGATCTGCTCCAGTCGGACCTGTGACATGCGGAAGCCTTTGCTGCTGACGGTACCCGGCGCGTGGCGTCCGGGACATTGAGTGGACGATCCGAACAAGACCGACCACCGGTATCAAAAGGCCCGCCCCGATTGCCTCGGGGCGGGCCCTCGGTTGCCTTTATTCCTGGGGCAGCCCCATCGATGCGCGATAGGCGGCAAGCTGCTTGTCACGGCCGAATTCGTCGGTCAGCTTGTTCCACTGCTCGGCGACGCTATCGAGCGCCTGTTGCGGCGTCACTTCGCCGGCAAGCGCCTTGGAGAGTTCGATCTCCAGCACTTCCGTGTAGGAGAAGTAGCCGGGCAGGCGCATGTCGAGCGCGATGTTCTTGGCGGTCACCGCGTCCTTCTGTGCGCCGAGATATTCCTTCGCTTCGCGCTCGGAGAAGATCTTCGACCAGAGATCGAGGTTCGTCGTGTGCGAGATGCGATAGGGGTTGACCCCGGTGCCGCCGGTGATTGCCGCCTGGCCGGAGACGGCCGGGCTCGTCAGATACTGGATATAGTTCCAGGCCGCTTCCTGCTTCGTCGATGTCGCTGGAACCGCCGCCTGCCAGCCGCCGAAGGCCATGAACGAGGTCTGGACGACATGGTCGAACTTGTCCCACTTCTTGGTCTTGTAATTCCAGATCTCGTCCGATCCCGGCAATGGCGCCGAGCCGACATTGCCCGCGACCTTAGACTGCTTCGGGTCCGCGCCGATGACGCCGGTATCGCCCCAGCCGATCGATTCCGCCACTTGCCCGCCGGCGAAGGCGGCGTTCACTTCACCGAAGGAGAAGTTCAGCGCGTTCGGCGGCGCGAGTTTCGAGGCGCGTATGTACTCCTCGAGGCCACGAACCCAGCCGGGATTGTTGACCTGGGCGTCCATCGTCTCCGGATTGAAGAACATGGCGCCGGGATTGTCCGGGTGGCTGGTATATCCGGCAACGTGGCTGAACAGGAACCAGAACTGCTGGCCGCCGCGACGGAAGGCTTCGGCCGTACCCCAGAGGTTGTTGGTCGGCTGGTTGAAGTATTCGGCGATGTCGAGATATTGCTTCCAGGTCTTCGGCGGCGCCAGGTCGTAGCCGTACTTCGCCTTGAACGCCTTCTGGTTGTCGGCGTTCTCAAAGAGATCGATGCGGTAGCTGTAGGTGTGGGCGTCGCCGTCCATCGTCTGGGACAGCACCTTGCCGTTCCAGACCATCAGCTGTTCGCGATAGACAGGCGCGATATCCTCCCAATCGGCGCCCTTGCGCATGTCGGCCGGCATTTCCGACAGGAAGTCGGTGAAATCAGGCGCCCAGGCAGGCGCAAAGGCAATCACGTCGAACGCGTCTTCACCAGAGGTCAGCGACGTCACGATCTTCGGGTAGAGTTCCGACCACGGAAACTCGACGACCTTGACCTTGCCGCAGGTCTTTTCCTCCCAGCCTTTGGCCGCGAGTTGCAGCGCCGAGGCGATATAGGGGCCGGTCTGTGTCGTTGCCGTCAGCTCGACGCCGGTGTAGTCCGGTTCGCAGGCAAGCGCCGTTCCCGCGCTCCCCATCGCGAGTGCGCCGAGAGATGCAGATGCCAGTAGCAATTTCCTCATTCTATCCTCCCTGTGAATGAATACATGCCAAAGTGGTTGGTTTACTTGATCGCTCCGAGTAGCAGGCCGGAGCGCATGAGCCGGCTCAAAAGCCCGGCCATGACCATCATCGGGATGATGGCAACGAGAGCGGCAGCGGAGATCGCCCACCATTCATCGCCGCGCTGGCTATTCTGGCCGGCGACGAGGATCGGCAGCGTCTGCCATTTGGAATTGGTCAGGAACAGCGCGAAGAGAAACTCGTTCCAGACGAAGGCGAGCGTGATCATGAAGGTGGCGATCAGCCCCGGCTTCGACATCGGCAGCACGATGCCGAAGAAGATCCGCCAGGACGGCACGTTGTCGACCATCGCCGCTTCCTCGACTTCGACCGGCAGCGCCTCGAAGAAGTCGCGCATCAGCCAGATGACGATCGGCAGCGAGAAGGCGATGTAGGCGAAGGTCA
This sequence comes from Ensifer sp. ENS10, assembly GCF_014852025.1. Classification (NCBI taxonomy): domain Bacteria; kingdom Pseudomonadati; phylum Pseudomonadota; class Alphaproteobacteria; order Hyphomicrobiales; family Rhizobiaceae; genus Ensifer; species Ensifer sp. ENS10. The sequence continues at coordinate 150,696 of NZ_JACVAS010000003.1, forward strand.
GGCCGATGTAGCTGTCGACCAGCTTGAAGCCGAGTTTGCCCATCTCCGTGTACATCAGGTAGAGCGCGAAAGCGGCGACGATCGGCGGGAACATGCGCTGACTGACGAACCAGAAAACGATGTCGTTGTTGCCGAGTTCCGGCCCAGGCAGACGAAAGCGGCTCGAGATCACCGCAAGCGCAAGCGCTGCGACAAAGGCGTAGATTAGCGAAATCCCCTGGCCGTAGCCAAGCACATGGCGCCCGACAAGGAAGCCGCCGAAGGCGATCGCCACGAAGATTAGCGCCGAGAGCAGACGGAAGCGGAAGGTGAAGCGCACCAGCGCATAGGCCGCCATGGCGCCAATGAATGTCGCGGCGATCGATGCCGAAAGACCGATGATCGTCGACGCCAGGAAGGTGTTGAAAAACTGACCGCGCTGGCCCGACAGTAGCTCGCTCCAGGCTGTCAGGCTCGGCTCGAAGTCGACGAAAGGCAGATAGGTCGGGCCGCCGACGACGGCGATCGGCGTCTTGAACGAGGTGATCAGCACCCAGTAGAGCGGAAAGAAGGTGATGGCGAGCCAGACGAGGCAGCCGCCGAGCGCCAGCCAGCGCCGTTTTCCCTTGAGAGTGCGCACGCTCATTTGTGCTTCTCCAGATAGGGCTTGAGGATCGCGAGATAGACGAGGCCGATCACGGTGATGACGATCAGGAACAGGAAGGAGAGCGCCGACGTGTAGCCGAGATTGAACTTCTTGAAGCCTTCCTGATAGGCAAAGAGCGTCAGCGTCTCGGTCGAAATCCCCGGCCCGCCGCCGGTCATGACGAAGACCGTGTCGATGATCTTGTAGCTCTCGATCAGGCGGATGAAGACGACGGCGACCGAGATCGGCAACAGCATCGGAAAGGTGATGTCGCGAAACTGCTGCCAGGGCGTGGCGTTTTCGAGCGCGGCTGCCTCGTAGACATCATCCGGCAGGGTCTGCAACCCGGCAAGCAGCATGAGGATGACGAACGGCGTCCACTGCCAGACCTCGACGGCGATGATCGAGCCGAGCGCCCAGCTCGTCTGCGTGAGGAAAGGCAGATTGGGAAATCCGAGCGCAGTCATCAGCTCGTTGAGCGGCCCCATCGTCGGATTGAGCACCTGGCGGGCAATCAGCGCGACGGCAACCGGTGCCACCAGCATCGGCAACAGGAAACTCACGCGGAAGATCCCCTCGCCCGGAACCCGCGAATTCAGTGCCAGCGCCACCGAGAGACCGATCACATATTGCAGCCCGACGGAGATGAAGGCGATCAGCGTCGTCGTGCCTGCCACATGCCAGAAGCGCGGGTTTTGCAGGAGGTCGATGTAGTTGCCGAAGCCGACGAAACGCGCCGGCGTCGGCGGCACGAGCCGCATGCTCATGAAGCTGGTCGTCAGCGAATAGACGAGCGGAAAGATCGAGATCAAAAGGACGATGAGGAGCGCCGGCCAGATGAAGAAGTGCTTGATCGGGTCGTTGCGCGTCATGCGGCCGCCCCTCTCGCCAGAAGCGCCTCGATCTCGCCAAGCGTCGGCATGGCGGGCGCCGTGCCGCGGCGGGTAACCGCGATGCCGGCCGTCGCGCAACCGAAGCGCACGGCCTCAACCGGCGCGAGATCCCGCGCCAGCGCTGCAGAGAAGCCGCCGACAAAAGCATCCCCTGCCCCGGTCGTGTCGATCACCGGCCCGCTGGCGATCGCCGGCACCAGCACCGACTGCTCGTGGTTGTGATAGAGCACGCCGCGTTCGCCGAGCGTGATCAGCGCCGTTCCGGCACCCTTCTTCAGCAGCACGTCACCAGCGCGACGAATGTCGTCCTCGGAGGACAACGAAAAGCCGACGATGGCTGCCGCCTCGGTTTCGTTCGGCACGAGATAGTCGCAGAGCGGATAGATTGCGTCCGGGAAGGGTTCGGCCGGAGCCGGATTGAAGACGGTGGTGACGCCGGCGGCGCGCGCGATCTCGAGCGCGCGCTGAGCTGCCGCGACCGGCTGCTCCAATTGGGTCACGAAGATGCGCGACGCCTCTATCGTTTCCCGAGCGGCTTCGACGTCATCGACTCCGATCGAGCCTGCAGCACCCGGATAGACGATAATGGCGTTTTCGCCGTTCTGGTCGTTGACGTAGATGAAGGCAGCCCCCGTCGGCAGATCGTCCATCTGCACGATCTTCGGCGTCACGCCGGCTTCGGCATAGGTGCGCAGCGCCATCTCGCCGAAGGTGTCGCGGCCTAGCTTCGAAATGAAGGAAACCGGGCTGCCGGCTCGGGCGCAGGCAACCGCCTGGTTCGAGCCCTTGCCGCCTGGTCCGACGGAAAAGCCGCTGCCGGTAATCGTTTCACCGACAACCGGCATGCGCCGCGCCAGATAGGCCGTATCGGCCACGAAGATACCCAGGATCGAAACACCAACCTTCATTCAAGCCTCCCCCTGCGACCGCACCGCAGGAACGGCGTGCCCAGGCAATCTCTCGCGATTTCATGTGTCGTCTAACACTGCGCGGCGATCGCGCAGGCGGTTCGCTTAGGTCTTGGGCGGGATCACGCCCTTGGTGAAGAGGAAGCAGCCGTAGAACCGCGTTTCACCCGTGGTGATCACGCAATAGGCCTTTTTTGCTTCCTCGTAGAACTTGAAGCGCTCGATGCCGTACATCGGCGCCGGTCTTCCCTCGGCGCTATCGATCACGGCCTGGACCTCCTGCTGCACCGGCAAGACTTCGTCGGGCGCACCCATGACCTCCATGCGGCCTGCGGAAGGCTGCAGCGGCGTATCGAGCGGCAGCACGGAAAGCACCGCTTCGACCGCACGCGCCGCCGAGACATTGTCGATCCGCAGCAGCGTGCCGAGCGTCGTCTTGCGGGCGATAGAGTCGGACGGGAAATTGGTGTCGGATATGACCAGCGTGTCCCCGTGCCCCATGGATCTGAGTGCATGCAGCACATCAGCGTTCAGAGCCGGGTCGATATTCTTCAGCATACAGTCCTCCTCCAGGCGCCATGCCGTCGCAGCCGCGCCATATGCGTTTCCGCTCTCGGGAGAAACGCGTCTCCCCAACTGTTCAAATGTCCATCGCGCAAGCCGGCTCCCCCCGCCTCGCGCATGGCGGGTCCCTTACTCGCCGTAGGGGATCCAGATGTTCTTGACGTCGGTCGCGCGACGCAGATAGGCCGGGCCCTCCGCCGCATCGCGATCGAGCCAGTTCGTCGCCTTGCCGTAGTCGACGAAGGTACGCTTCAGGTTACCGGCCGAAAGCATCTCGACCTGCGTCGATAGCTCCGGCGTACCGAAGGCCCAGAGGGCATCGACGTCGTTGTGGCTTGCGAGCGTCTTTGCCAGCTCAAGCGCCGAACCGGTGACGATGTTGACCACGCCGGCCGGAACGTCAGACGTTTCCAGAACCGTGTAGAAATCGGTCGCAGCCAAGGGATGCGGCTCGCTCGGGACGACGACGACGCGGTTGCCGACGGCAATCAGCGGCGCTACGAGGCTGACCATGCCGAGAAGCGGCGCTTCCGGCGGGCAGATGACGCCGACGACGCCGATGGCTTCGGGCATGGCGAGCGCGACGCCGCGCAGCGGCGGCTGGTGAATGGCACCTTCGTACTTGTCCGCCCAGGCGCCGTAGGTGAAGAGGCGCGCGATCGAGGCCTCGACCTCCGCCTTGGCGTTGGCGGCCGAGGCACCGGTCATGTCAGCGATGCGGTCGGCGAACTCATCGGCGCGACCGCTGAGGTTTTCGGCGATGTAATAGAGGATCTGGGCGCGGTTGTGCGTCGTTGCCGAGGACCAGACGGATGCCGCCTGCGCCGCGACGACGGCGTTGCGGATATCCTTGCGATTGCCCTCGCCGACCTCGCCGAGCACCTTGCCCTTGGGCGAAAGAACGTTGCGATTGTAATTGCCGTCCGGCCGCGCCTGCTTGCCGCCGATGTAGAGTTTGGCAGTGCGGTCGACGGTCGGCATGGCAAACTCGCCAGCGACCGGCTTCAGCGTCGGTTCGGCAACCGCCGCCCTGAGCTTGCGGCCGAGCCATGCCTTGGGCTTCAGATATTCATAGCAGCCTTCGCGACCGCCCTCGCGGCCGAAGCCGGACTCGCGCTTGCCGCCGAAACCGGCGGACGCGTCGAAGAGATTGGTGGCGTTGACCCAGACGACGCCGGCAGCAAGCTTCGCCGCAACATGCAACGCCAGACCGATGGTCTCGCTCCAGACGCTGGCGGCAAGGCCGTAGCGCGTGTGGTTGGCCAGCTGGATCGCCTCTTCCGGCGTGCGGAAGGTCATCGAGACGGCGACGGGGCCGAAGATCTCTTCGGTCGCGACGATCGAGGTCGGCTGCACGCCGGTCAGCAAGGTCGGCGGATAGAAGCTGCCACCCTTCGGCAGTTCGATCGACGGCTGGTGCAGGGCTGCTCCTTCGGCGACGCCCTTGGCGACCAGGCTTTCAATGCGCTGCAACTGCACCGGCGCGACGATTGCCGCCATGTCGATCGCCTTGTCGAGCGGGTGACCGACGCGCAACGTCTGCATGCGGCGCTTCAGGCGTTCGTAAAAGAGCGGTGCCACGCCTTCCTGCACGAGGATGCGCGAACCGGCGCAGCAGACCTGGCCCTGGTTGAACCAGATGGCATCGACAACCCCTTCGACGGCACCGTCGATATCTGCATCGTCAAAGACGATGAAGGGCGACTTGCCGCCGAGTTCGAGCGTCAGCGACTTGCCGGTGCCGGCCGTACGCTCGCGGATGAGGCGGCCGACCTCGGTCGAGCCGGTAAAGGCGATCTTGTCGATATCCGAATGCTCGACGATCAGCGCGCCGGTCTCGCCTTCGCCGGTCACGACGTTGAGCACACCGGCCGGCAGACCGGCAGCGGCAGCAAGTTCAGCGAAGAGCAACGCCGTTAGCGGCGTGAATTCCGCCGGCTTCAGGATGACGGTATTGCCGAGCGCCAGAGCCGGCGCGACCTTCCAGGCGAGCATCAGGAACGGGAAGTTCCAGGGGATGACCTGGCCGACGACGCCGACCGGCACCTGGTCGGCAAATTCGGTTTCCTGCAGCTGCGCCCAGCCGGCGTGATGATAAAAGTGGCGGGCGGCAAGCGGGATATCGATGTCGCGGGTTTCGCGGATCGGCTTGCCGTTGTCGATCGCCTCAACCACCGCGATCAGACGCGCATGGCGCTGGATCATGCGGGCGAGCGCATAGAGATGGCGGGCGCGGGCATGGCCCGGCAGCTTCGCCCAGGGCCCTTGCGCCTTGCGGGCGGCGGCAACGGCGTCGTCGACGTCCTTGGAACCGCCGAGCGCGATTTTCGCCAAAAGCTTGCCGGTTGCCGGCTCGTTCGTCTCGAAGGTCTTGCCGGAAGCAGACGCGACAAAGGCGCCGTTGATGAAGTGGCCGAATTCGCCCTTGTGGCGTGCCAGCCACTGGCGGGCTTCCGTGTCGGCTTCGGGCGCTGGACCATAGGACATTTCGTCAAAAAACCTTGCGACAGTCATCGGGATCATCCAATCGGGTGTCGGTTGAGGGCCGAGTAGGCGCCGGTCACGTGGTGTTCGAGCTGCCGCTCGATGTCGGCAAGCAGGCTCGACGCACCGATGCGGAAGAGATCCGGCTCGAGCCATTCGCGGCCGAGTTCGTCCTTCATCAGGAACTGGTAGTTCAGGATGTCCTTGGCCGCGGAAATGCCGCCGGCCGGCTTGTAGCCGACCTTGAGGCCGGTCTGTTCCTGATAGGCGCGGATCATGCGCAGCATGACGAGCGTTACCAGAAGCGTGGCGTTGACGCCTTCCTTGCCGGTCGAGGTCTTGATGAAATCGGCACCCGCCATCATGCAGACGAGCGAAGCGCGCGCAACATTGCGCAGCGTCTTCAGATCGCCGGTTGCGAGGATGGCCTTCACATGGGCATCGCCGCAGGCGGCACGGAAGTCACGCATCTCGTCATAGAGCGCCTGCCAGTTGCCGGTGAGCACATGCTCGCGGGTGATGACGATGTCGATTTCCTTGGCGCCATCGGCGACGGACGCTTCGATTTCGCGCAGCTTGACGTCATGCGGAATGAGACCGGCCGGAAAGCCGGTGGAAACCGCGGCGACGGGAATGCCCGAACCGTCAAGCGCCTCGACGGCGGTCGAAACGAAACGATGATAGACGCAGACCGCACCGGTCGTGATGCCGCGGCCGCCCATGCCAATCGCATCGAGGATATCCTGGCGCACGGGCTGCCGCGCCTTGGCGCAGAGGCGCTTGACGCGCTCCGTCGTATCGTCGCCATTAAGCGTGGTGAGATCGATACAGGTGACGGCCTTCAGCAGCCAGGCGGCCTGCGCGTCCTTCTTCACCGTCCGGCGGCCCGGCAGCGTCGCGACGCGGCGCTCGGCGGCAGACAGGTTGACGCGCTGGTCCAGCACCCACCCAAGATCGAGATCGATGCCGTTGTTACGCGGCCAGTTATGGCCCGCCGCCGGCGATGGCACGACTTTCGACGCGCCTGACTTCACAGCTAGGTCTTCCAAGCGATGGCTCCTTGAACTCCCTGTCACGGCACAACTCTACACCCAGGGCGCAGCCGTGGAGATCGTCAATTTTGTTATTTTTCTACCGATTTTTTGTGACTATTCCATCAAATATTGAGGGTGTCAAGCGAAGCGTCCGGATTTTGACGAATTCGTAATATTTTTGATCCGGTCGCGATTACTGCGCCGGCACCAGGGTTTCGCCCTCTTCGGTAATGACAGAGCGAAAGACATGAAGGGGTGCGAAAAACGCCGGCTTCAGCTTGCCGATCTTGCTGAGGTCGATGACGAGGTGGCTCTCGCGGGCAAGTGAAATGACCTTCTGCTTCACCGATACTTCGTGAAAATGGACGCAGGTGGCACCACGGCCCGGATCGACACCGGCCGCCGACAGGAAGGCGACATTGATACCGAGCGAATCCAGCGTCTCCAGCCCGGAATTGCCAGAGAAGGATGCCGATGACGGGTGATAGACGCCGCCCAGCATGACGATCCGCACATTTGGCTTGTGCGTCAGCTTCTCCGCCACGTTCAGCGAATAACACACTGCAGTTATTGAATAATTTTCCGGAATGAGATCGACGAGGTATTCCAGCGTGGTGCCGCAATCGATGAAAATGGTCTCGTCAGGACAAATGTGGCGGGCAGCATGGACGCAGGCCTCGCGCTTGGCCGCGGCATGGCTGTCGGCCTCGCGCGCCAGTTCATAGGGCGTATCGGGCTCAATCTCTCCCGCCGGCACAATATGCCCCCCGAGAAAGGCGAACTGACCGGGATTGTCGGCAACGTCGCGGCGGATCGTCATTTCCGAGACGCCAAGCAAGGCCGCAGCGTCACGCAGATGCAGAACTCTCCGCCCCGAAAGCGCGTCGGCGAGCTGGATGATGCGGGCTGTCTTGCGGCTGACCATGGTTACTTCCGTGTCCGGATCGTTTTCGCTGCCCTGTGGCCTCGAACAGTATTTGTGAAAATTATCACAAAATGGCATGTGCAAGCAAGGGGGACTTACATTGCTTGCGAAGCAGCCAAGGGGTTTTAGCGGTACGTGGCTTGTCGAAAAAGCGAAACGGCGGACACCTGGCCCGCCGTATGAATGAATGGTTTCGGTCACACCAAATGGTCTCGGTCACAACGGATCGGGAGGCGGTTAAAGATCAGCCTCCAACAGGTGCAGTTCGCGCCGCCAGCCAGGTCAAGGTTTCGGTGTCGAGCAGTTCGTCCACCTCCTGCACAACACGCCGGTGATAGGCGTCGATCCACTGCCGCTCAGCTTGCGTCAACAGACCGACATCGGCCAACCGCATATCGATCGGAACCAGAGTCAGGCTGCGGAAGCTTAAGAAACCGTCGCCGTCGTCTACCACCTCGACCTGGTTCTCGATGCGGATGCCATAAGCACCCGCCTTGTAGTAACCAGGCTCGATCGTCGTCACCATGCCCGGCTTGAGCTCGATCTCGTTCACCCGCCGATCGAAGCGCTGGGGCTGTTCATGGACCGAAAGGAAGTGGCCAACGCCGTGACCAGTCCCGTGGTCATAGTCGAGCCCGAGATCCCACAGGGGACGACGGGCGAAGGCGTCAAGCTGATGACCGTAGGTTCCTTTGGGAAACTTCAGCGTTACCATGGAGATCAGCCCCTTGAGCACGGCGGTGTAGGCACGCCTGATCTCGTCGCTGACCGGACCTATCGCGGTCGTGCGGGTCGCGTCGGTGGTGCCCGTCAGATACTGACCGCCGCTGTCGAGCAGATAGATCCCGCCTCTCGCGATCGGCGCACTGGTCTCGCTCGTCGCGGCGTAATGGCACATCGCCGCATGGCTGTCGGCCGCCGAGATCGATCGGAAGCTCGGTTCAACGAAGCTTTCCTCCATTTGCCGGTAACCGAGGATGCGCTCCTCCGCCTCCAGTTCGCTCACCGGCCGGCCGCTCGCATCCCGATCGGCGGCATTTTGTTCAAGCCAGACGAAAAAGCGGATCCAGGCCGCGCCATCGAGACGGTGGCAATCGCGAAAGCCGGCAAGCTCGGTCGCGTTCTTGTGCATCTTGGCAAGCGTGATTGGGCTTCGGGCAAGCTGTACAGTCCCGCCGGCGGCGCGCGTGGCATGAGCCGTCGCAGACGGGGCAAAGCCCGGATCGATCAGTGCGGTGCGACCGGCTGCGATCGTTCGCACGCGCTCAAGCAACTGGGAGGGTTCGGCAATCGCGACATCGTCAAGTTCGAAATCCGAGAGGTCGTTCGGCAGCTTGCGGTGATCGACAAGCCATTCGGTTTGCCCGGCGCGGTCGAAGATCAGGAAAGATTGCGGCATCGGGTTGAAGGCAACGTCGCGACCACGCACGTTGAGGAACCACGCGATATTGTCGGGCTGCGCCTCGACCAGGAGATCCGCCCCCTGCTCCGCGAGCATGGCGGCGATGCGGCGCTTTTTCTCGGCGACGCTTTCGCCCGAATAGGCAACCGGAAAGGCCATGATCTTGCCGAGCGGCTTTTCCGGCTGATCGGCCCAGATCGCGTCGACAAGGTCGTCGTCGACAGGCGTCCAAAGGCCACCTGCCGCCTCGACCGAACGGCCGCAGTCCGCATCCCAGGTCGATGGCAGCAGCATGGCGTTGAAGCCGACACGCTCGCCCTTGCGCAGGTTGTTCCTCAGCCAATCCTTGAGCGGAGCATCGTAAAAGTGCTCGATCGCAAAGGTGTCGAGATCCACTTCGTCGCGCACCTGCACCTGGTAGCGGCCATCGACGAAGATGGCGGCGCGGTCGCGCATGACGATCGCCACGCCGGCGGAACCGGTGAACCCGGTGACGAAAGCCAGGCGATTGTCGTGCGGCGCGCAATATTCGCCCTGATGCTCATCGAAGCGCGGTACGACGTAGCCGTCGAGCCCGGTTTCCGCAAGCTTGCGCCGCAGGGCGCCGATCCGGCCGGAGATATCCGGCCTTGCTCTCGTATCCATGATGTCTTCCTTATCGAATTGAGTTTCAGGCGTCGCCGATCGTCTCGGCGAAATGGCAGGCGGTCATGCCGGCACCGACCGGACGCAGCGCCGGCTTTTCGCGACGGCAGAGCTCGGTCGCGTGCGGGCAGCGCACGTGGAACGGGCAGCCCGGCGGGATGGCAAGCGGGCTCGGCAACTCGCCTGATAGCGCGGGGGCGCGACGTCTTGCGTCGGGATCGAGCGAAGGCGCGGCAGCAAGCAACCCCTTGGAATAGGGATGCATCGGCCTCGAAAACAGCGCCTCCGACGGGCCGATCTCCACGATCGCGCCAAGATAGATGACGGCGACGCGGTGCGAGACGTGGCGCACGAGCCGGAGATCATGCGCCACGAACAGCACCGTCAGGCCCAGCTTGTCCTGAAGCTCGATCAACAGGTTGACCACCTGCGCCTGCACCGAAACGTCGAGCGCCGAAACCAGTTCGTCGGCCACAAGGCAGATAGGCTCCAGCGAGAGCGCGCGGGCGATTCCGATGCGCTGGCGCTGGCCGCCCGAGAATTCATGCGGATATTTTTCGGAGGCCCCTTCGGGCAGCCGGACAAGGTCCAGCAGCTCGTCGACGCGCTGGTCGATCGCAGCCCCTTCACGCATGCGATGCACGGATATCGCTTCCCGCAGTGTATCACGCACGGTCATGCGCGGATTGAGCGAGGTGTAGGGGTCCTGAAACATCATCTGGACGCGCCTGTTATAGGCCCGCCGCCGCGCGCCCTTGAGGCCGACGACGCTTTCGCCCTCAAACACTATGTCGCCTGATGTCGGCCGGTGCAGCCCGGCGATCAACCGCGCGAGCGTCGACTTGCCACAGCCGGATTCGCCGACAATTCCAAGCGTCTCGCCCGGCATCACGTCGAGATCGATGCCATTGACCGCCGAGACGACCTGTTGCGGACGTCGGGCAAGCGTGTCGGAAAGCGAGCGTCGCTTCTCGAACTGGATCGACAGCGCGCGAAGCGAAAGCAAGGGCGTCGTGCCTGCCGAAGTCGGAATGGTCGTCATTGCGCCGCCTCCCGCGGTCCGAAATGCGCTTGCGCATCCTCAAGATGATGGCAGGCGACCAGCCGCGACGTGCCGATCGCTTCGAGTTTGGGTCGAAGGTCCGGACATTCGCGTCCTGCGACCGGACAGCGGGCGCTGAAGGCGCAGCCGGGCGGAAGCGCGTTCAGCGCCGGCGGTGCGCCGGGGATGGAATAGAGCGGCGTTCGCGGCGCGACATCGCGCGGGATCGAGCGCAACAGCCCCAGCGAATAGGGATGGCGCGCATCGCCGATGACATCCGCCGTCGACCCGATCTCGCAAAGCCTGCCGCCATACATCACGGCGACGCGGTCACAGGTCTCCGCAACGACCCCCATGTCATGGGTGACGAGGATCACCGCCATGCCGAGGTCGCGGCTGAGCGACTGGATCAGCCTCAGGATCTGGTCCTGGATCGTGACATCAAGCGCTGTCGTCGGCTCGTCGGCCAGCAGCAGTTTCGGGTTGGAGGCAAGCGCGATGGCGATCATCACACGCTGGCGCATGCCGCCGGAGAACTCGTGCGGGAAATCATCGAGACGATTGCGCGCCGCGGGGATGCCGACGAGATCGAGGAGTTCGATCGCCCGCGCTCTTCTCTGCCTGGCGTCGAGGTCCGTATGGGCGACGAGGTTCTCCGAAATCTGCAGGCCGACCGTCAGCAGCGGGTTGAGTGACGACATCGGCTCCTGAAAGATCATTGCGATCTCGCGGCCGCGGATACGCCGGAGCCGAGCCTCGTCAAGCGCGACCAGATCCTGACCGTTCCACAGGATCTCGCCAGCGACACGTCCGCGTGGGCGGACAATGCCGAGGATCGAACGCAGCGTGATGCTTTTGCCCGAGCCGGATTCGCCGACGAGGCCGAGGATTTCACCCTGCCCTACCTGGAACGAAACGTCATCGACAGCGACCAGCGGCCGTTCATGCGTGCCGAACTCGGTGCGCAGATGCTTGACGCCGAGCACCACCGTTCCTTCTTGTGTTCCCATCTCAGCGTCCCTTCGGCCGGAGCAGATCGGCAAGTGCGTCGCCGACGAGGCTGAAGCCGAGGCCGGTCAACACGATGGCAATGCCCGGCATCAGGCTCATCCACCAGGCCGTCATCAGGAAGTTGCGCCCCTCGGCGATCAATACGCCCCATTCGGCAGACGGCGGCTGCGCGCCGAGGCCGAGATAGCCGAGCGACGACCCGAGCAGGATCGCGAGCGCCATGTCGGTCATCCAGTAGACGAGGATCGGCGAAATCGCATTCGGCAACAGATGCCGGAAGATGATGCGCCGGTCGGAGTAACCGAGCACCCGACCGGCCGCGGCATAGTCGTTGGCCTTCTGCGCCATGATTTCGGCGCGGGTCAGCCGGGCGTAATAGACCCAGTTCACCGCGGTTATCGCCACATACATGTTGACGAGGCCGGGCCCGAGCACAGCGACGATCGCGATCACCAAAACCAGGAAGGGAAAGGTGATGATCGCATCGACGCAGCGACCGAAGATCACGTCGGCGATGCCGCCGTAGTAGCCGACGAATGCCCCGACCGTGAGGCCGATCAAAAGCGCGAAGATCGTCGCAAAGAAAGCCATCTGCATATCGACGCGATAGGCCCAGATGACCCGTGAAAGCACGTCGCGGCCGAAATTGTCGGTGCCGAACGGATGCGCAAGGCTCGGCCGCTGCTGGATCGCCTGGAGGTCGAAGGCGAGCGGATCGTAGGGCGCAAAGATCTGAGGGAACAGAGCAAGCGCAAGTGACAGACCGAGGATGGCGATGCCGATCACGAAGGACGGGCGGGCGAAGGCGCGCGCCAGAAAGGCGGCGAGCCGTCCCCGCGTCCGCGAATGGGAATGCGTGATAGCGCTCATGATTGGCGAAGCCTCGGATCGAGCCAGGATTGCACGACGTCCGTCAAAAGGAAGACGACGGAGACGAGCACGGCGAAGGTCAGCGTCAGGCCCTGGATCAGCGGATAATCGCGGGCAAAGATCGCCTCCAGCATCAGCCGGCCGACGCCGGGAATGGCAAAGACCGTCTCGGTCACCAGCGTGCCGCTCATCAGGTTGCCGATCGACAGGCCCAGCAGGGTCACGGTGGAGACCAGAGCGTTGCGCAGCACATGGCGGGTCATGATGATGCGCGGCGAAAGGCCCTTGGCGCGAGCGAACTGGACGTAATCGGCGTCGAGCACCTCGATCAGCGAGGCGCGCAGATTGCGCAGGATGATCGCCGATGTGTAGAGCGCGACGCTCAGCGCCGGCAGGATCAGATGGTAGAGATTGGCGAGGAAGGTCTTGCCGTAGCCGCCGACCGGAAACCAGCGCAATTGCGCGGCCAGCACCGTCAAAAGCAGAAGCCCGATGTAGAACACGGGCATCGAAAGCCCGACCTGAAAGACGCTGCGGATGGCGACATCGACGGAGGTGTTGACCCGCGCCGCCGCGAGAAACGCGAGCGGACCGGCGAGGAAGATGGCAAGCACGACCGAATAGAGCGCCAGGAAGATCGTTGTCGGCAGGCGACTAAGAATGATCTCCATCACCGGCGCCTTCAGCATGATCGAACGGCCGAGATCGCCGGTCAGCGTGTTCTTGACGAAGACGAGGAATTGCACCGGCAGCGGCTGGTCGAGACCGAGATTGTGCCGGATCTGCTCAAGTTGGGCATCGGTCGCCTTGGCTTCGGCCATGGCGATCGCCGGGTCGCCCGGCAAGAGGCGCACGAGCAAGAAAATGAAGATCATCACCAACAGAAACGTCGGGATGATCTGCAACAGCCGCGCCACGAGATAGGAAAGTGAGGGCATGGTTCCAACCTTCAACGGAAGACCGGGCGGATTTCCACCCGGCCTTCGCAGATCGTTCCGCTATCAGTCGGCGCGCCAGGCTTCGGAGAAGTCGTTGGCGCCGAGCGGCGTCTGCACGTAGCCTTCGATCGACTTCGAGACGGCGACGGCAAACGGCGTCTCGAACAGGAAGAGCAGCGGCGCTTCGGTGGCGTAGATCTCCTGCATGCGCTTGTATTCGTCCTTGCGCTTGGCCGGGTCGGTCTCAACGTTGGAGGCTTCAAACAACGTGTTGAATTCCTGGTTATTCCAGCCCGTTCCGACGGCCTGGCGCTGCTTGTAGTAGCCGAGCCAGCCGGTCACCTGCGCCGGGTCGTTGACGTCGTTGGCCCAGCCATAGGTGTGGATGTCGAAGTCGCCGGAGCGGTTCTTCTCGCCGCGTGTCGGGTTGTCGACCTGCTCCACTTTGAGGTTGACGCCGAGCGGCGCCCACATCTGCTGAAGCGCGGTAAACAGCGTCGCATCGTCGGCGCTGCCGGCAAGCGTGGTGAATTTCAACTCGAAGCCGCCACTGAGGCCGGCTTCCGACAGCAACTGCTTGGCCTTTTCCGGATCGTAGGGGTAGAGCGGCTCGGGCCCATAGTGAAGCTGGGTTGCCGCCGACATCAGTGAGGTCATCGGCTTGCCGGTGTCGAAGGTGACGAGCTTGATCAGCACGTTCTTGTCGGTCGCATAGTTCAGCGCCTGACGCACCTTGATATCGGCAAGCGGGTTCTTCGAGCCGTCCGTCTTCGCCTCGCGCGTGTTGATCGGCGCGTAGACGATACGGGTCGACGGGAAGAGCTCCATCTTCAGGTTCGGATCGGCGCCCAACTCGCCGACGCGGGCAAAGGGAATGAACTCGGCCGCATCGACTTCGCCGGCCTGAAGCTTGAGGATGCGGGTGGCGTCATCGGGAATGACGAGGAATTCGACCCGGTCGAGATAGGGCAGCGGCTTGCCATCTTCTCCCTGGCGCCAGTAGTTCGGATTGCGCTCGAAGCTCATGCTTGAGCCCTGCACGTGGCTCTTCATGACGAAAGGCCCCGAGGTTACCGGTCCGGCTGCGAAGAAAGCGCGTGCCTTTTCCTGGTCCGTTGCACCAGCCGCCTTCTCGAAGGCCGCCTTCGGCATGATACCGGTGTTGAAGGTTGCGAGGATCGAAATGATCGTCGGGTCGGGATTTTTCAGCGACACGGTGATCTTGTTGCCGTCGGCTGCGACCTTGTCGACGGCACCGAGCAGTCCGGCCCATGGACCGAGTTCGGCATTGCGGGCCCTGTCGAGCGAAAAGACGACGTCGGCACCGGTCAGGTCCGAACCGTCGGAGAACTTGAGACCACTTCGGAGCGTCAGTGTGATGGTCTTGCCGTCGGCGGAGACCTCATGGGTTTCGGCGAGCCCCGGCACGATCGAGCCGTCGGGCCCGTTGCGCAGCAGCGTCTCATAGAGACCGTTCACCATCCAGAGATCCGGATTGCGGTCCGCATAAACAGGATCGATGACGGTCGAGTCGTCATAGCGTGCGAATGTCATCGCGCCGCCGCGTTCGATTGCAAATACCGAGGTGGCCGAAAGCAGCCCAAGCGTCGCACCGAGCATGATTGGCAATATACGTTTCATCTCACTCCTCCTTTTGACCGCAGCCAGCATCGATCGCGCGCCTCAACACGTTCAATTGGATATTGGATCCAATTTTTCTTAATGTTTTTAGACTTCGACGGATTGCCGCGAAGACGTTCTTGTAGTTCCCCTTTTCAAGAAGGCCGGCATGCGATCTGATCGCTTGCCGAACCAACTTTAGCTGGACTAAAGTACATCGATAGACGTGAGTCAAGCGGAAAGAAAATCATGCCCCTGAAGATCGAAGAGGCGCCAGAAGCAGCCAGTGGCGCCTCCCTCCCCGCAACCTCGGCGCCCACGTCGCTCGGCCAGATGCTGCGCGCCCGCCGCAAGGAAATCGGCAAGACCATGAAGGACGTGGCACGCGAGGCCGGTCTGACGGAGGGCTTTATCAGCCAGATCGAGCGCGGCATCTCCACCCCGTCGCTGATCTCGCTCTACAATGTCGCCAATGCGCTTGGCACCAGCGTCGACACCTTCCTGTCGCAGCCGCCGCAGCACGGGCATTCCATGGTGTCGCATGCCGGCGAACGGCCCGGCTACAATGTCGAAACCAAGGAGCGCGTCTACGAACTGATCGAGCGCGGCTTTCCGGGCGCCGCCCTCAATGGCTGCATCACCCATATGCCCAAGGGCTACGCCTCCGAACTGACGAGCCACGAAGGCGAGGACTTCCTCTACCTGATCGAGGGCGAGATGCTCTACGAGATCGACGGCAAGGAATATCTGTTGAAGGCCGGCGACACGCTGCACTTCCCTGCCTCGCTGCCGCATCGCGCCCGCAATGTAGGCGCAGGGCCGGCCCGCGAACTTTGGGTCGGCACGACGCGGATCATCAAGGAAGACTAGGGCGGCAACGCCAAACCGAAAGGCGGGCCGCATAACGCGGCCCGCTCCGATATCGCTTACTGCTTGCGCGGCCAGGTATCGGCAAGCCGATAGCCGGCCGGCCACGGATCGGCCGGGTCGAGCATCACCTGGTGCGTGCCGGTGATCCAGGCGCGGCCGGAGATTTCCGGCACGATCGCCGGGCGTCCTCCGACCGTGGTTTCGCCGGCGATGCGGCAATCGAACGTCGAATCGATAATGGAATGGCCGCTGAACCGCTGGCCGACCTTCATTATGCCGCGGGCATGCAATACCGCCATGCGTGCCGAACAACCGGTGCCGGTCGGCGAACGGTCGAGCTTGGCCGGCTGGATCACCACAGTGTTTCGGCCGTGCAGGACACCGTCCTTTTCCTCGACCGGCAGCGTGAGCTGGCAGAAGGAGATGTGTGCCCATTCCGGGTTCTCCGGATGGGTGAAACCGAGCTGTTCATTGGCCGCGCGGGTGATCTTGATGCCGGTTTCGGCAAGCTCGCGCGCCTCGTCCGGCGTGACGGAAAAGCCAAGCGCGCGGGCGTCGGTGATGACGAAGCTGTCGCCGCCATAGGCCGTGTCCACCATCAGCGTGCCCAGGCCCTCGACCTCGAGCTTGGCATCGAGCTTGTCGGCAAAGGACGGAACGTTGGTGACGGTGATGCGCTCGGCCTTGCCGTTGCGGCACTGGGCCACGACGTTCACCAGCCCGCC
Organism: Ensifer sp. ENS10; assembly: GCF_014852025.1. NCBI lineage: Bacteria > Pseudomonadati > Pseudomonadota > Alphaproteobacteria > Hyphomicrobiales > Rhizobiaceae > Ensifer > Ensifer sp. ENS10. Next base: position 167,252 of record NZ_JACVAS010000003.1, read on the forward strand.
CGGCGCTTCCAGCACCATGCGGGTCTCCGGCTCCTGCATCGGCACGATGCCGCTGTCGAGCAGCACGGTGGAAACGCAGATGGAGTTGGAGCCGGACATCGGCGGCGTATCCTCGGGCTCCATGATGATGAAGCCCATCGTCGCGCGCGGATCCTTCGGCGGCACGAGCAGGTTGATGTGGCGGAAGACGCCGCCGCGTGGCTCGTTGAGCACGAAGTTGCGCAGTGTCTGGTCTTCGGCGATGAAGCGGCGCTGTTCCCATAGCGTATTTCCGGGCGGGGGTGCGACGCCGCCGACGATGACGTCGCCGACTTCCCCTTCCGCGTGGCAGGATACGATATGGACGACCTTGTTGCTGCGCATGCCTCTTCTCCTTCCAAGCGGTGGACGGGCGCCACCTGGGCGACCGATACCCTGTGCATCGGCCGTGCTCCCGCATTTTGCCGGGATGATACGCGACAGCGCTGAGCCCGACGAAAAGACTCATAGAAATATTGGATCCAATATACAATCTGAAATATTCGAAATCGCCTCTTGGGCCACAAGGCTCTGTTGCTGTTAAAAGTAAGCTGTTATTGCCCACGGCAAGCTGAAGCTTCCTCAAAAAGAAGCCTCATTCTTCCCAGGGCGAAAAAACGCCCATTTCCATCAGGTTAGCGCGGCTCAGCGCCGCTATCAAAATAAGCGGGTAGTGGGCCGGATTTAGGCTCATCAGATCCGGGTTTTGATCGATCTACGGCCGCCGCGGGTGAACGCAAACACCGCTTGCTACTGACATTTGGCACAGCGGCGCGTGTCTGCCGTGGCATTCACGCTTCCTTAGAAGTTAACACCTAATTCCACTCGTGACCGGCGATCATCTCGCACAATGGAGTCCCATCGCGCACCCGTCCTGCATGCACGCATTGGCCGAGGTGGAATCAGGCTGGCAGCTTTGCGCCCTCACCTATCTGGAAGTGAATTGATGACGGCTCGCGACGAAGTCAAAGTGAGTGTGGACACTGTCCTCCTGACTTTAAAGGAAGATCGGCTGCACGTCGCGCTGGCACCGTTAGAGGGAATAGCCGGCGCCCCGTGTCTGCTCGGGAGGCCTTTAACCGGCGGAGGGGACATCGAGCTAGAAACTGTCGTCAAGCGCACGCTGTTTGACTACACCGGTCTCAGCGACGTGTACTTCGAGCAACTTTTCACATTTTCCCATCGCGATATCGACAAGCGCGAACCGCGTTCCCTGTCCATCAGCGTAGCGTACCTGGCGCTGGCTCCCCCGTCCAAACTGGCCCGGGCTGAGCAAACGGGAAATGGCCTGATAACGGTTCCCGTGGATGACCTTCCAGTTCTGCCATTCGATCATAGCCGGATAATCGAGGTCGCCGTATCGCGCCTCCGCAGCAAGGGCGCTTGGTCAATCATTCCAGCTCACTTTTTAGATGAAGAATTTACGATCTCGCAGTTGAACCGGGTGTATTCCGCGGTGACTTCCAGCTGCTCTATTGGCCAAAATTTCCGGAGGAAGGTCATTGAACACGGGATGCTTTCATCGGCCGGTTTTAAAAGCGCACCAGGCGCTACAAAGAGGACGGAGCACTTCCGAATTCGACCAGGCGTGAGCACGATCGATATCAAGATCTGAGACGTTCCCGGCCAGCTGCCGGGTACCGTGAGGCTTTGCCAGGGTGGGCTGGGCCACCCACTCGCCCATCGGGATTTTCGTGGAAGCGCGTTCCCCCTCTGAGCTGCCACGCGTGACTTTCGTTTACCCTCAACGTGCGGATCCCAGTAGTTGGTAGACATCACGCCGGATCAGGCTCTTGTGCCAACAACTGGCTTCAACCACCAGTTCACGCGGAGGCATCGAATCCTGTTCCACGGCAGCCACAAAGTGTCGATTATAATCGCCGCCCGCGCCAACTTCGCGAAACCTATGCATTCATTGGATATAGGCTAAGGCTAGCCGTTGATTCGCCTCCTCCTCTAGCTCGCTGGAGATGTGTCGCATCAAAACGTCGAATGCGTCATAATACGCTTGGGAATTCGCTTGGTCCCACGCGCGCTCCAAAAAGGGCAAGGTCGGATGAACAAGCGTAAAGTCGCCTAACATAAGGTCGCTCCCGATCTTTCGGAGATCGTCGGTAGCTGCTGATGGAGATGGATAGGCGCCGCGGCTAATCCCCTCCCTACGCCCCTCCTCTTCCCACGAAATGTCTAGCCAAACGCCCGACGCCACATACTCATCAGAAACCACCATGAAGAGAACTACCGAGCAATCTTCACGTTTCCTTAGAAGTTCAAGCCTAGTTCCGTTCTCAACTTCCGCAACCGAGTCGAGCAGTAGTTTTGCGGCTACGATGTCCATATTTTTCTCCCCTGCCGAGGAGGCTCTCTTCTTGGTCTGCATATGACAAACGAACTAAATCTGTGGACAGCCCAACACAACGGTGTTGAACGCTCACCGATTTCGGAAACACAAACCAAGACGCTGGTCGCTGCTTTCGGAAGATTCGGCGGGGCGAAGAGCAGCAGGGAGGCAGCGGTCCCGTTCATAAGAGAGACGCAAAACTCCGGCAGATGGATTTTCTGCTCATGTCGGAAAGGTGCGCTTCTGATTCCATACGAGCATGAATTCGTGCATCGGAGGCATCACAAATCACCGGCACACGATGATAATTGCCCGTTTTCCGTCGAGCCGGTAGAACAGTTTGCCATATCACGAAGCATGCAGCCGCAGCCGAGGAATCAGCCATTCAACCTTTTGCGGGCGTTCGCTGAAGACCGTGACGCCCCGAGGGCAACGACCGGTGATCGTAACTACAGCAGCGTTACACCTAACACACGACGGCCAAGGCTCGCGAAACTGCTGATGTCTCTCTTGGAAAAATCTGGGGTCCAAAAACGTGCCTCCGGCGATTTCAATGTAAGCGACCAGTTTCGCTCCATTGCAAAACAGGCCGAGGACTTCTTCTTAGTGAAAAATGTTCCCGTATCATCGATGTTGTGTCGATACGCGGCTGACTATAAGCAATTCATCACTGAGTTCGACAACAAGGCGGCCGGGTTTGCTTGGCCTAATGGAACCCGCCCACATGCCATCGCTCTAGCGGTGGCGGCCGGCATTGACGATAATAAACTCATCTTGCGGAAAGGTGACCCCATTGAATTATCGGGAAGCATATCAATTTTTGGTCGATCCAACGCTCCCGTCACTCGATCCAGTACGTACTTAGCGATAGCGATTATCGGCAAACCCCATCCTGGAGATAAGCCCACGATACTTGAAACCTATCTCCATCCTTGCCGTTCCACGGCTGACCTCATGCTGGTGGACAGCAACTATGAGCGCGAGACTTTCAGAGAGCTGCGTATTCTTCAACTGGAGTTTCGAGATCGAATTCGGATTGATATCGAGAAGCCTCTTTTCGACATGAGCCTGACCCCGCACAGCGATCATTCCACGCTTGAGCAGGACCGTCGGCATGTCGAGCAGAATGGCTCTCACCCGGTGCTTATCCCTGACTTCATCGTTCGTTTCCCTGACCTGCCGGTGAGGTGGCGCGCCGATATTATCGTGGAAACCATGGGTTTCTCTTGGCGGACCTATCGGACCGAAAAAGCGACGATAATTCCGAAAATGAGAGCGGCACTTGGTGGGATTGGCCATGTCGAGCATGATTTTCATTTTCCTGCCAATGTTCCTCAAAGTGAGCGAAACGATGCGTTGAAAGACGATCTTCGCAAAAGAATCGGAAAACGACTTGAAGCCTGGCTGCGAGAAGCGCGGTAGATCCATCAACGGCGGATCTGACCGCTATGACTGCTTTCATCCATCATGACGGTTCGCCGACGTGCGCGGTTACATGTGGCGCAGGCACTGGCGCATCACGGCGAGCAGGTGGAGGTCATATCGCACGATCGCTTCGTCGACCGAAATCCCGATGTTGGAGACAAGCGTGTGGAGGAGGAACTCGAAGCAGCACTCCTCGAAGAACGTATTGGCGAAAAACCAATCAACTGGCGTCCGGCGGCGGCCCCATGCTTTTGAGGCGAACCCTTCGTCCATGGCCGCCGGAGTTCAGTGTGCCCGAACTTCAGCAGATCACGTCTGGCCTTCTGAGCGTTCGTCTACTGACACCGAGATCAAGCCATCTGCCGCGGGCTCGGCAGCGACTGATAGGCTTATACTGGGGCAATATTTCTCTGTTGGCTCGCGGACGCGTGTCTCATTGGTGATTCGCACGCTGACATCGATAATTCATGCCGCATCCGGAAACCCGGGTCTAAAACGTGACCCTGCCGGAAGGTCGGGCGCACATTATGTACTGATAGGTCAGAAGAACCGGCATCCCGAGAAGACTACTAAGAACGTCGCGACCGGCATCGTGGAAATCGCACCCACTTCAAGAAGCCTCAGCGAGAAGGTCAACGAGAAAAGGACCGACATCAAGGCAAGAACTCCTAGCTAATACGGTGCGCACGGGTCGGAGCTTCACTCTGTTTTCCATGGCGCTCTTCGCGAAGCCTCTTTCGATCTCGGAGGTCCAGTTCGCGTCGAAATATGCGAGTTGTCGAAAGAGCGTCTTCCCCATGGCGAGCGCGAGAACCGCGTACTGTGCCAAAAGCGGAATTTTCACTGTGAGAAAATCGCCGGACGAAAGGAAGGTTGAAAATGCCAACATCACGACCGTCATCGAAGCACATAGGCTGACCGCCCGCGGGAAGGATAAACCAAGCTTGGTCCTGCCTGCGAAGAGGGCCTTCTCCGCGGCGTCGATGAGTGCTTGGTCGAGCCTTGCCAGAGCTTCCATGACAACCACCAAATTCAGCCTTGAAGGCCAGTGTGCGCGGGGCTGCCCACCAAACGTCCCCTCGCATTGGTTGGTTTCATATAGGAAGGAAATCGATGTTGGCCATCCCGCAGACCGACTCCAGGAGGCTTTGGCGGACCTCCTGGCTGCAACCTTCTCTCGATCAGTCACCGAGCCCCAATCCTCGCCAAGAAGGAAAGATCTCTTCCTGGTTAGCCATTGTCACATTGAGGTGCGCGTCACCCTTGGTCGATCGCGAAGCGTCGACGAGCCGCACTTCCACGTTGGCTTCAGGACCGTATATACGCGGAGCTGCTCTAGCGACTATCCTTGCATCCTCTTTCACTCTTCAGTTCGACGACCTGGACGAGGTTGAGCGTGACTTTTGCGCGGCGGCAATCACGGTGAGCGCGTATTGCGGTAGGGACGCCCATTACTGAGCGCCCCCCGCACAGATCCACGCGGGCGGGTTTCCCGCACGTGGCTCTTACCTCGGGTGTTTGACGGCGAAGCGTACATTCGGCCATGGATGAAGGATGGAAGGCTTGGGTAGGTAGTCGTTGGCTAACTGCACGATCCGTTCCCACGTGACGTCGGCCCTCTGACTGCGCCGCTGTAGGCATCGCCGCCAGAGACCAATCACCCGATACCGGAGCGCGGTGAGCGCCCGGATGTTCGTTGGAACCGCGAAGTAGGCAAAATGCCCGCCGACGATCTGCCTCAGCCATTTTCCCTGGTGGGAGATCGGCCAGTGCATCCGCCGTCGCAGGTCCGCCTTGATGTCCTTGAGCTTCGCCCGCATGCGGTCGCCTCGGGTCTTCCGCAAAAGCTGGAAGTGCCCTTTGCGTGTTTTCCCGCAGATGAACGTGAACCCCAGGAAGGCGAAGGTCTCCGGTTTGCCGAGCCCGCGTTGCTTGCGGTTGACTGCAGCGAAGCGGCCAAACTCAATCAGGCGGGTCTTGTCCGGATGGAGCGACAGCATGAACCCCTCAAGCCTCGCGCGCATCGCAGCGAGGAAGCGACGAGCGTCGCCCTCGCGCTCGAAACCGACGATCAGGTCATCGGCATAACGCACGATGATCATGTCGCCGGTGGCTTCGCGCTGTCGCCAGCGCTTGGCCCACAGGTCGAGCACGTAGTGCAGGTAGATGTTCCCGAGCAGCGGTGAGATCACCGAGCCCTGTCCCGTTCCCTTGTCGTCTACGGTCACGATCCCGTCTTCGAGGATGCCCGCCTTTAGCCATTTGCGGATCAGGCGGATGATGCGCTTGTCGCCGATCCTGTGCTCCAAGAAGCGAACCAGCCATTCCTGGCTGACCGCCCCAAAGAAGTTCTGGATGTCAGCGTCAATTATCCAGCTCATCCTCCGCTGGTCGATCGCCACGCATAGTGCATCCAATGCATCATGCGGTCCTCGACCGGGCCGAAACCCGTAGGAGAAACCACAGAAGTCGCCTTCGTAGATGGCATTGAGCACCATGACCGTTGCTCCTTGTCAATGCCGACTGAAATCTCCCCAAAAGTGCCGAAGTAAAATTCCCCAATTATGCCGACGTCGACGGCATGGAGAATTGGGTATTTTTCGGCGGCCGACCGCGTGGACGTGGCGGCGGCGCGAAGGAGGGTGGCGTAATCAAAGCTTTCGAACGGACGTGTTCAGGCATCAGTTCGGCATGTTGGCGCAACCTGTAACTTGATCCTTCGATCTGAACGACTACGGCGTGATGCAGAAGCCTGTCGAGCAGCGCGGTAGCGACGACCGCGTCTCCAAAGACATCGCCCCATTCTGCAAAGCCGCGATTGGACGTCAGGATCATTGCACCTCTCTCGTAGCGGGCGTTGACGAGCTGGAAGAACAAATTGCCGCCACCGGCGATGACCGGGAGATACCCGATCTCATCGACGATCAGCAGACTTGGCCTGCAGAAGAAGCGGATGCGTTCTTGCAGCCGTCCCTCGCGCTCGGCCCTGGACAGCGCTGCAATGAGATCGGCCAGCGTGCAGAAGTAGACGCTCTTGCCAGCTTTTACGGCTTCGACGCCGAGCGCCACGGCGAGATGGCTTTTGCCGGTTCCCGGTGGCCCGAGGAAATGCACGGCTTCATGCCGGTCGATGAACCCCAGTTGCGCAAGCGTGAAGATCCGATCTCGATCGAGGGAGGGCTGGAAGGAGAAATCAAAGCCGGCGAGCGTTTTGATGGTTGCCAGGCGGCCCATTCGCAGTGCCGTTTTTATGCGGCTGTTCTCGCGCAGGGTCAGCTCTTCGGAAAGCAGGATATCAATTGCTTCCAGTGCCGAGAGCTCGCCCTGCTCCAGGCGGCGGACAATATGATCGAGTGCCTCAAGAGCACGTGGCATCTTCAAGCCAACAAGGTCATGACGAATGCGGTCGATCATCGACGGCACAGCATCGAGAGCGGCGCTCATGGGCGATTCTCCTGTGCCATAGCTCTGGCGACGGCGTCGTAGAAGGCCAGCGGCCGCTGTGTGACCCTGTCTCCGGATCCATGAAGAATGATCTCGTCGTTGTTGACGTGTGGTCGCGATCGCGGCGCGGAGCGAAGGGTTCTGTGCCCTGGTTCGACACAGCGCTGGTGGCGTCCTTCCAACACCGGATGGACAGCGATCAACGCACCGTCTTCGAAGATTCGAACCTCATTTGCCAAGGTGTGAACTTCGACGAGCCGCCGTCTGGTGGCGTCGGGCACGCTGTAGGCGTTTCCACCGACGCTCACCATGCCCTCTCGGGATATCCTGCGCTCAAGCCGCAAAACCGACCGGAACGGAGCCAGAGGCAATGGACGCAGATGAAAGCGCTCGTCAACGAAGGCTTCCATGACGACCCGCTGCGTTGTGGCGTGCACACGCGGATTGGCAACCGTATCAAGCCAATACCGGAGTTGGGCGTTGAGATCATCCAGGTTGCGAAACGACCGCGCCAGGAAGAAGTCTTCGCGAATATAGCGGAATGGCCGCTCGACCTTTCCCTTCGTTTTGGCGCGATATGCTTTGCAGGCCTTTGGGTGAAAGCCGTAATGGCGGGCGAGATCGAGCAGAGCGCGATTATAAACAATGCCACCCGTTTCGCCTTCGCCGATGACCGCAGTCTTCATTCGGTCGTAAAGGATCTCGCGCGGGACGCCACCGATCGCATCGAACGCCGCCACGTGGCATCGCAGCACCGTTGGCAGATCCTGATGCATAACAAAACGCGCCCAGATGAGACGGCTATGGCCCAGCACCATGGAAAACAGCCAGACAATCCTGGGGGTAGCCGGCTCATCGGTGAAGACAACATGGAATTGGGCGAAATCCACCTGAGCTTGTTCGCCGGGAGCCGTTTCGAACCGAACTTCAAACCCGTGTTCGGAGGACGGGCGGACGTCTCTGAGAAAGTCCGTGACTGCAGTGTAGCCACCGGAATATCCGCGTTCCTTGAGCTCTCGCAGGAGCCGTCGTCCGCTAAGACCGGGATAGGCCGCCACTCGTTCACGCAAATACGCCGTGAACGGGTCAATGACCGTCGCCCGAGGCTTCCTTGGTCCATAGGCCGGTGCCTCAAGGCCCCGTTCGATATATTTGCGGATTGTCTTTCGATCGACGCCGGTCTGCCTGGCGATCGCAGACACCGACAAGCCTTGTCGATGCAAATCTAAGATCATGACTATCTCCCCGAGTTTGATCACCGCCAGTCCCCTCTCGACCATCGAGAGTAGTATCGGTGAACGCGTGCCGCCGGTCTTCCGGGGCGCGCCCCGGAAGACCGGCGGCGTCGCTAAACTGGGGAAAATTCAAACGGCACTTCTGAGGAGTATTCATCCGGTATCGACACTCCTTGGACGATCTTGTCTTCCAGAGCTGCAATCGCCAGCGGCCGCTGCTTCCCATCCGCCTTCGGTATATACGTTCGGCGTGACGGTTGCGGGCGATACGCTCCCCGTTGGACCCGTCTGTGCAGATCCTCAAGCCGGGGCTCGAGGTCTGCCTCGTAGTCCCGCCACGTCATGCCATCCACCCCGGGAGCGGCCTTGCGCTTCAGCGCGTAGAAAGCCGTCCGAAGTGTATCGACGTTGATATGGTGGAAGAGCGCGGTGAACTGATCCTTTTTCCTTAGCCTTGCAGCCTTCCGTACGCGGTCCAGCGACTGGAACATGCGATCCCGGCTCTGTGTCCGGTGCATGCGTTGCTGTTCCGCGCTCCCCTTGGTCTCCGGCCTTGGCTCCACCAGCTCCGCCGCCGGTTGTCCGGCTTTGTTCGTTGGCTTCGCAGCTACTATGCCGGAGTCTGACTTCTCCTGTCCGTCCATCATCGGCTACGGCTCCTCGCCTTTCCGATGCGGACCGGCGTGGCTGACGCTACCCGGCCAGACAGGAGATCTCCCAGGTTCCGACGCGTTCCTTTCATGCGTGACATGGCCCTAGACCCCGGCAGGGCGACGGCGCCTCGCATATCGGCTCCGCACATGTTGCCTTCGACGGATGAGAAAGTCTCGGCCCCTGCGATCTGATCATTATCGTGGCTCACTCCCATGCCCCACATGATTGCTGTGTACGCTTCGCCGTGGTCGTCACCGCCCACGCCGCAACACTCACTATCGGGCGGGAGCTACCCCTTACCCGAGCCGGACTTTCACCGGCTGGAACGCGCCAGCTTGTCCTGGCGCACCTCATCCTGATCGCCGCGCTATAGTGACTTTGCCCTGCGATTTCCAAGGTGATCGAGTTGCCCAGGATTTCACCCTTGGCCGCTCTGAGCCCCCTGTACGTACATTTCGGTTCCGAAGCCGCCCTCGCCCTTTCCGAGAACAACCGCGTAATCGAAGGCGCATATCTTGAAACTGGTTCGGATTTTAGCGCGGTCGTGGTTCGCTTTGTATGCAACGAGGTTTCCCGAAGCGGAACCGTTGGCAACGCTCTTACTGCGCAATCCGAAATCATTGTCGCCCACCTGAACCGCGAAACCGAAGAATTTGTTGATTTCCAGGGCGATCCTGCCCTCACGGCATCAGCGCCTAAGTATGCCATGCTAGCTCGAATATTGTTCTCGATCGCCCATGTAATTGGGCCTTTCCCTGACCTTAACCGTGCGCCCACCGGGTCGGCTCTCCATTAAGCTTCATCGTTTGCGAATGGGGGTGCATTCACGCCGTTCTAAGAAACTTCGCCAAGCCTGGGAACTTGGCCGCGACTGCGACCGCCAATTCATCTGAACGGCGCGGGCGGGGGCATTTTGAAAAGTCCCCTTGCGCCGGTCGATAGTGCTCCCAGCATATAATTATGCGTTATCGGAGAAGACCAGTGATCTGTCAGGGTCCACGTGATCACCCATTTACCTCGCCCCTGCTGTCGAGATTGATTGTGAGAATATTGCATGACGCTCTGCAACCCAACGGGTGTGCACCAGAGGACATAAAGTGCGCCGAGGACATGCGAGAAATGCTGGTCGCCAGCGCTTTGGGGAGTAACGTCGCTCCACACTCCGTTCAGGAGCTCTTCTCAAATCTACCAGCAGCCTTGGCGGACAATGCAACAAGGGCGATACGGGTTTTGCTTGTCAAACTCCTCGATCAGCCTCTTATCATTGGCCCGCCGATTTGTAGTAGACATGAAATGCGAGACCTTCGTGCGAGACTAATGAGCATTGTCGTCAGTCTCTTCGATGCCCGCATAGGAACGTTATTGGAAAATAACGCTTATTTGCCAGTAGGGGGACGAAGGAGGCCCTCCATGGCAAATGACGACAGTTGTGGCATTTGCCACATAATTTCGGAATTTCGTGACGAGTGCCGTTTGCTGCGCATCCTTCGACCAGACCAACTGCTCAATCTCAACATTCACAAGGTGTGTCCACGTCAGAAGGATATCCAAATCTAGGTGAGGTTATCCTTCTATCTTGTCAATCTCGGGAAGTTACTGAGATCGGGGACACTGCCGATCGACGGAACCCAAGCGACCTTGCGCTGCCTTTTGTTTCCCCTACAATCCAGCAAAGTCGCAGCGCATTTCTCGATTTCCGCGTTCTTTAGGGCGGCATCCCCGGGTGCCCTACTCTTTGTGAACGATGGGTTCGGCATACTCGAATAGCCCAGTTGGCAATTCACATTCAGCTGCACGAGGAGCTGATTTGGAGCGAGGGGACAATGCGCTAAAGGCTGCATCTAGCCATCAAAGCCCGCATTGCTCCGGGCCGCGAGTATGAAAAAGAGCACGGCAAGGGCAGCCTGCTCAAACTGGATCACCCGCTGACGATCAACCTGCGAGAATTGTATTCCCGCTTGTATGTCAGGCCCGAGGCAACTTCGGAACAACCCGCTGGGTTGTTCGCTCCTTTCTAATCCGATGCTCAGCATCGGCGACTACGGTTAGAACTTCGTCACGGCCGCGTTTCGTCACGAACCCCGGCCCGCACACCATGACAAAAAGCAACCGTTTGGTGGCAAAGTCGTCGGTGGAGATGACATTGCGCTCTTCCACGGTCGTTGGCGTCGCGATACTGGTTCGGCAGCGCGCGAAACGGCCGCACCGCTCGTCCGGAAAAGGACACCGGATAAATTACGGCGGACTGCTATGGGACCGGCCACCCAGTTGCGCGCCCTACAAATTGCTCTAAAAAATGGAAACTAGAGCACTAGCGGTTTACCTCGCCCTTGTTCTAGCTAAACTTAAAACTGTAGATAGATGCGAATCACCTAATTGATGGATCTCTGCATGACAAAGACTCCCAAGGCTGCTTCAGAAACCGCCGGCAAAGCAACCGGATCAAAGAACAAGATTTCCCTGACCTTCGTTGTGAATGGCGAACCGGTCTCTGTCGAAGCCAACGTAAATGCGCCGCTTCAAACTGCCATCGCCAAAGCGCTGGAAGTTTCAGGCAATGTCGGGCAGCCCGCTGAAAACTGGGAACTCAAGAATGAGGACGGGACGGTTTTCGACCCGAGCAAAAAGATAGAGGACCTTGGAATTACAGGAGGACAGACCCTGTTTCTTAGTCTCAAGGCTGGTGCTGCAGGTTGAGCGAAGGTCAGTTCGTCGACGAGGCGGTTTCTCGACGCAAATTTGACCGGGAAGTGGCACAGTACCGAGCGCTTGAAAGCACGTACCGCAAGCGCGGTTGGTTCCTCCTGGAAGCCACGTTTCCCACGGTCCTGGTACTGTTTGCCGCCTTGAAGGTGCCGCCCAAACCGCTAGTGTGCGCGGCGCGCCTTGACTTCACCAACTATGACCTGGTGCCGCCGTCCGTAACATTCGTTGATCCCGCAACCAGCGAAGCGCTACCGATGAAGAGCCTCGGCTTCCATTTGATGCGGCTGATTGGCTTCGAAGGTGCATCGGACGAGACCATCGCTGAGCTTCTGAAACAACAACAGAGCCTACCTGTTCAACCGCTACTCCAGTCTCACGGCCCCGACGAGATCCCTTTTCTGTGTTTGCCGGGAGTCAGAGAATATCACAACCACCCAGCGCATACAGGTGACTCATGGCTTTTGCATCGTCCCTTTGGCGAGGGTTCCTTAAACTTTATTCTCGAACACATCTGGGCCAGCGGCATCAAGCCCATTCAGACGATGAGTTACCAGATACAGCAGATGAGCTTCCAGGGCTTTCAACTGAACGCAGCAGCCCTTCCAAGGTGAGCGGACTCGCTGCCGTTCAGCGCTTCATCGTACCGCGGGCGGCAGTCGACCAGGTGCATGCGCATCTGGCAGACGTGGGCCGTTCGGGATATGAAGGGCTAGGACTATGGGTCGGGCACGTAGCCGACGAAACCGCGAACGTCCAGCGAGCACTCATCCCGCAACAGCGTCTCATTAGGTCCGCCGCAGGTGTCGGCGTCTATGTTGACGGCACCGAATTGCACCGCCTGAACATGTGGCTTTTCGAAAACGGCCTACGAATCCTCGCGCAAATCCACAGTCACCCCACCGACGCTTATCACTCCGATACGGACGACGAAAACGCGCTGGCAACGACTGTCGGCTCGCTTTCGCTGGTCGTACCGGATTTTGCCCGAGGCCCCGCCGACCTTTTGCAGACCGCTGTCTATCGACTCAACAGAGCGGGCAAGTGGGTAGAGATCCCCCGGCAAGCTGTCGGTCGTCTCATCGAAATCGTGGACTAAAAAATGGCACTAGCGAACTACTTCAGTCGTGCAGCTACGGCGGCATCGCAAGTCCTCCAAGGCTTCGACGCCAAACATTTTGAGGGACTGCTTAACGGCCTTGTTATCGGGATCGCATTCGATCAGCAGGCATGCTCGACAGAGGGCAGAGCGTCACTCGATCTCCTAATCAGGTTGCTTGCGCGTCTCTACCCCACCATCTGCTTCTTGCCTACCGGAGATGAAGCAAGAGAGCTCGCGAAGAGTTTGGGCTCACTGGCTCGGTGCATAAATAAAAACATCTCAATCGCGCGCCGAAGGGCAACGGTCCTTTCACATTGTCTCGTTGTCGGCTCGACGACTCCCGACGTGTCCTGCCCCACGTTCTTCCTGGGGTCTGACGGTTGGCTAGCGATGTTCTCCGCCGAGCGTCCCGTAGGGACAGGTGGCAGTAGCAATACACTCGGCGCGGGTGGTGCCGCTTGCATTGCCGCGGCGAACTTATTTAGGCACATATTCAGTGCGCAGATTAATGGCGCCGCGGTGGACAAGGACGTCATATTCTCCTTGTTTGACTATGCGCCCGGCTCACGCGCGAACCCACCGCTTGCCGACACGGTGACGCTCGACGATTTGTTCCTTCTTGGCTTGGGGGCGATCGGCAACGGGGCAGTGTGGGCGCTTTCTCGCGTTCCCAACTTGCGAGGGCGTTTGGAGGTGGTTGACGCGGAGCCGGTCGATCAGGGTAACCTTCAGCGATACGTGCTGGCACTTGAAAAGGATATCAGTCGCAGCAAGGTGAAACTTGCCCTGAGATACTTGAATTCTCAAACCGACCTTGTCGTTACCGGGCATAATGTCAGGTGGCAAACGATACCAGCAATACGCTCTATGGAGCACGTCGCTATCGCACTCGATACGGCGGCGGATCGTGTCGCCGTCCAGGGCGCGCTGCCTCGCTGGACTATTAACTCCTGGACCCAGCGCGGAGATCTTGGGGTTTCGCATCACGGCTTCCAGGGGGAGATGGCGTGCCTTGCGTGCCTCTATTTGCCGAACGGAGCGGTGCCCGACGAGGACCAAGTCATTGCAGAAGCGCTGGGCCTTGAGGACCGAAAGATGGATATTGTGCGGCCCATGCTTCACAACGGCGCCCCCGTTACAGCGGAGTTGATGGGCGAAATCGCCAACCGGCTGACGGTTCCCGTTGAGCCGTTGCTCCCCTTTGTCGGCAAGCCATTGCGAGACCTTTACCAGGGTGCAATCTGCGGCGGCGTAGTCTTCGAGCTCACGGCTGGGAGCAAGCGGGTACTCGTCGAGGTGCCGATGGCCTTCCAGTCGGCGATGGCGGGCGTCATGCTGGCCGGAGAAATCGTTAAGCGGGCGGCGACAGCCAATTCGCCGGATTGGATTACTGCCAAGCTTAATCTTCTGCGCAAAATGCCGAGTGGTTTAATCACAGAGCGCCGCAAGAAGGATCACCTGGCTCGATGCATTTGTCAGGACAGCGATTACATGGAGGTATACCGAGAGAAGTACACTTCGCGAGGCGGACCAGCTTCCCAAGGCTCCTGAAAAGCCTTCCATTGGTCAACGCAGATTGTCCGAAATTTCCTTGTAGCAGACATCCATCGTCCCGATCTCCTGCTTCTTGAGCGTCGTCCATGTCGTCCCGTCGAAGTCAAAATACTCCATGAAGCATCGGTTTTGGTCGTATAGTCCCCACTGGGCTACCAGGAGGCGGCTGTCCAGACGGAACTTCAGCGTGAGCATGGAGATGGGGTCGTCACCCCGGGGGAACCTCGACGGTTTTCCCGTCTTGTTATCGCCGACGATGGCGAACGAACAGCCTGTCCCGCACCCAATCTGAATGAGGGAGTATCGACCCGCGAAATTCGGCCCCTCGCGCATTCCCTCGCGAATGCGCGTTCTGAACTGGTTGAAGTCCCTGTCCCGCCCTTTGAAATCGGGAAGCTTTGTCTTGCCGGAGTACTTCGAGGCAGCCGGATAGGCGGACGGATCGAGTTGCAGCACTCCTTTCGGCATAACCGGTTCGACGACAGCGGGGTCAATGCTTGCCATCTCGGTGCTGCGGCAGCGTCGCCATCTCATCGCCGCCGACAAATCTTGGCACCAGTGAACCATCGTAAGTTTCGACGCGATCGCCCCGCTTCGGTCGCAAGCGCCGGAAGTGATAGCCGGGTTGGACAGCTCGTCACGGCACTTTGCGGCCTGGCCCCGCCATTGGGCGAGTATCCGTACTGGTTCTGACACTCCCCGGTCCGTAGCGATAACCTTTCCGCTTTCAGAGACGATCTTGTTCGACGACGGGTCCCAAACGAGGGTGAACTCTGCAGACCCGGACGACATGCGGCTGCGGGCAGGGCTTTCGGCAAACCACTCGACGACGCCGCTGACGGTACATTGGGCAGTGCACTCGACAAGTTCGGAACCCTGCAGCACGCTGTAGGCGCGTAACGGCCAACGCTCGGCGAACTTCCGCTTTTCGGCTAGAACGTCCTCCCTGGATGTCGGCTTCCCATAGAACACGACGGTGCCATCGTAGAGTTCTTCCATGGCGGCCAAAGCTTCGTTATTCGAGCGTGACCATGCGTCATGATACTTCGCCATGACGGAGAGCGCCCTTCCTTCCAGGGACTTTGCCGTCTCCCGATCCGAGGGTGTTTCGGCCGGGTTTTCGGCCACCGAGACAGACGGAACCACGGCTGCCGGGCCATACGTAATCTTGTAGACAGCCATCTCGCTAGAGGTGAGATAGCGCATATCGTTGGCGGGAATGGACAGGCTGAGTTGTAAGAGAGCCGGGTCGACGCCCATCTCAATGAGGTAGGCGATGATCTGCGCAGTGAGCTGCTGGACGGCGGCGACTGCCTCGTGTCCGCTCAATGTGCTGTCTGGAGCGAACGACGATTGATGGACACCAATGGCTCCGGGGTCCGCCACCCTTGCCACTCCGCCAACGAACGCCAAGGCGCAGGCAGATGCGCATTCCGTCGCTCTCGGCTGAATCGTGCTCAGCCCCAACGACCGGATCATCCGACCATATGCCATGGCCGCGACAATGTTTCCGCCACTGCTGTTGAAGGAGATCAGGCGAGCGCCCGTCGCCGCGACTTCGCGGGCAAGTGCGGCGGGATCGTCCGAGTAGGCGAAAGTCCCTTCCACCAAGATGATGGGCGGTCCGTTCTGTGAGTTGATGCGCGACAGTGAGATATCGGCCCGCGCGCCAGCGACGGACAGCGCGACGAGGGCCAATCCCAAGATGAGCGAACGCAAACCCGATACTCCCTACCCCATACGTGTCGCATGTTATCGCTTTCGTAAGCGAGCGCAATGACGCGGAGAAACCGAACGCGGCCCTGCGCTTCCCGAGAGAGTAGAATATATCCGCGCATGGCCACAGGGGGGCCCGACGTCCCGTCCGGTTCATTTTGTGTGCAACCGTCTGAAAATTGGATGACCTCGTCCGGCGAAGTGAAAGTGTAGACACGGTCCTCCTGACTTTCGAAGACGAACGTTTGAATGCAGCGCTGGCGCTGGCGCCGGTGCAAACGAAGACACCACTCTGACTCTCCTGGACGGCAGCCGAGATTTTGCCTTAGACGTGGTCGTTGACCGTACCCTGTGCGGCAGCACGGGGATTGAGGATATCTACTTCGAAGCAGCTGTTCACGTTTTCCGGCGAGGGGCAAAATCGGGTCGGCTCGCGCGGGCGCGTCAATTAGCGTCGGGTATTTTGTGCGGATCCCCTATTCAAGTTGGCGACAAGGGAGGAAGAACGGGCTGACGCTGGTTCCGGTTGACGAAGTTCCTGCCTTGCCGTTCGACCACAATTGGATAATCGAGACAGCGGATTCGCGACTATGCAATTCAAAGCGCTGCAATCGTGAATTTGCATCTCCGCTTCCGGAACAAGGGCTATGTGACAAGAGGCTGCGCCGAAGCGGGCCCAGCCACCACAGTCTAGCTCGTCGGCCGCGAATGTGTTCACTGGTTCGCAACGACCGGCCTCCTGGCGCGTCATTGTTGCGAGAAGCCTTTCCTACGCTTTCGCCCCGTATGCACTGCAAGGTGCAATAAGTTACTCAACTAAAGCCCTACATTCCGTTCTTGTTTTCCCGGTCGCTGTTTTTTTCCTGTTCGATCATTGTGGCTGCGAAGATTGCCGAGCGACGGGCGCCGGTTCTGGTGATGGCCTTGTAGACATTCTTGACCCTTGGAAGGTCGAGCCCTCGCAGTACATCGCACTCTTCATCGTTGAGCGGATGGTGCCCCGCCTCGACGAAAAAGTCCGAAAGCAACTCAATGATTGTGCCGATCGAGTTTTCCTCCGATGCACGCGCGGTGAGGGGCGTGGATTTCAGCGCCTCATACATCCCCATTTCCAGGATCGCATCTTCGATCATCTCTTGCATTCCCCTCAAAGCCGATAGATGAAGGATAAAAAATAGCGCTTCAAGCTTATGCGGCTCGCTACGCAAGGTGCAAATTTCATCGAACGTATTTTGCCAATCGCCTTGCGTCACGTCGGCCATAAGCAAACCAAGAATTCGGTCGCCATAAAAGCTCGAAGTTGCTAGCTGGCCGACCTTGCACTTCGACAACTCGATTGTTTTGTACTGGTAGGGAAAACCAAACTTGGGATGGGTTTTCAACATGGAGTTCGAGTCCGCCCCGATATAAACCAAAAACTGGCTTATGTGAACATTGTCATCCTCCCATCTATGAAGTTTATGGTTCAGGAGTGTAAAGTAATTGGCCATTCTCCAATGCATTGTTTTGTCGACGTTCGTCTGGATTTCGATGTGGACAAAATTCGTTTCGGATATCCTGGATATATAGTCGACTGTGCGAGCCGTATACCACCCGGCATCGTTTGAGAGGCTTTTACCTTGTTCCATCCCAGTCAAGAGCGACACGAACCGACTGCGAGGATCATTCATTATGAGTTTAAAAATGGTATCGTAGTGACTGATCACGCTATCCGTCCTTGATGAACGCATCCGATCTACAACGCAGATCTGATCATTGTCCTAACGGCAGATCCAATCGATAGACTAACGGCCATCGGCGGGCCATGTCTGGCTGGCCGCCGTCACTCGTCGCCATACTTGACCTGCAGTTGCCCCCGCCAAGCCTCCCGTTCTGGTGACTTGCGTCGATCCGCCGGATAACAACGGTACTTATCAAGGGATCAATCCATGTCGTCGTACTACCACTATCATCCGTATCGGTTTTCTGCAGTCGCCGACGCTCTTACTAGACGCGTGGCGCGGATCACCGCTCTTCCTGACGCAGCGGCCGTCATCGCAACTGAGTACGCAGGCATTGACGACAATGAACTCGAAGCGAGGATGCACGAGTACCGTCGGTTGATCGACACCCACGCCAAATGGGTCTCCGGGGGCCGCCAGATTTTTGACATGTCATCGATTATGGCTCCGCTGGCCGGCGCGGAGGACATTCGGCTGTCAGCACTGCCCGCCTTGAGGCTGCCGGACGTCTTTTACGTTCACTTTGGCAAAGACGCCGACATCATGCTGTTCGGCGAGGACACTTATGTCGACGGGGCCTACTTCATCCATACCGAAGAAAAAGGTGAACCGGGCTATCGGTTTACCGTGGTCTGCGGCCAAGCCGAACGAGATCTAGGAACGGCCACCGCCGGCGACCTGCTCAAAGCTCAGACACGCCTTGCGTCTGGCTTTGCATCCGCTGCCCGGCCGTTTCGCGCTGGCATAGACAAGTTGTCGGGCGATCCTGCGGTTTGTGAGGATGACCTGGTTGGGCAGATTTTGGATCGGCTAGAGTTGAGCTTAGCCTACGCCGCCGATCCGAACGCGGTCCCGGATCTCCAAAAGGAAGTCCATGTTGGCCGAAGGATACAGGCGGGCCCGCGTCATTGACGATGCCGCCGGGGCATCTCAACCGATCGCTAAGGCTTTTGCGTATAGGTCCCTTTCCGACCAGCCGGTCGACAGGAGAACCACTTTGAATTCGCAACACGTATTCGCGATCGGCGACATCCACGGACGCGCGGATCTGCTCGAGACGCTTCTGAAAGCTATCGACCAACGTGCAGACGACATGCAGATCGACCATGCGGTAGTCTTTTTGGGTGACGTGATCGACCGCGGCCCCGCCAGCAAGCGGGCCTTGGAGATCGTCCGGGAGACCATGTCGTCTAAACCCGGCTCTTCACTTGTTCTAGGAAACCACGACTGGTTTCCCATCCGGATTTTGGACGAGCTCTCGGGCGACCAAGCCAGCATGGCGCTAGATCACTGGATTGATAACATGGGCGGCGGGGCGACCTTGCTGTCTTATGGCTTCGATCCGGACGACTTTTCCGTATCCGGTCTGGAGAGAGATTTTCCTGCCCAGCATCTAACCCTTCTACGGAGTGCCGCCAGTTATGTTGAGCTCGAGCATCATATTTTGGTCCATGCTGGCCTCGCTCCCGGCGTCCCGTTAGCAGAGCAATCGAGACGTGACATGATGTGGATCGGCGAGCCTTTCCTTTCATCGACAGAAAACTTCGAAAAGACCGTGGTTCACGGCCACACCGTAACGCCATCTAGGCACTGTGAAAGAGCTAGACACCGGATTGGAATAGATACCGGGGCATATGTTACCGGGCGACTGTCCGCCGTGCACATCCACCCGAATGGCAGCACGGATTTCCTCGAAACATGCACCGACCACCGCGGCGCCGTGCTGCTAGTTGAATCTATCGACGTGCAGGCCGCGGCGGCATCGGTCGAGTGAGCCGCAAGGCAATGCGGTGCTCGCGAGTGCGGCGCGGGTCGTAAGCGTCGAATAAACACCCAATGCATTGGAAACAGCTAATGGATATGCATGAAGAACTTGTCGAAGAGATCAAGCGTCACGTCGAGGAGCTTGCAGAACTCGAGCGAAGTTTCGGTCCGTCGATCGCGGTCATTAGATATGGAAGAGCGTTTCGACCGACTGCCAAGAGTCCGACATGGTTGCGCATCGGCCAAGCTCGCGATTGTTTCAATAACGCGACGGCTTACGCGGCTGTGCGGGACGACGTATGGTATGCGGAGGGGTACGCACTCGAGCCTGAACTCCTTTTCCCCGTGCAGCATGCATGGCTTGTCGATCGCGACGGCCAAGTGATCGATCCCACCTGGAAAGATACGCGCGATCACGCCTATTTTGGGATAGCATTTAAGCGGGACTTTGTGTGCGAGCAATTGGTTAAGAACGGCCAAAATGCAGGGATCTTGGTGAACTTGAATCTTCTTCGGCGGCGGCATCGCGACCCCGTTGATTTGGAATCAGTCATCAGGGGAGCTGCAGTCACACTGCGGGCAGCTTAGTCGGTCAAGCAGCACGGGTTGTTCCATGCAGCTGGACCTCCGCCTTTTCCAGCCGCCGAGCGTTGGCTGGGCCTCGCCTTAGAGTTTAAGAGGTTCCCAACCAATCGCGTGACAAAGATCGTGGCACGACTCGTTTAAAAAGCGATTGGACAATATGCCCCGCACGAATCTCTACGACAGGAATCTAGTTTTCGAACTGGGCGGCCACTCGCTCTTGGAGCGCTTCCGTGCGAAGTGGATAGGCGGCAATAATTTCGCCAACGGTCGGACGTACGAGATCATGTTCATCAGCCGCATGATCATCGATATGGCCTACGAGTGGTTTGCCTTAGACGCGGAGGGCACTGATCCCTACGATGTATCCGAAGGTCTCGAATGTCTCGTTGACGACGCGATGACGCGGAGAGGTGAAAACATATCTTATTTTCAGTTTAAGTCCGGTTCCGTCAGCGAAAAGCCGCTGGTGAAAGATGACTTCGACATCCAACAAACGCTTGACGAACTGCACAATGCCGAAGCCTCTTATTTTCTCGTTGTAACGCCCGAATTTGCGAAATCTACGAGGACATGGATCGACGAACACGAAGTCAGGTGCGAGTTGTGGGTCTTTCCGTTCGCCACGGGTCTGCTGGCGATGTTGCCAGACGATAAAGAGCTACAGGATGCAATGAAATGGCTCACCGGAAGTCACAGAAGTGACGTTTGGCTTACTCTATATGACCACATCATCGCAAAGTGGTTAGTGAAACGGGATTATTCCGTCCACGAGCTGTTCATGGAGCTCGTGAATCAGACACGCTTTTGCTCTTCCGGGATGGTCAATGACGATATCCGTCTCCACTCTTTTTTCTCGTGCCTCGAGTACTACGAAATCTTCCCAGACCTCGCAGACCAACATGGGGTAACCCTCAGGCGCGACATTCACACTAGCGACTGGTTCTGCGTTGTTCCTTGCACGGTAAGAATGCTGGATGAATTCGATAGCTGGTTTACAGGTCGGGATTTGGTCTCGACGGGCGAGATAATGATGTGGTTCGAAAACTACGAGGAAGTGGAGAAGGGGGAATGATTGCCGAGGCTCTGAAAAACCTTTCGGACCCGAACACCCCTTTCGACATCTATGCCGAGGCCGTGAAACAGTTGGGAGAAAATCTGGTCGAAAGGGCACTTGATGGTGGTGCATTCCCTTACAATGGCATTCATGCGGTTTCCACCGCCGCGGATTACCAATTGCTCTTGGAACCTTCGGTCGAGCTTCTCCGGAGAGAACATGTCATTGCCCTCTCCTGCCTCTGGCCGATTTCGAAGGTTTTGGTCGAAGGATCTGTAGATAACACCATGATCTCAATGGCGTTATCCGAGAAAGGGGCGGCAGATATGCCTCTACTCTTGGTGATGGCGCAGTCGGTCGGTACGGTCACTGAACTGCAGTCAATTCTTGCCCATATTTTCTTTGACATGGGTCCCAACGACTACAAAAAGATCGTGGTGCTTTCCCTCGTCTCTCATATTAACGCTGCACCTCATTTGAGAGGCATCCTGCCCGAAAGATATCGCGAAGGCTTGATCTTTTTAAGCCACCGAACGGACCACCAACTTTCCCTTGACGGAACGTTGGTTCCAGGCATCGGGGGGCCGTCTTTCAGCCGGGCCGGATTCAGCTCGCAGAGTGAAACTCGATCGTTCGTGCCGGCCATATTCAGGAGCAGCTACGACTTTGCAAGAAAGCCGAAGCCTGGCTCCGCCACTGGCCCTGCACCGCCTAAACCTTTCAAGTGAAACGGCGCACATTGGCCGCCCGTAGGCTCAGAGCGTCGCGTTAATGTCGCGTCGCGCCAGAGTATTGTCGATTGTCCTCCGGCTAGGCCCCGCCTACGCGAATGCCGGGGCCCTTTTCAATCCGTACCTGCGTGCTTATAGCGTCTTCCGGAGTTCTCACGGTACGTAATTAATTTATGGAACGGATTCAAAGGCTTGAAAAACCCAACTTCCGTGCAGAACGAGGAATGGGTGGAGAGGCTAGTGAAATTTGTGGCGCAGGAGGATTACGCCTTGTCTAACCCTTTCCAATATCGGCGCTGGCTCTTCTGGGGCTTCACGCGCCATCGCCACTTTTGAGACCCTGCATTCGGCTAGGCCGAGAAGACAACCGCCCCCGACGATCACGGTGGCGTCGCGACGCTGAGACTGCTTGCTCCCACCGGCGGAAGCATCAGGCTGAACGTCGGGGTGAGGTCTTCACCGCGACAGAGCCTTGCGGGCAGCACCAAAGGTTCCTCTTATGCTGAGTGCCTCACTCTCAACGCCGCCTTACCGGAAGACACAGAGGCGGCTTGCGGTGCAACCAGGGCCGCGCCCTTTCAAGTTCACCAGCGAGTTCGAACAGGGTCACCTCGTCGCCGAAGCGGCCGACAAAGTGGGTGCCGATGGGCAATCCATTGTCCGTCCAGAACAGTGGCACGGACATGGCGGGCTGTCCGGTCACGTTGAAAACCGGCGTCCAGGGCATGAAGCTGAATGTCTCCGCGGCAAGGCGCTCCGCGATTCCAAGCTTTCTTAACAACCACCCCACCCTGGCGCGACCGATCGCGCGGATGATGGACTTCTCCTGGGAGGATGGCTGCAGTGCGCCGATCGGCGGGGGAACCCTCGAAAGCACTGGCGTCATAAGGACATCGTGGGATTCGAAGAAGGACATGACACCGCGGGCCGCCAGCTTGAGGTAGCGCAGAGCCGCGGCAAGTTCGCCTGCGGAGAACGTTTGCCCAAGAAGGCCCATTCCGATCGTTGAAGCGTCGAAATCCTCGACCTTTATCGAAACACCGGCCGCCTGCGCCGCGTCTTCCATGTCCACCCGCATTTCCGCTGCGAGCACCGTGAGAAACGACAAGGAGAACTGCTCCGCGTCTATTTTCGGCGCTGCCTCGACGACCTCGTGACCGAGGTCTGCCAACAGTTTGGCCGCGTCAGTGAAGGCAGCCAGGACCTGTGGCTCCACTGTTCCTCCGAGCATCGGCGCAGCGGAAACCGCGACGCGCAGTTTCCTGCCCGGGGCACTGACGACGTCCAGGAATGAGCCCGAGGAACGTGGCAGAAAATGCGGTGCGCCGACATCGGCCCCCTGCACGACGTCGAGCAGCGCGGCGGAGTCGCGCACGGAGCGAGAGAGCACATGCTCGACCGCAAAACCAGCCCAAGGTTCTCCAATGTATGGCCCGAACGGCGTGCGGCCGCGGGTCGGTTTCAAGCCGAACACCCCGCAAGCAGATGCGGGTATACGGATAGAACCGCCTCCGTCCCCGCCGGAGGCGAGTGGCACCATGCAGGCGGCAACGGCCGCTGCCGAGCCGCCGCTAGAGCCGCCCGGTGTACGCTCCAGGTCCCACGGATTCCGAGCGGGGCCGAAGGTTTCGGATTCTGTGTATGGGGTCAAACCGAACTCAGGCGTGTTCGTCTTGCCGAGAATGATGAGCCCCGCCCTCTTCCAGCGCTTTACGATTTCAGAATCGCCGCTGGCGGGCAGCTTTGCCCAAAGGCGATTGCCGTGGGACGTGGGTACACCCGCTACCGTCGAGAGCAGGTCCTTCATGAGAAACGGTACGCCTGCGAAGGGAGCACTGAAATCCACGTCGAGCGCCGCGCTGCGGGCCTGATCATATATGTTCAGGACGACGGCGTTGAGTACCGGATTTCGGGTCTCAATCCGTGCGATTGCGGCCTCGACCAGCTCGAGGGCTGAAACTTCCCCTTCCTTCACGAGCTCTGCCAATGCGATGCCATCCAGATGGTCATACTCGGCCAGCATGAGTTCCCCTCCAAGCCTGTAGCTTCAGAGTGTAGCGTGATTGTCGCGTCGCGCTAGAGTAGCGTCAATCCGTCCTCCTGTTCGGCCTCGCGTAAGCGAATGCCGGGGGCCTTTTTCAATGCTCGCGAGCCGACGTTCTTATAGCGTCTTACGGCGTCCTCACCTTGCGGAAGTAATTTATGCAACTGATTCAAAGCGCTGAAAACTAAGTTCTTTTCGAATGGAACGAATCAGGTGCGTAACGATTGATTCGCGAAACGTTTTCGGTAAGGAGTACTCGTCATGGCAACCCACCGCGCCCAGTGGAAAGGGTTCGTGAAATTCGGCGAAGTCACATTCGGTGTAGCGCTTTATACCGCCGCCTCGACCTCAGATCGGATCACCTTCAACACCGTCAATAAGGCGACGGGAAACCGGGTCAACCGCGTGTTTGTAGACAGCGAGACCGAGAAGACGGTCCCGAAGGAAGCCCAGACAAAGGGCTTCGAGATCGAGAACGGGCAGTACATTCTTATCGATCCCGAGGAGGTGGCCGCGGCCATCCCTGAGAGCAACAAGACGCTAGAGGTCGAGGCTTTCATCCCCTGCTCCGATGTCGACGACGTCTATTTCGACAAGCCATACTATTTGACCCCGGACAAGATGGGTTCAGATGCCTTTGTTGCCCTAAGGGAAGCGATGCAGAAGTCCAAGGTCGCCGCCATCGCGCGGACTGTGCTTTTCAGGCGCATGCGCACAGTTTTGATCCGTTCACATGGGAAAGGCCTGATCGCGACCACGCTGAACTATGACTATGAGGTTCGGTCTTCCAAGAAAGCGTTCGAGGATATGCCCAGGATCAAGATCGAGGGCGAAATGCTCGATCTGGCAAAACACATCATTTCCACAAAGAAAGGCGAGTTCGATCCCGCGTCTTTCGATGACAGATATGAGGCAGCCCTTGCTGACCTCGTGAAGGCGAAGCTCGAAGGAAAGGCGCTCCCGAAGCGCAAGAAGGTGGAGGTCTCCAAGCCGAACGATCTTCTGGCGGCTCTCAGGGAAAGCGCCAAGATGACGAAGGGCTCTGACAAGCCCAGGCGCACGGCCGCCAATGCCAACAAGGGCACGGGACGAAAGACCGCAGCGCGCGGAGCCGCCAATAAGGCAACGTCCTCGCGAGCGAGCCCGCAACGCAAAGCAGGCTGAAGGAGGTTGAAATGGCCCCCCGTTCCTACTGGAAAGGATATCTCAAGCTTTCACTCGTCACCTGCCCGGTAGCCATGACGCCGGCGACTTCCGAAGCCGAAAAGGTGCGCTTCCATACGTTGAACAAGGAAACCGGCAACCGCGTCGTCTCCCAGTACATTGACTCTGTCACCGGAAAGCCGGTGAAGGACGACGACGACGTGAAGGGTTATCCGCGCGGTGAAAACGACTACGTTCTCTTGACCGATAAGGACCTCGACGCCGTCGCGCTCGACACCGTGAAGACGATCGACATCGAAAAGTTCGTTCCGGCTGACAGCATCGAGTGGGTTTACCTCGAGAAGCCTCACTATCTCATGCCCGACGACGCCGTCGGAAACGAGGCCTTCGCGGTCATACGGGATGCCATGAAATCCGACAAGGTGGTCGGCGTGTCGAAGCTCGTGATCGGTCGCCGCGAGCGAGCCGTCATTCTCGAGCCGCGTGATGAAGGCATCGTCCTCTGGTCCTTGCGTTTCGGGGACGAGGTTCGTCCGGAGGAAGAGTACTTCGAAGGTATCGATGACGAGGCCGATCCTGAGTTGGTTCCTCTGGTCCAGAAGCTGATCAAGCAGAAAACGAAGCGCTGGTCCCCGGATATGGTGAGCGACCCGATCCAGGAGAGCCTTCTGCAGCTTATCGCCGAAAAGAAGAAGGCGATGAAGCCCGCGAAGAAGTCGGCAAAGGGCAAGCAGGAGGCTGCCCCCTCCAACGTGGTGAACATCATGGATGCCTTGCGGAAATCACTTGCTGGCGAACTCAAAGGCCGCAAGACCGGGTGAAATGCGGCCCTCGCTCTGACCTGCCCCGATAGACGATGAACCTAGTGGAGTTTCTGGCACTGCGGACGCGTTTAAAATCAATTCTCCGTAGCGCCGCGCGATGGAAAGCCCGTCGTGCCTCTGTCTCAAAACAGTAGCCTACAGCGCGAATTTTGCCTCGGTTCGCCCCACAAGCCGTGTGATGACCTGAGCCGCTAACGTCGTCTTTACATAATCACCTTAGAGCCGCCCGGAACCCGGACCGAGGTCGATTATACCTGCCCAACCAACTGACAAAGATAAGGCCACCTATCTTGCGCAAAAGCTCAGCGGGGGCGGAAGGGGCCGCGGAGGTGCAAAGTACGAAGCGCGCGCTTCAACCTGGTTGACGGTTCCGTTGGCGTTCGGTGTCGCCGAGGGGTCGCGCAAGGCCTCGGAGATCGTCATCGGGACTCAAACCGAAGATTTCATAAACGACATATACCTGAATGATGGCGTTGGCCATCGAGGTGAAATGAAGTCTGGGCAGTCTGCCAGGCTTACGGGTTCGACCCCCGTCGTCCGCACGATATTGATGTAATTAGCAAAAATGACGTTACTTCGATTGCGGTCGAAATGTGAAAAAGTGGTCAGGGTAGGGTATACGAAAGGGATCTGCTATTATTCCCCGCATGCCGCGCGAACCTTCTATAGAAGTCCGCCTTGCCGCCGAGATCGAGGCCTTACGCGCCTCCGGTCACTCCCTTGCCGAGATCGCCCGCGAATGCCGAATCAGCCGCAGAGCCTTCATACGCGCCTTCGAAATATTCCCGCGCCGCCTGAGTGAGGTAGCCGAAGCCCAAGATCGCTGCTGAGATGCCAAGCGCCTGCGGGCTGATCACGGAACCCAGCGCGCCGAAAACGCCCTTCAGCAGCCCGCCAGAGCGGCCCAAGTCCTGCATTGCGGCGGCCGCCTGTGACGACTGCTGCGCCGCGACGGTAAAGGGGCTTTGCCCGCTCAAGAGCTGAGTTGCCACGTCCTGAAATTGAAAACCCAGGTTGCGCGTGGCGTTGCGCATAGAACCTTCGATCTGCTTCGCGGTCCTGTCGACCGTTACACCGGCCTTGCGGAAATTGTCATTCACCGCATCCGTTGCCTGTTTGACGAGGATGCCGGATTGCTTCATCGCCCTTTCGAGGCTTTTTACGTTCGCCTCGATCTGAAGGACTAGACGTGTTTCCTCCGGTGTCGCCATGGCTGGTTACGATCCTTTGAAGGCCGATAGACCGTAAATCTCGATGAGCCGGGCAATCGTCTGCTGATAGTCGAGATGTTCAGCGTTCATGTCCTCGCCGCCAGCCTCCCGGCAGAAAAAGCTCGAGCCGTCCGGCATGATCAAGAGCGCAAAGGCGTTGCCACCCTCGAAAGCGTGCCGGTGCCTCGCAATGGCTTCGGGAAGGGGTTCATGAACGAAGCCGTTCGGAGCGTATACCTTCATTTCGTCTTCCCCTTCTTCAGCGCCGCGATCTCGTCTTTGAGGGCATCGATTTCTTTACGCATCGCAGCCTGTCGAGCGTCGGCGACGGCACGTTCCTCGGCGAGCGCGCGGCGGAATTCGCGCCTCGCATCGAGTTTCATGCCGTCGCGAAGTTGATCGATCTTTTCGAGCAGTTCGCGCTCGGCTTCACCGATGGCGAGACCAACCGCCCGCAGGATGTGGTTCTGGTCGAGGCGCGGCGCGGCTGGCTTCGGCTTCGGTTGCTGCGCCGCCTTCTGGGCTTGCTTGCGCGCAAGCCATTCATCGTGCGTCAGGCCGTCGTCGTCACGAAATTCGCCCGCTACCATGAGACCGACTCCATGACTGCGACACGGCCCGGACGGCGCATCAGCCAGCCGAGCATTTCCCGGAGCTTCACGCCGACGTCGGTTTGCCAAAGGCTGCGAACCGGGCTTGCCGTGGTGCCAGCGTCAACAATCGGATCAGGTGCGGACTCCTCATGCAGAACCGCTTCCGTAGAGGCGGCAATGGTGAAACTGTCGCGGTCCACCGATGAGACGAAGTCCGCCGCATCAAGGCCGATGACGGTGCCGGGCGGCAGCACGTCGCTGGCGAGAACCGGAATCGTGAGCTGCGGATAAGCCAGCGACAGCGCGACCGCCTGTTGCGTCGCCGCGATGATCACGAAATCAACCGGCGCGGGATCGCTGATCGCCGCAACGAGGGCTTTGATATCAGCTGCCGCGTCGGCACCTGCCGTGAGTGGCGCAACGCCGTTCAAGAGACCTGCCGGGCGGATCGGAGAACCCGCGTTCGCGTCAAGCAGGGTTGCATCGATCGAGCGGGCGATGTCGGATTGCAGGATATCGGCGATGATCGACTCGGCAGTCGGGACACTGTGCGCCGCGATTTCCTCGCTGAAGGTGCTCAACACCGCCGCCTTATGCGACCTGAGAGTCGTCAGCGACAGCAGCCCGGAGCGGACCGGGATTGGCTGGCCTACGCCAACCCATGGCGACGGCGGCGGATCGGTCGGCGCGGCGTTCGGCAACCGGATTGAGCCGCCAGGCGGAAGCTCGATGGCAAGCCCGCGAGCCGCTATCCGGGAGAAGACAGAGCGGCCCGCGAGCAGCGGCAACGCGCCGCTATAGAGAGTTGCGCCGGGAACGAGTTCAGCAGCCCAGCCGGGAACCGTCGTCATTGCCGGATCGACGGCGGCGCGGGTGCGAAGGAACTCGCCCGGACTTTCCAAGGAACGGTGAATGTCGCGACCGACATCTACGGGAAACAGCCGCTCAATCACCTGATCGAGGCGTTCGCGATTGCCGCTCGCGGCCCGGTGAACTCTCGCGAGGATCGCGCGTACGATGGCCATCTGTGGCGGTTCGGCGGCAGGGATTGGCGAGGCAGGCGAGAGTTTTCTCAAGCGCCTTTCGATGCCGATCTGCAGCGCTTTTTGGTTGACGACTTCGTTTTCTAGGCGCGCGAACGTGTCCATGAATCGAAAAACCCTTCCAGTTCGGTGGAAGGGCGGCGGGATCATCGCTTCGCGGCCGGCGCGTCTTCAACGGCACGACCATCATAAACGTTTTCGTTTCGGATGCGAAATGATTTACGCGGGGCGTTGACGCAAAAGTCACACATCGGGCTTACAGTCTCCGAAGGCTCAGGAGTTGGCTTCCTTTGCCATTGACGCAAGGTGGCATCGGTAGGCAGAGTGCTGTGCTGCAATCGTGAACTGTGGAATCAATAGATGAGCGTCGTCGCATTCTCCCGAACGCGCCCACTTGCAGGCGGCTTTTACACCGTCAGCGAGGCCGCACGTCTATTGAAAATTGACAACGAACTCAAAATACGAGGCTGGTTGCGCGGTTACGGCGGCGACGCTGGGCCGGTGATCGAGCGGCAATATCCGCTGCGTAACGGAACGGACGAAATCGGTTTCTATGATTTGATGGAAATACGGTTCATTGAGTATTTTCGTCGACAGAAGATCAGTCTGCAAAGCATCAGGAAAGCCGCCGCTGCCGCACGGAGCGAATTGGGCCACCAACACCCATTTGCGTTGTCCAACATTAAGTTCGTAACGGATCGGAAGCGAATCTTTCATCTGACTGCCGAGGAAACCAAGGATACCAAGCTAAGGGACATCGTCACCGGCCAGTACGCCATGTACGACGTGATCGAACAGTTCCTTGCTAAGGGGATTGAATTTCACCCGGCCAGCAATCTTCCAGAATCTTGGCGACCCGATCCGGAGACGTTTCCGGATGTCATATTGGATCCGCATCGCGCGCATGGTCTCCCAATCCTCGCTCAGCATGGCGTGCCTACATCAGCATTGTTTGGGTTGTGGCGGGCTGAGGAGCAGGATTACGACGCGGTAGCTGACTGGTACGAAATTCCGCGCGAAGCCGTTGAACAGGCGGTCGAATACGAGCTCGACCTCGCCGCATGATCATCATCGGAGACGAGCACCTTTCCCCGAGGATAGTTCGAGCGGTCAGCGAGGTCGCCCTTCGGAAAGGATGGCGCTTCGACAACGTTACCGGCAGCGATTTGTGCAGTCTTGAAGACGAGGATTGGATCGAATCGTTCGCCAAAGTCGGCGGCAATGCAATTGTGTCTGCGGACCGTGCAATGCTGAAACGACCCACGCTTATAGAGAAGATATCCGACCTCGGCATTGTAGGCATCTACCTGCCTGCGGAATGGGGGAACGCGCGCCGCCAATACCAAGCAGCCCATATTCTTTATTGGTGGCCAAGGATCGAAGCGGTGATTGAGGCGAGCGAGCCTGGGGCGGCTTGGATCGTGCCGAAAGGTTTCGCTGCGACGTCGGATTTGCGCCAGCATATCGAGAAGTCTGGCTCGAAGCAGGTGACGGCGTAGACTGACCTTGGATCATCTCGTGTGAGGCGAGGTTCGTGTAGGTTCAAAGCCGGTTGCAGAGACCTGATTTTTGCGCGGAATAATGCGTAAAGGGCCAAAATTAAAAACGCGGACGTGGTCGTTTGAGTGGGCCGCCGATCAGATGGTTGCCGTCGCAATCGTTCGATCATCCCCCCGGCCATGCCGCCGTGAAACGGTTGTGGATTCCCCTTTGGGGCCTCGCCGTGGGGTGGAGGCTCTTGTAGGTTGAGGCGACTCAACTAGGGAACGAATCGCTATGACGCGACGCTACATCATCACAGCGGAAATCGCCGACCGCGAGCCGGACGGCCTAAACCCGGAAGACGGTTCGCAGGTTTACAGGATGCTGCCATCTCGAAAGACTTGGTCTGTCGATCCAACAATGACCATTGGCGAAATCATGGACAAGGTCGACCGGACGTCGAATGTCTATCGTGTGACCATCACGGAAGATAGTTCCGATCAGAAGCCTTGGTAACCAGAATGATCGCCGCGATTCGGGAATGGCTTGCTGAAAGAGCGGGCCGCTCGCAAGCAGCCCACGAGATCAAGCTTCTCTCAATCGGCTACTTCACGAAGGAACAAGCAGCCGAGCAACAGAATGAGCGGTTGAAGGACAAGGCATATGATCGTGGTCATGGGCAGCGCTGGTACGAGGAAGGCCATCGTGACGCTCAAGCAGGGCGAACACTGTCCTCAAAGTTCGGCAACACGGATTACGATTTCGGATGGATCGAGGGAATGCGCGCCCGGCACAAGCAAGGCTTCCGCCACGAAACGCTAGACGCCGAGTATGAGCGTCTTGTGCGGCTGCTCATATCCGCAGACCTATGGCCATCCTTTGGCATTAGAACATGACGAGAATTGAGTAGGGCCGCCGAAAAAAGGGCCGCAAGCGTCCTTCTCTCTCGATCTCACTTTTTCCTCATGCAGTACATGAAGATATTCACGTAACATATTGAGTTTATTGAAAGAATCCCGAAGTAGATTACTAGGGATATTCGATTTTTAGCATGAGTGTCTGCGGCCCTTGCGGCCCTTTGCGTCTATCTCGTATTTTCAATCACTTAGGCCTAAAACAGGGGCCGCAACCGCAGTTTCACTTGCGGCCCTACCGGAGGTTGAATTTGATTCGCCTTGATCGCGTCTGTCCCGGTGGCGGTTCCGGTGGATCGATGATGTATCCGGCATCCCTGAGACAGTTCAGCGCGATGCCGAGGTTCGCCGCTTGCCGCGTCTCGACAGGTCCATACTTCATGAGGAATTTGCGGGTGGTTTCGAATTCGGCCCCGCTTGTCTGCTTCCTTGCCCAGTCCAGAAGCTTTTGCGCCGCCTGATCGAACCGGTATGCAGCGTCCGCCTTTCCCGGCTTGTCGGCAATGATGCGCGCCGACGCTGCCCAGCCACGGACGCGGACGTTTTCCGCGAGATACCATTCCATCAGCCGGATGGCCGAAAGCATGACGTCAGCGCCGATCACTTGAGCGAGTGGATTGCCGATCAGCGCGAAGATTCCAGCCAGGCGGCAAGCAATTTCGCCAGCCTTTTCGCCAAAGCCGCACAGATCGGCGAACTGGCCATCCTTGCCGCATTGGCTTTCCACCTCGTTGTAGAACTCGATCCAGAGCGCCACGGCATCCGAATCCAAGCCAAGCTCACGCGGTTGCAGCTCGTTCAAGGATCGCTCCCTTAGCGGCCACGGACGCCGCATTAGCTCGTGCAGATCGTCGGCAAGGAAAGACCTCACCGATCAATTGGCTGACGACGATCGTGCCGGGTTTTCGGAATTTCCCAAACTGGGATTTGACGGACGCCTCTCGTGCATAGCGAAGCGAGCAATTGAAGACGGCATCGAAGCCGCCTATCCAAGCAGATTGGAGTTCCCTAACTGGGGGGCGATGGTGCGAGAGATGGTCGAGACAGTACTCGCGGACCATATTGGCTTCCGACCAACGGGAATGTTCCGAGATGCTTATGTCGAACATTTGGCGGCGACGCGTCGTTACAACACCACCTTTCCCGAAGATCGACGTAGAGCGGCTCCAGGTAGATGATATCAACAATTGGTTACAGGCGTGGGTCTTCATGGAAGCATGCGGATTTGTGACAGGAGAAGCCGCGGACAACGCCATTTGTGAGCGCGAAAGCTGATCTGGCTGCGTCAATCAAGGTGAGACCCAAGCCGGTGGATATCGAGGAGCCGGCTCTCCCATTTGTCGGCCAAGCGGCAGAGCAGCGCGAGATCGTCCCCTCCATCATCTGGGTGAAACGCCCGCACAACCTTTCGCTCGTCACCAGCCCGGTAGCGATGACCGCGACATCGTAGCGACATGGACGTCCAGCGCGCTAAGAGCTGATAGCGATTGTCGTGCGTGTTGCGTGGGTTACCTTTGGGCACCTGGCCAGTCGTTCGCTGGCTCACCAAGAATTCGTGTCGAGCTGTCGTCTGCCGGGTCGGGGTCGTATTCCATCGCTACGCGGAGACGGGCCAGCTCTTCTTCGATAGCGGCGAAGACGTCTGCTTGCCGCGCGCCAAGCACCACGGCTTTGTCAACCAGTTCCTCCAAACCTAGACGAACTTCAGCTTTCCAGTCTTCGGCCATCGTGCTTTCTCCGTTTGCTCTTCTTGTCGGATAACTCGATCCACGTGGGCGCGTGATCACTCGTGTGTTGCCAGCCCCGGACTTCTTTGTCGACCCCTGCTCTACGGAGCCGCGCAGCCACCTGGGGGCTTAGAAGGAAGTGATCGATACGCAGGCCTGCGTCCCTGCTGAAAGCATTCCTGAAGTAGTCCCAAAACGTGTAGATTCGCTCGCCAGGATGGAGGTGCCTCAGAGCATCCGTCCAACCTTGGTCGACGAGCTTGCGATAGGCGTCCCGGACTTCGACGCGGAAAAGGGCGTCGTTGGTCCATCGCTCCGGCTTGTACACGTCCAGCTCCGTTGGCATCACGTTGTAATCGCCGGCAAGGATAACAGGGACATCCAATTCAAGCAGTTCGGCGGCATAGGCCGCTAGGCGCTCGAACCAATGGAGCTTGTAGTCAAACTTTGGGCCGGGATAGGGATTGCCGTTCGGTAAATACAAGCAACCGATCACCATGCCGCCAATCGCCGCTTCGATGTACCGGCTGTGGAGGTCCTCAGAATCTCCAGGCAGACCCTGGCGGGTGAGCAGGGGCTGCTCTCCCTTCGCCAGAATAGCAACACCGTTCCAGCTTTTCTGGCCGTGCCAGATTGCACCGTAACCTGCTGCTTCAATCGCTTTTGCCGGGAACTTGGCGTCAGGAGCTTTGAGTTCCTGGAGGCAAACGACGTCGGGCGAGGCTTCAGTCAAATACCGAAGCAACACATCGTGCTTCAAGTTCCCCGAGGCGGTCCTAGTGGAAGTTTCTGGATTTCACCTTCAAAGTGTCAATGTGCAAGTCCGGAATGTAGATATCCCTCGCGCGCACGGCGGGCTTGGGATTCTCGCGCGGATCGGGTCCGCCTGCGTGCCTGACCTGATCGCCACGCCCATGCGGCAGCGGGAATGCGCCATCCCGTTCACCCAGGCTTGCCAGGTCCCCGGAGAAGTCGAAGAGCCGTTGGGCGACAAGGTGGACAACCTCGCCTTCGCGCTGAATCTTCCCGTGAATTCCCAGCATAGATGCCGTCATCAGTATCCGCCTCTGGCGCTCGAACAGAGAGGGCCAGACTACCGCGTTTACAATCCCGGTCTCGTCTTCAAGGGTTAGGAACATGACGCCTTTGGCAGACCCGGGGCGCTGACGAACGAGCACCAATCCAGCCGTCCAAAGCCATCGACCATCCCGCTCACCCATGGCCTCGGCGCAGGTAACGATCCGCTTTGCCTGGAGGTCCTGACGGAGGAACGACATCGGATGCGCCCGCAGGGTAAGCCCGGTATGGGAATAGTCTTCGACAACCTCCCTGCCCTCCGCCATGGATTTCAGCGTGACCTCGGGTTCCTGTATTTCGGAGACGGTGCGAGCTTCCCGCTCGGCCGCCGCCGCCCATAGTTCCAAAGGCTCGTCGCGCAACGCCTTGATGTCCCAGAGGGCCTGACGCCGTTCCAAGTTCAACGACGGCAGGAAAGCGTCGGCCTCGGCGAGCTTCACCAGCGATGCGGTCGGGACGCCGGAGCGTCGCCACATGTCGTCCGCGCTTTCAAACGGTTGATCCGCGCGGGCGAGGACAATTCGTGCCGCCTCATTCTGCGGCAGCCCCTTGACGATGCGCATACCAAGCCGGACGGCGAAACGATCGGTGTTTCCGATCTTTTCCATCGTGCAATCCCACCGAGAAGCGTTGATGCAGACGGGCCTTACTTCGACGCCGTGGTTGCGTGCATCGGTCACGATCTGAGCGACCGAGTAGAACCCCATCGGCTGGCTATTGATCAACGCCGTACAGAAGACATCAGGATGATGGCACTTAACCCAGGAGCTCGCATACGCGATAAGCGCGAACGATGCCGCATGGCTCTCGGGGAAACCGTAACTCCCGAACCCCTCCAACTGCGCGAACGTCCTCTCCGCGAAGTCCGGGGCGTAACCATTGGCGACCATCCCGTGGACGAGCTTGTCCTTGAACTTGCTGACGCCGCCCGTAAATTTGAAGGTGGCCATGGCGCGTCTGAGCTGGTCGGCCTCGCCAGCTGTGAAACCCGCGCAGGTCATCGCGACCTTCATGGCGCTCTCTTGGAAAAGCGGGACGCCCAGCGTCTTTCCGAGGACAGCTTCAAGTTCGGGTGTCGGGTACTCGACCTTCTCCTTTCCTTCGCGGCGACGAAGGTATGGATGGACCATGTCGCCCTGGATCGGCCCGGGACGGACGATCGCCACCTGCACGACCAGGTCATAGAACGTCCTCGGTTTCAGACGGGGCAGCATGGCCATCTGGGCGCGGCTTTCGATCTGGAAGGTGCCGAGGGTATCTGCCCGCCTGATCATCGCGTACGTGCGCTGGTCTTCTTGGGGGATATCCGCCAGTCCCATGGGCAGCGCCTTGTGGTCGGCCAAGAGTTCGAAAGACCTCGCCATACACGAGAGCATGCCCAAGGCGAGCACGTCGACCTTCATGAATTTCAAAGCTTCGATGTCGTCTTTATCCCATTCGACAACCTGGCGGTCGTCCATGGCCGCCGGCTCGATCGGCACGAGATCGTCCAGGCGATCCTGTGTCAGCACGAAGCCTCCCGGATGCTGACCGAGGTGCCGCGGCGCGCCCATCAACTGGCCAGCCAGCTCGAGCGCGAGCCGGAGGCGGTAGTCCGAGGCGTTCATGTTGTTTTCGCGGAGCTGCTTCTCGCCTACCCCTTCCTGGGACCATCCCCAAATGCCGGACGACAACTGCCCAATGAGGTCCTCCGGCAATCCGAGGGCTTTACCGACATCGCGGAGCGCGCCTTTGGCTCGGTACCGCGTGACCGTGGAACAGAGAGCCGATCGCGATCGCCCGTAGGTCTCGTAAATCCACTGAATGACCTCCTCGCGACGGGCATGCTCGAAGTCGACGTCGATATCGGGCGGTTCGTTTCGTTCCATGGAGACGAAACGCTCAAACAGAAGATCGCCTGTTTCGGGATTGATGGAGGTGATGCCCAGGCAATAGCACACCGCCGAGTTCGCGGCCGAGCCTCGCCCCTGACACAGGATATCCTTCGAACGGGCGAACCTGACGATGCTGTAGACCGTCAGGAAGTACGGCGCGTACTTCATGATCCGGATGAGTTCGAGTTCGTGGAGGATAGCCTTGCGAACCTTGTAGGGAATGCCCTCGGGATAGCGATCCGCCGCCCCCTCCCAGGTGAATTTGGTCAACGACTGCTGAGCGTCTAGCCCGGGGACAATGGCCTCTTCCGGATACTGATACTGAAGTTCGGACATGTCGAACTTGCATCGGCTTACGATCTCCCGCGTCCGAGCCAGCGCTTCGGGGTATTCCGGAAACAGCCGGTGCATTTCCTCCGGAGGCTTGAGGAAGCGGTCGGCATGGCGTTCGCGGTCATAGCCGACATCGTCGATCGTTGTCCGGTTTCGAATGCAGGTCACGATGTCCTGCAGCTGTCGTCGGCACGGATCGTGAAAGAGGACGTCGTTTGTGACGACGGTCTTCACTTTGTGTCGAAAGGCGATGTTCGAGAGATTGTGGAGCCGAAGCCTGTCGTTCGGTCGGCGGCGCAGGCACAGGCTGACGTATGACCTGTCGCCAAAGATAGCGCCCACCTTGCGGAGTTGCTGCGCATAGACATCGTCGGCTTCGTCGGGAACGAGGACTGCGATCAGCCCTTCGCTGTAGGCTTCCACGTCCGCGACATCGAGAATGCACTTGCCCTTGCCGCCCCTGCTCTTCCCCAGCGACAACAGGCGTGTCAGGCGCGAATAGGCTGGCCGGTCGGTTGGGTAAACGAGGATCGACATGCCATCCACGAGGTCGAGGCGGCAACCGACGACCAGGCGAACGCCGGTCGTCTTGGCAGCCTCCCATGCCCGCACGATCCCAGCCAGCGAGTTGCGGTCGACAACACCGAGGGCCTCGATGCCCAGTTCGGCAGCCCGAGAGAACAGCTCTTCGGCACTCGACGCGCCGCGAAGGAAACTGAAGTGGGTTGTGACCTGGAGTTCGGAATAGTTCATGCGAAGACTCCGTGCATGAACCACCGGTGTGATCCTGTTTCGATGTCGACCCCGTCGCCGGCGCGATAGACCCAATAGCGTTCGCCCACCTCGTCTTCGACGACGAAGTAGTCACGCACGGCCTGCATTTCGCGGGGACGCTGCCACCATTCGCCAAAAATGCGTTCGGGGCCGTCGGCGCGTTTGACGCGACGGCGTTTGCCACGCCAGGTAAACATGGCGGGCGGCTGATCGGGCAGCAACGCGACCACCTCGATACGTTCCGGGTGGGGAAGCAACCGTGTAGGACGTCTCCACTTCGCTGCCCAGTCAGCTCCCGTCTCCTCCGCCGTCGCAGGGATGCGGACTGTGGAGCGTTCGGGGACATCTGAGGCAACAGGCGTCAGGCGATAGAGTCGCTGACCACGATTGCCGAGGATGTCCACCAGCGGGGTGACGTCGACCACCTCCTCTTCGATCAGCGAGGACGCCACTTGCTTCTCTTCGAGAGGCTCGGCCACGATCGCCACGAGGACCAACTTCTCGATCCCGAAACCGGGGTCGATTTTCTCGATGCGATCGCACAACAGTTTCGAGAGACGAGACGGGTCGCGCACAGGCTTGGCGAGACCTGCCCTTAGGCATTGACGTGTGTTATCCACGCGATGGATGACGAGGTCCGACCTGCGGACCCCCAGCCCACGCTTCTCGAGTTCCGCCGTCAGCTGCTCGACCAAGCGTCGGATGTACTTCTCGATCGTCTCCGGCGCGCCGATCGGCTCCTGGAAGTTGCGAGAGACTTCGACAAGCTCGGGTGTTCGGAGAGGTTCGATCGGCTCAGCCACACGCCCGAACAACTGGTCCAGCCGTCGTCCAGGTTCCGGCCCAAAACGTAGTGTCAGGGGAGCGCGGGGCATCGCCGACAATTCCCCAACGGTTTCGACTCCAAGGACTCGCAAACTCTGAATGGTCTCTGACGCCAGTCGTAGACAATGTATGGGAAGACCGAGGACCGCCTTGGCGACCTGGCCGACAGGAACTACTGTCGTTTCTGCGGACGTCAATCTGGCTATCGCGTGTGCGGCACCCCAAGTGTCGGCTACTGCTGCCCGAGCTGTAAGCCCGCGCCCTCTGAGCAAGTTGACAAGGCCTGAGATCAGAAGCTCCTCGCCGCCACGAAGATGGTCTGCGCCTTCCGTGTCCATCACGATGCCGTCGTTATTGTCGACAGCGACAACAGGGCTGTATTGCCTCAGCGCCCAGAGAGCCAATCGTTCGAGAGCCGCGGCATCCGCAGCCGGGTCGGCATCGATCATCACTAGATCGGCAACCACTGCCTGGGCTTTGCTCGCTGGCATTTCGACACGCAGCCCCGACTTGCGAGCGGCCACGTCGGCGGCAGAGACCCACCGTTTTGCTCCCGATCTCGAGATAACCACCAACGGCTTGTCAGCTGGCACGGCTCCCTCGCCATGCCGACGAATACGATCCGTCGGAAGATACGGGAAGTATACAGATACGACCCTTGGCATCACAGGCTCCTATTTCGAACTCAGCACACTCGCCTGCTTTCACTCTCATCAGTTCCGCCAGCCATCGGGCCCTCCCCACGCCCGCCACTGGCAACGGCTCCGACGGCAAGACGCTGATACGCCACCTCGTCGACGAGGCCGTTGGATTTCCGTAGTCGGAAGCTTCCGTCTGCCGTCGCCACCTCCTGACGACCAGTCCGAGACTGCCGGTCTTCTCGGCCGCAAGGTGAAGACGGCGGGAAGCGTTCATCGGTAACCGAACCAGCTCCCCCACGACGGCCGCGAAGCCGCCGAATGACAGGCCTTCTTCCATCGAAGCCAGGACATCCTCGTCCCTGTCGCCTTCGCAATAGATGACGCGGTCTGGATGCAGTCCGGCTTGAGAGACGGCTGGCGCGAACAAGTCGGGGCGCGTCAAACACCACAGAACCTTCCCTTTGGAGCGCGCGGCGATCCCTGCCGCGAATAAGGCTGCGGCCCCGCCATCCACCGTGCCCGCGCCGCCGCCTGCCACTTCATGCAGTGCGCCGAAGGCCAGGCCGCCACCGGGTAACCGCATGTCTATCTCGCGAACGCCGAACGGCAACACGACGGCCTTCCGTCCAGAACCGCCTTCAAGATGCGCGATCCTCTCTCGCAGGTCGTCGATTAGTTTTGAGGCGCGCGCATGCGTCATCATTCGCGAACCTCCTTTTGTTAGCGTTGCAAAGCGGACGTCAGGTCCAAAACGGTTGATGTTCCCTTTCTGTTCCCTTAGAAAGACGGAGTCAAGCGGGGTAAATCAGCAGTGTCGAGGCACCGTTCAGGATGTACGGAGAATTCGCTAAACGAATCAGGACGTAAGGGTCCGCCGGGGCGCTGGGGTCCCACAGGATTTTTTCGGAGAACAGAAACTTGGCCCTAAACCGAAGAGTGTTGAATTCGCGTTCTCGGTATCGAGGAGTGTCGTTGGGATTGTCCGGCGCGGCGCACGCGGTGCCAGAGGTCGCCACCCTGCGGTCCCTCAAGGGCGAGATCGTCGTTGTCGAATGCAAATCATGCCGACTCCACGAGGAAATGGAACGCAAGGTCCTGGTGACCAGATTCACGACAAGCTTCCCGCTTTCGAGACTTCGGCGTTTTGTTGTCGGCGGTTGTGAGCGAATGTGCGCCGACGGTCTGGATCGATGTGACGCCCGTCTGACGTCGAAAGACCCCGATGATTGAGAAGGCCACCGACGAACTTGTTCTCGCCAAATAGGGAACGTGTACGGCAGCCGTGCCTAACCTCGCAATTCTTCTTGGCACCCCAAAATAAGCTCAAATCATCACGCGCAGAGGAGTGACGCCGATCCGGAATGGAAAAGGATGGGCAGTTGCACCTACGCAGACGCCATGGCGGTTGGCGCGCGCACTCGCTTCGGTATCGTTCCCTTGGGCGAAGAGACCAGCCCCGCATCGCTCATCCAGGCGTTCGAGGGTGACCCGGTACTGATCGACTCTCCCGCTTTCAAGTATGCGATATCCGTCGCGGCCGCCTTTTCAGCGTCGGCGGCCTGGAGAGGACCACCCACTCGTGCCGTCCTGTCTCCGATGGAGTTCTGAAAGCCTCGGCGGCCATCGGGTGCTCAGCGCAGGGAGGCATGAACCATCGAGCCCCGATCACGTACACGGCCTCGTCGAACGCAGGCGGCGTCATCGCGGCGGCATCGATGATCGCCTCGATGCCATCGAACCTTTGATTCGCCACCGATAGCTCCCATTGTCGCGATGTCAGTCCAACACGTCGCGGCTACGTCCGTGGCTAGCGAGCGGAGCTTTTCCGCTGATATGAACCGCGTCCGCGGCTGAAGCCGCTGCTGCCTGTGCTGGCGTCCGGGATGGAGCTGCACGGTCACCGTACTGGATGAGCAAGTCCGTGACGATTTAAACCGTGACCCTGCCGGAAGGTCGGGCGCACATTATGTACTGATAGGTCAGAAGAACCGGCATCCCGAGAAGACTACTAAGAACGTCGCGACCGGCATTCATCGTGGAAATCGCACCCACTTCAAGAAGCCTCAGCGAGAAGGTCAACGTGAACAGGACTGAGATCAAGGCAAAAACGCCGAATATGGTCCGCACGGGTCGGAGCTTCACTCTGTTTTCCATGGCGCTCTTCGCGAAGCCTCTTTCGATCTCGGAGGTCCAGTTCGCGTCGAAATATGCGAGTTGTCGAAAGAGCGTCTTCCCCATGGCGAGCGCGAGAACCGCGTACAGTGCCAAAAGCGGAATTTTCACTGTGAGAAGATCGCCGGACGAAAGGAAGGCTGAAAATGCCAACATCACGACCGTCATCGAAGCACATAGGCTGACCGCCCGCGGGAAGGATAAGCCAAGCTTGGTCCTGCCAGCGAAGAGGGCCTTCTCCGCGGCGTCGATGAGTGCTTGGTCGAGCCTTGCCAGAGCTTCCATGACAACCACCAAATTCAGTCTTGAAGGCCAGTGTGCGCGGGGCTGCCCACCAAACGTCCCCTCGCATTGGTTGGTTTCATATAGGAAGGAAATCGATGTTGGCCATCCCGCAGACCGCCCCCAGGAGGCTTTGGCGGACCGCAACCTTCTCTCGATAAGTCACCGAGCCCCAATCCACGGACCAGGTAAATTTCCAAACTGTCTGACGGTTGCAAAATCAGTTTCCCACGCCGTTCAGGTTGACGAGCTTCCGCGAGTCAGTAAATCTCTTCGAGCTCGCGGATAGATTTTTCCGTCGTGTTTCGCGACGGTTGAGTGCGCTGTGGCGGTGAATGCTTTCCGAGAGTATGACCCGACACGGTTCGAATTCTATCGTTATCTGACAATCGCCAACGAGTATCCGCGAGCTTTTCTTGCCTCCCATCGTAACCCAGTCCTCTTCCCGCCTCAGCAACGTTAAATCGCTAGATCAACTCGCCGCAGTTCTTGGTGAGCAGACCAAAGTCCTCAGCTATTGGCTTTACAAGGCGGAACCAGCTAGGAAGTACGAGCAATACAGCATCCCCAAGAAGAGCGGAGGCTGGCGTCATATCAGCGCTCCTCGCGATGGCTTGAAAAGGATCCAGGGTAAATTATCCAGACTGCTCGCAGAGATATACAATGATCGTGAACAGCGCCGGGTGAATGGGTCGTTCGACGGCTCGCGAACATCTCCTTACGTCTTGGCTCACGGCTTCAAAGACAAGTACAGCATTATCACGAACGCTCAGATGCACGTCGGCAAGAGGTTTGTGTTCAACACAGACCTCGAGGACTTTTTCCCTTCAATCAGCTTCGGAAGGGTCCGGTCTTTCTTCCGGCTCGATACTGACTTCAGGCTGGATCCGGCGGTCGCCACCATGATCGCTCAACTGACGTGCTTCCGTAACCAGTTGCCTCAAGGCGCACCAACCTCGCCAATCATCTCGAACTTCATCGGCCACATGCTCGACATCAAGCTCAACAAGATGGCGAGGAAGGGAAACTGCAGCTACACTCGGTACGCTGATGACCTCACCTTTTCGACCAACGAGGAAAGTTTTCCGCCCGCAATAGCGAGGTTGGTTGCTGGAACTACGGACGAATGGGTCGCCGGAGACGGCCTCCTGGCGCGAGTGTATGCCTCCGGCTTCCGTGTCAACCATGACAAGAGCCGCATGCAGGTAGCCTCGTCGAGACAGGATGCCACGGGACTGACGGTAAACCGAACCGTCAACGTCTCCGCCACATACTACAAGCTAGCTCGTGCGATGTGTGACCAC
Organism: Ensifer sp. ENS10; assembly: GCF_014852025.1. NCBI lineage: Bacteria > Pseudomonadati > Pseudomonadota > Alphaproteobacteria > Hyphomicrobiales > Rhizobiaceae > Ensifer > Ensifer sp. ENS10. Next base: position 209,583 of record NZ_JACVAS010000003.1, read on the forward strand.
CTTTTTACCGGGGGTACTTGCCACGAGATGAAGGGAGGGAAGTGGACCGTGCTCCCACCTCACCGGCTGCAAGGTAGATTGGACTTCATCTACTCAGTTCGTCGAAGTCGCCTTAAAATCCCGCTTGATCACGTGGCGAAGAAGCAATTTCCGATAGAGTACATGAAACGCGAAGCGCTGTTCTGCGACCAACAGAAAGCGTTCAGCACGCTGTACAAAAATATGATGAATTACATGACCTTTCACGGCATCGAGAAGCCGATGATTGTCGGAGAGGGTATAACCGACGGCCTATACATCCGAGCAGCGATAAAGACGGTCGGTCCAGCTTACCCAAAGCTGTATCATCCATCTGGGGATGGGGAAGTTCTCGTAAACTTCTATAAACACACCGACAAGCGTAAGTTTTACCAGATCGGAGAGGGAGCCGCACCACTCAGATCGTTCATCGCGGAATACCCCAAGCTGATGGGCCGCTTCAAGACGAAGCCGAAGCAGCCAGTGATCCTGATCGTTGACAACGATAAAGAGGGTCGGGACGTCTTAAAAGCCGCCGGGAGCCGCTGGCAAAAGGACACTAGCGTCCCCAGCCCCTTCTACCATCTCGTTTCCAATCTTTATATCATTCCGCTTCCCAAGCCCGGGGCGACCGACGTGTGCATAGAGGACCTGTTTGATCAGACCTGGTTAGCTGCTCAGAATATCGGAGCACGGAAGTTCACCAAGAAAAATGACTTCGATAGCGCGACCTACTTTGGCAAGGCCGACTTGGTCGGGCAGATTGTGCGACCGCAACGAGCGACGATTGACTGGAGCGGCTTCGTGCCGCTCCTGGAAGCGGTCCAAGGTGCTATCTCGGATTACGAGGTGAAGCTTTCGCTTACACCTTAGCCTGCAATGCAAACTCGTCGCAGGTCGCAATTACCGTTTAGCCCTTCCCGCTGACGACTATCCGCCACCTAAAAGAAAGCCCCGGATTCAACGGGTGAGAATCCAGGGCTTTCCGTCTGAGCGTTCGACTTCACAGACGGTCGGATTATGGCTTCGAAGTTGCGAGTTTCAAGCCCTCGTTGGCTCCGCCGGACCTGAACGGCCGCCAACGGCGGTAGCGAAACCCCTTAGTTTGATGGCACGGCCGATCTCGATCCCGGCTGTGACGCTTCCGCCTTCGCTGTTGAGAACGACGATTGCTTTTTCCGAGGCAGCCGCGACCTTCCTGAAGACGGCGTCGTCGCCTTCGTTGAGAACGCCAGTGACGGTGAAGTCGATACCGTCGGCTCCCGCTTCCCGGATGATTTCGACCGCCGCAGCAGGACCAGCAAGACCGATGGCCAACAGGCCAGCAAGAACATAGCGCATTTGTCACCCCAGGTTGTTCATCGCTATTGAACATTGCGTTGACGGACTTGCAAGGGGATCGGTCGTCCCATCCGCGAGGGGACGATTCCGCTTGCGTCACAACCTCCGAAAACGCCGCAGACGGGTCCTCCCTTGGCGGTGGTGCGCACGTCGCGCGGTCCTCACACTCGGCACCGGATAGCCGGCCTTGAGCCCGCGACGATTTTCTCAGCGAAGTAAAGGTCGATCTCCTGTCGCATTTCAGACGCCGATGTTCCCATCGTTAAGCATACACCCCGATAGGTTGTGATATTGCCAAGCATTCATCTTGGACGAACATAAAGCATCTCTTATTGGGGGGGGGTGCGGCGTCACGACGGTCCGAGCAGGACACCGCCACCATCGGCGACCGACTCAGTTTCGAAACCATTTCACCGACCGTGGAGACTTGAAGCCTCAATGTTGTCCGCGGGGGATCGATTAAAGGTCGCGTTGGAAGCCAGAGGTGTGAAGAAACAAATGGCTTTCGCGGTCCAAATCGGCGTCGACGACAGTGTTGTCAGTCGTTGGAAGCGCGGACACCGCCTGACATTGCAGCATGCCGTTCGGATTTGCGAAGTTTTGGATATCTCTCTGGACTGGCTTGTCCTGGGTCGAGGAACGATGGACCAGCACAAAATTTACCGGGCAGCAAACCCTGCGTGGTTGCCGGGCTCCACCGACGATCTGCCCGGGCCGATAGCAGCAGCGCTGCTTATGGTTGCCGACGCGATCCGGGCCGAGTTCGACCCGGATCGACGCTCGGATCGCAGCTAGATCGACACGAACCACAACTCACCGTCAGGCATGATGCCGTTCAGCAAGAGCCCGCGCGTTTGCTGGACGCCGTTTATGGTGAAGGAGACCAGATAATTGTTCCCGTCCTGTAGCGGGTTGGAGACATTGGGGTGAACAGCCATGACCTGCACGAGCGGGTGGCTTTCCGTGTAAACGCCCGTTGCGGCCGTCGCGTAGGTCGTCGTTTTTGCCCAGTTCGTGACGACGATGTTCGAAATAGGAGCCGGCGCCGCAAGCAGATCGGCTTTAGCCGATCGAACACCGAGCCGACGCGCCGTCTGCAGGGCATTCGCGCCGGGAGACTTGGGAAAGAGAAGCTGTCCGACTTTCATGGTGTCGAGCTTTACAGAATAGGTCTCCTTATCTTCGACCGTAATGAAGAGGACGCGTTCGTAACTGACGTCGACTTCAATTTCCAACGACATGGGAAGTGCGAACATCAGCTTCCCGGTCGAGCTATCCTGGAAAGCGAAAAGGATCGCGTAGCTGTAGGTCGTCTTGTTGCTGGTTTTCTTCTCCCAGAATATCCACGCGTCCCCTGACTGCTCATCGAGGTTTGTGAAGGCGTCCGTAATTGCGGCGGTCATCTGAGCCACTGAAGTCGTGCCCAGCGCGACACCCAAGACGTTCTTCAGCGTTTCGAGGATCTGGTTGATCATCGCCGACACCGCACTGTTTTGCTGAGTGAGCGTCGTCTGGTGCGTATTGAAGATGCCGATCTTATACCGCTGGCTGTCGGAGTCGAGGCTTTCATTGTAGTTGGCGATCAACTCTCTCGCCTTTCCAGGGATGAAGCGACCGGTCGTATTGTCGATCGCGCCGTTGAATAACGCGGTCAACGCGACGGCCTGGGTCAGGTAGTCGATGTCATCAATCGCGACGATTTCCTGGAACTGCTCGGCTTCTTCCGGTGTGGCGTTGATGAATACGACGGGCGACCTTCGCGAACGCAGGGCCCGCTTGGATACCTGAGGATTTTGCCCAATGTTTCCGAGTACTTCATTCATTGCAGCTTCTCCTTGTCTCACGACTGCCGCATTGCAGCCAAAGCGAGTATAGGAGAGGGCGGCCAGACGTGCTGCGCCGTTGCCTTTCGCGCGGAGCAATTAGTTTGCCGCAGACGCAAGCGGTTAAGGTTGACGATCCATCGGAATTGCGATCACTGGCTTCTCGATCGCCTGGGATTTAAGCAACCCTCTGAAAGCAAAGTGGTTGCTGCGTGGAACGAATCGGCTCCGTAACAATCGATTCGCACTTTTGAAGCCCGTTATTGGAAGGGGGATTACCCCCCCATCAAGGGACGTTCAGAGAGCCAAGGCGCTCCCGACTAAACTTTTAGCTGAAACTTGTTGCCGCAATTTGAAATCTACATTAGCAGCCGCTACAACGTGGAGCGTGTACTTTATTCGGGGGCATGGAATGACTGTGTGGCACTACGTCGTGGGGCAGGAACGGCTCGGCCCGGTCAGTGATCCGGAGATCGGGGAGCTTATTCGAAACGGCGGTATTTCAAGGGAAACGCTTGTCTGGAAACCGGGGTTTGATGGATGGCGGGCGGCAGGAGATGCCCTTGCGTCGTTGTTCACCGAGACACCGCCCCCGATACCGACCCCCCCGTCTGTTCCCGCTTCGGTTCATTTAAGAAAGGATGATGCGTCACCTCCAACGGATGATGCGCCGACGACGAGCATTCGGGTGAACTCGTGGTCAAGTCCGGAAGCGAGCGGACCATGGCCTCGTTTCTGGGCGCGTGCCATTGATTGTTGGCTTTTGGGCCCCACGCTAGCCTTTGCAATCGGCATAGTCACGGCCATCTATGCGCCGACATCCTACGTCAAGCTTATGTCGATAAACAATACACTGCTCGGACTTGCCTTGCTGCCTATCGTGGGGGTCATCCTCGCGATGATGATGGCCGTGATGGGAACAACGCCGGGAAAGGCGATCCTCGGCATACGAGTCACTTCAATCACCGACGGGAACAAGTTCTTCTTCCATCTGATCCGAGAAATGAAAGTATGGGTGTTCGGTCTGGGACTAGGCATACCGATCGTCGCGCTCGTCACGCAGATTTATCAGTGCCGCCGCGTCGGAGCAGGCAACGCCGCCAGCTACGACGAAGGCTTCGCAATAGTCGAGGGGAAGCCCTCGGGAACCCGCGTGAGTGTGGGGGCTGCGTGCGCGGCTGCACTGTTCTTCGGCATTATCGTCCTCAACGCGATCGACAGAAACGCCCAGACCGAAATCGAGACGACGAGGGTTTGGCGGAACCCGATCACGCAGAAGAACACGCAGATCGCCAGGACATGGACAGACGAGGAGATGAAGACGAACAGTGGTCGATTATTCTACTTCGCCTCGAACACCCTATCCGCGGAAGCCCTGTTCGGTCACGAGGTGATGAACTTTGACGGGCTGGATGACCAAACCTATGCTGATGTTCTGGGGAAAGCGATTGCGACCGACGTCAAACTGACGTCGGGCTGGATACCCACATTGATCAACGGGCAACGGGCGCTAAGAGCAACGGCCAAGTCCGTGACATACCCTGAAACACACGTTGAAGTTCTTGTCCGAGTGAGTGGCCGCAATGCATGGCGAGTCCTTGTCTTTGCGGCTGGGCGGCCGACAAATGATCTGCCGGGTAGGGACAGCCTGGTACGCGGGCTCTTCATGACTGTTGAATGATTGAACGCGCGGGGATCGTTCGTCCTTGGCGGCGGATTCTTCGTTTACTCACATTGAGGAGCCGACAGGGAGGCCCGCCTTGCTCTCCGAGGCCTCGCAAATACACCAAGCTTAATCCTGAAACTCCGAATGGCGCATCACTTCGTCGACAAAATCGGAGACAATGCGGGAGGGATGCCGGTTGGGCGGTAAAAGCAGCAGACTTTTGAAATAGACCGCCGGCTCGAATGGCCGCAGGGAAAGGCCGCGCCCCACGTAAGGCTCTGCGGTCATCGGATTGACCATTCCAATTCCCATGCCTGCCTGGACCATCGCGCAGATGGTCGTTGAGTACGGGGTCTCGAGGACCACCTTGGGCTTCACGTTCTCGTTGAAGAAGATCGTTTCCGCCGACCGGCGTGTCGTGTCTTCGGGCGACAGGGCAATGAACGCCTCTCCGTCGATATCTTGCGGTCGGATGACTTTATGTGCCTCCAACCGATGCCCAGCAGGCACGGCGATCGCCACGCGGTATCGAGCGAAGGGACGGACGTCGACGCCCGCGACGTCGATCTCATCGGCGGCGATCCCGACATCGAATTGGCCGCTCGCTATCAGGTCTTTCACGACGGAAGACATCTGTGCCTGGAAGGTTATAGCGACGTTCGGGTGCTTTGTTTGAAAGCCACGTAGCGCGCGTGGCAACACGTTGGTGCTCAGGGCGGAAAGGCTGGCAACCTTGATCTCACCGGACCCGAAATCACGAATGCGGGCAGCGGCGCTTTTGAGGTGGACCAAGCCGGAAAACGAGTCTTCGACTTCACGGAAAAACATCTGTCCCTCAGAGGTCGGAAACATCCTGCCTTTTTCTCTGCGGAAAAGTGCGAAGCCGATATCACGCTCAAGCTCCTGGATCGCCTTGCTCACCGCGGGCTGGGAGATGCGAAGCACTTCAGCAGCGCGTGAAGCCGTGCCGTTGGTCATGACAGCGTGAAAGACCTCGATCTGCCGGATGTTCATGGACGCACCTTATAACTACCGCGAATAGGGTTTCATAATATTGATATTGGACGGAATGGATACGCCCATGTTTAATCCGGCCAACGAAATCTCTTGGGAAGAATGGAAGATGAAAGATCTCACCCAGTGCGTGCTCACGCCGGACGTGGACATGGAAGGTTTTGCGACGCTCGGTGCGGCGACCTATCGCGGTTCCACGATCGTATTCAAGAACGCTGAAGCCTACCGGACGCGTGGCGAGCGGGGCCACCAGGGCTACACCTATGGCCTCTATGGAACGCCGACGACGCGGACCCTCGAAGCAAAGCTGACGGCGCTCGAGCAAGGTGTGAGAACTTTTCTGGTTCCATCCGGCCAGGCGTCGAACTCCGTCGCCATGCTGTCGTTCCTGAGCTCCGGCGATAAGGTCCTTATCGCCGACACCTCCTATCCTCCTGTTCGCGATTTCGCCAACCGCGACCTCACACGATTTGGAATTGAAGTCGGCTACTACGATCCGGTGTCAATCGGCGATCTCGAGCGGCGAATCGACAGCCGCACCAAGCTTGTTTGGTGCGAATCCCCAGGTTCGACGACGATGGAAATCCAGGATCTGCCGCGGATCGCGGAACTTGCCCATCGGCACGGCGCACTGGTCGGGTGCGATAACACTTGGGCGACGCCGCTCAACTACAAGCCGCTTACGCTCGGCGCTGATATTGTCACGGAAGCTCTGACCAAATACGTCTCAGGTCACTCCGATGTCTTGATGGGCTCGATTACCGTGCGCTCCGAAGAGCACATCGTCCCCCTCCGAGCGACCCTCGGTCGCCTCGGCATCGGCGTTTCCAGTGACGACGCGACACTTGTGCTTCGCGGAATGGAAACACTCGGTGTGCGCCTTAGGCATGCTGCCGCCGGAGCTGCCGACATCATCGCCCTGATGCAGCAACATCCCTTGGTCGATAGAGTGCTGTACCCCTCACTGCCGGATTTCCCGGGACATGACATCTGGAAGCGCGACTTCCTCGGGATTAGCGGCGTTTTCAGCGTTGTACTGAAGCCCGAAGCGACGGCTCACGCGGCGGTGGCCCTCGACGTCCTTCGCACCTTTGCCATCGGCGCTTCGTGGGGCGGGACCCGCAGTCTCATCGCTCCGATGCCGGTAAAGCAGAACCGCACCGCCAGTCAGTGGCGCGGAGATGACCTGGTCTTGAGGATCAGCATCGGCCTTGAAGACCTCGACGACCTGAAAGCGGACATCGAGGCATTCCTCGCCGACGTTACTGAGCGGACTGCGGCGGCGAGAGTCGCCAGGGCGAGTTGAAGGCAGGTTTCCGAATTCTCACAACCAACAAAAAGGGGAATGAAATGAGTTTGAAACGAGTTGGTATATGGGCCGCGCTCACTTTGGGTCTGGCCGCCGGATCCGCTCCGGCGTTTGCAGGCGCAACGCTAGACGCGGTCAAAGCGCGCGGCTTTCTGAAATGTGCCGCGAGCCAGGGTACGGTTGGCTTCGGGGCCCCGGACGACAAGGGCTATTGGCGTGGCCTCGACGTTGAGACGTGCAGGGCTGTGGCGGTTGCCGTCTTCAACGACAAGGACAAGGTGGAGTTTGTCCCGCTGAGCGGCCAGCAGCGTGTTCCGGCGTTGCAGACAGGTGAAATCGATATCCTCCCGAGGACATTCACCTGGACCCTGCGCCGAGATGCCAACGGACTCAATTTTACGACGCCGAACTACTATGAGTTCACCGGCTTCATGATGCCGAAGGCCCTTGGCGTGACAAAGGTTGAGGACATGAAGGGGGCATCGGTCTGCGTCCAAACGGGATCCACGACGGAGGTGGTCGCAAACGACGTGTCGAAGGAGCACAATCTCGACCTGACGCCGGTGGTGTTTGAGAACAGTTCGGCGTTGAGCCAAGCGTTCTTCTCCGGACGTTGCGACGCGCTTATCACTGATGCTGCAGCGCTAGCCTCGTTGAGAGCCACCAAAGCAGAGAACGTCGATGACTACGTGATCTTCCCGGCGACAAAATTCATGGATGCGCTTACGCCAGCGGTCCGCCACGGCGACGACCAGTGGCTCGATATCGTCAACTGGTCGATCCAGGCGTTGATCGCGGGCGAACAGCTCGGGATTACGCAAGCCAATATTGCGGACATGGAAAAGTCCGAGGATCCACGCGTGAAGCGCTTCCTTGGGGTCGAGCCTGGAAATGGTGCCGCGATCGGTCTTGATGAAAAGTTCGCTGCCAACATCGTAGCGAAGCTGGGCAACTATGGGGAGATGTTCGATCGTAATCTCGGCAAGGATAGCCCGTTGAAGCTTGATCGCGGGGCAAATCGGCTTTTCAGCAATGGCGGACTGATGTTCCCCTTGGCGTTCCAATAGCCTCGGAGGCTGGCATGTTCTCGACACTTCTGGACAATCGCCATGTTCGAAGCGCCGCTGTCCAAGTCCTGTTGCTCGTGGGATTTGCCAGCCTTCTTTACTGGCTCTGGTCGAACACCGTTGAAAACCTGGCCGCGCGCGGCATTCGCGTGGGCTTTGAATATTTAGGCCGGCAAGCGAATTTCCCGATCTCGGAAAGCGTCCTACCCTATGATCCATCCGACACCTTCGGTTGGGCCTATCTCGTTGGGTTGACCAATACCGCCGCGATTTCCTTGCTGGCGATCGTCGCTTCGACGCTTCTCGGCCTCTTCATAGCCCTAATACGTTTGGCGCGTAACCCGCTCGCCTCTACGATGGCAAGGACTTTTGTCGGCGTCGTGCGCAATATGCCGCTCATCGTCCAGCTGCTGTTTTGGTATGCGCTCGCCACGACGCTTCTGCCGGCTCCCCGATTGGCGTTCAACCCGTTGCCTGGCGTCTACTTGTCGCTTCGGGGGCTTTACATCCCTTCCCTGTCTCTCGGACCCTACGGCGTTGCGTTCATTGTAGCGATCGCAATACTGGCACTTGCTTTCTGGCGGTTCGGGCGGCGCGCCCAGAAGGTTCCCAGAACATTGAGCGGCATGGCGATCGTGTTTACCGCCATCTCCGGGTTGATCGCCCTTGAGCCCTCGATCAGTTCGCCCGAGCTTAGAGGTTTGAATTTTTCCGGCGGCTTGAGACTGTCACCGGAGTTCGCAGCATTGATGCTGGGCCTGATCCTCTACACCTCAGTCTTCATCAGCGAAGTCATCCGGGGCGGGATCGAAGCGGTGTCGCGGGGCCAATGGGAAGCCGGCCGCGCCTTGGGCTTGTCCGAGCGGCAAACGATGTTCCGCATCATCATACCCCAGGCGCTCCGAGTCATTATTCCCCCGATGACGTCGCAATATCTGTCGACCGTGAAGAACACCACATTGGCGCTGGCGGTCGGGTATCCCGAGCTCGGCCTCGTCGTCGGAACCGTAATCAACCAAACCGGACAGGCCATCGAGAGCATCGCCATCCTGTTGGCCGTCTTTCTGACGATCAGTATCGCGGTCTCGCTCTTCATGAATTGGTATAACGCACACGTGGCATTGGTGACCCGATGACAAGCATTGCGACGACAAATTCCGCCATGATAGCTACCGAGTTGGCAACGCCTCGCAAAGCGCCAACTCTAAAGCGTATGCCCCTCCTCAAGGTCCTGTTCGGCGACGTGCTGAGCGCCGTTCTCACGCTCGGCTCCGTGGCGGTGATCTTTTCGCTGCTTCCTGCATTCCGCTGGGCCGTGACCGACGCCGTTTGGTCAGCAAGCAATCCTTCCGCCTGCAGCGCGGCTGGAGCCTGCTGGGCATTCATAGGAGCCAAGTTCCGCTTCATCATGTTTGGCCTCTATCCGCCGGAGGAACAGTGGCGACCGGCGATCGTCGTCGCGCTCGTGCTCGGCATGGTCCTGATATCGCTGTCTCCCGCACTATGGGGAAGGAAGCTCCTTTGCACCTGGATCGCAGCCGCCTGTGCCATGCTGGCACTGATGTGGGGCGGTTTTGCCGGTCTTCCCCATGTGTCGACCGCCAAATGGGGCGGTCTGCCGGTGACGCTTCTATTGGCGCTTCTCTCGCTTGGACTTGGCTTCCCCTTTGCGATATTCCTCGCACTAGGACGGCGATCGAAAATGCCGATCTTGCGCATCCTTTCGGTCGGTTTGATTGAAACGGTCAGGGGGTTGCCGTTGGTTGGCCTTCTGTTCGTTGCCTCCATTCTGCTGCCGTTGCTGCTGCCCCCCGGGCTTGATATCGACAAGCTCGGCCGTACGCTTGCCGCGCTAACGGTTTTCTCTGCTGCCTACCTTGCGGAAGTTCTTCGTGGCGGTCTCCAGGCAATCCCTCCTGGTCAGACAGAGGCCGCCAAGGCGCTCGGGATACCGGCGTGGAAAGCGGTCCAGCACATAGTCCTGCCTCAGGCGATCCAGAAGGTCATCCCTCCGTTGACCAACACCGCGATCGTCATGGTGAAAAACACCAGCCTGGTAATGATTGTCGGTGTTTTCGACATGCTGAGCGCGGGGCGCTCGGCTGCGATGGATCCGGTTTGGCCGGGCCCCTATACCGAAGCCTACCTATTCGTCGGCCTGATCTACTTCGCTATATGTGTCGGCATCTCCTACTACGCGCACTGGCTGGAAACACGCGTGAAAGCAAAGGACAATCGTTGATGTCTATCGAGGAAAATCTGCGCGTCGAAGAGCCGGCGATCGTCATCCGCCACATGGACAAATGGTACGGCAACTATCATGTTCTTCGGGATGTGAGCCTATCCGTCGAGACCGGCGAGCGTATCGTCATCTGCGGCCCCTCGGGGTCCGGAAAATCGACGCTCATCCGTTGCGTCAATCATCTCGAAGAGCATCAGAAGGGCGAGATCATTGTCAATGGCGTGACGCTCAACGAGAGCCTCAAGAACATCGACACGATACGGCGCGACGTCGGAATGGTGTTTCAGCACTTCAATCTGTTTCCGCATCTGTCTGTGCTTGAAAACTGCGCACTGCCACAGATCCTGGCCCGCGGAACAGCGCGCAAGCTTGCGGAAGAGCGCGGCATGCAGTTTCTGGAACGTGTCCGCATTCCGGAGCAGGCGCGCAAGTTCCCGGGGCAACTCTCGGGGGGGCAGCAGCAACGGGTTGCGATCGCCCGTGCGCTCTGCATGTCACCCAAGGTGATGCTGTTCGACGAGCCGACCTCGGCGCTTGATCCCGAGATGGTCAAGGAGGTGCTCGATACGATGGTGTCGCTTGCCGAGGAAGGCATGACGATGATCGTCGTCACCCATGAAATGGGCTTTGCCCGTCGGGTAGCGGATCGGGTCGTATTCATGGATCAGGGCGCAATCGTCGAAAGCAACGTACCGGATCTGTTCTTCGACGCTCCCGCGAACGAACGGACGAGGAACTTCCTCAAACAGATCGTCCACTGAGCGCCGGGCCATTGTCGACGGCAAGCCAGGTATCGGCCGAGCCCCGAACCAAATGACTTACGCCGTCTGGGTTGCGCCCTCCAGAGGCCGAACGATGCGACACCATCTACGGCTATTATGACGAAAGCAAAGAAAGAGCATCCGAAGTTGGTCAAATCCTGGGCGCTGCCGACCACGGCGACACTGAGGATGGCCGCCTGGCGAGTGCCGGAACCCGCATGGTGGACCCGTGGCGTGGCTTGAGTGCTGCATCTTTCGGGACTCGCGACGTGTCGAATGCGCGCGCAAGCAGCCACCTCGACCCAGCAATCGACCAGATGGCGTGAATTCCTAGCCGAGCGACTGGGTATCGCCCGGCCAAGGTCTATCCAAGCGAACCCTGAGGATAACGTGATCCTGCCGTCCGGAAAGCTACTATGAGTTACTTCATCCGGGAGCACACAGATGATGCATGTTATTAGCCAAAGCGACGCCGATCGCGTGTCAACCATACCCGAGGCATTCGGGGGCCCTGTGCTGATCTACGTTGTAGAGACCAGTTATAGCTACGGGAAATACTGGACGTTCTGGAACGAATACGGCTCGCTCGATACGGCGAGACATGCCGTTGACAGGCTGAAACGGGTTTCTCTTGAGAACTTCACTGCCCGCATCATCAAGAAAGAAATCATCGAATAAATGACAATTCACAAAGTTAGTGCCAGCGTAAGGGCGAGCTGGGCAACCTCCCCGGGCTCAATAAACCCTTGAAAGTTAAGGTGGGCCCAAATCGGATGGATTGCAGTCTCCCATCGAATCAGCTCACGAAGACAGCCAATTGCGTCCAGACCAGCCGTTCACACTCCAGAACCAGTTATGGCGGGCACCGACGTGACCTGACCCTCTCGCGTCGTGCGATTGAGTACGGATGCGAGAACGACAATGCCGATACCGGCCTCGAGGGGACAACGAATACAGCGCCATCATGATCGTCTGGTTGAGGCCAGCCATGATCGTCGCAGTCGCCAGCGGCAGTTCGACGCCGAAAAGAATTGCGCTGGACTGCCGTTGAATGCAGTCGCCGCCTCTACGACCTCGCCGTCGACCTGGCGGATGCCCACATCGGTCAGACGGATCAACGGCGGGACCGCATATATGATGATGGCGAGGAACGCCGGCACCTTGCCGAGGCCGAAGAGCATCACCGCCGGGATCAGATAGACGAAACTCGGCATGGTCAGCATCACGTCGAGAACCGGTAGTGTGACGTTGCGGACAACGCTATCTTGGCGACGAGGAAGCCGATCGGTACGCCGATCACGACCGAGACGATAGTCGCCTTCAGGACGAGCTTTTTTTACGTTGTCGGGTCGTCGTCCTTCCACGGCTCCAGCGATGTCACCGCTAAGGGTCATCCTTTGCGGCGCGTCCCCAGACACGGGCGAAGGCGCGACTTGCGCCGCACTGTCGTACGGTCACTGAGTGAATACGCTCGGTCAACCGGGTCGCCGCCCCTCAAAGGCATCCTCGAGCAGGCGGACGATTTCCTCCGGCGTAGTCGCGCGGGGATTGTAGTAGGGCGTCTCGGTGACGAGGGATGCGGCGCGCGCGAGGTCATCGCGTCGCATCCCGACTTCCCGCAGGGAGGTCGGCGCGTTCAGCCGCTTCATCATGTCGTAGATGCCGCTAGCTGCGTGGGTGGTGCCCATTGCCCGCTCTATCCGCTGCATTGCTTCGGGCGCGGCCGTATAATTGAAAGCGAGCACATGGGACAGGATGACGCAATGGGTCTCGGCATGCGGCAAGTTCCAAGTGCCACCGAGCACGTGGCAGAGCTTGTGGTGCAGTGCCATCCCGGTCGTGCCAAGCACGGTGCCGCAGAGCCAAGCCCCATAGAGGCACTCACTGCGGCCGTCCAGGTGGTGCGGATCGCTTGCGACCACCGGCATCCCCCGCGAGAGGGCGCGGATGCCATCCTCAGCGATCATGGAGGTCACCGGATTGCGCTCTTTGGCGTAGAGCGCCTCGGCCGCGTGAGCGATCGCGTTGAATCCGCTCGCGACCGAAATCGACACCGGAAGATCGAGTGTCAAAGAAGGCTGGTAGATCACCGTCTTAGGCAAGACCCGCGCGTCATGGCCGGTCCGCTTCAGTCCCAGTTCGGTCATGCCGTAGATCGGGGTCATCTCCGAACCGGCATAGGTTGTCGGCACGGCCAGGATCGGCAGGGAAGAGTGCAGCGCGATCGCCTTGCCGAGTCCAACCGTCGACCCACCGCCGGCCGCAATCACGCAATCGGCTCCGAGCCGGTAGGCCTCGTTCCGCGCCCTCTCGGCGATTTCGACCGGTACGTGCATCACCGCGTGTGGATAGACGCCGACGCTGCGATCGCCGAGCCGTTCGGCGATATCCTCGGCCAGCGCCAGCTGATGTGGCGTCGAGAGTACCAATGCACGCCGCGCACCCAGCCGCTCGATCTCCTCGGGCAGGCGGTCGAGCGTGTTCGGACCGAATAGAACACGGGTCGGAAGTGAGTTAAAAACGAACGTGTCCATCGCGGTCTCCTCGCCATCTGAAGTAGCAACGCTGGTTGTGCTGCCTCACCTCTTGCAATATGGTATCCGCCAGCAACGCACCACTGCTTGGACGGCTATGAAGTCTATTCCGAGGAAGAACAGCGAAGAGCTCGATTTGCACGCACTGCGTGTCTTCGATACCCTGTTCCGCGAACGGAGCCTGACCCGAGCGGCGGAGGTGCTGAACACCCAGCAACCCGCGCTGAGCAAGACACTTGCCCGGCTACGCCGCTATTTCGACGACGCGCTGTTCGTGAGGGTGTCACTGCATATGGAGCCAACCGCAAAAGCGCTGCAACTGGAGGAGCCGGTGCGCGTCCTTTTGGAGGGTATGCGTCAGCTGGGAAACGAGCGGTCCCGTTTCAACGCGGCGGAGTCGAAAAGGACGTTCAACGTCTTCACAACGGACGCCGGAGTTATCGTGCTTCTGCCTGAGATAATCGAGCGCTTAATTAGCGAGGCGCCGGGAGTTCGGCTGAGAGCTGCGCAGGTTGGTCTGAGCGATCTCCACGCTGCCCTTGAGACAGGAGACATCGACCTGGCGATCGGCGAGTTCCCGCAGCTTGTGCGAGGCATCCGGCGGCAGAAGCTCTTTTCCGGCCGCCATATGAGCATCCTCCGGAAGGATCACCCCCGGCTGGGCGTCGATCCTGAGAGAAGCGATTTCGTCGCGGAGCAACATATCTTCATCACCGTGTCCGGGACCGGACACCCCCACCAGGTCGCCGAGCGTTTGCTCGAGGAGCAGCTACCACCCAATAACGTGATTGCTCATGTACCAAGCTTCACAGCGGCTGCTATCCTCGCCAAGCATACGGATGCGGTCGCGACAATGCCGGGCCCGATTGCGGTCGTACTTGCCAACGATCTCAACATGCAGTCCGTGAGCACGCCAATCGAGCTGCCGGCTTTCGAGATTTCGCAGTACTGGCACGAACGCTTCGACCGTGATCCCGGAAACCAATGGCTACGGCTGGTCTTCAACGCCCAGTTTGGCTCGGGCAAGAAGCAGCAAGGCCATGATTAGCTCATAGCGGTGCCGGTTGAGGCTCCGGCCATCCATCGCTGTGGGGAGAGAGAGTTCACGAAAGGCCGGCCTGATGCGATACGCTTCGGTAGCGGTGCCTTGCGTAGAGCCGCGCTATTTTGGCGTCCTTGTTTATCGCTGTATTGGATCAAGAATCCGAGTGCGTTCGTCCGGACGACGGCGTAACCGGGCGCTCAATCATCGACTTACTACTACTGCTACTCATGATTAGGAGCCGCAATGCGCATGCCGATTAACGCTGCAGACACGAGGCTGCGAAAAGTTGAAGGGTCATTCGCAACTTGCTTCCAGCTGCATAATGGCCTGTCCTCTTTTTCGGCTGGAACGATCTCGTGTTACGCAGTGGAGGAAGCGGATGTCTAATGGAGCACCAACGTCAAGCTCGTCCCTTTCGTCAACCACGAGCCGCGCTCGATGCTGCCGCCCCGAGACCAAGGGAGCCGAGATTGTGATTAGCGTCTGCCGCCAGGGCGCGCTTCCGTTCCCAACGCTGATCGCGCCGAAATAGTCCGCCGGCGGTGGCGCGTGCAGGTTACAGTCAATCGCGGCCTGGAGGATCGTGCGACCACGCTTCTCCTTCCGTTCAATGACTACGCCGCTGATCTCGTGGGCCCGACCTAGTAGGCGCGCGGCCTCGGCAAGCTCGCCTTTCTCTACCAGTCGGCGAGCTTCGGTCGATGAGCAGCGACTGACGCCCGGCGGGGTGTAGAGCGGTTGTGGCGCGACTGAAAAGGCGTGGCGCTTGCCGAGTTCCGTTAGAAACGCAATGTCCCCCTGCCTGTTGCGGCCGCAGGCGAAGTTCTCCCCCACTACAAGGACACGCATACTGAACCGATTTACCAACAGATCGAGAACGAACTCCTCAACGGGACAGCGCATCATCCGCTCGTCAAACGATAGAACGCAGCATTGGTCAACGTCGCCGGTCTCGGCGATTAGTCGTAGGCGCGTGGGCAGGCTACACAGAAGCGGCAGCTCTCGGTCGGGATGAACCACGCTGCGTGGCAGGGGGTCGAAAGTAACTACTGTGGTCGGAAGTCCCATCCGCTCGCCTATGCGGCGAAGGTTTTGCAGAAGCTGCCGGTGACCACGATGAACGCCGTCAAACGAGCCAACAGATACCACCGTGCCCGGAAACACTGCCGGACTTTCCGCTCCACTTATTAGCATGCTCCCCCCTTGATCCACGTAATGTCCCGCTCCCCGCCCCGGCCCGGCCAGCCGCCTGTTGCGACGTTCGACTGGCCAGACCTTGGCCGATCCCGGAGGGTTGCGCGTGGTGTCCCTTGACCCTCATCATTTTCTCGAACCAGAGGCCGAAACTCTCTTGGCAACCGGACGGGAGGCCGGGGGAACGCGAACGGGCATCCAGCTAAGCGGCGGACGGAATTCCCCGCTCCGTCCCCCGGCGCGCAACGAACTTGGCGAAGGCGGACAGTTGATCGGATACGATCTTTTTCGTCGCTTCGTCCTTGAGTTCCAGCGTCTCTGGGTCGAACTTGGTCTGCGCGAGACCGACAAAGACCTCGGGCGTGCCGAATGTCGCTGCGTTAAGGAAGGTCAACGCCATGCGCAGGTGATATTGCATGCGCGCGCCTCCGAGCGGACCGCCGGTTGCCGATTGAATAGCGACAGGCTTGTCCTTGAATGGCTGCGTCTCGAGCCGAGACAACCAATCCAGAGCGTTCTTCAGGCCGCCGGGGATCGTCCAATTGTATTCCGGCGAGACGATAATCACGCCGTCGGCACTGCGGATCGCCTCGCCAAGAGAGAGAACTTCAGTGGGTATCGCCTTCGCCTGCAAGTCGGCGTCGTAGAGCGGGATTCGGTCGAAGGGCGGTGCCACTACAAAGCGCAACTCATCAGGCGCTAGGCTCGGCAACGCACGCATCAGCGCGGTATTGAACGAGCGCTCGCGCAGGCTGCCGCTGATAGTGAGAATTTTCATCATTTATCCTTTCGGTTGTATGGTCAACTTTGCTGCAGCCGGGCTTTGCCAGATCAGGCCTACGCGCCGGCACGGGGCTTTAGGCTCTAGTGGCCGAGGTCGGTTGGAGCACGAAGTCGTATTCGAGCAGCCAAAATGGCTGGTCGGCGAGCCGCCCGGCAGGGGTCCGGGTGCCGGCCGGGATCTGGCAAAATTCCGCGATCAGCGGCGCCTTCACGCCATAGACGACGTCAGTCTCGATATACGGGCAGCTTTTCTTGAATATGTGCGTAACGAGCCGCCGGAAGCCGCGGGCCTCGATGGCGAAATGCACATGCGAGGGCCGCATCGGACTGATCTCGGTGCGCCCCATCAGTTCGCCGACGCTCCCATCCAGCGGGATCGAATACGCGACCGGCAGCACGGTCTGCATTACGAAAGAACCATCCTCCTGAGATTGGAACACTCCGCGCATCCACGGTTCGGCACTGGCGCGCTGGGCCTCATAGAGACCGTCGCCGTCCGCCTGCCATATATCGAGGGTCGCCCCGGTGACCGGCCGGCCTTCGAGGTCACGAACCGTACCGGTGATAAAGCAGAGTTCACCCCGCGCCCCGTTGGCAATGTCGGCACCGTTCTCGAACGGGGGTGAGCCGTGGACATGAAACGGACCCTCCACGGTGGTAGGTGTCGCGCCGCTGTCAAGCCGGTGGTTGATGCAGTCGACGAGCATGCTGATACCGAACACGTCGGAGGCAAGGATGAACTCCTGCCGCTTCTCGTTCGAAAGTTGGCCCGTGCGGGTGAGCCACTGGATCGCGGTCAGCCACTCTTCCTCGCTCGGCTCAACTTCACGGACGAAGGCGTGTAAATGCGTGATCATGGCTTGCATGATAGTTCGCAGTCGTGGGTGGGGTATCGCGCTCCAGCGCTCAAGCACGACATCAGTTATGTTCGTTTCGGTGACGTAAGACATTGCAGCATCCTTGATCGGTTGCCCCGGCGACACGCGCCGGGGTCTTGATACGTGCGAGCGTCAGGCGTGTTCCGCCATCGCGCCGTTGGGACGCCCCGGGGGCGTGAACCCGAAACCGACCGGGGCTCCGGCGTCCTGTGCCCGCGCATAGGAGGCCGAGGCGGAGTATTCGGTCGCCTCTTCGGGCTTCAACTCGATGCCGCAGACCTTGCGCGCCAACTGCGCGTAGTAGCCAGCGCCGGAAAATTCCGCGCGCTGCATGGTCAGCGACCGGATAGCCATGAGGGGCGTACCGTTAAAGTTCTCGAACATGAAGAGCCGCCCACCCCAATCGGAGAGATAGAGGTCGCGGATTACCCGGCCGATCTGCAGTCGGTCGTGCGGCTGGCCATTCGGCCCGGTGTTGAGGCGCTTCAGCCATGGCCCCAGCTTGCCGTCCTGCCACTGGCCCTCGGTCGCGAAGAGAAGCGCGCTGCGGCCGCACAGGTCGAGGAGCTCATACATCATCGAGGAGAAGTTCTCGAGATAGTATGCCCGGCCGAAATCGTAGAGGAGAATGTTCGGCTTGTAGTGCCCACCGGGGGTGAGAAACCCAAGCTCCTCGGATGCCACCACATGCGCGATCATAGCTTGGTGGAAGCCAACGAACTTAGCGACCCGCGTCTGCACGGCGGGGATCTTCGCCGTACCGATATGCTCGGTTATGAGGATGGCTAGGCCAGCCATCAGCTCGGCGCGCACCATTTGCCGGATGATTGCGTGGTAGTGCAGCCAGTCGAAAACGCGCTGTGGGTAGAGCTTGGCGTGATCCGGGTTGCCGATGTGGAACACGTATTTCCAAGGGATGAAGACGTGGTCGAATATCGTCATGTTGTCGAGCTCGTCGCCGGAGGAGGCGAGCGGATGTTCGACGACGTCATCCTTCACCGCGCTCTCGCGGCAGACCACCGTCACGCCTTTGGTGTTCACCGGCGTCATGGCGAAGATTACCTGCTCGGCCGGAATCCCGGGGCGGAAAAAGACGCCAATATGGATCCAATCTCCGAACGCGGTGCCCGTGCCGATTGCCTTGACGCCATCGACAACGATCCCCTGGTCGTTGATCTCCACCACCCGCAACGCCGGGGAGCGCGCCTGAGCATCCGGAGTCGACCGGTCAGCTTGTGGATCGACGAACTGCGGCGTGCAGTTCAGGTCGTTGTCTCGCGCGAACCGGAAGAAGTCGGTGATGTTCTGCGCCAGATCGCGGCCTTCCGCGCCAATCGCCGAGGTCTCCCAAGGCTGCGGATCGTCGACGTAAGTAAGCAACGGGTAGTTGTTCGCGTCGGGCAAACGCGGAAACGAAGTGCCGCCGACTTCGCGCATGACGGTCTCATGGTATATGCGCTTTCGACGGACTTCGTCTTTGTTGTGGTGGCCGAACCACTGCATCGAGCGGCGGACGCCGCCCTCATCGACGAAAGTCATGATGTCCTGCAAGTCCTCGCGGTGATGCAGGTCGTAGAAATCGGCGATCCGGCGGGCGTAATCGCGCGTCTTCGGATGCGTGGCTACGTTGTCTATCCTCTCGTTGCCGACCCAGACGTCGCGGCCGTCGTTGAGAGCTTCGAGATATTGCGTACCGGTGCGTAGCATTGTCTTCTCCTCCTCTAGTCTGCTGAGATTGGTCAGGCGATGTTGCGAACCGTTGCATAGGCGCGACGGTGGTAGATTAGCGGCTCTTCGTCGGCGCTGTGCGCGGTGGAGAGCACTTCACCGAGGATGAGGCTGTGGGTGCCGACCTCGCGGATGTCTGCGACGCGGCAATCCAGGGCCACGCGCGAGCGGGTGTAGTAGGGAGAACCCGTTGTCAGCACGCCCCAGTGCGCCCCCTCGAAGCGGTCGTGCATCGGGACCCGGCCGACGCCAGCGAACATCTGTGAAAGCTCGACCTGATCAGCGCCGAGGCTGCTCACGCAGAGCACTCCGTTCGCCTTGATGACCGCGTTGGCGGCACTCTTGCGGTTGACGCAGATCATTACCGTCGGCGGGTCGTCAGTCACCGCACACACGGCCGAACAGGTAAAGCCGGCCAGTCCGTACGGTCCGTCGGTAGCGACGATTGAGACCGTCGAGGCGATCTTCGACAGGGCTTCGCGGAATTCCTCGGCGGCGACATACACCGACGCTCCTTCGACGTCGCCCGCCGCTGGCTTGTTTGCCAACGTGGCCGGTCGACCAATGTCCGTGTGAGTATGCATGGTTTCCTCCCCAAGCTATGGGCCGCTGATAGACCGAGCTTCCTCAAGCGCGTGTTTCCTGGCCTGAGGTTGAGGTTCCCGCAGTTGCCTTTTCCTGACAATCATGCGGCTGGTTATGGGCATTATTGCCCAGAAGAGATGGACCGCGTGCCGCCGTCGCGTTCGCTTCGCCCGGGCTCCTAGTCGTCACCGAGTGTATTTAGGCCGCCTTCACCGGAGGGATGGCATCGGCCCGCACGAGGCTTTCCTGAAATAGCGAGATCGTCATCTGGAGCTTTGTTGGAAAGGCGAGTCTCCTCGTCAGAGCGATTATGGAGGGTCGGCAGCACGAAAATCTCGACATCGGCAACGCCGGAAATGGCGGGCATTTGCCCCTCGATCGTCCCATCGCTTCTGCGCCTTCGCCAGCAGCTTCTCACACGCAGGCAAGGAACGATGCTATTGCGCAGCGGGTGGCGACGAAAACTCCGGGGCCGGTCGTGGAAGTGCCGATTCGCTCGCTTTTTAGATTAGGTCGTGTAGGTAACCCCGTGAACGCAATCGATTATCCAACAAGCTCAACGTACGGCCACGGGAGCTTAGATCTCGCTTCTTCGGCTCGATCAGATCTTTCCCAACTGACGGCACGCCAGTCATCGCTGGCGTGTTCCACGACGTAACCGACCAGGCCTCCGTAGACCGCGATTGTGTCTGGACTAGAGACGACAAAGGAGTTGGCAAAACCGCCTCCTCAATCGACCGAGACAATCAGGCCAGTGAGGAAGCGCTCGCAACCTCCGCGGCCATTCATTTTCCCGCCTGTCGCGAGGGCGGCCGTTCGCGAAGTCGACTACGACGTCCGATTGGCAAAGCGAAACGTTGAGAACGCGGACGGCGATCCTGCGCTTACCCGGATGACCAACGAAGCGGCCAAACACGATCAGCGAGGTTCCGCCTCCACGATCTTTTCGTAAAGGAAGCGCGTCATAGCTGCGGCCGACAAGGCTCCAATCATGTGCCACCTGTCATCCTTGTGGGCGTCGCAATAATCTACGATGCCCCTCACTACCGCTACCTCGGCCCCGTGGGCCCACCCCGCGTCCCGAAGCCCGACGCTTTCCATTTCAACCGCCAGGACGCCATGCTTCTCGCGGAGTTCGTCTCGTATGACCGGGTCTTTTAGCAAGGTATCTCCGGAACCGATCTTGCCGAAGTGCACGATGGATGGAACAAGCTTCCTCCGTGCGTCATCTGGATGTTGCAGGAGGGAATCGTCCGCTGCGTGGAGGATGTCTGGAGGCAGATTCGAAAGATCCAATCCGAACTCCGTGAGCGCTCTCTCACGAAACGCGAGCCAATCCGAGTCGAAGCTCGTCTTCTCTGACTTGAAGTTGGCAACAAGCTGAAAGATCTTTTGAGAAAGTCGCTGATCCGAATCGCGGTAAGTGACTTCTCCTCCTGCGGTTCGCTTGACGTGGTCCCATTCGAAGACAGATTGGCCAATTACCACGTCGCCGAGCCTAACATGTTCAAGGGGCGTTCCTGGTAGTGGTGCGCCGCCTGCAATGCCGACCATGAATGCATGTTTGGTCTTGAAGGAGCGGAAGAAATTCGCAGCCGTCACGCCTGCCCTGGCGTTGCCCATCGTCGGTAATACAGCGAGAATGACGCGTTTGCGCTTGCCGGCGATCTGAACAAATATTTCTTTATACAACTGGGGGTCGCCATCGACCTCAAGAGTTTTTCCCTTTCCAAAAACCACTTCCACGGCCTCCCGTTCTTTAGGAAGGGCCGTGAGGATCGCAAGATCACACACTTCGGCGTCTTTTATAATGCGTTCTGCTGCGCCGTCCGTCTGAGACATGGCAAAAACCTCTTGGAATGCTGGATCGAAGGTGATGGATTCAAGTCGCGAGATATCGCAGTCGCGTATTCTTTGCAGTAGCCCGCTTGTCCGAGACATCTTGAGCAGGGCCAAGAAATCTATGTCGTCAGAAGGCGCGCCGGAAGGGATGCTAATACCCCCGGACAAGTTCATATTCTGAAAGACCGCGGCACTGAAATCCTTGGTGTAGCTTTCGAAGTAGAACGCGTTGATACGTCCATGAAAGAAGTTCTTGACTGCCAGATTGCGTCCATCGACCGGGAGCATCGGAATGACGTGCTCGACAATAAAGGCTTCTCTTCCCAGTTTCTCCGGCACTTCCTGCCATAGTCGTTCCAAGTGCGCGCTAGTGGTCTCGCTCCCAAGGTGGGGACGAAGGAAGTCGTATGCATCGTCATGCGGTGGCGTATCCAGCCAGGATCGGGCGATGTCCTTGGTCGCGCTACGCTGTCGCTTTGTCCAGCCGATCAACTGTTCCGTCTCACGGGAGTATGCATCGTATTGCGCGGAGCCTTGCCGATACTGCTCTATTTTACCCAACCGAAACTCGTCGAGCGAACTGCCGCCACCCACGAACGTGAAAAGATCGGAGACCTCGGAATCCAAAAAAGGGCGGAGTATTTTGGCCGCCAGAGCGTTCTCGTAGTATGACGCGGCAGGTAAGAAGATTCTTGAACCGAGCATGACGGCGAACCGGACGGCAAGGTCCATTTCGGCCACGGCTTTTTCCGAGAAGGCGAAGGTTCCGCGCTCCTCAAGAAAATGTATGTCGAAGAAATGCAAGAATAACTTGCGGTGCCGTATAGAACCGGGTTTCAGGACCAGGGAAGCTTGAGTTGTTTTCGGTCCTTGAGGCATATTTCTCTATAAAGGTCGCACGCAGTGTCCAGATTGCCTTTGAGGTCCACAACGCCCCAGGCGTTGAGTTCATCAGCGTAGTCCCGCGGAATTCCATCCAGGACGAACACCCGCTTTCTTCCGGCGAAGGCTATCGCTATTTCAGCGAAACTATTTGGTCCGATATAGCTGCGTCGTCCGTGTTTTTCGAAGTTCGCAACTAAAATCCCGATCGTCCGTGGGTCTCGTATTTTCCTGATATGGGCTATCGAAGCCCCGCGCTTAAATCGGTTGTATTCCGCCTGAGTTCCATATTCCGCGGTAAGATCTACATCGTCGGGCGGGATTGCGAGGATGTCCCGCTCAGCAAAGTGCTGAGCAATGCGCTCCATCTGCGGCGCAAAGGCCATACTTCCGCAGATGACAAACCTACGCTGGAACGGCCGTTGCTCCTTCAACGACGGGTGAGAGCCCTGTGAGACGACGTTCTCCATCAAATATCTCTCCAACCCCTGCTTGAAAAAGTCCACATGCAGACT
Source organism: Ensifer sp. ENS10 (assembly GCF_014852025.1). Lineage (NCBI taxonomy): Bacteria > Pseudomonadati > Pseudomonadota > Alphaproteobacteria > Hyphomicrobiales > Rhizobiaceae > Ensifer > Ensifer sp. ENS10. The sequence goes on from NZ_JACVAS010000003.1 coordinate 232,810, forward strand.
CGCCTTTTACAAAGAACCGTAGCACGAAGTCCTCTGGAGAGGTTACATGCGCCGGCGGCACGTGAATAGGTAGATCGTCGGGCATCTCGGAAAAATAGAGTGGCTGTCCACGTTGGACAATACGACCGATTTCGTAGCAGGTGGTCTTTCCCACATATCCACACTTGCCCGTGACAACGTATACGGCGTCTGCGGAGAATATTTTCTCGAGAGTTTCCGTCTGTATCGCAGCATCGGACGCATCGGGTCTGTCGCTGGAAAAGCGTACGAACTCTCGACCGGAAACTATTTCCGCTCCTGATGGCGATAGCACTTCCAAGCCATGAGACGTAAAAATCCGAAGCGCGCTCTGAACGCTAGGATAATTCTCCACTCGAAAGCTGCCGATGAGGGCGACCTTGCGGACTGTCATGTGACACTCGTAGAAAGACGATAGACTAGAACTTGGGTGCGCAGCATGGAATACCGCAAGCCCGCGCAACCTATGGACGATTTCTCACTCGGTGGCAAGATCTGCCCATCGTGGATGTCGCCATTTAAGACGTTCAAGCAATAAGGATATCGCGGCATCATTATGCCGCTGACGTAGTGTCATCCGAGGTTTGGGCTTGCACCACAGCGTCCGTCGCGGAGCTTCAGCGTCATAGATACGCGCGTCGCTATCATGTGTGGAGAACTGGGAGCTGAAGGGCATCAAGGCCAAGGTTTCAGGAACAGAAACCAGCCACCGATCATTTCCGTGCAGGCGTCCTCGCAAATCCCGCGGCCACCCATCCCAGCAGCCAGCCTAGAACAAGGACGGCGGCAGGCGGTCCCAACGCAACTGCTGCCACGGGTCCCGGCGAGAACGGACCCGGCAACGTGATGTTATCGGGTCCGAATATCGCTCCTGCGGGTATGTCGCCCTCTTCCCATTTCCGCTCCCACGGGTCGCAGGCAAGCTGACCCGACCCGCAAGGCGGGAGGGCAACGGTTTCCGTGCCTGGGTCGCGTAGACGCCACGCCACGTCCGGCGCTGCGATGAGGACGGCTGCAAACGCAATGATCCACAAGAGCGTAGCGGCGATCCAAAGTCGCAACCAGCCCCGAGTCCAGTTGACGGCTCCATTGCCTTCGGAAAGACTTCCGTTCTCCACCACTCGTCAGCGTCCCCACCTGTTAAAGTCCAATCAGATATAACTCGACGCCCCCCCCGCGGAACAGGGTCCCCTGGGAGCGACGCCCCGCGCTTACGCCAACGTGATTGACTGCCCCTCATCGGCTCTGTTGCGGACTGAGATGTGCCCACCCCCCTGCTCCAAACGCTGAACTTCAATGGAGATGTCGTAACCGAGAGCCCTCAACACGGTCAGAAGACGCCAAACCGAGTAGTCTTTTACATTGCCATTGACGATGCGGGAGACGTCGGGTTGCTTCAGCCCCGCGACCTTTGCGGCCGCGGCCTGTGACAGACCTCGTTGTTCAAGCGCGACCGCAATCTGGTTTGCCATGAAGAACTTGGCGCGGGTCTCGGCGGGATCGGCATACCCGCGGTCCTTGAGATAGTCGCCGCCGCCGATGACAAATTCATCGTCGGCAATTTGGGGCTTCGCGCGTTTCGCCATTTCCTTCGCTCCAATCAGCAGACATCCTTTGGCTGTCTGGCTCTGTTGAGACGCCTTGCCTGAAACCTCTCCTTTAGCTCGGTCCGATGGAGGCTGTAGTATTCCTCGGCACTCTTCCATTTTAAGAGGCTTTCGATCTCCTCGCCCGGAATTTCGCCGCCCTTATGCGACTGCTTGCTTCCGGCGTGGAGGATGAAGATCACCTCCTCGAACTCGGCCGCATAGCACGTGAGGTAAGTAATGTTCGGGAACGCGAACCGAAGCTCGGAAATCCCCACCAACTTGGCCGTTGAGTTCGGTCTTGTCTTCCTTGCGGAGGACCTTTCCGTTCTGGACTGCCGTGATCAGCTTGTCGGAGCCTTCCCGCACCGTTCTTGGCATCGCTCGGTACGCTTTCAGCGCCTGCCCGAGATGGATCACCTCTTTTACGTCTACCGCACCGTCTGTCGTCACTCTTCACCTGTTTTATAGTGGAACCGCTATTTCGTCAATCAGAATGCCGGCCTTCGGGTATGTCCCCGGCATGCCAGGGGCTTGGAATTCCAAGCCCACCCCAAAAGGATCGCGACGTCGAGAATTTGGACGGACCTAGCTCCATTGTTCAGAATGCTGCGGGTAGAAAGAAGGCTGCCGGCTTCCAATTCTGCAGACAGCGTCTGCAAAAATCGACAGGTGCGCCGAGCATCGCCATTACGTCGGTAGACAGGGAAATGAAGGGCGCTGTGAACGCGAATGAGGGAATACGCATGGCAGACTTCTTCCTTCGCATGCCATTGGGCAGCGGTGAAACACGGTTCAAAAAATGTTCAGGAGGTGGTCGTTGCCGGATCGTGATACCGACCGGCGCGCTACCGCGCTGCCGTTATGAGAGCCGCTGCGTCGAATGCGTCATGAGAATGAAAGTTTGAAATGTTGCGATCCATGGTGCGCCACCTTTGAGCCCAAAATAACGGGGGGTGACCTCGGCGATCGTTGCCGAGCGGGCTCAGCGAACGATCTACCGGGTTTCCCGTTTGCCTATTCGTGTCGCTGTCGAAGTCATAAGACTGCTCCGTGGTCCATTTAGCTTCGCTTGTACGCGGGAGCTCGGTCTCAAAGGCAACGAACAAGATATCGCCGATGGGAAAGATGCCGAGAAGGAATTATGGGAGAGGAGGAAGGCTGCCGCGAGCTGCAACGACAATAGCTTTCTGCGTCACACGGGATTGGGTTGGTCACTAACGCACAACGGCCTCCATTTGCGCGACGACGGCATGACTAACCATTTTGTGATCCTCCACCTTCGCGTCGGCGGTGAAGCACTTAGGGCCTCGCCGGACTTGATGTATTCGAGTCACGATGCATCCGAAGTGCTAATTGTCGAGACAAAATTCTCGAGGCAGCCCATACTGAGGAATTTGTGGCTCAACGTGTGGGCACAGCTTTGGTGCTACGCGCAGCTTCAGACAGCATCTCAGGCCAAGAGGTGGACAGTCATCGGAGAGGTTCGGGGTGAAGCTTGGTCGAGCGGCTATGGCCGCGGTCGCAACCGGGTCGAAGGGAACAGGGTGCTATTCCTGCGAGCCCTCGTGCGACGCAAAACCGAGGACCCCTGCCTACGACAGGTTCTTTCGCAGGCTGTTCGAAACCTACGTTGGGCATTCCTGACGAACCACGTTCGGAATGTTGAAGTGTGTCCTCTCAGCCTACTTACTGAGCGGTCGGTTCCACTACCGCTGCTGGGGCAAAGCTGCCCTCAGATTTCCACGGACTTCTCGGGACAAAGGTATTGATCGCGTGCTACCCTGCTGACAGCGATCGCAGCATGGTGATCGACGTCCGAAGGGCCACCGTTTAGCATATATCGCGTCTGCGGGCGACCTCACTCTACACCGGGCAGTTGCTGCCATCATCAATGCTGTCTCCGGCGCTGCCAGAGCTTTTTCGCGTCAATCTATCATTTGTGGGAGTAGACACTGAGATGCGCTGGCCTCAAGTTCCGCCCCCCATCGCGACTCATACCGCAGGAGACCATTGTGACCAATCCCAAGTCCCCAAACGAAGTTGACGTAACGGTTGGCCGCAACGTCAGGCGCATCCGAAACATGATCGGCATGTCCCAAGAGACACTAGCCGCGAAACTCGGGCTAACTTTCCAGCAAGTTCAGAAATACGAGAAGGGTACAAACAGGATATCGGCGAGCAAGCTGGTCGCCATGTCCCAGGCTCTCGACTGCAGCATCGGGCAATTTTTCGCCGACATTGATGCGAGCACGAACACCGTGCCCCTTCCTAAAGTCAGTGCTGCAGCGCTGAAGCTGGCAAGCGAGTTCGACAAGATCTCATCTGATACTCAGCGCGGCGCGGTCGCCAAGCTGGTCGAGTCGTTGGCACGCCCGTCCGTGCGCGCAGCGCCTGCAGAGGAGTGATCGCGGCTTGGCGGGCGTTACAGATCAAATTGTCAGTTCGCCCGACCTGAGATTAGCCGGATGGGACGCCGAACGAGTTGCAGCGGCGTTCGCTGGCGCGTATGCAAACGTCGTAACAATCACGCTCGATTCTTTGGCGTATCGAAACTCGACGTATTGGCGGCGGTCAGCGACATCAGGATGTAGATGACAGCGAAAGCTGACGAAGACAGCAAACCAGTCCGCGTCAAGCAGTTCTTTCTTCGGAAAGCAGCGACGCCCACGGACGCAGTCCGCTCGACCTACGATCAGACGAAAAAGTCGACGTTACTGGCGGTGAGATCGGAGAGAGCCACTTCCTCAAGCAGGATGCCGTCGCTACTCCCGAGGCCGCCGAAAGAGATGAAGACGCCGCTTTCGGTATCTGACGCAACCGAAAGAAAGTCCGCGAAGTTATGAACGTCCATTTCACGCTGGGCGGCCCAGTTAAACCGCAGCACGTCGCCGCTCTCCGGATCGAAATCGACGACGTGGTCGATGCCGTTCCCTGTCGAGGCGTCGCGATCCCAGATGAAGATGTCGGCGCCTGCACCGCCGATCAGCCGGTCGGCGCCGCTACCGCCCCACAGTTCGTCGTCGCCCGCCCGGCCGTCGAGAAGATCCCAGCCGCTCGATGTTGTTGAAGAAGATATGATCGGCGAAGTCGTTGCCGTCATCGATCAGGGCGTGGCCGGAAACACCGTTGAACCGCACCGGCACGGTTTTCATCGAAAGGTCGACTACGAACGTGTCGAAACCGGCGCCGCCGGTCACTGCCCCACCAGTGCCGAGAAGGACGATCCTGTCGTCGCCCTCACCGCCATCCAGCCTATCATAGCCGCGCGCACTCCTCAGGAGGTCATCGCCGGCACCACCGTCGAGCAGGTCATTACCTCCTCCACCGTCGAGCTCATCATTGCCGGGGAGCCCCCATATTCTATAAGAACATTTTCGCTGCGATGTCGGGGTGAACTGTACCTCGACAAATGGATTGGGCTGTTCAAGGGAATTCAGTCGCAACGCCGCTGGCGATGAGCCCGCGGCGGCTAGGCACATGCGTGCCAGCCGTTTCGCCCGTGCGACGTATGGCAATAGGGCGCCCTTGTCCAGCCCACCGGAATTGTTGGAATCCAGGCGACAGGGTCCGTTTAGGGACAAAAAGCGCTCGCGCTTGAATCGAGGGTCAGTCGATCCTCGGGGCTGTGCCGCGGTCATACGAGGTGAACGCAAAGCGAAGTCCTGGCGACAGTGACTTCGATGTCCGACGTGCGCCTGTCGTCCTATTGGAGGGATCGAGATGACAGTTGTAGGCAAGATTTCATTGGAGGATCTAAACCGGCGGCTGGCCGATCCGGGCGTCGGTGGCGAGGAATTGGCGCGTTACTTCGAAGTGGATCGCGAACTTTCGGGACCCTTCAACCCCGTGCTCGCTTTCAACCCGGAAACGGTCGATGTCCCGCCGACATTAGAGGGGAGAGCAAGGGGTGCGGCTTTGCTCAACAGTGCCAATTTCCTCGCGCACCTGCGACGGCATGTTGCTTCAATAGCCGCGTCGGCAGCGCTTACAATGGCCCCATCCTGGTTTCCGAAGGCGACAGCTGGTTCCAGTATCCCTTTAAACATGTCGACGTGATCGACGACCTGATGCAGAAATACGCTGTCTTCAGCTTGGACGCGGCGGGGGACACGCTTTCCAATATGTACAAACAAGGCGAGTACATGGAGGCGATCGCGAGCACGGGAGCCACGATCTTTCTGTTCAGCGGCGGAGGCAATGACGTCGTCGCAGGAGGCAACCTCGCGGCCCACCTCTTCGACTATGACCCTGCCAAGTCACCTGCGCAACATCTGAGGCCCTCGTTCAACCTGATCCTTGACGAGGCGATCGGGATCTACGCAAAGCTCGTGCGCCAGATCGCGCAGAAATTCCCGTCGGTGCACATTGTCTGTCATGGTTACGATTACACCCGCCCTGCTAAAGGGCCTTGGCTCGGGAAGCCAATGGAATCAAAGGGTATTGAGGACCGAGAGCTTCAACGCGCGATAGCCCGCGTGATGATTGACCGCTTCAACGAGAAGCTCTTCCTTCTTCAGCAAACGTCCGCACGGCTGCATTACATCGATTGCCGCAACACTGTTTCCCCCGACGAGTGGTTTGACGAACTCCATCCTACGAACAGCGGCTACCAAAAGGTCGCCGTCAAGTTCGCTGAAGTGATCGATGAGATTTCCGCAAAGACGAGAGACGTCGACTATCAGGTCAAGGCAGCTCGATCCAAGCAGTCCAGCGAACGAGCCCGCGCTGCAATTCCTGCAAGCGTTGGAAAGGTCGCAATCCCGAGCGCGAAGGCGAAGGGGGGCCCGACAGGTCGGTCGATTCACATCGGTCTCAATGCCGTCGATCCGGATCATTATGCGGGCTGGTCGGGTGAGCTTGGTGCGTGTGAGTTCGATGCCGAGGACATGCATGGTATCGCGACTGGTCTCGGATACCAAGCCAAACTGCTGCTTACGCGCGATGCCACCAGAGAAAACGTGATCGCCGAAATACAAAGCGCCGCTAACGACCTCGTTCCCGGCGATATCCTGTTTGTAAGCTATTCCGGCCATGGCTCTCAGCTTCCCGATTTCAACGGAGACGAGGATGACGCCAACGACGAGACCTGGTGTCTCTACGATGCGCAACTCATCGACGATGAACTCTACGAGCTGTGGTCGAAATTCAAGGAGGGTGTTCGGGTCCTGGTCCTTTCCGATAGCTGCCACAGCGGCTCCGTTGTGAAAGCAATTCAGCCCGGTGCGAGCGACGCGATTGCGAAGGTGACGCTTCCCCTTGCGCGAGTGATGCCGCCTGCGTTCGCCAACAAGACGTTCCGGCAGAACCGAGAATTCTACACAAGTATGGGTAGCTCTCTGTCTACCAAGGAAGCGCAGAGTGTCAGGAGCGCCACCAACTCGCCGATCTCGTGCAGCGTGCGACTCATATCAGGTTGCCAGGACAACCAGGAATCGTTGGATGGAATTGGCAACGGAGCGTTCACGGCCGCTCTGCTCACCGTCTGGAACCATGGGCGCTTCGATCGCAACTACAAAGACTTCCACGACGCCATTCTAAAGCGGATGCCTGACACGCAATCTCCCAACCATTTCACGATCGGCCCCAGGAATCCCGTGTTCGACGCCCAGACACCATTTGCGATCTAGGAGCGCCAAGATGCCCTCCCGGAGAAAACCAACCGAGGAAAAGACCATGAGGATAGACGGAGATCAGACAGCACGGCTGCTGCAGTCAATTTTGGACGTCACGCTCTCGCTTCAATCGGCGATCGAACAGCTCAAAGGGCCTGCAACCCGCTCCGGCCCGCCCGACGAGGCGCATGAGGGTGCGGAGCATCGGCCGCGGGCAACCGCTGGCACCGTTTTGACGGGTGAGCAACGCCGGATTTGCGAGCAGGTTATCAATGTTTACGAGACCGGGACGATGGCTGGAAAATACGGTGCGATCAGTATCTATCGCGACGGCCCCGGCGGTATCCGCCAGATCACTTACGGCCGGTCTCAAACGACCGAATACGGAAACCTGCGTGAACTGGTTGCAATGTACGCGAATGCCAATGGACGCTACTCCGATGATCTTAGACCATATGTCGTTAAGATCGGAAACGTCGCCCTCGTCGACAATCAGGCTTTCAAGGACCTCTTGAAGGCCGCTGGGAACGAAGATCCTGTCATGCGCGATACCCAGGATTTATTTTTCGACCGGCGCTATCTGCAGCCCGCGCTTCGCTGGGCTGCGGACAACGGTTTTAGGCGCCCTCTCTCGCTGCTGGGAATATACGACTCCTTCATCCATAGCGGGAGCATTCTCGGATTTCTGCGAGAAAGGTTCCCGGAACGCACGCCTGCTTCAGGGGGCAACGAAGAAATATGGATCAGGCAATACGTCGACGTTCGACACGCCTGGCTCTCGAGTCACAGCAACCCGGCCATTCGCGCGAGTAACTACCGGACCCGGGATCTCGCCCGGGAAATCGCCAAAGCAAACTGGGACCTCGCCGTGTTGCCGTTCATGGCGAATGGCACCCCGGTTTACGGACGTGAAAGCACCCGTGGCACTCCCCTCGACGTCGAAACTGGATCGGTTGTCGCGTTTCCTCCCGATGGCGGCCGTGCGGATCCCGACGTCAGCGTAGCCTGAAGACTAAGGCGCCCGCAGCACATATGAGGAAACGGACATGGCAAAGCTGGCCCAAACGACCGATTCAAATCTCCTTCAGGAGGTATTGGCGCAACTGCAGAATACTTTGGATGCGGCCAACAAAATCATGAGAGAGCTTGGTCGTGATAGGGACGGCGGCGGGCTCAGAGGAGTCTCGAGGAGCGCCCCGCCCTCCCACGACGCCCGGTTCCTTCCAAGAGAAGGCTTGCTTGAAACGGGGCAAGATGAAGCAGTGCTCCGGCAGATGGCAGTCGCGCACGATCTCGAAGTCCCCATGGATCGGCTTATCGCGTTGCGTAATGAGCGATATGCGGCCAGCAGACCAAGATACTGGGGTATCGTGAATTTCGACCTGCATTCGAGCAAGCCACGCATGTTCGTCTTCGACGTTCGCTCGGGTGAGACATCGTCTTACCTCTGCGCTCATGGCCGCGGTTCGGAGGGTTCCCCGGATGATGGAATTGCCGACATCTTCTCCGAACGTCGAGGGCTCCAAAGCCACTTCGCTAAGAATTTACCGCTGTGCCGAAACCTACCAGGGGGAAACGGATATTCCTTAACGCTTGACGGCTTGGAGGACACCAATTCCCGGGCTCGGTCGCGCTCGATCGTGATCCATGGAGCGGACTATGTCTCTCCGCAGTTCGCTCAGCGCTACGGACGTATCGGCAGAAGCGAAGGGTGCCCGGCGCTAGACCACAGCGTCGCGAAGACGGTGATCGATCAACTAAAACTCGGGTCGCTATTGATGCACTGGAAAGCGCCCTGAGGAGAGCTTGAGGATGAGAAAGTGGGACGTGCCCATCGTGCGTTGACGAACCGTAATGGAGGTAGCAATGAGAGTTGCGAACAAGGCTGGTCTGCATGCGGCAGACCGAGTTGAACTCGACTACCTCGAGCATTCATCTGAGCTTCTCGAGAACCTTTCGGGATGCGCAGCGAACGGTCCGCTTCTGTGGACCGTCTCCGACGAGGGGCACACGATTGCGTGCCTGGAACGTCATGATAGCAATTACAGTCTGACCGGAAGTATCAAAATTGACCATTGGGTTAGCGAGATACCCGGCGAGAAAGGCGATGAGCTCGATCTCGAATCCCTCGATTTTGCATCGGGCTTTCTGTGGGTCTGCGGCGCTCATTGCAAGGTGCGCCGGAAGCCGCAAACCGACGAGCTTCTCAATTCGGAAATCCGCGAACGCAAGAGCAGGAGATTGCTTGCTCGCATTGCGTTCGAAAGCGACGGGCGCACACCTACCAGGGTCGACCTTCGCAAGGTGTTGGAGGAGGATCTATTTCTGTCTCCCTATAGGGAGTTGCCCACCAAGGAAAACGGTATCGACATCGAAGGAATGGCGGTGATTGACGACCGGATCTTCGTTGGTTTGAGGGGCCCCTTGGTTGGCGGTTTTGCCGTCGTCTTCGAATTGTATTTGGATGACCGATTCCGCATCGCTTCGCTCAAGCGGCATTTCTTGAAGTTGGACGGTCTTGCGGTAAGGGAGCTGGCGCGGGTGAACGCAAGCCTTCTCGTGATTGCAGGCCCCGTTGGAGAGAGCCAAGGCCCCTTCGCCCTCTACCGCTGGAACCCGGAGATGGATGCTGCTCCGACAAAGGTATTTGCGTGGGGAGTGGTCGCTGAGAAACCCGAGGGCATGTGCATCACTTCAATCGAAGGAAAAGATGGACTGCTCGTCCTGTACGACAGCCCACAGGCGCGTATCCGCGGGGCGACGTTCGAAGCTGATTGGTTCAAGGGAATTTAGTCATACGCCTTGGCCGCCGGGTTACGCTTGTTGGGTCTTGACAAGCGTTCCCTGCATTACCAGATGATCTTCGTCTTCTTTCATCCGGTTAGATAGGAAGGAGGAAAACAATGTATCTTCCGGAGATGCCATGGTCTGTGCCGTTGCAGGTGACATTCCAGAACGGCACTAATCGCACCTTTACATCGGTTTTCGAAGCTCTGGATTTTCTGGAGCACGAGTGGCCCCGTCGCCGGGGACAGCGCTACGAGCGAGCCGTCGAAACCTGTCGACGCGCGCTCAATCGAATGGCTCCGGTCGCCATCGCACGTGAAGCCTTCGTTGCCGCATGCCTGGAGGCGGAACTGCCCGTGAGTGGCGTCGCTCGTTTCACATCCGAACAAACAGGCAGGGTATTGCGTCCCGCGGCATAATCTCAAGGGAGGAGGTCCAGATGTTCGCTCCTTTGGAGAGTGCCTGGATAAGCCCGTCCGACTTGAACTTTTTGCAGGAAATCTTCGAGCGGGTTTGCATGTGGTGCCAAATCGAACGACCGAGCGAGCGAGCAGACCGCCTCGCGAGCTACCTGATGCACGAGTTTCGGGCAGGTCTTCGCGACGAAGCAGCCCTGTTCGAAGCAGCGATGTGGCGTGAAGCGGCTCGCTGCGAGGAGCAGCCGACTCATGAGCATGGGCTAGGTCTTGGTGACACCACTATCAATTGAATATACGTCCGAGGCGCGCCGCAGCCCGGCGCGCCCACCTGTGTAGTTGACGCCTCGCGACATTTGACGGGCCCGTGCCTTCGCTTCACTCGCTCTGAGCGCGAGGAGCCTGTGAGTTCAGCAGCTTGACTGCATGATCGAGTGCGCAGTTGGTCGTGGTGGAGTACTTGCGAGAACACATCCGATGATTGATAGTGCGGGAAACAACGTTATCCCGAGTTTTGCAGATCGTGCAGCGCCCTTTCCTTTCGATGTCGTTCAAGGAGCTGGAAGAAATCTTCCGGAAGGCTGAGCGTGACAAGGATACTGAGTATCTAAAGCTTCTCGATCATGAACTGACCTTCAGACAAAAGAACCAGAAGACGCCGGCGCTCCGAAAGGAGGTGGCTAAGGCGCTGTCAAAGTCTCCGGCTCGCCAGGCACATCTCTTCGAAGGGTCGAAACCAGTTCTTAGGGCGACTGTCCCTGCGAGAAGCAGCCGAAGAGCACACACAAAGCCGAACACTCGTAAGAGGCCGAAGTTCAAGCCCACAGAAGAGCAGTCGGAGGCGCTAGACGCGTTTCTCCAGGCGAAGTCACTCAAGATCAATGCCTTCGCGGGCAGCGGCAAGACGTCAACCCTACAGATGCTTGCGAATGCAACAGGTCTGCGGGGACAGTATCTGGCATTTAACCGGAACATCGTCGGCGACGCCCGCGAAAAGTTTCCAGAGACGGTCGACTGCTCGACCTCGCATAGTCTGGCGTTCCGTGCGACTCCCGCCGGCTACAAGCAGGATATCAGCAAGCTGACCACGAAGTGTACGGCGAAGCACCTCGTCGACGCCTTCGAACTGACGCGTCGCCGCTTCGGCGATAAATACATGGTTACGCCGGACTCACAGGGTTACCTCTATCTCGAAACCCTTCGTCGCTATGCACAGAGCGCTGACGAAGAAATTGGAGCCCAGCATGTACCGAGATTGGGCGCGTTGCGTGTTGCTCCCGAGGATGTCGTCGACGAGGTGTCACAGTTCGCTATGGAGGGTGCTCGGAAGGTCTGGAGTCGGATGCTTTCGGAGCGCGATCCTCTGCCCCTCGGTCATGACGGTTATTTAAAACTGTGGGGGCTTACCCGACCGATCATCGCCGCAGATTACATCATGCTCGACGAGGCGCAGGATACCAACCCTGTGGTGCTCGACGTGCTTAAACGGCAGCGAGCTCAATTGGTTTATGTCGGCGATAAGTATCAGCAGATCTACGAATGGCGTGGTGCCGTGAACGCCATGGAAACCATCGTCACGGAGGCGAGCACCTACCTGACGACATCCTTCCGTTTCGGGAATGCCATCGCCGACCTCGCTACAAAAATGCTCCTGCGACTGGGCGAGCGGAGACCCGTTCAGGGCAACCCTGCCCTGCGTAGCCGCATCGGCAACGTGGAGCCGGGGGCGGTTCTTGCCCGGACAAACGCGACGACGATCACTGCGGTCATAGAAGCGCTCGACGCAGGTCGCCGACCCCACCTCGTCGGCGACAAGAACGAGCTGATGGATATGCTCAGAGCGGTCCAATCGCTCAAGGAAGGGGAGCCTACCAGCTGCCCGACTTTTTTCGGGTTTAGGTCCTGGGACGAGGTATTGGAACTCGCGCGTAGCGACGAAGGTGCGCATCTGGTCACCTTCGTGAATTTGGTTGAGAAGCGTGGCGAGCGGCAACTGATGTGGGCGCTCAACCGAACTGTTGAGGCGGAAAAGGCGGATCTGGTCATATCGACGGCGCACAAATCCAAGGGCCGAGAATGGAAGACCGTGCGGCTTATGGACGATTTCCTGCGCAGCAGTCCGGGTGAAGCAGCCAAGCCAGGGCCCGACCCTGCTGAGCTGCGACTTCTGTATGTGGCGCTGACCCGAGCGAAGGAGGCACTCGAGGTTCCCTCGCCGATAAAGGATTTCATTGAGCAGGGTGTCGTACCGAAGGCTGAGCGGCTAATTACGGTTGCACATCAGGCATCGCCTCCACCTGGTAGGCGATCAAAGGGATCGCAAACCCAACCGGCGGCAACGCCGCCGCCAGTTGGATCAACCAAGTCGGCGGCTCCCGCAGATAGTAAGACAGAGCCAAACCAATTGAACCCATCGGCAAAGAAGGGCCTCCTTAGTTGGTTGTTCCGTAGATAGAAGAAATTTTACGACGGGCTATCGATGGATTTTAGCCGAACGGTCAAGCGTTAACTTGGCGAAAACCTCGTTTTGCTGGGGCCCGTTTTGTCGCGCGGGCTTGGTTTCTGGTCGTTTTTCGTAGCGACGTCAATCCTTGCGAAGGCCGCGTGGTGTGATTACTTCTTGATGCTCGCACACGTTTTGTTCGATGTTGCGCACAAGCCCTCACTCAGCAGCAACCACTCGCAACCCACCTGCCCTGCCGACCTCCTCCAGATCATGCAACCGAACACCCGGGCAGACCTTCTTCGCGATCGATGTCAGGTGCTTGTGATGGGTGAAGTAGATTACCTGTCCATGCATCCCCATTTCGCCGAAGAGGCGGAACGCTTCTTCCGCCCTGAAATCGTCGAAAGTTTCCATGATGTCGTCGGCGATAAATGGGACGGGCGTCCTCCTTGCAACGAACTCGTGGTATCCGGCGACACGGAGCGCCAGATACAGCTGTGAACGGGTGCCATCGGACAACTCGTTCGCTGCCTTCGAGCCACCTCCGGCGGAAACTGCGATAAGTACGTCGCCGTCTTTTCCCGGTTGGGCGGCGACTCCTTGATAGGCACCTCGGCTTATGGTCCTGAAGGCATCGGAGGCACGAGCCATCATACCGCTCCGGTGGCGGTCCCGGTAAAGCTTGAGGCCGTGTTCGGCCGCCGCGACGCCGGCGCGTAGCTCCATGTAACGACGGGCGCTTTCTTCGATTTCCAGCAGGGTGGTCCGCCGCTGCTCGTCCAAAGCCGCCACCTTCTCGTCGCCGCCGATCGCATCCAAGGCATCTTTCGCTTTCGAAAGGGCGTGGAAGTGATCCCGATACCGGACGTCCTGATCTTCGAACATGGGAGAAAGTTTCGCGAGTTCGTCTTCCAATGTCGCCCGATCGACCCCATCAATGAGTTCTTCGACTTCAGATATCGCCTTTGCGCCGGCGATTTGAACGAGTTCAAGCTCCGCTTGGGAAATCGAACTCTCTAACTCGCCACGTTGTAACGCTACCTCCATGCGGGTCTCGACCTCGCCAAGCGTGGTGACATCAAAGAAGTCCGTCATTTCAGCAACGCGCGCCTCGAGGAGTTCTCGCTCGATCTTCATTTCGTGCTCTTTCTGCTGAGCATCCTTGAGATCAACCAAGAGCTTGTCACGCCTCTCGGCATTTAGGCCAGCAGTTTTGATTTTGTCTTGGATGGCCTGGAATATCGTCAGAACCGCCGCATCCGTCGACAGAGCGAGCCTTGCTGCCAACCGCTGTATTTTCGCCTCGAAAAGCTCCTGGTCCTGCTTCATCTTCTCTACGCGATCGACCAAGCCCTCCCTGGTCGTCACCGCCGACCCTAGTTGCTCTAGGACGGACAGGATTTCGGTCACTGCGCCCACATCCGGGACGTCGGCGAGCTCGTGCAGCCAGCACCCAGCGCAGACCGACTGCCATTGCAGCCGCCACGCTTCAGCGGCGCCGCGGGCTTTCTCCAGGAGTTGCGTGCGCTCGATAGCGTCATCCATAAGCCGCTGTACACGCTCGGCTGCATTGGCTGACGCATGATAGCCGTCCAATGCCTCCTCGGCAGCGGCGACCAGCTCATTGTACTGGGCCGACGGACTGAAGCTCAGGTCGACATCGCCCAGCGCGGCGATCAACGACCGCTTCGCTTGCTCAGCATGGTCACGGACGTCGGCGACCTCCGCGTCTATGGCCGCGAGCTCGCCTCTCGCCTTGAGCGCGACGCTCCGCTTGCGAAACCATTCCTCGAGCTCCCAAGGATCATACACGGCACCACTTCCGAACGTTGGAGAGCCCAGAGACTGCTGGATCTCCGAAAGAATGGCTTCCCGACCCGCGGCCGCGCGTTCCAGAATCTTCTGTTGGCTCGTAATATCTGCTCCGACTGACGCCCGACGTAGAAGAAGCTGATTTAGCCTGCCGATCTCGGCGAAGTGGATTAGACGCTGCGCAACCACTTGGTCATCAGCCCGCATCGCGTCGACGAAGGCCTCGGCTGTTACTGCGCTCAGAGATTGACGATGGGCCGCCCACGCCATTTCGCGCGTCGATCTGGCTGCGGCTGCCTGGCTTTCGTCGATGCTTCCAGTTTGCCCACGCAGACTTTCGATCTCAGCTTCGAGACGCCGCGCCTCTGGCTCCAGTCGCTCGAGCTCCGACTGCGAGGCCCTGTACTGTTCTTCCAGCGCTGAGAAACGGGACTTCCACCCGTCCAATCGAGCGCCGGCAGGCTGCGGCAAAGATCCCAGATCGTCTGCCGTCCCCTGCCACGGACGAAGTGCAGCAAGTGCCTCGGAAAGCTCCGACAGAGTGCTGTCGCGGCGACGTGACAGCGAGCGGAGTGCGATGTCCTGATCGGACTTTGGCGCTGCTTTGACGATGGCCTGAAGCGCGTCGAACGCCTTTCTTAGCACTGGTGACGAATAGAGGTTGGCATCGACGCCCTCGCTTTCGCGAGCAAGCAAGCGCTGCACCTTTTCCAGCTCGCCTTGGGCAGCGACAAGCCTCTCATCGACGCCGGATTTGGCACCGATCAAAGACCGCAAGGTCCCGACTGTCGCGGCGTCGAGAAGAAGGCGCTCCGGGGTGGTCTCTTCTGGCCTGCCCAATTGAAGCAACAGACCCTCGATGGATAAATCGGCGGCCCTACCCGCGAGCTTGGGTATGTCTTTATCCGCAGTCTGATACCGGGCACGAAGCTCCGTGAGTTCATCTATCTGCGATGAAGCCTCCAAGGCTGCGGCGTCCACCACAATCCGCGAAATCTCATCTTCGACAGCTTGTACCGAGTTGGAAACGTCCTGCAACTTTACGCGTAGCTCGATTTCCTTGCGCCTGAGCTCGGGGACTTCCCGCCGCCAAACAGCCGACGGTTCGCGGACGACTTCCAACTCGCCGAGTCGGCTCCTGAGCGCTCTGAGTCTGGTCATGACGGGAAGGGCGTTCAAAATACGCTTGATCTCATCGACCCTGCGTTGCGTCCCCGCCCTTTCCTCGATGGCGTCATTGTAGAGGCGTGTCAGCCGATCACGATCGAGTACGAGGCGCTGGTACTCGCTCGCTTGGAGATCCAGGGCATCGCGTTGCTGCTTCAACTCGACGAGCCGTGCTTTCAAATCTCCGAGTAACCCGCTTTTCGCGCGGTACTTGTAGAAGCCGTCGGCGTCCGCTCGGATCGAAGTCAACTGCCTGCTGAGATCCGCTAAGCCCGCGCTAGCTGCGAAAAGCAGTTCCCCGAGGTTGCCCTTACTCGCCAGGATCGCCTCGCCGCCTTTTACGAGGCTTTCATTGTCGAGGGAAAACATGGTTTTGAAGGCATCGCGATCGATGCCTCCGAGATCCGCGCGGATGTCCGCGTCCGGCACCGCGCGCTCCATGTCGTCGAGAAGGCTGTTCTGGGGGCGCTTGATCCGAACGAACTCTTGATCTTCCCCGCCGACGTTGATGCTCGCGCCGATACGCATCGTCGGGTACGGATGCAGAAAGTTGTATCTGCTGGTCGAACCGATACTGAAGACGAGGTCGAGGATCGCGTCGAACGTTGTCGACTTGCCGGCCTCGTTCGGACCGTAGACGATGTGCAGGTCAGGTGAGCCGTTCGTCGGTTGTCCGAAATCCAGAACGCTGTCCGTGAATCTGCCGTAGCGAGTAAGGTCCAGTCGGTTGATCCGCATTATTCCCCCTGCCCTCCGCGCAGCCGTGCCACCACTTCTGCTGATCCCTCGCGGGCGTACTCGCCCAGGAGATTCTGGAACGAGGCCTCATCGGCCCCGAACATGTCCCTCAGTTCGGCCGGGAGCTGGCCGCGAAGCTCTTCGACGATCGCGGAGAGTTCCTGTTTGTAGGCTGCCGAGGGCAGAACGTCGCTGTCGATGATGGAAGACAGCTCTCCAAGCGCTCCGCCCCCGCGTTCCATTCCTGGCTCGACGCACGCGGTCTGTATCTTGTCGATCCAGACGTCCCCGATCATCGCCCCGCGCGTCTCCATCTCAGTTCGCAAGAGATCCAGATCGCGCCGGATACGCCACGCCAGCGGATTGGCCCCGTGAAGCTGGATGCGAGCTACGAGATGATCGGCGCCGACCGTTGATCGAAGTGTTTCGAGTTCCCGCGATACTCGGCCGATCAATTCCGTCCAATCGCTCGCGTCCGAGACGTCGACGGAAAGTCTTTCGAACTGCGCCACACTCGTGTGCCGCTCCTCGATGACCACCGTGCGATCGTCTTCGATCGTCACAAGGGAGACGGACTTGGAGCCGTCTTCGTTGATATCGCGCCCTTGGGGCATGCCGGACATGACGATGGCAGACGATCCGTCCGCGACAACCGACCGTTTGTGGATATGCCCGAGGGCCCAATACTGAAAACCGCTTTGCTGCAGGTCCGAGACGCTGCAAGGAGCGTACAGATCGTGCTTCTCCGATCCTCCAAGGCTCGTGTGCATGATGCCGATGTTGACCGCATCCGCGATCGGCAGCGCGTAGTGTCGAAGTAGGCTCTGAGGAGCGTGCGGCTTCGCAAAGCTCAGCCCGTGGATCGCAACCGGGAATTGGCCAACACCGAGATCGACGCTCACCGCCTCGGCGG
Organism: Ensifer sp. ENS10; assembly: GCF_014852025.1. Taxonomy (NCBI): domain Bacteria; kingdom Pseudomonadati; phylum Pseudomonadota; class Alphaproteobacteria; order Hyphomicrobiales; family Rhizobiaceae; genus Ensifer; species Ensifer sp. ENS10. The sequence continues at coordinate 250,308 of NZ_JACVAS010000003.1, forward strand.
TCGCGCCGAACACCTTTACGGTCTCCGGCATGACAAGCTCGGACGTGATCCTGGATAAGGCGTCGTGGTTGCCCCGTATGATGAATGTCCGGATGCCCGCAAGATGGAGCCGATGGAGTTGCTCGGCAAAAAAGCGCGCTGTCTTCATAGACGTCTGATCGCCGTCATAGAGGTCGCCGGCGAGAACGAGCGCGTCCACATGCTCTACGAGGCAGAGATCGATTATTCGGACGAAAGCACGCCTGGTCGCCAAACCGATGAGATCGGACAGTTCGGGATTCCGCAATGCAAGCGTCTTTAGAGGTGAATCAAGATGAACGTCAGCGGTATGCAGAAAGCGATAAGCCAATTGGGTCCCTCGAGCATTGACCTGCCTTCATACATGATTGGGTGATTCGGAGCGATAAAGAATTCTTGTTTTGTTCTATTCTCCCCAATGTTAATCGACGGACTGTTCCAATTGCACGGAAACTTGAATCCGACCTGCTGCGCGACGCGCTCCTTGAAACCGAGGCCCAGATCCCAGTGAGGCGCGCCCTGGGATCGCAGGGCACCAACGGCGGGGGCCGATACAGTTGGTACTCAAGCAGCAGTGAGTGGACGGTGCAGATTCGGAAGCACAGTTCAGACCATTGCTCGGACGGTTCGGGCTAAGGTCCTATTCCCTGCGCCCTCAACCGGGGAAGCACGACCATCAGTTTTCGGTCCTCTGACTGGCTATCGGCATTACCGGCGGAACCAACCACGGGAGTAGGTCACTGACTTTCACCCCGAGTAGCCAAATACTTCGATAGCTGTGCCTGGATGAAAGCGGGAGCGGAGTCCCTTATCGTCGGCAGATTCCGGCGAGCCGCCTCGACCTTTTCCAAATCGATACTGGCGACGAGCAGCGTCGGGTCTTCTCCGGCGCGCGCCAATTCGAAGCCGTTCTGATCGAGGATACGAGAGCCACCCCAGAAGTCGAGACCTCCCCGCTTGCCGCAGTGATTGACCATGACTATCGGCAAACTATACGTCATCGCGGTGTGGCGGAGGTTGACCTCCCATCCGGTCGGATTGTCGTAGTCACCGTCAACGACACCTCTTGCAGATCCAATGGGCTGGATAAGAAGATTGGCGCCGTTTAGTGCGACCAGCCAAGGCAATGCAGGCGACCAACTGTCGGCGCAGATCAGTGTCGCCGCCTTCCAGCCATCCTGCAGGGCGGCGGGTAGAGCGAGCTCAGCTCCCTGTCTGTAAAACTTTCCCTCCTGCAGCAGACCATAGGTGGGAATATTGATCTTACGGTGTCGATGCAGGAGTTGCCCACTCGAAAAGAGCGCCTGTGTATTGTACGTCTTCCCATCCGGGGCGCGTTCGATGAAGCCGAAGGAAACGTCGATTGCCTCGGAAAGAGCTGCGATCTCGCCGATTTCCCCCGCATCGATGGTTCGTGCAAGAACGTCCACGTCCGGGGCCGAGAGATAGTCTGTCAGAGAAAGCTCGGGGAACGCCACGAGACTAGCACCTTTTTCCCGGGCGCTTTCGATAGCTTCAGCATGGAGCTCAAGGTTCGCGTTGATGTCGCCAGGAACACATCGGATCTGTGCGGCGGCTACGGTAAGTATCGACATTGTCACTTGCCCTATTCCGGAGGCTCGCTCGGCCTCTTGGTGACGGAGCGAGCCGAGCGTCATCTCAATTCGCGAGGCCTTGCGATGCGAGGAACTCCTTCGAGACCTCCTCGACCGACCGCTTCTCCACATCGACCGACGCATTGAGCTTCGCCATGACAGTCTCGTCCAGCTTGGCCGACAGGCCGTTGAGGATCGCTTCCAGTTCGGGAGACGCGTCCAGAACTTCCTTTCGGATGACCGGAGTGAGGGCGTAGTTCGGGAAGTAGCCCTTATCGTCCTTGAGGACGACGAAATCAAAGGCCGGAATCCGACCGTCGGTCACGAACACCAACCCGGTGTCGATCTGGGCATCCCTCAAGGCCTGATACACCAGTCCGGTATCCATCCGTTTCACATTGGCTCGGCCGAACTCGAAGTCAAAGGCTTCCTGCAGCGGCTTCAGTCCGTCGACACGGGCGTAGAACTCCGCATTGCACCCGAACGAAAGGGCTTCGCCTGCGTTGATCTTGGCAGCAAGTTCGGAAAGCGTCGAGATGCCCTTGGCAGCAGCGTCATCTTTCCGCATCGCGATGCCGTAGGTGTTGTTGGCCCGCGACGGTGTCAGCCAGACGAGTCCTTTCTCGGCATCGAGTTCCTTGATCTTGGCGTATGTAGCGGCAGCGTCCAGCTTTTCAGTCACCTTGTTGAAGGTGATGAGCGACGTTCCCGTGTATTCCCAATACAGGTCGATCTGCCCGGCTTCTTGGGCTTGGCGGAGCGGTGCAGTGCCAAGGCCGTCCCGCTTGTCGACGGTGAAGCCCTTTGACCGGAGCAACTGGCTGGTCATCTCGGCCATAATCTGTTGTTCGGTAAAGTTCTTGCCACCGACAACAATCTCCTTTGCGTTTGCGAGCCCCGCTGCGAACGCGAATGCGACGCCCGCAATGATGCACTTCAAGCCAAATCTTTGCATGCTGTTCCATCCCATTTTTGGAGTTTTCAGTTTAACGAAGTGGGTTAACGCCCCTTGGGATCAACCAAAATTGGCATTGACCGACCACGAAGTCAGCGGTGATCGCTAGTATTGCTGTTGGAATCGCCCCCGCGAGAAGCATCGAGGAGTCCATGAGATCGATGCCCGTGAAAATAAGCTCGCCCAACCCTCCTCCTCCGACCAGGAAAGCCAAGGGCGCGGTACCGACGTTGATGGCGATGGCTGTCCGCAGCCCGGCAAGGATCACGAACAATGCGTTCGGCAGTTCGACCCGCAAAAGAATCTGGGTATCGGTCATACCCATTCCGGTAGCAGCCTCAACCAAGTGGCGCGGCACCATGCTCAGGCCCGAAATCGTGTTCAACACGATTGGCAAAAGCGTGAGCACGGTTAGACCGAACACAGCGGACGGAGCGCCAATGCCGAGAAACGACATTGCGAGCGCAAGAACCGCAAGCGTCGGGATCGTAGTTCCAAGATTGATGAACTGCGTAATCACGTCAGCGTGTAACGCGAGCGGCTTCCTCGTAAGGGCAATGCCGAGCGGTAGACCTATGGCAACCGCGATCGCGCATGAATAGGCCACAAGAACGAGATGTTGCCCCGCTAGATAGACGATATCCGATCGATAGCTCACGATCGTATCGAGCAACCCAGAATAAGCCGCCCAAGCACCGAGCGCGAATAGTGCAGCAGCAGAAAGGATGCCCGCGTAGGACGCGGAAGGAGAGCGTGCCTCTGTCGTCATTCGCGGTATCCCGCACCGAGAAGCTGGCTGATACCGCGCTGAGTTACATACCCCTTGTAGAACCCGTCGCTGTCCACACATGCAAGCCAGGTGACGCCATGGGAGAACATGGCCGATACGGCGTTCCTGAGATCATCGTTGACATTAATAAACCCGGGCAGCGCCTCGGCATGATCTCCCACAGCGCCCTTTTTGCCGCGGACCTCGCTCAACTGAAGGAAGCCACGGGCCCGCCCTCCTGTCCCGACCATCACAATCGACGTGTGGTCGTTGGCCTCCATTTTCGCTACCGCCGTTTCTAAACTGTCCTCTGCGACTACGCTGACCGGCGCGGCTTGCATGGCGTCCGCCACCTTCACAAGACGAAGCCGCTTCAATGTTCGGTCGCCGCCAACGAAATCCGCGACGAAGTTGTCGATCGGATTGGCAAGGATTGCATCCGGATGGTCGAATTGGACGAGCTTCCCATCGCGGAAGATCGCAATATGGCTGGCCATCTTCACCGCTTCATCGATGTCGTGGCTGACGAAGACAACGGTCTTTTTCAACTCCGCCTGGAGCTTCATGAACTCGTCTTGAATGACCTCGCGATTGATCGGGTCGATCGCGCCGAATGGCTCGTCCATGAGTAGCACCGGAGGGTCGGCGGCGAGTGCGCGGACGACACCCACCCGCTGTTGCTGTCCACCCGAAAGCTCCTTTGGATAGCGGCGCAGGAAGGTCGCGGGATCGAGGTTCACAAGCTCGAGAAGCTCCGCGGCCTTCTTACGGGACTTCTTGCGATCCCAACCAAGCAGGTCAGGAACGACACAGATGTTGTCTTCGATCGTCTTGTTGGGAAAGAGACCGATCTGCTGGATAACGTAGCCGATAGAGCGACGGAGCGTCACGGCGTCCAACGTTGAGGTGTCTCTACCGTCGATGAAGACCTTCCCTGACGAGGGCATGATCAAGCGGTTGACCATTTTCATCGTGGTGGTTTTGCCGCATCCCGACGGACCGAGCAGGACACACACTGCTCCTGACGGGACTTCCATGGTCACGCCGTCGACGGCAGTTACAGAACCAAAAACTTTGGTGAGGCGATCAAGTCTAATCATCAGTTTGTCCGAAGGCCTGGAGATGTAAGGAACCGGCGCAGTGCCAGAAGACCGAAGTCTGCAAGGATGGCGAGAATGCTCACGGCGATCGCTCCGGTCAGCAATTGACGCGGATCCGTCTGGGTGATGCCGCGCGATATGAAGGTGCCAAGACCGCCTGCTCCGATATACGTAGCGATCGCAGCAACGGCGATGTTGAGGACGACCGCGTTTCGGACCCCGTTTATGATCACAGGCAAGGCGATCGGCAGCTCGACATGCTTCAACCGTTGAGAGAATGTCATGCCCATGCCCACCGCCGCCTCGCGTAGCGCCGTATCGACGTTCATTATCGCAGTGTAGGTATTTCGGATGATTGGAAGTTGGGCGTACAGAACCAGAGCAATCGCCGCTGGTAGAAAGCCAATCCCCTGACCTATCGTCGACAGGATAGGAATGAGCAAACCGAACAATGCTATCGACGGAATCGTCATGACGGCGGCGGCGACATATAGAACCTTGTCGGCCACCGCTCGGCTACGCGTGATGAATATTCCGATGGGCACACCAGTGCAAATGGCGATGACGATAGACACGCCGACGAGCCATATGTGCTCGATCATTCGTAGCCAGATAAGGGGTAGATTCTCACCGATAAAGTGAATGGTATCCATTGGTATCCTCCCATCCTCCAAAGAGGATTTGGGGATCGTAGGCGAAACACACGGGGGCCTGAACCGAATGTCCGACGGTAAGTATCAAATACCCGCCATAGATCGGACAGCGGTCAGTGGTTCGTCGCTACGATTCCTGTTATGTAAGGCTTTTCAGAACTGAGACCTGTCGGATTTCCGACGTTCGTCGCTTGGAGTGTTGCCGAACAACCGTCGATAGGCACTTCCAAGGTGCGATGCAGAAACAAAGCCGCAGCGTAGCGCGATAGTCGCTATGGCATCGCTGCTTTCTCTCACCAGTCGCCGGGCTTCATTCAACCTTGCGTTCAAATAGAACCGCTGCGGTGTCATCTTGAAATGCTGGTGCCACAACCGCTCCAGCTGCCGAGTCGAAAGGCCGCTCTGTTTTGCCAACGCATCAATCGGAACAACGTATTCGAGGTTCTGCTCCATGATCGCAATAGCGGACGCGAGGCGCGCGTCATGTATGTCATAACGCCATTGGATGGCCATCCTTTGATGCTCCTCCGGCCCTCTTATGCGAGTGTGGAGAAACTGCTCGGCCGTGTCCGCTGCGAGCTTAGCGCCGTAGTCACCGGATATCTGAGCCAACATTAGGTCGATCGCGGCTGTTCCACCACCACACGTCCAGCGGTTCCCATCGCGGACGTACAGGTCGCGAGTTACCTCGATGTCCGGGAATTCTTCGGCAAACTGCGCGAATGCTTCCCAGTGAAGGGTGCACCGTTTGCCCAGCAGTAGTCCGGCACGCGCCAGAATGAAGGTACCCGTGCTCAAGGCTCCCAAGGGCATGCCTGTAACGGCCAACTTCTGCAGGTATTGCAGGATTCGCTTCGGGCGCTTGCTCTCGATGTCCAGGCTTGCGACGACAAACAAGCGGTCCAGTTGAGGAGCATCGCTGATCGAGACGGTTCTCGTTTCGAACCCGCTGCTGGATGTGATGATCCCGCCTTCTTCCGAAAGAAGGAACCATTCATAGAGGCTGTCGTTCTTAAGTCTGTTTGCCGCCCGCAGGGGCTCGCTCGCAGATGCGAGCGCCATCATGGAGAATTGCGGCAGGAGCAGCAAACCGACACGGATTGGAGCTTCATTTCTAACTTGCATCGTTCCGGACGAACGCCGCCTCCTCAACTCTCGGGCCGCTTCGGCACACGTATATAGCGGCGGCACGAAAAGAAAACCGGAATTAGCGATCAGTCACAGGCTCGATATCTACAAACGACTATCGCAATTCAGCGAGCAGAGCTTCAATTGGATGCCGCAAGGACACAGCGTCGATGTCAGCGGCCTGTGACCTACAGGAAAACCCATCCGCTAGAAGCGGGCCTGACTCGGCCTGGGCTACGTGGCCCGCCCAGCTCTGGGAATATATACGCTCCGACAACTCCCTGTGCTCTGCTTCGTGGCCAAAGGTGCCAGCCATTCCACAGCAGCCCGCAGCCTCGATTGTCAAATCCAGGCCGCAAGCGTCAAACACCGTCTTCCATGCGGAAACGGCTCCTTGAGCTGTGCTGCGCTCAGTACAATGGGGAATAAAGCGAAACGGTCGCCTATGAAGTGCGCGGGGCAGGAAATCAGTCCGCCCGCACAGCCACTCCTGTATGAGCGTAACTTTCGGAAGCTTTTGGTGCGGTAAGGCGGCTTTGTATTCCGAACGGTAAGTCAGCGTCATGGACGGGTCGATGCCTACCAATCGCACCCCTGTGTCCTCGAGCGCCCTCAGGCAAGCCGAGTTCTTTCTCGCTACCCGTCCGAACTTGCCGAGTAACCCGTGGACATGCAGAGGCTTGCCATTTGGCCAAAGGGGAGCAAGCCATGGCTGGATACCCATAAGCCTCAAAAAGTCGATCACCGCCAGCAGGACGCGGGGGTCGTAATACGTGGTGAATACGTCGGACACGATGACCACGCTGAAATGACGCTCCTCTGCGGTAAGGGCGGACAATGCCGCGGGCGTTGCGGTCTTGATGGAACGCGCTCGGAGTTCTCTTCCGAGCCGAATGGGTGGGAGCCTTGGCGTGTGAACCAGGCCGAGGAGCTTTACCACGCCCGTGTCGGTGACGAAATTAGTCAGCCGCGGGAATAGAGCCATGAACGGAAGCAAATCCTCGAGGCTGGCCAGGACGTGATGCCGAAGGGGCCGGAGATATCGACCATAGTAGAGTTCGAGAAACTTCGACCTGAATGTCGGAACGTCGACCTTGATCGGGCACTGTCCGGAACATGACTTGCAAGCGAGACAACCGGACATCGCTTCGTAAACCTGATGCGAGAAGTCTTCCGGATCGCGGCGTAGCGTGGCCAGCGTCCGACGGCCGAGGTTGCGCCATGGCGGTGACTTTCGTATCCGATCAGCCTCCGACGCGGGATCGATCCCTGCGGACGCCATGCGCCGAAGCCATTCCCGCATCAACTGCGCCCGCCCCTTTGGAGAGTGCCGCCGCTCCCTGGTACCCTTCCACGAAGGGCACATAGGCTCGTCTGGGTTCCACGAAAAGCAAGCGCCGTTTCCGTTGCAATGAAGTGCTTCGTCGAAGTTCGCCCTCATGGAGGGCGTGAGTTGTCGATCGAATGAGCCTTTCGTCGGCACATCGTCTATCCGGATAAGTTCCTTCCCGGGGGGCACTGCGATTTTGCCCGGATTGAACTGATTTCGCGGGTCGAAGGCAATCTTCACTGCCTGCAGTAAAGGGTAAAGCTTTCCAAAAACCCTCGGCGAGAACTCGGATCTCAGACCCTTTCCATGCTCTCCCCACAGAAGACCGCCGAAACGCAGCGTGAGCTCCACGACTTCCTCGGTTATTTCCCGTATCAGACGTTCGGCACCATCCATCTTCATATCGATCGCCGGGCGAACATGCAGCACCCCCGCATCGACATGCCCGAACATCCCGTACTTCAGACCCCGCCGATCAAGCGCTGCCCGGAACTCCAGTATGTAGTCGGCGAGATTCTCGGGAGGTACGGCGGTATCTTCCACAAACGCGATAGGCCGGCTGTCGCCCTTCATATTGCCGAGAAGTCCCACGGCCTTCTTTCGCATATCCCAAATTTTCTGAACTTGCGGCCCGCCGCGGGCGATTGAATAGCCTCGCCTTCCCGTCCCCGAGGTATCGTCGCGGAGCTCGGCAACCAGCGGTGCGAGAGCGTTGTCGATCTCTTCCTGGCTCATTCCCACGACTTCAATGAGATTGATGCCTTTGATCGGCCCGGCACCGTCGTCAGGGAAGTATTGCCTCACGGCATCCCAAATGGGATCCTCCTGAGCAAGCGCGAGCACTTTAGAATCGACGGTTTCGATCGAGGCAGGCGACAGGCGCATGAGGGCCTGAGCGTCTCGCAACGCCGCATCGAAGCTGTCATAGCGCTGCGCGACAAGCGCCTCGTGTGTGGGGATCGGTATGAGGTTAAGCACTGCTTCCGCCAGGAAGCCGAGCGTCCCCTCCGATCCGCAAAGAAGAGCGTTCAGATCAAACTTGCCGTCTTGAGTGCGGATGTGGGCCAGATCGTAGCCGGTGAGGCTCCGGTTCAACCTCGGAAAGCTTCGTCTGATTTCATGAGCATTCGCCGCATGGAGTTGTGCAATGCACCGGTGGATCGTGCCGACGAGGTCATCTCTAGCCATGACTGCGTTCAGCGATGCATCGTCCAGAGGCGCCGAATGCCAGATAGTACCATCCGATAGTACCGTCACCAGCTCGAGAACATGATCGCGGGTTTTACCGTAAAGACACGAACCTTGACCGCACGCATCCGTAGATATCATACCGCCGATAGTAGCGCGGTTTGACGTCGATAGTTCCGGAGCAAAAAACAACCCGTAGGGTCTCAGGGCTGCGTTGAGCTGATCCTTGACTACACCTGTTTGCACGCGGACGGTGCGCCTGACAGGATCGATGTCGAGGATGCGGTTCATGTGTCTCGAAAGATCGACAATCAAGCCCGAATTCAACGATTGACCGTTTGTTCCGGTTCCTCCGCCTCGCGGCACGATGACGATGTCGATAAAGCGCGGTTCTGACAGGAGTTTGGCGATCCGGACGAGATCGTCATTGTCCTTCGGAAAAACCACCGCCTGAGGTGCGACCTGATAGATGGAGTTGTCAGTCGCGAGGACGGTCCGATCCGCGGCGCTGAACGACATATCGCCCCCGAACCCTCTCGCTTGAAGTTCGGTGCAAAAGGCAATGTAGAGCGGCAGCGTGTCTGGTTGAGAGTGTAGGGCCGGGATCATGGTCATGTGCTCGGCCCTGCGCAGTTGATGCAGCGCAACCACGCAGGGCCTTCTATCTTTAAGCTGAACGGATAGCCTGATCAATTTCCTTGATCAGCTGGTGGAAGATCGGGTGGTCGGCCTGGTTCTGCTGACCGTGCATCATCCCGTCAATTATGAGCGGTTTGTCTCCGGCGTTGCCCGGATAGATGCCGTGAAGTCGGATCGATTCTTCGGGCATGTGGAGCGTATTCTGCGCGCCATGCACGATCAGGGCCGGAGGGAAGCCGCTCGCTCCCTTCAGTCCATTTTCCGGGTTGAATGCAACGTATTCCTTGTACGACTTCGCGGTAACGTGGCTACAACCCGGCCAAGGATCGACCCCTCCCGCTTCCGTGTAGGCACCCAGCTGACCGTCGACGTATTCCTGAGTGTCGGGGTCCAATGGATAGTAGCCTACCTTCGTGGCCTCGGTGCCGGTGTCGAACGGAGGAATTGCATCGTCATCTGCCAGCTGTTTGATAGCTGCATCGGCAGCAGCCGCATCTGCACGCAGGTCTTGAAGAGCGGGGATACTCGTGTAGCTCATCGGCACCCAGAACGCGATCTGGTCCTTGCCCTGCTTCGCTAGCTCGGCGACTGCGGCGAGGCTTGCGACCGATCCCATCGCCCAGGACGCGACCACAGGCATTGCCCCGAAATGTTCCTTTACCCAACGAACCGCCGCCAGCACTTCAGCGGTCTGATCGGCGAGGCTGACGTTTGTGACCGTAATGCCGTTCTTTTTCGCGGTGTTGCGGACCTCCCTGTTGGTGAAAAAGCCTGCGACGTCATATGTCATGACTCGGTAGCCCCGTGCGGCGAACGCGCGGCCAAAGAGTTGGCCGTACATGGAAACGCCACCCGTGAAACCTGAGTTAAATACCACCGGGGGGAGGCTTGCGTCAGCCGTCGCGGGCCGGAACACTCGGCCCGCCAGATTGATGTTCGCGTCGCCGTAGGCGACCGGAAACTCGATGTCTTCTACAATGATGTCCGTCATGACTTCTCTTTCTTCTGGACGAGGGAAAATCTTATCGGCTGCGCCGGTCAGCATCTGATGGACTGGCACCGAGGTGACCGCGCTTGCCGCGCTAGCGAGAGACCCAGAAAATTCGAGGGCTGCTGCGGCATCAAAACGGGCGGCAAAGCTACTTCCTTCGCCATCAGTGCCCACATGAGGGGCATCGCTGGCCGACAGAAGGATCCGATCTGGACCCACTCTGTCTATAATCGCCAGGACAAAGGGCAAAACGTTTGCGATCGTCGTGGATGTCCGGTAGCCGGGGCCCTTGAACCACACGTTTCCACGACGCCTTGCCTCTTCAAGCAGAGCGCAATAGCTCGGCTCATCTGCGCCGCGCTCCGCGTGGCAACTTCCCAGATGATCGATCAGGACGGGAATATGATCTGGGAGCTGCCGCAGTACACGAAGGTTGGTCTCCGCCTGCATCGCGTAGATATGGATGTGTTGATGCGAGGCCAACCTGCCGAAAAGAGCGCGCCAATCGTTTCCAGCGTATAAGCCATCCAAAATTTGGTCTGGCGGCGTGTCGTGCAAAACTATCCGTATCCCGACAACTTGCGGGTGCTGCAGACGCTCCACAGTGGCATATGCCGGATCGGCTTTGATCGTCCCGACGAGACGGACACCGCCGAACTTATCCGGCGCGCACTTCTTGAGATGGTCCATTTCCACAAACGACGCAAAAACGTTTGAGGAATCTGGAAGGATGCTTAAATGCACATTGTTTAGAAGCTCCGGCACTACACCAGCTTGCTCGAGCCGTTCAAGGTAGTCAGAGAGCGAATGGGGCGCGGGGGGCGAGTAGGGAAGCTGGCCCTCTACGTTCGCCAAATCCTCTGAAGTGTAGAAGTGGACGTGGGCATCCACAGATGCGTAATCAGTACTCATTGTCTTGCTCCCTGTTGGAAACAAGATATCTCCGCGCCGTATTCTAGCGGCCTGAGTACACGACGGCGTATATCAAAAGTTCGCCATCTTCAGAAACGACTCAGTCGGGATCTGGGGCTCACTCCCGGCTGATAACCCAGCGCGGACATGGCCGGTCGATGGAATTCGTAGCGGTACGGCGGCTCGCACACCGCTCGCATCGCACACGTCGGTCGTCCGCACCGACCGGTCGCGTGGATAGGAAAGGCTACCGGAAGGTCTAGGGCAACCTATCGTCTTGTCGACGGCAAGCATCGGTTCGGATGATAGCGGCAAACCCCTTCATTGCATCACTATACAGTCTAGCCGAACCTCAATTACCACCGACAGATCGGGATTTCGGCAAGTCGAATAGCGCGTTGAAAGGATCCAGCCGTGAAAAGCGTGGGCAGAACGGGCCGACCAAGCGCACAGATGGTCGCTATCGAGCAGCAGAACACTCGAATTGACACCATTAGCAGAACCTCGAACGGTCCGTCCTGGACGCTGGATTCCGGTCTGGAATGCAGTGGCAATAGGTGCGCGAACTGCCCTTCATGCTCAGCCGCCGAAGCCTTGGAAATCACAGGCCTTGCATTCTTCCTGACCGACGACCTGCTCGCCGATCCCGAAGCGAGCTACCTCGGCGTTCGTATCCGTGACTTGGCACTGCTGCCCGGGCAGACAGCAATCCAGGCGGTCAAAGACCGGGGATTGGACGGATTGGCGACATTCTGCACGAAATAGCGCTGTGGACCGTAAGTAGAGCTGCATTGTTCAGCCCTATTCTGCAACTGTCCAGATCGCAGAAATCTTAAAAGGAGATCAAGATGAAGTCGATTCTGCTCGCTACGCTTTGTTCGGCCGTCGCCGTTTTAGGAGCCACGCCAGTCGCCGCAGGGGGCGAGGCAAAGGTAACTCCGTTGATGACGAAAGATTTGCAGGATTACCCCGGGAAAGAAGGGCTGATGCTGAAGGTCGAGTACGAGCCAGGAGGCTCGACTCCTATTCACCGCCACGACGCACACGCTTTCGTCTACGTACTAGAAGGGTCGATCGTGATGCAGGTGAAGGGTGGCGAAGAGGTCACGGTTGCACCAGGGGAAACTTATTACGAAAGTCCCTCCGACATTCACCTGATTAGTCGCAACGCCAGCACCACCAACCCGGCCAAATTCGTTGTGGTGCTGCTGAAAAAAAAGGACCTGCCGGCGGTTATTCCTGTGAAGTGAACTCATCGCTCGACTTTCACGGTAATCGAGCCTGACTGAGTAGGTTTCCTTGTCTCCCACGGTGATTAAGGGACCGCCATCGGACTGACGTCCCCTCGATTTCAACTCTCCTGTAACGCGAAGAGAATCGCGTAGGTGTAGGTCATCTTGATGCTGGTCTTCTTCTTTTCCCAGAAGAACCAGAAGTGGCGCGACTGCTTCCTGATTATTGAATGCATTTGCTATCGCGACCGGCACAGGGGCTACCGAAGTGGCCCCCAGCGCAACCGGATCACGATCTTCAGGACCCGGCTGATCATTGCCAAGAAAGCGCTGTGCGGGTGAACGCCATCGCGTTTTATATAAGCCGATCTTGTATCGCTGGGTGTCGGCATTGAGACTGTCTTAGCAGTTGCCCTGAGCCTTTCTCGGATCGAACCGTCGGGACATATGGTCGACAGCGCCGTTGAACGGCCCCCTTCGGATAGGTCAATATCGTCAACTACTCCGTGCCCAATCGGCGAGTGACGACGCCGATCCGCGCTTCACGGCGCTCGGCCCGGAAGATTATTTCCGGAACACCGCGGCGGAGTGCTGACCATCCCGAGCTATAGGTAATGCCTATCATCCTGATAGCAACATAGTCTTGGACCCTATGAAACATCGGCGGTACTTCTGAGCCCGACCAAAAGGACGAGGTGATTAGCCATGCAGCACTTGATCGAAGGTCTCCGGAAATTCCAACTCGAAGCCTTTCCGAAGCGCTCGGATCTGTTCAAGCAATTAGCAACCCAACAGCATCCCACTACATTGTTCGTAGCCTGCTCGGATAGCCGAGTGGCGCCCGAATTTTTGACCCAGACGGAACCGGGCGAACTGTTCGTCATCCGCAACGCAGGAAACATTGTTCCGTCCTACGGTCCGGAACCGGGCGGAGTTTCCGCAACAGTGGAGTACGCCCTCGCAGTACTCGGCGTTACTGATATCGTTATCTGCGGTCATTCAGACTGCGGCGCAATGACGGCGATCTCAGAATGCAAATGCCTAAACCACCTTCCCGCGGTGGCCAATTGGTTGCGCTACGCGGACAGCGCGAAGGTCGTCAACGAAGCGCGGGAGCACGCCTCGAGCAAAGCAAAGCTCGACGCAATGGTGCGCGAGAACGTTGTCGCTCAAATCGCGAACATCAGTACCCACCCAAGTGTGCGGCTGGCCCTGCAGCAAGGACGCGTGCGTCTTCACGGCTGGGTCTTCGATATCGAGTCCGGCGCAGTCGAAGCTTTCGACGACACCTCCAAACAATTCGCACGTATCACCAACTTTCCCGGCAGCCGCTCAGTCGCACAGTACGAAGCCGCGGCCGCCTAACCTCCCGAAAGGAGACTTCACATGACCCAGTCACATGCATATCAGGATCGGAGCATCGCTTTGACCGCCGAGATTCTCGACAGCAAAGCTCAGAGAGACTTATCTTGGGAGCAACTCGCCGAGGGCACTGGCCTTAGCCTGCCCTACGTTACCGCCGCCCTTCTCGGGCAGCATCCCCTCCCGAAAGAGGCGGCGACGGTTGTAGGCGAACGGCTCGGACTTAGCGCCGAAAACATCTCCGCGCTTCAAACGATACCTGTGCGCGGGAGCATCCCCGGCGGCGTGCCTTCCGACCCGACGATCTACCGCTTCTATGAAATGGTGCAGGTTTACGGGACCACGCTCAAGGCGCTTGTCCATGAGCAATTCGGCGACGGCATCATCAGTGCCATCAACTTCAAAATGGATATCAAGAAGGTTGAAGACCCGGAAGGCGGCTCGCGCGCCATCATCACGCTCGATGGCAAGTTTCTCCCATACAAGCCGTTCTGATGATGTCGAAGCCGTACTGACCTGCCGCCGCCCCCGCGCTCTCACATCCCAATGAAAAGCCGCGGGAGACACATCAGCCTCCCCTCTGGTGTGCCGTTTGTATTCGGCCGCCCTCTCCCCTTACAAGCCTCTGCCGTTGGTAGGGGCTTCTCTTTTCCGTTTACGGTTCTCGCATTCGCGTCGTCGTCACGCCGCGTGACTGCGACATCACGATTTGGTTCCCGTGTGGTACTTTTTCTCGGCTTGACGCCGGACTAAGGGGTCCCAGAGCGCTTTCGCTTGGGGCTGGGGCGCGCTCTGGGATTGGGGGGCGCCAACAGCGGGGCCTCCGCTCCGTTGGCGCTGGTGCAGCAATTTCATGATATGGCGGATTCGGGCAATGCGACTAAGACCTTTGCGAGGGTGAGCCGGACCAAGGTCCTATGCGGCGGCTTCCCCGACCGGCCAGTTACGGCATCGTTCTAAAGGTCCAATTCCGCGAACTGGCAAGCCACTTCGCTGAATGCTCGGCTTGCTGCGCTCTGATACGCGTCACGGCGACGCAGGAGGGACGCCGTTCTCGGTTCGACAGCCGGTTGGAGGGGGACAGCGACCAAGCCATTCTGCCGCAGGGCGATCTTTTGCGGTAGAATGGTGGCGAGCTGGTTGCGACGCACGATCTCGACAATCGCGCTGATGGAGTTCGCCTCGATAGTCGTGCGCGCGGAGACAGCGTAACGCTTGCAATAAGCATCGATAAATTGTCGAGTGGCGAAATCCGCGGTGAGAAGCACCAGCGGCCCCTCCTCAAGCGCCCTCGAAGTCAGAATGTGCTCGTCCAACGCCCAGGGGTGTTCGCGGCCCACGACGACGCTTAGCTGCTCGGAAAACAGCGGGGTGCTATCGATCTCGGGAGAGTGAACGTCGTCGAACGCAATCCCGAGATCGAGCAAATCGCCGCTCAGTTTGGCTTCAATTCTGTCCTGCGTCATCTCTTCGACGGTAAGGTTGATTCTCGGATGCTTCGCATGGAACCGTTCCACAAGCGGGCCGATAAGGTAGGCGATGAAGGTCGGCGTCACCGCGAGGCGCAGCGAACCTCGGCTCAGGTCCTGAACATCGTCGATGGCCCGTTTCCCGGCATCAAGATCGATCAGAGCCCGGCGAGCATAATCTACGTAGGCCTTGCCCGCGTCGGTCAACCTCACAAGGCGCCCGGAGCGGTCAAGTAGCGGCGTTCCAAGCCGCTCTTCCAGTTGTCTGATCTGTTGTGACAACGTTGGTTGAGAGACGTGCAGGGCCTCTGCCGCGCGGGTGAAGTTTTGATGGTCGGCGACAGCTATCAAGTAGCGGATGTGGCGCAGCAGCATACGGCCTCACTATTTTGTGGACTGCCAGCTTCGTTCGCGCGCGGCGTCGACCGTCTAAGTGGAGCTCGGGTTTTATCCAGGTACACCCGTACGCTTACATTCCGGAACGGACTTTGGCACGAGCGCAGGCAGCTAAAGCTCTGCAGTCGCGCCGCCATCTCACAACCAGAGAACTAGAGATGACCCCGCCACTCAAAGTTCTCGGAATTTTCGTCAAGCAGCGACCTGCTGACGACCTATTACTTTTCGCGAGGGCCACCTCGAGCCAGAACCCGGCCGGCAGACTCTTTCGGTCTATTTGCCGTGTACTTGATTTCGAAGACGCCGTCTGAGTCAGTCACACGCTGCAGGCGTCCGGCCTTAGCTCCGTCGAGAACGTCGGCAACGTGTTTTTCCGCTTCCGCTCTTTCCCAAACACGAGCTGGTTCCAACAACGTGAGTACCTCAATTTATTTGTTCTAGCTGACAGATACCCGATTCCGGGCGATAAAAAAACTTCTGAATGAATTAAAGGCCTTCGATCCGACTGCGAAACAAACGAGGGCTTCCCCATCGGCGGTTTCGTTCTGATCCTACGCGAAGGTCAGGGTCTTGAATTTTGGCATGAGCTCCAAGTTCGTTCTCAACCAACCACGCCCTTTCGATGGGCTCTCGAATACACGAAGTCTCCGAAAACCCGGGGAGCTTCAGCCACTCATGACAAATCTCTAGGTCTCCGGCTCAGACGCAGTATTGCGGGACTTCTTTGGTCGCCGCTTGGGTCTAACGTGGTCCTTGCCGGATTTGATAACGATGCGCCGACCTAGTGGGACGAAGTCCGGCCCCAGGCCAGACCCGAAGGAGTCGCGTCTGGCAGCGCGGCGCTTCCGGGGCTTGTCTCCGTCTGACATGTGAAGCTCCCTTTTCGTCGATGCCTGTCCAGTGAGCGCGCTCCGATAACATGGAGCAGAGGGCGCGTTTCTCCGTGCTGGCAGGTGGTGATCGATGTCAAATTTCGACGACTAGCGATGCATCGAAACCGGTATGCTCTCCGGGATACCCCCGTGGATTTGAAACGACTCTTGTCTGGCCCACGACGTAATCCGCCCTGCGGTGCACGTGGCCGTGGACCCACAATCTCGGCGCTTTTCCTTCGATGAGCTCCTCAAGGTTCGAGGCGTAAGACGCCGATAGTAGATCTCCGCGGAACTCCGTTGGAATGGCTTGGAACGACGGAGCATGATGGGTAACAACTACTGTCTTCCGCCCCGTGCTGGTCAGCTCCGTTCCGAGAAATTCGCGCGTTTGCCGATGCATTCGATAGGCGTGGATCGGCTTGAACCTCCTGTATGGCTGCTTTGAGAACTTGATCTTGCGGTAGTCATTCATGCCCGCCTCGGCTGCCGCCATGGCAAGGGCGGGATCTCCTCCGAGCAGATGGAAATCGGTCCAGAGTGTTCCGCCTACGAACCGGACGTCATCGATGTCCACAGCATCGCTTTCAAGAAAGTGGACATTGGAATGGCGATCACCGAGAGCTCGCGCAGCCTTAATGCTCTCCTGTATGGAGCTCTGATAGCACTCGTGATTGCCAGCAACGAAAATCACCGGCATCGAAGGAGCGATGTTTGCCCCGAGCCATTCGATACTCGGGACGATTCCTTTCGTAAGGAGGTCGCCCGCGCAGATCAGAACGTCGGCATCGCGTGGCGGAGCAACCGGGAAGGGCTGGCCGAACTCGAGATGCAAGTCGGAAATGACCCAGGCCTTCATGGTGTGCTGCCTTCTGTCGGAGGTAACGAACAAGCGGCCCTGACATCCTCCGCGGTCAGTTCCAGTTGCTCCGACAGGAGCGAGGCGAGCGCTTCAAGGGCGCTTTGTTTCGCCGACAAAATTTCGGTTGCATGGTCGAGCCCAGCTTTTAGGCGTCTTTGTACCGCAGACCGCAAGTTCGGGTCGCCGCGGCGCAAGTTTTCCAATGGTAGCCGTCCCGATCCCGTCTCGCTCAGCAACTCGTCGCCAAAACCGAATCTCCGCTCCATCATCGTAGCGAAGTCTGTCGCGATGAAGAGGTCGGACTGTGGATCGCCGCCGGCAGCGGCCGAGTGGTCCCCGAAGACGATCCGCTCAGCAGCCATTCCGGCAAGGAAGATCGTGATGTTATCCGAATAGTATTTCGCCGTTGCCATAGATGGGTCGCTGTTCCGAAACTCGGTTAGACCAATCCGCCTCCAACCAGCCGCTGAGGGCCTTTCGCTGTTGATCGATACCCGGACGAGCGTTTCCGGGCGAACCTCGTGCCCGACAATCGCGTGGCCCGCCTCGTGCACGGCGAGGCGATACCGCTCTTCTTCAGTGAAAGATAGCATTGGGGGGAGCGCAGCATTCACCTCCGCCTCCGTCACTTTGCTGCCGGTCGCTCGCGCGGTACGCCTGGCTTCGCGGGCAAGTTTTTCGATGTCCGCGCCTGACCATCCCTCCGACGCCTTGAGAAACGCGCCGAGATCACGCAGCGAGGCATCCGGCAGGTGAAATCGCAGGATCGCTTGCCGGCTTTCATCATCCGGCAGGGAAATGGAGACCAGCTTGTCGATCCGGCCCGGCCTCAGCAGCGCGGGATCGATCGCATCAGCGTTATTCGTTGCGCCGATGACGATCACACCCTCGCGTCCGTCGATCGGATCGAGGCATTCCAACAGCCCGTTGATGACCTGGCGCTTGTAGTCGTGGTGCTGATCGAAAATGCTCCCCCGATCCCCAAACGAATCGAACTCATCGATAAATAGGATTGATGGCCGTTTCGCAAAGGCGTCCGAAAACGACTTTCGCATGGCTTTAAGCATGTCTCCCTGATGTCCGCGGGCCTGCCAAGACGCATATGAGGCATGAACGAGCGGAATGTTACAGGTACTCGCCAAAGCGCGTGCGAAAGTCGTCTTTCCACTTCCTGGCGGGCCGCTCAAAAGGATTCCCCGGTCGACGTCAGCCCAGTCGATCGCACCTCGCTTCCAGTCCCCGATATCCTGGGCAAGTTGCAGGCCCCAATCCTTCGCTTGTCCGTAGCCTGCCAGATCCTCTAGCCGGACATCGCCTTTGTCGCGACGCCGCACAGGCGGGCTATCGGGATCGGTCGACAGCGCCTTCAGCTGGCAGACAATACGTCCGACTGACCGCCCCGGTCGGATGGCCAGTCTAAGCTCGTGCAGGCTCTTGGTTGCCAGAAAATCCGAGTCTGCGTCGGTCATACGCAAGTCGAGTTGTCGAGCGGCCACTCTGAAATCGCTTGGCGAGGGCGGCCGCATGACGGCGCGGAAGTCAATTAGAAGAGCGAGCTCGGAAGAGATCTCGGTTTCCTCGGTGCAAAATAGGATCGCCCGTCGGACGAAGTAGAACGTCGAGAGTAAGTCCGTGCTGGACCGTGTAAATTCTGATGCCACGTCGACCAAAGCGGTGCGCATCCCGTCGTCGTCAAGTGCATTGACGACGTTTAGGAGTCGGCGGGCGGCGAACTGATAGATGTCCAAATCGTTCTGGTTCGGAACGACGATTAGAGCTACAAAACTGGAATCCGGCCGACGCAACAGGTGCCGAATAGCATTCCGAATGCCGAAGGACGCGACAACGGTGGCAAGGTTTTGCGGGAGCGTATCCCGCCCTTTCAATTTGAGAGTCATGGTGAGCCTCGATGGTGATGACAGGGACGACGTGGGGAAGGCTCACCCGCGTATTCGTCTCACCATCGTCTCGGGCCCGATAATCGCGTCATCCAACTCCACTTCGAGAAATCCTTGGAGGATCAGAGACGCTAGCGCGGCTACGGGCTGAGTCTCGCGAACAGCCCGGAGGCAGTCAGCGAACGAGAGCGGCCCCTGTTCGTCAAGAACTGAAAGCAACCTCATGCGGTCGCCCAGCGGGACGCTGTGGCCCGCATATCGCAACAGGTCCTTGGCGTTCCTCAAACGGAAGCCGTCGTACACTTCGGAACTGCTAACCTGGCGGTAACGGTGGGATTGTGCTTCGGCCGCGTCAGCGAGCTCCTCCGGGCTAACAACTTTGCGGTCGGGCGCGTCCAGTAGCCACCAGACACCTTGCGTGTCCTGCATTCTGAAGTCCGGAACGTGCTCTCCTCGCCAAGTCTCCAATGGTGATGGACTACAGCCCCAGGCAATCACGTCTGGATTCACGTCGAGGACGTATGCGAGGTCTCGAGCGACCTTAGATCGGTGCTTTGCGAATGCCGGGCCTTTTACAGAAGGGCGACTGGTGGAGAACTGCATAGCTTGACCGGCTTCGAGTGCGGTCTGCTGAATATGATCTGGGGATGTCATCTAAGACCTCGATACAAACCGAATTGACACCTCTCCGCTTGCGCGGCAGCGTTCAACGTATTCGTATCGTGAGCAGGACGAGCTTGATCATGCCTGGAACATATAAAGAACATTCAACATTGCGTCAAGAGGCTTCCCGCGGCTTCGCCGGGCGAACGCACCTCAGCTTAACGAGGCACTCTGTGGCAGCGTCTGCCTCTAGTGGCTGTTTTACGGGAAGTTAACTATATCCGGCGACCTTGGTAGAAATGTATTGGCTGACGCGAGACCGCAAGCATGGCCGACAACATCTTTCTGCTCGATACGAACATCATCAGCAATGCGAGCAAGCCGAAACCCCACCCCGCCATCGCAGAATGGTTGCTGGCACAAACCCGAGTGGCGATACCGTTTGCGGCAATCCTGGAGATTGAAACAGGCATTGCGGAGAAGCATCGGTCCGATCCCATCAGGGCAAAACAACTTTGGGACTGGCTGGATGGTGTCCTCGACGCCGAGTTCGAGTACCCGGTGCCAACCCCTCAGGTAGCGCGGCTACTCGGAGAGTTGACGTGCTGTAGGCCGCTCACCCATCTCTGGTTCGCAAACCCGCTGGCGGACAAGAGGAAACCTGGCCAGGATCTCTTCATCGCCGCGACTTCGATCGTGTACGACATGCCCGTCGCCACACTGAATGTCAGGGACTTCGAAGACATAGACAAGTATTTTCCGCTCCCCGGCGTCTATAACCCGGCCTTCGATGTTTGGGCGGTCCCACGACGCGGGTCGTCCGTTGCAGTTTGCGATGAGAGCGCGACTATGGTTGCGTGATGCGATTTGCTGGTCAGTCTTCGTTCCGTAGCCTCGAATGTCCTTTATGTTTGCAAGCCCAACCCGGACAGGGCTTCGTCACCTTAGGGATCGCACCAAAACCTTCCAGGCCAGGAGCACTCAGCGAAGGGGCGATGAAGGCCGATCGTACAACGATCGGCCCGGTAACGATCACGCAAGTCCGAGCCGTTTGCGAAGATCGGCATTCTCAGCCCGTAGCTTTTCGGCCAACGTCTTACGGAGGCGCACATTCTCCTCTTCTAACTGAACGAGGTCGGCGATCTCGTCTAGCACCGGTACCGTGGCCTTTATCGGCTGCTTCCGCACACTGGTCTTCGGAGACTTAGCGGGATCTTTCGCTCGCGCTTTGGGGGCCCTCGCCTGCGTATTTTCCTTCGGCTTCCTGCCCCTCTTTGCCGGGGCCGCAGAACTTGCTTCTGTCGCCTCGGAAGCAGCATCGGACGTGGTCTTCTTCTGCCGCGGACCACGCTTTTTAGCTGGAGATACTTCTGTCGGCGCGACCGCTGCCGCTACTTCGGGATTGCCTTCGATATGTTTTTCGTCTGCCATGCTTTGTTTTCCCTCTGAAACTATACGCACATTTCATATGGGTGCGTCGTAGAGTCAATAATCCACGTGTGCCCCTTGTCTCCGTCGCGCGGCTGATCTTGCGAGGGCGGGAAGTCACTTGAGAAATGCGCCTTGAACGCAAATCTGAAGTTCAGAATTTTAACAACCGCTGATATTCCCTCGACACTCTTTGGAGGTTGATGCAATCTGCGGAAGGCAAATTACCGTTGGGGGCGCACGTGTGGGACGCAATCCCGTATATCGGCGGCGGGCTGACGCTTGTCGCATTTGTTGTGGCAGCGCTAGTCCAGGCCTATGGCCTCAAACTCCGGAGCGCCAGGGAGAACCTGTCAAAAGTTCCCGAGCGTGACCGTTTGGAAGCCATGCAAATAGCGGAACAATACTTCCGGATTGATACCGATGGCTTCTCCCAGGCGAAGAGAATGGAGATTATTAGGCAGCAATTGCAGCTAAAAGAGCAGCGCCAGCGGCAAACGACGATTGTAATCCTTGTCGTTGCGGCATTGCTAGCTGCGGTGACAATTATTGCTCTCTTGAAAGAGGAACCAGGGATCGCTGCCGGCTCCGCAGTCCGAGAATATACCGTCTGCAACGTAGATCTCGATAATAGTCATAAATGCCCCCCAAACGACTTCCTTGAGAGAATTGGACACTCGGCGAGCCACGAAGATATTGTTCAGATCGCGGAGGCGCGATGCGCGCAGAAGGGACTTCGGCCCGCAATCCCCGCCGGCTACATGAAGTCCGACACGTCAGGTGGGAAATGGGGTGTTAATGTCATCGTTATTCGATGCATGACTTAGTGTGGCTTTAAACGGGCTTCTCCAGACGTCCGCGCCGCCAACTTTTTCGGATCGGCGGCGATCGCATCAGTTGCGACTCGCGCCCCGTCTCACGAAAACTTCATGTCTAGCACTGTCGCGAATTCACTTTTTGCGCGGTCAACGAACGAAATGATTTCGCTACGCGTGGCCAGTTTCTCCACCGGGCTGTCGACCTCGTATACGAGAGCACGGCCATCGCAACGGGTTCCCGCCTTGTTTTGCTCGCGCTCATCCTCATCGGGATAGTGACTGACGTTCCACACGCTGTGGTACCACGAATCGTCCTTGCGGAAGGATTTCACACATTTCCACCCGATCAGTCCCATCGTGGTCTGGGACGAGGCCGAAGGTTCGAGACGTGTCGGGTCGGGTTCGACCTTATCAGGCGGCACCACAGCAGTATCGGTCCTCAAACGAATCTCCAACATCCATTCCCCTGCCCTGGGTGCATGTCGATTATCACCGCTCCTGATCGACAGGAACGACGTCGAATGCAAGGGAATGTAGTCCCACGTCCACCTGTTGAAGGGGGACGTACCTCGCTGGGGGGATGATTGCTAAGGAGGCTGGACCACTGATAGAAGCTCAGTTCGGGAAATTGATCCGCAATGACTTGGACGGTGTCGAGGCAGCGTCTTTGGTATGCCCAGATCAGCCGGTAGGCGTCTCGTACGTTTGCTAGGAGCCCGCTCAGTTCGGCAGTCTTATTGGCATTCATCGGATGTTCCTAAAGTCGTAGTCAGTTAAAGCTTCGATCGATTCCATGCGCCAATTTTTGCTCTGGGGCCGGGGGCGTGTTCAGAGTCTCTGCGTGTCGATAATTCGCCAGCCCTAAAGCCTCGATGATGTCTTCGACAATGCGCCGGTCACGTCCTACGATCGACTTTTCGTGAAATTCCACGAGCGAACGCAGTAGATCACTCCAGTGGGCTGCGAGTGGGCGTATCTCGATATCGTGCTGTTCGAGTTCCCTGAGCAGTCTTTCTACAAGAAGGTCAGCTCGCGCCCCTATTCCACCAATGGCCATCAGGTAAACGCTTCGGGGAACGTCCTCCCCTTCCTCTTCCCTGGCGCTGTGATAGGCGGTCCACTGTCGCCGCCACTGGTCGGCATATTGGGCAGGAGCAGTGCCGAACTTTGCCTCCACAATCACGTCGATGCGAACTGCAGGGTCTCCAACCTGGAACTGGAGAAACACATCGGGCTCCACGGTCGACGCTTCACCCTCTTCCAGCCATCTCGGCCAGAATTCGACATCCAGGAGTTCGACCATGCGATAATCGGGAAGCTCAGGAAAGGCGCCCCGAAGGATCGTCCACAATACTGGCCCGTCGAGGTAGGTCAGGCGTCCGAACACCGAAGCCGTCAACAAATCTTCCGATGCGCGAAACACTTGTCGCCAGCTCGCGCCTGACTGAATCTCCGACTTGAGCCTCCCGGCTTTACCATTGGTCAAGGCGACCAGCATCGATACACACCTCCCCTTTTAGACCCGCGACAGCTATTTTACGCCCAGATCGACGCCCTTTGTCGCCTTAGGTCGCCCCAGCGTGTCTTTCAACCAGCACTCATTCTTCTTCGCAACATAGGCGAAGGCCCGGCAGGCATTGTCACCGACGCAGGCCACAAAGCATTCAAGGTAATTCGTGCGAGTAAGCCGTTTGTAATCGCCGCCGGGAATATCGACTCCGGAGTAGCTTGTGAAATCAGATACGATAACGTCGGCCGCCTTTGCCGACGAGTACGCCGCCATGGCGTCGCTGTTGCGTATCAGGGCCACCACGTTGTCCTTCAGGAAACAGAACCGATGCTTGGCGTTGTAGGTTATAGCCTTGCATTGACGGTCAGTCTCGCATGCAGTCCGGCAATCCTGGTAGCTGACGTTTTTGAGGGTCCCGTAGTCGAATCCAATCGCGTCGTAGCCGCTGGCGTCGAGTAACGGGACGTTTGCTGTGGCTCTGGGAATGTTGGTTACAGTATCCTGAGTTTGCACCGACGATTGCTGCACCGGCGATCCGTAACATAGGATTTGGAAAACCGAAGGGGCAATTATGTCGGCGAGATCCGCAGTCGTCATAACGGGCTGTGCCGGCACTTTGTCGCCGGAGTGACTCTGGATGTTTTGTGATTGCATGAATAGATCGCCGACCGAGCCCCGGATGGCGAAGTTAATGTTCTGCGCCGTAATCCCGATTTCGTCGGCTGCTTGCTTCGAGAAGGTCGCGCTTGTGACCCCTAAAAGAAACCCGTCACGATCAACCACAGGGCCGCCGGAGTTTCCCGGCTGTATGGGCGTCGATATCTGGATGTATCTCGTATCGTTTTTCAGCCCTGCCAAAGCGTTCACGTTGCCCGTGGTGATCTTAACGGAATCCGAAAGCAGGTCGGCGAGCGGGTAACCGATCGAGACGATGTCTTCTCCAAGCCTGGTGGGCGTACGCCTGAAAGTCAAAGGCTTGAGCGGTAGTCCGACTGATACCTTGACCAAAGCCAGGTCGTTGGTCGCATCGATCCGCGGGTCGAAGGCCGCACCTTTCCCCTTTATCTCGATGCGGCTGCATTTCTCGACCACATGCGCGTTGGTCATGATCCAGCCGTCGGATGTTACGGCAAAACCGGTGCCCGATGACGTGGGGTTGTCCGCGAATGCACTCGTGCTTATCGCCAGCGCGACGAATTTTGCCGCCATAAAGCGGAATTTGGTCTTCATTTCGATCCCTCAGCCTCGGGGACCGTAGAGGAAACAGCTCACTGTCTTCAACCGTAATCTGCAGTGGATGGCGGAGTTGTTTTATGGCCTCTTAACAAAGATCCGTGCAGAATGGACACCCGTCAGGAAGGGGATGTCGAGGTCTCGCCGCCGTCCGGGAATGCGTTTCGTTCTTCAGAAAAAATATGACTTTCCTTCGATTCAACGCCACGACCGTCTACGTTGCCGCTCTTATAGCCGCCGCGCTCTTCTTCCATGGCGCCCCGACGGCGAACGAGCCTTGCAGTGGAAGGAAGGGCGGCATCAATCACTGCCAAGGCTCGACGTTTATATGCAACGATGGTTCGGTGAGCGGCAGCAAAAAAGATTGCCAATCTTACATGGGAGGCGCTTCGCTGATGGGATCGGCTGCTTCCGAGATGGCCCCTAGCGCGACCGGAAGCTGTTCCTGCAACAGCGGAACCTATTGCATCGGTCCTCGTGGCGGGCACTTCTGTATTACGGACACCGGCTCGAAAAGCTACTTGAGGAAGTAGATGAGGGTTTTGACCACTCGCCTGCGCGCAAAAGTAACAAGGACACCAGGGCCTTCAGGGCTCGGAGTGTTCACGCGAAGGTCCGATAACCTTGTTCCTTCGAACCGCAACATGCGGCAGCCCCGTACGGTGTAAAGCAGCCCTCCCCACGAACTCCGCAATCTCCGGGCATACCTTGGTACATCTACCAACAGCGGTCTAAGTGTTGTTATCTATTGAGAGTTTGCTCCTCGGAACAGCCGTAGCGGTAACGCACCCAGCAAAATAGTTCGGCGGAACATAATCGGTCATAGGCCTGAGGTTCGTTACTTCCATTCCTGTGATGAAACCAATGGAAGCTGGCGAAAATGGGACTTGATCAAACTATAGATTTCCCCGTTCAGATCATTGACTGGCTCTCGGCGGGAGTTCGGGATCAAATGCAGGCAGAGAGGATCTTTGCCGAGCTTTGCACGCGCCTCGTTCTGTTTGGCATCCCTCTAAGCAGAGCGACGCTGCATCTCCGTGTCCATCATCCGCAATGGCTCGGCACGCGAATGGTCTGGATGCGAGACCAGTCCGAGATACGCGTTCAGACAGTGTCCTACGACGTTGAGGCAACCGACGTTTTCCGGCGAAGCCCGTTCCAGATGGTCATCGCGACTGGGAAGAGCGTCCGACAAAAGCTTCAAATCATGGGCCCGCATCGCTTCGCGGTTTTCGAGGAACTGAAGCAGGCCGGTCATTCGGACTACGTCGCTTGGCCATTGGACCATACGCAGGGTCGCCGCCATCTTCTCACGTTCGCAACAGATCGAGCGGGAGGCTTTTCGGCCCGCGAACTGGCGATCCTTAATGCGCTCCTGCCGTGGTATTCGCTTGTCACGGAGATTCGCCTGAAAGATCAATTGGCTCGAACGCTGCTGCAAACATACGTCGGAGTGCATCCTTCTGAGGAAATTTTGCACGGTGCTACGACGCGTGGCGCGGGTGCGACGATAGAAGCGGCCATCCTCATCTGCGACATGCGTAACTTCACGCGCTTGTCTGACCGCCTTCAGCGCGACGAACTCATTGGGATTTTGAACCAGTTCTTCGATGTTGTCGGAGAACCCATCGAAAAGCACGGCGGAGAAATTCTGAAGTTCATCGGTGACGGCCTGCTGGCGGTTTTCCCAATGGACCGCGCAAATGCGTGCCTCCAGCTTCTCACGGCTGTCCGCGAAGCATATGACGCAGTGTCGCGGCTCCCGCTCGCGGCCGAGCCGCTACGCTTCGGCACCGCCATTCATGTCGGCGAAGTAATGTATGGCAATATCGGATCCAAGAAACGTCTCGACTTCACCGTGATCGGCTCTGCGGTTAATCAGGCCTTCAGGCTCGAGGCGCTCACCAAACGTCTGGGTCGTCCCGTTTTGCTCTCGGGGGATTTTGTGAAGGCATCGGGTTGCCACGGTCAGACGGACATCCTCGGGCTTCACACAATCGATGGCATCGCCAATGCGATCGAAGTGCACGCCCTGCGCTTCGACGGCGCTGGTGTACCAGGCTAGCATGAATTGAATCGACGCAGCATCACGGGTTGGCGACACGAGCAGATCTCAATCTATACCATCGTTTGAGTTGCCTCGTATCGGAAAACCGAGTGATAATCTGCGAGCATCCGCGTGTTTAACGTGAATGGGGCCTGTCAACGAGGCCCTCTCGCCTCTGCGCCCAGGTGGGTGTCCGCCAGTGTTCCGGAGAGAGCACGGCTGCAGCGCCACTGCGCTAAAGTGAACAGAAATGAAAAAACACGACAACACAGCTTCAGCAATCGATCCAGACATTAGGCAACAAGTCGCAGCACTTCCCTTTCGCTTTTCACAAGACGGTGAGCTGCAGGTGCTCGTTATAACGTCGCGGGACACCGGCCGTATTATTATCCCGAAGGGCTGGAAGAAGAAGGGCCACAAGAAGCCGGAGGCCGCTGCAACAGAAGCCTTTGAGGAGGCAGGCGTCCTTGGGGAAGTGCACCGAAAGCCGCTCGGAACCTATAAATACTGGAAGCGCAATGAACGCGAGTTCGAACAACTCCAGGTGCTCGTGTACCCGCTCCGTGTGACGAAGCAGCGCTTAGACTGGCCCGAGAAGGGGCAGCGCAAGGTGTCGTGGCTTTCTGCTGAGGACGCAGCGCTGCTCGTCGACGAGCCGCAGCTCGCAACTATCATCCGTAACTTCGCGGACAACTCATTGAACGCGTGATTGCGTGCGGCGAGCATCAACATCACCCTCCACGCACTTCAAACTTACAAGGACGCACATGCTGCACCAAAACCTGATTGCCGGCGAATGGATCGGTGGCAACGGGGTTGCCAACATCAACCCTTCGAACACCAACGACGTGGTGGGGGAATATGCCCTTGCCTCTGCCGACGATGCGCATGCCGCGATCGCCGCCGCTAAGGCAGCCTTTCCGGCCTGGTCGCGTTCCGGCATTCTCGAGCGCCACGCGATCTTGAGAAAGGCCGCCGACGAGATTCTCGCCCGTAAAGACGAGCTCGGAAGGCTGCTGTCGCGCGAGGAAGGCAAAACACTTGTCGAGGGCATTGGCGAGACGGTGCGCGCCGGCCAGATCTTCGACTTCTTCGCCGGCGAGTGCCTGCGGTTGGCGGGCGAGGTGCTGCCGTCGGCAAGACCCAATATCGGCGTCGAGATCACCCGCGAGCCGGTCGGTGTCGTCGGCATCATCACGCCCTGGAACTTTCCGATCGCCATTCCCGCCTGGAAGATCGCGCCGGCGCTCTGCTACGGCAACACCGTCGTCTTCAAGCCGGCCGAACTGGTGCCCGGCAGTTCCTGGGCGATCGTCGACATTCTTCACCGCGCCGGCCTGCCGAAGGGTGTCTTGAACCTCGTCATGGGCAAGGGCTCGGTCGTCGGCCAGGCGATGCTCGACAGTCCGGACATTCACGCCATCACCTTCACCGGCTCGACCGGCACGGGAAAACGCGTGGCGCTGGCCTCGGTCGAACACAATCGCAAATACCAGCTGGAAATGGGCGGCAAGAACCCCTTCGTCGTGCTTGACGACGCCGATCTTGCGGTCGCGGTCGAGGCGGCGGTCAATTCCGCCTTCTTCTCGACCGGCCAGCGCTGCACCGCGTCTTCGCGCCTCATCGTCACCGAGGGCATTCACGACCGTTTCGTCGCCGCCATGGGTGAACGTATCAGCGCGCTCGTCGTCGATGATGCTCTGAAGTTTGGCACCCATATCGGCCCGGTGGTCGATGAGCGCCAGCTCAATCAGAACACCGACTATATCGCGATCGGCCAGCAGGAGGGCGCAAAGCTTGCCTTCGGCGGCGAACTGCTGAAACGCGACACGCCCGGCTTCTACATGCAGCCGGCACTGTTCACCGAGGCTACGAACGAGATGCGGATTTCTCGAGAGGAGATCTTCGGTCCGGTTGCTTCCGTGATCCGGGTGAAGGACTACGACGAGGCACTCACTGTGGCCAACGACACGCCGTTCGGCCTGTCGTCGGGCATTGCAACAACAAGCCTCAAGCACGCGACCCATTTCAAGCGCAATGCCGAGGCCGGCATGGTGATGGTCAATCTGCCGACCGCGGGCGTCGATTTCCATGTGCCCTTCGGCGGCCGCAAGGGCTCGTCGCACGGCTCGCGCGAGCAGGGCCGCTATGCCGCCGAGTTTTACACCACGGTGAAAACGGCTTACACATTGGCGTAGCTCAGGAATATGCGGTATCGTCGAGACAACTGTCGGCGATACCCCCCTCCCCGGAAAACTACTTGACGGCGCAGCCGCAGCATAGACCTGCCAAAAGTGGCACCGATCCAGCACCTGATCCCCCGAAACTTGCGTTCGCCCGGCCGTCCCCGTCGTGAGATTCGATCGGTTATTAAACTGGCGGCAAAAGCGATCTTACGGCACGTCTCAGCTTTGAGGCCAGGTCGCGCTGCGGTGATCTCGCCCAGCTAGACGATAGGGTAGAATATCGACGCAACATTCATCTTCGCAGTGCCGCTGCGGAGATGACCGCCAACATCCCGCCCGCAGCTAGAGTGCTGAAGGCAAGTCCCCACGACAAGGAAGCTGGAGCGAAGTCTACGGCCAAGCCAAAGACAATAGGCGACACCGAACCCGCGCCAACCCAAAAATAGATCGCACTCCCAGCGCCCGGCCAAGCTGCGATGGGGGCACGACTTCGGTCATGGCCGAGGACAGAACCGCGGAGTCGCCAATGATCGCAAACCCGTAGACCGCGACTACAGGAAGCAGAAGTGCGACGTTAAGCTCACCAAGCCAACCTATGACGAGCGAACAAATGGTTCCGATGACTGAAAAGCCCACGAGAACCGGTTTGGCGCCAAATCGGTCCGCTGCGTACCCCGAAAGGAAAGAGCCCAAAAAGCCGGAGACATGGAGCGTAACCGCCGTCCAAAGGCCTATTTCGATGCCTGTCATGTGATGTTGAGACAGCAGCGACGCCGTTAGAAACGCGGGAATCCATGCCCATGCCCCGAACGACTCCCACGTATGACCTATGTGCCCGAGAGTAAGGAAACGCGCCTGTCGCTTCCAGCGCCGATCATCGTGTGTCTTCACTCGGTCCGCTGGCGTGGCAGGATCAACAGCGTGCCTAGTTGCGACGACGCTCAGTGCTGAGCCGACGACTGCTATTGCCGATGTGACCGCGAACGACAGCCGATAGTCCGCGACGGCGAGCATGACGTTTGCAACAAGAATGGAAATTACGTAGCCAGCTGACATACCGGCGAGGATCCACCCCACTGCCGAAGCCTTTCGATGGGGCTGTGCGTTCGTCGAAGCGAGAATAATGGCCGGCGTGTAACTGGCCCCTTGAGTAGCTCCCAAAAGCGCCATGCATACCAGTGCGCTTTCGAAAGAGCGCGCGCTCACGGCAAAAAAGACAGCCGAAACCGCGCATGCAATCGCCGACCAGACGAACACTCGCTTTTCACCGAACCGGTCGCACAGAAAAGAGACGACCAATAAGGAGATAACAAAAGAGGCTGTAAATGCTCCTTGAACCGTCCCGGCTCGAGCCGCTGTCATTTGCCAAGCGTCCATAAGCGACCGCAGGCAGGCGGGATAAGTCATGAATACCGCGGTGGTGCATGCCCGAGCGAGGACGAGCATCGGCATGTGCACTGAAGACGCGTGTCCCATCGGGGACCGTTCAATTACATCAATGATGGAAGAGCGCAGCAGGATTTCCGTTTGAAGCTTCTAGTTCGTTACAAATCGGCCCGTGTCAACGGCGCCGCGCACGACTTCGGTAACAATGGTTACCCTGTCGTTCAGTGCGCGCCGTAAGCGACCCTGACTGATATGAGGTTAGGCCAAGCTTAATGCATCCTTTGCGAGTCCCCGATGGCCAAGGGTCGTCAAGGTCGTCGGGATCGGCCGCCGAGCGAGTACGGCTACCTCGGGATCGCACCGTCCAAGTCGAACGTAGCGAGCACCGCATTTACCAACGTCGATATCGACGCGACAACCGGACCTTCTACCATGAGGCCACATTCGAGGTTTAGTCCCTTTGAGCGGTTCAAAAGGTTGGCCGAACCCACGTATGCATCGCTTCCGTCGGCCAGAACTATTTTGGAATGGAAGGTCTCATCTGTGTCGCCGTCACCGTAGATCAGTACGCGCGTTGCCGCCTTTCGCAAAGCTACCTCGTCCACGCCTGGCTTTGACAATTGATCTACCGACTGGAGAATGAGGATACGCTCTGTGGCAACCGCGTTTTCGAACATGTCGAGAGCCCAAGCGCAGCCCACGGCGTCGATATACGGGGTCATGACGACCAGCCTGTGCTGGGCTTTGCGCGCAAGATGGCGAAAGGCATCGGCGGTTTCGGTCTGAGCGAAAAGACGTGCCGCCGGTGTCGCGTCAAGAACGCTCCCGATGCGGCTCGGGGCTGGCGGCATTGTGACGACGAATCGCGCTCTTCCTTCTTGCGCCATTGATATCGGCTTCACGCGTCGAGCTCCCGCTCGAAGTACCCGACGATATCCGCGGAGTCGCGGAGTTCCCACTCTGGAGCCGGTCCGCCCTTGAGCACAGAGCGGGACAACAGAAGGTTTGACGCCGCGCACGACACCTCGCCGACCATGATGCATGCAGGGCACGCTCCCCCGCGACTATCGCACAAACTTCCCGAACCGCAGCGCAGCGTTCGCTGGTCAATCGATCGGCGTAGGAACTCCATCGCGTGATTTCTCCACATCGCGGAGATGTTCCCCAGATCGGGTGTCATGCCTTTCCGGTAGATGGTGAAAGCAAGGTCGGCGGGAAAAATGTATTCGCCGATGCCGTCGCGATCCAGGCCGGAAGCATCAGCGAGCGAATGGATGAGCTGGTGCGATAACGAATGCAACAGCATATAGATGAAAGGCGCCAGGTTCCGGGGCATTCCCTGTCGCTCTTTATCCTTGTAGTCGTCGAGAAACTGTCCGAAGTCCTGGTACCGCTCAAGGTATGCTTGGGAGAGGCCGACTTCGTCCGGCGGCATGTCAGTGATGCCGTTCCTTTTTAGCCACCGCCTCACCCTGCCCTCCTCGAGCTTGATGTAGAGCGCCTCGTTTTTCTGCTGAGTAACGTAGATCGGGCGCTGGTGGTTCTTCATCTCGTCGAATGCGACGAGCCTCACCGGCATCGCGACTTTCCGGTTCTGCGTCTCCCTGTGGTAGACGGGCGTCGCCGACACACGCGAGAAGCCGAAGCTGTACTCGCAGATCGGAAGACCGCGTACCAGGACCATCTTCCCGATACCAGTGCATTGAAGCACTTTCTGGACGCCCCTCTTATACTTTTCCAAATCGGCAGCGATGCCCGCATTTTCGAACAAGGGTAGGTCCGGATTGACGACATCAACCGCCGTGTGGCGAGGCCCCTGCATTCCGGCGTTGATATGTTCTTCGACGAACGCCGCATGCTCTACAGTGAGGCGGATGGGATCGAACTTTCGGGCCCAAGCCCCGCGCGAACGGACCGCAGCGTCGATGGCGGGACTGGACAGCTCTCCACGGGCAATTAGACCCTCGGCGAACCAGCTTTCACGCATTTTGTCCATGTCCGACTTGAGTCCGCTGGCGTCCTGTCCCTGTGCTACTCGTTTGAGATACCAGTTCCTGTACGTGACGAAATCGTCCCATTCCGCGGATCTGCCAACCGCGGCGAGCGCGGCTTCTATTTCGAGGTCGGACGGCTCCCTGTATGGAATAGAATGGATCTCAGCCAGGCGTTTAAGTAGGTCCTCTCGGCGCCCCGGGGCCATCAGCTCGACGACGGTCGCTTCACGCAACTCGATGAAACTCGCCCTCTGAGGATAAAACGCGCTGCTTGCCCGGTAGGAAACCGGGAGCATGTCGACTTCTATCCACTCGAACTTACGGCCGCCAGGCTTCTCCTGATCAAGTCTAAGTTTTCTGAGTACGTTGGGTTCCGCTTTTTTAAGGTCGCGCGTGGTCTCGCATTCTTCGCACTGAAACCGCCATTCGGAGAAGACCGGCGGCTTGTTCTTCAGCTTGAACTGGGTCCAGCCACAGGTACAGTTCTGGATCAGCTTAACGTCCTGTGTCTTGTCGTCGAACGTATAGTTGAAAGGATTCAGCGGCTCGACAGTGCCGTACCAATGAGCATACACGACGTCCACCTGGGACCATCGGGCGTCGTGACCGTTGCACTTTTGGGGCAGTCCACGCTTCGCTTGATCGGCAACGCTCTTGAACTCGCGCAGACTCTGGCAGACCCCGCATTGGTAAAGCAATGGGTAGGGCACGTATCCGACGACCGTAGGCTGGTTCATGGCGAAGCGGGTCGGATCTATCGTAACGTCGCCGGTGCGATGGTCGTAGAAGGGATCGTCTAGTATGAACTCCTCTGGCGCGTCGGGACATGCATCGAGAGCTCGCTGTCGCCAGCTCTGGGCAAACTCCTTGATCCCTTCAAAAATCGTCTGAGTGACGTTCGCCGGAAGTCCGTTCGGGAATTCGCGGGGGATTGGAACGGCCTTGCAGATGCCTTTGCCGCCCTCCCAAGTCATCAAGACGCCAGGTGCGTACGCCGTCGCTATCTGCGAACGCGAACGCTGCATCTTGGGCGGCTCTGGCCTTTTATCTTCGCCGTCGTTATCGGCCGCTCCACGACGGCCATATCCGCCACGCTCGAACTTCGTTGTTCCAAATGCCATATCAGACCTCCCCGCGGTCATCAGCGTCGGTTTCGGCGCTATCACCTCTCTGGTGACGAATAGATTTCATGACCTTGGCGACGTCAGACATATCGACGCTCAGCGTTCGATCTCGCGAGCCTCGGAAATAGTCCGCCGCGGTAATGAAGCCGGCCTCGTCGACGTCCCTCAACGACGTCATAGGTTTTTTTAGACGAGCGGCCTGGTCCCAATAGTTCCGCAGCCTGATTTCGATTTCCAGGTTTCGCATGCTAATCCCGAATTCCTGGGCGGACTTGTCCGTCATGCTCTTATAGAAATTTCGATAAGGAGGGCTGCCAAAGGCATCGTCGCCGCGCCCATCAGCGCCCATCGCGTCGAGCATGAAGCCTCCAAGATCGTTCGCGAATGCGAGAAGATCGCGTTTCGCGAGGTAACCTAGCCGTGTCGTGAATTCGTAGGATTGGAGATCGAACTTCCGCTCGTCGGGGAGCCGTAAGAAGTTTTGCCCGTCCTTCAGCATCGCCCACGTCTGGACGTAGGAAGCGGTGACGCGATCGATCGCCGTTTCCGCCCAGCGCTCCACGGCAGGCGGCGAAATCATCCGCTCCAGGAACCGGTGGAAAATGTCGTGCGTCTCTATGACATATCGATCTCGTCGGCTCTGGGGCGTTGGTAAAAGCATCACAAAGCCGACGTGCGTCCGTCCGACACGACTGGACGCCTGGATGTACTCTGCAACGTCCGACGGCAGGCCGGCGAAAAACATCGAATTGAAACGGTCGACGTCGACACCATGGCTGATCGCCGAAGTGGCGACGATACTTCGCAACGTTTCCCCGATGTCAGGATAACCGGTGGCCCCGAACGGGGTTTCGGCTTCTGTCATCACTCGCTGGATCTCCTGCATATCGACTCCACCGGAGATCAACCGGCTGATGAACTTGCCGTGGGGAAGTCCCGCCGTCCGATGCTTTTCTGCGACCGCCGAATGCAATGCGTCGATAACCTGGTCTCCGCCCTTTTTGTTCGTGACATAGGTCAAGGAGATGCGATGAAGGTCGACCAGCGCCATTATTTCGTCCAGCCTTCTCTCGGCGACCGCTCGGTCGATCGCCGCTTGACGCCAATCGCCGCCATCCGCTCGCGTCACGGCGGCCTTGATTTCAGCGACTGCTCCACCGGAGGTGGTTGGGTTGAGCAGTGAGGCCCAAAGGCGCGAGACAATCGTGTGGAACGAGCTCAGGACGCCTACGGTCGTCACGGTATGAGTTGCGTCGTTCGTCATCAAGGATACGTAAAGTCTCATCCAGGGTGACGTCGCTTCCGGTGCGCGCGACCGCTCGAGTTCCGCGGCTCTACGAACCCGCTCCGCATTCGCTTTCGGCGGCAGCGCGGGATCGGCAAAGAACGAATGGTAGATGTCAGGTCCTGGATACGGAAAACGCAGTGGTTTGCGCTGATAGAGCACCTTCAGCTGACGATCGGGATCGCTGATCGTCGCGGTTGCCGCGATGATCTTGGGAAGCCGGGGCATTTCAGCCCCGTGGGCGTCTTTATACCGGCTGGCGTGGATCGCTGCTCCAGCCATCCCGTCGATCGTGCTGAAAGTCTTTTCCAGGAGCGTGTCAAAGAGGCCGCTAAAGGTCCCGAGGCTGTCTTCCAGTAGATGGGCTTCGTCCTGGATGATAAGGGACGGGAACGGATCGAAAAATACCTTCTGCCCTTCAGCGTACGAGGGAGAGACACCCCGCATGCCGAACGCAAGCGGTCCCTTCTGAATATCT
This sequence comes from Ensifer sp. ENS10, assembly GCF_014852025.1. Taxonomy (NCBI): domain Bacteria; kingdom Pseudomonadati; phylum Pseudomonadota; class Alphaproteobacteria; order Hyphomicrobiales; family Rhizobiaceae; genus Ensifer; species Ensifer sp. ENS10. Next base: position 285,769 of record NZ_JACVAS010000003.1, read on the forward strand.
TCCAGTTTGCGCGGGCTTCTAAGATGCCCAGTAGCATCGACCCATCGCGCGAGACCGAACATCCCGAGGATTTCGGTGATCGTGGAGGTGCTCTGTCCCAGCATCGCCAGCTTATCGACAGTGCCGAGGATGATCGCCGGCGCGCGCTGGTAGATCGTGTCGTCGGTCAGCAGGAACGGAAGGGGTGTGATCTCGCCGTGGGCGACGTTCCATTCGCATTGCGCATTGAAACAGATGATTGCGGCGCGCTCGGCATTGGCCGCCGCGGGCGTGTAACGTCGAAGCCCGGTCGCATTGCCGCAACAGGGACATTGCGCAACCTTGTTATAAGCCGACAGGGTTTCCCGATAGCGATTGGCACGTTTGTCTTTGCCGGTATCGGGATCGAACGCGCTGTCGTCAGGATGCTCGCTTAGGTAAGGCAGATCCGGCTTCAACTCATTGTATCGGTTCGGAGTATTAGAGGAGCCCACCCAGAACCCGATTTCGATGGGCCACTTGCCCGCCTTCTTTTCTTTGCGCACGATCTCTGCCCACACGATGAGGCGGAGAAGCCGCTGGGCCTGCTGCAAGGTCAAAAGCCGAAGCGGATAGCGGATCATGGCGGTGATCCCACGGTCCTTCCCGCGGAGACGATCCAAAAAAATGGCGAAAGCTAGTGCGCCGTAGAATGCCTCCGACTTGCCGCCACCGGTCGGAAAGTAGAGAAGACTCGCGCTCATCTCGTCCCGCTCGGAGTCAAATTCGTGCGAGTACTCCTCCATGCGCGAGGCGAAGGTCGGCACATGAGCAAGGATGAAGGCAAGCTGAAACAGTCGCCATTTGCGTTTCGGATCGCGATCACGCCGCGCAAATGCTGCGTTCGTCAGGAGCCAGGCGTCCCAGGGCGCGGCCGCTCTTTGCAGACGCGCCCGCTCCGATATCGAAGCACTGGGTAGGGATAATGAAGCTGCCCGCGCTTGGATCAGTATCCTGACACCGCGTTCGATATGGCTAGCCTCGCTGCGCTGACCGGCGATATCTTCCTCGAAACGCTTTCGTTCGCGGGCCGCTTCGTCCGCCGGCAGATTAGCGACCACCTTCTCGCTAAGCGTCGCAACCTGCTCGTCGATCCAGAGCCGGTATTGTTCCGGTAGAGCCAGCAGTTTTGAAACATCATGGTCTGTGGACAATGCACTGAAACGGCACTCGACGTCGGGTATGTCGCGCGGCACGATGCGGGGCTGTGTGAACCGCGGCGCCCAGGTCGTTGAGAGTTCGAAGTTCTCACCCGCATCGCCGCACTCGACCCCGCAGTTGAGCCCGATGGCGGGATAAGTGAGAAAGTCGCGGAAGCGGTATGAGGGCTCCACACGATCGAGGTTTACCGGGCGATGGTCGGCCTTCGAGACCTGGACTTTCAACTCTGTCCCAAACAGGACGTTGCACTTGATGGCAGCGTCTTGCGGTGTGAGCTCCTGGCACGAGTTGTCCAGGCTCACCCTAATCGATGCACGCGAGGGATCCATGAAATCGCGCTGCCGTTCGACCTTGAACGCGAGCCCGGTGAAATCCGGAAGTATCTTCTTGTCCGGATCTTCCTTGCGCAACGACTCCAAGAAAATGTCCCAGGTGCCCGCACTACGAGCTTCGGCGGGATGGACCATGCGGTTGCGCCAAGCCCACTGCTCAGCGTCTTTACCGTTCAACCACTCGCTCAGCTGGGCCGCTATCGCCGCGCGCAGCTCGGACGAATACTCTTCACAGCGCTTCTTCAGCGCCTCGCCGGAAAGCGATGAAGGCCAGTCCAGCCTTGGCAGGTCTAAGTCGATCCTCTTCCATTTCGCGGGTATGGGCGCCGGCGAAAGATGCTGGTCAGGAATTGACCGGCCCTCTGTGACGAGCTTTCCAAGCTCGGGCGAAGCGGCAGTCTCTTCACCTTCTCCGGCATCGCCGTCGGTGGCCGTAGCGGACGGTGGCTCCTCCTTTCCGAAGCTTGCGATATCCGATTTCTTCAACTCAATGCCGTATTCGCCATACACGCTGCGCCGAAGTTCGTCCTGTATCTCCCGTCTGCGGCGGAAGAGTTCAGTCTTCTGTTCGGGGTCAAGCGTATCCAATTCGGCGGGCGCGAGGTTTTCCTTTTCGTATAGCGCCTTCCGTCGTTCTTTTATCTTGTCGTCGATTTCCTGCTTTTTATCCTTGGAGATCTTGAAGTCGATCTCAATTCCGTACCGACCGCTGGATATTTCCTCCCACGTCGGCAGGACGCGAACATAAACCGAGCAGCGCGGCATCGCCCTAATAGGGGACTGCGCGTCGTTGGCCACATTGAAGTCCATGCCGAAAGCGGCGATCTTGATGTCGGAAGTGTCGTCCACGTTGGCACGTGACATGCGTGGAAGGAGCTGTCCTGAGAAGACTGCGCGCCGCGGCGACTTACCGTATGCATAGCGGCCGATTTCATCGGTTCCGCTCGCGCGCTTCGTCACCATGTTCACGAGCGCGTCGCAGACGGCTTCCTTTAGCTCCACGTCGATGTTCGCAAGTTCAGCGGAAGTCTTTGGCTGGATCATGACTTGAACCTTCTGATGGAACGAACGGCCAAAACATGCTCTTCCGCGAGATGCTGGAGCCTCTTGATCTCGGAGGCACGCTTTGCGTCGCCCGCGAACGCCGCCGCCGCGTGTGGATCTGTAAGAATGTTGCGATAGGCATCGTGGAAAGCCATGCCTGCGCGCATCCGGTTATTTCTCTGGGCTTTCACCCCGAGGTGCCAGAAGCGGTTCGCCAGATTCGCTCCGATGCCCAGCGCGTTTGTGAACTTGATAAACGTGTCATGATCGCGTGGTGCCTGGGTCACCACTTCGTGGAGGGGGGCCTGCAACTGTTTGTCCAGGTGAACCCAGTAACGGACGCGCTGCAATTCGAGGTCCGGAACGCCGATTCGCTCGACCAGTGTCCGGAGCTTGTCTGTGTCATTGAAGCCGGAGATTTTCTGGAAACGGCTGACTACATCGACGTGGTATTCCCTGATCGCCTCTGTGGCGTTTGCAGGTACGCTCAGGAGCACTCGGGCACGGTCAATAAAGCCGGAACTGATGACGCAGAGTTCGTCGTGTTCCTTCACCTCCCGCGCGTCGACCTGTCTAAAGGATTCCAGCGATCTGGATCTGTCCAGCCGCACGAGACCGGTTCCCGGTCTGGCGATCATTCGCTGACCTCCCTCCATCGCAAACTCGATCAGTTCGACCCCCGAGCTTCCCAAAGCGCCGGAAAGATCAATGACACTTTCCGTTGGAAACTGGAGTTCTTGTGGTGGAGGCGGAGTCTCCGTCACTTTGATTTGGAAAGTGCCCAGTCCTCCGAGCTCCTCGGACGACCCGCTACCGTACTTTCTCAGGCGCGACGCAATCTCTTGCTCCTCAACCTGATCTGCGAGGCGTAACGCGTCTCTTGAGGAGAACCGTAAGGTGTCGCCGTCGGCCACCACGAAGACCTGACTGGGAAGCCATGATCTTGCGAAAAACGTCAGAACGCCATCCCGCGGCGGGGCCACCAGATAAATACGTTTGAACTTGTTCCTCTCGTTCACGGGCAATGCTGCGATCTCGGTGAGGCCGCCGGGACCTGAGAAGACGATCATTTCGTTGTCCAACCTGGTCTGCAGGCCCTGAATTCTGCAGACCAGATCTGCCATTGCGAACTCAGCGAGCGGCTGCGACCGGAACATGAAAAGAGCCTTGGAAGAGGCCCCAAGTATGCTCGTAACGATCGCCTCCAGGAGATGCGACATAGGAGTTGCGCGGACCAGTCTCGCGGCCGCTTCTTCCGCTTCGCGGAGCGCTGTCGCAAGTTCTGCTCCTCCAATCTGGTACGCTGGATTGGAAGGGTCTCTGAGGAACTGAACCGCTTGGGTGATCCTGTAGCTCGCCATCAGGTCCGCCGCATCGGCGTTACCCTGCTTCGCGACGGTGTAGTTGCTGAGGGAAGCTAGCGATCCGGGAAGCGACGCATTGCGGCGAAGCTTGAAAACGATGTCGTCAATAGCGGCGGCTGCGGCTACGTCGCCGGAACGAGATACCATGCGCGCTATGGCGCGAAGATCGTCCCCGACTTTCGCGCCGGGGCCGTTGAACCCCTTGACCTCGACCCGCTCGCACCCCGACCACGAGGGCGGAGCCGTCTCTGTCTGGAGGATAGAGGACGACATTGCGGTAATCGTCTTAGACTTCGCTGGACGCGGCTTCCCTTTGCCGAGCTCCGGCGCACTCCTGAATATTTCAAACCGTGCCTTGTCAAACGCCCAGGGATCTTCAGTTATTGCTATGATGCCCGCCTTGGGGAACGCTTTACGCATCGACTTGAAGGTGCGCGTCGCACGCTCGACCCATTCGTCTCCCAGGCGGCCGCGGCCAGTCCGGGTCAGATCGAAAACGATCAGGTCGAGCGGGCCATGGACTTTGTGCAGAGATGCCTCATCGCCCTTTCTGAGACCAAAGAGGAAATAACTCGCCTCGCGTCCGTTGTCCGCGTGACGACTGACCGTGTTGTGTTCTTTGAGGTCGGTCCGGGAACTCGTTCGCCAAAGCAGGGTTCCATTGGGATGTGCGATGCCTTCGCAGTTTCCGTGCGGCAGGATCTCATCCAAGGTCGGGTGTTCGAACTCGGGACGGCATGTCCCATCCCTTCCCCTGCCAGAGAGCGTTCCCACGCGGCTGAGAATTTGATGGTAATCCTTGAGCGCTCGGTCGCCGCCATGCCCGTTGGTATGTCTTGCAAGATGATCGACATGGGTCCGGCGCAGGTAGTCGCGGGCGATCTGCACCTCTCTCGCCAGCTCGTGGGTTGTCCTGGCGTATGGATAAATTAGGGCCTTGAATCCACTGGGACGCTCAAAGGTTCGAACCCGGCTATCATATTTCTCGATCGAAGTCTCCGGCGCAACCGCTACATCTGCCAGCGCCAATAGGGAAGTGATCGCTGAAAGACAGAGGTCGCGTGCGGGCCACGTGAGGAGGACGGTAGGTTCCCCGCTGTTCATCGTGCCGATCACGGCGCGCAAGATTTGCATGTAGACAGCCGAAATCGGCAGTTCGTCTTCGCCGATGAGTCTGAACGGGATCTTCTCCAAAGCGGAAATCCAGGCGCCTTCGTCTCGGGCGCCCTCGAGCTCCTCGGTCTGCCCGCTGTGCGACCCGGCGACAAGCTTGGCCGCGCGTGCAGCCACAAGCTCTCCCCTTCGCCTGAGCTGGTCGCTTTGCTGTTTCAGCCGGTCAGCAAGATCCGAGCCTGGGGCTCGGCCGTATCCCGGTCTTTCTCTTTGGCTCATGATGCCTCCGAAATTGCGCCCGCGCCCTGCTCATAAGCTATCAGTGCGGCCCGTTCGGGGTCAGAAACGCGCTTAAGTGCGGCCGCGAATGCAATCGGGCGCGGCAGATCGAGTTGCCTGAGCAGCTTGACCGATATCGTCGCAGTTCCAGAGACGGCGCGGTAACGGTCATCAACCGCCTTCGTGTTAAGAAGCATTAGTAGAAGATTGAGCTGTCGCTCATCCGTGCCCGACACCACGATCGTATGGTTTTCTGAGACGAAGCCTTTCCAAGGGTCGACCGACGCCTTGTCCACCGCCGCCGCGACGATGCGCCGGTTCTGGCTGCTGTTGGTAGTTCTCTGAACGACAAGCGCGTGGTCCTTGACAAGCGCCGCGCTGCCTTCGGGTACGCGGACGAAATCCACGCCGTTTCCTCTTCGGTTCGTTGGCACGCAGGGTTGTCCGGGACGTACGTTCTTCGCCCATATCAGCGGGACCGCACCGGGCTCGTCCGCACAACAGAATTTATCTCGCTCTCGGTTCCAAACGAAGTAACCCGCCTTCGCGGACGCTCCATACTCTGCGAGCGTGGCCCCTCCAATTTTATCAGCGAGATCCGAGGGCGCGAGCCATGGCTTCGACGGGTCGGCAGGCAGGCATCCGGTTGGTACCGGTTGAACGATGCCACTTTCCGTGAACGAAGGAAACTTCGCCGCAAGCACCGGGCGGTGTGGCTCCCCTTTCCGGACCAACAGCACGCTGACGTCCTGGGCAACGTCCACGAAAACGTCATCACGACTGATCAGCTTTCCGAGGGTCAGGATTTGCCCTTGGCTCGCGATGTGCGCCCGCATCTTGTCATAGAGAGGACCGCTTCTGAAACTTGAGGGAATGACCAGCGCAACAAGTCCTCCCGGTTTAGCTACGCGGAGACACCATTCCGTGAACACCGCATACTTGTTGACGTGACCCGGATGCGAAACCTTCCGCCAATCGTCTCCTCCCAGGACTTGTGGCGTGATCCGGCCGTAAGGAGGATTCGCGATCACCAACTTGTACGAGGCCAGCGGATCGGTGTGCAGGGCGTCGGCGACACGGACAATCTTCCGCTCGCCGAACCCGTCGGTATGGGTGCCGATCAAAGACTCGGATATCTGCGCCAAGCACGGGTCAATTTCGATACCATTGAGCCGGTAAGCGATATCTCGTGGTCGAGCGCCAGCGGCGCGCATCCTTTCCGCAATGAGGGAAAGGAAAGCGGCTCCTCCGGCGGCGGGATCGAGGACGTCGTCGCGCCTCAGGTCGAAGCCGTGTTCAACCGCCATATCTATGACGGCATCCGCTAGGTAGGGGGGGGTGAAGTAGGCCGCCTGCGCCTTGCGAGCCTCCGGGGAAATCATAAGGGTATAGAGAGTTCCGACCCAGTAGTTGCGATCGTTGCGCGAGAGAGCGTCCAACCGCTGGCTAAACTCCCTAACCGACTTACTCTCGTATGGCTGGAGGTCGAGGCATACCCCGGCTAAGTCGAGGTCTGCCGGAACGATCTCCCGTAACGTGCGCGCTGCTGCCTTGGCTAGTGTCAGCAGCGGTAACCGCCCATGCTCAACAATCAAAATTCTCCCCCCTTGCGACGCCATCAGCTCAACGAGCTGCCGACGGACACAACGCTGCCTATCCGCGATGCGCTGCTCAACTACAAATATAGCGCAGGCATCTCAAACAAGAGCTTAACGTGTGCACGCGAAGCGCCGCGAGGACCCAAGCGGGTCGCTCGTCGTCCACCTCGGAGCTTAGTGCCCACGCGGGTACAATCAAAAATTTCGGAATTTCTTCGCTTCCCCCAAAGCCCTCAACCTAGCGCTAATGCAGGCCCTGAACGTTTTCAACTAGACGTTGGTATAGGTTTCAATGGAAGCCCCGGGGTGCAACAAACTGCGCACTCAGCCATTTTCCCGCATTGAAGTCTCAATCTCAACTTTACGAAGCGGCAATGGCCGCTTGCCACAGCTGGAACCAGTACGCCTCCACTGCAGCGGGTTCGCAAGGCGAACTCGAACATTAGACATCGCGCACGATAACTCTTATGGTTGAAACATGCAGCGAATCGGCACCCAACTCATCCTTAGCGCGCATGACCTGATCGGCCATCTTAACTGCCGCCATCTAACAGAACTGGATTTGCAGGTCGCTGCGGGTACACTCGCAAAGCCTGCTCGATGGGACCCTTTGCTTGAGATCCTGCAGCAGCGCGGGTTGCAACATGAAGATGAGTTCCTTGAGCACCTGAAGCAGCAGGGACTGGAAGTAACCTCGATCCCCGGCATCGAAGTCAGCGACGATACCGTTGGTGCAACGTTGCAAGCGATGCGGTCCGGCCGATCGATCATTGTCCAGGCGGCGCTCCGGGACGGCCGTTGGATTGGACGCGCCGATGTTCTGCGGAGAGTGGAACAGCCGAGCGATCTCGGATCATGGTCGTATGAGGTCGTCGACACGAAGCTGGCCCGCGAAACCAAAGCCGGGACGGTGCTCCAGCTCAGTCTTTACGCCGAGTTACTTCGCGCCATGCAAGGTATCGCGCCGGAGAACGTATACGTCGTAGCGCCTTGGTCTGACTTCGTGCCTCAAACCTTCCGTGTTGCGGACTATGCCGCGTACTTCAGGAAGGCACGACAGGCGGCCGAGAAGGCTACCAGCGCAACTCCGGATAAACACGACCCTGAACCGAATGGGCACTGCGACGTATGTCGGTGGGCCGATGCGTGCGACGCTCGCTGGCGGAAGGACGATCACCTCTCGCTTGTCGCGAACATTTCCAAAACGCAAATTGCGGAGTTGCGCGCGCATGGCGTGTCTACGGCCGCGGCTTTTGCAGCCCTCCCCTCGCCATTTCCATGGAAGCCGGTCCGCGGTTCGGCCGCGAGCTTCGAGAAGGCCAGGGCACAGGCGCATATCCAAGTGAGCGCGCGTGAAGCGGGTGAACTGAGATGCGAAATTCTGGAGGTGGTGGCGGATACGGGTCTCTGTCGTCTCCCCGAACCGTCAGCCGGGGATATCTTCTTCGATATCGAAGGCGATCCGTTCGTTGGCGAGCATGGACTCGAATATCTGTTCGGATACCATTACCGCAACGAAGAGGGCGACATTGTCCGGATCGCCGACTGGGCGTTTGACCGAGGCACGGAAAAAGCAGTCTTCGAGCGGTTCATGGATTTCGTGACCGCGCGCCGCACGCTGTTTCCGGATTTGCACATCTACCACTATGCGCCCTACGAACCGGGGACATTGAAGCGATTGATGGGGCGATATGCTACGCGTGAAGGCGAAGTAGACAAACTGCTCCGAGGCAATATTCTGGTCGATCTCTATGCCGTCGTCCGCAACGCAGTGCGAGCAAGCGTTGAGAGTTACTCAATAAAGAGGCTCGAAGCTTTCTACGGTTTCGCCCGCAACATGCCTTTAAGGAAAGCGAACGTCGCGCTATCCGCGCTCCAGGTTGCGTTACAAGTCAATGACGTTGTCTCGGTATCCGACGAGATAAAGGCGGTCGTATCGGCCTACAACGATGACGATTGCCGATCAACCGAAGCGCTGCGCACCTGGCTTGAGCAGCTGCGCGCAGATGCCATCGCGTCGGGTGCGTTAATCAGTCGCCCCGCGCCTGAAGGAGAGGAACCGAGCGAGGACATCTCGGAGCGGCAGGCACGCGTCGAAGCTCTCATCGAAAAACTCACATACAATGTCCCGGTTGAGCCGGCGGAAAGGGACGCGGCCGAGCAAGCAAAATGGATACTTGCCCACAGTCTTGACTGGCACCGACGCGAAGCCAAGACGAGTTGGTGGGAGTATTTTCGGCTCTGCGATCTGCCGGCCGAAGAACTCCTCGACGAGAAGGCAGGCTTGGGCGGGCTGCGGTTCCTGGAGACGGTAGCACAGACAAAGACCGGCATTCCGACGGACCGATATGAATTCGACATTCAGGACACCGACATCCGCGAGGACGACGATCTCCGCGCTGCCGGTGGCGAAGCGTTCGGCAAGGTCGTGACGATCTCGCACGACGGCCAGCAGGTCGAGATCAAGAAGACCAGGAGGACGGCGGCCCTTCACCCGGAGGGCGTATTTTCCCACACGCACATCGCCACTCCAGAGCAAGAGAACTCCCTGTTCCGCCTTGGGGAATACGTAAACGAGAACGGCATCGCGGGAGACGGTCAATATCAGGCAGCCCGTGATCTCCTAATGCGGGTACCGCCACGCGTTGCAGAGCCACTTCGTTTGGGTGGCGAAAACACATTGGCCAGCGCAATCAGGATTGCTCCGCTGCTACAAAGCGGTGTCCTTCCCATCCAGGGGCCGCCCGGCACCTGATGAGAGCGGGAAAGAAGGTTGGAATCACGGCCAATAGCCACAAGGTCATCCGGAATTTGATCGACAAGACAATTGGGGTGGCTAAGGAGAGCGGCACCAAGATTTCCGCTGGCCAGAAGCTCTCCACGAAAGTGGAAGACACGGAAGATATCGAAATCTACCTCGACAACGCCGAGGCCGTGTCGGCGATCAAATGTGGACAAGTGCAGTTGCTCGGAGGAACGGCATTCTTCTGGGCCCGCGAGGACGTGGCGGATAGCGTCGACGTGCTAATCGTGGACGAGGCAGCGCAGATTTCGCTAGCCAATGTGTTGGCTGTCTCCCAAGCCGGGCCCGCCCTCGTCCTTCTCGGCGACCCACGGCAACTGGAGCAACCTGCCCAGGGCTCCCACCCGGACGGAACGGATGTTTCCGCACTCGACCACCTCTTGGGCGGGCAGAAGACGATCTTGCCGGAGCAAGGGTTGTTCCTTGAAGAGACGTGGCGGCTCCACCCAGACATTACCGCGTTCAACTCGGAACTGTTTTACGAGGACAAGCTTCAGTCCGAAGTCGGCTGCCGCGCCCAAGCAACGGCGTCGACTGGGCCTTTTACGGGGACGGGTTTGCATTACGTGCCGGTTCCTCATCTCGGTAACCAGTCGCGCTCCCTCGAAGAGGCCGCCGCGGTCGAGCGCATCGTGAAAGTGCTGCTGAATTCCGGGATGCGCTGGACCGACCGAAAGGGCGTATCCAGGCCGCTGGCCCTCGATGACATTATTATAATCGCGCCCTACAACGCTCACGTCTTCGAGATTCAGAAACGCATTCCCGATGCCCACGTCGGAACCGTCGACAAATTTCAAGGGCAAGAGGCGCCGATCGCCATCTACTCGATGGCCACATCCAGTCACGCGGACGCACCACGCGGTATGGAGTTCCTCTACAGCTCCAACCGACTCAACGTGGCCATCAGCCGCGCGAAGTGTATGGCCATCCTTGTCGCTTCACCGGAGTTGTTCGAAGCCGAATGCAAAACGCCCCGCCAAATGCAACTCGCGAATGCTTTCTGCAGATATTTGGAAATGGCGAAGACCGTGACGCTATAGCGAGGCCGGCGCTTCAAGGAGCGAAAAGAGGGTAGTCCTAGAAGCCTCCTCGGGGGCTATTCTTGGTCAAGCTTAAGCGCTTTAGCGTCGGCTTGACGTAAGGAAGGCAATCGGCAACTTTAACTAGAAGACAACCGTTGGGGACTGATGTCTACAATCGAAGAGAGTCTGCGCCATATCTGAGCGCGTCAAATCGCATTCCAGCACAATGGCGACTGAAGAGGCGGTGAAAACCGCTGTAGTCCTGCCCTTCCTTCGGTCGCTAGGCTATGAGGTTTTCGATCCAACCGAGGTCATCCCCGAATTCACCGCAGACGCTGTTGGCAAAAAGGGGGAAAAGGTCGACTACGCGATCAAGATCGACGGCGAAATCCGGATCTTGATCGAGTGCAAACCGATATCGGTTACGCTGGAGAAAAAACACCTGGATCAACTCTATCGGTACTTCAGCGTGACTAACGCGAGGTTCGCCATTCTGACGAACGGCCGAACCTTCAACTTCTATACCGACCTGGAGGCCCCCAACAAACTCGATGCCCGGCCGTTCTTTGTCTTCGATGTGTCTGACTTCAACTCCGGAATCGTCGCCGAACTTCGAAAGTTTGAAAAAGCGGCTATTCGGATTTTCGTGTGGAATCCCGATTCGTCGGCTCACGAAAACCAGACAGCGTGTTCGCGCCCTGATTGTTTAATTGATTTTCGCCGGCGTTTGACGGCGACCAAGTTTCCGCGGTCTCATAGAAGCATTGGCTCGATCATGTTTCCTTGCAGACCATCTCCATTCCATATCGCTGCTCAGACGAGGACCGCGCGTTTCTCGGCGACCTTCGTCGGGTGCAGTCGGCTGCGATCCGAACGGCCTATGCGAATGGTTTGCACGCCGATGGTTCAACGCCGAAGGAAATGGACTTGCGCAACCTGGTTAAGACGCGCTTCGCCCACGAAGGTCTGCTCGACAGCTGGGCGATCCACTGTGCGACGAAGCTTGGCATTTGGAAACGCAAGCTGACGCCTGGTGGTACGGCGGTCTTCGGCGGGCGAACCGAACTTGAGCGCCGACGCAAGGGTCTGATTTCGCCGGACGAATGGAAGCGCAAGAGACTGCACCCGTTCGTCAGCTTCGGCGATCGGCAGAAAGCGCGCGGAAACCAGAATATCCATCTGATCGACGAGACGGCGGTTGTCGTCAAAATCGGCCGCAAGGAGAGCGGCGGCCGCTCGGGAAAGACGGTGACGCGCACGGCCGCTCTTCATCTCGCACGCATGACCGGAAACCGCGGCATCATCATGCGGCAACTGACCGCGATATGTGCTCAGAAGGACGAAGCCGACCGCATCAACGTCACCTTCTCGATCTCCGACACGCATGTCAGCGTGACCTTCGATCCGACGGATCTGCCGAACCACCCGCAGCGGCGGCGTCCGGTGGTGCCGATCAAAGGCCGCTGCCTCGGCATCGACCTCAATCCCAACTGGATCGGCCTGGCCGCGGCATCGAACACCGAAGATCAGGGATCGGTGGGTAAAACCAGGCTGCTCGAGCATGCCCTGGTGAAGCTCGATATGCCGAAGAATGCTTCCGCCGAACTGGTGCGCGAGACGCTGGCGGCGGTCTGCGACCGCGCCATCTCGATGGCGCGCAAGCACCGCTGCGGCACGATCGTGCTGGAAAAAGGGCTCGGCACGTTGCGGTCGAGCGGCAAGAACCGCACCCTCAACAGGCTGTTGAATTGCTGGGCAAGAACGGTGTTCGTGCAGATGCTGCAGCGTCGCGCCCGGCTTGCCGGGATCGATGTCCTTGAGGTCTGGGCGGGGTATTCCTCGACCATCGGAAACCTCGCATACGAAGCCCCCGACGCCTGCGCGTCGGCAACAGAGATCGCCAGACGGGGCATTGTCCGTCTGGCTGGAATGAAGGACGTCCTGCCAGCGCTTGAGGAAGGGTGCGTTTCCCGTCTATGGAAGAATGGGAAGGTGCCCGCCGAACTCGGCTCATGGCAAGACGTTCATCGGACAATCAAAGCGGCGAAGATTGGCTACCGCCGCCCGCACCCCGACGTGCCGCTCGGCGCACGGGGTTCCGATGTCCACGGGACGCACATGTTCTGTGGGCATGCGGTCGTCCGCCTTGCCAGACGTCAGCGTCCGGGACTTCTGTTCCGGCTGACACCTGCCAGGCCGGACGCAGCAGTTCGGATTTTCGCTCAATGTGGACGTGTGCCCTCCCCGGCTCTCCACACGAAAATCCGAATAGCCGAAAAAGCTTCGTTTGACGTATCCGCCATCCTGGCGACCGCCGAGCGCCTGAAATACACCTCTGGCGTCAAACAAGTCATTTCAAAACTGATAGAAGAGCCTTCCGAGGACTTCGTACGCCTTGTTGCTGGTTCTGTCTACGAGGGCCGGATTACCGCGCAGGTTAAAAAGATGTTGACGGGAGTCGTGCGAACCGCATTCCGAGATGTGATCATGGTCCCGGTCAAGAACCGCCTTTCGAGCGCACTCGCGGACACGGAGGAAGTCATCGAAAAAATTGACGAGCCCGTTGAGGAGGAACCCGAAGTCGTGACGACAGAGGAGGAGCGCGAGGGATACATGATTGTGAAGGCGATCGTGCGCGATACGATCTCGTCGAAACGAGTGGTGATGCGCGACCAGAAATCCTATTGTGGCATTCTTATCGACAATAACAATCGAAAGCCGCTCGCGAGGCTACATTTCAACCGCTCGGTCAAATACATCGGGCTCTTTGACGGTGAGTCCGAGGAACGGTTGATTATCGACTCGCTTGACCAAATTTACGATCACAGCGACCGCTTGCGGGTTACGGCGAAAAAGTATTTCGCAGAATAGTCTGCCACCGCACGTGTCGACATAGGAGGCAGTCTGTCCGCCGCCTCTTTGCCCTTTGCCTTTTCGTAAGTCAGAATGAAGCCGACAATCCGGCGAAAGCAGTCAGACCGGGCGACGACTTGAAGCCATAGACTTCCCGGTAGTCTCGGTCGAACAGATTGTCGACGCGACCAAACATTTCCAAGGTGTCGTTGATTTTCAGGCTGCCGCCGACGTTCAAAAGCGAATAGCCAGCCATCGTCACCCGCGGGGGTACAGCGGTCGCAAAAACCGTGTCGACAGTCCTGCCATTGAATACTGCCTCGGCGAAGACCCTCGCGCGGTCGTCATAAAAAACGTAGTCCGCTTTGACCGAACCGATGTGGCGGGGGCGACGGGCTTCAGCGAGACGCGGCCCGGTGGCGGCTGTCTGTTCGGTCGCGTCGGTGTACGTATAAGATGCGGTCATCGTGACGCCGTTGAAGAAATCGAAGGTCGCCGAAACCTCCATGCCTTGGCGGAGGCTTTCGCCGTCGCGGTTGATCGGCCGCGCGATGAAATCCGCGTCGTAGACAGTGGCGATCTCGTTCTCCAGATTTTGGTTGAAGTAGGTAAGGTCTACTACGAGGCCCCCCTCATTGAAGCTTTTCTCAACCCCGATGTCGTATCCGAGGCTCCGTTCCGGCTGCAAATTTGGATTACCGATGAATCCTCCGGGAAAATAGCCGAACTGTTCATAGAACGTCGGGTTGGTAACGCCGGTTCCGACTGAGGCATGAAGCCGCATGTCGCTGCTCGGGATTTGCCACGCCGCGCTTGCAGTCCAGGTTCCCGTATCACTGAAACCGCTGTTCCAGTCCTGCCTCGCACCGAAGTTTAGGTGGACTTGATCAAAGAACTCTACCCGATACTCGCCAATAAGGGATTGCGCGTCCCGTCGAAAAGTCTCCTCCAAATGGGAGGGTGAAAACCTTTCGAATTGCCATGCGTAACCGCCGGTCACTTGTTGGATCACCTGGTCCGTATCGTCGAAACGATAGGACGCTTGATAGCTGCCCCTATAACGGTTTCCGTCGTCCGAACTGTTTCCGTATTCGTCGGAGTGCCTGGATTGATAGATATCGGTGCCCGAGAAAAGGATCTTCTGTGCCAGCGCGTCGTCCAGGGACGAATTGGTGATCCCAACCGACCCGAAGAGTTCCTGGTTCTTGGTGTAGTCGTCCGCGTCGTAGGTCATCGCGGTGTCCCAGTCTTGCGGGTCACTCTCGCTGCGACGATTTACGCCCCGAACCGTGCCCTCCATAGTCGTATCCGGCGAGAGATCGATTGTGAACTTGCCGTTTAACGTACCATTCCTGCCGCCGTCCTCTTCGTCACCCGCACCCGAAATGTTGAAGCCGTCCGTGTGCATAACGGTGCCGGATAGCCAATAGTCATAGGTGTCACGGCCCCCGCCGGCGGAGATTGTCGATGTGACCGAAGCGTTGCTGCCGATTTCCGTGCGCGCAGTAGACCGAACGGAATCGCGCTCGCCGCGCTTGGTGACGATGTTGATCACGCCTGACATGGCATTAGCCCCCCAGAACGCGCTTTGCGGCCCGCGCAGAATTTCGATGCGTTTTATGTCGTCGGTAACCAGGCCTCCGAAGTCGAATTCACCCTGCCCAACGTCGTTGGCGACCACGCCATCAATGATCACCAGCAGTTGATTGCCCTCCGCGCCGCGCACACGTACCTGCGTTAAGCCACCTGAGGAGCCCGTGCGAGATACTGCAAATCCCGGCACAAGGCGTAGCGCATCCGCGACATAGCGGACCTGATGCTTCTCCATCTCCTCCCCCGAGATCACGGTGACGGCACGCCCGGATTTCTCGAGCTCCACGGGAGTCAATCCGTCCGTAACGACAATCGCTTCGAGCTCTGTCGGCTCGTCCGCCTGGTTAGCATCCCGAGCAAAGCTCGGCTCCCATGCGGCGATGAGGAGCATCGCAGCTCCGGTCAGAAAAATCCTCATAATCTCCCTTCAGGCAGGGCCTGACCTGCACGGCTTTCCTCCGCAGAAAAGAAGTGACAATGGTAACAACCGTTCCCATCGACCGTCCTTCAACACGGCAACATCTTCGACAATGTCACCGCTACGGGCGGCCGCGCTCGGACACTCCCCGTATCCTTGCATGGGTGACCAACACAGGCAGGTCTCCTGACTTCCGCGTCCCCGCCAGTCTCGCCCTTCCCGCTTGACGCAGTGGGCTGATGAGACAAGCTCGGCGGTTACAGTTGCGGGGGCAGCCGTGGGATTGACATCGACTATGCCTCACCACGTTCCCTTTTCATCCGTCATGCGGAACCTGTGCCGTAGCCGACCAATAAAGTCGGCGACGAGTCGCGACAAGAGTGTATGGCTAGTTTTTCCATACGTGCACGCTCTTTAAGCATACATTCCTGCGCATACATCTTGCAATTTGCCGCGTCTTCGATATAGGATCGGCTGCGCCCGGAAAGTTTGTTGCTCCTTGCGAGAACGCGGACCAACACCCTCACGCGACGAGGCACGATATTCCTCTCCTGCGTAGGCTGGGCGCCGTCGTTAACCGTGTCGCTAGATACTGACCGGTTGGAAAACCAGAAACCGGCGAAATCTGCTTGGCCGACGGGCAACGGATCAACCACAATTGCGATCACACCATGAACCTCGACCTTCTCGATACCTTCCTGGACTTGCTTGAGACAGGCAATTTCCGGCGCACATCAGAGCGACTTGAAACAACGCAGCCGGCCGTAAGTGGCCGCATTAAGACACTAGAGCGAGCCGTGGGCGCCCAACTATTTCACCGCGGGCGAGCGGGTGCAGTTCCGACTTCGGCCGGTATCAGGTTCGAGAAACACGCTCGCGCCATCAAAGCGGGCTGGGCGCATGCGCAGCACGATATCGGAGGCCTGGAACACTATGATGGCCCTCTACGCATCTCAGGGCCGCTAAGCTCGATAGGGACGCTCGTTCTGGACTGGATCGAGGAGTTGCACATCATCAACGAACGACTGGAATTGGTACTGCATTCTGGCCACTCGTCCACCGTCATGGCGGATCTCTCCGGTGGCAGGATTGATATCGGCATTGTATTTTCGCCCAAATGCTTGCCGGACCTTAGCATCGAGGAGACCGGCGTCGAAAAATTTCAGATGGTGTCGACGGAGTTCGACAGGCTTTCCGATGTGACTTCGAGAAGTTATATCCGCGCTAGATACACGACATATTTCGAGCGGATGCACACCGAGCTGCTACCGGGGCTCACTCGATCTGCTATCGCCGTGGATCACGAGGACCATGCAATCGGCATTCTGAAACGGCGTGGTGGAACTACGTATCTCCCGCACCAGACCGTCGAAACCTTGTCCGGGTCCGGCATGTCAGTGCGTCTTGTAGAAGGCGCGCCGGAGATTAAGCAGCCGGTTTACGTCGTGACGCAGAGACACCGCAGACACGAGTCACTTATTGACACAGCTGTCGATGCGCTCAAAAGCGTTACGCCGAGAGAAGGCTTATGAGCCGGTCCTGCTGAAGGCCAACTCTCCCATCCGTCGCGTCATGGGATGGCCGGTTATACCATTCGACTGCGTTCCTGGCAGGAAGATCCGGGCGGAGTGGGGCTGGTCGACCGCATCGGTAAAAGCCAAAGCACCTACGATGAGAAGCTGAGCAATTATTATTACAACGACAAAACCCGCAGACGATCCGGCTTTATTTTCTTTTGGATATCTGCGCATTGTCATCACCTAGTCTTACTAAGACTAAATGATAACTCAGCTGCGAAGTTTCATAATCTATACATCAGTTTGCATCGACAGGAATTTACGGAAGATTGCGCACGCTGTTCTTACGCCTTTCGCAAAAGGGCCAGCAGGTGTAGCCGGGTACGCTGCGTAACACCGCGTCTTATTGACCCGAAAGCGCAGCTTGCAATTCAACGGCATCCAGCTCCCGCTCCCAACGGGCGATGACAATAGTCGCCACCGCATTGCCGATGAGATTTGTCAGCGCGCGGCATTCCGACATAAAACGGTCTACTCCCAGTATCAATGCCATGCCGGCCACGGGGACTGAGGGAACTACGGAGAGCGTTGCAGCCAGAGTGATGAACCCCGCACCGCTCACCCCGGCGGCACCTTTCGAACTCAACATGGCCACCAGGAAAAGCATGATCTGATCCCCCAGGCTCAGTGGAGTATCAGTCGCTTGCGCGATGAACAGCGCCGCAAGTGTCATGTAGATATTGGTCCCATCCAAGTTGAAGGAATAACCTGTGGGCACCACGAGACCGACGATCGGGCGCGCACAACCAGCCTTCTCCAACTTGGCCATCAAGCCGGGCAAGGCGGCTTCGGACGATGATGTTCCGAGAACGAGAAGCAACTCTTCTTTGAGATAAACAATAAGCTTGAAGATGGAGAATCGGTTGAAATGCGCGACGGCGCCAAGGACGAGAACAACGAAAAGCAATGCGGCTAAATAGAAGGTTCCCACCAGAAAGGCCAGATTCCCAAGGGCGGAGATCCCATACTTCCCAATGGTGAACGCCATAGCGCCGAAGGCACCGATTGGGGCGAGCCTCATCAACATTGACGTCATCCGAAAGATCGGCGCCGTCAGGGCGTGCAGCAGATCAAGAACAGCATGCCCCTTTTGTCCTACGGCTCCGAGCGCAAGTCCAAACAAGATGGAGATGAACAATACCTGGAGGATATCACCTTGAGCGAAAGCTGCGACAATCGTGTCAGGAACGATGTTCATCAAGAAACCAACGATTGTCATCTCGTGGGTTTTGACGGTGTAAGCCGCGATCGACCGCTCATCGAGCGAGCTTGGGTCGATGTGCATGCCACCTCCCGGCTGCAACACGTTCGCAATCAATAGCCCCATCACAAGAGCCAGGATGGAGAAAGTCAAAAAATAGACGAATGCTTTGACTGCCACACGGCCAAGCTTCTGCGTGTCCGACATGTCAGCGATGCCTGTGGTG
This sequence comes from Ensifer sp. ENS10, assembly GCF_014852025.1. Taxonomy (NCBI): domain Bacteria; kingdom Pseudomonadati; phylum Pseudomonadota; class Alphaproteobacteria; order Hyphomicrobiales; family Rhizobiaceae; genus Ensifer; species Ensifer sp. ENS10. Next base: position 304,371 of record NZ_JACVAS010000003.1, read on the forward strand.
ACAGTCAAGAAAATGACCGGCGTGATAACCAGCTTGACGAGTTTGATAAAGAGGTCCCCAAGGAATTTCAAACTACTGCCGAGCTCGGCATCGAGGTACCCGAGCAATATACCCGCCACTATCGCGATTAAAACCTGTGTATAGAGGTGGCCAAAAACACGAGGCCGCTGGTCCGCGGCGATATCTACAGTAGGCATCATCATCAGTGTCAGCTCTCGGTATCATGGAGACCTTTAGCGATCTGCATGACTTTTAAGGGGCTTTCATCAAAGCGTGAAACCCCCGCCGATGATACCAATCTTTTGTATAGTCGACCGCCCGTTGACCTCCCGCTACGATCTTAAACCGGCTCGTTGCTCACATTTTTTGAACCCGTGCGGTTGGGCTAGTTGGCGCGTCTTCTGCGTCCTTCAGTGCCCATCTGATCGCCTTGACTGGTAACGCAAGTTACCGTAAGAGGCCTTGGTAACAAACATTACCGGAGGGCGTCGTGGCGCAACTCAAAAAGAGACAAGTGATCGGCCTCCTACTTTGCCTCGGCTCAGCGGCAGTCGGAGCTGGAGGGTGGGCCTGGGCTCGCTCGTCGGGCGCAACATCGACTGACAACGCTTATCTTCGCGGAGACCTCACCTCGCTTGCACCGAAGGTCTCGGGCTACATCACCGCGGTACAAGTCAAGGACAACGAAACCGTCCACGCTGGCGACGTTCTGTTTCGGATCGATGAGCGCGACTATCGCGCCCGTCTTGCCCAGGCGGTCGCCAACGTGGACGCAGCTCAGGCGCGCTTGACGAACGTCGATGCAGAGACCGAGCTCCAGCACGCTCTTATCAAACAGGCAGAAGCTCAGAAACGCTCGGCAGAGGCTGAGTTGGACCTTGCAACAAAAGCATACGAGCGTCGTCGCGAACTCATCCGAAGCAATACAATCAGTCAAGCCCACGTGGATGAGAGCGACGCAGCGCGGACGAGAGCTGAGGCGGGCGTTTCGGCGGCCTCAGCAACCATCGAGGCTCAGCAGCAACGGATCGCAGTACTCGCGGCCCAACGGGAAGCGGCCGTTGCGGCCGTTTCTCAGGCAGAGGCGGCTCGTGATCTTGCACAAATCGATCTTGAAAGCACTGTTGTACGTGCGCCGGTGGATGGCGTCATCGGCAACCGCCAGGTCCGCGTTGGCCGATTTGTGTCTCCCGGTACGCCTCTCCTGGATATCGTTCCTGTAAACGATGTCTGGGTGGTTGCAAATTTCAAGGAAACCCAATTGGAATACATCCAGCCCGGCCAGAAGGTACAAATTACGGTCGATGGTTATCCAAACGAACGCATTGAAGGCGTGGTAGACAGCTTCGCACCCGGCAGCGGATCCGCGTTTAGCCTGCTGCCCACCGACAACGCCACGGGCAACTTCGTCCGCGTGGTGCAGCGCGTTCCCGTCAAAATTCGGTTTACCAACAATCCGTTACCGGGTCGTTTGCTACCCGGACTGTCTGCCCGGGTCTTCGTTGACCAAGAAAGCGGTTCATGACAGCGGTCACACAAGCGCCCCCAGCTCTCGATAAAACGTCGTCTGGTGCGGCGCTAATAGCGGGCATAATGCTGGCTGCTTTGACGGAAGCGATCGCCAGCACTGTCCTGTCGCTCGGGCGCGGCGACATCATCGGTGACGTATACGCAACTCCCGACGAATTCGCGTGGCTGGATGTCGGATACACGGCTCTCAAGCTAATCGGGTTCCTTGCCGCACCCTTCCTTATGAACCGCCTCAATCCACGCGGTCTGGTCATTGGCGCCGCGTTGGCGATGGGCGTCGCATGCGGGATAGCGGCCCTTACCACTCGGCTAGATGTCTTGATCACGCTCCGCATAGTGCAGGGCTTCGCCGGAGGCACCCTGCTCGCCGGCGGACAAGCGTTGATTTTTCTAAGCTACTCGCGCTCTAACCAGCCGCTTCTTCAAGCGCTCTTCGCTGTCGGGTCCGTTGTCGCGCCAGCAACAATCGCGCCTGCCCTTCAGGGTTGGTTGCTCGACAGCGAGTCATGGACCTGGATATTTTTCAGCGTGGTACCAATAGCGCTCGCGTCGGCGGGTCTGATGCTGGTAGAAGAGACTCCGATGGCTGAAAGGCGCCCGCTGCGTCCATTCGATGGGGTCGGGTTTCTGCTGATCTCCCTGTCTGTTTGCTGCCTGACCTATGTGCTTAGCCAAGGAACCCGCTGGGACTGGTTCGAAGAACCCCGCATCCTTTGTCTGGCTGTCATCGGGATCGCCGCACTTTTGATGTTCTTGGGACAACAGGTGCTGGTAAAGGACAGGGGCTTGTTGGACTACACGGTATTTCGATCAGAGGACTTTTGCTTCGCGTTCATCGTGAGCTTTGTCGCAGGCGCCGCGTTGTTTGGAAGCGCCTATTTGATCCCGTCGTTTGCCGTTTCAATCCTTGCATTCACGCCTACTGACGCAGGACTACTGCTCTTGCCGAGTGGCGGACTTTTCGTCTGCGCGCTGCTTTTCGCCGCTTTCCTTATGCAAGTCCGCCGGGTTCCTCCTTTTGCGACGGTTCCCTTCGGCATCTTGTTGATCATGGGCTCAATGTGGATGCTATCCGGGTCCACCGCCGAAAGCGGTACGGATACGATGATGCCGGCGATCCTGCTTCGAGGTCTTGGTCTCGGGTTTCTATTCCTTTCGATCACGTTGATTGCGTTTGGCAAGCTCAACGAGAAAAACCTCGTGTCGGGCATCGGTTTGTTCAATGCCGGAAGGCAGTTCGGCGGATTGATCGGAGTCGCTGCTCTTCAGACACTCATCGACCACAATGTGGCCTGGAACTTCTCGGTTCTCGCTGCAAACGTCACGGGGGGCGGGACAGCGGTCATTCAACGAATGACGACCACGACGGCGATGTTGATTTCTAAGGGGATGGATGCCGCACAGGCGGGCCGCGCCGCCGTAGGCCTCCTCGGCAGGTCCGTATCGGGGCAGTCGGCAGTGATCGCGTTCGACACCGCATTCAACGCGGTGGCTCTGTTATTTGTCGTCGCCGCCCCTTTCCTGATCGCCGCGAAGATCGGGCTCACACGCCTCGCCAAGGCACGCGCGGCAAAAAGCACCCCTTCGATACAGACAGAGCGCCCCACCCCGTAGCACCGTCAGACATGCCCCAGTCGCGGTTTCGACAATAGCCGGCCGGCCAACCTCCCCGCCACGAGAGCGGCGGAGCGTGGCGGAGAGACTGTCCGGCGATGCCGATCCAACTATCCGATGGACCACCACCTATCGGGAGGAACCGACCCACACCTTAGTACAGTGCCATGATGCACCTGTAGAATAGGCTCCCCGAACCAATAAGCGCATCCTGTTCCTTACAAAACGCAAGTATCCGTGGAGGAAAGAATGCGCAATGTCCTCGGAACCACGCCGCCCGCGACTTTCCTAGCCACGGTGTTTATCGCCTCGGTCCTAGCCCCCTGCCCGGCTCATCCCCATGACGCCGTTCCCACCAACGCTAAACCGCAGGGATGGAGCTATCCATACTCGTGCTGTTCCGGGATCGACTGCCGCCAAGTGAGCGAAGAGGCGATCAGCGAACGCCCTGAAGGCTACGTTATCAACGGTACCGGCGAGGTCGTCACTTACAAAGACCATCGGGTCAAGTATTCACCCGACGGCGTATACCACTGGTGTTCTGTCGCGGGCGCGGAGCACAGCAAGACGATTTGCCTGTTCGTTCCGTCGAAGAGTTTTTAGGAAATCTCGGACGCGGGCCGATGTCGAATACATTGGAGCGCCTTTTTCGCGTCGCTCCTTTCTAAACTAGCGCTTAGATCAGTCGTGAAGACTCCATCTCCTGGAGCGTTATACGCCTCAGGCGGCAATCTTCGGCTGGAGATTCACTATGAAGACCGTCCCGGCAATCATACACATCTTCGCACTGTGCACCTGCTTTGTGATGCAGGTCGCCGCCCCACAATCTGCGAGAATGCCCGGCGTTCGTCGCGCCATCCAGACGATCGAAAACACCTGCGCAACAAACACAGTCAAACGAGCGCGAGAAGGTTGCCAGCCAGCCCAGTATAGTGGCCTGAAAGATCGCTGTTCGCGCGATGAATTGGGCTCGTACATCAATCAATGCAGCCACATTTAGAGGTAACGCACATGAGCGGCTTACTGACTGCTATAACGACCGGCAACAATCACGCTTCATTTAACCTGCGGCGCACCAGCGATTTCCAAGCCACCCTTCTGGCGATGGCCGGTCACGACCTGCGACAACCACTGCAGGTCATTCAGAGTGCCTACGAATGGCTCGGCGACCGTATCGCAAGTAATTCGGACAAAGCGCAATGGGAACGCGGAGAACGTGCGATCGGTAGATTAGCCGAGCAGCTTGACCGCTTGGTCGGTGCTTTACGGCTCGTCGAACAAATCGATACCATAGAAATTTCCCGCGTGCCGCTCTGCCCCTTGTTTCAACGAATAGCCGCGGAAAACGAGCTATTCGCGCGTGAAAAAGGCGTCGATATCCGAGTCTGCGCCACGCATTGCAACGTGATGAGCAATCCGGTGCTGCTGGAAGGCATCATGCGAAATCTCGTTCGCAATGCCGTCAAATACACGGGCCGAGGGGGATCTGTTTTGATCGGATGTAGGTCTGCCGGACATGAGATGCGGCTCGACGTTTACGATACTGGGATCGGTATAGCGCCCCATCAGCTACCAAAGATCTTCGATGCGTTCGAAAGGCTCGATACGACGCACGTGGACGGCCTCGGAATAGGATTGTTTGTCGTGCGTCGCGCCGTCGACCTGCTGGGCCACCGGGTCGAGGTTCGTTCCGAGGTCGGCCGTGGGTCTCGTTTTTCAGTCTTTGCGCAAACCAGCTGACCCTCATAGATCTCAATCGCATTTGCCGAGCTTTTCAGGCGCTGGTTCCCCTGACATTTCCTCGCCGTCCGACTTCTGCTCGCTTTGGTAACGATGGACTGTTCGGGGGCGTTCGCAAAGCTAACTCATGGTATGGGCGGTGGACCGTCGGAGGCTTTGCCGCAGACAAACTTCACACAACACGCCCAATAGGGCGCGCCGGAGCTTTCCAGGCAATTCAGGCGTCCCTCGCCAGGTCTTGGGACCGGCCGTCGGGGCCGGTGCGGACGCGCTGTTGGAAAATGAAGAGAGAAATGACGACAAGAGAGAAGGCAAGAATATAAGGCGCGCCTGAGAGGGAATATCCGACCGGCGGTCGCGTGAAGTAGCCAAACACGTGCGTGAAGATGAATGGTCCAAGGATGGTCGTCAGGCTTGAAACGCTGGCAAGCGCGCCCTGTAGTTCCCCTTGAACAGACGGGGGAACCTGCGCAGAGGCAATACTGCGCAATGGAGGGTCCGCGAGCCCTTCGAGCGCCGTACTTATGATCACCGCGTAAACCATCCATCCCTGCCACGCAGCGGCGTATCCTGCCATGCCCAACGCGGCGAACGCCATTCCGGCCACCGCCGTGCGCCGTTCTCCAAATCGCGCCACGGCGCGCGGGAGTATGAAAATCATAACGAACGCGCCCCCTATTCCGTATATTCCGAGAGACAATCCGATTTGTCCTTCAGTCCAATCGTGACGATATGCCAACACAAAAGACCAGACCGAAGAGTAAACGGTGTGCGCCAGCCAGTAGAGAAAGAACACGAGACCAAGCCAACGTATGCCTGGATATCTTTGCATATGGCGAAGAGTGCCGATAGGGTTGGCGCGTTTCCACTCAAAGTGGCGCCTATTTTCGGAACGCAACGTTTCTGGCAGGAAGAACAAGCCTATCACAAAGTTGAGGAACGAGAGTATCGCCGCGCCATAGAAAGGCACCCTGGGGCCAAACTCCCCCAGAACGCCACCTATCACAGGCCCCAACGCAAAACCCATTCCTGCCGCGATGCCGATCAGTCCGAAGTTCTTGGACCGATCGCTATCGTTGCTGACATCGGCGATATACGCAGACGCTGTCGCGTAGCTCGCTCCGCTGATTCCCGCGAGAACGCGGCCCACAAAGAGCATCCAATAGCTCGTCGCGAGCGCGCAGATGGCGTTGTCGACTGCGAAAGTGAAAACGGTTAACAGTAGAATGGGCCGTCGACCAAAGCGGTCGCTTAAATTCCCAACCAGCGGTGCAAAGAGGAATTGCATTCCCGAATACACGAACACGAGCCAGCCCCCTTGGATCGCTGCTTCGCCGATCTCGGCACCCGTTAAATCTTCGAGGTAGGCCGGTAGCACCGGCATGATGATGGCGACGCCCGCCACGTTGAGGAAGAGGGTAACGAAAACCAGAAACAGGCCGCGCCGCACGCGCTTTTCGTCAAGCATGACGCCCCCGATGGGTTCGCGGTACGAAAAACTAAAACAACCTCACCATTAGATGTATCCCATTGTCAAAAATCAGACAATGCGGGGGCGCCGGGAACAGCAACCCTTTCAAGGTGCTTGAAAGGGTTTCCCAGGCGGTCGTCTAACGACCGCCTGGAAGGTTTGGCGGTTATCGAGCGTGCTGGGCTTCGATGGCTGCGAGCGCTGTCATGTTGACGACGCCGCGCGACGTCACTGACGTGCTCAGGATATGCGCGGTTCGGGCCGCGCCAAGCAAGAGCGGCCCGACATGTAGAGCGTCGGTAAGTTCCTTCACGACGTTGAGAGTGATATTGGCAGCGTCCAAGTTCGGGAACACCAGAAGGTTAGCCTCCCCCGTTAGCGCCGAACCGGGAAACACACGATCCCGGAACGTTTGAGAGAGTGCGGCGTCCCCGTGCATCTCGCCGTCGTACTGGAGATGCGGAACCTTCTTGCCAACAATCGCTGCTGCATCCCTCATTTTTCGGGCATTCGCCGAATCTCTGGATCCGAAATTCGAATGCGATAGTAGCGCCACCTTCGGCTCCAAGCCGAAACGCGCCACCATCTCTGCTGCCATCTTGGTCATATCGGCTATCTCACCCGCAGTCGGGTCATAATTGACATAAGTGTCGGTAAGGAAGAGCGCGCCTCTCTGCGAGATCAATAAGCTCAGGGCCGAGAAGTCATGGATTCCGGGCACCTTTCCAATGATTTGACGGACGACATCAAGGTGATGCTCGTACCTTCCCACGAGACCGCAAATCAAAGCGTCGGCTTGATTCAGCATGACCGCCAGCGCTGCGATCACAGTGGTGTCGGTGCGTACGATCGTACGCGCGCTTTCCGGAGTTACGCCGGCTCGACCCGCGAGGGAAAGATAAAGGTCGACATACTCGCGATAGCGAGGATCGTCTTCTGGATTAATCAATTCGAAATCGACCCCAGGACGAACTTTCAGACCAAAGCGCCTCAATCGCGCATCCACGACCTGTGGTCGTCCGACCAGTATCGGTCGGGCAAGGCCTTCTTCTATTATCACCTGCGTGGCACGTAGAACGCGCTCGTCTTCGCCATCGGAATAAATCACACGCTTGGGTTCGCTCAGCGCGCGCGCTGCGGCGAATACCGGCTTCATTATCATGCCTGAGCGGAAAACGAACCGGTTAAGGCGGTCAACATAGCCCTCCATATCATCGATCGGGCGGCGGGCTACCCCTGATTCCATCGCCGCCTTTGCCACGGCGGGCGCAATCCATAGTATCAACCGCGGATCGAAGGGCGAGGGTATGATATGATCCGGACCGAAGGTCGGCGTGTCGCCGGAATACGCCCTGGCAACGGTTTCTGAAGGCTCTTCCCGCGCGAGCGCGGCAATAGCCCGCACCGCGGCCATCTTCATCTCTTCGTTGATGGTGGTTGCACCCACATCTAAAGCCCCACGGAAGATGTGGGGAAAGCACAACACGTTGTTGACTTGGTTGATTTGGTCAGAGCGTCCAGTGCAAATGATTGCGTCCGGCCGAACGGCTCTCGCTTCATCTGGCATGATCTCTGGCGTAGGGTTGGCTAATGCTAGGATCAACGGTGACACGGCCATCGATGCAACATGCTCGGGTTTCAATACGCCGCCTGCGGAGACCCCAAGGAAAACATCGGCACCTTTGATGACGTCCGTCAGCGTGCGCGCCTCGGTAGCCTGCGCATACACTTGCTTCCAGCGATCCATAAGGGTGTTTCGCCCTTCGTAGACGACGCCGTCTTTGTCGCTAACCCATATGTTCTCGACTTTAGCACCGAGCGTGACGAGCAAGTTGAGACAGGCGATCGCGGCGGCACCCGCCCCCGAGGTGACGATCTTGGCGCTCTCTATTGACTTGCCCGTAAGCTCCAGGCCGTTGAGAACCGCTGCCGCGACAATTATTGCAGTCCCGTGCTGGTCGTCATGGAAGACCGGAATTCTCATCCGCTCACGCAGTTTCTCTTCTATTTCGAAACATTCAGGTGCCTTGATGTCTTCGAGATTGATTCCGCCGAACGTTGGTTCAAGCGCAGCCACGACGTCGACCATGCGCTCTACTTCGCTCGCGTCCACCTCGATATCGAAGGCGTCTATGTCCGCGAATTTTTTGAAGAGGACAGCTTTTCCTTCCATAACCGGTTTGGAGGCGAGCGGGCCAATACTGCCAAGGCCAAGGACTGCTGTGCCATTGGAGACTACCGCGACAAGATTGCCGCGCGCGGTGTATTCCGTCGCTGCCGCAGGGTCTTGATGAATGGCGATGCAGGGGGCCGCAACCCCTGGCGAGTAGGCGAGAGCCAGATCGAGTTGGTTACCCAGTGGCTTAGTTGGTCGTATCTCGAGTTTTCCCGGCTTTGGATGCCGGTGAAAGGTGAGGGCCGCTTCCTCGTATCCTGAAAACGGGGATTGGGAGGCATTCTTTTCGCTCATCTGCATTCCTCTGGATGCCACCGCTTTCCGCGGTGCGCCCCTTTGTTTTGGTCTCGCCCGTTGGGGAAAGATCCTGCTGTGTTGGAGTATTCTTTAGGCGGTCATCCCGGCCGCGCTCATCAAAAGCCGAAAGAACCCTGCCGCCACCGCCAAAGCAGCAACGCTCGAGCTCCAAATGATAGCGAGCCAACCGATGCGGCGGAGCCACAGGCGTTGAGTGGGAGCAGTCGACATCAGTGATATCCTTCCCCGGCCCTCACCTTTCCGCGGAAGACGTAGTAGGACCAGGCCGTGTAGGCGAGAATAAAGGGGATGATGAACAACGCGCCGACCAGCGTAAACGCCATGCTTTGGACAGGCGCGGCGGACTCCCAGATAGAGACAGCGGGCGGGATTATGTTAGGCCAGAGGCTGATTGCCAGACCTGTGTAGCCAAGGAAGAGGAGCAAAAGGGATAGGAGAAATGGCGCGGCATCGCTTTGTCCCCTGAGCGTCCGTAGCAAAGTCCATGTCGCCACGGTTACGAGAACCGGCACTGGCGCGAAGAAGAGCAAATTCGGCAACGAGAACCACCTCTGCGCGATATTCGGGTGGGCGAGCGGCGTCCAAAGACTGACGATCGCGATGACGCCCAACAGCCCGATCGTGATCGGGCGACCAAGTTCGCGCATCCGCCGTTGAAGCTCGCCTTCGGTTTTCATTACGAGCCAAGTCGCGCCTAGAAGCGCATAGGCAAACAGAAGGCCGATGCCCGCGAAAAGCGCGAAAGGCGAGAGCCAGTCAAGAGGTCCACCCGCATACGCGCCGTCCCTCACCTTAAAGCCGTTTATAAAGGCGCCGAGCGCGACACCTTGCGAAACGGTTGCGACGTAAGAGCCCCAAGCGAAGGCCTTGTCCCAAAAAGCCTTGTGAGCCTCGTCAGCCTTGAAGCGAAATTCGAAAGCCACACCGCGCCAGATCAGCCCCGCCAGCATGAGTACCAAAGGCAGGTACAACGCGCTCAGGATCACCGAGTACGCCAAGGGGAACACAGCCAGAAGGGACGCCCCGCCTAGTACCAGCCATGTCTCGTTACCATCCCAGACCGGTGCGACACTGTTGACCATCACGTCCCTATCATCCCGATCATGAACAAATGGAAACAAGATTCCGATTCCTAGATCGAAGCCGTCCATGATCACGTACATCATCAAGCCGAACGCGATGATGATTGCCCAAAGGAGAGGTAGATCGATACCCAAGATTTTTCTCCTCAATCCAGAGAAGGATCGACATCGTCGGGTGCCGCAGACAGCGGCCTCGCCGGTCGATGAGATCTGCTCCCGTCATCCTTTGAGGGCTGTTCCGCGGATGCTATCGGGCCTTTTGCCATGAGTTTCAGCATATAGCTGACCCCCGTGCCGAAGACGGAGAAATACATGACGATGAAGACGAGCAAAGTCGAGGAGAGCGCTACGGCAGAATGGTTCGATACCGCTTCTTCGGTCCGCATCACGCCGTAAACGATCCAAGGCTGACGGCCAATTTCCGTCGTGTACCAGCCGGCGAGAATTGCAATGAGACCGGAAGGTCCCATCAACATCGCAAAGCGGAGCAGTAGAGGCGACGTATAGAGCTGGCCTCGCCAACGGCACCAGGCACCCCAGAGACCAAGAACCATCATAAACATGCCGAGGCCGGCCATAATACGAAAAGACCAAAACACGATCGCGGAGTTGGGCCGGTCGCGTGGCGCATATTCAGTGAGGCCGGGAACCTGGCCATCCAAGGTATGCGTAAGTACGACGCTGCCAAGCCGCGGAACTTCAATTGCGTACCGAGTTTCCTCAGCTGCCATGTCTGGCAATCCGAACAGAACAAGCGGCATGCCTGCGCCTGGCTCGTTTCGCCAATGGCCTTCAATCGCGGCGATCTTTGCAGGCTGGTGTTTTAAAGTATTAAGCCCGTGCAGGTCGCCAATCGCGATCTGTAAGGGGGCAACGAGCAGAACCATCCACATCGCCATGGAAAACATCGTTTGCACGGCGAGATGATCGTTTCCTCGCAAAAGATGCCAGGCTCCAGACGCCCCCACGAAAAGCGCGGTCGCGAGGAAAGCTGCCACCGTCATATGCGCAAGACGGAAGGGGAAGGAGGGATTGAAAATCACCTTTAGCCAGTCGACGGGCACAACCACGTTATCGACGATTTCGTATCCCTGCGGGGTTTGCATCCAGCTGTTTGAAGCAAGAATCCAAGTTGCGGAAATTAAGGTGCCGATGGCAACCATGATAGTCGCAAAGAAGTGGAGTCCAGGCCCGACCTTGTTCCACCCGAACAACATGACGCCGAGAAACCCGGCTTCGAGGAAAAATGCGGTCAGGACTTCATAAGCAAGCAGCGGCCCGGTGATCGAGCCGGCGAAGGCAGAGTAATAGCTCCAATTGGTGCCGAACTCGTATGCCATCACCAATCCAGAGACCACACCCATGGCAAAATTCACCGCGAATATCGCCGACCAAAAATGGTACAGATCTCGATAGACGATCTCCTTCTTCCATAACCACATGCCTTCGAGAACGGCGAGATAGCTCGCCAGACCTATGGTGATTGCAGGAAAGACTATGTGGAAGGAGATGGTGAAGCCGAATTGCATCCGCGCCAGTTCGAGAGCGGTCAATCCAAACATTGACTTCCCTCCCGCGCTCCAGGTTCGCTCGTAGGATTCCACAAGTTCGATGGCGAGGATCCGAACGCACTGAATCCGCGCGATTGGTCGGTCCGTTTTTCAACCATTGCCAAGAATGCGTCGATCATGTGCTCACCGTACTTATGGGGGACTCGTCCTTGATCGAAGAACGACCAAGGCCGAGCTTGCCATGTTCAGCCTAAACCGAGCGTCCCCAGATTAGGAGCTAGACATAGATATACGTGTCTCAGAAGAGATGACGTCCATACACTGGAGCGAATACAGCCATACATAGCCCGAAGCAAGAGAAACCTCCAGTCAGCGACTGGCGACAATTTTTATCAGAAAACAAGCTCGCATGAGCAAATTATGTCAATTTCGGCCAAAATATAAAAGACACTAGCTTCATATTGTATGTTTTATTGCCGTACTTTCAAGTGCCGCACAGAAGTGCGGGAAACGGACGTGCCGTTGGGAATTAACAGTATGTCAAGCGGAGAGCGGGGATGTCGCACAGTGTAATTACCGGAAACCGGCTGGACGACGGCGTGGTTGTTTGGATGGATAAAGCAGAAGCTTGGGTCGACCGGATTGAGGGAGCTGCTGTGCTCGGTACGGAAGATACCGCGGCCGTTGTCGAGAAATTGCAGATGCGCGACAGTAACGTGGCGATCGATATCCGGGCCATTTCTGTCGAGACCTCCCAAGGTACTCCGGTCCCGGTCGCTCGCCGTGAGCGACTACGAAGTGTTGGCCCCAGCGTCAGACCCGATCTCAGCGTAACGTCACCTGGAAACCGTTGGACGACACAGAGACCCCCGGCTCCGCCATCAGCAATTTCGACGTCACCCTTTGCGGGGATCTACCGGTACGACGAGTACGATCGGCAGTTCCTGCGGGATCGCGCCGAGCAATTTCGTGGCCAAGTACTGCGCCGCATCGAAGGCGAATTGAGCGAAGAGGAATTCAAACCGCTCCGACTAATGAACGGGCTCTATCTTCAATTGCATGGCTACATGCTTAGAGTGGCACTCCCATATGGGGTCCTGAGTTCTTTCCAGATGCGCCAACTTGCCCATGTTGCCCGCTACTACGATCGCGGGTATGGACATTTTACAACCCGCCAAAATATCCAATTCAACTGGCCCAGGCTTTCCGACGCGCCGGACATTCTTGCCGTCCTCGCGGAAGCGGATTTGCATGCCATCCAAACCAGTGGGAACTGCGTCCGCAACGTGACGACGGACCATTTTGCAGGAGCGGCGGCCGAAGAAATCGTTGACCCTCGGCTCTATGCGGAGATATTGCGGCAATGGTCCACCGACCATCCCGAATTCACCTACCTACCTCGCAAATTTAAGATTGCGATCACCGGTAGCCCCCGAGATCGGGCGGCTGTCCGCGTCCACGACATCGGCATTTTGGCCCATCTGAACGAGGATGGTCTACCCGGTTTTCAGGTATTCGCCGGAGGTGGTCTTGGGCGGACGCCTATAGTGGGCACGAAGGTGCGTGAATGGCTTCCGGTCCGCGACTTGCTACGCTACGTCGAGGCAATCTTGCGGGTGTACAATTCGCTCGGACGTCGAGACAACATCTACAAGGCGCGGATCAAGATACTGCTTCGCGACATGAAACCGGAACATTTCATCGAGATGATCGAGGACGAATTCGCCGCAATGCCCCCGGATGCCAACGCCCTTGATGAACGCCTGATCGCGGCGATGGCCGCACGGTTTGTCGATCCTCCCTTCGAAGATCTGCCGGCAGTCACCATCGCGCTTGAAAAAGCCAAACGAAGCGAGCCGGCTTTCTTGGCGTGGTTTAATAGTAATACCCATCGTCATCGGCGGTCAGGATACGTCTCGGCGGTCATCTCCTTGAAGCCGGTTGGTGGAATTCCCGGCGATGTCAGTGCGGACGAAATGGATCTGATCGCCCGAGCGTCCGACGTCTTCTCCTTTGGGGAGATCCGGGTGTCCCACGAACAGAACGTCGTGCTGCCGCACGTGCGCGAGGACCGTCTATACGAACTCTGGCATATGCTGAAAGAAGGTGGATTGGCCTCTTCAAACATCGGCTTGCTCACGAACATCATCTCCTGCCCCGGGATGGACTATTGCAGTTTGGCGACTGCGCGCTCGATCCCCGTCGCGCAGCGTATCGCGGAACGTTTCGCAGATGGGGAGAAGGAGAGAAACATCGGTCCGCTTGATCTCAATATCTCAGGCTGCATCAATGCGTGCGGGCATCATCATGTGGCCGGGATCGGGTTGCTGGGCGTCGACAAAAATGGCGATGAAGTTTACCAGATCACTCTTGGTGGATCTGCAGATGAAAAAGCAACCATCGGCAGCATCCTGGGTCCCGCGGTTGACGCCGACCATGTGCCCGACGCGATAGAGGCGATTACGGAAACTTATGTCGCGAACCGGTCGGAGAGCGAGAGTTTCCTTGAGACTTACAGGCGTATTGGAGCGTCACCCTTCAAGGAGGCCGTTTATGGCCGTCATTAATGGCGATGCTGAGGTGATTGTCGACTACTGGACCTATCCGGAGACAGATGCCGTTCCCCACAGCCAAGGGCCGTACGCCGTACCCTGCGAAGTCTTGGAACAAATGCGCGGCGACGGAATTTTCAAGCGCCCGCTGGGGGTCTACGTCTCGGCCGGCATGACGGCAGAAAGGATCGTACCGTTTTTGAAGGACCTTGAGCTAATCGTTGTCGAGTTCCCGAAATTCCGTGACGGACGTGGCTTTACGGTCGCCCGCACCCTGCGGGAGAGACACCAGTTCAAAGGGGACATCCGCGCGATCGGGCATGTACTGCCCGACCAGCTAAACGCCCTGAGGATGTGCGGCTTCTCGAGTATAGTGACCCCTCAAGAACACCCTCCATCCCAGTGGCAGCATCGCGTTGGCCCGCACTCCGCCACAGACAGTAGCAGCCCGCTGTTACGACGGTTGCTCGTGCGATCTCCCGGAGCGTGATGTTTGGTTACCGAAGATTGACGGCCGCCAACCATGGCACGGAGGTGTCCCGTGGGCATGCGGCCGTCCGCCTTGGCAGGCGTTTGCTTCCGCGGCCTCTTTCCGGATGCCGACCGCCAAGACGGACGCAGCAGTTCTGGCCGTTGTTCAACGTGGACGTGTTTCTGGGGGACTCAAATTCCCGAACAGCCGAATAGCCTATGATGCGCTGATCACGCGGAACTATATCGCCACGCTATCGCTCAGACCACCGCCCGTGCTGCGATCGAGGGTTGGGATATGAGCGTCGCAAGCGAAGTCAAACCATCTTCGAGATCGCCCCGGTCCGGAGCGACGCCCAAGGATATACGGACCGCTTCCATCGGATGGGCCGCTGTTGCGAAGGCCGAACTCGGGACAATGGAAACTCCTGCCCGGTCCGCGTGTTCCGCAAAGTCGACGGCACGCCAGTGATCCGGCAAGCGCAACCAAAGATGATGCCCCTGTGGGTCGGCCGCAAACGAGAGATGCCCCAGGATCGAAGACGCGATTTTTTGTCGTTCCGCATTTTCGCAACGGATCGAGTCCGTAAGATCTTGCAGTACCCCCTCCGAAATCCACCGGCTAGCCAACGCCGACATTAAAGGGGGCGCCATCAGGAGCGTTGCGCGCAGGACGCCAGCCAGGCGCAGCGCCTTCGTGGCACTCGGCGCAACGACGTAAGCAACCCGGAGAGCTGGCGTCGCGCACTTCGATAGCGTTGCGATGTGCCAGGTTATGTCGGGCGCGAGTTCTGCCAATGAAACGGTTCGCTCGGTCCTCAGCGGCGAGTAAGGGTCATCCTCCACGATCAGTACGCCATGCTTCCTTGCGATAGCCGCCAGTTCTCGGCGACGATCTTCCGGGAGTGTCGCTGTCGTGGGATTGTCAATACTTGGGACCACGTAGAGCATCTTCAGGTTGCGCTGGCGGCAAGCTTTTTCGAACGCTTCCGGCACAATGCCGCGCTCATCCATTTCGAGCGACTCAATGTATAGGCCCTTCTGAATGGCCACGGCCTTGAGACCTGGGTATGTCATCGAACCCGCCGCAACGAGGTCGCCTCGGTTGAGGAGCAATTCGCAAAGTGCAAACAGCGCGCTTTGCGCTCCACCGGTCACGACAATCCGCTCGGAGGTCACTCCTTCGATCCTGCTCCCGAGCCACCTCGCCGCGGCCACCCGATCAGGCTCCGAGCCGGTGCTTTCCTGATAGTGAAGGTGCAGCAGACCCTTCGGGCTTCCTAGAATACCCGCAACGCCGCTCGATACTAATTTCCTGAGATCGAGTTCCGAAGGCTGAGAAGGAATGTTCATGCTGAGATCGATCAAGGACGGGCTCTGTTCGCCTGCTTCGCCATCAAGCGTTTCGCTGATGAACGTCCCGCGACCAGCCTGCGCCGACACGAGCCCCCGACGGCGCGCTTCGTTGAATGCGCGCGTCACGGTGGTGAGGTCGACGCCGAGAGCCTCAGCTATAGCTCTTTGAGCAGGAAGTCGATCTCCCCGCGCTACGCGGCCCGAACGGACGTCCGCTTCCAATGCTTCGACGATACCGAGGTACTTCATCCGCGCGGTCTCGACTAATCTCGGCTTCCACATATCTGCCCTCAATCCGTATGCCCTGTTGACATACAATTCGACTAGCATGTATGGCTTTGAGAAGGAAGTCACGAACGCGTATGTTGGAATGTGTGTCCTCTAGCCACTTCCGACCTCATATCAGGTTTGGCGGCAATTCACCAACGCCATACAGGACGAGTCTGGCGACGAGGGCAAATCCCGCTGGGTTGAGGATTCGGTTGAGCGCAATTGCCGCTTCGGCGGTTGCTTGTGAATCTCCCTGCGCTCCCCATGGCCAGCCTTTGCTTCACACGGGGCCGGTTGGCGTGCGGCAGGAACCATCCGTTCGTCCCACGCCGGTTGTCGGGCAGTGAACACGAGGTTGGATATGCGGAACGAAAATGCCCCATTCGATATAAAAATCCACGCAGATGGTCCGTCCTTTGCACTCGAAGTTACCGGAAAGGACATCGGGCAGATAGAAGCTGCCAAGAGCAGCATTGCTTCGGGAACGCCCATCAACATCGCTTTCTTGGGCAATGAGGATCATTCCCAGCGTGTTAACGCGGCTCGCGTGATCAGGGTCTGCGGTTTCGAGCCGGTTCCTATAATTTCTTCACGTCGTCTTCACTCTGAGGCGGATCGGGACACCCTGATAGGGGGGCTAATCCGCGAAGCTGCTCCTGAACGCTTTATCTTCGTGGGCGGCGATCCTGCTTACCCGGCGGGCCCATTCGAAGACTCGCTGGCGCTGTTGCGGAGCGACGTGATTAGACGGCATTCCATCCGTCATGCGGGCATCGTCGCATACCCAGAGGGGCACCCTAAAATCGCCGCGGAAAAACTCTGGGAGTCGCTTAAATGGAAGGTCGGGTTCCTCGCTGACGCCGGGTGTTCGGTCGAAATCACCACTCAATTCGGATTCGACGCCGACGCGATCGTACAGTGGCTGGAGCGCCTGCGTAAGGAAGGTATCAATTCGCCGGTCCGGATCGGAGTGCCCGGACCGGCGGCTGTCGGGAAGCTTCTAAGGTACGCGAAGCAGTTCGGGGTAATCACGTCCGCTTCGATCGCTCGCAGGTATGGCCTTTCTTTGGCCAACAACTTCCATCGAGTGGGACCGGAGCGCTTTTGGAGACGCCTTGGCGCCGGTCTGATCGGGCGCGATCTTGGCCCTGTACATTATCACCTCTACCCCTTCGGAGGGATCGAAGATGGGGTAAAGTGGCTGAGTCACGCTCTGGAGCAGCCCTCAACCACAGATTAAAAGCGACGCGGGTTTCCGCCCCTTGATGGTACGTCGTTGTTACAAAAGGCGCCCCTCGAACGCGGCTGCTGCCGCCGGCTTTTAACCTAGCGTAACAGCCTCGCTCTGTCGCCAAATTACGGCCTCTCTCTCAGCGATCTGGCGACGCTTTGCAGCCGTTCCAGCCCCTCTTCTATTTCCTCGTCCGCCAGGTTAAGCGGCGGCAACAGCCGCATTACGTTGTCACCGGCGGCAACGCAGAGCAGGCCGCGCGCACGTGCGGTAGAGACCGCGAGTTCCATAGGTACAACACACCGCAATCCCAAGAGCAACCCTTCACCACGAACCTCGGTGAATACATCGGAGTATTCCTCTGCGAGCCTCGAAAGCGCTGAATATAGCCGCCTCCCTTTGCGCCGCACTTCGTGAAGAAATGCCTCATCGGCAATTATTTCGACGACCCTTTTCGCTACAGCCATCGCCAACGGGTTGCCACCGAAGGTACTGCCGTGCGTCCCGGGCTTCATACTCGCCGCTACTTGTTCGGTAGCAAGACACGCTGCGACCGGAAAACCATTACCCAGACCCTTTGCCGCAGCGAGTATATCCGGCGTCACTGGCGAGTTCTCATAAGCGAACAGGTGGCCGGTCCGACCGACACCCGTTTGTACTTCGTCGAAGATGAGTAAGGCACCTTGGCGATCGCATAGAGTCCGGATCCGCTCGAGATCGCTAGGATCCAACGCTCGCACGCCACTCTCTCCCTGTATGGGTTCGACGAGAACTGCCGCTGTGTCGGCTCCGCACGCGGCCTCAAGAGCGCACAGATCACCAAACGGAACGGCCTCGAATCCCGGAACAGCGGGGCCGAATCCCTCAAGGTACTTCTCACGCCCGCCTGCGGCGATCGTGGCCAAAGTGCGGCCGTGGAAAGCTCCCTCGAAAGTCACAATTCTTTGGCGTTCGGGATGGCCGTTCGCAAAGTGGTGTCGGCGTGCGGCCTTAATGCATGCCTCGATCGCTTCCGCACCCGAATTGCAGAAGAAGACCCTGTCTGCGAACGTCTTCTGACAAAGCAACCCCGCTAGCGCCTCTTGCTCTGGGATGCGCACTGCGTTCGAAACGTGCCATACCTTCGCCGCCTGCCGGACGAGGACGTTGAGTAGCTCCGGGTGGGAATGCCCAAGACCGGTTACGGCGATACCCGTTGCATAGTCTAGGTACCGGTCACCATCGGCGTTGAACAGCCACGAACCTTCACCATGCGTGAACGAGATATCCGCGCGACTGAAGCACGGAAAGAGGTGCACAAGGCCATCGGTATCGTCGATGCTCATCTCCTTCATGCGATCACCGAGTCCCTCGTCTGATAGTATGCCCAATTCAGCCATTCCAGCGCCAACTCGAGGTCCGACGTCTCAACCGTTGCTCCGCACCAGAATCGAAACCCCGGTGGAGCGACGCGGTAGGCACCGACATCAAAAGCCACGTTTTCCTCCTGAAGCAGCCGGACGACTCCCGTAGCGATTTTCGCTTGCAGCTCTGCATCGCCCGCGAATCGGGGATCTACAATTTTTAGGCAGATCGACGTTTGCGAACGAATTTCCTCACGGCTTGCTAAGAAGTCGCACCAATTGGTTCGTTGCACCCATTCGTTCGCACGAGCGAAATTCGCCTGGCACCGGGCCTCGAGAGCAGGCAGCCCACCGATATCACGCGCCCAAAGCAACCCGTCGATTGCATCCTCAACTGCCAGGAGCGATGGAGTATTTATGGTCTCACCGGCGAAAAGACCCTCTGTGACCAATCCGCGGGCAACCATGCGAAAGACCTTGGGCACCGGCCAAGTCGGCACGTGATCGATCAGTCGCTCAATTGCCCGCGGGCTGAGCACAATCATGCCATGGGCGCCCTCTCCACCGAGAACCTTCTGCCATGACCAAGTTGTGACATCGAGTTTGGACCAAGGAAGATCCATGGCGAAAGCGGCCGATGTTGCATCGCAGATCGTTAACCCCGTTCGCTGGGCCGCTATCCAGTCCCCGTTTGGCACGCGCACCCCGGACGTTGTCCCATTCCAGGCAAAAACGACGTCACGATCTGGTGACGCCTGCGAGAGGTCAGGAAGTTCACCATAGGAAGCCTCGAAAATCCTTCGGTCCTCGATCTCGAGCTCCTTCGCGACGTCTGTCACCCAATCCGAGCCGAAGCTCTCCCACGCGAACACGTCCACACCACGTGGGCCGAGAAGGCCCCACAGCGCCATCTCAATTGCTCCAGTGTCGGACGCAGGGACGACGGCGATACGATAGTCTTCAGGTATCTTCAGCACGCCACGCGTGAGATCGATCACCTCACGCAGTTTGGCTTTACCCGGTTCGGACCGATGGGAGCGGCCCAAGACCGCTCCTTCAAGGGCGGACAGTGACCAACCCGGACGCTTCTTGCAGGGACCGGACGAAAAGTTCGGGCTCTGCGGCTTTTCAAGCGGCTTCTCAGGCGAAAACGGCATCGGTTCAACCCACCTATGACTTTAGCACCAGCGGTCCGACGCTTGTTCCGATGCGGTTTGCACCGGCATTGAGCATCTGTAACGCGTCAGCGCGGGTCCGGATTCCGCCCGACGCCTTGACGCCGATTTCCGTACCGACCGTCTTCCGGATGAGTGCGATGTCATGCACCGTAGCGCCGCCCGTCGAGAAGCCCGTCGATGTTTTCACGAAGTCGGCTCCGGCGGTGGCTGAGATGCTGGAAGTCGTGATTTTTCCCTCGTCAGAAAGCAATGCGGTTTCGATAATCACTTTCAGAATCTTTCCCGTGGAAGCTCTTCTGATCGCAGCCAGTTCGGTTTCGATGTCGCGGTAGCGACCGTCGACAAAAGCGCCGAGGTCAATCACAACATCAATCTCGTCCGCGCCTTGTTGGATTGCCATCTCTGTCTGTTTGAGTTTTACAAGGGTCAATTCCGCGCCGAGTGGAAATCCCACGACGCATGTCGTTTTGACACCCGAGCCTTTCAGGGTTTGAGAGACGCGACTGACATGGATGGGATTCACCACAACCGAGCAGAAACCGAATTCGATGCCCTCGGCGCAAAAGCGCCCGATTTCCTCAACACTGGCGTTTGGCTTTAGGATCGTGTGATCGATCAGGGAGGCGATTTTCCGGCTATTGTCATTTTGCATGACGTTTCTTTCTGTGATGTTGATTTGCGTTCGCGGTGGACTATGCCGACTGCCTTCCCAGGCTACCTGAGGACGCCTGGTTTGTGAGTTGGAGGTGACATCTACTCCTGGACTTTGGCCGGCGGAGCTACTGGGACCTGCTCCGCTTCCAAGTCAGGTTCCATCACTGCGAGGATCAACGTCAGAACCACGATAGGAACACCAACTAGAGCTCCATAAAACGCAACGTCCATGCCGAATTGCATACAGCCAATCATGATCGCGAGAACAAGATTGACCATAGTCCAGGGCAACTGGTCTGCGGCAAAAAAGCTGCGGTACGCGAATCCCAAAAGACGTGTCCCCGTCGTCCGAGGCAAAACGACGAACACAATCCAAGCAGTGCAGGCCCAGAAAGCCCCAGCAGGGCCGGCATAAAGGCCCCCAAAAACCGGTGCCAGCCCGGAGGTCAGAACCAAGGCGAACGCCTTTCGTCTTTTGGTGGATTTAATGAATTCTTCATGCGTCATGGAATGTCTCCACTTTGTCGTCGTCGAGGAATATTCGCTCAGCAGCACCGTCGAGATCGTCGTACTGACCATTGCGCAGGGACCACAGGAAGGCGATTACTCCGAATGATCCAAGCGTGAGAGCTAGAGGTATGAGGAATAGCAGCGGGCTCATTTCAAGGCGCCTCCGCCCCCGGGGGCTGTGCGCGAAGCGCGTTTAATGTGACGATTATCGAGCTTGCCGACATCGCCGCTGCCGCGATCAAAGGAGACGCCCACCCCATAACGGCAATTGGGATTAGGGCGACGTTGTAGACAGCTGCAAACGTAAGGTTCTGCCGGACGATCCCGGCCGACTTTAGCGCGGTCCGGTGGGCAACGGTTATCGATGAAAGCGTTTCCGAGGGGAGGACGAAGTCCGCGGCCACCTGCGCAGCCGGAACACCGTGTCCGAAGCTCGCCGACACAAAGGCGGCGGCTAGAGCGGGAGCATCGTTCAGTCCATCCCCGATCATCAGCGGTTTCTTCCCGCTCGCGCCCCATTGCCGTAGGAAATCGGCTTTCTCCGTTGGCTTCAGCCCCCCATGGCACTCTTCGATCGCGAGGTCATCCGCACATCGGTCGACCGTAGCGCGACGGTCGCCGGAGAGGAGGGCCACTTTCGCCCCTCGCCTTCGGAAGTAAGCAACTGCCTCTGGCGCATCCTTGCGCACATTTTCACTGACGAGGAACCTCACCGGCCCCACCGAATGCGACACCATCCAAAGTTCACCGGCTACATCGATCGTCTCTTGACGCACGTCGCAGAAGACCGCGCTTCCGAGGCGCGCCCGTTCGCCGTTTACGAGACCCGAAATTCCCGCACCGGGTGTCTCGAATAGCTCTTCGACAGGGTCCTCACCTCCGAGGCGGCGCGCCATTGCACGTGCATAGGGATGCCGGCTGACCCTTGCTAGCGCTGCCGCGATTCGGAGGGCAGCGGGATCCGACGGCATCGAGACCAGTTCCGGTCGGCCGTCGGTCAACGTCCCCGTCTTGTCGAACGCTACGCTGTCGATCGCCGCCAATCTGTCCAAAGCATCACCGGAACGTACGAGTATACCTCTCCGGAGCAGACCGCCGATTGCCGCCACCTGAACTGCTGGAATGGCGAGACCGATCGCGCAGGGGCATGCGATGATTAGGACAGTGATGGCATGCAAAAGCGCGGTGGGAATGTCGGAACCGACTATGAGCCACCATCCGACGAATGTGAGAAGCCCGACGGCGTGTATGAGAGGCGTCCAAATGGCAGCTAGCCGATCGGCCATTGTGGCCGCCCGGCCCTTATTGAGTTGAGCCTGTTCAACCAGTCGAAGTATTTCTGATAGGTGGCTTTCGGCTACGGGTTTACTAGCCCTTATGCGTAACTCGATCGGCCCATTGACACAGCCCGCCAGGACTTCGTCGCCAGGGCGTACCAAGTCGGGAAGGGTCTCTCCGGTAACCGCCGAGCGGTCGAGAGTAGATTCCCCGCTCACCACATGACCATCGACCGGCAGCGTCTCGCCGCCAGCGACCAAGACGAGCATCCCCGGCAGCACCGCCGAGGCTGGGATGACTGTCGTCTCAAGATCATCGCTGACAATCGTTGCGTGCTCGGTTCGCATCATCGCCAGGCGCTCTATAGCCTCACGGGATTTGGCGCGAACCCGGAAGTCGAGATAGCGACCAACGAGGAGAACGAAGAGCAGTGTCGACACACTATCGAAATACACGTGCCCGTTGCTGCGAAAGAGTTCCATGAAGCTGATTGCGGCAGCCAGCACGAGAGCGGCGACGATAGGTACGTCGATGTTTGTGCGGCCGGCTTTAAGCGCGGTGAACGCTGACCGGAAGAAGGGTCGGCCAGCGATAGCGAGGGCCGGCACCGTGACCAACGCCGACAACCAATTGAAAAACGCCTGCGTCCCAGCCGACATGCCCTGCGCCTCGCCCGCCCAGACGGCCCATGCCAGCATCATGACGTTGGAAGAAGCGAATGCTGCGATCGCCAGGCAACGGAGCAACTCGCGGCCAGTTCGACGGTACGAAACACTCAGTGAGCCCGCGTCATAGGGTGCGATCGCGTAGCCGAGGTCGCGGACAGTCGCACCAATAGCTTCAGCATGGTCAGCGCTTCCGGTCCATTCGACCGACAACCGGCGAAGGGTGAGATTCACTCGGGCCTTCGTGATCGAAGGATCGCCGGCAAGACCAGCCTCGATCTTGCGGATACAATTTACGCAATGTACCCCTTCAACCAAGAGATCGATTTGCTGTGCTCCGTGATCATTAGCCGAAGCAAAGGCTGCAAGAAGCGTAACCGGCGGAGCTGGGGAACGAGTTGATCCGCTCTTCATGGCAGTACCTCGATCTCGTCGATGATATGAACAACCTGCTCGGCGCGTTGTATCCGCGCTCGGATGAACCACCGGCCAGCGAGTGGCACTGAAAAATGAGCAAGATAGCTCCCGTCTGACTGTCGCTCGTAGTTCACCGCCTGTATCTGAGGGAAACGGCTCATGCGCTCCGCGGTCGCGCGCAGTTTGTCCGCGACGACCGGCTGTCCATTGCCATCGTGAATGCGAAGCGACAGCCGGCCTTCAAGCTTTTCACCTTGCTCGAAGGAGACATCCGTCCTCCAGCCTACCTTCTTTTCCACCTGGCGCTGTGCGAGAACCTCGTTGTAGTTCAGGCCAACGGAATAGGCGTTGTCTGTGACGAGTCCGGGAAAGCTCTGGCTAGCCAGAGCGATGAACGCCGCCTCGAGAATGAAGAGAAGGGCGAAGAACGCAACAAAGCAACCAGGAATCCAGAGGTCTTTTGAAATTGCGGGCGGATGGTCGGGTGTCATCGCGCCGGCCCCCAGAAATAGGTCTCCACCTCTCCAAGTGTCTCCCCGCTCTCGGAATCACTGACGACAAGACGTACGCTCTCCCGCCCAGCCGGCGCTTTCCCGGGTACTGCTGTGACAAACAGCCGGTCTGTTACCCTACGGCTTTCAGGCATCGCGATCGCCACCGTTTCCGCAGATTTTGTGGACTCGGCAAATCTCAGCGTTGCTCCGGGTAGACCTTCTACATGGATCGAAACACCGTGGAGCGAGCCTAACCGATGGGCAAGGCGGAAGCTGAAGTCGTTGCGAACCGAACCATCGGACAACTGAACAAAAGGTTGACCACGTTGCGGTTCGATGTCCACCAACACGCTTTTCATATTCAGCGTCCCGAAGACAATCGCCGCAAATGCGCCAAGACAAAGCACGGCATAAGCAACGATTTTGGGTCGAACAACCCTGATCTTTGGACCGTGGAATGAGCCGGCCGTCTCCGATCCTTCGACATCGAAGCGGATGAGACCGGTCGGACGTTCTATCTTGGTCATGACTTCATCGCATGCGTCAATGCAAAGACCACATCCGATGCAGCCCATCTGCAGTCCTTCCCGGATATCGACTCCCGTCGGACAAACATTTACGCACCGCAGGCAATCGATGCAGTCTCCGCGAGTGGATTCAAATTCACTTGCCTGGCGTGCGAGCGCGGTAAGATCGGTCAATCCAGATCGTAGCGGGACCTTTTTCTTGCCGCGCGGCTCTCCACGCCACTGCTGATAGGTGACAACCAGACTGTCCTTGTCCAGAAGAGCGGCCTGGAAACGGGGCCACGGGCACATATGCAGGCATACGCGTTCCTTCGCGTAGGCCGCGAACAACCAAGTGGTAAGTGTCAGCACGCCGATCGAAATGTACGCGCCCGCAGGCGCGGTCCCTCCGGCCAGCTCCAAAGGCAGGCTCGGTGCGTCGTTGAAGAAGGCTGCAAATCCGAACGCGGTCAGAACTGCAAGCGCAATCTGAACGACCGGCTTGGCGATCTGCGAAGAGACGCTGCCCTTGCCGAACACCCTTTCAGAGTAGCGTTCGACCGTAAAGAACAAGTCAGTCCAAACGGTCTGCGGGCATGCGAACCCACACCAAACGCGCCCCGCGAGGGTCGTGGCACCGAACAATCCGAATGCGGCCAATATCAGCGCGCCGACCGCTATTGGCAAGTCTTGCGGCCAGAACTCGAGACCGAAGATGAACAATCTCCTGCCTGGAAGGTCGAAGAGCACTGCCTGATCGGGCAGCAGCGGTCCGCGGTCCCAGCGGAGCCACGGAACTGCGAAGTAGAAGGTCAGAAGCGCAACGGCCAGACCCGTCTTGATGGTGCGATAGCGCCCGCGTACAGTTTGGGGAATCGGCAGACGCGTTGGATTGCGACGCGAAACAGCGTCGTGGATCGTGGTGGTCGCCATCACATTTCCCCGCCACCGAGCGTATGGACGTAAACAGCAAGCATTCGGATGGTCACCTCGTCCAGACGTCCTTCCCAAGTCGGCATCTGGCCCATTTTCGGCTGCGTGATTTGTCGGACGATTGCGTCCACTGTCCCGCCATAAAGCCAAATCGCGTCGTTCAGTCGGGGCGCACCAAATTCGCGGCCGCCCTCCCCGTTGGGGCCGTGGCAGCTGGAGCAGTTATCCGCGAAGATCGTAGCTCCAGGCATGGAGGCCCTGGTGGTGTCGCGTCCACGATCAGAAAGGCTGAGTACGTAGTTCGCAGCGGCTGTGATTTCGTCGGGACTAAGAACACCACCGAAAGCCGGCATTTCACTCACCCGCGTATCGTCCCCGGAGCCTCGGATACCGTGACGGATCGTGGTATGGATATCGGAGATCTTGCCCCCCCAGAGCCAGTCGTCATCGGTCAGCGAAGGGAACTGACCGATCTGCCCACCGGCGCCGACCCCATGACATGCCGCGCAGTTTTCGTTGAAGGCCGCCTGGCCGCCAGCGATAGCAAACCTTCGCAGGTCATCGTTACCCTCAATTTCCTCAAGGGCGGTCGCGACTATCTGCTTTCTCCAGGAGGCCTGCAACTCACGCGCCTGTTGGGTGGCGTCGGCCAATTCCTTTTTGCTCGACCAATCCAAAACACCCCGCGCGTAGCTCTTCGTAGTCGCGAAGGACGGATAGAGGACCAGGTAGCCGATCGCGAATATCCAAGTGATGATGAAGGTAATCAGCCACCAGTTAGGGATCGGCGTCCTTAGTTCTCGAATGCCGTCCCATTCATGCCCGGTGGTAACCTGACCGGTCAGTTGGTTGCGCTCGTGAATGCTCATCGGTTGCGTCTTTCTTCCTCGAATGGGATCAGCGCGTGAAGCTCCATGACTCTACGTGCCGACGGGCGGAACACGTGCCAGAGGATCCCGCCAAACAACGTGACGGCGATGACGAGCCAAACGTTTAGGAATGAACTGATGATGGATTGCAGCATGGCTCAGTCTTTCGGCTCGTCCAGCCGGACGTTTGAAAAGTCGACCATGGTGCCGAGCACCTGCAGATAGGCGATCAACGCATCCATTTCTGTGATGAGGTGAGGCTGGCCGTCGAAATCGCCGATCTTCGCCCCGGGGTAACGGGCGAGCAACGCGTCCGTATCGTCGCCCGAGGCTTGGGCGCGGACGTCTGCCGCTGCCTTCAGAACCGCCTCACCCGTGTACGGAACGCCAACGCCTCGCAACGCGCGCAGGTGATCCGATATATCGGAGTACTGCAACTCGCGGCTTTGAAGGAAGGGGTAGCCAGGCATCACGGACACCGGGACCACATCGCGTGGATTGATCATGTGCGCGATGTGCCAGGCATTCGAGTATTTTCCGCCTACTCGTGCAAGGTCTGGCCCTGTGCGCTTTGAGCCCCACAAGAACGGATGATCGAACATACTCTCCGCAGCGATAGAATAATGCCCATATCGCTCGACTTCATCGCGGAATGGTCGGACTTGCTGGCTATGGCAAGTGTAACATCCCTCACGCGTATAGATGTTTCGCCCGAGTTGCTCGAGCGGGGTGTAGGGTCTGACCCCCTGCACCGGTTTGATAGTTTCATCAAGACGAAACAGCGGAACGACCTCGACGAGGCCTCCTATCGCAACAACAAGGAAACTCAGGACGAATAGCAGGGTCGTCGAGCGCTCGATGGTTTCGTGCGAGACTTTCTTTTCAGGTGCTTTTGCCATGCGAAGCAACGTCTTTCAGCTTGAGCTGGAGGGACTGGTCAGTCTTCGAGTGAGAAGGCGACCTAGCGTACCGGGTGCAAATCGAGAGGGTCTCGGATTAACGTGGCATCCTCCGTCGAAATCTCGAGCCGTGGATGGTCATGCAGGTGTTGATCACCATCAGCAGCGCGCCAAGTAGGTACATTGAACCGCCCAGCGCCCGAATGACGTAATACGGATGCAGCATCGCTACGCTGTCGGCGAAGGAGTACTGAAGGAAGCCGAACTGGTCGTAGGCTCGCCACATAAGCCCCTGGGCGATACCGGCAACCCACATCGCGGAGATGTAGAGGACGATTCCGATTGTCGCGAGCCAGAAATGCCACTCGATCAATCGGTGAGACCAAAGTTGGGATCGCCAAAGTCGCGGAACGAGATAGTAAATCGAACCGAACGTCATAAAGGCCACCCAGCCGAGCGCCCCGGAGTGAACATGGCCAACAGTCCAGTCGGTGTAGTGGCTGAGGGCGTTGACCGCTTTGATGGACATCAACGGACCTTCGAACGTCGCCATGCCGTAAAAAGCCACTGCGACCACCAAGAAGCGCAGTATCGGGTCGGTACGCAGCTTCCCCCACGCGCCAGACAAGGTCATGATGCCATTGATCATCCCACCCCACGAGGGGATCCAAAGCATGATGGAAAAGGCCACACCCAGCGTTTGCGCCCAGTCAGGAAGCGCGCTGTAGTGGAGGTGATGAGGACCGGCCCAGATGTAGAGGAAGATTAGCGCCCAAAAGTGGACGATGGAAAGCCGATAGGAATAGATAGGCCGCTCGGCTTGCTTCGGAACGAAGTAATACATCATTCCGATGAAGCCAGCCGTCAAGAAGAAGCCGATCATGTTGTGACCATACCACCACTGAACCAGAGCATCCTGCACGCCGGCAAAGCGCGAGTAACTCTTCGTACCAACGAACGAAACTGGACTCGCCAGATTGTTGACGATGTGAAGCACCGCGACGGTGATGATGAAGGCGAGGTAGAACCAGTTCGCCACATATATGTGCGGCTCGCGACGCCGCGCGAGCGTACCGACGAAGATCGCGAGATACGCAAGCCAAGTCACAAGCAGCAGTAGATCGGCATACCACTCGGGCTCTGCGTACTCTTTGCTTTGCGTGATGCCTAACGGATAACCCGTCAGCGCCAATATCAAGAACAGTTGGTAACCAAAGAACACCATGATAGCCATGGAACGGCCGCCCCATAGCCCGACCTGACAAGTCCTCTGCACGACGTACAAAGAAGTTCCGAGGAGCGCGTTACCCGCGAACGCAAGAACGACTCCGGAGACATGAACTGAGCGAAGTCGGCCAAAAGTCGCGTATTCGGAAAAATTCAACGAGGGAAAGGTCAGCTGCAGCGCAACGAACAGACCGGCTGAAAGACCGACGATTGCCCATATAATGGTTGTGAGCGTGAACCAGCGGACGATCTGCTCATTGTAACCAGGTATCGCAATCGTTCGGCGGTCGTCCCACGTTATCGCCTTTTCCATACTCGAACTCGCTTCCCTTAATCCCTAGACAAAGACATAATCGTCTCTTAATGTATGGTTTGTAGCCATACACAATTCGATTTTGGGAATCCAGTCGAAATAGACGGCATCCTTGGCTCTCGACAGAACTGCGACAATGTGCGCCGCATTTACCGAGCCCAACTCGCCGAACCGAACACCACGTGTATGGCTGTTGTCAGTGGAGCCATACATGAAAAACGACCAGATCTCATCGAGCGCGCCAATTGCAGTGGGCGCGACCCTTAAAACTTGCCCGCTCATCGCCGTGCTGCGTTGGATTTCGCCCGACGAGGTGGAAGGCGTGACAGAAGTCTTGGTGGAAAGCGGTTTCCGTCTAATCGAGGTACCGCTCAATTCACCCGATCCATTTAAAAGCATCGAACTCATCGCGCGGCGATTTGGAACGCATGCCGTCATTGGCGCAGGCACCGTGATGAAGCCTGCTGATGTCGCACGAGTGGGCGATGTCGGAGGGCGCCTGATCGTAATGCCGCACGCAGATACGGGAGTAGTACGCGCCGCAAAGGAACAAGGCATGGCTTGCTTCCCCGGGGTGGCGACACCGACAGAAGGATTTGCGGCGCTCGAGGCGGGCGCGGTGGGATTAAAGGTATTCCCTGCGGAATCGATCTCGCCCTCAGTTTTGAAAGCTTGGCGCGCAGTTTTCGCGAGCGAGATTCCGCTTTTGCCGACTGGAGCCATCACACCTGAGTCTATGGCCGGCTGGGTCGAAGCGGGTGCAAGCGGGTTCGGTATAGGGGGAAACCTCTACAAACCCGGACGAACACTTGACGAGATCCGGCGCAGTGCGAACGCCTTCGTCCGCGCCTGGAACTCACTCTCAACAAGCCACTGAAGGAGAACTGGCGTATTGGCGGAGCGAGTAGATCGCTCGAGGGCCGCTACGACCAGATGGTGTCGAGAACGCCGCGATAGACGAGGTGCGCATAAGCTCAACACTTGGCGCCCTCCATCGTGTTCCGTATTTTCTTACAATATTCGGTGACAGTCATGATTCATCCCCCTCAAAAGAGACACCAGCAAGAAAGGGGCCTTCCCGTCGGCAGTATTCCGGCGTTGGTTACGCCGATGCTCGAGGACGGCGAAATCGATTGGGAGAGTTTTCGCAACCTGATTGATTGGCATATCCTCGCAGGAAGCGGCGGCATCGTCGTTATGGGTTCGACCGGCGAGAGTGCGACGGTGTCCTTGCAAGAGCACTGTGACGTGATACTTGAAGCAGTTCGGCACTCTGATGGCAGAATTCCGGTTATTGCCGGCACCGGTGCAAACGCCACAAGTGAAGCGATCGAACTCGCTGCCTTCGCCCGAACCGCTGGCGCCACGGCCGCGCTTTCGGTGGTGCCTTACTATAACAAGCCGACCCAGAACGGAATTTTCCAGCACTTCAAAGCCGTTGCCGACGCCGTCGAACTTCCGTTGATACTCTACAACGTGCCCGGACGAACTGTCGCCGACATGAGCAACGAGACGGTACTGCGCTTGGCAGAGATACCCAATATCAAAGGGTTGAAGGACGCGACAGGCGACATTGCCCGCGGCGTTATGCTAATGCGCGTACTACCGACAGACTTTATCGTCTACAGCGGGGACGATCCGACCGCGGCGGCTCTTCTTCTTCTGGGCGCCCAGGGGACGATATCGGTCTCGGCCAATGTTATCCCGGTCGCGATGTCGTGCTTGTGCGCAGCGGCACGATCGGGCGACGTTGATACAGTCAGGCGCATCAGCAATAGGATAGCCCCACTGCATGAGGCGATGTTCGTAGAATCGAACCCGATCCCCGTGAAATGGATGCTCGCGAAACGGGGGATGATTCAAGCGCATTGCCGGTCCCCGCTCACGCCTCTTGATGCAAGCTGGCACGACTTTCTCTGGGAGACATTCCTGCAGGCGACTGAGATTGTGGCGGATCCCGACCCACAGGCGGCAAATCTCCGAGCAAGCACCTAGAAAGATTGCGCGTCATCGAAAAGTTCTGGTCGAACGCTTTCACGGCCTTTTCGGCTAGCACGCGCAGGAGCTTTCGGGCGTTTTCGGTTCAGGTGCTTCTGACGGGGTTCTACTGAGATCCCGTCTGCGTCGTAGTAGCGCAAGGGAAAGTCCACTCCTTGAAATGTACGGCTATAACGCGTACACTTTTTGAAAGTTGTGTATGGCTACTTCGTTAAATGGACGCAATCGCGGTTCCACGAACAGGACAGGTGTATCATGGACTATAATAAGCGGTTCCAAGCCCTCCTCTCGGAAATGAAGCTTGACGGGCGCTATCGTACCTTCGCCGAACTCGAGCGCATTGCGGGCGAATTCCCGACTGCGCTGTGGCATAGGCCGGAAGGCGGCACCAGGCGCGTTACCGTTTGGTGCAGCAATGACTATTTAGGAATGGGCCAGCACCCCGATGTGCTCGACGCGATGCACAAGTCGATTGATCGATCCGGTGCCGGCACGGGCGGTACGCGAAACATCTCTGGGACCAATCGGCACCATGTCGCCCTGGAAACCGAACTTGCCGATTTGCATGGCAAGGAAGCCGCACTGATTTTTACATCCGGCTGGATCTCGAACTTGGCAGCCCTCGGTACGCTTGGGCGCGTCCTTCCGGACTGCGCCATATTTTCGGACGCTTTAAACCACAACTCCATGATCGAGGGCATCCGGAGGTCCGGTGCCGAGCGATTTATCTTCCGTCACAATGATGCCGCGCATCTTGACGAACTCATGAGCGCTGTCGATCCCACGCGACCGAAGATCGTTGCCTTCGAAAGCGTTTACAGCATGGACGGCGACATAGCTCCGATCGCGGCTATCTGCGATGTGGCCGAGAAGCACGGTGCGATAACCTATTTGGACGAAGTGCATGCGGTTGGATTGTACGGACCTCGGGGTGGAGGCATTGCTGAACGCGACGGCCTCGCGGAGCGCCTCACAGTGATCGAAGGCACTCTTGCGAAGGCCTTTGGTGTTATTGGCGGCTATGTCGCGGGACCGGCAGCACTGATCGACGTCATCCGCAGTATGGCGGATAGTTTCATCTTCACCACCTCTCTCTGCCCGCACTTGGCAGCCGGCGCTCTGGCCGCCGTCCAACATGTCAGGCAGCATCCGGAGGAACGAGGCCGCCAGGCAGCCAACGCCGCGAGGTTGAAAGCCATGCTTGCCGACGCTGGACTGCCGGTTCTCGATACCCCGAGCCACATTCTACCCGTCATCGTCGGCAATGCGCATCTATGCCGCACGATCAGCCAACAGCTGCTGGAAGAGTATAGCATCTACGTTCAACCCATCAATTATCCGACCGTGGCACGAGGCCAGGAACGATTGCGCATCACTCCTACTCCATTTCACACGGAAGAGGACATGCGCGCACTGGTGAGCGCCCTCGTCGAGATCGGCCGGAATATTGGCTGGGTCACCGCGCAGCAGGTCGCCTGACCAGGCCCACTGCCTCTCGTCGCGCGATGAGATTGCAGGTGGGTTCGAACGCTTTTGGAGTGATCGGGATCGTCGCACCCGGTCAGAGAGCCCACGTAAGGAAAATTAATGACGAAGAAGATCATAATCGGTGGTTGCGGTTTTGCCGGATTGTGGGCGGCCATATCCGCTGCGCGCGCCGTTTCGCTCACCGGCGACGAAGATAACGTAGACATCAGCATTGTCTCGCCAACCCCCCACCTAACCATTCGTCCGCGGCTCTACGAAGCTGGGATCGATAACATGAACCCCGCAGTTGGCGATCTGCTGGAGGTCGTCGGGGTCCGCCACGTAGGCGGTGTAGTGGAGACCATCAACGCCAAAGCAAAGACCCTCATCGTTGCGAGAAACGATGGTAGCCGAGAGACGCTGGCTTACAACCGGTTCGTACTCGCGACGGGAAGCGAGGTGTTTAAGCCGGCCGTCCCGGGTCTTGAGGAATACGCGTTTGACATTGACCAGCTTGAGGCAGCGGAGAGGCTTGACGGGCATCTGAAAGGGCTTCGCCAACGACCAGCTGGCATAGCGCGAGATACGGTCGTGATCGCTGGAGGCGGGTTGACCGGTCTGGAGACCGCGACTGAAATGCCTCTTCGGCTGCGTTCCGCGCTCGGCGAAAACGCTGACTTTCGCATCGTCCTCGTGGATGCTGCCGACGCGGTGGGTTTATCAATGGGCGAAGAGGCCCTGCCCTTCATTCAAGAGGCATTGGCTCTAGGCGGAATAGAAACCCGGCCCGGAGTCCATGTCACAGCGATCGAAGCCAATCTAGTCACCTTGTCCTCGGGCGAATGTATCGGCACGAACACTGTGATCTGGACGGCCGGAATGCGTGCCAGTCCGATCACGGCGCAGATACCTGGAAAGCACGACCGGCTAGGTCGAGTAATTTGCGACGCATTTCTCCGCGCACCCGCCGGAAAGGGAATTTTCGTGACCGGAGACGCTGCCAATGCCGCCACGGACGACCGTGGAAATTCCAGCGTGATGTCGTGTCAGCACGCACTGAGCCTGGGCCGGGTGGCGGGGTATAACGCCGCCGCCGAATTGATTGGTCTGAACCTTCATCCGTATCGCCAGCCGAGATATGTGACCTGTCTCGATCTGGGCGATTGGGGAGCGCTTTACACCGAAGGGCGGGAGCGCGAAGTCCAAGTCACACACCAAGATGCCAAGAAGCTGAAAAAGCACATCAACAAGCTGTGCATATATCCTCCTGCGGCCGATCGGGACGCAGCGTTCGCCATCGCAAATCCAGACTTCGTTATCGTCCCTTGAACAGCCAAGTTCCAGGTTCAGAATAGATGGAAGCGACGTCGGCGCGGTCGTTTTTTACCGCTGTTTAAAGGCTCCGGCCCCGCTCCCGCGGCATTGCGGTGAGCGGGTCCTTTTTGTCATCGAAGTCGTTGCCCGAATCCTTGGCATAAATGATCAGCTATTCGTTTTCGGGACGCGCCGTTTAGACAGGGACTGCTCCAGGGATCGCTCCAGATTTGACTTGGCGGGGTTCGAGCCGGCCCAGAGCGTTCTAGCTCGAGCACCGTTTTGAGTCCCTCCGGTGATCTTCTTTGAGCGAAGTTCTTGTGAAACGAACGTATAACTAGCCTGGGGATGAGCGACGGATAGCATCCAATTTGCAAAGCTTTTTCTTAAGGAGACACTTGATGTTGAAGTCAATCGTCGCGGCATTTTCGGTTGCATTGATTGTTGGGACGCCCGTTTACGCGGGGGGAAAGCCCCATAACGCAAAAATCACTGTGATATTCGATCACAAGCTACCAAACGTTCCTGGCAAGAGCATGCGCGGGGTTTTAGTGGAGTATGGACCCGGCGGATCTAACCCATCGCATACCCATGCGAAGAGCGCGTTCATCTCGGCGACGGTGATACAGGGACGCATTAAAAGTCAGGTCAACGATGGCAAGTTGAAGATTTACGAGACTGGGGAAAACTGGATTGAAGTCCCCGGGGATCACCACCTGGTGAGCGCGAATGCCAGTGATACAGAGGATGCCAAAATTCTCGCAGTGTTCGTTGTTGACACAAACGATGCCGAACTCACGACTCCTGACCACTAAGGCCTGACTTGCCGTCTGCAGGATCACTCCGCGGGTGATGGACGCGGAGTTCAGCCAGTTTAGCGCGCCATTGCTTCGCGTGGCGCGCGTCCCTCCAACGACGACGGAAATTACTGGATGCATCATAATGAAAATCGTTGGCACCGGCGTTTTTGTTTGGTTTCCAGCCAGTCACTGACGCAGCTAATTTACTGTATGTAGGAAGCTGCCACAATTGGTGATGGGAACTACACCATCGTATAGTTCTGAATTGCCGCCCCTCCTGAGACAATTCGTAGCGCAGCCATCGTTCGTGGTGTGGAGGAGTGCTGGATGTCCACCGAACTAAAGCAACAAGCCCCATCGACTGAAGAACAAGTCGTTGTTGTAATTGACGACGACCTTGATATCCGTCTTTCGATGGTTGAGCTCCTTGAATCTTCCGGGATCAGGTCGACTGCCTTCGGCGACGCTTTGGATTTCGTTGAGAATGGCTGCCTCGAAGCTCCCGGCTGTATCGTTTTGGATGTGAACCTTCCTCGTATCAGTGGAATGGAATTCCAATGCCGCCTGGCAGAGCTCGGCTGCGATCTGCCCATAGTCTTTGTGACAGGGCATGCGGATGTGCCTATGAGCGTCACGGCAATGAAAGCTGGTGCGATTGACTTTCTCTTGAAGCCTTTCAGCAACAGGCAATTGCTTGAGGCCGTGATGAAAGCCTTCGAGACAAATAGGTGCAGCCGGCAATCTGCCCTCCAGAGAAATGCCATCAAGGAGAACGCATCCACCCTGACTCCGAGGGAAAAACAGGTAATGCATCATGTTACAAACGGCCTGATGAACAAGCAGATAGCATATGCACTTGGCATAAGTGAGATCATGGTGAAAATACACCGGGCGAATGTGATGCACAAAATGGAGGCGAGTTCGCTCGCGGACCTGGTGAAAAAGTCCGAACTACTGTGTTGATCAGGTTTGCTTTTCGCTGTTTCGGCAAAAAGAGGCTGGGATCACCTCTGCACGCAAGTCCCCGTCAGAGGCGCGAATGTCGCGTCTGACGCGGTTTACGAGTTCTTCTTCAGAACAAGATCGCACCTTTAACATGACGAGCATCGATGTCTTTGCGGCGTGGCATCGGAGCACGCGCGTCGGAGTGCCAGATTGCTGCGGCCATCAACTGTCTGCTCTGCTTCAGGCCACGCATTCCGCTCTGCCTCCCATGAGCGACCAAGTTTCTGGCGGGTTCGATGGAAGCAGCCCCGATACAAACACATGTATAGTTCCCCGGTCGGACGCTTGCATATATCGTAGCAAATACGGCTCGCATCTACCTCCCAAGGACGGTTCTCCTCCCCGTCCCAGGCGGCCCCCCCACCACCGCCGCAGCGCAGCCATGGCCGTCCTTTGCAAAACAAAGGGCGGCCTCTCGAATCCCAACTCCGGCGAGAACGTCGATACCCAGTATCTGGCGGCTGATTATCTGGCTACTCGGATTTTCGTGGTGGTGCTTTCCCGTTTATGGAAAGAATGTGAAGGCGCCCATCGAACTCGGTGCGCACCAGGAGGTCCATCGGACAATTAAAGCGGCGAAGATTGGCTGCCGCCGCCCGCATCCCAACGTGTCGATCGACACTCAGGATTCCGGACATCCACGGAAAGCGAATGTGCTGCGGGCATGCTGTCGTCCGCCTTGGCAGACGTCATCGGCGGGGACGGTTGTTCCACCTGGCATCTGTCAAGCCGGACGCAATACTTTGGACTTCAGCAAAATGTGGGCGTGTTTCTCAAGGTCACGCTTCCACACTGAAATTCGGTCGGCCGATTATCTACTCGGTCGGTCGACGGGATGAAATCGGAAGCAAGAAGCAAATTGCAGCACCATTTGAACTCAAGTTTTCAGCCCATATACTTCCACCGTGCGCCTCTAATATCGTGCGACAAATCGACAACCCCATTCCAATACCTTCATTCTTCGTCGTGAAGAAGGGATCGAAGATGCGTTCCACATCATCAATGCCCGTTCCTTGATCCCGGAATTCGATCCTCAGCATGCCATTTTCCGCCTGCCCCGAGACTATAGTCAGCGTGCCGGATCGCGCACCGGCCTTCTGAATCGACTCGATCGCGTTGCGCAGGAGATTGAGGATTACCTGTTCGATTTGCACTCGGTCCGCAGTCGCTTCAGGCAGGTTCGGCTCGAGATGGAGTTGGAGCTTTATGTGGTTCCCCATCAGTTTGTCGCCCGCGAGTTCACAAACTTCCTCAATGAGGGTGTTCAAATCGACGGGTTGACGACGCGATCCAGTTTGTTTGAAAAGCGCTCGGATACGAGCCACGACCTGCGCCGCTGCATCGGCGTTCCTAATGACAGACGACGCACTGCGATTAGCACGCTCAAAGTTCGGAGGATCAGCGGTAAGCCAACGCTGAAAGGCATTGGCATTGGAAACCATCGCCTGGAGTGGCTGGTTGAGCTCGTGTGCAATTGATACTGAAAGCTCGCTCAAGCTGGCAGCTCGGGAGGCGCGCGCCAGTCTCTCATCTGCTAATCTCAGCGCTTCCTGCGCGCGGACCTCGTCGTCCACATCTAGGTTCACGCCGTACCACTGAATTATCACACCATTTTCGTCGCGAAATGGTTCACTTCTTCCTTCAACCCACCGATACACGCCATCCCCTCGCTGCTGTCGGTAGCGCATGGCGAATGACTGACCCGCCTTGTGACAATACGCCAATCGGCTTGCTACCGCCTCTCGGTCGTCTGGATGTACAAGGTCTCGCACTGCTTTCGTCCTCTGATTACGGCGCTCGGCCAGCCCGAGCCCCTGATACTCCATCAGGCGCTTGTTCACATAGATCGGTTCGCCCTTCGGATCGGACAAGAAAATGCCGACCGGCACGGTATCGATGAGATGCTGCAGGTAGCGCTCGCTCTCCCGGAGTGCCATTTGCGCCCGTACTTCTTTCTCTATGATGAAAGAAACTCCGTACCATCTAATGATTTGACCCGCTTGGTCGCGAAGTGGTTCCACGCGAGAATCGACCCATCGATATTCGCCGTCGTTCCTCCGAAACCGCGCCTTAACGTGTAGCGGTTCCCCAGCGGCGAACGATTGTTCGAATGCACCGGCAACTTTCTGCCGATCCTCGGGATGAATTAACTCGAGGTGCGTGATCGGCCTGTTGAAAGCAGTCTGGCCCTCAAGAGAAACGCCGCTCCATTCGACAAATCGTTCGTTGAAGTATTGTGGTTCCCCCGTCGGGGTGATCAACCAGATCATGGCTGGGACCGTATCGATGAGAACACGGAGTTCCTGCTCTCGTTCTTGAACCGCCAGGTGCGCTTCGACTTCCTCGGTTATATCCAGACAAACTCCGTACCACTGTAGGATCGAACCATCGGCGTCGCGCAGCGGCTCTGCCTTTCCGTCGATCCACCTGTACGCCCCGTCCGCACGACGCTGCCGGTATTTGCTGGCAAATGGCTGGCCCGTCGAAAACGAATGTATCAACGCCTCGGCAACCTGGCTTGTATCATCAGGATGTGCCGTATCGACAATGATCGACGCCGGGTCGTTGCCAGTATTTATGTCGGCGAGAGAGAGGCCCGACCAGCTGACAAGAGTCTTGTTTACGTAGGAGGGCCTTCCCACGGGATCCGCACACCAGATGAGCGCGGGCACCGTATCAATCAGTCTGCGCAATTGAAGTTCGCTCGTACGCAGTGCCGCCTCTGCTCGCTTTTGATCGTCAATATCGACGGTCGTCCCGAACCAACCCGTGATATTCCCGCGCTCGTCGCGTGAGGCTACCGCTGAGTCGCGGAACCACCGATAGGTTCCGTCATGACGACGAACTCGCTGTTCGTCCACAAGTGGTTCCCCCGTTTTCAGGCTATATTCCCAACGCGCCATGTTTCGCTCGGCATCATCTGGATGCACGAAAAGCTTCCACCAGGCATGCGGGTCCTCATCCATGATCCGACGCATTTCTTCTGCACTTATGCCGATGAAATCCAACCCGGCGGGATTCACGAAGCGCATGCGCCCGTCAGGATAGGCTGACCAACCTAGCCCTGGAATGTCCTCAGCGGTTGGCTGACCCAGCCGGTGGACCTCCTCAAAAAAGCTGACCGTTCGAAATGTCTGCAGAAGTAGCCAAAGTCCGAGGGCCGAAATCGCAAAGGCTCCCAAGCGCAGGTACCAGTCTCCGACGGCAAATAATGCAGGGAATGGCAAGAGCCCAGGATAGAAGAGAATTAGCGAGAAAAACAGGGTTGCAATGGGAACAGCCAACAGCGCGGCCCTCCAACCGAGACAAATCCAAGAGGCTGAGATAGCGATCATCAACCCAGCAGGCTCGTGCGAAATGCCGGCGAGCACCGCCCCGGCGACGCTCGTAGCGATCGCAAGCAGATTGCGGCTGCGTCTTGAAATCGCCTCCATCGCGGCCTCCGTATATTGAAGCGTCAGCCTAATGGCGCCGCGCGCGACAGGTAGGAAGGTATTCAGCCATCACGCGTCTTCAACTCATCGGGTAGCGCTTGCCAGGCACCGACCAGATGAGGAACCGAGCTAACCTGCATTTTCTTCATCATGCTACTGCGATGGAGCTTAACGGTGACTTCGCTTATCCCGAGGTCGAAGGCGATCTGTTTGTTAAGCGCCCCTTCCACCACTAGCTTCATCACCTGTCGCTCGCGAGCGGTCAGCGCCCTATAACGGTCGATATGAAGGCGTGACATAGCAGCCTGCTCCCGCCGCACAACGTCGGTGGATATTGCTTTAACGACCGCGTCCAAGAACGTTTGATCTCGAACCGGCTTTGTAAGGAAGTCGAGCGCTCCGGCCTTCATCGCTTCCACACTCATAGCGATGTCGCCGTGAGCGGTGAGGAACAGGATGGGTGTATTTATCCCTTTGTTCGCCAGATGATGCTGGAGATCTAGGCCACTCAGCCCCGGCATCCGAACGTCCAGCACGAAACAACCGGGTCGGTCCGGCAACTTCGCGGCGAGAAATTCTTGCGCAGACGCGAATGACAAAGACTCTATCCCGACCGAGTCCAGCAAGTTGCCCATTGCCTCGCGGACATCGCAATCGTCGTCCACGAGCGTCACGATAGGAGCTTTTTTACTTTCTGCTACTGACGCCTTCATCTGAGCCTCCCAGTCTGACTGCGTGTCGCCTTGTGGCTGCGAGTAGGGCGACAGTGCGTCAAGCAGATACTAGATCACACTCTGTTCGCGGTGAAGGCCTTGTATCGCAGATGCTTCTGTTCTCCAATCACGACTCAGGCCATGTCCAGAGGACGAGATCGAACGCCAGGCTGGATTTTTCCTTTTTCTACAGTGACTTAATTTCATAACGCCGTAGCTCATCTCTCTCTTTCATCATAGCTCGGTCAAGGGCCACTACAAATTTCTGGCGAGGAATCTTCAAGATTTATGGTCTTTGAGGATTAGTTTCTTTGGAAGTGGCTATGCAGACAGAGGTTGCAACGCAGCAAACATCCGCCCCAGCAAGAAACCCGACAGGACAACCACATGCGGAGCAGGCCTAAGCGTCTCATTTCTTTTCTCGTTGCGTGTGCATCAGCGGTGTTTATTGTTTTTTTGGGGCTCGCGACGCACGCGCAGCAACGAGAGGTCCTACGGGTGCCACTCTCTTCCGATATCGGGACTTTCGACCCGGATAACGGCTTTGAAATCGCAGCGATAAGTGCGGTCAACGATGTCTACGAAGGCTTGGTCAAGTACGAGTCCGGCTCCACCAAAGTAACAGGGTCGCTTGCCAAAGCGTGGGATATTTCGGAAGACGGAATGACTTACACCTTTCATCTTGTGGGAGGGGTACGGTTCCATGATGGAGCCCCAATGAACGCAGACGCAGTCGTAAAGTCTCTCAAGCGCCGCCGAGATCGGGGTCTCGTCCTTAGCTATTTTCTCAAGAACGTGAAGGAGATCAGCGCACAGAACGAAGATACCGTTGTGCTCAGGCTTCATTCGCCTCAACCTTCCTTGCTGGATTCGCTGGCCAGCCCATGGGGCCCGAAAGTGATCAGTCCGCAGGCGCTAGACAAACACGACGTCGGCGACTCCTCCACAAAATGGCTTAACGAGCATGCTGCTGGTACAGGTCCGTACACGCTCGTGGAGTTCAAGCGAGCGGAACGGTATTCTTTGGAGCGGTCCAAAGACTATTGGGGTAAGCGTCCATTCTTCGACAGAATTGAGCTGCCGGTTATACCGGATCTAGCTCAGCAGATTTTGAAGCTGCAGGCGGGCGAGATCGATGTTGTCCCCAAAAACTATCCGATCGCACAGCTCGATAGATTGCCTCCCAATCTCGAGATAACGGCAAAGCCAAGTATGACGCAATTCAGCCTATTCATTAAGCCTGGTACCGCGCTAGAGAATCCAGAGGTCCGTCGAGCGGTATTAACTGCGATCAACCCCAATCTATGGGTGAGAGAAGCATTTGGCAAATACGCCAGCGTTTCCCAGTCACCCTACCAGAATATGATGCTCACACCGGAACAACCGATCGTATTCCCTACCGATTTGGAGGCCGCAAAAAGAACAATCGCCAAACATGCGCCCGTCAACCTCACATTTGGCCTGTACAGTGCTGCTCCCAGCTATGGCCGTATATCCGATTTGATGATGGCTCAACTCGCGTTGATTGGAGTGAACGCGAACGCCCACATTCTGCCGCCGGGAGCAGCTTACGCCATGAAGGGAAAGCCGGATGCGCCCGATTTGCTGCTGACGATTTCGTCTCCTGACGCCGCTGATCCGGAAAACCAAGCCACAGCTTTCTTCACGAAAGACGCGCCGGGTAATTTCTACGGTCGCCAGATTCGGGAAGCCGACGCATTAGTTAACCGAGCCAGCGTCCTGGCAGACCCGAAGGCTCGTAACTCCCTGTATGAGCAATCCGGGCACATGTACTTCGATGCCGGATTCGTCATTCCGCTCATCGACGCCTACGACATTGTTGTCCATATAAAAGGATTGCGCGATCTGGGCCTCCGGCCCGTGTTTCCGCCTGGCAATATTGACTTTGCAAGTGTCCGAAAATGAACCGAAGCTCAATTTGAGAAGCACCGCGATGTCCGAGGAAGTTCTGGCAATCAGACATCTCTCAGTGACCCTCCACCGAGACGGCATTGCGAAGTTGGTGCTGGAGAACGTTAGCTTGACGGTAGGTGCCGGAGAGATCGTGGGGATCGTCGGCGAGAGCGGCTCTGGCAAGTCCACTATTGGCCACGCCGTCCAAGGGCTGCTGCCCCAGGGCTCCCAGCCGGGCCTGAGCGGATCGATCCTTCTGGCGGGGGAGGAGATTGCGGGCGCGTCGCCTGTTCGGCTGCGTGGAGTCCGCCGAACTATCGTGCGAGCGATCCCCCAAGATCCCCTGAGCGCACTCAATCCCACGATGACCATCGGCGACCAGTTGCGCGAATCGACAAAGGAACCCGATATCCTGGACTGGTTGCAACGGACTGGACTTCCGGACGCGAAAGGGATTGCCGCCTCCTTCCCCCATCGCCTGTCTGGAGGACAGCGACAAAGGGTCCTCATCGCGATGGCTATGATGGCTGGACCGAAATTGCTGATTGCCGACGAACCAACGACGGCACTCGACGCCTCCATTCAAGCCGAAATCCTCGACCTTCTTCGACGAGCAGCGAGAGAACAGAATGTCGCAATATTGTTCATAACCCATGACCTCGGGGTGGCGGCCGGCTTAGCGGACCGTCTCGTCGTTCTTCATGGGGGGCGGGTTGTCGAAGTCGGGCCGATCCGCGATGTGATCAAAGATCCCGGTCATCCTTACACCGCGGGACTTCTCGCAGCTCGGTTCGATCTTAGGACGGAGCGGCGTCATCCCCTGCCAACTCTGCCTGCCCCGAACGGCAGCTCTGCTGAGTTCTCCCAGGGGTGTAATTACGTACCACGCTGCCCGATCGCCAAGCTCGAATGCGCGAGTTGCGTCCCTGCCCTTCGGGGACACCCACATCACCCAGGTCTGGTCGCATGTCTTTTTCCGGGGCGGGCGAACAATCTTGCGAAACCACAGCCGCTCGAACCGTGGCCAGCCAGATACATCGACCGGGACGACGTCGCCCTGAAATTCTTCAAAATCGCGAAATCGTTCCCCGTCGGCGGACGGAGTTTCTGGTCTTCACAGTTTCGGCTCGTCTTAAAATCCGTCGATCTGTCGATCAGTCGCGGCGAATGCGTTGCTCTGCTCGGAAATAGCGGGGCTGGGAAATCAACGCTTCTAAAAATCGCCGCCGGTTTGCTGCAACCCGATGGTGGTTATGTCTTCCGTACCGACGATCGGCCTCAGGTTGTATTTCAGGATGCCGTGTCGTCCCTGACACCTTGGCTAACCGTTGGAGAGCAAATCGGCGAGCGACTGCGTCGCTCCGGGATGCGGCCGCGCGAGCTTACTCGTCGCGTTGAAGAGGCTATGGAGATGGTGGAGCTGGAGCCGGCGCTGCTGAATGTCCTCCCTGCAGACTTATCAGTCGGTCAATGTCAGCGCGCCGTTGTTGCGCGAGCTGTGGTCGTTCCGCCCAAGCTCTTGCTATGCGACGAACCTATCAGCGCCATGGACGCATCGCTTTCCGCAGCAATGCTGAACCTTTTCGGTCGCCTTCGACGTCGACTTGATATGGCCACGCTCTTCGTGACCCACGATTTGGCTGCAGCAAGAATCGTAGCTGACCGAATAGCCGTCTTAAGAGAGGGTGAAATAGTCATCGACGTAGAGCCCGACACGCGCTCCCTAGCAACTCTGGTTTCCTCGCCGGGGTTAGCAACCAATCTCGTCGGAGGTGCTAAACGGTGATCGAAGACAAGAGACCGGGGCCGAGGTGGATTGGCGCGGACTGGCGCACCACCCTTCGACGCATAGGCCGCCTCGAAAAGGTCAGCATATTCGGCATGGTGCTCATAACGTTTGTTGCCGTTTTCGCCGATTGGCTCGCTCCATACGATCCGCAGCTGCGAGTTGCAAACGGATATCTACCGCCCTCGTCGGAATACTGGTTTGGAACAGACGAAATCGGGCGCGACCTGTTTTCTAGGGTCTTGCTGGGAGTGCAATTCACCTGGCTCCCCGGCTTGACCGTCATTCTCTTCAGCGCGGTTCTGGGCTCGGCGATCGGCGTCCTTTCTGGATTTCTTGGCGGAAAGGCGGACATATTCCTTCAACGAATGGTCGACTTCTTCCTGATTTTTCCGTCGACGCTCGTCGCGCTCGCCACAATTGCGGTGCTTGGCCCCGGTCTCACGAACACGATGATTGCGATCGCCATCATTTGGTGGCCATGGTACGCTCGCCTCTGCCGTGATGAAGTCCGGCGACTAATAGTTCGACCGCATTTCGAGGCGGCTCGCACGGTCGGGGTCAGCAGCATGCGTCTGGTCTTCCGGTACCTTTTGCCCGGGGTCACGCCGGCCTTGATTGTGGGAGCAACCCTCGACGTTGCTAACATCGTGATTACGATTTCGCTATTGTCATTCCTCGGACTTGGTCAAGCCGCCCCGGCGCCGGAGCTTGGCGCCATGACAGCGCGCTCGCTCGACAGCCTTACCGTTTTTTGGTGGCTGCCCCTGCTTCCTGGGTCAGTCATCTTCGTTCTGTGTTTGTGCGCAAACCTTGCGGGCGATGGCCTCCGAGCCGCTCTGCGGGGGCGCTAAGTCATGGGCGGTTCTTTGCTTGCTTCTTCCTGCAGGCACCTATGCGGACTCTTAGCCGTTTTGCTGGTAATGAGCTTTTTCGCGTTCTGCTTGCAGAGCGTTATTCCCGCGGATCCGGCCAGAGCCGTCGCCGGGCCGTCCGCCCCGAAAGAAACCGTGGAATTGGTTCGGAAGCAACTGGGTCTGGACGAACCTATCATGGTTCAATACGGGCGCTTCCTGCTTCGTCTGGCAAGAGGAGATTTGGGAACATCGTTCCGAACCCGCCAACCGATCACCGCCGACATCTCGAGGCACTTACCCGCAACGCTTGAACTGATGGCCATGTCGATCTTCCTGGGGATTGTGCTTGCAGTTGGATTAGCCTCGCTCCAGCTCGTCTTTCCTCGCTCGGGCGCGGTACGGGTGGCCCTTATCGCGATCGGTTCCTTCCCGATTTTTTTGTCCGCCCTGCTACTAACTTTCATTTTTTGGTTCAAGTTGCAGATGTTTCCGGGAAGCGGGCGCCTCACTCAATCGGAGTTCTCGGGCCCGACCGGGCTGCATATCGTCGACGGTTTGCTGACAGGCCATCCATTCATTACCCTCGATGCGCTTTGCCATATCCTCCTACCTTCGCTCGCGTTGGCTTTCCCGATAGCCGTTGCAGTTGGGCGGACCTTGGGGGGAGCGCTTCATGATGTCATGCAACAACCCTACATCCGGACCGCACGCGGGAAAGGAATTAGCGAAACTCGGCTGGTACTCTTGCATGGCCTCAGGAATTCAGCGTCAGCGCCCCTCGCCATGCTCGGCCTCCAGATCCGCCTTCTTTTTGGGAACCTGTTAATAGTTGAGCGGATATTCGCGTGGCCCGGAGCCGGACACTATATGGTGGAGTCGCTGACAAGCTCAGATCTACCGGCCGTACTCGGCGTTTCGATGGTCTTCGGCGCTCTCTAC
Organism: Ensifer sp. ENS10; assembly: GCF_014852025.1. NCBI lineage: Bacteria > Pseudomonadati > Pseudomonadota > Alphaproteobacteria > Hyphomicrobiales > Rhizobiaceae > Ensifer > Ensifer sp. ENS10. The sequence continues at coordinate 349,206 of NZ_JACVAS010000003.1, forward strand.
ATCGTCGTCAATATCGCCATAGAGGTCGCCCAGTCCATAGCAGACCCCCGCATCACCTGATGGCACCATTCTGCCACTCCAAACCTCCCCGCTGGAATAGACAATCTACGCCCTTAGGATAGGTAATAGATACTACAGTCCGATAGAAGGGATTGTTGCTTGCAGCTTTACTGGATGGGTTGGCGGCAAGGTGGGAGGACGTGATGCAACCGGCGACCGGCTCGATCCAAGGGGGGGTAAGTTCCCCGGCCCCATCAAACCCGAGGGCATCCTATCAGGACAGGACCGGCCTTTGCGATTGGCAGATGAAGCGTGTTGTGAGCTTTCTGGCAATGCGAATAGACTCGTCCGTGCGCGTAAGCGACCTTGCGGCAGAAGTGAACCTCAGTCCTAGCCATTTCGCCCGCGCATTCACCATTCGTCTTGGGCTTTCACCGTATACCTTCATCATGAAACTGCGGATAGAGCGGGCTAGCGAGCTTCTCCTTGCGTCCGACAAATCGTTGGCCGAAATTGCCTTCAACTGCGGCCTCGCCGACCAGGCACATTTTAGCCGCCTCTTTCGGCGGTTTTTCGGAACAACCCCTAGCCGATGGCGGCGGGAACAGTTGGCGGGTGGCGCGAGAAAAGATGGGCCTCATCTTTGGTGATAAGGCGTTGCATCTGTTTGTGATCGCGTCGCCTATTCTGTCGTATTTCGTGGGCGTACACCGTTCAAAAACACAGTCACCGCAGACTTGACTGCTTCGCGCGTTTCCTTGGCCGAGGGCGGGGGGCGAAGTCCCAGTACAACCTGTAAGTGAAGGTTATCACGAATCATGCCGACAAAGTGGCCCGCAATCCTGAGGCAGTCATCGGCGTGAATCTCGCCTCGTTCGCGTGCGTCCTGCAAGACCTCGGCCAGCCGCAATGTTGCCCGGCCGGGCCCTTGGTCGTAGAATGACGACACAAGGTCGGGGAATCGGCTGAACTCGGTAACAGCTATTCGGTAGATTCCTATCAACGCAGGAGACATGTAAGCGCTCATGAGGCGCTGCCCAAAGGCATTAAGGGTCTCATGAAGGTCTTGGCTTTCTCGTTGCTCGATCACCAGGCTGGACAAAAGCGTATTTGCATTTTCAGTGACAATCGCCAGGAACAATCCCTCCTTGTTCCCGAACTCATTGTAAATGTTGCGCTTTGACCCGCCCGCCCGTTCGATAATCGCGTCTATGCTCGTGGCGGCATAACCTTGCTCGAAGAAGACCTCGGCGGCTGCTCGAAGAATGGCTTCACGGCGCTGTTTCAGACGGGCCGACATTGCTGGAACCAAGTTTTTTCCTCTGCAGGATTCAGAAAGGCCACATTTGGTAATTCACATTACCGTAATTGTCAACCGCAGCGGACCGAGCGCGATATTGGCTCGCTGAGCGTTGGTAGCCCAATTTATGACGGAGCGGTGTGGATTAGAAGCGAGCGTGGCAAGCCGACGTCTCGCTAGTAGCCTTACTCTCGTTCAATCGGTAGGGTAAACTGAAATACGGCGCCGCGGGGGATATTTGCGGTCGCCCACAGCCGTCCGCCATGTGCCTCCACAAGCGAGCGGCTAATCGCCAACCCCATGCCCAATCCCTGGGTCTTTGTGGTGAAGAAGGCGTCAAACAAATAGTCCAGCGTTCCTTGATCAAACCCTGGCCCGGTGTCCTGGATCTCTACAAGTATATGAGTCGTGCCACTCAGGGCCGACCGGACCTGAAGTTCGCGCGCATTCTTTTCTACGCCAGCGAGAGCCTCGATCGCATTCATCAGGAGATTCAATATGACCTGCTGCAGCTGAATACGATCTGCTAGGATGATCGGCAAAGTCTTAGATAGATGGGTCTCAAGCGCTATCCCGCTTCTTTGCAGTTCTCCACGGGCCAACGCGATAACTTGCTGGATAGACTCGTTGACGTCGACCCATTCTCGTTTCGGCGGTTCTTTTTTGGCCAACGCTCGTATCTGGCCGATGATGTCGCTTGCACGGTGGCCTCCCTCAATTACACGTGTGGCGGATCGGCTCGCCTCCTTATATTTTCCCGCTTCGAGCCAGCGCAAACACGCGCCGGCATTAGTGACTATAGCGTCAAGTGGTTGCGCCACCTCGTGAGCAATAGACGCGCTCATTTCCCCGAGCGTTGCTATCCGGGTAACGTGTGCCAGTTCGTCCTGCGCCTTCCTCAGCCGGTCTTCGGTGCGCTTGCGAGCAGTTACGTCGCGCAAAATACCGCTGAAGAAGAGGTCGTTACCCTCCCCGACTTCCGCGAACGAAACGTCCAGATCAATTTCGCTCCCGTCCTTGCGAAGTCCTGGCAATGACACGGCATTCCACGATATTCGTTTCTCGCGTGTCTTTAGATAGCGACCAATGGCTTCCGCATGGCGGTGCCGCATGCGCTCAGGCATGAGCAACGTGATTTTCTTGCCGATTATCTCTTCTCGGGTGTAGCCGAACGCCTTCTCCACGGCGCTGTTGACAAAGAGCACCGTGCTGTGTTGGTCGATCGCCAGTATAACGTCCGTCGCGGTTTCGGTTAGGGTCCGGTACCGCTCCTCGCTTTGACGCAAGGCGTACTCCTGTATCTTTTGCTCGCTGATGTCCTTAATATAAGTGCAAAGATGGACCGCCGCGCCATTCGCATCCAAGACAACGGATGCATTTAGGTAGGCCCAGACGGTAGACCCGCCCTTCGCTAAGTACCGTTTCTCGAGATCGAATGACTTTATCTCGCCCCGGATTAGGCGCTCGCATTGAGACCACTCGAAATCAACGTCGTCCGGGTGAGTGAAATCGTGGAAACGGCGTCCTAGTAATTCGGCTTCCGAATAACCAAGCAACTCGCACAGAGTGGGCGGGACCTTTAGCCAACGCCCTTCGAGATCCGTGTGCGTCGCCATCACGAGCGAAAATTGCTCGGTGCGCGCTAAATTTTCCTGGCTCTCAATCAGAGCAACTTCAGCAGTTTTGCGATCGGTTAAGTCCAGAATGAACGCAACCCCTTCAGTCGACTCCTTCTCGAACAACGCGGCACCCAGAAGCACCGGAATGCGGCTACCGTCCATGCGATAGAACTCTTTTTCATAAGGTTGCACCGAGCCCTTCTCTCGGATTTCAGCAAGGGCACGTTCGTCACCCTCTCGCCATTCGGAAGGCGTCAAGTCTCTCCAGCGCACGCGCCCCGAAAGGAGATCGTCGCGACTGCATCTCAACATGTGAAGAAAGGCGTCGTTAGCTTCGGTGATCTCGCCATCAAGAGTCCAGATGCAAACACCCATGATATTTGCGTCCACCAAGCGCCGGATCCTCGCCTCTCGTTCCTGAAGTTCACTGTAGAGGCGCGTATTTTCCAAAGATATCGCCGCCTGGAGCACCAGGAGTTTCAAGACCGACATTCGGGCGGGAGTAAACACGTGGGGAAGGAGGTTGTTCTCAAGATAAAGTAGCCCCGTTAACTTTCCCCCGTTGAGGAGCGGCAGACAGAGGGCGGAGCGAATTTTCTGCCGGCGAACGTAGTCATCCGAGAAAAGCGAGCTTTCCGCCGAAGCGTCCCCCAGGATCAAACTTTCATGAGTACGCATAACATACTGGACAATTGCATTCGGTAGGGAAACATTCAGGAGTTTCTCGACCCGAGTTTCCACGAGGACAACGTCGTCGCTTCCACACGCCTCTGCTGCTATTCGCAGTTCGTCACCCAACGGCAGGATCAACAGCGCTCTTTCAGCGCCGGCATGCTCGAGAGCGGCTCGCATGAGCGTCTCGATCAATTTCTCCAGGTCGTTTTCACCTCCTACGGTTTGGGAGACTTTTAATATAGTGGCGAGATCCAATTGCTCGACCGGGGCGGCGATGGTGGAAACTCCTACCGACTGGCCAGTCTCCAGTCGCAGGTGCGCATATTGATGATCCAGTTGCCGGACCTTGGCTATTGCACCCCAACGGAGGTAGCAGGACCGCGCGTTGCGGAGATAGGTGTCGGCGATCGTGGCGAAGTCGCGTGATTGGTAATATCTTGACGCAAGTTCGTGCGCCAGTCCCTCGTTTTGGATGAATCGGTTGTCGTGTGCCGATCGGATTGCGGTCTCGTAAAATCGCATAGCGTCGAGATCTCGTCCTTGTAAACGCGAGATCTCGGCATTAAGCAACGCGGCCCGGTTGTCGAAGCTCTCCGCACAATTTTCTGCCCACTCCAATATTTGCCTCCGGTGATCGAGGAGGGAGGCCAGGTGCTGACCTCGCTCCTCGCCCGTCGTGAGGTCGCAAGCCGACGCGTGCACAAGTGCGGCGTAGAAATGAAAATCGGCGGCTTCCAGGAAGGCCCTGGTCGACCACAACAACGGGGTGGCATTGGCTATTGCATCTATGCCAGCCGCGATGTCTCGGGACAGCACACAGGCCTGCAGCTTATGAAGCCAGTAGGTGCAGGCGCAAAGTGCAAGAGGAGGCTGGTCTCTTAAATGACGCTCGTATGTTTTGTCACCATAACCTTCGTTGTCCAACGAATTGAGATCCAATGACGCGCCACGGAGCGCCCGTAGCAACATGAGCTGCCCCGAAAACCAATCGACTGCAAAACCAAACCGCGCTTTGCGAGCATATTCGAGCCCTCGTTCCGCTTCACGTTGCACCTCGTCCAACGGCAATCCCGAGACCAGCAAGTTCGTGATCAGATTTTTGAATCCAAAGACTGCGTACGTCAAATCGCCCGCGGCATCTGCGAGATCGAAACCGCGCTTTATGAACTCGCGGCTGACGAGCAGATCTCCGGCCCAGGGAAGAGCGAAAGCACCAACGGAAGCATAGACGCGCGCCTCGAAACGACGCAGGCCGCGTTTCTCGATGAGGTCACAGGCCAGCTTTCCAAAACGGAAAGCAGACTGGTATTCTCCGAAACGGAAGCCCAAGACTCGATTGATGTGTGCGTAGGAATAGCAAGAGGCATCACAGTTCCCGTGCTCCAGACTGAGTGTCGTCATTCGAAGCACGATGAGATCGTAAAGATTGCTTTGAGTGAGCAGGGTTGGCGCAAACATACCCGAAAGCACGTCCATTGTCGCCCGCCAACTGGGATCGACCATTGGCGGAAGATCGATAAGCTGTTCAATAGGACGGAGGTCGAGAAGTCCCCAAATTCTCTCGAGCTCAGCACTTACCAATCCGTCGGCTGGGTCAGCCGACCAATCGATATCGACGTGTCGGAGGTACGCGAGCCCCACGTCGATTGCGCGATCCGGTCGGTCAAGGGTCAGGTAGAGTGCGGTCTGCAGATGGGTTACACCAGCTTTGTCTACTATGGTTTTTGCGTAAGGAAGGAGCTCGGTCAGCCGCCGTTCGGCTGTAGGTAGGTCGCCTGTCAGAAATTCGCATTCGGCCAGGTGTAACTCCAGCTCGAACGCAAGCGAGTACTGACTGTTCCAGCAGTCGTCCCGCAAGAGGGAGCGGCCGGCCGCGAAATACTTTAAGGCGGACGCATAGGCAGTCGATGTCCTCGCTCGCTTGCCTGCGCGCAGATTAAGCTCCGCCACCTGCTCCCGCTCTTCGGCAGCTTGAATGTGCTCCAGACCGCGATCGAGGTGATTGACCATTTCGAAGATTTTAGCGTTGCACTCCTCAGGCGGGGTGCGGGATACGAGTGTTCTCCCGATTCGCACGTGAAGCGAAACTCTTTCGTTCAGGGGAATTAGAGTGTAGGCCGCCTCGTGAACACGGTCGTGGATAAAGGTGTAGGTCCCCTCCACACGCGAGACCATGCCTGCGCGCACCCCGCCCCAGAGCATGCTGTCGACCTCGGCCTCAGAAATTTCCAAGACGGTGCTCAGTGTACCGATCTGCGCGCTGTTGCCTACGCATGCGAGCTTCCCTAAGGCGTCACGTGTCCTTTCGGGTAGGCGGCGCAGCTTTGCAGCCATGAAATCGACGACGTTCTCGGTATAGGCTTTAGCTCCAATGCTCGCCAAATCCCAGGTCCAGGCTGCCTTGTCGTTGTCAAACGCGACTAACCCTTCTTCGACGAGGCCAGTTAAGAACTGGATCGCGAAAAATGGATTCCCGCCCGTTTTCTCGTGAAGGAGTTGAACGAGCGGCTTAGCCGTCGCAGGGGTGCAGTGCAGCGCGTCAACGATCAGATGCCCGATATCGGCCCTAGTAAGAGGTGTAAGCATGATCTCCTGAATTCTGCCCCCGGCGTGTCGGATTGCATCCAGGGTTCGAGCCAGGTGATGCGACGGATCAATTTCGTTGTCTCGATATGCCCCAATCAGCAAGAGATGACGCACCTCCGAATGACTGCCGAGATGCTCGAATAGATCGAGAGTTGCCCTGTCCAACCACTGCAGATCGTCGAGGAATAATGTCAACGGGTGCTCGTCGCTCGCGAACACCGCTAGAAAGCGCCGAAATACCTGTTGGAACCGCGTCTTAGCTTCGAGTGGAGGCAGCTCAACGACAGACGGTTGATTACCCACAATGAGAGCGAGCTCCGGAATGAGGGTGACCATCAGTGATCCGCTCGCCCCCAACGCCTCCCGCAGCTCGAAACGCCACCGCGAGAGTTCGGCGTCGTCCTTGCTCAACAGTTGACGTACGAGACCTTGGAGCGCCTGCGACAAGGTCGCGTAAGGAATGTCGCGCTTATACTGATCGAATTTCCCGGAGGCAAAGAGAGCGCGCTGCGGAACCAGGACTTTTTGGAGCTCATTAACAACGGAGGATTTGCCTATCCCGGAGTAGCCGGACACTAGCACGATTTCCGATGAGCCCTCTCTTACCACTCTGTCGAACGCTGAGACCAGCATCCCAACTTCAGCTTCGCGCCCATAAAGCTTTTCGGGGACCAGCAACTGGTCTGGAATATCGCGAGAACCCAGCCGGAAAGGCTCGATCCGGTGATCCGTCTCCCAACACTTTAGGCAGTGTTCCAGATCGCTGGCCGCGCCTGCCGCGGTCTGGTAACGCTCCTCAGCAGTCTTCGCGAGCAGCTTCATTATGATGTCCGCCACCGGCTTGGGGATACCTGCGACGCGCTCATCTGGGCGCGTGGGCTGACGCGCAATGTGGCAATGAACCCACTCCATGGGATCGCTAGCCGTGAACGGCAGCGCTCCGGTAAGCATTTCGTACAGAGTGATTCCAAGGGAGTATAGATCGCTTCGAGCATCGATCGACCGGTTCATCCGGCCCGTTTGCTCAGGTGCCATGTAGGCCAGCGTGCCCGCAATTATCTCGGGCGGCTCAGGTGACCTTCTTTCGCGCGGTACACGAGAGGTTATTTCAAAGCCCATCAACCAAAGCCCGCCCCGGTCGACGTCGACCAAAACGTTTGATGGTTTAATATCCTTGTGTATGAGGCCGCGGCGGTGCAGGCGGGTTAGCGCCCCGGCCAAGTCGATGGCAACCCGAAGAAATGGCTGGAGTTCCCACGGTTCCCCGATCAAGCGCGCAAGAACTTCGCCGCCCGGGTCCTCCATCAAAAGCTCGGACCTTCCGCCACGCCGCTCAAGCGCGACGGGCCGAGCAGCCCACAATGGCTCCAACTCGGCCCGAAGAGCGTAAGCGTGATCTAGCCGCGCTATAGTTGTCGCCCTCGGTCGCGCCGATGCCGTCGCTCGTACTAACAACAAGCGGCGATCCTGTGACCTTCGGCGGGTCAGGACGAATTCCTCATCTTCCCAAAGTGTCGCCAGTTCTTCCACTCGGAACTCCAGCCGGCGCGTTTACCGCCCCACGCTGCCCTCACCTCATGACAACTTTCTAATGGAAGCTACTCCTCGTTAATCGTCTCGTACAGTCCATTCCGGACGACGCCCGCCCCGGGGATCGGCTTAAAACTGGACCCAGGCTCGGATAAGAGCGCCATACCCAAACTAAGGTTTACTTGTGTCCGAGCGGTACGGTCCGTACATTGAAAACATAGGCAAGAATTGATACGCAGCACTTGTGTAGAATTCGGATAATTCTGCATAGCGTTACTGTTGCTTGCTTAGTAACCCTAGATGGAGGCAGTTACGTGTTTAGCCCGAAAACCAAATCACTCAGGAAATTTGCCGCAGCCGTCCTCGCTGGCGCAGCTCTTCTTGGAGCCAGCGCGGCCGCCAACGCGCAAACTGCCAACGATCCGTATAAAGATCCCGAGAAACCTGCTCTGACGAAGGGCAACATGAAACTCGACGTATCAAAAGCGGCTCTCGTGGTGATCGATCCCCAGAACGACTTCATGAGCCCTAAAGGCCTCGCATGGCCAGTCGTTGGCGAAAGTGTCACCGAGCACAAGGTCGTTCCCCATCTTGACCAGCTCTTCGCCGCCGCCAAACAGGCCGGAATGGTTGTCGCGATTTCGCCCCACCACTATTACCACTGGGATCATACCTGGAAGGTGCAGGGGCCCCTCGAAATCTTCCAGCATGACGCTGGTGTCTTCGACCGCAAGGGACCTTACACGCTGGACGGCTTCGAAGGATCCGGCGCCGACTTCCTGTCAGATTTCAAGAAGTACATCGAGGACGACAAGACCATCATCGCCTCTCCCCACAAGTTGTACGGCCCACAGGTGAATGACCTCACGTTCCAGCTCCGCAAGCAAGGGGTGACACAGATTATCCTCGCAGGAATGCTCGCGAACATGTGCGTCGAATCCCATCTTCGCGAATTCCTCGAGGAAGGGTTCGAAGTAGCCGTCGTGCGAGATGCAGTCGCCTCGACTAAACTGCCTGAGGGTGACGGCTACGGGGCCGCCCTCGTCAACTTCCGATACATGGCGAACGGACTTTGGACTACCGATGAAGTCGTCCAAATGATGACGACGCATTAAGTCATCAATAAAGGAAACGGGGCAGGCATTCAGTCTGCCCCGTTTCGTTTCCATCGCACGTTTAGTCGGCAGCTGCCGAGATCGGATTCCCCTCCTCTCCCACGACATCCACCGTTGTCGTTGACCCACGTGAGTGCGCCGCTCGCGAAGATGCGGCTCGTTACGCCCCCTCCGAACAGAAAGCCCGCCACCGCAATGAGGCGTCGTCCCCCGGTTTCAAACACGTGGATGCGGCAGAGCGCCACAGCTACACTCATGTATAGTGTTGCAGATGCGCTATACAGCGTAGGGTTCTAAAGTCATCACTGTCTCATTTCCTCTGTAGTGGTGATCATGCTGCCACGGCTCCTTTTCCCCGCGGCATCAACCTTCAAGACAAACTTCACGGGCCGTTTGTTCACAGCAGCGGCCCTCTTTTTTCAGCTAGTCCGATTTCATTTGGAGCCGTCGCGCCGCGCACCGCTCAGCATTGAACCGGAAAATAGGTATCCAGCTACCTTCAGGTCATCCCGAGCGAAGTGAGGGAATAGGGCTTGGTCGCGACGGGAAGGTACTTCGCCCCCTCCTTGGCTAAGAAGCGGTTGAAAGCCGCCATCGTCGGGGTGAAAATCCGGTCGTTTCTCCATACTGAGTACCACTCGCGTCGGATGGGCAGTCCGACAACGTCAAGAATGAATAGTCGCCCTGCCGCGACCTCGAGTTCGATAGTATGCGCGGAAATGAAGGCGATGCCGAGACCGGCGATCGCTGCTTGCTTGATGGTCTCATTCGATGCCATTTCGGAACCGGCGTGCTCGAAACGGCCGGGCACGCCCGAGAAGAATATTTCGAGCGAGATCCGTGTTCCCGATCCGGGTTCCCGGATTAGAAAATGCTCTGCCGCAAGCTCTTCCTTGGTGATATCCCGTCGCCCGACAAGGCGATGACTCTCATTCGCGACTATTACCAGAGGGTGGTCTCCGAAGACTTGAGCATCAACTGGTAAACCTCGGGGCGGCCGCCCCATCAGTGCGATGTCGACATTACGCTCCTGCAGAGAACGTATGGTCTCGCCTCGATTGCCGACTATGAGATCCATGCTGATGTCAGGGTTTTGCGTCTGAAACGCCGCCATAAGGCGTGGCGCGAAATACTTCGCGGTCGAAACAACGCCTAATTTGAGTGCCCCCTTTCGACCCTTGGCAATCATTGAGATCTCTTCACCGAGAATTCGCAATCTCTCCTCGATCGAGCCTGCCGCATCAATCACTGCTTGACCTGCGGCGGTTGGACGCATCCCTTCCGAAAGGCGCTCGAATAAAGCGACGCCGAGCTCTTGCTCCATTTGCTGAAGCTGCAAGGTCACTGCCGGCCCTGTTAGCCCTAAGCTATTGGCCGCCCGCGATATTTTCCCGGTTTCATGCACGGCCAGAACTGACCGGAGATGGCGAAGCGTGATGTTTCTCATGCGTCCATATTAGAAAAATTTACTCCGGTTGTAACAATAATAAAATTTCCTAAGCTGCGGTTTCACGGAATTGTTCTCGCCGAGGTTGAAGACACGGGGAGGTGATTTCGTGAAACCAGCAGCCACGCTCGACGCGTATCTGGCATCTTTAGAAAATGGGCGCACAGCGCACGCTCCGCACATCGCGGGAACGGTTCGCTGCCTGGCTATCGCCGCCGTCTTTCTTCGGCATGCCATTTCCGATGGTCTCTACCAGTCGGAAAACGCGGGCATTCCCCACACTGAAAACAGTGACGGCGACATTCAGCACGAACTCGATCTTTACGCCGATGATCTCTTTCTAAACGCCGCGAGGAAGGCGGGCCTGGCATACTACGCAAGCGAAGAGCAGACCGCCGAGATAGTCATCGACCCCTCGTCTCCGTTGGCGATTGCGATCGATCCGCTAGACGGATCGAGCAACATAAAGGCAAATCTGTCGATCGGCACCATCTTCTCGATCCTGCCGAACCTCGGCGATCCCGTCGCCACATTTCGCCAGCAGGGATCCCGCCAATTCGCCGCCGGCTTCTTCATCTATGGGCCGCAGCTTTCGCTAGTTCTGACTACGGGGCGGGGCACCTCTATTTTCACATTCAGCCAAAAGATGGGGACCTTCGTCGAAAGCGTCCCATCAGCGGTCATTCCGCAGGAAACGGCGGTCTTTTCCATAAATGCCTCCAACTACCGTCACTGGGACACAGCAGTCCGAAGCTACGTCGACGATTGCCTGCAGGGCCAGAGTGGAGTTCGAAGCAAGAATTTCAACATGCGCTGGAACGCGTCGCTCGTCGCCGAAGCGTATCGGATCCTGATTCATGGCGGCGTCTTTCTCTATCCCCGAGATGAGCGTCGGGGATACAAGAACGGCCGGCTGCGGATTTCATACGAAGCGAACCCTATTTCCATGCTGATCGAACAGGCTGGAGGTGCATCGACTGATGGAACATCGCGCATACTCGACATTACCCCGTCCGACTTGCACGAGCGCGTTCCCTTGATTTTCGGCTCCCGAGAAGAAGTCGCGATAGTCGCCAGATACCACATCGAGCCGAGTGCCATCGGCGCACGACATCCCCTCTTTGGCCATCGTGGCCTGTTTCGAGCTTGAGGCGCAGCTATGTCAAAACGGTTTCCCGTCATCGCAATCACTGGGTCGTCGGGCGCGGGTACGACGACTGTTAAAACCACATTTGAGAAGATCTTCGCACGAGAGAAAATATCAGCAGCTTTCATCGAAGGTGACGCGTTCCACCGCTACAATCGCACCGAGATGAAGGAAAAGGTCGCCGAGGAAGATGCTCGCGGTAACCGACACTTTTCCCATTTCAGTCCCGAAGCCAATGAACTCGAGCGTCTGGAAGCGCTGTTCGAGGAATACGGACGACGCGGCACGGGCAAGCGACGTCACTATGTCCACGACGATGCGGAAGCCAGATTCCATGGCGCGCCTCCCGGCACCTTCACTGATTGGGTTGACCTACCCTCGAGTGATCTCCTGTTTTACGAGGGTCTCCACGGTTGCGCCGTGACGGAGAAAGTAAACCTCCCGCGTCATGTCGACCTGAAGATCGGTGTCGTGCCAGTGATCAACCTGGAATGGATTCAGAAGATCCACCGGGACAAGTCCGCCCGTGGTTATACGACCGAGGCGGTAACGGACACCATCCTTCGGCGCATGCCGGACTACATGCGATACATCTGCCCACAGTTCTCGCAGACAAATATCAATTTCCAGCGCGTGCCGACCGTCGATACGTCGAATCCCTTTATCGCGCGGTGGATTCCGACACCCGCCGAATCCATGTTGGTTATTCGTTTTGCCAACCCCCGCGGCATCGACTTCCCTTACCTGCTCTCAATGCTGGGCGACAGTTTCATGTCGCGCGCCAATTCGATCGTCGTTTCCGGCGAAAAGCTGGACCTCGCGATGCAGCTCATCTTCACCCCCCTCATACACAAGCTTCTCGACGAGAAGCATCGGTCGTCCTGATCAGGAGGAAGACATGAACGTCCACCACACCTCGGTAGATATCCAGGCTTCTGAACACGAGATGGCAAACGCCATCCGCGCTCTGACGATGGACGCCGTCCAGCGAGCCAATTCCGGTCATCCAGGTATGCCGTTGGGCATGGCCGACGTTGCCACGGTGCTTTTCAACAGGTTCATTCGGATCGATCCCACGACACCAAACTGGCCGGACCGCGACCGCTTCATCCTTTCGGCCGGGCATGGTTCTATGTTGCAGTACGCGATCCATCATTTGGTTGGCTACGCGGACATGCCCATTGCGGCGTTGGCCCAGTTCCGCCAGCTCGGCTCCGTCACCGCGGGCCACCCCGAGTATGGGCACACTTTCGGCGTCGAAACGACAACTGGCCCGCTTGGCCAGGGACTTGCAACGGCCGTGGGCATGGCGCTGGCTGAGCGCATGCTGACGTCGCGTTACGGCAAGCGGCTAGTCAATCACAAGACCTATGTCATCGCCGGAGACGGCTGCCTGCAGGAGGGAATCAGCCACGAAGCGATCGACCTTGCCGGCCATCTCAAGCTTTCGCAGCTCATTGTGTTGTGGGACGACAACCGGATCTCGATCGATGGAGACCTAAGCCTGTCGACATCCATGCGGCAGCGTATGCGTTTCGCGGCGGCGGGATGGGCGACGGATCAGGTTGATGGCCATGATCACGGAGCTATTGCCGCGGCGCTAACCCGCGCTCAAAAGAACCGCCGACCGACAATGATCGCCTGTCGAACAGTCATCGGCAAAGGTGCGCCGAACCTACAGGGCTCAGAGAAGGTCCATGGCGCGCCATTGGGTGACGCGGAAATCGCCGCCGCACGCGTCTGTCTCTCTTGGCCCTTCGAAGCGTTCCATGTGCCGGAATCCGTCTATCTCGCGTGGCAAGGCGTGGCACAGCGAGGCAGACAAGCGCGGGAAGACTGGGAGCGCCGGCTGGAGCTGTCTTCCCGAAAAGATCGCTTCCTGGCGGACATGAAGGGCAACGTGCCACCCGGCGTGACAAGAGCGCTGTCTGCTTTTCGCAGGGAACAGGTCGAAAAAAAAGTGAAGCTCGCGTCGCGCAAGGCCTCCGAAAATACTCTGGCTATCATCAACGCCAAAACAACTCTTACTGTCGGTGGATCGGCCGATCTTACACACTCCAATCTGACACTTACACCGGGTCTGCTCCCCATCCGGCCGGGTGATTTCCAGGGCCGCTACATTCATTTTGGCATTCGCGAGCACGCCATGGCCGCTGCGATGAACGGAATGGCGCTGCATGGCGGTTTCATCCCTTACGGAGGAACATTCCTCTGCTTCGCGGACTACGCGCGGGGTGCAATCCGTCTGTCGGCCCTGATGCGCCAGCGCGTCATATACGTGATGACCCACGACTCGATAGGACTTGGGGAGGACGGCCCGACGCACCAACCGGTTGAACATCTCGCGATGCTTCGTGCAACACCGGATTTGCAGGTATTTCGACCGGCAGACGCCGTCGAGACCGTGGAAGCCTGGGAGCTGGCGCTGACTTCGAGGGATCGGCCGACCGTCCTTGTGCTGTCGCGCCAGGCCCTTCCCATGCTGCGGAATCTTCACACACGCCAAAACCAATCCGCCAGAGGCGCCTACGTATTGCGGGACACTGTGGAGCCCCGGCAGCTGACGCTTCTGGCCACCGGTTCCGAACTACAGATCGCTGTCGCCGCTGCTGAACGCTTATCCGCGGAACGAGCGCTCAACGTTGCCGTCATCTCCATGCCATCCTGGGATCGTTTCGAGGCACAAGACGACGCATACAAGCGTTCCGTACTCGGCACCGCCCCCCGCATTGCGATTGAGGCCGCAGCACGCCTCGGCTGGGACCGCTGGCTCGGGGAGACCGGCCGGTTCATCGGCATGACCGGTTTCGGCGCGAGCGCGCCGGCTGAAGCCCTCTACGAACATTTCGGGATCACCGTCGAAGCCGTCGTCAAGGCCGCGGACGCTCTCCTTTCGAACGGAGCATGCCATGTTGGCGACGCGTGAAAATTTCGTGCCTGACGTGGCGCATGCCGATGTTGCCGACCGGATCGTATTGGTGCGGGCTGATCTCAATGTACCAATGCAGAGTGGGAGCATCACCGACGCCACGCGTATCAGCCGTTTCGCGCCGGCCGTCGCTGCACTTTTATCGCGTGGAGCCCGTGTCGTCGTGATGACACATCTCGGCCGTCCAGCAGCCGAGTACAATCCAGTGTTTTCGACACGGCCCTTGGCCGAAGCCCTGTCCTCGCTGGTGCAGCGCGACGTGCGGTTCGTACCGGACTGCGTGGGGAATTCTGCAGAACGGGCTGTCGGAAGTCTACCTGCCGGCGGGGTCGCGCTCCTCGAGAACCTTCGTTTTCACAAAGGCGAGGAAGACAACAGTCTCGCTTTCGCCCGCAGGCTCTCGGTCCTGGGAGATCTATATGTCAACGACGCATTTTCCTGCTCGCATCGTGCGCATGCCTCGGTACATGCCATTGCCGGCTTGATGCCGGCCTATGCCGGACCTTCGCTTCTGGCTGAAATCGAAGCGCTGGAGAAGGCCTTGGATACCGCCCGTCGCCCCGTCACAGCGATCGTCGGCGGCTCGAAGGTGTCGACGAAAATCGAAGTCCTCAAAAACCTCGTAGACAAAGTTGACACGCTTGTGATCGGGGGCGGCATGGCGAACACCTTTCTCTATGCACGCGGGATATCAGTAGGCATCTCGCTTTGCGAAAGGGATGCGGTGGGGACCGTACGCGAAATAGAGGCGGCCGCTCGCAAATCCGGGTGTCGCATCCTTCTGCCGCGAGACGTGGTCGTCAGCCGACGATTTGTTGCAAACGACACTTGCGAGATGGTGCAAGTCGACGCGATTAGTGACGACGTCATGGCTCTGGATATCGGCGAAGCCTCGCGGCACGAGATCGGTGAGGCATTGCGCCAATCCGGTACCGTCCTTTGGAACGGTCCCCTCGGTGCGTTCGAACTCACACCGTACGGCATTGGAACCTTTTTCATCGCACGGATAATCGCCGAACTCACTCGTCGTGGCGCACTTCGCTCGGTCGCTGGAGGCGGAGATACCGTGGCCGCGCTCACCGCGGCGGGCGTCGACCAAGACCTCACCTATGTCTCGACCGCCGGCGGGGCTTTCCTGGACTGGTTAGAAGGGCGCCCCCTCCCCGGTATCGAGGCACTCAAATCCACCCGACACGAACCGAAAGGAGTCCTGACATGGCTAGGATAACTCTGCGCCAGTTGCTCGATCACGCCGCTGAGGCGGACTACGGCGTACCCGCCTTTAACATCAACAACATGGAACAGGGCCTTGCGATCATGGAGGCGGCTGTGCGCTGCGACGCGCCGGTTATCCTCCAGGCCTCTCGCGGTGCGCGTAGCTATGCGGGCGACATTATGCTCTCGAAGATGATGGAAGCGCTCGAGCAGATGTTTCCCGGGATTCCGCTCTGCATTCATCAGGACCATGGAAATAATCTCGCAACGTGCCTCTCGGCTATTCAAGCCGGTTTCACGTCCGTGATGATGGACGGATCGCTTTTGGCGGATGCCAAGACACCGGCTGACTATGACTACAATGTGCGCGTGACACGCGAGGCTAGCCAGTTGGCGCACATGGTCGGCGCATCGGTTGAAGGTGAGCTCGGCTGCCTGGGCTCGCTAGAGTCCGGCCATGGCGAAGCAGAAGACGGGCACGGCTTCGAGGGCGCCCTCGATCGCTCTATGCTGCTGACCGACCCCGATCAAGCCGCCGCGTTCGTCGCGGAAACGGGGGTGGATGCGCTCGCCGTTGCGATCGGCACATCGCACGGTGCTTACAAATTCACGCGGAAACCCACCCAAGAGGTTCTGGCAATGGACGTGATCGAGCGCATCCACGCCCGGCTTCCGAACACGCACATCGTCATGCACGGGTCATCCTGTGTGCCTGTGGAGCTGCAGGCGGTCTTCAACGCTCATGGGGGTGAGATGCGCGAGACATACGGCGTACCTCTCGACGAGATCGTCCGCGGGATCCGCCACGGTGTTCGCAAGATCAATATCGACACGGACCTGCGTTTGGCGGCTACGTCGGAGTTCCGGCGAACCGCGACCTCCGCGCCCTCACAGTTCGATCCCCGAATGTTCCTGAGGCCCGCGATGGATGCGATGCGAAAGGTCTGCATCGAGCGCTTCGAAGCATTCGGCACTGCAGGAAATGCTTCGAAGATCAAACCTCTTCCAATGAAAGAAATGGCTCGCCGCTACCAAAGTGGCGAGCTCGGCGACACCTCGAGCGCGGCCTGGGCAGCCTGACATAACGTTGAAAGGAACAAACATGAACACCGATGCAAAGACAGAAATCCGCGGCAAAGAACGGTACCGCGCAGGCGTGCTAAAATACGCGCAGATGGGGTATTGGGACGGCGATTATGTTCCGAAGGACACCGATATCATCGCGCTCTTTCGCATCACGCCGCAGGTTGGTGTCGATCCTATAGAGGCCGCGGCCGCCGTTGCCGGAGAAAGCTCCACGGCGACCTGGACCGTTGTCTGGACCGACCGGCTTACAGCGGCTGACCAGTATCGAGCCAAGGCGTACCGCGTCGACCCTGTCCCAGGTCAGGATGGCCAGTACTTCTGCTACGTCGCTTACGACCTTATTCTGTTCGAACCCGGGTCGATTGCAAATCTTACGGCATCGATTATTGGCAATGTCTTTTCTTTCAAGCCTCTCAAAGCCGCCCGGCTTGAGGACATCCGCTTCCCAGTCGCCTATGTGAAAACCTACAAAGGACCACCGACCGGCATCGTTGTCGAACGCGAGCGTTTGGACAAATTTGGCAGGCCCCTGCTTGGTGCGACCACCAAGCCAAAGCTCGGGCTGTCCGGCAAGAACTACGGTCGGGTCGTCTATGAAGGGCTGAAGGGCGGCCTGGACTTCATGAAAGACGATGAGAACATCAACTCGCAGCCCTTTATGAACTGGCGCGACCGCTTCCTCTACTGCATGGAGGCGGTCAACAAAGCCTCAGCAGAAACTGGCGAAATCAAGGGGCATTACCTCAATATCACCGCCGGAACGATGGAGGAAATGTATCGCCGCGCAGAGTTCGCCAAGCAACTCGGCTCAGTGATCGTGATGATCGACTTGATTATCGGCTACACCGCGATCCAATCGATTTCGGAATGGTGCCGAGCCAACGACATGATCCTCCACCTCCACCGGGCCGGACACGGCACCTACACCCGGCAGAAGAATCACGGCATCTCATTTCGAGTCATTGCCAAGTGGATGCGCCTTGCTGGCGTCGACCATATCCACGCGGGTACGGCCGTCGGTAAACTGGAGGGCGATCCGCTAACCGTTCAAGGGTATTACAATGTCTGTCGCGAACTGAAGAACGAGGTCGATCTGCAGCGTGGCATCTTCTTCGAACAGGATTGGGCCGACACGCTAAAGGTCATGCCGGTGGCTTCTGGCGGCATTCATGCCGGGCAAATGCATCAACTGCTTGAGTTGTTCGGTGACGATGTCGTGCTCCAGTTCGGCGGCGGGACGATCGGTCACCCGATGGGAATACAAGCAGGCGCAACGGCGAACCGTGTTGCTCTCGAGGCAATGGTACTCGCCCGCAACGAAGGCCGGGACATCACAGCAGAAGGTCCCGAGGTTCTGCGCGCAGCCGCCAAATGGTGCAAGCCACTCGAAGCGGCGCTCGATGTCTGGGGCGACGTCAGCTTCAACTACACTTCAACCGACACCTCGGATTTTGTTCCGACCCCATCCGTTGGCCTGTAAACCGAAGGAAACGCAATGCGTATCACCCAAGGATGTTTTTCGTTCCTGCCGGACCTCACGGACGAGCAGATCACTTCCCAAGTTGAATATTGTCTGCGCAACGAGTGGGCAATCGGCATCGAGTTCACCGATGACCCGCATCCCCGCAACACCTACTGGGGTATGTGGGGTAATCCGATGTTTGATTTGCGTGACGCCAAGGGGGTCATGTTGGAGCTTGCCGATTGCCGCAAGGCTCATCCGAACGCCTACATTCGAATAAACGCGTTCGACAACACACGCGGATGGGAGACGGTGCGGATGTCTTTCCTCGTGAACCGCCCGCCTGTCGAAACGAAACTTGTCATGGCGAGAACCGATGCTCACAGCCGCTCGCAGGTCTATGGCCTGCAAACAGCCCGCTAGCCAATCTCAAGAAGGTGAGGAAGAGAAGGATGTTGTCACAACAGAATGGGCCCGCCGCCTTCGGCGGGCCGACTGTCGATCCGTCGTCTCGCCGGATCGACCTGACGGAAGAGTTCAGATCCTCGGGCGTCGGAGAGGTCCTTGACGAACTTGACCGGGAACTGGTCGGGCTTAAACCCGTGAAGCAACGCATCCGTGAAATCGCTGCCCTTCTCGTCGTCGATCGTGCACGTCGATCGCTCGGACTGTCGCATACTACGCCGACGCTGCATATGAGCTTCACGGGCAACCCGGGCACGGGAAAGACGACGGTGGCGATGCGGATGGCAAACATCCTTCATCGGCTCGGCTACGTGCGCAAAGGCCATCTTGTCTCCGTCACCCGGGACGACCTTGTCGGACAGTATATCGGCCACACCGCGCCCAAGACGAAAGAGGTACTAAAGCGCGCCATGGGAGGCGTCCTCTTCATCGATGAGGCGTATTATCTCTATCGCCCAGACAATGAGCGAGACTACGGTCAGGAGGCAATAGAGATCTTGCTGCAGGTCATGGAGAACAACAGAGAGGATCTCGTCGTAATCCTTGCCGGCTACGCCGACCGAATGGACCTGTTTTACCAGAGTAACCCCGGATTTAGATCGCGCATCGCTCACCATATCGATTTCCCCGATTACGGGGATGAAGAGCTCCTTCAGATCGCTGACACTCTACTGGCGGACCAGAACTACCGGTTTGACGAGGAAGCCCGTACCCAAATGGCGAATTACATCGTACGGCGACGGAGCCAGCCGCATTTTGCAAACGCCCGATCCATCCGCAATGCCCTTGATCGAGCACGGCTTCGCCAAGCCAATCGGCTTTTCACAAATTCGGTTGGTCCGGTTTCCGGTGAAACGCTGTCAACTATATCGGCTGAGGACATCCTCGCCAGCCGCGTTTTCCAGGACATTGTCACACCATGAGCAGCACTATTATCGCGCCCTCGATCCTTGCCGCTGATTTCTCCCGTCTCGGAGACGAAGTCGAGTCTGTCGTACGCGCCGGCGCAGACTGGATCCATTTGGATGTAATGGATGGACACTTCGTGCCCAACATCACATTTGGCCCAGCAATTGTGAAGGCATTGCGACCACGCACGAACCGGGTCTTCGACTGCCATCTGATGATCGCGCCTGCGGACGCCTATGTCACCGCCTTCGCCGATGCGGGCTGTGACATCATCACCGTTCATGTCGAGGCGGGACCCCATCTCGATCGCTCGCTCCAGATGATCCGAAATCTTGGACTGAAGGCAGGGGTTTCGCTCAATCCGTCAACGCCGGAACAAGCGATCGAGTACGTAATGGACCGCGTGGATCTTGTCCTGATAATGACGGTCAATCCCGGGTTTGGCGGGCAGTCCTTCCTCCCAGCAGTAATCGAGAAGATAAAACGGGTGCGACAGATGATCGGTAATCGGCAGATCGACCTTCAGGTCGACGGCGGCGTCACGCCGGAAACGGCCCCGCTCGTACGCGCCGCCGGCGCCAACGTCCTCGTGGCTGGTTCGGCTGTCTTTAAGGGCAACTCCGAGGCGGAGTACGAGGCCAACATACTTGCAATCCGCCGGGCGGCCGACCTAGCCGATCCTGCGGACCTGCGCGAAGCGAGGTGACGCGATGGCAGTTGGTCCGTTCCCGTCCTCACTTGTGATCGTTCGAGGCATGCCGAAGGCGGTGCTTTTCGACCTTGACGGAACTTTGGTGGATTCCGCGGCAGACCTTGCCGTCTCGATCAACGAGGTTCTCGCAATCCGATCGCTGGGTCCACTGCCTATTCCTTCTGTTCGGC
The DNA here is from genome assembly GCF_014852025.1 of Ensifer sp. ENS10. Taxonomy (NCBI): domain Bacteria; kingdom Pseudomonadati; phylum Pseudomonadota; class Alphaproteobacteria; order Hyphomicrobiales; family Rhizobiaceae; genus Ensifer; species Ensifer sp. ENS10. Next base: position 369,573 of record NZ_JACVAS010000003.1, read on the forward strand.
GGATGGTCGGGCATGGAATCCGCGCACTCGTCGAACGTGCGCATCACGCGTGCAATATGCCGCTTACGGAAGACCAGTTGGACCAGGCGACATCGTCCATGCAGGAGGCATACGCAAGCCGGCTCGTCCAGCAGACGTCGTTAATGCCAGGTGCTACAACATCGATCGATGCAGCAGAATCCCTTGGCATTCCCTTGGCGCTTGTCACGAACAAACCTGAGCACTTTGCGCGGCAGATACTCGAGCACTTTCGTTTGCTCGCGCGCTTTGAGGTCGTTATCGGTGGCGACACGGGCCTGCCCCGCAAGCCCGAACCCGATATGTTGCTACTTGCGGCTCGAAAGCTAGGCGTGACACGTGATGTTTCCTTGATGGTCGGGGATGGAGAGGCTGACATTGCCGCCGCGTGCTCGGCGGGAATGCCATCCCTGCTGGTTGGGACTGGCTACAACGTATCAGGGAGGGGTCCGGCTCCATCCTACCGCATGAATAGCCTTGAACATTTCCCCATTTGGCTCCGCGAAAGAGATGCGATCAATGAAGCCCGCAGCGCTAATTTTTGATGTTGACGGTACTCTCGCAGAGACCGAGGAACTGCACCGGAAGGCTTTCAATGCCGCGTTTAAAGAAGCCGGTCTCAATTGGATTTGGGATTGTAGCGTGTACGGGGAACTCCTGAGAACCACCGGTGGAAAAGAGAGGATTACAGTTTACGCCAACCTGATCGGAGAGAAAGCAATCGACGTTCCTACGCTTCACCGGCGGAAAACGGAAATCTATCGGAAGATGGTCACTTCCACCTCGCTCGAGTTGCGCCCGGGGGTGAAACGCCTGATAGACATCGCCTACAAGCAGTCGATTCCGATGGCCATCGCCACGACCACGACCCGAAGCAATGTCGACGCATTAATTGCCGCTACACTTGGCGGACGCGTCGAAAACTGGTTTATGTCGGTCCGATGCGGTGAAGACGTCGTTCATAAGAAGCCTCATCCCGAAGTCTACGAACGCGTCCTTCACGACTTGAGGGTCTCGGCTCACCAATGCTGGGCGTTCGAGGATTCGCGAGTAGGCCTTGAAGCGGCGCTCGCAGCGGGAATGCCGACCGTCGTGACGCCTAGCTTGTACACGCAAACAGACGATTTTTCAGGAGCGACACTGATGCTGAGCGATCTAGCGACTCCCTACTCGGCTTTGATTTACCGTGGGCATGCGCAGCTGCATGCCGTGCCTTCCGCTTTGATCCCTCTCTTCGGGCACTGACAGCCCCTCGTGCAACATCCAAGTTCAGGACGCCCGCACAGGACGGCGCTACGCGCGGTAATACGTTCCGCGGTATTACCAGCCCGCCTACAACGTCCACCCTTTCGCTTGTATTGCATACTCTGCTCGGAAGGCGTGGCGACAGCGACGGAAAATGTGCGCGTCCATAGCCTTCGCGTCATTCGCACTTGCATACATTAGCGCGATACAGTATGGCTTCGATCCATACATTCCCGAACCTATCCAGTGGAAAACGCGAGCGGACCACCAGTCGGGCAGGCAATCCGTATACCGCTCTCAATTTTCACCGGATGCGCGCACCAACGTAAGCATAGCAGATTCTGCATACACAAAATGAGCAGCGAACTACTTCCAACCCCAAGAACCACCCGCTTCCCTTTAGATGCCGTTGCCGCCAAGCCTTGGGAAAGACTGCGCAATTTCGGCGAATTCGCGACCCTTCAAGTGTAGCACGCGCGTGACCGATCACGATGACAACCACTCAGTATGGTGCCGAATTCTCGCGGAAGCGGAAGAGGCAATCGAAAGTGAGCCTTTCCTTGCGGCGGTGATTGGTGAGAGCGTCACTGAGCGACCCAACCTAACAGAAGCGATCTGCTATCGAGTGGCGAGCTTATTGGTCCCCCGGAAAGAAGAGCAACTGCTTTTGACCGCGATCACTCCACTCACGGACGGAAATTCCTCTATTCTAGCTCGCGCCCACACTGACATCATGGCGGTTCTGGATCGAGACCCGGCGACGACCAAAGCCTTGCACGTTTTCCTACACCTCAAAGGCTTTTTAGCGCTGCAGGCACACCGCATCTCACACGCCTTGTGGCTTGCAGGTCGTCGCGATTTGGCACTCTATCTGCAAGGTTGCACTTCCCGAGCGCTTCAGGTTGACGTGCATCCGGCGGCTCGCCTCGGCGCCGGGATATTTCTCGACCACGCGGCCGGCATCGTCATTGGCGAAACCTGCGTCGTTGAAGATGACGTTTCCATACTCCAGAACGTCACACTCGGCGGAACAGGAAAGGAAACCGGCGACCGCCACCCAAAGGTCCGCCGTGGCGTGCTCATTGGTGCTGGAGCAACAATCCTCGGCAACATCGAGATCGCGGCCAATGCACGTATTGGAGCAGGTTCAGTGGTCGTTAAACCCGTCCGCGAAGGTGAGACAGTTGCTGGAATCCCGGCACGCGCCCTGGGTTCTAATCTCAACCCGCCCGCACAATCTCTGGAACACGTCTTTGAGAGTGGCCCCCCCTTCTACGATTTCGGAGTATAGATCGCTATTCGGATTTTCGCGTGGAATCCTGTCTCTGAGAGACACCTCCACGTTGAACAAAAGCCCGAACTGTTGCGTCCCGCTTGGCAGCAGACACCCGGGACAGAAGTCCCGGTCGGTGACGCCCGCCAAGGCGGACGACCGCATGCCCACAGAACATCTCCGTCGCGTGGACATCGGAACCCCGCGCGCCAACCGGCACGTCGGGGTGCGGGCGGCGGTAGCCAATCTTCGCCGCTTTGATACCTCCTGCCATGAACCGAGTTCGGCGGGCACCGTCCCATTCTTCCATAGACGGGAAACGCACCCTTCCTCGAGAGCCAGCAGGACGCCCTTTATTCCGGCCAGACGGGCAATGGTCCGTCTGGCGATCTCGGTTGCCGACGCGCAGGCATCGGGCGCATCGAAGGCGAGGTTGCCGATGGCCGAGCTATAGCCCGCCGAGACCTCGAGCACGTCTATGCCGGCAAGACGGGCGCGACGTGTCAGCATCTGCACGAACACCGTCCTTGCCCAGTAGTTCAGGAGCCGGTTGAGGGAGCGGCCCCTGCCGCACGACTGCAACTTGCCCAGTCCCTTTTTCAAGACGATGGTGCCGCAGCGATGTTTGCGCGCCATCGAGATCGCCCGGCCGCAGACGGCCGCCAGCGTCTCGCGCACCAGCTCCGCCGATGCATCCTTGTCCAGGTCGAGCTTCACCAACGCGTGGTCCAGCAGCTTTGTGCTTTTCACGGAGCCTGGACCTTTGGTGTTTGCCGCCGCGGCGATGCCGATCCCAGTTCGGATTGAGATCGATGCCGAGGCAGCGTCCCTTGATCGGCACCACGGGACGACGCCGTTGCGGATGGTGCGGCAGATCGGTCGGGTCGAAGGTGACGCTGACATGGGTGTCGCTGATGGAAAAGCTGACGTTGATGCGGTCCCGCTCCGCCGCGTTGGCGCGGATGTCGGCCAGCTGCCGCATGATGATCCCGCGGTTTCCGGTCATGCGCGCCAGATGGAGCACCGCGGTGCGTCACCGTCTTTCCCGATCGGCCGCCGATTTCTTTGCGGCCGATCTTGACGACGATCGTCGTCTCGTCGAGCAAGTGGACGTTCTGGTTGCCGCGGGTGGCGATCACCGAAACTGACGAACGGATGCAGCCGCTTGCGCTTCCATTCTTCCGGCGAGACCAGCCCATTCCGCCAGCGTTCGAGCTCGCTTCTTCCGCCGAAGATGGCCGTTCCGTTCGGCGTCAGCTTGCGTTTCCAGATGCCGAGCTTCGTGGCTCAGTGGATCCCCCAGCTGTCGAGAAGACCCGCGCGTGCCGTCGGCCCTCACCGCATTGGCATAGGCCGTTCTGATCGCCGCCGATTGCACTCGGCGGAGGCAATCGAGGAACAAATCCTCGTCGGAACAACGGTATGGGATGGAGTTGGTGTGCACGGAAACATAATCGAGCCACCAACGCTTCTATGAGACCGCGAGAGCTTCCACGCCGTCAAACGCCGGTGAAATTATTCCAGCAGAATCAGGCCGCGAACACTATTCAGACTTGGGCGAGCCGCAAGAATGGGATTCCATACGAAAATCCGAATGGCCATAGATCATAATGGAGGTTCGGGCGGGTCGGAAACACACGTTTCATCAAGTGCCACGAGGAGGCACGGTCCTCCAAGGCCGGGTGTGTTCACTCAATCGGGGGACCGCCCGGAAACCGAAGACGTAGTCCATCTGTCTCCCTTGTGATGGCACGCCGCGCGCCCTCCAGACCGGTCGGAGGACTTATGTCGTAGCCGAGGGCGCTGATATCACACCCGGCCGCCATAATCTCTGCTACGAAATTTGCAAAATCCCTCGATGTCAAAGGGCGCTCGTCGTACCGTGGCATCTCGGTTCCCCTTTTACCTTGCGAACTCCAGGATGGTGAGATCGGGCTGTGAGATCGTCGGGAAAGGCAAAGGCGAGCCATTTATACGTAGCCACGCGACGGCCGCCAAGCGAAGACCGGTCAACATCGCTCCCCCCGAGGAGCTCCCGATGGATCGAACGACTGACGTAAGTCGCTCGAAATCAGCGCGGCTTGATCCTGCGGGCGTATTAGCACTTGAAAGGCCGGCGGCGCATTCAACGAGTGCATGGATCGGCTTAATGCTCTGCCCCCGGGCCGCCCAGGACAGAAAGCTGCGGCTCAGGTCGCATGTATCGGCTATTGCCGCCACCTGCGCAGGCATTTCGCTGCGAGGGTCTGCCCAGTGCCAGAAGAGCAGAATTCCGGCCAGTACGTCGTCGCCTGATGGTGTAAGTCCCGCTCCAAGGCCTTGCAGCAGTATTCTTGCTTTATGAAGGTTCGAGGAAATAACCGCTTCGACCACGTCGTGCCAGATATGAGTAAGATCGTGCGGGGGAACATCCAGGCTATCGGCTTCGGCGAGTGTCCGGGCCATCGCGACAAAATCCGATCTCGTGTACCGGGTGGGCCGGTATGCTTCGGCGTCTGACAATCGGAAGGCGGATGTTGCGGTCACGATGAGATCGCGTGAGAAATGCACGCTAGACCGCTCCGGGGGCGCCGGTGGAGCCTCCTCAACAACTACATGGATGGGCCCCGGGGGTAGCTGCGGTCCTCCAAATGCGAGGAAAAGTTTTCCGAGGCGGACATAGAAGCCGCAAGAGAAATTTCCTGCGACTATTCCCTTGCGGCTCTCCCCCCAAGCAACTGTAAAAACCTCGGTTAGCCCTTCACCAATGCTTATAGCGGACAAGACCGGTCGTTGGGTCACACGATCCTCGCGTCGAGTTCGAGCAAGGCGTCGGTAAAGCATTTCAAGGGTGCCCAGGCGACGCCCGCTCCGATCTGTCCAACGCCGTCAGTCGCATGAATGATGCCGGTACTGACGCCAGGCGTGATCGAGAATTCGACGACCCGGCGGACATCGACACCAACCGGGGTTCCCGCATTTTCGAGAAATGGCATCCGGAATCGTGTGCTTTCGCCAGCGCAGATGCGGCGCATGCGTTCCGTTGCGCTTCTTGCGTCAGCCATTCGCCCACCGAGAATGGCTGCGACCGCCGGAGAGTTCGCCGCGGCTGCGCCACCTAGCCCAACAAGCTCGAGAACCGCGCTGTCGCCTATGTCTCGAGCACTGACTTCCGGACCGAAGCCCGGATAGTAGAGGGCATCTTGGACCGACGGCGCACTGGCGAGAAACCACCGATCGCTTACACCTGCCAAGCGGATGCCGTACGATGTGCCGTTCCTTGCCATTGTCGTCACGATACTAGCGTTTTGCACCGTGGCCGCAGCATCGACGAGCGACTTCGCGGCCGCCATCGCGACGTTAAGAAACATCATATGGTTTCGGCTTAAAAACTCCGCGACGTCTGCTAGCCGGCCATGCTGACTCTGCACAAGAAACGGCAGAAGCTCCTTGAGAAGCAAATTGGTCGTGGCTTGCACCCGCAGATGGACGTCGTCTCCCATCAACACCCCTTGCGCAACGAGCGAGAGAATGTCGATGGGTCCGCTTCGCCGCAGTGTCTCCGCAAGTATTGGACCGATCGTGTCACGAATGAACGCAAGGCGCTCGACCGCCGCTGCGCTGTTGACTCCGAACCATTGGACCGCCCCAGCGCCCTGGTTGATGCTCGAGTAGGCTCGGGTGCTGCCGATATCATTTTCAACCACGTAGACGGGCGTGGAGGGACCGATCACGGTCGCCATCGGCAAAACAACGGAATGCTCGTTTGCTGGTTTCAATTCCACTGAGTCGGCTGCCAGCAGGCAAGCCGCGTCTTCGGCATTTTGCGCCCACCCCTCAACCACCACAGCCGCCGTCAAAGACCGGCGAAGAGGATCGCACATCTCCGACCACCTAATCGCCGGACCGCAGTGAAGGAGCGTCCGTTCGCTCATCTCAGGAATCACCGCGCCGGCTCGCTCTATAGCCCGAAGCATCGGTCGGCCACGGTTGAGCCTCGATAAAACCTCCGCGTTCGCGGTTTCGATCAGTTTGGACTTAGGCCCCCACAACCGTGCGAGTGCCGCAACGACGGACTCTTTCCCGCGGCCCGGGATCCGCCATTCAGTTCCTACGACAGCTACCGACTGGGCTTTTAGGGAGTCTTCGAACAGGGGTAGGCCCACATTGATGACGTCCGCGCGCTTAGGAAGCTGAACGAATACACCAGCTCCAACGGGCGTCATTGTTCCGATCTCCTATGTGCCAAGCTGCACCCTTTACTACTTGTCCCACGTGCCCGTCGAACCATCTAGCAGCTACCCCGAGGGAGCGACACACGAGACTTCATCACGAGCATCGTCTGAATATTCCCGCCAAACAGAAATGCAGCAACCTATCAAGAATTGCTGCATTTCTCCGAAAGGGCAGGTTCAGTCCAATTCTTATATTGTCCAAGTCGTCATGACGAGCGCACGATCCCGCCATGCTTGGATCGTCAGATCCAGGATATCGAGCGGATTCACTGGAATGACTCCCGGAATAAGGTCATCCTCACGCATGCCGTAGAGCGCCCCCATGGCGAAACGGCACGAGTAAATCTTAGCACCCTCGTCCATGAGCGTTTTGAGCTGTCGATTGTACGCGAGATTCCCTGGGAACCCCTCTGCGCCGACCGCCGGGTAACCGCGCGCCGCAGACGCCATGAGAACGCCAGGACCATAGAGAACGAAGGACAGATCAAAGCCCTTTCGCTGCAGTCGAGTTGCAGTCAGCATGTTCACGAGGCCAACAGACCCTTCGAACGGCACGGTGTGCATAAAAATGTATGCCTTGTCTCCCGGATTCGCCTTGTGATCCGGGAACACCTTCTCTTCCGTGTTGAAAAGGATGTCACCGGCCTGAGGCGCGGGAATCGTTACTGTTTTTGGCATTACTTCTCCTCCGTTATATGTCTTGCATCCAGCGCAATGATCGCATCACGCTCGGAAGGCTGGGATTACGAGTTGGAAATAGGGAAGTCGTGGGCTCGACGTGGGCGGTCGGCCTGTTTCGGCCAAACGCGACGATGGCTTCCGGGCAGAGCGCGGAAAACGGCACGCCGGAGACCGTCGGGCATGACGAAGTAAATCGGCACGAAAACATAGCGCCAAAAATAATCTTTGAGGCCTCGCGGCTTTACGCGCAGCTTCATACCCTGTTTTTTTGCCACTCTCTCCTGCGCAGCGGCGAGGAGATAACGTTCCGAGTTGGAACGGAGCCATTGCACGAAGGACATGTCAGTACCTCCGGAAATTCTGCTGAACTGCCTGGGCAGCCATCGCAATAGGTTCGTTCAAGGCGCCGATCGCAGGCGAATACACGTTCTCCATCGAGGCGAGATCATCGATCGAGATCCCCGAGCGGATAGCCACGCCGAGGAAATCTGCACGCTCTTTCACACCCTCTCCTCCGACGATTTGCGCCCCAATGAGGCAACGAGAGGTCGGGTCAGCGAGTAGCTTGACTGTGATTGGTCTTACGCCGGGGTAGTAGCGCGCTCGTGTGATACCCTTTGACGTGCCGCTCACGAACTTTACCCCGAGGGCTGTCGCAGTCGTTTCACCAAAGGAAATGCCTCCAATCATCCAGTCTCCCGCGAGCATCGCCCATGGTACGTACACGGGGTGATACTCGCGATGACCTCCGGCCGCATTGATGCCTGCGGTCTTGCCCTGTGCGTACGCATGACTTCCCGAAAGGCCCTGCAGTGGAACCTGCGTCACGCCGTGTGGTATCTCGATGCAGTCTCCGGCGGCGAAAACGTCCGGAACCGAGGTGCGCATGCGCGCGTCGACCGCGATGCCGCCGGTAGCGCCAAGCGCCAAACCTGCAGCCTTAGCGAGAGAAGTGTTCGGCACCTTCCTCGTGCCGATAATGGCGAGCTGCGCCTCGATCCTACCCGCGGTAGTTTCGACATGCGTAAGCGTTCCGTTGCCGCCGAACGAGGTTACGCGGTCGCCCCACATCGTCGTGACGCCGCTATCCTCCCACGATTTCCGAACGGGCTCGATAATGTCAGGGTCGACAACGTTCGCCATTGGCCACGGCGCCGGATCGACGACGGTCACCTTAATGCCGCGATGCGTGAGGGCGGACACCATCTCTACGGCTATTGGTCCGCACTCCACGACGACAGCGGATTTGACGCCGTCGATATACTTGTCCCACTCGGCGGCCTCGCGAATATTCTTAACGCGGTAGATGCCGCGGAGGTCGCCGCCAGGTAGACCGGGATCCTCATAGTTCCAGCCAGTCGCAAAAATCAGGCGATCGTATTTGACCTCACCTTCGCCCGCCACCTTGAGGATACGGCGCTTTACGTCAACACTGTCCACCGTAGTTGTGTAGTGGATATCGATGCCTTGGTCCGCGTATTGCTGCTTTGTCGCAAGGAACAGTCGGTCGAAGGACTCGATTTCCTTTCCGTGAACGAATGGAATTCCGCAGGGGCTGTAAGCGACATCTTCGAATTTCGTATAGCTGACGATTTTCGCCAAGGGATCCACGCCCTGCGCGGCACCGGCTGCTCCTAAGCCAGCTGCGCCTCCTCCAATGACAACAATTTTCACACCGTCACCCTCCCTGTTGCATATCGTATAGGAAATGAATTTATCGGAAAGTAGATGGCTTTCTTCATCCCGTCAAGGCGTGTGAAGCTGTGTTTCTGCGACCATCGCGGGAAGTAGGCGTGGCTCCGAAGTCGAGTGAATCCTGGACGCATTCCGCTTATTTGCAGCGCAAGCCAAGAAGGGCTGCGACCGGCGGCGGTGCGGCACTAATGGGATGGGAATGAGCTTTCGCACCGCGCCGCAGCGCCGTGCGAATTACGGCATCGCCATTTCGCGGGCGGGGAAGAGTGGGCATCCAGCAGAGGAGCGAACCCACAATTCCCCGTCGTCGCGGTGTGGCGAATTACACGCGGATAACTTCGTTGTAGATACGGATATGCTCGTCGGCAGTAGCCTTCCAGCTGAAATCGGCCACCAGGTGGTGTCCGTTCTGCGCAAGACGGATCGCGGTCTCCGGTTCATCCAGCAGGCGAGCCATTCCCGAGGCAAGCGAGTCTACGTTTCCGGTCGATGTCAGAATGGCGTGCTGGTCGGCAACCAGGAACTCGCGAAAGACGTCGATGTCCGACGCTACGACCGGCAAGCCGGCCGCGGCAGCCTCCATAATCACCAAGCCCCAGCCTTCCTTCGTTGATGGAAAGACAAAGCCGTCGGCAGCCGCAAGCCAGTCAACCAATTCCGTTTGCGAAACAGTGTTTAGAAGGACGACATCCTTACCCAACTCCAGTCCCATCTCGGGGAGCGACCCCAAAACCCGATCACGATAATCGCGATAATCTTGGAAGGAGTGCCCGCCGATTACCGCAAGGAGGGGCGGCTTCGGTCTTTCGGCTTTGAGTTTGGCCATGGCCTTCATCAGATATTCGCTGCCTTTGCGTGGCTCGATACCGCCGATAGTGAGATACAGAAAGCGGTTTTCCGAGCCAATGCTGCGGCGCAACTCGGCACGGCGCTCAGCTGTCAGCGTCGTCCTGAAGCGCTCGGGCTTGACCCCGTTGTAGACGATCGACGCCGTAACGCCGTACTCGTCGAGCAGGCGGTCCTGCCAAGACTTGCTAACTACGAGTGCACGATCCGGTTCCAAAATCGCGTTTCGCTGACAATCTATCAGCGCTTGGGTGGTAAAATCGTCCACATGGTGGACGGTCCGTACGAGTTTAAAGGGCGCTCCCGCGTCCCTGACTCGGGCCGCGGCACGAGCCGAAATGCAATCTTGGCTGTGAACGATGTCAAATTCATCTCGCATTTCATGCAGACCGGAGGTCATCGCGTCGATCCAATTGAATACCCGCTCTTCCAATGTCTCGAACTGACCCGGCGGAGCAATCATCCTCACGGGAACGCTGACTTCTCTGAACAGCGCCCCTGGTTCACCCATAGCTATCACCGTCACCGCCATGCCTGCGGATTGCAGTGCCTCCGCCAACTCCAGCGTATGAACCACCCCACCCCGGGGTTTGGTGGAGTAGGTCGTGAGCGCGATACGAGGCGAACGGCCGGATAAGGAAGGATTTGACATCATGGTATTCAACCGAGTTAGAGGGAGGGAAGTAATGTGGCGCCGGTCTGCTGCGAAACGATGTCGGAAGGTAGACGCATTTGAGGTAGGACAACCGTCGGGTCCCGCAGCACGATGGCCGCTCCGGCAAGCGCTGCGTGCGCGGCGCTTACCGCGACGATGCAGCCGACATCTTGAAAGCGCTGGCGTTGCGTCAGGAGATCCTGGGGATCCCTCGCAGTCCCAACCAGATGGACGACAATTGCAGCGCCGGAGCGCACTACCCGATCGGCGGCAGGCGCTAGCACCCCCGCGGGATCGGGGTGCGCGCCATCGCCCAGTATGACATCAAGCAATATTACTGCGACAGTAGGATCGCTGGCCTGACGCTCAAGAAGATCCAACCGAGCTGCTGCATCTATCACCGGATGAGGACTCCCCTTCGTATATTCCTCTTCGCCGAGATCGATGCAGACATGTGAGCCGAGACCTGCTTCTTTCAAGGACCAGCGCGTATCGATTGGGATATTCGAATGGATGGGACCGAGGAGCCGGGAGGCTACGATCATGGCCTCGTAGCACAGAGTACCGCCGCTGAAGAGCCCGACAAGCCGGGTTCGGGTTGCCGTGAGTTTCGCGACTGCCGCGACAAGGGCGTCAAGAAACGACGCTTCAGCATCCGGGCGCGCTTTACCCAGGATGCGCAACATTTCCACCGCGCCCGCTTCCAAGGTATCACATATGGTGACACCCTGCCTGTGCGGCGCTACTGGGCGCTCCGAGCCTATCAAGGCGGCTACCATCGGCTTTCCCGGTATCTGCAAAAGCCGCTGGGCGACTTCCCTGGCACCAGGTTTCGACACAAGCAGAATCGCCCGAGTGCCATCATCGGCGTCAAGAGCGCGAAGAGCAGCCTCTGTTCCCAGCCCACCAACTTCGGTGGACATATCTCGTCCCCCAACGCCGATGATGTGAGAGATGCCGACGCCGCACCGATCAAGGAGGGTCGCCACCTCTTGAGCGCCCGTACCGGATGCCGCGACAATCCCGACAGGCCCTTGTGATAGGCGATTGGCAAATCCGAGGCCGGCTCCCGCAAGCAGCGCGGTACCCGCTCCTGGTCCCATCATAAGGCGCCCCACTTCTGCCGCACGGCGCTTTAATGCGATCTCATCGGCGACAGGAACGTTGTCGCTAAACAGGAATACATGAAGGCCTGCGCTCAAGGCCTTCTCGGCCTCAAGCGTCGCGTACTCCCCGGGCACAGAGATCACCGCAAGGTTGGCTGTGGGGCGCGCTGCTCGCGCTGAAAGAATATCGGTCGGCAGCTCGGAATTTACGCAGTCCTGTTGGTCGCTTGCGCTGAACAGGAGAGCTGTGGCCTTTTCCAAAGCTTCGTCCGCGGCCGCCTCGCTATGCGCGCAAACCGCGAGGATGAGGTCGTTTGCAGTCGAACGAGAGACTTCAATGAGAAACCCGCGGGTGGTTAATGACGCCGTGTTGGCCGCCGTCGCCATGATCGCGGTGGCCCAAGAAACCCCCTCATGTTCCCGCATCGCTCGGGCTGCCTCAAGGAGGCGGACGCTATCCTTGTATACATCACTACGAAGGACGTGGCGGCGGATCATCCCAGATCCTGACCTGTGCGCAGCGTTACTGGTGCGTCAGCGTGGCTTGTGCGCTGAAAATACCGAACTTCTGTCGCAAAGGACCTGCAGGGAGACCTTTCCCAACACGCTCCCCCAGAAATGACAATCAAGTTCACGTGCATCGGCTCACCCTAAGCTGTGATCTGCTTCGATCACTGATACCTGCAGCGGCATTCCCGAGTTCGGCCGAGATTCATCTGTGGGCCGTCGCCGCCAGATCGAATGAACCAGGCCGTAGCTTGCCCCCGCACATCCCTTGACCCGCCGAAATGCCGTGTCGTATAGTGATTGTAAATTTCTTATGCGGCAAATGATCCGCTTGTCAATCAATGGAAAGCGCGCAAATGCAAACATCGACAGATGGAATTAAAAACTCGGCTGTCGAACGGCAAAAGCCCCTGGTCCCATTGTGCGCCCGGTGGGCGGAACTGGAACGCCAACTCTACGAAGGAGCGCTTTCGGATGCTGCTCGCTACGAACACCTTTTGACGACGGTTCGTGGCTTCGCGGCTAACTTGGGGAAGATAGAATCGCTTGAAGGACTTGCGGCTGCATGGCCCGAAGCACTCCGCGACGGAGTCGGTATGCCCACGGCAAATCAGGACCCCTCCTACCGTGAGGAGAAAGTGCTTGGCGCTGCTTTTTCCATCCGCGCCCGCGAGATCAATCGTCTCGAAGCCGGCCGCTTGGTACGCCAACGAGTCCTGCAAGCACGAAAAACTCAGTGCACGTGGGTCATACTTGATGAGGCTGGCGATCCAACTTCGGGCCTTAATTCGCCATATCGAAGCACCGAAATGCACCTTGTTAGTGGATGGGCGGTTGTTTCGATGACTCAGCCCGACGGGCTGAACGGGACACCGATTTACGTCGTTACTATCGTGAAAGTCGATGCCACAACAGGCGAGATAGAGGACCTGCCCGAAGTTGACGAGTGGAAGGAATTTCACTCACAAGAAGAATTTCTTGCTTGTAAGCTGGAGATGCGCAAGCGCATTGAGGCGTTGTCAGACTCGGCTAGTTCTTAACTTAGCCACGCGGTCGAAAGAATTTCATGCAGTTCTCGCGTCTAATGCTCTGCAGCCGTTCCAATTTTTCGCTCGTCTTTCTTTGCGTGTCCTTTTCACGTAAATCAGTTCGCAAAGAGCCACCATTCGAAGTGTTCTTGAATGGACAATCGACGTCACGCAGGGGAGTAAGGGTTGGCTAAGCAGACGAAGAAGGCACCGGAGCTGAAACCAGACATGGTTGCTTCAACCGGCAGGGGCGCTCCGCAGCGTGTAGAGGCGATCGTCAGCTTGGTCGGCGAGAAAGTTGCAAACCTCCGGCGGGCGAGAGGGATGTCTCTACAGCAACTGGCAGAGATCAGCGATGTCTCTGCGGGAGCCATCCATAAAATTGAGCGTAGCGGCATGGCGCCCACGATCACGACGTTGCTCAAGCTTGCAACGGCGTTTGGCGTGTCCGTTGGGTACTTCGTCGAGGAGGACGAGGGCGCACCCGAACCAGTCCATTACACTGCCGCGGAGAAGGGGCGCCCCGTATACACACCTCATAAGGGGCTCAGCCTGTCGGCTATCACCGGCTCATATAAGCAGTTTCGCACAGCAGCGGCGGTCGCCCGCATGGCGCCGGGAGCCACGAGTGGAGAAAAAGTTCTAAAACACACGGGCGAAGAACTGGTATACGTCACGGTCGGCGAAGTTCTATTCCGCGTGAACGGCCGGGAATACATATTGGCGGCCGGCGATACTCTGCAGTTTAGCGGCACACTGCCCCACCATTGGGAAAATCGGACCGACACTGCCGCCGAACTCATTTGGGTAGCGTTCCGCGACAGCGATTAAGGAACGTGGCAGAGTTCGACCACGCTCCTGGATGGCGTCCCACACGCTAGGATGTTTTTAACGTCGCTTAGCCGCGCGTACCCCTTCCGCTCTCTCCCACAGTTTGTGTTCGGCGTCATCGAAGCGCGCCAATTCACGAGCGGCATGAGAGGCCAAAATTGTGGCTTCTTCGCCGTAACGTTCGGCCATCGCGGTCACGACGGAGGGTGCGGCCCCCCCTGCGGACGAGCGGCTCGCCACAATGTTCCTGGGATTAAGCGCGTCAGCAAGTTTGTTCGCGTCAAGTGAAAGGTTCAATCCCGCTACTCTCTGGGCGGACGTTGAAATCGCGGCAGGATCTATGTCGACACCTCGTTGGCCATTCTTACTCGCAGTTTTCACCACGTCGCCGACGATCCTGTAGGCGGTCCGATAATCGATACCGCATTCCAGCATAATGTGTTCCGCTAGGTCGGTCGCCTGGCTGAATCCGCTTTCCAGCATCGTCCACAAGCGGCCTTCGTTGACCGCGAGCGTTTCTACGACGCCAGCGGCAAGATCGCTGAGCTTTCGAGCATAGCTCAAAGCACGGGGGACTTCTCCGTACGCGAATATCAGATTGTCGCTCCGCGCCGACGGAGTTTTCACGACCGCCAAAAGTCCAGTCAGTCTACCCACGAGAACCCCATTGCCACCGCGTAGGATGGTCAAGGCATAGGGATTCCGTTTCTGCGGCATAAGTACCGATGATCGCGTAAACGGGCCCGCGAGGTCAACGTAGTTGAACTCCTGGCTCGACCAAATCTCGAGGTCTTCAGCGAGTTTGGACTGATTGGAGATCAGGCTCACGCCTGTCGATAGCGCATCAACGAACGTATCGACCTGCCACATCGCGTCGCGTGTGTGCTCTATGACTCCTTCGAAACCTAACAAGTCAGAAATGTAATTGCGATCCTGTAGGAGACGGCTCCCGTTAACGCAACCGGCGCCGCCTGGACTCTGGTTCACCTGGGCGAGAGCTACTTTCAGTCGCTCGGCATCACGCAACGCCGACGGGACGAAACCGAGGAGGTAGTGACCTAGTGTTGAAGGTTGAGCTTGTTGAAGATAGGTCTGGTCGGCCATGAACGTTTCGCGGTGTTTAACGGCCATATTACATGTTTTGCTGGCGAAACCCGCCGCCGATGCAAGCAATTCGGCGATCAACCGCCTCAAAACTATGCGAAACGCGACTCTTGCAGCCTCCCGGCGCGGCCGCCCGGCATGAAGCCAGCCAGCAGCGTCGCCGATCCGCGCGGCGAAATACCGCTCTCTCGAATTGTATGCTTCTCCGAACTCCGGATCGTAGGGAAAGTCGGCCGGGTCGGTCCAATGCATATCGGCGAGCACACCAAGCAGCTGGCCAGCGACATCGTCGGATATAATCTTGCGATAATGGAGATCGAGAACATGACCCACGTCGGCCAAGTTCAAGCCATGGTGAAGGATATCGGCGTCGGCGATTTCCCAACCAAAGCCGGCATCGATCAATTCCCGCGCCGGACTGTCGGCCGAAGGGCCCTCGTGGCGACGGTGAAGGTCGGAACGGTGCAATGTCAAAGTCACTTCCTTTTCAAGGCTGCAGACGCCGTTGTTTGGCCGCAGCTTTTCGCAGTTGATCGGCTACGCCCAAGGCTCCGCCTGTGTGCCAGTAAACAACCGGACCATCCGGCTTTACGGGCGACCGCCGGAGCCAAAGCATGGCTTTGCCGTTATAGGTCGGGTCTACAAGAAGTCCGGTGCGCAGCATCAGAGCATCCATCTGGGTTGCCTCGTGCTCGTCGTGGCAGGCGAACCCCACTCCCCGGCCATCAGTTAAACTCCAGCGGCATGATACGGACCGCAGTTTAGGCAGCCCTGCGCCGCACGCCTCGGCTTTCGCAGCTATTGAATCTCGGAGATTCTCTGGCGACCGTGATACGCTAACGCCGACTACCTCGACATCGATCGCGCGAGTGAGATGAATTGGCGCGAACTGATAAGTCAATCCAGCCAACAACCCCGCGATGCTACCTCCCGAACCGACTGGAATTACGATCGTAACGGCGTCGCAACCGACCTGATCGAGTTGGCAGAGAAATTCCCCGGCCGCGTGCGCGTAGCCAAGGGCACCTACAGTCGTAGCTCCCCCGCGAGGCACAAGGTACGGCCTACGCCGCGCCCCTCTAAGCGCTTGGGCGTGCTTTTCTGCGACTTCCTCCATGCTGGCGCGCTCCAGCGAACCAGTAAAGTGGAGTGTGGCACCGGCGGCTCGTCCAACGGCCAAAGCTGTCGGATCTGTTTCCGGCGGCGTACCGTAGCTCACCTGGTGCATCTGGATATCATGCTTCGCGCAGGCGACAGCCATAAGCGCGGCAAAATTGGAGGTGGGTCCGCCAGATACTATAACCGTATCCGCAGCCTGGACGATGGCATCTCCAAGGAGATATTCTATGGTACGGACCTTGTTCCCGCTCCACGAGAAGCCTGTGAGGTCGTCCCGCTTGATCCACAAGTCCGCCACCCCGAGCTGCGAACCCAAAACAGGGCACGGCGTAAATGGCGTTGGGAATGTCCCAAGCTCGAGTCGAGCAGCTCCAATCATTGCCAAGTCTCCGGCTCGAATGATCTTCTACGCCGGGCACACTCAACGACCGTATCAACCATTTTTGCTGACGATCCGAGTTTTACGCTGGAAAGCAGAGCGAGCTCTTCTTTGCTCGCTTTCTCCGCAAGCACGGAGTGAAGCGAGACGCCATTTTCTTTTGCTGCGAGAAAAGCCCGCTGCAACAACTCCTGGGCCTGATGCTTTCCTATGCGGGTTGCCATCACGCTGAGCAGATGTTCAGAGGCCGAAACCATCGCGAGATTCCGCGCCATGGCGGCAGCATCCACTTCAAGACCGGACAGCAGGGCCTTGGACAACGAGGCCGCCGACAACACATAGTGACCGAGTGCCGGAAATGCAGCCCACTCCACTTTCCATGTTCGCCCGTCGCGCTCGTGTTCGTGGACCATGGCGTCAGCAAGGACACCCGCCTGCGCGCGGGCGGCCTGCGCGAGAGTCACGATCTGCTCGCTACGTTCAGGATTTCGTTTATGCGGCATTGTGATGCTGCCGACGGTAGACGGAGATGCACGCTCGCGTAACTCGCCGATCTCTTGACGCTGCAATGTGTAAACCTCGTTCCCGATCCGCGCGAGGCTCGTCGCCGCGGTCGCAATGACATGCGCGAACTCCACGATGCGATCGCGGGCCGAGAGCCAGGAAATTGCAGGCTCGCCCAATGATAGTCGCTGGAAAAAGGCCGATCTCAACGCCAGCCCCAACTCATCGAAGAAGCCGAGCGTCCCCACAGCGCCCGCGAGTTGACCAACAAGCCAGCGGTCGCGCCCCTCGCTAAGGCGTTCAATATGGCGTCCGATCTCGTCCGCCCACGAAGCAGCTTTGAAGCCAAAGGAGATCGGAGATCCAATCTGGCCATGCGTCCGCCCGGCCATCGGAGTTTCCCGATGCTCACTGGCCAGCGCGAGCAGCATCTCCTCGATATGACGTAGATCTCGCCACAACAATGAGCCTACGGAACGGACTTCCAATGACTGGGAAGTGTCTGTGATGTCCTGTACGGTCGCACCGTAGTAGACATATTCCGCGGCAGTCGGTGGCAGGAGTTCACGCAAGGTCAGAATTAAGCCGAGGGTCGAATGACCGGTGCTGCGGGTTCGCTCTGCAATCTTTTCGATCGGCAGTTCCGTGCCGCGAAGCGCGGAGATATCCGCGGCTGCCGCCCGCGGGATGATTCCGCATTCCGCCTGGGCCTCCGCGAGGGCAATGATGACATCAAGCCAACGTTCGACGCGAGCTTGTTCGCCGAAAATTGCCTGGCTCTCGGGAGTCGACCAGAGGTGCCCAAAAATTCTCGAACTGATCATGTGCGCGTCCATGGTACGCCAACGCTCTCCACCACCCTTTCGATACCCTGGCGAACCTCTGCAAGTGAGGCACCCCACGGGACGTAAATCCCTTGTGGGCGCGTCTCCACGCCCTCCTGAATAAGACAGCAGCGTGTAATGGTCTGGGAGCCGTCACGCGACGTGCTCAGGAAATTTGTCGGGCAGATGTCCACCACGTTAGCTCGAGAGCCGTAGAACCAGCGGTGAATTTGCTGCGAGCGTTCACAGCCTAGTAATATCCAATCGGCCTCCGGCGGCCTTTCGTCCAGATAGGAGACCTTCGTGTCGGCGAACTCGATTCCCGAACCTCGGCACGGAACAAGCACATCCGACGGCAAGGAAGCGCACGCGCGTTCAAGCTCCCCTCGACTGTCGACGAAGGTTGGCACCGGCACGATGGGAGGGAGGTCTTCAGCCACAGCAAGCACACGCTGCACCTGGTCCAGCAACTTCGAGGGAAATGGAGGCACGATATCGAAGACGTGAAGCTGAAGCGGTTGCGGATTCAAAAGGAAGCTGACATGCGAGTAGGCCCCCTCGACGATTGTGCAGGGCGTCTCGGGCTGTTCCATGGCCACTAGCGCCATCTGGGAGGGCACTGCCGTATCGACCTCTGGAGCGACTACGTATCGGCACATGTCAGGTGTAGCTAGGACACGAACCCGTTCAACGTCAGAAAACAACGCTGAGCTATCCGGACGGGCGACCTCCACCAGTGCGGTATCTTGCCCGCGTCGTGCAACGATAAATCGGGTCCGCATATATGCTTCGCGGCCCGCAAAGTGCTGTTCGAGCCAGGAGGTATCCAGGCTTTCAACATCCGTGCTGATCGCCACCTGCCGGTAGCGGGTCGGCATGATATTGGCAGCGGACGGATCAAATTTGAAAATTGAAGCCGAGTTCGCCATTGGTGGCGATTGTTTCTGGGAGGATTGCGATGGTGTCGGCACGGAGCCCCCTCCGGAGGGTTTCGAGGCTCATAACCTCGTCGATCAAGATGTTGCCAAGACTAACTTCGGCACCGAATAGGCGTATGAGGAAGGCCTGTTGAGCCCGCTGTGGCGTTTCGTAAATCAACCGATCGGCATGCGGACTTCGCGTTAGTACGCTCAGCAAGTGGTGGCGGACTTTCCCGTCATCGTCATAGAGGCCGACGGTTCCACTTTCTCTTCCCTCGACGACGATCCATTCTGCCCCGGCAGCCACATCGGCGTCGATTTGCGATATCCATTCGGTGGGAAGCATTAGCTTGTCAGGATCCTTGCTTCCGACTTCTGACATCACTTCAAACCCAAAGCGACGGGCACGCGAAATCAGATCCTGCTTGGCTGAGGGAAGCATGTCCGTGACGCCATCCGAAACTTCCACACAGTCGAAACCCATGTCTCGTGCAAAGTGAAAGAATTCCTCAGTGCGTTGCTGCAGCCACGCGACCTCCAGCAATGTGCCACCGGTGCAGCATTTCACCCGTGCGGCCTGAAGAGCAGCAATTTTCGCACGCGCCGAGGGATCCACATAGGACGTTCCAAAACCGAACTTCCATACATCGATAATATCGGCGGCGGACGACAGAACGCCCTCCGTCATTTGAAGCGTGCAGCCCTTGTCGAGAACATGGGTAATCCCGCTCTTTCGCGGTTTCGCCGTGCGATGGGGCAGGTCCAGAAAGGTTGGTAATTCGCCGCTTGACATGAGTTGGACTCTCGTACCTCCGCAACTCGATTTCCCACTATAGTGTGAAACGTAATTACTATACGACACGCTGTCAACGACAAAGCGGCGAAGGTTGGCTTGCATTGGCAGCCCCGCGCCGCCGACGCAACAGCGCGACTCGGACGACCGTGTGCTGCAGCGTCGCGCCCGTCTTGCCGGGATCGACGTGCTTGAGGTCTGGGCGGGGTATTCCTCGACCATCGGAACCTCGCATACGAAGCCCCCGACGCCTGCGCGTCGGCCGCAGAGATAGCCAGACGTGGCATTGCTCGTCTGGCTGGAATAAAGGACGTCCTGCCGGCTCTCGAGGAAGGGTGCGTTTCCCGTCTATGGAAGAATGGGAAGGTGCCCGCCGAACTCGGTTCATGGCAGGAGGTTCATCGGACAATCAAAGCGGCGAAGATTGGCTACCGCCGCCCGCACCCCGACGTGCCGCTCGGCGCTCGGGGTTCCGATGTCCACGGGACGCACATGTTCTGTGGGCATGCGGTCGTCCGCCTTGGCAGGCGTCAGCGTCCGGGACTTCTGTTCCGGTTGGCGACGGCCAGGCCGGACGCAGCGGTTCGGACTTTCGCTCAATGTGGACGTGTGCCCTCCCGGCTCTCCACACGAAAATCCGAATAGCCAAGCATGATGCCACAGAGGCGAGCAGGAGCTCGTGGGCATGGGGCCCGTTCCGGTGCCCCTACATCTACCGGCTCATCAACCGCGAACACGAAATCGCCAGATTTGACCTCGCAACGGAAGCCCCCTTGCCAGACACTCTCGACAGACCGTGATTTTCTTTCGGACGACATCCGCGACCCATCCCTATTTGCTTGTATTGCTCAACGAACCTTCAGTTTCCCGTACCGAAATTCTTAGAGGAATGACGATGCCGATGCCGGGAGACCCTCAAGGGCATGCGCCGCGTACTCGAGGGCACGGCGAACGGTAGGTCGAGAGGCTGGACCTCCGAGGCAGATCCGGACCGCCTCGGGAGCCGTTCCTGCCACGATGAATGCGTCACTGGCGACGACACCAATTCCGGACGAGCGCATATGAGCGGCGAACGCCGATCGGGTCCAGCCTTCTGGCATCGACAGCCAGATATTGAAACCGGCCGGATCTGCATTAACCGAGTATGGCGCCAGGATTGTAGATGCGATCTTTTGTCGTTCGCGGGACTCCTCGCGAACGAATCCGAGAATCGCATCCGCCGTTCCGTCCGCGATCCAGCGGTTCGCAAGCGCCACAGTCACTGGCGATGCCATTACGGAAGTTGAACGCACCACGGACGCGAAGGCCCATGAAGACCTACTCTGCGGGGCGATTACAAACGCCACGCGGAGACCCGCCCCCAGGCTTTTTGAAAGCGACGCAACATACCAAGTAAGATCCGGCGCCATCGAAGCAATTGGGGGGGGCGACTCTATGGGAATGAAGCCATAGGCATCGTCCTCAATGATTGCGACCTCCCACCGCCGCGCGATGGCGACTATCTCCTCGCGGCGGCGGCGCGAAATCGTCAAGCCCGTCGGGTTTTGCAGCGTCGGATTTAGGTAAAGCGCCGGAGGAGACAATTTCGAGCAGACCTCGGAGAGGGCTTCTGGATCAATCCCTTCAGCGTCCATAGGAAGGCCCTGCAGACAGACACCGAGTTGCGCGGCGATCGATCGGAGGCCGGGAAAAGTCAATGCCTCACACAAGACGGTCTGACCTGGCTTCGCCAAGGCGCTCAGAATCCCGTGGAGCGCCGAATGGGCACCAGGCGTGATGTACAGGTCTTCCGACGCGGGGGATAGCCCACGTCGGCCGAGCCATAATGTGGCGGCTTCTTTGTCAGTAACGCTACCGCCGAATGACCGGTAGCGTAAAGACGGCACCATGTCCGAGGCGGCGGCCTCCCATCCGGCTCGCATTCGCGCGATCAGTTCAGGCTCGTCAGGCTCCGGTGGAAGGTTCATTGAGAGATCGATATCATCCACGCGGAAGACCGAAACCTGCGTCACGCTTGAGTGCCCTCGTGAAGCCGGCGCAACAAACGTACCCTGGCCCGTTCGCGATTCGATGAGTCCGCGCCGCTGAGCTTCGGCATAGCCACGCGCCACCGTCGTGAAGTCTATGCCCATTCGTTCGGCCAGCTTGCGCTGAGGAGGAAGGCGATCGCCAGCAGCGAGCGTACCCGTTTTGATGTCTGCCGCGACACAGTCTGCGATCGCGAGATAGCGGGGCTTTCCAGAAGTCGAGAGGTCAGGGATCCAGTCTTGCATCACATTGCGCTTCAGCCGTTGATTGTAAATTGACCGTACAATGCTGCAGCCTCAGCGGCTAGTCATCCGCAAAGAAAAGTGGCCTCCGCCTTTACGCGGCTCATACAGAAGAAAGGGGCGCGCTTCCTGCTTGGCGTAATTTCGCAGCGCTATACTTTGCGTGCGCGGGTGCAAGCGACGCTAGACAGTACACCCCTCAATATTGAATGGATTAATGACTGCAGTCATATCCGCTGATTGAGTCTTTCAAAAAACATATTGACGGTATCTTGAATGCATGCTTTCCTGCGCGAAAAAGGGGAATGGATGCATCGAGACAACTTCGGCGCTCACAATCTGAAGGGGTAGTGTCCTTTCCCTTTGCCGAAACAACATCAGCTCGCTTGCCGAAACGACGATCTTAAACGCCGGGATTGCGGACCTTACGCACTCACTGGCGCTCAATCGGCGTGCCGGGAGCAAAACGGTTCACGTGCGGCACCGGCTTTTCGGGCGGTGTCATCGATGAACTGTGCAATGCAGACAGCAACTCGGTGCGTCAATAGCCCCGGGCCATACCCTACGCCGCCAGAGCCCTCATCGGGTTCCCTGGTGGGGCGCTGTGAGTTTAACGAGGCATCCGTTCTCAGCCAACAAGGAGGCTGCAGAGATGGAAGCGCAATCTATTGGGAGGAAAATATATGGCTGAAAAACGCATCGTCCGAGTGGCAGCGGTTCAAATTGCGCCGGATCTGGAAACGCCGCTCGGAACCCTCGATAGGGTCCTAGCCGCAATCGATGAGGCCGGAGGAAAAGGCGTCAAGTTCGCTGTATTTCCGGAGACCTTTCTTCCTTGGTATCCCTACTTCTCCTTCATTCGCCCGCCGATGACGAGCGGTGCAGAGCATATGCGTCTTTACGAAGACGCCGTTGTTGTGCCGGGCCCAGTGACGGAAGCCATCGCGCAGGCCGCGCGACGGCACGGCATGGTGATCGCACTTGGTATCAATGAGCGCGATCACGGCTCTCTCTATAACGCTCAGCTCATCTTCGACGCAGACGGACGTATTCTGCTCAAACGACGCAAGCTTACGCCGACTTTCCACGAAAGGATGATTTGGGGTCAGGGGGATGGCGCTGGGCTGAAGGTCGTCGATACCGCCGTTGGTCGCGTCGGCGCGCTGGCCTGTTGGGAGCATTACAACCCTCTCGCGCGATACGCTTTGATGGCGCAGCATGAGGAAATCCATGCAGCACAATTCCCGGGTTCCCTCGTAGGCCAATTGTTCGCCGATCAGATCGAGGTCACGATCCGTCATCACGCCCTCGAGAGCGGTTGCTTTGTCGTCAACGCAACGGGTTGGCTAACTGAAGAACAAATCGCCTCTATTTCGCCGGAAGAGAACCTGCGTCGTGGGCTCCGCGGCGGCTGCATGACTGCC
The DNA here is from genome assembly GCF_014852025.1 of Ensifer sp. ENS10. NCBI lineage: Bacteria > Pseudomonadati > Pseudomonadota > Alphaproteobacteria > Hyphomicrobiales > Rhizobiaceae > Ensifer > Ensifer sp. ENS10. Next base: position 393,009 of record NZ_JACVAS010000003.1, read on the forward strand.
ATTGTTTCGCCTGAGGGAAATCACGTGGTGCCTCCTCTGACTACCGGCGAGGGGCTGCTTGTCGCGGACCTCGATATGTCCGTTATCGTCAAGCGGAAGCGCATGATGGACTCTGTCGGTCATTACGCGCGACCCGAATTGCTGTCGCTCCTGATCGATGATCGGGCGACCACTCCAATGCAAAGCATCAATTCCGGCCGTGGACCCATGCTTCGCGATGTCCCGGGGGAGACCACTGACTCCGTTCGTGGAGAGGTCGAGAATGCCGACTGAGCAGTTAATCAACGAGTTGCAATCGTTCGGCATTAGGCTTACCGACCCCAAGAGCGCCGGCGTTAGCCGGCGCGGCGGGGCCGGCCCGTCGGATCATATGCCTGTGACCGTCGATGGCGTCACAGTGATGGTGCCCGTGCACAATGCACCTGCGTTTGAAAGTCCGTACCAAGCCGACAAGCCAGACAGCGAAGGAAAGAGCCGTCTCAGCCGCGACGGTGTTGAACTCGCGAAGCTGTCCTTCCAGCTGCGCCCAAAGTTCTATGATCGTCAAACGGCCGAAGGCGTTCCCTACTCCCACATCGCGACTCTGCACGGTCGCGATGTGCTGGCAACCACGGTGCTTCAGACATGTATCCGCTACCAGAGCCGTACGAAGACATGCCAGTTCTGCGCAATCGGCCAGTCTTTGGCGGCTGGCCGAACAATCGAACGGAAGACACCTGCTCAACTGGCCGAAGTTGCCAAAGCCGCCGTTGAACTTGATGGCGTGAAGCATATGGTGATGACCACGGGCACGCCACCCGGGACTGACCGTGGTGCCGCAATCCTGGCCGAAAGCGCCCGGGCGGTGAAGGCGGCCGTAAATCTCCCAATTCAGGCGCAGTGCGAACCGCCAGACGATGATATGTGGTTCACGCGTCTGAAAGAGGCGGGCGTCGATTCCCTCGGCATGCACCTGGAGGCGGTCACGCCGGAAGTGCGCGCGCGCATCATGCCGGGGAAGGCACAAGTGTCTGTCGAGCGCTACTTTTCGGCCTTTGAAGCGGCGCTAGCGGTGTTCGGTCACGGTCAGATCTCGACCTATATTCTCGCCGGGCTGGGCGACACCGCGGATGACATCCTGGACATCTGTCGACGGCTGATTTCCATTGGGGTCTATCCGTTCGTAGTGCCGTTTGTACCAATCGCCGGCACTCCTTTGGAAAGTCATCGCGCACCACCTCCGGCCTTCATGCATTCGGTTCTTCAACCCCTTGGGGCGATGCTCCGAGAAGGGGGGCTTAAATCGAGCGATATCAAGGCCGGGTGCGGAAAATGCGGCGCGTGTTCCGCCCTGTCGGTGTACGAACGGAGTTCAGGATTATGAGACAGGTCCCCAATACCGCGTCACTCCAGATAAAATGGGCGACCGACGATTGGGAAAATCTGGCGGCCTTCGCACTGCGCCGTCGCGTCTTCTGCGACGAGCAGCAATTGTTTGAGGCAGACGATCGTGACGACTTAGACGAGAACGCGATCCCGCTTGTCGCCGTCACTTTGAGTGACGGCGTGCCGAACGAGGTTGTCGGCACGGTCCGCATCAACGAGGACAGGACCGAGCGCGGAACCTGGTGGGGGTCGCGTCTCGCAGTTGAGCAGCGTTATCGCAGCGTCGGAGGCGTCGGAATCGGGAAGGGTTTGATCAGACTAGCGGTGTCTTCTGCCCACGCCCGCGGATGTACACGTTTCCTAGCAAACGTTCAGAAGCAAAACCTTCTATTGTTTCGACGCTTGCACTGGCACTCAATCAACGAGTTCGAGTGGCATGGCGTAGCGCATCATCGCATGGAAGCTGACCTCGCATTCTATCCACCCTGCGCGGACCCTAATGTTGGCTTCTTCTCTTCATTCAAAGGTGCGGCCTGAAAATGTCAGTCATCGGTGACGAAATCGCTCGTATCCTTCGTGAAAGCAAAGGTATCGCAGCAAAGGCTGATATCGCTACGGTCGTCAATTCGCTCGGTATTGCGACAGAGGAGGCAATCGCGGTTGGAGACGATTGTGCCGCGATCGCCGACGGAGATGGGTACCTGCTTTTTGCGATCGAAGGCTTCATCAACGAGTTCGTAGCAAGGGACCCCTGGTTCGCGGGTTGGTGTGGCGTGATGGTCAATATCTCTGACATCGCTGCCATGGGTGGGCGACCGATGGCAATCGTGAACGCCTTGTGGTCCGACGGGCCCGACGGCGCAAACCCTGTACTCGAAGGTATTCGCGATGCATCGCGTAGGTTCTCTGTGCCGGTGGTTGGAGGCCACACAAATCTCCGGACAGACCGGAGCCAGCTAGCCGTCGCCATCCTCGGCCGAGCCAAGGCACTACTTACAAGTTTCGATGCCAAGCCCGGCGAGCGGCTTATGGCCGCGATCGACTTGCGTGGGCGTTATCGCGAACCGTTTTCGAACTGGGAGGCGGCGACGGATGCTCCCTCTGAGCGTCTCCGCGGCGACCTGGAATTGCTTCCATCGATCGCGGAGGCAAGGTTGTCAAAGGCTGCTAAGGATATCAGTCAGGCGGGAATTGTCGGCACCGCGGCCATGCTCGCGGAGTGTTCGAATGTAGCGATCAACATAGACTTGGGGTCAATTCCAAAACCAGAGGGCGTTTCGCTGGAGCGCTGGCTGATGACCTTCCCTAGCTACGGCTACATCTTCAGCGCTACGCCAGACAGAACCGAGAAGATCTCGGCCTTGTTTGCAGAACGCGGCATCGCGTGCGCGGTGGTCGGCGACATCGCGCACGGAAGCACTGTCTGCATCGAAGAATACGGAAAACGAGACACGATCTGGGACTTCGCACGCCAACCGCTTATCGGCTGCGGCACAGGTCGGCGGTAGAAACGCTCCAGACAAAAGCCAAGTCGCCCGCATAAACGTAGGTTTTCATGCCCCATTCTACGCTCTCCGTCATGCCGGTCACGGAACAGGCCGATAATTACACGTCAGCCGTCCCTCTCTGGGAGGACGCACAGGATGACGTGCCGTGGCTTTCCAGCGAGACCAACACTTACCTACTCGGAATGCCTCAGTTGTGCCTTAGAGGCCTATCTGAATCTTGGCTCCTCAAAGAACTCGGCCATCGCCATTGGATGACGCTTGCGAGACTTGCTGGTCAAAGCGGCCCGAGTTTTGCGGATGAGCAAGGCGCCCCTGTCTACGCTGCATTCTGCGCGCTATCGGTCCGCGAGGCGGACTTCGGCGATGCGCGCGAAAACGAAAACCTCCGGATCACGACAAAGCTACGCCGTATATCGCGTACCCAAATGATGAGCCAGCACCGACTGCATTTGTCTGATCGAGCAGTAGGTACTGTCGAAATGATCTCCACATTCGTGCGGCGTACTGCTGGTGGCGGCAATCATTCCGTATCACGCTTTGGCGTGCCCGGATTCCCGCCAGCTTTTGACAAATCCTCAACGGCAGAACTCGCGAGTTATGCCGCTGCCATTCGTTCCGGTCGGGCAGCTAAGCACATGGGGTTTCCGATCGATGATCGGCCCGCCCATTGGACTTTGAAATTTGATCCCTGTCCTAGCCAAGATTTCAACGGTGCGGGTTTTCTCTACTTCAGCAGCTTTGTCTCGTTCGTCGACCGCGCGGAATGGCAATTCGCACGACAGCTTTCGGCTAACGCCACAACTTTTCGGCGGGATGTGTTCTTTTCAGGGAATATCGACCCCGGAGAAACGTTGTGCGCGGAATTGATGGATCTACGGCGCTGCCCGGGTGGCTTCTCTCACCACACCAAATTGGTACGAGAACACGACGGCAACACTCTTGCGCATGTGTTCACCGTACGTCATGCGCGGTGAAACTCAGAGCGCATCGACCGCCGCTCTCGAAAGCTTTGAACTAAACCCATGTATACTGACGCATCATCACCAGAAGCATTAGTCTTGTTTACATCATCACTCATTATCGTTTCCTCATGATGTGATGATCGCGGTGCCAAGGTTCCCCTCCCCCAAGGCACCAATGCCTTGATCGGCAACTGAGGGCCGTTGTTCACTCCACAACGGCCCTTTTTTTGTATTCGCGATCGCTACTCGGCGATGCGCCTTTTTAGCCACGGCAGCGTTACCAGGCTCAGCATGCAAATTGCGATCAAGTAATATGCAGGTGCGCTGTTGTCCCCGGTCATCACAACCAGCGTGGTGACGACGAATTGTGCTGTACCGCCAAGGAGCGCAACTACCAGCGCGTAAGGTGTTCCTAACCCGGCGCTCCGACCGTCACGGGGTAAAGCCCCAATCATAGCTGCAAAACTCGCGCCTCCGCTCACCATTGCCAAGAACGGCAGCGCTATGCTCAGGCACATGAGCGCCCGCAGGTCTCGGCTCTCGGCCACTATTGAAAACATTGGAATCGCCGTGAAAATTATGATCCATCTGGGGATGGCTATCACTAGATGCGGAGAGACCTTGTCCGACGCCCAGCCTCCTAACAGACAACCGACGAAAACCGAGCCTCCAGCGGCGATCGCACTATAAAACGCCACGGTCGGTGCAAGGCCGAGCGACTGCATTGAAAACGTCGCCAAGTAGCTACTGAGGTAGATCGCGATCGTACCAAAACCGATCTGGGCAAAAATCGAGACTTGTAGCTTTAATCCAAGCCGCAAACTCCCGGCATCGCCAGGCAACGCACGATTTTCACCCTTGGAGCGGACCAAAGTCTCCGGCAGGTTGTGCCGTAAATAGAGACCTATCGGAACGATCGCCAAGCCAAGGAAAAAAGGTACTCTCCAGCCCCAATCCATCAATTGCTGGTTTGACAACGAACGGGCTAGAATTACTCCGAGGGTTCCCGCGAGCACTGTCGCCAAACCTTGGCTGGCGGGTTGCCAGCTGGTCCAGAGCCCGCGTTTTCCCTCGGTCGCCACCTCGAAGAGGTACACCGTCGCAGGGCCGAATTCTCCGCCTAGCGCCGCGCCCTGAAGAAGGCGAGCGGTGATGATGACCAAAGGCGCAACCACTCCGATCGTCTGGTAGGTCGGCGTAACCGCGATCATCAGTGTTCCAGCGGCCATCAGGACAATGGTTAGCAAAAGCGCCGGACGGCGGCCGGCCCGGTCGGCGTATCTTCCAATCAGCACGCTTCCGAGCGGGCGCGTGATGAACCCTACGCCAAAGACCGCGAGCGAAAGCAATAGGGAGCCATGAGGACTTTCAGACGGAAAAAAAGCCCTACCGATCATAACTGCGAAAAACGCGTAGCTGGTGAAATCGAAAAACTCACAGACGTTCCCAAGTACCGCAGCCGCTAGCAATCTGGTTTTGGGCCCGCGTGATCGCAAGCGTTCGCAACTGTCCAAGTGGCAATCCCTTAACTGAATTGATTTCATTGCGCGCAATGTGCGACGACCGCTCGTGCAGCGCGAAGATCATCCGTGTCCTCGATGACGCTAAACCCCGTGAGTTTTTCTGCGATTTCGCTCACTAGCTCCTTCGAGCATGCGGATTCGTTGTTCAGCATCCTTGTCGCCCTTAACGCAATACGGAGTTCCAGCGCCAATGCGCCGACTTCTCTGGCTCGCGCCATCGCGTTCTTTATTTCGGCAATTGGCGCATCGTTGCGGCAGTTTTCCGCAAGAGCGATTGATGCTTTCAGGCCCAACATCTCCGTCGTGTGAAACATTTCGCCGCTCTCTTCCGCCCTAGCTATAGCCCGGGTTAGGATGAGTGAAGCTTCAGGATATTGCTTCGTCTTGGCCAAACCTTCGGCGAGAGCAGCGCTAAAGCTAACGACCATATGCTGATGGTTTTGATCCGTCATGACCGCTAAGGCGTCCCGAAGACGCTGGATGCCCAGCAAAGGTGCACCATTGATGATTTCCAGCTCGCCCTTCAAGCCTTCACTGACTGCGTGAAATGCGGTCAATGAATGTTGTAGGGATACGAGTCCGAGTTCATCGGCCAGACAGGCCGCATCAGACCAGTCACCTTTCCAAATGTACGCGGAAGCTGCATAAGCCAAGGCGATGCAGCGAGGGATGGGATGACCATAGATGTTCGCATCCGTGACGGCCCGCGCCGCGATCTTTTTTGCTTGCGATGCAGAACCCTGCATCAGCTCACATCTGGCGTACTGTACCAGCGCACGTATCCGCTGGGTGAAAGCGACCAGGTTCAGATCGAGCCCACGCGGCGCATCTTCGGCTAGACTGCGCTCAAACCACGGAATGGCTGCGCGGCAATCACCTGCATAGCTGAGCGAGATTCCCCGCAGCCAATCCACAAGTGCTTTGGATGTACCTTCATTGATCCCGCTTACGGCTAGTTCTGCCACGGAAGTTATCTCCGCTCCGGCATAACATTCTCCCACCCTCATGTAGAAAATGTGCATGCCAGCGAGTATGTCGAGTTCCAAGTGGGCTTGCCCGTGTGCACGAGCAATCTCCAAAGCTCTGGCGAACGCCTGTTTTACCTTCGGATAGGCGTCCCGTACAATGATGCCGGAAATCGCAAGCGCTTGGTTTATCAGTGCGTCACTAAGTGATCCGCGGAGCTCTGACGGCATGACGTCGAGGGCACGCGATGCCCACGTATGACATTCGACCAGGAGCGAGCGCTCCAGGAAAAGCGCGGTGGAGCTAGCGACCAGCCGAACACCTACATTTGTGTTGCCGGACGCGAACGATGACTCAAGTGCCTGCCGAACATTCCCGAGCAAATCCGGCGTGACCGTGCTTAGGCCCGAGACGCGGAAGTAGTCGCGCTCGGCAATGAGTGTTTCCAAGAGCTGGGTGTAGTAGGCGGCATGCGACATTGAGAGTTGGGCCCGCTCTTCGCTGGAGGCGCGCAGCTTTGCGGCGCAATAGGCCCTCGTGGTTTCTGCAAGGCGACACGCTACTCTTCCATCCGGCGCAAACGTCTGTGCAACTAGAGACTTCTGTGTTAGCGCGTCGATTATTTCATGAACCGGCAACTGATCGCCCACAACCGCGAGGGCGGCTTCGATCGTGAACGGCCCGGCAAAACAGCCTAGTGTGCGAAGGACCAGCTTTTCATCGGCGTTGAGCAAATTGTAGCTCCAATCGTGGAGCGCGGTCAGTGTTTGATGGCGCGGCAGAGCTGTTCGTCGTCCCTGCCAATGGAGGCCAAATCTCCGATCCAACAAGTCTCTCAGCCCGGCGACGCCGTGCATCGCGGCTCTGCCAGCCGCCAGCTCGATCGCCAGCGCAACTCCGTCCAAGCGACGGCATATCTCTGCGGCGATCTCCAGTTCGTCGGGCCCCAGATCCCGTCGTCCGCCGCTCGCAAACGCCCGGTCCAGGAACAATTGGATCGATGGGTACTCCGCGATGTCGCGTCCGTCGCGAGCGGCCCGAGCAGGCGGTATTTCGAGCCCATCGAGGTTATAAACATGCTCCCCTTCCACGCGCAAAGCTTCGCGCGTGGTAGTGAGGATATGAACACCGTCGCAATCGGCGAATATCGTTTCCGCTAGGGCAGCCACATCAGCGATGAGGTGCTCCGCATTGTCCAGGACGAGCAGCACTCGCTTGTCCCGAAGAAACGCTAGGAGCCCTGGGACTTCATTGTTGACGGGAAGTGTCACTCCGACGAGCGAGGCGATGGTTGAAGGCACAAGGCCTCCATCTTGCACCGGCGCAAGGTCGGCAAAGAAAGCGCCATCGACGAAACGTGCGCTCAGGTCCTGAGCAGCAGCGATTGCGACCGTGGTCTTTCCAATTCCCCCGACTCCCACGATACTGACGAAGCGTGTCTCCAGAAGCAAATCTGCGACCGCGCGCAAACATCGGTCACGCCCAACCATGCGCGTCAGGCGCGGGGGCAAGTGGACCGTCGACTGTGCCGTGCCTAAAGCGACGGGCTCAGTGACAGCATCATCACAGTCGGTCGGGCCGGCGAGCATGTAACCGCGGCCGGATATGTTTGTTATGTAGGGGGTGCCATTGGGTCTGTTCCCAAGCAGCTTTCTCAGGCCCGAAATGTGGACGCGCAGACTCACTTCATCGACGCTGATCCCCGGCCACGCGCGAGAAGTAAGTTGCTGTTTGCTGACGACTTCGCCGGCGTTTTCGGCCAGCGCAAGCAACAGATCGAATGCACGGCTTCCGATTTGAATGCGTCCGCCATCTTTTTCGAGGATTCGTTCCGCGGGAATGATGCGAAACGATCCGAAAGTAACAGGCATCTGCGACTCCGATGTCCGTGTTCGTCATGCCGCCGACCAAGGCGGCAATGGGAACTCGCTCCGCCCCTTTGGGCGCACCGGCCGGACATTAGTGCCTAATGATTTCATAGACGATCAAACGATGGTCTAGGTAGTATGGCGCGGCGATTCCCACTATGGGCAGGGTTTGCTCAGGCGGATCGATCGATCGCAGGCAGTGGCTTCAGGAGTCCGCCAAAGAGGACAGCACCTTCGACGCTCGAACCAGATCTGCCAACGAACGCGCTTCCATTTTTCGCATTACCTTACCGCGATGTATCTTCACCATTATTTCGCTGATGCCCAATTCGAAGGCGATCTGCTTGTTCATCAGCCCTGCCGTGACAAGTTCGAACACCTCGCGTTCGCGCTTTGTGAGCGTGTCAGCACATTTCAGAACCTTTCGACGCACTTCAGCCCGGCCGTTGCGTGAGCCGGCCTTCGCGAGCGCCGCTTCCATCGCGCTGCTAAGTGCGCGCCTGTCGAGTGGTTTCAGCAAGAAGTCTATCGCGCCAGCTTTCATGGCCTGCACACAGGTTTGGACATCGTGGTCTTGACTGACGAAGATGATCGGCATGTCTCGGTCACGGGAGCGGAGGTACTGCTGCACTTCTAGTCCCGCGCCATCCGGCAACTGACTGTTCAAAATAACGATCTCCGGCTCGTGGCGCTCCAGTCTTTCCAGCATGTCCCTAGCACCTGAACACGACAGCACTCCCAGACCTTTGTCCAAGACAAGGTCCGACAGTGAACGAACAGTCAGGTCGTCATCGTCGACAAGGAGCACTGTGGGATTGGTCGCCGCTAACGACCGCCCCTCTCTTTCAACACTTCGTGCATTCATCAAAACGTCCTTCGAGTTCGGATGGCTTAATGTTTCGAGGAGACATGACCTAAAATCCTGCTGTCTGGTGTTCTAAAACGTTTGCAAACGATAAATGTCGTTCCGAGCTTTGATTTGATCGGGATGAGTCAGACGATCATCGCTATGCTGCGACTGTGGAGGGTCTAAAGGGCTGTCCGAAGTATAACCAATTGGTCGATACTCCCGTTGGCTATTGAGAAGTACCAGGAAAGAACGAGCGGTTCCGGCAGACCCAAACCGGCGAAATCTCCGGTCATTTCAACCATCGACACCACACCGGTGGCACGGACCGTGTGCTGAACAGCGACAATCGATGCGTGCTGGTCGAAAAGATCCCTCCGAAGCCAAGCTGCGATGGCGTCATACCCCTCATATTCTGTAAGCTGATCGTTGACGACGGCGCCACAGAGGAAGGCCTTGAGCACATCGTGAATGCGCCTGTCATTTATCGCAGCGAAAAACTGTTCAACCACGGCGACCATTCCTGTGTGATCCAATCCGTCAGTCAAATGTGAAGTATTCATCGTGCTTAACCGTCAAAAACAAGTCTGGCGCAGTTCTAACCGATTTCGGCTAGGAACTCGCGTTAAGACAAGTTCAGTTTTGTTGGCACCGCATGTGAGCGAATTCACCAAAAGAGGGCAACGACGCAGTGATTCACAACGGGTGTACACAAGTTTAATGGGATCCCCGTCGCCCCGACGGTATGTTGCGCCATCATATTTTGATGGAGACACTTATGGTCGGTTCCCCAGAGAGGAAACAACCCGTTCGACGATTAAGCCGGCAGCGCCTTCGGCGACGCCCGCATAGCAAAGCGGCGCTCCGCGTCCTCAAAAAGTCCTTCTCGATGCCAAGCAAGGCAACACGGCGCAGCGCTTCCTTCGGTCAAGAAATGACCCTTGCCGACGTGAAGCATGACGACCTGATCGCGCTGCTGAACCGCGCCGACGGCGTCAAGCAGCATGTCTTCGCACAGTTGCTCGATGACGTTGCGCGGCGTTCAACATGTGGGCGGAAACGCAACGCCCACACCGCCAAGCGCGTTCAGAATTCCTAATAGGACCCGCAAAAAGGGACACCCCGAGCCACCTTTCGTCGGGGTTTCCCGCCCCTAAGCGGAGGGAGGACTCTTCGCAAATCGCCGCAGTGCATTTTGGATGCGTTTTCGCGAACTGAGTTTTCAGTTTGCTCCACAGATTGCTCTTCTTCAAGCGTGGGGACGTTTTCGCTAGCCGTCGGAGTGAGCTTATCGGTGTGCTGGACGCGAGAGATTGCGCGTTTTTGTACTTGCAGCGCAAGAAAATAGAGATAGTCCGCTGCTCGATGACGCCGTCGGAAGCAGCTCGCGGCAGAAAAGGCAGTTCGGGCGAAGATTTTATCGGCTGAAGCAACGGCTCGGGCGCGCTTGGCGCAGCACTGGTCGCAGGGCATCGTTTAGCGACATTCCTTTAGAGCAGCTCGTTGCCGTGTAATGCCGCCCTATCGGTTCCAAAAATGAGAGATGGCGGCGCGATCCACCGCCATCGTCGCTCTTTTGGGGCCTATTCGAGGCCGGCCTTATCAAGGCCAAAGGCCTTGTCTGCAGACCCTGGTACTGCCTTCACAGCGACGCTTATGCGGTTCCAAGCATTAATCGCCATGATTTGGAAGGTAAGGTCCGAAAGCTCTTTCTCTGACAAGTGGCCACGCACTCTTTCGTAGAGTTCGTCGGAAACACCGCCCTCAGAAAGCTTCGTTACTGCTTCGGTCCACGCGAGTGCTGCTCTCTCCCGCGGCGAAAAGAGCGTCGATTCGCGCCACGCGGCGATATGGTAAAGCCGCAGCGGGCGTTCCCCATGGATAGTCGCCTCCTTGGAGTGCATGTCCAAGCAAAAAGTGCAGCCGTTGATCTGCGATGCTCGGATGTCGACCAGGTCCAGAATAGATTGCTCGATGGACCCTTTTTTGATTTCGTTGCTGAAGCCCATAAGGGCTTTGAAGAGTTCCGGCGAGAGCTGCGCGTAGTTCAGTCGCTGCGTCATTGTGTTGATCCACTACTGAGAATTGACGTTAACACGCAAAACGCGTTGCGCTTAGCGTGCACATCATGGTGTCCGAGGAACGCTGAGACAACTAGATATACTTCGGTTTGGACTTGGATGGGACTTACCCAGCGCACGGCGTCGCATCTAGGCTTCGCTGCGATAAGTTCCACACAGAAATGACTCGAAAGGGATGCGTAGATACGCGTGCGGGAGAAACCCACAGGTGCGGCGGCAGGCAATAGGGCTCGACGGACATTGGATCATCGTCACAGCCCGGAGCCAGTTCAAAAAAAAAGAGGGTGCATTGAGGCACCCTCCATTACGATCATTCAGAAATGAATGTTAAAAGATCTTGATTGATCGTGTCAGCGTGCGTGGTCGCCATCCCGTGCGGGAGGCCCTTGTAAATCTTCAACGTTGCATTCTTCAAAAGCTTCGCCGAAAGAACCGCGGAATCTGCGACCGGGACCACCTGGTCGTCATCTCCGTGGAGGACAAGAGCCGGAACGTCGATTGACTTGAGGTCGTCAGTAAAGTCGGTTTCAGAGAACGCCTTGATGCCCAGATAGTGGGCGTTCGCGGCCCCAGTCATGCCTTGTCGCCACCAATTAAGAACTACTGCATCGGACCGCTTTGCTCCGTCCCGATTGTAGCCATAGAAGGGACCGCCGGCCACGTCCATATAGAACTGCGACCTATTCGCCGCGAGGGCTGAGCGGAAGCCATCGAAGACCTCAACCGGGAGGCCGCCTGGGTTCGCCGATGTCTTGACCATAATCGGCGGGACGGCTCCGATGAGAACCAGCTTGGCGACGCGCCCCTTGCCGTGACGAGCGACGTACCGTGTTGCTTCGCCACCACCGGTCGAATGTCCGATATGGATCGCATTCTTCAGATCAAGTTGCTCCACGACAGCTGCGACATCGGCAGCGTAATGGTCCATGTCATGCCCGTCGCTCACTTGGGCGGAACGCCCGTGACCGCGGCGATCATGTGCAATTACGCGAAAGCCCTTACCGAGGAAAAAGAGCATCTGAGCGTCCCAGTCGTCCGAGCTCAAAGGCCAACCATGATGGAAAACTATCGGCTGTGCATCTTTCGGACCCCAGTCCTTGTAGAAAATGGTGGTGCCGTCCTTCGAGGTGGCGAATGCACCCGTGTTCTTTGCGGCTGCATCCTTGGTGTGCTGCTTGGCCTGTGCGGACGTCGCTGCGGCGGTCGTCGCCGCAGCCGCAGCCAGCGCCAATGTTCCCGACATCATGTCTCGCCGCGTTGGCTTCATGGAACTCAGGGTCATACTCGTCTCCTAGTCGAAGAAATATAAGAACTAAACTGCCCGGTCCCAGCATCGAAGATATCGCTTTTTAAATCCGGACGGTCCTAAGGTACCAATCGACTGGATTGTTTATAGCTATACATTCGTTTCGATCGGCGGCATCAGCTCTCCGTGGATGACGGGAAGGAAGGTCGCTAGTTTAGGCACATGCAGATACTATCGACGCCATCGCGGACGCGTTTTTCTCGGCGTCGCCGAGAGCGAGAACAAGGGTGATGGGAGAGGCGCGGACGACACACGGAGTCCGCACATGGGAGAGCGGCGAAGTAAAATGCGCCCGGCAACTGGGCTGGGCACCGGAGAGATCGGGCCGCGGCATCGACCGTCCGGTATCACTAACACCCTTCCCGGTCTCAGAAGGGTGGTTGGCGAATTGATAGGAGGATCTGCCTCTGCTCGCTGAGCTGCGGGTTTTCCGCGGAATCAAACCGGCGTTAGAACCAGAGCTTGGGTAGCGCTGTTCCGATTATGATGCGAACCTACATCTCACTGTCGCGCAGTTGCTCAACCTTGCGAACGAGTTCCACGAGGGAACGACACTCCATTTTACGCATCAAACTCATCCGATGTAGCTTCACAGTCATTTCGCTGATGCCCAATTGATACGCCACCTGCTTGTTCATTAGACCTGTGACAACCGCATCCATCACTTGGGTTTCACGCGGTGTCAGGCTGTCCGCAAGCGCTTTAATTCGGTCTCGCTCCGCGTCTGCCACTCGGCGTTCAGAATCCAACTTGATCGCCCTCTCGACCGCCTCAAGGAGATCCTCGCTTACGAATGGCTTCGTGATGAAGTCGGTGGCCCCCGCCTTGATAGCCCTTACACTAGTCGGGATGTCTGCGTGACCGGTTAGGAAAATTACGGGCAACCGACTTCCCGCCAACGTGAGCTGCTCTTGCAGATCAAGACCAGTCTCCCCCGGCATTCTGAGGTCAAGGACGAGACACCCTGGTGCCAAGATATCGGCAGCTTGCAAGAAATCCTGGCAGCTTGAAAATGCAGCCGCCTTCTTTTGCGACGCGCAAAACAGTTCTAGCAAGGCCTCCCGAATTCCCTCGTCGTCGTCTACGACGTACACTACCGCGTCCGCGGAATTTTTCGCTATTTGAGTATGTTGCGCCAATTCAGCCTCGAATTCCGCTAGCTACGTATTGCCGGGCAAGCTCCAGCGAGCGCTGCGCAGCGCATCGGTTCAACAACGCTGACCCTATGGTGCCCTATTAGCGGGGACTAACTAACACAACGTGCGAAGATCTTGACGGTACACATGGGTCTATGTGGACCTATACTCTCGGGTATGCGGCTTAAGGCTGGTTGACGCCTGGCACCCCGACGACATCCGACATCCCCCACGGTAACAGCGCAAATACAGACGAACCGCCCAAACGGGGACCGGTGGGAATACCCCGGTCCCCGTCTCCCCTCGGAGTTTGGGCCGCTTTAGGCCGTGTGTGGTACCATTCTTATGTCGCAGAGATAGGCCAGGAAAAACCCTGCGCTCATTCGGTCCATCGCATCCGGTCAAGCCATCCCACGCGTTTTCATACGTGGGAGTCCAAGTGCGTGCACCCCATACCAAAGGCTAGACAGACTAAATGTCGCACGGCCATCCGGCAGCGCCCAACGCCGTTTCAACGCGACCTGCGTTGCCGGATAGGTACTGACAGGCCGACGACGGCATCAGTGGCTTCGCACGCCGGTCGGTAACAGAGACAACGATCGAAGGTAGACAAGTCGCCGCCTCGAGCGGGCGTGCTCATCAGATTGACGCGCGCTCCAATGAGACCCGGCGGGAGCCGCGGCTGCAGGCCCACGCAGTCGCGGATATTCCAAACAGTGCGGGTAAACTGACGGCCGGGAAGTCGCGCAGGATCACAGAAGCCGAACATATACCCACGGCCACTTCCCACAAGTGAAACACGGCATGCGCCACCAACCAAAGAGTTGCTGCTCCCCAGAGTTCGACGCGCCTGTCTAGCTTAAATGTACCTATCGCGAATGCCAGGGCAATAAAGCCCTGGATGATTCCAATGTCACGAACGAAATGCTGATTGTAGAAACCCGTATCGGTGACACCCGGCACAAAATAGTACCATCCCTCGGGGTCGTAGAGCATGTGGATGGACAACCAAGCGCCAAGGATGACGTTAAACCAAACCATGGCAAAGATCGGGTATCGGACGTTTTGCATTGCTGCCTCCTGTTCTCTGTCAGAGCAAGATAGCATCGACGCAGTGAAGCGACTTCCCAAACGAAAGTTTACGCTCCGCACGCTCCGAAAGTCAGGGCCTAATTTTGGCGACCGCGGAACGTCCACGCCGTCAAACGCCGGCGGAATTTCTTGAGCACAATCAAGCGGCGAACACTACTCAGACTTGGGCGAGCCGCAACAATGGAATTCCACACGAAAATCCGAATGGCCGGAAATTCAAGTAGGCAGTCTTCCCCGTGAAGCTTGGATCGCAGTTCTACGGAGATCTGCTTTCTCCTGAACTAGAGTCGTAAAATCCCAGGAGCGTACCTAGCGCGGCCCGTCTGTCAACGAGATCTGCGAGCGAGTATTTGTCGAAGACGGCGACGAACGCAGCAGTTGCCTCTGAAAGAACGACCGGGAGAGTGCAGGCAGACGCTATTCGGCAACCTTCGCAGTTTATGAGATCCGTAAGCTCTTCGGTGTGCCTAAGCAGGGCTCCAAGGTTGATCTCGCTTGGCGGTCTTGCGAGACGTATACCTCCATTGCGCCCGCGGACTGACTCTAAAAAACCTCCGTTCGAAAGGTCCTGAACAACCTTCATCATATGGTTTTGCGAGACCGAAAACGTATTCGATATTTCGCGGATCGAGCTGAGCCCAGACTGTTGCGAGCCTAAATAGATCATCAGGCGCATCGCGTAGTCCGTATATTTCGTAAGCCTCATTGGCAACTCTGCGTCAAAACGTCCACTCCCAAAATCATGCATTTGACTAGCATCAATTTTCGCCTAGAGATAGATGCATCTTATATACATCTTTAAAGGCTTCCGGGGATGAGCGCAGCACCGATTACCGAAACGCAGATCAGGCTGGTTGTGGACCGCTTCTATGGAGAAGTTCGTAAGGATCCGCTTCTCAGCGAAGGGTTCGCCCCTATTGTCGATTGGGACGATCACCTTCAGCGAATGAGAGATTTCTGGAGTTCAATGTTGCTCGCCTCCGGACGCTACAAGGGAAATCCGATAGCTCTCCATTTGATCCATGCCCCACGCATCCAACCCGAGATGTTCAAGCGCTGGTTGGCGCTCTGGCAAAGGGTGACCATGGACAGTCTCCCGGCCGATGTCGCCGCCGAACTCCAGCTGAAAGCAACAAGGGTTGCGGCCCGTTTATCGGGTGCGTTGTTCGGATCGGAGGGGGCCAATCTTTTCAGTATCCGCTCGAGCAAACCTGCACTGCCTTACAAAAGCACCCCAATTTTTGACGAGAGCTCCATACCTGAGCCCCTGCTTCGGTCGTACGAACTCAGCCCGGGCACTTGGGTAAAGCTTACGGTGCTCGCAGGGAGCTTGAGATACCACCAACATACTCGCCCGCGCTCAAGCGTCGAGATTCACTCCAGCGTCATCGTGCCGCCGGAGGTACCCCATCACCTGGAAATTATAAGCCCGGTGAAATGCCAGCTGCACTTCTACGATCACAAACCCATCCTAGACGGCAGCATCGTAATCGAAAGGAAAGAAAATGCCTAAATCGCTTTCACCGGAAACCATCCAACTCGTCAAGGCGAGTGTACCCGCCATCACAGCGCACGGCACAGCGATTACCCTGAGCATGTATGACGTCCTCTTTCGCGACGACCATATTCGTGACCTCTTCAACCATGCGAACCAAGGCGATGGCGGTTCCCAAGTCAACGCACTCGCGGCGGCCATTCTGGCGTACGCCCGGAACATCGAAAATCTCGGGGTAATGGGCCCCTCGGTGGAACGCATTGCCCACAAACACATCGGCTTTCATATCGTCCCGGAGCACTACCCTTACGTCGGTCGCGCGCTCCTCGCTGCAATTGAGAATGTACTCGGAAGTGCCGCAACGCCTGAACTTTTGAAAGCTTGGGATGAGGCCTACTGGTTCTTGGCCGATATCCTGAAGGGACGCGAAGCGGAATTGAGGGACGATCTTGAAAGGCGATCTGGCGGCTGGAACGGATGGAGGGATTTCACGATCGCCGACAAAATCCAGGAAAGTGAAGTCGTCACATCATTCATTTTGAAACCAAAGGACGGCGGCCTCGTACTGCGTCACAAACCCGGCCAGTATCTCACTTTCCGCCTCCCCATCGAGAAAGATATCGAGATCAAACGCAATTACTCGATCTCCAGCGGACCAAACGACGAATTCTACCGAATCTCCGTAAAGCGAGAAGCGCAGGGTCAGGGCGGGTCGCGTTACCTACACGACACTGCTGTAATTGGAACGGTCCTCAAAGTGACGCCCCCGGCCGGCGATTTCTATCTACCCGCAGCCCCTGCTGCTCCTGTCGTATTGCTCTCAGGAGGCGTTGGCCTGACCCCGATGGTCAGCATGTTGGAGACGATCGCCGAGGAACATCCGAACCTCGAAGCGCACTTCGTTCATGGAGCGTTGAACAGCTCGACCCATGCGATGGATCGGCATGTTCGCAAGCTCGCCAGCACGCATGGCAAAACGAAGATCAGCAGCTTCTACAGCGCGCCGGGAAGCAAGGACGCCGTAGGCCTGTCTCACGACTTCGACGGGTACATCACCGGAGAATGGCTCCGCAAGAATACGCCCATCGGCCAAGCCGAATTTTATCTTTGCGGCCCCAAACCGTTCCTTCGCTCCCTAGTTCCGGCATTGGCCAAGGAGGGTGTTTCGAGCGACCGCGTCCACTATGAATTCTTCGGGCCCTCAGACGAACTCCTGGCCGCATAAACGAAGCGTTCCCACAGCGATCACGGTTGGCGAAAACCGATCGTGATCGTCTGCTATCTGAGCCGAAAATCCGCGATACCTAAACGGATACTCGGCACAGTTAGTCCGACGAAAAGGGATGGAAGGCCGTCCCCAAGGGCGGATGGGACGGCCTTCTGCCGGACGAAGTCCGCGCGCAGCGGGAGAGAGCTAAACCGCCGCATGCCTTCCTCCGAAAACGCTCGACTGTTTTCCGGAGAGTGCACGATGGACTATGCAAATCCCTCCGCAACAAGGGAAGCTATACACAGGTTTTGGATATTCGATCGTGTGCAGCGCGGCTTGGCTTGGCTCTGTTGGCCAGACAGAGCCTCATCATCAGCGTAGGTCCAAATGATCCGTGCAATGCCTGAGCCACCTGATCGCAGCGCGGATCAGCCCCCCTAGTCCTTGGTATAGATTGATCACCAAAACGTTTTGGGAGAAATCCCCAAAACGTTTTGGAATCCTAGATGTCAAACCTGAAACAACTGGCTAAGTCTCTCGGCCTCTCTATAACGACGGTGTCGCGCGCGCTGGACGGCTATTCGGACGTCTCGGAAGCAACCAAAGAGCGCGTCAGGCGCGCTGCGGAGAAGACCGGCTACCGACCAAACGCGGCGGCCCGACGTTTGCGTAGGCAACGTGCCGAACTCGTCGCCGTGCCTGTCCCGAGTGCCCCTGGCCAAATCGGTCCAGCGCATTTCATCGATATGCTTTCCGACTGCGCCGAGCATCTGGCGAAGGCCAATATCAATCTCGTAATAGCTCCGGTGCCGCGCGGACAGAGCGAAATTGAGATGTGCCGCCGCTTCGTAGACGGAGAACGCGTCGACGCAATGGTGCTGGTGCGCACAAAGCGACAGGATGAACGGGTTTCTTTCCTTCAATCTCGGGGGATACCTTTTGTAAGCCATGGGCGCACGGAATCCGAAATTCCCCATGCATTTATCGACGGCGACGGGTTCACGGCATTTCGCGACGCCGTACTCAGATTTACAGGAGACGGCCACGTACGCATCGGCCACGTGGCTGCTCCGCAAAACTACACCTTCGCGCATCTTCGGCGAATGGGTTGGGAAGCGGGCCTCCTCGCACAGGGACTCAGCACTGAATTGATCGAGGTGGGTGACCCAACGGAACACGGCGGGTACGTGGCCGCGCAAGCTCTGATGTCTGGCCATTTAAAGCCCACGGCGATTCTTTGTGCAACCGACGAAATGGCAATAGGTGCGTTGCGAGCACTGCGCGAGGTTGGAGGCGAAGGGCGCGTCAGCGTCATCGGCCACGACAACCTGCCTATGGGAGCCTATAGCGTACCGCCGCTATCCACCATGCAGATGACAGGGGCCGACTTCGGTGAACGGCTCGCCTCATTGTTGCTTCGCGCCATTGGCGGAGAGCCGCCTGAGAACCTGCAGGAAGTATATCCAGTGGCTTTCGTCCAAAGGTCGAGCCATCGCAGGGCTTAGCAACGCAGGTCGCCGACCGACTGCCAACACTCCTGAACGTATGAAAAGGTTTTGAACTATGAAGTCATCAATTTTGTCGGGATTGCTTGCTGCGACCGGTCTCCTAGTTGCCACGTCAGCCAGTGCCGACACAATATTTTTGTCGACGCAGCTGAGGCCGATCGAGGAAGCGACCATAGTTCGCGAACGCATCCTAGACGGAGCGCAGGCCTCGGTCGATTATGTCGTCGAAGAACCACCGCAGTTTGCAGTTAGGCTCGAAGCCGAACGGCAGGCGGGTACGCATACCATTAGCCTGGTCGGCGCACTACATGGCGAGCTTTCACCGATTGCCGCCAAGGATGGTTTGGTCGAACTTGACGAGTTGGCGGCCAGGCTGTCGTCCGCCGGCATGTCCAAAACTATCCTCGATCTTGGCAAGCTCGGAACAGCCCACCAGCAGTACATTCCTTGGATGCAGGCAACATACGCGATGGCCGCGAACAAGGAAGCGCTTGCCTATCTCCCGGAAGGTGCCGAAATCAACGCGCTCACTTACGATCAGCTGATCGAGTGGGGCAAGAAGATGCAAAAGGAGACCGGACAGGCGCGGATCGGGTTTCCCGCCGGACCCAAAGGACTGATGCCGCGCTTCTTCCAGGGCTACTTCTATCCATCGTTCACGGCCGGCGTTGTGCGCCCTTTCAAGTCGCCCGATGCAGCGAAAGGCTGGGAACGCTTCAAGGAGCTCTGGTCCGTCGTGAACCCGAACTCCACAAATTACAACTTCATGCAAGAGCCCCTGCTCGCCGACGAGGTTTGGGTTGCGTGGGATCACATCGCTCGCTTGAAGGAAGCAGTTTCACTCCAGCCCGACCAATACGTCATCTTCCCGGCCCCGGCTGGGCCGAAGGGTCGCGGCTACATGCCAGTGGTGGCAGGACTTGCCGTGCCTAAAGGGGCTCCCGATCAAGCCGGCGCCATAGCTGTCATTGAACATCTGGCTAAACCGGAGACGCAAATCCTGACTGCCCAGAACGTCGGTTTCTTCCCGGTAGTGCAGGCGGCCTTGCCGGAAGACACCGATCCGGGCATCAAGCTGCTTGCTCAAGTGGTGGAGACCACACAGACGGCAAAAGACGCGTTGATTTCGCTCCTCCCGGTCGGACTCGGCGACAGGGGCGGCGAGTTCAACAAAGTCTACATGGATACGTTCCAAAGAATCGTTTTGCGCGACGAACCTATCGAGGCCGTCCTCAACGAGAGCGCAACCTCTCTTTCGAAACTCATGAAAGATACCGGCGCGCCGTGCTGGGCACCCGACAAGGCGAGCGCGGGCGCCTGCCCAGTCGAATAGGCTTTCCGTCACCTCCGCCCCCGGCACGCCGCCGGGGGCAATCATCAAGATAGTTGAGAGCCCTTTTCCATGTCGAACAATCGCCCGTGGGTACCCTACCTATTGGTGGCGCCGTCCGTCATCTTCCTGGCCGCGCTTTTCCTCGTGCCGCTTGCCCAGACGTTGTGGCTTGCAATGTCCGCAGATGGTGTTCCGTCACTGTCCAACTTCAGTACCATGGCTGGAGACCTCAACTTCTCCGCCTCGCTCCGCAACACATTCCTTCTTTCCCTCGCGGTGGTTCCCGTGCAGGTAGCCTTGGCGCTCGCGATGGGTTCGATGGTCGGCAAAGTCAATTCAGGCCGGGAGACAATTCTTTGGATTTGGACGATTCCCCTTGGCATCTCGGACTTGGCCGCAGGGCTTGTATGGCTTTCGATCCTGCAAAACAGCGGCTACCTGAACAGCGTCCTGTTCTCGCTTGGGGCAATCAACAAGCAGGCGAATTGGCTTTCCTACCAGACCCCGCTCACGCTCTTCTTCGCCATCGCCGTAGCGGAAATCTGGCGAGGCACCGCGATCGTAATGATCATAATCGTGGCCGGTCTCAACCAAGTACCAAAAGAGTTTCGTGAAGCCGCGGAAATCTTTGGCGCCGGGCGGTGGACCCGCTTCTTCCGCATTACGCTGCCGCTCATTAAGCCAGCGCTGCAGTCCGCATTGATACTGCGCACCGTGCTGGCCTTTGAAGTTTTCGCCGTGGTCTACTCCCTTGGTGGAAACAACCTCCGCGTCCTCGTCGGCGAGGCGTACACGTGGCAGAACCAAAACCAGAACTATGGCGTCGCGGCTGCCTTCGCTGTTTTGATCATGGTGATCTCGCTGACCGCTACCCTCGCCTACCTCAAAATCATCAAAGTCGATCCGGAGCGGTTGCCATGAGTACTGCCCAGCCTGCCAATTTCGCCTCGGCCCGCAAAATCCTGCTGTGGAGCGGCATCTCGGTCCTGTGCGCATGGGTGATCGTCCCGATTTATCTGGTCGCCCTTGGCGCCTTCGGTGGCCGGAGCGGTGTCTATAGATGGCCCAAGTCACTCCTGCCGACTGACGTTTCCGTCGAACCCTTCATCCTCTTTCTTAAGACGGAAGGGGTCGCAGCAGCTTTTTTGAATTCACTCGGCGCGGCTCTGATTACGGTGATTTTATCGCTGTGCCTCGGCGCACCAGCCGGGTACGCGCTCGCGCGCTATACCTTCTACGGCAAGGACACCTACCGTCTGCTTGTCTTGCTTACGCGCGCCTTTCCGCTGGCGATCCTTGCTTTGCCGCTCACCGTTTCGTTCATTCGGGTGGGTCTCTACGATACCGTTCTCGGTGTGGGCCTCGTCCACACGGTTCTGGCGTTGCCTTTCGCGGCGCTGGTAACGCAGGGAGTATTCCTGGGCGTGCCGCGCGAACTCGAGGAGGCCGCTTGGGTATTCGGTTGCTCCCGGGTCGAGGCCTTCTTCCGGATTGTGGCACCGCTCGCACTGCCTGGAGTTGTCGCAACCGCCGTCTTCGCGTTCGTGATCTCCTGGAACGAGGTTTTCGCCGCCTCAGTACTAACGGTCAACAACCGCACGCTGACGGCGTACTTGCTCACCGTTCTTTCGGAGAGCCCCCTGCACTACCGCTTCGCCGGGGGGCTTATGCTCATCCTCCCATCCGTCGTCTTCATATTCGCGGTCCGGCGCTACCTGTTCGCGATATGGGGCATTTCGAGCAAATAACGGAGATTTCAATGGCGACCATCGTCATCGACCGCATCAAGAAAAGCTTCGGCGCCGTCGACGCCCTCAAAGAGGTGTCACTCACCATACGAGATGGTGAGTTCGTATCGCTCCTCGGGCCCTCCGGCTGTGGCAAAACGACACTTTTGCGCATCATCGCCGGGCTTGAGACAGCCACTTCGGGTGACGTCCGCATCGGAGGAAAGTCCGTAATTGGGCTTCCGCCAAAGGACCGCGGCCTGGCGATGGTTTTCCAAAACTACGCAGTGTTTCCTCACATGACCGTTTACGAGAACGTAGCCTTCGGCCTGAGAATGCAGAAAGCCGACGCGAGCCGGGTAAAGAAACAGGTCGAGAAAGCCGCGGCGCTTCTGCATATCGAGCCATACCTCGACCGTTACCCGAACAAGCTCTCAGGCGGCCAGCGTCAACGCGTCGCCGTCGCCCGTGCGCTCGCGGTTGAGCCGCAGGTTCTTCTCATGGACGAACCACTGTCGAACCTCGATGCTCTTCTGCGGCTCGAGATGCGCACAGAACTCAAAGCTGTGCTGCAAGCTTCGGGCACGACGACTGTCTACGTTACCCACGATCAGACTGAAGCGATGGGTCTCTCCGACCGGATCGCCTTGATGTACAACGGCCGCATCGAACAGGCAGGCTCACCGGTGGAAATCTACAGCCGACCGGCTACACGCTTCGTCGGTGGTTTCATGGGTAACCCGCCAATGAACTTCATCGAACTACCGGTGCGAGACGGTTCGGTGGCGCTTGGCGCACTGAAACAGGCGGTCCCTCATGTGACCGGCGGCAAAATTGTGCTCGGCATTCGCGGAGAAGACGTCACGCTCACCTCGACCGATGGAGGTCTATGTATCGATGTTCGGGTCGCCGAGCCTATGGGTTCGCATCTGCTCTTGACTGGCACCGCCGAAGGCCAATCGGTCCGTTTCATTCTCCCGTCCAATGAGACGGTGAAATCCGGCGACCGGATCTGGCTCAAACCCGACCTCGAAAGACTGAATTGGCTCTCTGCGGAGACCGGACGGGCGCTGCCCCGCCGAGCCGCCTGAACTCAAGATTATCGACAGGACCGACTATGACCGACCTCATTAACAAAGCGCGGCGCATCTTGCAGGCAAACGATCGCGGCGGCTACACCGTTCCGACGGACCGGCTCTATCCTTTTCAGTGGAATTGGGACTCAGCATTTGTTTCGATGGGTTTTGCCCACTACGACCTATCCAGGGCCTATCACGAATTAGAGCGGCTCGCCGAAGGACAATGGGCGGACGGGATGATCCCTCACATCATCTTTCATGAGCCAAGCGACACCTATTTTCCCGGGCCAGATGTATGGCGGACAAACCATACGATCCCCACATCGGGCATCACTCAGCCACCGATCTTCGGGATGGCGTTGAAGCGGCTCCACGACGTCGCGACGTCCGAGGAAGTGAACTACGCATCGGACCGGACACTGCCGCTTTACGAAGCGGCGCTCCGCTGGCACCGCTGGTGGTATGCTGCGCGCGACCCCGACAACACTGGGCTGGTTGCTCTGCTGCATCCATGGGAAAGCGGAAGCGACAACTCTCCCGCGTGGGACGTAGCATTAGCCAGAGTCCCGACCACGACGGATACTGCGGTGGTCCGCAAGGACCTCGGACACGTCGACGCTGGCATGCGTCCGCGCGAAGAAGACTACAGGCGGTTTATCCATCTGGTGGACGCTTACGCCGCATGCGCCTGGGACCCGGAAAAACAGTGGGAAGCCGCTCCATTCAAGATCGCGGATGTGCAAACGACCGCAATTCTTCTCCGGTCCGGTGAGGCGATAGAAGCACTGGCAAGGCTATTCGGAAGAGAGCGCGAGGCTGACGAAGTCGGTTCGATGAACGCACGTTCTCGCGCGGCTCTCCTGGCGCAATGGCGACCGGATTTGCGGCGCTTTGTCTCTCGCGACCTTGTTTCGGGTGAGGATGTCCAAGCTCCAACGCAAGCCGGCTTTATGCCACTATTGGCGCTGGATCTCGAAAGGGGTGTGTTGGATGCGTCCTGCAACGAGATGCAGCGCTGGTCTGAGGGCCTTGCGGTCGCCTTTCCATCCGCCCCCACCGACTTTCCCGGCTTTGAAGCCAAGCGCTATTGGCGAGGTCCGGTCTGGGCTGTAATCAACTGGCTATTGATAGACGGACTTGAGCGGAATGGTCGACGCGAAATGGCGGAAGGGCTTCGCAAGTCGACGATCAATGCTATCGAGAGCAACGGCTTTGCCGAGTATTTTGACCCCTTGACCGGCGAAGGTTGCGGCGGAAGCGAATTTTCCTGGACTGCCGCCGCCTACATGGAACTTCTTAGCAGGGGCGCGTAATGTCGGCATTCGATGTTCAACCGCGGCGCTTTCTGACTTCCTTGTTCGAGGCAGCGGTAACCGCGGCCGAACCGAGTGCCGCGATCCGCGCTCATTTGCCGGAAAGGCCAAGCGGACGGACAATCGTGGTCGGTGCAGGAAAGGGTGCAGCGCAGCTTGCGCAAGCGCTCGAACGGGCCTGGGACGGTCCGCTCGAAGGGATAGTTGTCACCCGCTATGGATTCGGCGTTTCTTGCGAGCGGATCGAGGTGCTGGAAGCGGGACATCCAGTGCCTGACCGCCCGGGGCTTTTGGCGTCTAACAGATTGCTGAGCGCTGTCGGGAAGCTGAGCCCCGATGATTTGGTGATCGCCTTGTTCACAGGCGGGGGGTCTGCCCTACTGCCTGCTCCGCCTGCAGGCCTCGAACTTGCCGATGAGATCGCCTTAAACGAGGTTTTGCTCGCCTCCGGAGCGCCGATTTCAGCGATGAACACCATCCGAAAACAGCTCTCTCGGATAAAGGGCGGGCGCCTCGCCCGTGCAGCTTGGCCCGCGCGGGTCGCGACATTGGTTGTTTCTGATGTGCCGGGAGATAATCCCGCCTTGGTGGCATCCGGCCCGACGATCCCGGACACGGCCGGGCGGATTGAAGCGCTCGATGCGGTCCGGCAATATCAAATCGCTCTGCCAGAATCTATCATCCAGCATTTCCGCAGCAGTTCGGAAAGAGCGCCGCATCCCTCCGACCCTCGATTTTCCCGGAACACGCACCGCGTGATTGCTTCCGCGTCCGTCTCCCTCAAGGCGGCCGCTCAGGCTGCCCATGCTGCGGGTGTCGAAGCTGTGATTTTGTCTGATAACATGGAAGGAGAAGCACGCGAGGTGGGCAGCTTGCATGCCGCGATCGCGAGGGCCATAGCCGAGACGAAGCGCCCACTCCCGAGGCCCGTGGTCGTTCTGTCCGGCGGGGAAACGACCGTGACGCTGAAAGGAAACGGTAAGGGTGGTCGCAACAGCGAGTTCTTGCTTGCACTCGCGCGCGATATCGACGGTTTCCCTAATGTATTCGCGCTGGCAGCCGACACTGATGGCGTTGACGGTAGCGAAACCAATGCTGGCGCATTTGCGGGTGGCGATACTATATCACGATTGAACGCCGCCGGGTTGGACGCCACAAAGCTCCTTGACGACAACGATTCATGGACGGCTTTCAATGCGACGGGAGATCTGTTCGAACCCGGTCCCACCGGAACCAACATCAACGACTTCCGAGCGATCCTTTTGTGGTGAGCGTCATGCTTCGGGTGAAATTCCGGTGACACCGCTAGTCAGCCGGCGGAGCGATCCCATCGAACACAGGTCAGACGAAGACTGTAAATAATTTGTGAGCCGGGAATTCGCGCGAGCATCCCACGGAGTTCAGCCTAAGCTTCGTATCGCTGAGGGCGCCGCTCCGTTCAGCTGAAAGGAATTGAACAATGAAACAACAATCTGTCACACCTTGGCGGTTGAGTTCGGGTCACCGTGCATGGCTGCAGCAGCAGGCAGAAGAGCTTTTTGCTTTCTTCCAGGCCCATGCAATCAATGCGAAGGGCGGGTTCTACGAGCTTGACTTGGATGGGCATCCACTCCGGGCGAACACCACGCGGGGCCTTCATTCCACAGCCCGCATGGTACACTGCTTCTCGATCGGTAGCCTTCTTGGAAGGGAGCAAGCCGACGAGCTGGTGGACCACGGTATGCGCTATCTATGGGAGCGACACCGCGACGGCAACCACGGAGGCTATTATTGGGCTCTCGACGATGAAGGCGTACGCGACGCGAGCAAACAAGGTTATGGACACGCCTTTGTCCTTCTAGCGGCTTCCAGCGCCAAGGTCGCAGGTCATCCCGATGCCGACCGCCTGATAGCTGACGTCTCGGAAGTGATCGAGGCCCGTTTTTGGGAGGAAAAGTGGGGCGCGATCGCGGAGGAGTTCGAGACGGACTGGACGCCAAAGCCCGGCTATCATGGCCAGAACTCCAACATGCACATGACGGAAGCGCTTATGGCGGCTTACGAGGCCACGCGTGATAACTCTTACCTACACAAAGCGGAGAGGATCGCGGATCTGATCGTCCGTCGCCGGGCCGGCGAGCACGAGTTTCGGGTAGCAGAACATTTCGACCACCGATGGGGCGTCGACAAAAGCTACAGCGGACATGAGATGTTTCGTCCCTCGGGGATCACACCGGGACACTGGGCAGAATGGTCACGTTTGCTTCTCCAGCTGTATGTGCTTGGCGGCCGAACCCACGGATGGATGCCAGAGGCAGCTCGACGACTTTTCTCGCAGACGGTCGATCTAGGTTGGGACGAAGTGAACGGTGCACTTTACTATACCCTCGACTGGGATAACAAACCCACCAGGCGCAACAAACTGTGGTGGCCAATGTGCGAAGCGGCGGGCGCCGCGGCGTTTCTCTGCTCTCATTTAGGCAGCGACTATCATGAGGCCTGGTACCGTCGAATCTGGGACGTAATCGACGTGAATTTCATCGATCGCCAGCGCGGAGGCTGGCACGAGGAGTTAACTGAGGACCTACGGCCAAGTCAGACTCTATTTGCGGGCAAGGGCGACATTTATCACGCGCTCCAAGCCTGTTTGATCCCTCTCCACCCGGCTAACGGAAGTCTTACGCAGGTCATTGCTAGCGGAGAGAAATCCTGACCCGGCCGCGCCAAGATAACGAGAGTTAAACCTGTGGGTTTCCGCCGGTGACCAGACGGGGTCGCAATGCCCACGGTAGGCCCGGGTTCCATGCCTCTCCAGCGCCGTGCCCGGCTCTGTGGATCCAGCAAAGCAGAGGCGGCGGCAGTAGAACATAACGTCGCCGGAAACGTCTTTAAAAAAGAAGAATGCCTTGCACGTGCCAGCCGTGAGCACCTTCCCCCCCCCCGCATTTAAGCAGGACGCGAACGGCCTCCCCATAATTGCGGACCGATCGCTTCCCCAGGATTACAGATGCTGTCGCCGCGAGGGGGGCTGGCGCAAGCCACGTTCATTTGGATTCCTGGCGAGCGGCGGTTGGAAGTCTGTCGCAAATTCTCACGAGTTCACTGACGGATCCGACCTCCATTTTCTTCATCACATTGCCGCGGTGAAGCTTTACGGTGACCTCCCGAATGCCGAGCTCAAACGCTATCTGTTTGTTGAGCTTCCCATCGGTCACACCTTGGAGAACTTCACGTTCCCGAGGGGTGAGCGTCTCATGCCTCTGAACAATTCCTTTGATTACGGCCGCATCTTCCCGCCTCATTGCATCCAGGGAGAGAGCCTTTGTAACGGCATCTAAGAGCGTCTGATCTCGCACAGGCTTCGTCAGAAAGTCGACAGCCCCAGCTTTCATCGCCTGAACGCTCATCGGGATGTCGCCGTGTCCCGTCAAGAAAATAATGGGCTTAGTGTTTCCAGTCTGCGCGAGATACTGCTGCAGATCCAGGCCACTGGAGCCCGGCATTCGAACGTCTAAAATCAAACAACCGGGACTGTGCAAAGTCTCGGAATCGAGCAATTGCTTGGTTGATTCGAAAGTAGCGCATCGAAGACCAGCAAGTTCAATTAACTCGGCGAGCGCGTCTCGCACGGAAGCTTCATCGTCGACGATGACGACGATCGGGTCCGGGCTTCGGGTGTTCGTCGAAGGTGGGGTCTGCGTTGGCTGCTCATTCTTCATAGCGAACCTCCACTACTCCGACGTTGAGCGCCCGGTCGATCGCGGCCAACAACGCCTTGGCGTCAAAAGGTTTGCGGAAACAGTTAGGTATACCTTGCGCACTGTATTCATGGCGGCCGCTCATGAGAAATACCGGAAGCTCTGGACGCAGCTTGTACACGACGTCGCGGAGAGTGACGCCATCCATCTGCGGCATGCTGATGTCCGTTATCAAAAGGTCCAGCGCGAATACGCCATTTGCAAGAAGACGCTCTGCTGATGGAAATGTACGTACCGCGTATCCTTCTGACTCGAGGAGGTCCTGCAGCGATTCAAGCAACCGTTGATCATTGTCAACAACAGCCACAACCCCCTTTTGGAGAGGTCCACTGGCGTGCAGTCCCGGTCTGCGGGAGTGAGCATAAGGAATCTCGAGACGCTCTGCGGTTTGTATCAGGTTGGCGATTGATGACGCTTCCATTTTTTGCATTACTTTTCGCATGTGGTTAGCGAACGTGACCTCGCTATTTCCCAGCAGCTGGGCCCCCTGCTTGCTCGAAAGGCCACTAATTAGGATGTCAAACACCTCGCGCTCACGCTGCGTGAGCCGCAGATAGCGTCGCTTCAACGCCTCCACCTCCGGACATCCCACCCGCTTTTTTCGGTGTTCTGAGATGCCAGCGCGTATAGCGTTCATCAAGTCGCGGTCATTGAAAGGCTTCGTAAGGAAATGGACCGCACCGTACGGCGTTGCCCGCGATGACAAACTGACATTTGCACGGCCGGACAGAAAGACGATGGGGGGATGAAGTCCATCCATCGTTTCACACTGTAGCCCCAGCGCTTTTGCGTCCGACAATTCAATGTCGAGTACCATGCAAGCCGGGGCGTCAGGCTTGTCGGAATTGATATACTCTCGCAGAGACGCAAACGCCATCGCCCGCATACCGTGAGCGGCAAGGAGCTCGCAAAGCGCTTCTCGAATTCGCGTATCGTCGTCGACGACGTAGACTATCGGCTGCTCGCTTATCATCCCGCCGATTCCGTTTTGAGAGGAAGAGTGAAGACGAATGTCGCGCCTGTAGGCTCGTTATTCTGCGCCCATAGTCGTCCACCGTGGGCATCGATAATGGAACGGCAGATAGCAAGGCCCATTCCCATCCCGTTTGTCTTCGTCGTGAAAAAAGATTCGAAGATCCTGTCTGGGTATTTTACTCCAGTCCCTCGGTCACTGATTTCAGTCCGAACGGTATCGCTCACCCGGCTAGCCCTCACTGCGACGACACGCTCACCGGCGACTGTTTCCATAGCATCCATACCGTTTCGGATGAGGTTGACGAGGACCTGCTGTATGTGAATCGGGTCAACTTCGACGTTTGGAAGCTCGCGATCGATGTGGACGTCGATACGAACCCGGCGGCGAAGCGCCTCTTCTGCGATGAGATTCCGCGCTTCGGCGATGAGAGCCGAAAAATCGGTGTCGGTTCTCACCTCGACGGGCTGCTTGAAAAGGGCGCGGATTCGGCTGACGACTTCAGCCGCTGAGTTTGCGTCGCGAATAATCCGTTCCGCAGTGATCTTCGCTCGTTCAAGGTTCGGCGGGACGACGGACAGCCATCTGTGACAGGCGTTCGAGTTTGCGACTATCGCAGCAAGAGGTTGGTTTACCTCGTGAGCGATCGACGCGGAGAGCTCTGCTAAGCTTGCTGCCTGGGTTGCACGGGCCAGTTTTTCTTGCGATAGCCGCAGTTCCTCTTGCATCCGTACCTCTCCGTCGATGTCGAGGCATATCATGTTCCATTGAACGATCTGACCGTCCGAATTTCGCATTGCGGTGGCACGGGTTTCGACCCATCGGTATTCACCGTCAGCGCGACGGAGACGGTGCTTGCGCGCGAAGGGCTCGCCCGTTTTCAGAGAGTTAGCATATCTCTCTCTAACATCCACGAGATCATCGGGATGAACCCCGGCTTCGAGCGTCGCATCGAGACGAGACTTGCCAGCCCCACCCAACTCTTCCGGGTTGTAACCCAAAAACTCGCGAAGCTGTTCGCTTCGGTATACTGGTTCACCGTCCGGGGCGGCGCAGTCGATCATCGCCGGCAGCGTCTCGACGAGTTGCCGGAGAGAACGTTCACGTTCGCGTAGCGCTTCCTCTACTCGTAGCTGGTCGTCGATGTCGTGGGTCAGGCCATACCACTGCAGTATCTGACCGTCATCATCGCGCAGCGGCTCTGCGGTGCCTTCGACCCAGCGATAAGCGCCATCGGCACGGCGCAGTCGGAACCTCTTGGAGAAACGCTCACCGCTTGCGACTGAGTAGCGGAGCGCCGCCGCGAGACTGGAAGCGTCTTCGGGGTGAACCGCCGCATTTAGACTCTCAGTCAGCCGAGCCGTATCCAGTTCGCCCGCACCAGGTTCATCCAAACCGAGGAAGCTGACCAGACGTTTGTTGAAGAACGTCGGTACGCCGTGTTGGTCGAGGCGCCAAAGCAAACTAGGTACCATGTCAACGAGTTGCGACAGCTCGCGCTCCCTTTCACGAAGAGCTTCCTGGGTCCGCATCTCGTCGTCAATGTCGATGGAGATCACGTACCAATGCGCGATGTCCCCGTCTTCTCCGATCAGCGGTTCTCCACGGCCATCAACCCAGCGGAAATCACCGTCCGCGCGACGGATACGGTACTTCATGAAGTATGGTGACCCCGTCACCATCGCATGACGAACAGTGTCGAGGAGATGTCCGGCATCCGCGGGATGGATGAGTTTCTGCATTGCCGCCTCCAATCGGCTGACTCCGGCCTCATCGAGCTGGCGGATATCGCTCATCCCAAAGAAGTCGAGGAGACGCTTATTAAAGAAGGTCGGCTGTCCGTCGGGCGTCAGGCGCCTGATCTGGACTGGCACCATATCGATAAGCTGTGAGAGCTCGCGCTCTCGCCCGCGCAATGCCTCCACGGTCTTTTTGTACACGTCGATATCGAGCGCGATACCAAACCATCCGGTAATTTGGTGATTGCTGTCGCGCGCCGCCCGCGCAGCAGTTCTGGCCCAGACATAAGCTCCGCTCGCGCGACGGAACCGGAACTCGACGTTGAAATCGTCCCCGCTATTCAAGCAAAGTTGCCAGGTCGCGGCGACACGTTCGTAGTCGTCAGGATGGAGTAACCGTTTCCAGGCGCAGTATCCTTCGTCCACGGAAGTGTTGAGCATCTCGGGCGTTACGCCAAGGGAACTTTGGGCGAAGGAATGCAAATATATCCATCTCCCGCTCGCGTCGAACGCCCAACCGTTGCCAAATATGCTCTCAACCGCTTTCAACCCAAGAACCAGTTCGGCTCCGTAGCTGCGAAGGAGATCGTCGGCTGACCTTGCGTGCGGCTTATTGTCAATCACCAGATCGTCAATCGGGACGCTAACGCTATAGCCAGGTTCCGAGCGGGTCTCTGCCCATCTGTAGCTACCATCGCCCTGCAACTGCCGATGTCGTGTGACTTGGGGAACTCCGGTCCAGAATGCGCGGGCGGCAGCGTGGGTGGCGGCCGAAAGATCGTCTGGATGTATGCTGCGTAGCGCATTCGACGGCTCGTTCCTGCCAACCTCCTCGGTGCTGACAACGGAGTCTCCCGAATAAAGCGTTGCGGCCGTCGTGTCGCAGTCGATCACCGCACCATACCAACCCAGGGTACGCCCCCTGTTGTCCTGGATAGGTTCCGCCGAACTCCGACTCCATCCATAGGCTCCGCTTGCCCTCAACATGCGGTATTCACCTTCGAAATGCCGCCCGTGCTCGACGCACTGGCACCACTCGGCGATGAACCGATCATAATCGTCCGGATGGATGATCTGCTTCCATCCTAGCGGTCCGCTCTTGGCCTCCGGATCAAATCCCTCAAGAGCACTTGCGAGTCGCGACAGCAATGCACCTTTTACGCATAGGAAGTCGCCGTTGGCATTGGTGGCCCAAGCGTTCCCGACAATGCGCTCAATGATACGCACCGCATGCAACAGTTCGGGCTCTATTTTTCCCGGTAATTTGAACGCCTTCGTCATTGCCTTCTCCTGCGGGATGAGGAAAGCCTTGTCAGCGCTCTAGCCCTGTCATCGGTTTTGGACGCCTAAGCGTTTCCAACTGCTTGCCCGCCACATCCGACGGCTATCTATGCCAACGAGAGGCGAACTCTAACCTATACCTCGGGATAGTGTTCGCATCCAGGAAGCGGATGCCTGGTATTAACCCGCTGCCAAGAAGACGGTTGTTGATAGCACCTTGCATGCGCTCAGACTGCCCCACCTAAAGTATACGTGAACTTCTGTTTAGATGCCGGCCCTTCGCCGAGAGGACATAATGTCCACGTGAGCGTCGGTTCGCGAACGAGATTCCCCTTGAGGACGGCCCGACGCAATCTAACGGCGATCAAGTTGCTCGCCTATGCGTGAAACTAGGAAAAAGACGGACTTAAAATATGGAACACATTCTTTCCACCGGCGGCGGTACGGCTCTTTTGAATAAATCCGACGCGGCGTTGCTGCTGCTTGATCATCAAACCGGTCTCTTTCAGACCGTGAAGGACATTTCCGTCGATGAACTTCGCGCTAAGGTAGTTGCCCTGGCAAGGATCGCTACCCTCTTGGATATACCGATTATTACAACCGCATCTGTTCCCGATGGCCCCAATGGCCCCCTGATGTCGGAACTAGCAGAAGCCGCGCCGAGCGCGATCTACGTGCCTCGTCAGGGCGAGGTGAATGCCTGGGACAATGAGCAGTTCGTGGAGACCGTCAGGCAAACCGGTAAGAAGACGCTCATCATGGCTGGCGTCTGGACAAGCGTATGCGTGATGTTTCCCGCACTCGATGCGCATGCTGCCGGCTTCAAAGTCTACGCCGTCATGGACGCCTCTGGCGATCCCAGCGAAATGGTCTCGCGAACAACCCTCGCGCGGTTTGCCCAAGCAGGTGTGGTGCCGACAAGCACGAATGCGGTGGTTTCAGAGCTTCACCGCACGTGGAAGCGACCCGACGCTGTGAAAATCGCTGAGATATACGGTCTCGTAGCACCAAACTACAAAGCAGTTATGGAGAGCTTTCAACGAGCTCAGGACGCCGCTCGGCAGGATTAGGGGCGCGTGAAAACCTGCGTCCCCTAGAGCTTCGGGGAATAACCCGAAACCAAACTCAAAGACCTGTGGCAGACCAATTCATGCCGCGGGTCCTCAATCGTACAACGATACGACGACGGAGACAGTTATGGACAAGGTCAGCACGAAATTCTCCAACGAATTGATCTTAGTTGCCCGCATTGTGTTCGTATTTCTGTTTTTGATTTCAGGCGGCAGCAAGGCCTTCAGTTTCTCCGCAACAGTGGCTTACATGACGCAAGTCGGCGTGCCGGTGCCCACTGTCGCAGCGATCGTGGCGATTTGCATCGAATACTTGTCAGTAGGGTTGATCCTCGGTGTCGCTACGCGACCGGTGGCCCTTACACTAGCCCTCTTCAGCTTGATGGCCGCGCTCATCGGCCACCCATATTGGCGGTTTGAGGGGACAGAGGCTGCAACTAACTTCATCCATTTTTACAAAGACGTTGGTCTCATCGGAGGTCTGTTGCTTCTCTGCGCTACGGGGCCAGGCAAATATTCCTTAGACGCAATGTTCGGCCTGACCGAAGCTTCCGCCCTTTCCAAAGCAAGGCGCTGTCCCGCAATTGATGCGTTGGACGCCCTGACGTATGCGGCCCGATTTGAACAGAGGCGTGTTGGGCACACTAGCCAGCTTCGTCGCCTAACATCCAACGACAACTAAATCCCTTTTGGGTTCGCTGCCGAGGAATGACGTTCTGCCTCACGCAACGAGGACAGACCGGCTGACACGCAACCGAAACGCCATTTAGGCTCCTACACCTATGTATATCTCGTCCTCAGGCGTCGCGGTCGCTATCGGTAAGATCTGGGCTCGCAACACTGTTCCAAACAACCGGGCCCAAGCTCGCTTCGGCGGTTCCCCTCGCCGAGGTCTGGATCAAGGTCGATTGAGGCCGCCCGCCAGGGCGGCCTCAACAAGGGGGATCCAAAGCTCTTTGGAGCGTTGGGATGGCCGCTCCCCAGCGACTGGCGACCCTCCCGCGGCATCTCTGTCCAGTCCTACACCTCCCCCCCCCGCTATTCCCCGATGGAAGCCTTGGGCCTCCTCACACTGAAAGAAAGGGGAGCCAACTGTTGTCTTCCTACGAAGCAAACACTCCAGCCCAAGTCCATCAGTTCCCCGATATCTTGGCGCTGGGCATCGTACAGCTGCTCGACGAGGCGGATAAGCATATCGGCGACCCCGACGCAGTCCGCAGCTGCCTTGATCGTGCGCGCGCAATGCTTCGCGCCCCTGACGTAAGCCACCGAAAATTGGCGGATAGCCGGATGGCCCGTTGGCAAGTCAAACGGGTGGTTGACCATGTAAGAGAGAATATTGACACGACTATTCGCTGCGAAGATCTCGCCAACCTGTGTCGTCTAAGCGTCAGTCACTTTTCGAAGGTCTTCCGCCAAACTTTCGACACCTCCCCCCATGCTTACGTACTGGAGATGCGGATCGAGCACGCCAAACGCCTGCTGATGGAAACGGACGAGCCTCTCGCACTGATTGCCCTCGCTTGCGGTCTATCCGACCAGTCCCATTTTTCGCGCAGCTTCCGCCACCAAACTGGTGAAACACCGCGCGCTTGGCGCCGCAAATGCTCTCGCTTCGGCTGTTAACTTCGGCTGGTAGCCATGTTGAGCGACTGTGGCCACATAGAGCCAAACCGAACTGGTTGCATCCTACCGTAGGAAGATAAGCGCCCTAATCGGCCCGTGGCCGTGAGCGGGAATCTCCGAGCCAAACGTGCGTATAGCTAATATACGCAGCTGGAAAAGCTATCATATCCCGACGAGCATCCTGCGAAACATACGGCCAACGGTGCTCGCTCGCCACACAACCTTGATCGGGCAAGTCCCATGACGATAACTCCCTACACCCACTATGTCAGAAATCTCAAGACGACCATTGACCAGGTTCGAGACAAACCTGCACTGTTCGAGCGCGCAACCATAAAGGTTGCGATCTGCCGTAACGGATATGCGTACCGGAGCACGGATCGACTTCAGCAGCGTTCCTTGGTAAGTGAATACCGCATTGGCCCGGTTCACAGCGAGGCGCTCAACCCCGATGACGGCACTGTCGGCCGGGAGGAGATAGAGAACTTCTTCCGGTTGCCGGAGATCTACGCATACTCCGACCTCGTCCTCACATTCGACCGCAGTCCACTCATGAACGCGCATTGGGACGCGACCATCGGCCTTGTGGATGCGGACATAATATCGATCGGCGGCGCTCCCGTGCGACAGAGAATGCTTTTCATCGGCTTTACCGATCCAGTCCACGCTGAATTCGCACTCCAAGTCGATCAGGCCTTGCTTGTCCATGACCACCGAACTGGTTCCCAGTTCTTCGAATGGACGGACAACAATGGTCAATCATCGACCGTGGCAGCTGCAGATGCGAATCTGAATACGGCGACTGCAAAGTCCGAACGCCGCTGGTCCCCATTGTGGAGCAAATGGTGGAGAGCTGGTTTCGGGGCCAGACAGCAGCGGGGCAGCCTATAGGATGGTGGCACAGGAGCCGCTTTCGCCCCCCTCACCCGATGATGGGGGCAAACCAACGAATAGGTATCCACTCGTTGCGAAAGCGCACAATCATCCGGGTGCCCGCCTCGTTTTGTTCTTAGCTTCATGCGCCGGCGACCGGGCGCGAAACACTGATCCTAAAATCGATTGTCATGGATTGAATGCTCATGGATGAGAAGAGAAAGCTTACCACGGCTACCGGAGCTCCGGTGCCGGACAATTTCAACATCGAGACGGCGGGGCCTCGCGGACCTGCACTGTTGCAGGATATCTGGTTGATTGAAAAGCTGGCGCATTTCGATCGCGAAGTTATCCCGGAGCGGCGGATGCATGCTAAGGGGGCGGGGGCCTATGGCACCTTTACGACCACCCACGATATTACCCGCTTCACCAAGGCAAGTCTTTTTTCTGAAGTCGGAAAGAAGACCCCAATGTTCGTCCGCTTCTCCAGCGTCGCTGGCGAGCGCGGAGCCGCAGACGCAGAGCGCGACCATCCGTGGATTTGCACTGAAGTTCTATACCGAGCAGGGAAACTGGGACCTCGTCGGCAACAATACCCCGGTCTTCTTCTTTCGCGATCCGCTGCGGTTCCCCGATCTCAACCATGCTGTCAAGCGAGACCCTCGGACGGGCCTGCGAAGTGCGGAGAGCAATTGGGACTTTTGGACTTTGCTACCGGAGGCGCTGCACCAGGTCACGATTGTGATGAGTGAACGCGGTATCCCAGCTACTTTCCGCCATATGCATGGCTTCGGCAGTCACACCTACAGCATGATCAACGCCGACAATGAACGCCATTGGGTCAAGTTCACGTTCAAGACGCAGCAGGGGATCAGAAACCTTACGGACTCGGATGCCTCGTCCCTGATTGGCCGCGATCGTGAGAGCCACCACCGCGATCTGTACGAAAGTATCGAGCGCGAAGACTACCCGCGATGGACAATGTTGATCCAAGTGATGACAGAGGAGCAGGCACTCTCCCACAGGGTCAATCCTTTCGATTTGACCAAGGTCTGGCCCCATGGCGAGTTTCCCCTGATCGAGGTCGGCGTGATGGAGCTTAACCGCAATCCGGACAACGTGTTTGCGGAAGTTGAGCAATCATCCTTCGCGCCCTCGACAATCGTCCCAGGCATCGGTTTCTCACCGGATCGCATGCTTCAAGCTCGCCTATTCTCTTATGGCGACGCCGCGCGTTATCGATTGGGGGTCAACCATCATCAGATCCCGGTCAACACTCCGCGCTGCCCAGTCCATAGCTTCCATCGCGACGGTGCGATGCGGATCGACGGCAACCACGGAGGCACTCTTTCGTACGTTCCAAACGGTAAAGGCGAATGGGACGAACAGCCTGATTTCCATGAGCCACCCTTGCGGCTCGATGGTGCCGGCGCGCATTGGGATCATCGTGTCGACGACGATCACTATGAGCAGCCCGGCAACCTGTTCCGCATGATGTCTACTGAACAGCAACAGACCCTGTTCGACAATACGGCACGTGCAATGGCGGGCGTTTCCCTTCACATCAAAGAGCGTCACGTCGCACACTGCACGAAGGCGGATCCGGCATATGGGGCGGGCGTCGCGTCCGCTCTGGGTCTGCAGTGCTGATCGACCTCGAGTATCGGGAGCGCGAGGCGGAGATCAGTGCGTCAATCTGTTGGCGGCCACCGCTGCTTGACCGCTCCAGTTAGTTAGCTCCATACCGCTCGAAAAAGGGCACGGGCGCCGTCGGCGCCCGTCTTCTAATCGAAGAGGCAAGCTTGTTGTGAGGGTTTACACTTGAGCTGAACGAGAATGCGCCGTAGCGGATCATTTATGTGCTGCCCGGATTTACCATCCAACCGAAAGTGCCGTATCTGAGAACGAGTATACACATTGCGACCGACATCGTCGCATGCAGCGCATTGCGGGGCGTCCAGGACTTGAGGGATGACGCGCAGCGCCCCTGCGGAGTAAATGCAGACACGAAGGACGGTACACTGGTTTGACGCCGGTGCCGCTCGAGGCACAGGACGTGCTCGGAAAACAAGCGATCGAAGGGGCTTTGCACCGAGAAGAGTGGAAAGGCTCGGCTTCCCAGAGTTTGATCCGCCGGTCTGGCTGAAGCACTCGAAATTTTGAATCGATCTCCGTGAAGACTAAATTCAGATGTAAACGAGGTCCGCGGTAGCGCGACGTTCACGCTGTACGCAAAGGCCCGCGTCGCTTTCGATCTTGGAAGTGCCCGCTGACCAGTTTCTGCGACACTCTTGCCATCAGTCGGACCACGCCCAATCGGCTCCACATGCCCCAAGAACCTTGGCTAGACATCCTTTTGTTTGGGTCGACTACCTGCGCACCTCAATCTATCGTCCGGGCATTCTCGTATGCGACGCCTATCGCGCACGCAATCAAGGTGCACGGGCTCGTAGATAGCATCAATCCCCCCTATAGCTGGTAAACAGGACACAAAGATGAGCTTGGAAAACACAAAACAGGATAAACCCGAAGAGATGGTTCCGTCGCGCTATGCTGTCCGGATCGGCGAGATCGACGTGATCGTCATCAGCGATGGGGTATTACCGCTTCCCACCAAAATGTTGGGGCACAATGCAGCCCCCTCCGATCGGACCGCCTGGCTGAACGATATGTTTCTGCCGCAAGAAGCCTTCGACTGGTCACTGAATGTGGTCTTGGTTCGCAGCGGCGAGCAGACCATCCTCATCGACGCCGGGCTGGGATTGGACCCGGACCTGAACTTGCCGAGAGCCGGGCAGTTGGTCAGGCGGCTCGAGGCGGCCGGCATCGATCTTTCCTCCGTGACGGATGTTGTGCTTACCCATATGCACATGGATCACATCGGTGGGCTGCTCGTCGAAGGGGTGAAGGAACGGCTGCGCCCCGATCTTCGAATCCACGTGGCGGCCTCCGAAGTTAAATTCTGGGAATCACCCGATTTCTCCCAGGTCGCCATGCCAGCGGGGTTCCCTGACGCGCTTCGGGCGACCGCCAAGAGGTTCGCAAAAGAGTACCGCGATTACCTTCATCTATTCGATGATGAACATGAAGTCGCCCCGGGGGTCGTGGTACAGCGCACCGGCGGCCATACGCCCGGCCACAGCGTCGTTCGCGTAGCATCGAACGGCGACCGTCTGACGTTTGCGGGTGACGCCGTATTTGCGGTCGGCTTCGACCACCCCGACTGGTATAACGGCTTTGAACATGACCCGGAGGAGGCTGCCCGCGTTCGCGTTCGCCTTTTGACCGAGTTGGCGGCAACGGGCGAACAACTTGTGGCCACCCATCTACCATTTCCGTCTGTAGGCCGGGTGGCGGTTGACGGCGACGCTTTCCGTTGGGTGCCGGTCTTCTGGGATTACTAGGCTTGATGGCTTAGGGCGCCCTACGGCAATTCTGCGGAAAGTCGGCCCACGGCTTTCCGCCCACTGAATTTCCTGCCTCGAACACCACGGCAAGGACGAAATCTCCAATGTCTTCGGACCCAAGGCGGCGGAACAACCGCAATGCGGCGGGGAATCGCTGATTAGGTGAACGATCTTAGAACAAGTCGCTTTCACACTCTCCACGAAGCATTTGGTGAGCACGAAATAGTAGAGCAGGCGGCTTAAAGCAGCCTGCTCACATTTCCGAGCGGACGAAGTTGCAGGGATGTTCGCTCAGAAATTCTGCTAACCGTCCGCGGCGGGTGCCGCTTCGAGGGGTGTTCGTTGGCCGCCGCGCAGGCCGCAGCCGGTTGCGTGCAACCGGGTCGGCTGCGCGCTATCGTCGAGGTATCGAGCCGCACTGCTTCCATGCTGGGCACGAAGAGCGTATCGCGATTGCGGGTCAGGTCGCCTTGGTCAGCGATCGCGACGATC
Organism: Ensifer sp. ENS10; assembly: GCF_014852025.1. NCBI lineage: Bacteria > Pseudomonadati > Pseudomonadota > Alphaproteobacteria > Hyphomicrobiales > Rhizobiaceae > Ensifer > Ensifer sp. ENS10. Next base: position 432,526 of record NZ_JACVAS010000003.1, read on the forward strand.
AAGAGATCGAGACTTCAGGCGGCCAGATATTCTGACCGTGGCATAGACGATATGGTCGAAGCGAGCACTTCGGACTGAATCGACGGCAGATCGAGGAGGCGCTCGAGATATGCATCAACCGTCGGCAGATCGCTCCAAAGTTTCGCAAGTCCCAAATACTTCAAACGGACCAGGCTAACCGCCCAGAACAGGTCCGCGAGCGTCAATTCAGGTGCGCAAAGCCAATCGTAGTGGTTTTGACGTAGATCAGCGTCTAAGCGGAGCAGGATGTTGCGGGTGGTGTCCCGAAGCATCAACTGAAAGCGACGATCGCGGCGGAGATGACTCCCGCCGGCTTCCTTCGCGATCTTCGCCCGATAAGCAGCCGCGAGCTCCCAGTCTTCTTCATTTGCGATGATCAACGAGTTCAATGCCTCGATCTTTTCTTCGTAGACAGATGACATTGCCTGTTTGATAGGTTCGGGCCGTCTGTCATCTTCGGGATGGAAGCCGTAGAGGAGACCAGGATGCGGGGTTAGGTCGACTGCGTTGAGCTGCTTCTGCATATTTTGTAGCTGGGCGGGATCGACCGGAGTAAGCCGATCCGATCCTGGTAGAACGGAGTCTATGTGGAAGCATATGCGCAAAGAGTCGACGATAACTTCTCCCGTATCCAGGTCGACAAGCGTGGGGACCGCGCACGGGTCCAATCCTGCGGCGGTGACCGAGGAAATGCCGGAATAGGCTTTGACCAACGGGACCTTCATGGCTTCCCTCCCCTGCAGCCTCAGGCGTACATAATCAGGGGAGTAGTTCTCCGCGGGAACTAAAACGCCATCGGGCAACCTGTGACCGAGGATGAGCATTTCGTTCGACTTGTAAGCTGTCCCTCGTTGGGTCAGAGTCGCCCGCACCTTCTGTGAGCAGAACGACATCGCAGCATGAAACAGGACGAACCTGCCTTTGTGGTCACAGTCCGGATTCCGAATGATTCCGACCCGTGATTTCTCCACGATGCCTCTCTGAGCCAGTTCGATCATTACTTCCAATTTGCGTCTGTCCATTCTCACGCTCTCCGAGTTCCAACCGGACAGGCTAAGAGGCTGAGTCCTGCCGGTCATAGCGATATCGACCAGTCTCCGTCGGCGGCCTCAGCCCAGTCAGACAACCATCCCGCGCGCCGTCCAAACTTCCGGGAACGGGATCTCTTCCATGGTCGGAAGCAGCCACTGGATCGCGTCGACGCCATGGTAGGCCGGACGCGAACCGAAGCTGCGCCGAGTAGCCATCAGATGCAGATATTTCCAGTTGGTGAACTCGACCGCGATGTCCGCCAGCAACTCGGCAAGTGTCCGCCAAGCGTCCGCCGGATCGTCCTTGCGATAGATGTCAGCCCATATTTCCTCAATGTCTTTGCTGGGAACGTAAGCCGCTGCGTAGTTCGGTGTCAGATATTGGGAAGGGACCGGTTTGCCGTCACGGGCCAATGCTGCGAGAATGTCGTCGTAGAGGCTAGGCGAATTAAGACGCTCGGTGAGTTGCTTGTGGCGATGCGGCTGGGGCTCGAAGTGTTCGAGCGAGGGCCTGTCCTTCACCCCCAACAGGAAGACCATTTCGCGGAACGTCCAACCCTGGAGAGCCGTATCCTTCCCATGTTTCGCGCTGAGGCCCTTGAGAATCGGCATCAACTCGGCGGGGGTCAACCAGGAAAGCGAGCGCCAGTTGGCATTGAAGGCCTCCATGTGGCTAACGATGCGGCGAAGTACGCGATTGGTCGCCGGAACGTTGTCTCTGCGCAGTTCGGCCTGGGCCGTGAGAAGCTCACGGGTGATCAACGCCCAATAGATCTCGCTGATCTGGACGTTCGCCAGAAACGCCGGCTCAGCCGGACTATCGCTTACGAGATCTTGGAGCGTGTGGAGTACCTCCGTCTGAACGTATCTGCTGTAAGGAGTGTGGCCATCGCCGACCGCCTGGTGGTTCATAACGTTCTCATTCATCGTTCCATCCTCGTTATTGGCGCCGGTCTTTTGATCCGGTCGGCAGGGAGCGTAAGAGCAATCCTGGTACTCGGACAGGCGGGTGTTCTTCGACTCTGCGTCCAAAAGGTTGGACGATGTATGCACTTCGGCTATTCGGACTTTCGTGTGGAATCGCGTCTCCGAGTGACACGTCTACATTGAACAAAAGTCCGAACTCCTGCGTGCGGCCAGCAGGGGACATCCGGAACAGCAGTCCCGGTCGGTGACGCCTGCCATGGCATGTGACCGGGCAAAGCTGGAGCACCGGGCTCTCTGGGCGAGCTTCATTGAAAGAGCTTTGGGCCGGCGCCGTTGCGCTCGAAACGCTTGCTTGGAAACGTGCTCGGGGACGGAAACCGAACACATGTCCCGGGTGAGTGACCGGCAGCCGGCCTATTCGGTTCTCGGAGTGAAGGCGGTCACCTTGGGGATCTCTGCGGCCAGAAAGTCTACGAGCGACCGTACTGCGGGGAGCAGCCCGTTTCGGTAAGGGATCAAGGCGCTCATGCGCGCGTCGGCAGCCATCCAGCCGGGCAATATCTGGCGCAGCCTGCCCGCCGCAATCTCTTCACGACACATGTATCCCGGAAGCGCTGCCACGCCCAGATTCGCACAAGCCGCCTCTTTCAGCGCGATCATGTTGTTGCTGAGAAATCTCGGATCGATCGGTACCTCGGCCTCCTGACCGCTCGGCCCCTTCAGTTTCCACGTCTCTGCACCGTGGCGATCCATCGCCAGTGTCGAGTGCTCGCTCAAGCAAGACGGATCAGTGATTTCGCCTGCGGTCCTAAGGTACCGCGGACTGGCGAAGAGGTACCACGGCACGCTCGCAATGCCGCGCTGAACCAGCGTTGAGTTCTGGAGTGACGCAACATGCCCGCGCAACGCCAAGTCAAAACCCTCCGCCACCATGTCGACAAGTCGGTCGGTGGCGATCTCGACAATTTTTACCTTCGGATATTTGTTCAGGAATATAGGAATAAGGTCCCGTAGCGCAAACTGCGCAATCTCTACGGCTGTCGTGATCCTGATCGTCCCACTGGGTTCGTTAAGCCGTTGCCGGACGAACTCCTCCGCCAAGTCTGCACTATGCAACATCTGCAGTGCATACTGATAAAATTCGGCACCTACGTCAGTCATGCCAAACTGTCTTGACGTCCGATTTATGAGACGTACGCCCAGCGAGCGTTCCAATTCGCGCACTCTGTGGCTCAGCGTCGATTTCGGAACTCTCAAGCTCTCGCCTGCCGACGTGAAACCACCCCGGTCGACGACCTGAACGAAGAAATAAACGTCTTTGAGTTCGAGCACCGACACCTACCATCCAGAGCCGAGAGAGCGGAAGCGCATGAAAGCCATCACGGGAGCGTGATGGCTTTCACTATCCACGTCCTATACGAGAGCGGTCAAGATCCCAGGGCTCAACTCACGAAGGTAACGAACTCTTCGATGCCGAGCTTGTGATTGGTCATGTTGTTCTCGGCCAAGCTGTTGTCCGCGTAGCCCAGGGAGAGGCCTGCGACCACCATATCGCTATCTGCGAAACCCAGTTCCTCGCGCAACATGTTGTGCTGTAGGGACCAGATCTGCTGCGCGCAGGTATCCAGCCCGCGAGCCCTCGCGGCAAGCATCAGATTCTGCAAAAAGCAGCCATAGCAAATGAAACTAGCCCACTCGAGCTTGCGATCCATCGTAAAGATCATGCCGACCGGCGCCTCGAAGAAGCGGAATTGCCGTTCCACATCCTTCAGCCTTCCGTACTTGTCGCTTCTCAGGACGCCGACTGCATCGCCGAGCTGCCCGCGAAAAAGATTGAAGCGAGAGATGAACGGGTCAGGAAGCGGCTGCGGAAAGAAGGGGTATTCAGGGGCGAGCTTGTCGGGACCAGCGCGGAAGATATCCACCGCCTTGGTGGTGATGCGGTCGCGGGCATCCCCAGTGAGAACATGGCACTTCCAAGGCTGGGTGTTACTTGAACTGGGCGCGTAACGCGCCGCATTGAGGATGTCGCAGACGGTGTCGAGAGAAACGGGGTCCTTCAGAAAGCCTCTCTTGGCCCTTCTTTCAGTCATGACCTGGTCGACGACCGCCGACCTGACGACAGCACTTTCTTCCCATTTCGCGTTAGCATGCATGACAGCTCCCCTTTCGTTTTTCTGAGCTGAAAGAAGACTATTCCGTCTCCTCGTTTTTAGAAGTTTGTCCGCTTGTACGCATGGTCCGAAAGAATCGAACGATCTCGATCGTTCTTCATAGCAGTGCTGGAGGCTTTGTTTCTGCCCGACCTCTCCATGGAAAAAATCGACATTTCGTACAGGCTCTGTAGACGGGACACGCGTCATGGCTCCCAGCAATCATGGTGCTGACGTCGACAAACGCCGGCTCGATGCGCTCCCGAATTTTCGTTGGGGCCGAGCCGATTCGTAGTCGCGATCTTCCGGTCGAATGCAGCCGCCTCGCTAAGAAACGACCTCGTGGGGCGAATTTCTTCAGCCACCGACCCGGCCAGAAGGGAGTGAAGTGACCGACAGGCAGGTATTCGCCGTGCTCGCCCTGGTCCTGCTCGGGTGCGAAACAGGTGGGTCTGCCGTGTACTCGCGTCGAGACCTCGCGTGGTGCTAAGCGACTTGGTACTGACTTTTTTCGAAAATCCCCAAGAAGCCGGGTTGGGATCTCACTTGATCGAGCCACAAATGGATGTGGGGAAAACGACCCATGTCGAATTTCCCCTCGTGCGCTAGTGAGACGTACGGGAAGAGGGCAAGATCGGCGACTGTGTATTCGTCACCAACCAGCCAATCATTCCTGGCGAGCCAGCGATCCAGCTTCTCGAGCCCGATATACCCGTCGGCATGAAGCCGTTCGATCTGCTGGGACATTTTGTCGGCGATGCCGCGGATATGATACACGCGCGCCAATGGTATCGAACGCTGCAGGTCTCCCTGCTCAAAGAACATCCATCCGACGATCTGGGATCGTGTATATGGATCTGGGGGCAAGAGTGCCGTTCCTTCCGCCAGGTACAACAGAATTGCAGCGGACTCGACGATCGTACGTCCATCATCTAGCTGAAGAACGGGGATCCGACTGAAGCGATTGAGCTTGTAGAACTCGTCGGTTTTGGTTTCTCCCGATTCCAGATCGAGAGTGTGTCGTTCGAACGGCTTCCGCAATTGGTTCAGCAAAATCCTTATCTTCCATGAATTGCCTGAAAAGCGGCTATCATAGAGTTTAAGCATAGGCTGGCCCCTCACCGATTTTGATGAACGACTCCCACCTTAGACTCGCGCTTTGCGGTTTGGCAATCAGAACAACGCTTTATCCCAGCTACGTTCATCAACCTGCGATGTACGAGCGAATGTACTCCGCTTCGTATTCGATCGCTCTGATGTGATGACGCAAAACGTCTCCGATCGAGACGATGCCAGCAAGGCGACCGTTGTCCTGCACCGGCAGGTGACGCGCCTTGTGGCGATTCATCGTCTCCATCAAGCCGTTGATGCTCGTCTCCATGGTGCAGCAGTAGACGTTTTTCCACATCACCTGCTGGAGATCCGCGGTCAACGCCTGCGAGCCGTTCCTTGCGATGACAGACACGACGTCCCGTTCCGTGAAAATGCCTTTGATGGTATTCCGTTCGTCGACCACGACGATTGCCCCAATGTGATTATCGTGAAGGACACGGCAGGCGTCCGCCACCGTAGCCTTAGGCGGCGCGGTGACGACCACGCATCCCTTCTCTTTCAGAATTCCTTGTACTGACATATCCTTTTTCCTCTACGAACCTACCTTTGAGCCGCTCCCCGGCGACAGTCGCAGGGCCGACGTTACAAGGCCTTCAATCTCGGTCGCGGCTACCAGAAGGTCCTCGTCGCAGCCACGCTTCGCTACGATCTGCAGGCCGACCGGCAGACCGTCATTCCCGCAAACCTGTATGGGAAGCGAAATGGCCGGAAGCCCCGCGAGGTTGAAGGGCGCTGTGTAAGTCATGAGAGCCTCTCGGATTGACCCCTTCCATTGACCGATGATGACTTCTTCCGCTCCAATGCGGGGAGCGACGCAGGGGCATGTGGGCGTGATCAAGACATCAAAGTCCGCGATGACCCGTTCGATATCCCCTGTGAACCGACGCCGGCTCTCCTGGCAGTTCGCGTATTGGGACAGCTCCACCGAGGCGGCGAGCTTGAGGCGGGACGCGGTTTCCTGTTCGTAATTCTTTGTGATGAATGCGAGATCATGTCGGCGAAAATGCTCGGCGCCGCCCTCGGAAAGCACTATTCCCGCGAATGATGCGAAGCATTCGTCGAAGAGGCCTGCTCCGTCCAATTCAACCGCGTCATGCTTCGATCGCAAGTTCGCGCATGCCGCGTCAAAGGATTCAGCCACTCGAGAGGCGAGCGGAACCTTGCCGATCTGCCGAAACACTCCGATGCGCTTCCTTCGCGGTGAAGCGCCGGCCTCGCTGTCGATCCCAAGCGGCCTGCAAACGCGGGCTACATCGTCAACGGCCTGGCCCAAGACCCCGACGTGGTCGAGCGAGATCGCCAGGGGGAACACCCCCGCCAGCGGCAAACGTCCGTAGGTTGGCTTGAACCCGACCACGCCACATAGAGCGGCCGGAATTCTTACCGATCCTCCGGTATCGGTTCCCAACCCCGCGCGGACCGCGCCGTAGGCCACAGCGGCCGCCATACCGCCACTCGATCCGCCTGGTATTCGATTATGGTCATGGGGGTTGAGCGTGTCGCCGAAAGCCCTGCTCGACGTCGTAACACCCCAGGCGAACTCATGAGTCGTCGTTTTTCCGACGACGATAGCACCATTTTCTTTTAGTACTCGAACTACCTCGGCGTCGTTTCTGGGCACATGGTCCACATGGACGATGGAGCCATATCTTGTCGAAAGGCCACCGGTATCGATCATATCCTTGACGGCGATGGCGATCCCCTCAAGCGGACGAGCTCGGCGCTCACGGTAGCGGCGTTCGGCGTCGGACGCCGCAAGGCGCGCGCCGCCCTCGTCTATCTCCGCAAACGCATTGACTTCCGCTTGGCAATTGCGGGCATAGCATATCGCGTCGTCGATGACGTCCAAGGGAGATATGCCGCCGCCGGCGAGTTCAGTCAGCAGTCTCCCGATCGACGATCTGCCTCGGTCTGCTTGTGTGCGCGTGAGCATTTACCAGAGCCTTTCCAGCAAGTCCGTAAGCCTCTGCGCGGCCCCCTCCCCGAGATCCGCGACCTCCCGCGGATAGTTCTCGGCCAGGAGCGAGGCCACCGACAACAGCTTGTTACGATCGAAATTTAGATCTCGTAGACGGGCGGGAAGGCCGAGGCGCGTGACAACGTCTTCGATGTCTGCCGAAAGCTTCGAAGCAGCGTCTATCCCGGAGACCGCATCATTGAATATGCAGAGCTTCTCGCCGTAAAATGCCGAGCACGCACGTATCACCGGCGCAAGGGTGACGCACGACGTCACGCTGTGGGGAACTCCGTAGGTGCCACCCAATATGTGACCTATGCGGTGGCTCAGGCCATATATCACCGAAGCGGGGAAGAAGTAGCACTGCCAGGCCGCGAGCTGGAGCTGGAGGAGGTCGTTCAGATCGACTTGGTGTCGCTGGAGCGCCTCTTCCGTTTCGACGTTCGCTGGCCATCGACTCAGAACGCCAAGAAACCGGCGGACGCCGCTGGCCGCCAATATTGCGTGCGGATGATCTGACCCAATCAGCCGCATCCCTTCCACGGCATGGTCAATGCCCTTTATTGCGGATGAAAGCAGAAGCGCCCTCGGCGTCCCTCTGATCAGTTCGGGGTCCACTATCACGACTCTAGGCACCGTGGCCTTGACAGCATAGCTACGCTTGAACTTTGTCTCGCTGGCTGTCTCGGTGATCCCGAAATAGTGCGAAAACTCGGAGCCCGACAACGTAGTAGGCAACGCCGCAATGGGGAGATACGTCCCATGCTTGGTATGGTGGAAATGTGAAACAGCCTTGGCAGCGTCGAGAACCGAGCCACCACCTACTGCGACAATCGACTTCGCACCGCTGGCTTCGCAGGCGCCTAGTCCCTGGCTCACCGCGAAATCGGGAACATGGGGAGGAAGATCCAAAAAGGTCCCCACGTTATCTGGCAGGTTGGGGACCACGAAGGACCTTCTAAGCGCGTCAAGCGGATCGACTGTGAAGACGATGGGCTTCTCGATGCCGGATTGGCCGAGCCGAGCTAAAGCATCAGCGAGAATCCCACGGCCCCAGATGACATTGTCTTGCGGAAGAAATTCAATCTTTTCCATCTCTGAAATTGCTCCAGCTTGGTGGGGCCGTGAGGCCAATCTCAACGAAGCACGGGCACAGGGGCCGGCCGATACGCCAAATTGCGCTCGATGGTTCGGCGGTCCTTTTCCAAGGTTTCCGGGAGGCAGAGCTTCTGGCCGAGGCTGGCGGGGTCCTCATCGACCGTGAAGCGATTCGGCGTTGAGAGTGCGCAGATGTGACCGTCCGGGTCGCGGAAATGGAACTGCTTCGCGTAAACGGTATCCTGGATCGTGGACACCTCAATGCCCAGCCGGCGGAATCTCGCATGCTCCTCGCCTAATGCGGCATCATTCTCTACTTCGAGCGAGAAGTGATGGGAGAGACCCGTGCCAAGCCGCCCCGGCTTGTATTCTGGCAGGCCGAAGAACGTCAGAACCGAACCGGGCGAGAGATCCTCGTCGCATGCGTAGTAGAAGTGCGTTCCGCCGCGCTCGTCGAGATAATCGGTCTTCTTGATCAGCCGCAACCCCACCTTTTCGACGAAAAAATTCTCTGTTCGCTCGGCGTTGCTGGAAATCGACGTAATGTGGTGAAATCCCCGAAGCGCGAAGTCCGCGGTCACGTCAGGGACCGGTTGAGGCCAGGTTTCCGCTGCGACTTGAAGTTCGTCGCGTCCGCCGATGAGGTTCTCCTTCGGCTGCGGACGGTATCCGGAGCCGAGCACTGCTTCGTCATGCCCAAATCCGGGCTCGGTGGTCGCAATCTCGATGATCGCCCCGTCGGGATCGCGCAGATAGATGGCGTGGAAGTAGTGCCGATTGTAAGGGCCGGTCACCATCACGCCGTGGTCGGCAAGACGGCGCTTCCATTTCAACAACCCGTCGCGGTTCGGGACATGAAGTGCTAGATGATGATTGGTTCCTGCGCCCCAGCGCCCTTTCGGGTCGCCAACGCGCGGGTTAGCGACGCCGTCCTGGGTCGCGTCCTGCTCGATGAAACCCGTCTCCGGCATCATGTAGAAGATGGGATTCCATTCGATATAGGTGATGGTCTCGGTCCTCCGGTGCTCGTCTCCGTACTGATGGAAACCAAAGGTAACGACCGGCAGTCTGGCATCGTGGTGATGAACGGTTCTCTTCACCACGGGAAGTCCCAAGACCCTTCCGTAGAATTCCTCGATGCGCTTCATGTTCGAAGCGACGAAGGTTTGGCTGCTGACGCCTCTTATTACCATCTGGTTCATGTTCCACCTTTGCGATTTATCATTCTGCATCGGCCGCGTGAGCTCGATCGACAGAAGGCTAGTTCGTGGCACAGACTGATGAGAAGCTGCTGCTCGAGAGACGGAGCGTCCAAATCCATGGACGGTTTGTCGTCACACGGTCGAGCCCTGCGGTTCCGTCGCACCTGCAGGCTATTGAAGGTCAGCGTCCAAAATCTTGGACACACGTTCCATCATTCACCCGCTTTTGAGCTGGCCGCGCTTCGGCCATTTCTGCGCAAACGCTGCGGCGATTGCTTCAGCGCTAACACTTGCTGGAGACAGGAAATGACGAAACCGAAAGTGCTGATCGCGTTTTATTCACGCAATGGCTCGACCGACATACTCGCGAACGCGATCGCCGAGGGTGCGGTCCAGGAAGGAGCCGAAGTGCGTCTGCGGCGTGCCAGGGAGCTCATCAGCGAGGACGTGATGTCCCAGGTCCCAGGCTGGCGCGAAAACGCGCGTGCCATGAATGAGAAATACGAGGCTCCGACCGAGGCGGACGCCGAATGGGCGGATGCTATCATATTCGGCACGCCGACCAGGTTCGGTTCAATCTCATCCGAGCTCAAGGCATACATTGATAGTCTGGGTGGGATTTGGTTCCAGGGCAAGCTTAATGGAAAGGTCGGATCCGTATTCGGTTCGACATCGTCAAAGCACGGCGGAAACGAATCGACCCTGCTGTCCATTTACACGCCGATGGCCCACCTCGGCTTGATCATCGTGCCCCTCGGCTACGCCGATCCTGCTATGTTCAAGGCGGGAACTCCGTACGGAGCAACGCACGTCTCGGCTCTCGACAGCCTCAAGCCCGACGAGGATCACCTGGCTGTTGGCCGGTTCCAGGGACGTCGTGTCACCTCCGTAGCCCGCGGCCTCCTCAACGCCGGCGCTGCGAACTGAGAAGTGACGGCACGCTGGTACTGCCCAGCGTGCCGTCACAGGTGACTGTATGACGAGGAGAACTGACGTTTCGCCTTGTGCAAACTTTCAATGTTCCCAAAACGCGGGTACCCACCGGTAGCCTTCGCCTGCGATCGCAACCCGGCACACTGATGGGAAAGATAGATGAGTAGCCAACAGCGGCTCCCCGGTTGCCGCTAGCTCACGAAGGAGGCGGGTACGGACGCGGACCGCCTCCTCGGGATCGTGCTCGAAGCCGTTGTGCCATTCAAGGTGATCAAAACCGTGCGGGAATACCGCATCTCCCGCAAAGGTGAGTCTGTCGTCGCCGGAAGCCAGGCGGACTATACTGTGCCCAGGGGTGTGCCCACCTGTTCGAGTAACGACCATTCCCGGGACGACCTCGCAATCGTTTTCGAAGGTCTGAAGCTTGCTGCCGTACTGCGCCAGGAAGCGCTTGGCGGCTGACCTGATCAAGTCGGGCAGTGGACCCGGCATGGTAGTCCGCGAGAAGTCGGGCGACTCCCAGAACTCGGCCTCCGCAGCCGCGACGTGGATGCGCAGGTCCGGACGGAGTTGGTCCTTAACGCCGTCTACCAACAACCCACCGATGTGGTCGAAATGCATGTGCGTGAGAACGACGTCCGTAACCGATGCCAGATCGATTCCGGCGGACTCAAGTCGATAGCCCCACCGGCCTGTTCTGGGAAAACCAGGAAATTCCATCCCGAGGCCGGAGTCGATGAGAATAGTCCTATCGCCGCTGCGAACGACAACTTCATTCAAGGCCCAATCCATCACCTCGGGCTGAAGCCGGTCATGCAGCCAGGCCGTCCGGACTGCGGGATCGGCGTTGGTCGCCATGACTTCCGCCGGTATCGATATGACGCCATCACTTAAAACGAGCACGTCGATATCGCCGACCTGCAGCGCGTAGCGCGAGGGAACCAGTTCGTCTGATCGTCCGGTGGATGAAGTTTTGTCCAAGCCCATATCTGCCTCCTGCTGACCGATCGTCCGCGGACGTGTTTCTGCCTGTGATTAACGCTAGTTGGTGCCCAAGAATATCGTTCTCAGCCACGATCCAGAGTCTACGGCGAGGCTTGGCAGCGGTCGATTGATCCGGCGCACAGGGGAGCCTACACATAAGCATAGGCAAGCCTGTCCTTCTAGCCGACCGCGCTTTCGATTTTCGTGTGAAGACAGACGTACGTGAAGTTCCCCCGAAGCCTTTCCACAAATTTGCAGAAAGCTTTGCTGCGCGAATATGTGCTCAGCAATCCACGACAAGTCGACCACTCCTCGGAAGCCACCTTCGATCCACTCTCAGCCGGCACAGGCCGGCATAGCAGGCGTCAATGCGACCGGCGCCCTCCTTTATTTCGCCGCGGGCGTCAGAACGAAGTCCCAGTTGACGAAGAAATAAGGACACGATTGGTCAACGTCTTTCAATCCTAGCCGTTCGGCCTCGTCCGCAGTGTGAACTTCTTTGAAATGAGCAATCAGGGACTCCCTGACTCCGAAAACAGCGTCTTCGCTCAAATAGCTGCAGTCATCTGGAAAGATATGCGTGACCACGGGATCGTAGCCTGGCGCGCTAACGATGAAGTGGATGTGGGCCGCTCGGTTCGGGTGGCGGTCAAGCTGACCCAATAGCCTGCCGACCGGCCCATCGTCTGGAATCGGATAGTATCGGGGTTTCGCTGAGCGGTACCAATAGGTACCGTCATCGTCGGCCGTGAATACGCCGCGCAGGTTCCAATCGGGTTGGATATCCTTTTGTTGGACGTCGTAGAATCCGTCATTATTCGTCTGCCAGACATCAACCAGAGCACCTGGAATAGGATTACCATCCAAATCCGTCACCCTGCCTCTAACGACGAGCGGTTCGCCTTTGCCGTCCAGGCATATGTTGGCTCCGTTTCGGTAGCGAGGTGCTTCGGGAACATAAAATGGGCCGAGCACCGTGTTTTCCGTTGCCCCCGAGGGTCGGCGATTATTAATGGTTTCGACCAGCATCGAAACTCCGAGAACATCGGAAAGGAGTATGAACTCCTGCCGCCAGTCGGTGCATTTATGGCCAACCGCTGTAAGGAAATCGATCGCCTGCTGCCACTCTTGATGTGTCGGTTCTATCTCTTTTGTCAGCGCGTGCAGATGCTTCACGACTGCTGACATGACCAGCCTCATCCGCGGACTTGCTCCGGATCCCATCCGTGCGTTGACTGTTTCAACGGAGTTTTCCTCGGTAAGGAAGCGAGTTTCCTCACTGGTCGAAGCGGGTTTCATGTCCATTCTTTGTCCTCCAACTCTTCAAGTGCTTGCAGGGCGCAATCCGCAATGTGCACGCCTTAGCAGCTCCGTCAGACCTTGACGGTCCAATGACCGCGGATTTTTGTAGGGTTTGTCGAGAGCCGCAGTGACCGCTTGCTCGATGCCAGCCGGGGGCATCCCCAGCTCCCTTAGCGCTGGTTTGACCCGAAGCGTGTGGTTGAGCTCGTACAGACACTGCGCTGGATCGGGTCGCCTGAAAATTTCGCTTAGCTTATCGATGACTTCGGGAATTGCCGGAGCGTTGTACGCCAACACGTGAGGTAGCAGCGCCGCGTGCGTCTCGGCGTGCGGCAAATTAAACAAGCCGCCGAGGGTGTGGCAGAGCTTGTGGTGAAGAGACATTTCAACTGACCCGAGACACATTCCGCTCAGCCACGCTCCGTAAAGAGCTCTCTTCCTTGCCACCTCGTCGTTTCGAGTGTCCGACAATAGTGATAAGGCGTCATACAGGGAGCCGATCGCCTCAACGGCAACCAGGCTCACGACCGGATTTCTGTTTTCGGCGTAGAGCGCCTCGACCGCATGCGCCATCGCGTTCATCCCGCTGGCTACGGCGACGTCTCTCGGGAGAGTCTCGGTCAGGTCGGCGTCGTAAATAACGGTCTCCGGCTGAATCCTTGGATGAGAGCGGGTTACTTTCTGGCCGTTTTCCGTCTCGCCGAGGATCGGCGTCATTTCGGATCCGGAGTAGGTCGTGGGAACGACTACTTGCGGAAGGTCCGTTCGCCAGGCAATCGCCTTGCCTAACCCAATGGTAGAACCGCCACCAATAGCAACGATGCCATCAACACGCAGGTCACGCACCATCCGCATCGCCATTTCCGTGATCGACACGGGCGTGTGCATCGAAGCTTTCGAGAACACATCGGCGGCGACGGGGCCGACCGATTGGGCGCACTCTCTCACGAAATCTTCGTGTCCAGGCGTTGAGAGAAAGAGCGCGCGCTCTAAACCAAGCCGCTCCAATTCGCCACGGAGTGTTCTCACCGTTCCAGATCCGAAAATGACTCGGGCGGATACACCGCTGTAGGTGAACGAATACATTGGATGCTCCGGGCTGGCCGTTCCACAAGGAGAACGCGCCGGCACACAACGGGCGCCGGCGCGATTTTCATTAAGCAGCGTTGACGTTGCCACGCTCCGCAGAAGAACCGATATAGCCCTCGTGAACGTCCTGAGCGCGGGCGTATTCAGGCTGGAAGCGTACGTTGGCGTAGTGCGAGTTCTTCTCGGCTTCCTGCGCGCGCTTACCAAGTTCGGCGGTATCGCCGAAGCCGAGCACCTCGCGTGCGAGGGCGGTCAGCGGACCGTCCACGTGATACTCGGTACGCTGAAGCGTAAGAAGGTTGATAAGATAGAGCGGCGTTCCGTTGAACTTCTCGAACATCTCGTGGCGCGTGCCCCATTCCGTCAGGAAGCGTTCGCTGATCTGGCGGAAAATCTTGATCCGGTCATGCGCACTGATTTCCGCGCCACGGAGCGCATCGGCAAGCTTCGGACCGATGTAAGGATCGTCGAGCTCTCGCTTCGTCGGCTGAATCACGATCCCGCGGCCGCAGAACTCGATGAGCATGTTCACCATTCTCGGCTGATGCTCGAGATAGTGGGCACGACCGAAGTCGATGTAGATGTTGTTCGGCTTGAAAAGACCGCCCGGAGTGGCAAATCCCGTCTCTTCGGCAGCCAGCATGAAGGCCGTGCAAGTCTCACGGAATCTGATCATTTCGGCAAGCTGAGACTGAACAACCGGATTGTTGCTCGTCCCCAGGGATTGTGTAAGCAGAAGCGCGAGGCCCACCATCAACTCGGCATGGACGCAATGGCGGATCTGTGTTTCCAGATGGACCCAGTCGAACTGGCGCTGAGGATACCATTTGGCATGCTCGGGATTGCCGATATGCTGCACCTGCGACCACGGGATCAGAACGTCGTCGAAGTAAACCATGGCGTCGAGTTCGTCGCCGATCGTAGCAAGAGGACGATCGTAGGGGTCTGCGTCCGTTTGAACGCGGGATTCGCGTGCGACGACCGAGATGCCTTTGGTGGCGATTGGAACCAGGGCGTAGATCGTCTGCTCAGGTGTCTGGCCGGGCCGCCATAGATTTCCGATGAGGATGTGATTGACGAAGGGAACGGACGTTCCGATAGCCTTCCAACCTCGCACGAGAATGCCGTCGTCGCGCTCTTCAACGATGCTCAACATCGGCGTCTCGCTCAGTGCGTCGACCCGACCCCGGTCAAACTGAACATCGACGAACATCGGAGAGATGGCCAAATCCTTGCTTGTCACCTCGTCCCATTGACGTTGAATATTGCCCGACAGATCGCGTTGGCCGTTTTTGAAGCGGGAGTTATCGGCCCACGGCTGCTGATCATCCACCTGCGTGAACATCACGCAGTTCATCCCCATCGGGGGACGGGTGAAGATGCCGCCCTTGAAGTGACGGAACACGAAATCCGCGTATTTGCGCCGGCGAACTGCGTCTTCCTTGGTTCGGGGCAGAAACCAATGCATCGACTGGCGATTGCCTTTCTCGTCGATAAATGTCGCGATGTCTTGATTGGCGGGATCGAGATGCAGATCGTAGTATTCAGCGATAGCCTGGGCGTAGCCACGCGTCTTGGGATGGGTGGTAACATCGTCGATAAGCTCGCCGCCGACATAGACACGCCGGTTGTCGCGCAGCGATTCAAGGTATTCTTTGCCTGTTCTCATGGTCTTTCCTCTGGAGCGTTTGAATCAAGCTGTTTCTGGAACGTCGTTGCATCCCAGTAGTCTTCGCTGCGCACGATTTTGCCGTTCTCGAGAGTGAGAACCATCAGGCCGCGCAGGAAGATTTTTTGGCCGCGAGGGGGAACTGGTCCCAACGCGGCGCACAAGGTCGCAGTCAATGTGTACTGGACAGCGGCTCTTCCCTCATTGTCTGCGATGATCGAGCCGGGCTTCCATTCGGCGTCGGGGAACCAACCGAGAAATTTTTCAAGACCAGCCGCTATTGTCTGCGCGCCTACTTTCGGACGACCGTGCGCGATGTCCTCGTGGATGCCTTCGTCGGTATAAAGCGCAGCGACGTCGCTTGTGCGATGACTGTTGTAAGCCGTGTAGAGGGCCTCGACGACGGCTGTGGTGGCCGCGGCGTCCATCACGACAATACCCTCTGCATCGAAACACCCTGCATGTACTGCCCTTCTCCATAGAGGAGCGGCTTTTTGGCAGCAGGAGCGAGAACCGCCCGGACCTGTGCCAGAAGCACGAGGTGGCTGTTCACAACGAACGTCGTGTTTGCCCTGCAATCGAAAGTGATCAGCGAATTCTTGAGGACGGGCATCTGGATCCTGTCAGGAACATCCTCCGGCGGGATCACGAAGTCCTCGATGAATTTGTCCTCACGAGGTCTTGAGCAAAATTGCGAGATTGCCACCTGCTCATCGCTGAGGATGTTCACGGCAAAATGCGGGTGACGAGTGATATTGCTGGCGGTCACCGTCTCGCGATTTACACAAGCGATCAGCATGGGCGGATCCATGCACACCGGGCTAAAGGCGCTGACGGTCATGCCCCACGGGCGGTCATCGTGACGCGTCGTGATAACGGTGACGCCGCCAACGAATTTCCGCATAGCCGTTCGAAATGCCAATGCCTCCGGACCAGCATTAAGCTCCCACTGATTCACCGTTTCCTGAATATCTTTGAAAGACGAGGCGGGCGAAGTGATCTCATCCAAACTGCGCATAGCTCCTCCATTGCGCAAGCTATTTTCAGCTTCCACAGAAACAACGAGATTTGCATGCCGATGCTCAGACCAACAGACGGCTTACTTAATCTCTACTTTTGAACCCCAGATACTTATATTTTTTTGTTGACACAGATCTTACGTGGCTACCGTAATGTGTCCAATCGATTATTCGGAAGTTAATTATCCAGCCAGTCGATACATGGGAGGAGTACTTATGAACCTTCGGGGAGTGGATCTTAACCTGCTGGTCGTTCTCGACGCTTTGTTGCGAGAGAAGAGCGTCAGCCGTGCGGGGGAGATCGTCGGACTAAGCCAATCGGCGACAAGCGCGGCCCTCGGTCGTTTGAGAGACATGTTTCATGATCCGTTGCTCGTTCGCGTGGGTCGAAAGTTAGAGCTGACGCAAAACGCCGAAGACCTAGTGGAACCGCTAAGAGACGCCCTGAACAAGGTCCAAAAAACCCTTACGCAGCAAGGCAGCTTCAATCCACTGCAAGACGCTCGAAGCTTCACGATAAGCGCATCGGACTACGCTGTTTTGATCTTGCTCGCCCCCCTCGTCAAACGCCTGGAGGCAGAAGCGCCCCACGTCACGCTCCATCTCGTCCCACGTTCGCGAGACACCGAAAAGATGCTCCACGACGATCTTGTCGACGTCGTGATCGAGCCGAGCGAATTGCTTCCGGATAGCGACTTTCCGTCGGAACCTTTGTTGAGCGACCGATGGCTATGCGCTGCCGATTCTCAAAACCGGGCAGTTCGGGGGTCGGACCAGATATCACTTGATGCATTTCTCCATGCACCCCACCTTGTTTATGGCATCGGCCCTGATCGGCAGCTGAACCTTGCCGATCAGCATCTGGCGCGCGAAGGTGTCCGCCGTCGGATTGCCGTAACGCTCGAAAGTTTTGTTATGGTTCCATTCCTCTTGCGCGGATCGAATCTTATAAGCTTGGTCTTGGAGAGGGCGATCCGTGAACTTGGCGCGCCAGGCATTATCGGCGCGGAACCACCAATGTCCTTGCCGGATATCCATGAACGCATGTTCTGGCATCCCCGGCACACGAGTAATCTCGCGCACTGCTGGCTACGCGACTGCTTGCGAAGAACTGCGGCCGAAATCCAAACCGTCTCCGCGCTCAAAAGGCCGCAGGTTTGAGTTCGTAACGGGCGTGCGTGAACAGCGGTTGCAAGGGGAATCGTCGCTGTGTGGTGCGTACGCCACATACTCAGGTGTAGCTCGACCGCCCAAACACTCCAACCTAGACATCGTGATGTAGCCCTGATCGGCACCTCTCACGAGAATTGGAGCGACATAATGTCGAAGGTAGAAACAACCCCTCTTACGATGATCCAGCAGGACAGGCGGCAGCCCGACGAGTTGGTTCCGTCCCGCTACGCGGTGCGGGTGGGCGAGATTGAAGTCATCATAATCAGCGATGGCGTTCTGACGCCGCCAGCCGAATCGATGGCCACCAACGCCGATCCTGCAGCCATGGGGGCTTGGCTGGACGAACGATTCCTTTCGAAGGTCGCTTTTGATTGGGCACTGAACGCCGTAGTGGTGCGCAGCGGTAGCCAGACAATTCTCATCGACAGCGGAATCGGAGAGGAGTATCCGGACTTTCCACGGGCTGGGCAGTTTGTTCATCGACTTGAAGCCGCCGGCGTCGACCTATCGTCCGTGGCCGACGTAGTGCTGACGCACATGCACTTTGATCATGTTGGCGGTCTCCTCGTCGAAGGCGTCAAGGAACGGATGCGTCCGGACCTTCGCGTCCACGTTTCCGCTGCGGAAGCGAAGTTCTGGGAATCGCCCGACTTCTCCCGGACGGCCATGCCGCCTGCGCTGGCTGAATTGGCCCGCCGGGCGTCCGTTGAGTTCATGGACAAGTATCGTGAGCACCTGCGGACCTTCGACGAGCAGGCCGAGGTAGCGCCGGGAGTGGTTGTCTGCCGCACGGGCGGTCACACTCCAGGACACAGCGTGGTTCGGATCGCTTCAGGAGGCGAAGGCTTGATGTTTGGCGGCGACGCGCTGTTTCCTGTTTCGTTCGATCACCCCGAGTGGCACAACGGCTTCGAACACGACCCGGAGGAAGCGACCCGCGTTCGGCTGCGTCTGATGCGGGAACTGGCGGACACCGGCTCGTGGCTGGTATCCACACACATGCCGTTCCCCTCAGTGGGGCGAGTGGCAGCCTCCGGTGAACACTATCGTTGGGTTCCGGCTTGGTGGGACTACTGAACCGGGGCCCTGTCAGTCGGTCGTAGCGAGGTACGCTGCGATCGACCTGTTTCCGTGTTCAGCGGTTGTGCAACGCGCTTGCACTGGGGTGCTCCGAAATGCCATCGCGGCGGAGACGCTTATCGGAAGAATGCTGCTAAGCGCCCGAATGAGCCAGTCGATGAAGGCCCGGCCGCAAGAGCAAAGCCTTCCGGATGACCTGAGAGAGGTTCATGCACTTGACACCTGCGGAGCAGCTTGGATCCAACACTGAGATAAACCGACAATCAATTGTGGAAATCAGGTCACGGCACTCCACTATCCGGATGACTGGGAATCTCCAGCCTGCCAAATTCGGCGCGTTAACAAACGAGGGGGATCTCATGACAACGACAAACGAAATTGCGGAGAAGATTGCTACCGCCCACGGGCTGACGAAATCTCAAGGTAAAGCCATCGTTGAAGGAGTTTTCGCGGCGATTACCGCGGCAGCGACCGAGGGAGCAGAAACTTCGATCCCCGGCTTCGGTAAGTTTAAAGTGAAAGACACTCCGGAGCGGGAAGCTCGCAATCCGGCAACCGGACAGACCATCAAAGTGGCGGCAGCGAAGAAACTCAACTTTGCGCCCGCCAAAGCGCTCAAGGATGCTCTCAACAAGTAGTGGACTAAAGAGGCTCCGGCGACGCCGGAGCCTCACGCCTGGAGTTCTCAGCAACAAGGTAGAACCCACCAAACCACGAGCCTGCTGCGCTTGGCATCAACAGCGGGATAACGTTCTGGTTCATGCGGAAAAAATTGTTTGGATCATAAGCGCGTTTGACCGTTTGAAGCCTCGCGTAGGTTTCAGCATTGGAAAGCGTCACGAACAAGTTTTCACCCTCTCCGAAGCCGGGAGAGTTCAAATACAGCCGGCCGGTGGAATAGAGTTGCATATCGCGCCAGGCGTCGCGGACCCAGCCAATATTGGTATCGTCACCAGCTGCACGTTTTCTAAACCGATCGCAGTGCACATAGGCTTACAAACCGTTCCGCTTGCCACGCATAGGAGCCACTTACGTTGTTTAAGCGAATTGCACCCATTTTCGCAGCCCTGCTGTTGTTGCCTGCCTCGGCCTCAAGTGCGGACACGATAACGGGGCGTGCCTCCGTAGTCGACGGGGACACCATCGAGATCGGAGGGAAACGTGTACGGCTTCACGGCGTAGATGCGCCGGAAAGCTGGCAGAAATGCTTTGACGGCGATGGCGGCACTTATCGGTGCGGCAAGGCCGCAGCAAGCGCTCTGGATCAATTCCTTGCGGCCTCTCGACCAATCCACTGCGACGTGATCGACCGCGATCGATATCACAGGTTGGTCGGCGTCTGCTTTCGCGCCGACGGCAAAGAAGTTAATCGCTGGTTGGTCGAAAGTGGTAATGCGCTGGATTGGGTTCGGTACAGCCGTGGAGCCTATGGGGCCGCCGAGAAGACAGCGCGATCATCTAACATTGGTATATGGCGCGGCCACTTCCAACGCCCCTGTGAGGCGCGAGCGGAACGCTTTGGGCATACACTTGCGTGTTGAGCAAAACTCGACATGCTGAAAGGACCTCCAATCGCGAATGAGCTTCGGCGTTGTCTATGGCCGACAGGTTCACGCTGAATTCGGAAAGCCGAAATTCATCGCGTCGGGCTTGATCAATTACCGTGGA
This sequence comes from Ensifer sp. ENS10, assembly GCF_014852025.1. Taxonomy (NCBI): domain Bacteria; kingdom Pseudomonadati; phylum Pseudomonadota; class Alphaproteobacteria; order Hyphomicrobiales; family Rhizobiaceae; genus Ensifer; species Ensifer sp. ENS10. The sequence continues at coordinate 452,945 of NZ_JACVAS010000003.1, forward strand.
ATCTCCTACAACCGTTTCCGTGGGGCCTGTAGCTCAATGGTTAGAGCCGTCGGCTCATAACCGATTGGTTGCAGGTTCGAGTCCTGCCGGGCCCACCATACCTGTTCATCGCCAGATAAACCCGGACCGTCGTCACACAAGTCTGGATTCCACATAAGTTCGGCCATCAAGGACGCTCTGGGCTTCATGTGTTGGAACGCATACGACGACAGGAAGCTTTTGGTAGAGAACGAGTCCGACGTCAGGAAAATGCTCTGGTGTTTATGGACTGGGGGCAATCAGAGGACGGCATCGACGAGATTGTCCTTCGTGTCCAGCACGTCGGATGACATCAATTTGGTGGCGTCAGTATCTATCGGCATTTCAGATAGATAGAGAATGTTTAATGCAGGCTATGCTACAAAAAATAAACCCCCGGCCGGAGCCGAGGGTGTGCTAGCGGCGTACCGCATCGCGTTGATAAGTTGTATATGAATCATGCAGGCGAGTTTGTCAAGGAAATCAGATGGCCAAAAGGTCCGCATTTTATATCGACGGTTTCAATTTGTATCACGCAATTGCGGACCTGAATCAGCCGTATCTCAAATGGTGTAACCTCTGGAAGCTTGCCCAGATAGTAATCCCTTCAAGGTCGGAAACTCTCGCAAAGGTTACATTTTGCACCGCATATTACCCTGGGGATGAAAAAAAGAAATGGAGGCACGAGCAGTACCTTCTGGCTCTCCAAAATTCAGGCGTGACGGTTGTGATGGGACATTACGTCAAGGAAGACTGGTCGTGCAGAACCTGCGATGCAACATGGAAAAAGCCAACGGAAAAGGAAACCGACATCAACTTGGCGCTCAGCCTATATGAGGATGGTGCGAACGATGTCTACGACAAGGCATACCTTGTTACCGCAGACTCGGATCAGGCAGCGACGGCAAAGTTCTTTAAGAGAGCGTTCCCTAAGAAGGAACTCATCTCTGTCGCGCCGCCTGGCCGAAATTTTTCCAGCCATATCGCGAGTATTGCGAGCGGAAAAATAGCTCTGAACAAAGACCATCTGGATAGCTCTGTACTCCAAGCCATTGTCATGGGCGACAGAGCGGCGCGTAGACCGAACGAATACGAGCCGCCGGTTGAATGGGTTCATCCTGATAACAGACCGCAAAAGAAGAAGGCAAGCGAAAGGGATAACGAGGAGGCGTCGGAGCACTCACACATCGATGCGAAATAGCTCACGATATCTCGTGCAGGTTGCGATCCACGATCTGAAGCGCAACGAATATGACTGAGGCGTATCTTGGCATTAAGCTTCATCCCCTATTCTCATGCCGATGTGAAGTATCTCGACAGGCTGCATAAGCATGTGTCGCTTCTTCAGCGTGAAGGCTCAATCGAAACCTGGAGCGATCACCAAATCGTCCCGGGTGCGAAGCTGGACAAAGCGATGATGAACGCCTTGCGATCGAGCGAAAACGCCGCCCGCTCACCTGCCGGAAGGAACACTTCAACCGGCATGCCAGGGTGCGCTGTACGAAGCCTCGCCGGTTAGCGAATTGGTCCACGCGTTCTGTTGGTAACCGGGGCAGATTCGGTGACGCGGGCTGTAGAGGGACAATCTGGCTGAGATCCCGTCTGATCTTGGTTGTCGCGCTCCACCAAATGTGCCCCGTTACCTCTGTTGTGAGCCGTGAGACGCCTAGCGCCCGTCGGCTAACTCCATGAGTCGAAACTTCAAATTTTGCTAGACGAAATAAACTCAGGCTTTTATTCCGTGACTTCGACTTTCCTGGCCACGCCCGATCAACCGAATGATCGCCAAATTTCACGATGCCATAGCTATGAGCAGGCTGACGATTGAAAATATACATAAGAGCTACGGCGAAATCGCAACTCTCAGCGGGATCAATATCGAGCTGGAGAGTGGCGAGTTCCTCGTCCTTCTTGGTTCGTCGGGTTGTGGCAAATCCACACTTCTGAACATTATCGCCGGCCTTTCCGAACCCACGAGTGGCGAAATCCGAATAGCCGACCAAGCCGTGACAAGGGTGCACCCTAAGGACCGTGACATTGCAATGGTCTTCCAATCGTACGCGCTTTACCCGAACCTCTCGGTGCGGCGTAACATCGGATTTGCCTTAGAGATGCGGAAAGTTCCTAAAGTGGAGCGCGATCGGGCGATCGAAGAGACTGCGCAAATGCTGCAGATCGAAGCCCTCCTCGATCGCAAGCCGAGCGAGTTGTCCGGAGGCCAGCGGCAGCGCGTCGCGATCGGCCGCGCGCTTGTTAGGAACCCAAAAATCTTCCTTTTTGACGAACCGCTGTCAAACCTCGATGCGAAGCTGCGGATGGAGCTACGCACCGAACTCAAACGATTGCACCAGATACTAAAGACGACCGTGGTCTATGTGACCCATGATCAAATCGAGGCTATGACCTTGGCCACCCGAATAGCGGTCATGCGGAATGGCAAAGTCGAGCAGCTGGGAACCCCAGAGGAAATCTACTATCGGCCTGCGACCGTGTACGTGGCGAGTTTCGTCGGTGCTCCACCAATTAACTTGCTGACGGCGCGCTGGGTGCCCAACGGCATCAAGCTCAACGGAAGCGATTTCGTACTGCCGTTCAACCGCGCGGCACTCGGTGCCGCCGCCGATGAAGAAGTAACGGTGGGCATTCGCGCGGAGGCTTTCCGTGCCAGCGCCGCGGAAGTCACCTTGAAAGCAGTGGCGGAGGTTACGGAGTTGACCGGGCCTGAGCTGATTGTAACCGGCAGGTTTGGAGATAGAGGCAAAATATCTGCATCCCTACCACCACACACCAAGATTGAGCACGGTGCAGTCGTGCCGCTCGGCATTAAACTCAGCGATGTTCATTTGTTTGATGCGGACGGCAGGAGACTGAACTGAAGGATTCGTTCACGATTTTCACACTTGGACCCAGGAAGGCCATACATGGGATGATTGCCGATCGGGGCGGAGATTCCAAAAGTATTGTCTGTAAGAACACGCACTATGTGTGCGTGGCGGCAGAAGCATCCCAAGATTGGCGTCATAGCCATGAGGGCTTGAAGATAATGCCGGCTATGGATTTGCGAGCAGAAGGTCGGGGACCAGAACTCGTACATGAAGGAATCCTTGCGCGAGCGCTGTCTCGTTAGACAGGAGGACTGTTCCAGGCTGCCCACTTGTTTGCTTAGTTGAGCGGGGTGGTGGCATCCTATTGTTCGTTCACTCCGGTAGGACGAACTCTCGACATCTAAAGGTTCTACAAGCGCGTACTGGCCCCGGCGACGAACAGGATGAGACAATCTCACCGTGACTATCGCCGCGCAGCTTGTGCGTGAGACCTTGGCGCCGTCTACGATCGGGTTATCTCGATTGCGCGCAAACGCGAGCGCGGTCGAGACGCATCCGTTTTTTGACGCCTTCGACGAGGAATCCGCCAACATGCTCAGCGTCCATGTGTGCCAGCGCTGCGGCGGTCAGTCACCGGTCAAACGAGACCTTCGAAAGCGACCCTTCCGCGTAGCCCGGATGAGGTTAAGTTGACGGCTGGGCTTGATGCCCACCTCCAATCACGGCTTAGCGAAATTCTCGCTGTTTTATTTGTGCTTGCTCACCAACAAACTGAATAAGAGCTCGTAGCCTTGGAAGCCGGCGGAGATCTTGATGATATCCGAGCCAAGTATCCCTTCCAGGAGGAGACTGCGAGACATCGATACGTTTCAAGACGTCCATCGAATCCCCCAACGGCCTGGGAAGAACCGCCATGCCTGCACCACCCGCGCATAACCTTGCCTGAACATCGCGGTTATTGCTTCGCATCGAAACGTTCGCATTGGGGAACCGGCCCTTAAGCCAACCTACGTCTGGCATGCTTCCAAATGCCTCGTCCATAATGACCATACTGAATCCCGTTCCTGTGCCGGGCGAAGGGTCGTCCGATCCTTTGGCGACATACAGGCCATAGGGAATATGCAGCAGCTTTCGCGAGATGACTTCCGGCTCTGTGAACGGCTTGATGCGGAAGACCAGATCCGCTTCGCGACGCGTAAGGTTCAAAAGTCTGGAGTCGGTGAGAACCTCGATGATTACGTTGGGATGCACACGTCTGAAATCTGCAAGGATGGGGGCAAGAATATGAATGCCGAACCAGTCAGAGCACGAGATCCGCAGGGTTCCGGACAACGTGTTCTCGGTGCCCGCAAGCTGGCGCTGGAGTGCCAGCGCCTCCTCCTCCATTCGTTCCGCGTGCCCCATCACGACGGTGCCCTCATCTGTCAGGACAAACCCGTCCGGTGTGCGCTGGAACAGTGAGTGGCCGACTGCGGCCTCAAGAGTCTTTAATCGTCTTCCCATTGTCGGCTGCGTCAGGCCCAACTTCCTCGCGGCCGCACCCAGCGTTCCCTCCCTCGCGATCGCAAGGAAAAGTCGGATATCGCTCCATTCCATCATCTTGTGGCTCATTCAAAAATGCATGATGAACATACAATCTATATGATTTTCATTCGGAAAATTCCAATTCAAAGTGCTGACATCAACTGAAAGGGAGCATTCCTATGGGCACGATGAAAGCATTAGTTCTTGAAAATCATGGTACCGAATTCCGGGTGACGCAGATCGCGCGACCGGCAGCGGCCGAAGGCCAGGTGCTCGTCCGAATAAAGGCCAGCGGCGTCAATCCGTTGGACACGAAAATCCGCGCAGGAGCAGCCGCTCATGCCAGACATCCGCTTCCCGCAATCCTGGGTATCGACCTTGCTGGGATCGTCGAAGAAGTCGGCGCAGGCGTGACCAAATTTCGCCGCGGAGACGAAGTCTACGGCATGACAGGCGGTGTCGCCGGAGTTCAAGGTTCGCTGGCAGAATTTGCGGCCGTCGATGCACGTTTGCTGGCCATCAAGCCATCTCACCTTTCCATGCGTGAAGCGGCCGCTCTACCCCTCATTTTCATCACGGCGTGGGAAGGCCTGGTGGATCGCGTCGGCATCCGGGCTGGCCAGAAGGTGCTGGTCCTTGGTGGCGCTGGTGGCGTGGGACACGTAGCAGTTCAGATTGCCAAATCGTTTGGCGCGGAAGTCTATGCAGTCGATGGAGCCCGCAAGGCTAACTACATCAAGGGCCTCAATGCGACGCCGATCGACTACGCCACAGAGACCGTCGAGGAATACGTCGCCAAGTACACACAAGGACAAGGTTTCGACGTCGTCTACGACACCATTGGCGGCGCTGGCCTGGACACTGCGTTCAAGGCGGTCGCCCGCTTCGGGCATGTGGTTAGCTGCCTCGGCTGGGGCACGCACGCACTCGCCCCGCTCTCATTCAAGGCCGCGACATATTCCGGAGTATTCACACTGCTACCGCTGCTCACTGGCGAAGGCCGTGAACATCACGGGGACATCATGAGGGAAGCGACGCGACTTGCGGAAAAAGGCCAGTTGATGCCGCGTCTCGATGGTCGGTCCTTCACCCTCGAAAGTGTGATGACGGCTCACGAGCTGATTGAAGGTGGCAAGGTTGACGGAAAGCTCGTCGTCGACATCGCGTAACGGCCAGGGTCCCGCGTGTTCATGCGCGGGGCCCCTTTCTCTGCAACTCCTTCATATTTTACGTGCTCCGACGCAAGAAGGCCCCGCGCTGTGTTACCGCAAGTGATCTCGCGGTAGAGTCCACCTTTCTTGCGGCGTTGCCCTTCCCAGGCGGGGCTAATCCCGTTGGTGAACAAGCCTCTGCGCGGCCGCTAAGTCTTCATTCAACCTCGCCAGTCCCGATCAATTCTGCCCTCTTCGGCCTTGTGAAAGTATTGAGAGCATACGAGCCAGCCTTTCAAGGGCCTCAGCAGCATAACACAGGCTGCCGTGGTTAAAGGTAGAGTGGAAACCAGATGTACCCAGAGCGGCGGCTCGACTGTCAATTGGAACCACAGAGCGAAAGCAAGCGCCGGAACGGCGACAACAGTCATGGCGAAGAATGCGGGCCCGTCCGCAGGATCAGCGAACGAATAGTCGAGACCACAAACCTCACAAGAGGTAGCCAAGGACAGGAGCCCGTTAAACAGATGTCCCCGTTGGCAACGCGGACATCGCCCCTTGAATCCGGTGAGTGCAGGATTGGTAGTCTCGTTATAGTCGATGGTCATGTATCTGTTCCCTCACCATCGAAATCGAGATGAATGCCGTTGAAGGCTAGCTGACCTGGGTCGTGGGCGGCAGCGCCGCTGCGAACTCGTCACGAGACGTGGGGTGGCCGTCAATCATCTCGTAGACGGCCTTAGAACGGCCAAGGGTTTCCATTAGGGAGGATGGTCCGGCGAAGGGTTGCCCGCCAATGTGCCAGCCATCGGTGTGAAGCTCTTCTATCAGCACCCAGGTAACGGAGCGGAACGCCTCCGAGCCTTCGAACTTGACCATTACATCCGTGATCGCCTTCGCCAGCGCGTGTTTTTGGGTGCTTGTAAATACACCATCCACGAGTTTGATATTCACAAAGGGCATCGTATTCTCCTTTGTTTCTTTAGTTGGGGATTTGACGGGCCGACCGCAATCAATCGAGCTCGACAACTAGCTTGCCGTTGGCCTTTCGGGTCTCGATTAGCTCGTGGGCGTTTGCAGCGGTCTCGAGAGTGAATTTCCTCGGATCGAGACGTGGTGACACCTTCCCTGCCTCCACAAGTTTCGTAGCCTCCCGCATGATGTCGCCATGGTGCTCACGCCCCTCACCGGTCAAAAGAGGGATCAGAGTGAAGACACCAGAATACGTAGCAGACTTGAACGAAAGGGGCGCCAAGGCATGAGTTCCCCAGCCAAGGCAACTCACTACGTGTCCGAACCGGGCGACGGCCTTGAATGCAGTGTCCAATCCCCCGCCGCCGACGGTGTCGTAGACGACGTCGAATCCTTTGCCGCCGGAGTACTTTGCAACGTAAGCCTCTACGTCCTCGGATGAATAGTCGATCGGTTTCGCGCCCAAACCGCGCAGATAGTCTGCCTTGCTCCCGGAATCGACGGCACTGACGTCAGCTCCCAGCGCCACAGCGATTTGGACGGCGATATGCCCAACGCCACCGCCGGCACCAATCACCAAAACTGATTGTCCCGCCTGAACGTTCACTCGATCGACGAGCCCCTCCCACGCGGTGATGAAGATCAGTGGCAGTGCCGCCGCTTCGCGCATCGAGAAGTTCGACGGCTTGATTGCCAGAAGTCGCTGGTCAACCGCCGCATACTCCGCAAGCGATCCTTGGTTACCGCCCACGCCTCCGGTCATCCCGTAGACCTCGTCGCCTCGAGAAAACCTGGTCACGCTGTCACCTACCTCCTCCACGACCCCGGCAAGATCGATTCCAAGTATCGCAGGTAATCCATGTCGAGCGTGCGCCGCGGCTCCGGCACGGATTTTGGTGTCCAGGGGGTTCACACCGCTAGCCTTGATACGAACCAATACCTCACCAGGCTGGGGCACCGGATGCTCAATTTCAGAAACTCGGAAAGGACCATTCGCGACTTCGATCACCGCTGCTCGCATCGTCGGCATCTCGCGTCTCCCTGTGGCGTGTGTCGGGGACGACTGTGCGCCAACTTCATGGCGGCGGAAATCATATATACCTTTAGAAGCGCGCTTTCGGCGAAGTGGAAACCGAGTCCAGGCGGTTGCAAAATCGGGTTCGATCTCACGTCCTAATGGAAGATATGATTTCCGATTTTCCGGAGAAGTGTACCTTATAGGAACTGCTGATCAGGCATGATCGAGCAGGTCGTTGCCACTCGGAACCGGGAGCGAAGATTGAACAAGCTGCTCGACAAGGCCATCGTTGCTCATGGGGGCCCGGCAAGCTGGAGCGTTTACAACGTTGCGAAGGCAACGGCTTCACTGGGCGGCGATTTCTGTGCGAAGTTCGGCGATCTCACACCGCGGCAGATTACTGTCTTCCCGCATCGTCAACGAGCGGTTATCGAACCTCTTGGTTGCGTCGACTGCCAAAGCGACCTCGAGCGCAACCGTTTATCCATCCTCGGTAGCGACGGCTCCCTTGTTACTGGGGTCGAGGACGTGCGTTCCGCGCAATTGCAATACGACTTCACGCTTCCGATCGATCCATTAATTGGAGTTTTGCTGGCGTGCTCCACCGTTCGATCGTTTTTGACCGCACCCTTCCACTTGATGTTGGACGGTGTCGAGGTAAGCGAACTCGTTCCCTGGAAGGAAGATGGAAGGCAATGGCGGGTTCTCAGGGCCGAGTTGCCGCCCGATCTTGCCACCGCCGCCCGGATCCATGACTACTTTTTCGATGCCGACTTTCTTCTGCGCAGGCATGACTACCACGTTGATGGTGACGCTGGCATAACGATAACCGAATTGCTTTCTCACTACGAAGATTGTCATGGTATCAATATGCCAACGAGATTACGCGGGTACCCTCGCCGGGCAGACCTAACGCCGGATTTGTCTCGCTCGATGATTTCCATTGATATTAGCGGTCTGGAGTTTTCGCTCGATTAGGGTTCACACCGGACAAACACACGTGCGGGGGCCAGAGCATGGTGCATGCGGCAGGTTTCACCGGGTGAAAAGAAAATAGAATGAAGGACCCCGCAATTGGTCGTGAAACGCACATCTCGGCGTTGGAGTGCACCGTGCTTGAATAAATGCCTGCCAGACAGAGTACGGCTACTGCTTTTACGGGACGCCGACCAGCAGAACACTAGAGGCCAAACCGACAGCTCTTGAGAAGGGCGTGAGAACAGTCCGCCGGCGAGCCCGCGGCGAACGCAACTGCGCTGCTTCCGGTTCCCGGATGACCGGATCCTCACAGCAAATTGCGTGTGTCCCCGGCGCTCGATTTCGCCAATACCTGACTCGTGCGCTTCGGCATCGGAGCCTACTGCGATCCCCTCGCCCCATCTGATCTCGAGGCCAAAAATCAATGCCGACATCCTATGCGCGTCAAGGCATGCGGAGGTGCGGCGCAGGCGACATTGTCCTGCGCATAAGTGTCGAGTCTGAAGATCATCGGGACCGTGCCGATGATTGAAGCGGTTCTCCCTGAGATTTCGGACGAAGCCACCCCAGAGCGCTTGGGCACCGTGGCTCAAGCTCCGGATCGCCCGCAGACAGAACGCGATCATGTTCGCCTCAATCTCACTGCAGATCGTATTCCAGTCTCCTCACATCATCATCGGTGGTTTTCGTCGCTCACGATGGTCTAAAGGTAGATTTCAGCAGTGTCCTGAGCGTGGATTGTGTATCCGCCCGGGTTCATGCACCCTTCGATTTGACAGCATCCATCACGCGTGTCGAGTAAACGAGTCCTGCCCCAGCGTTGACGCCGATCGCCGTCCCTAGCGCCTCGGCGATTTCCTCTCGTGTTGCCCCGGCTTTGAGCGCTGCGTCAGTGTGGACAACGATGCAGCCGTCGCAGCGCAGGGATACCGCAGCGGCAAGGGCAATCAATTCGTTGACCTTCGCGCCGAGCAGATTTGTCTTCCGCGCCGCGCCGCCGATTGCCTGATAGCCGCGGATGACGTCCGGATTAAGCGTTGCCAGTTCACCTACCCCGGCAAGCACTTGTTCATGGTAGGCATTCCAGTCGATCATTGACATTGGTTCACCTCACGTTTGAGTGACGCCGTGGTAGACAAGGCGGGTGAAGAACTCGGGGCTGATGACAAACTGCCCCCATTTCGCGTCGAACGCTGCGGTCGGTTTCGCGGCGATGACTTCGTCGATCGGCTTTCCCTCCGCCTTGAGCTTGGCAACGTTTCCGCGGATATCGACGAGCATCGTCCTATAATCGTCGAGTTCGGATTTTTTGCTCAGGGGCTGACCATGCCCCGGGATAACGATTGTCTCGGCGGTGACTTTGGAGAGAATGTCTTCGACCGCTTTGATCGTGCCGTCGATGCCTCCTCCGGTCGAATAGTCTATGAACGGGTAAATCCCGTTCCAGTAGAGGTCTCCGGTGTGGACAATGTCCGCCTCGCCAAAGCTTACGGAGATATCACCGTCCGTATGCGCGTTCGGATGATGCTTCAGCATCAAAGTCGACTTGTCGAGTTTGAGAGACATCTCGTCGCCGACGGTTTCGGAAGGAACGGCGGCCAGCGGTGGCCGAGGAAACTCGAAATCCCAGTCCTCTACCTTCACCACCTCCATCAAATGTTTTCTGGTGTTTTCGTGCGCTAGGATCGCCGCCCCTTCACCGTTCAGCCATTCATTTCCGTCGGTATGATCGAAATGCCAGTGGGTATTGATGAGATGCCGGATCGGCTCCTTGCCGAGCCCCGCCAACGCCTCCAGCAACCGAGGCCGCGATGCGGTAATACCTCCGTCGATGAGGACTTTTCCGTCTGCGCCTGTGAGAACGGCAATGTTGCCGCCGGACCCCTCGAGGATCGAGACACCCGCCCTCATCTTGTGAACATTGATGGGCGTTTTTGCCGCCGCGTCCCGGATCATGTCGACAATACTCTGGGACTTCGCGAAGACCTGACGCGGACTGAGCCAGCCTCCTGTGGCAGCGAAAGTCGAGGCGGCCATGCAGCATAGGCAAAAGCCGCGGCGGGAGAGCGTAAGTTCTTGGGTCATGGCAACTCCTTTCGGGAATGGCGGAGCGGCTTCAGGGAGCTTGGGAGTTCAGGTCGCCTGAAGCCGCGTTGCCGCCAGGCGATCATGCCTGGAAGAAAGCCAGAAGATCGGGGTTGATGATCTCGGGATGCGTGCTGCACATGCCGTGTGGAAGTCCCTTGTAGACCTTGAGCGTGCCATGCTTGAGCAGCTTGATCGACAGGAGGGCGGCGTCGGCAATCGGAACAATTTGGTCATCGTCCCCGTGCATCACCAGAACGGGAACGTCGATCTTCTTCAGGTCTTCGGTAAAGTCGGTCTCCGAGAAGACCTTGATGCATTCGTAATGCGCTTTCGCTCCCCCGATCATTCCCTGCCTCCACCAGTTCTGGATAAGTCCTGGCGAGACCTTGGCGTCCTTACGATTGAACCCGTAAAACGGACCGGTTGGGACATCGAGATAGAACTGGGCGCGGTTCGCGGCTAGCTGAGCGCGGAGGTCGTCGAATACAGCAATGGGCAGACCTCCGGGGTTGCTGTCGGATTTCAACATTACGGGTGGGATGGCCGAGATGATCACTGCCTTGGCCACTCGGCCTTTCCCATGTTGCGCGACATATCGGGTGACCTCGCCGCCTCCGGTTGAATGGCCAACGTGAATCGCATCCCGCAGGTCGAGCGCGCTTGCAAGCTCGGCGACGTCGGCCGCGTAGGTGTCCATGTCGTTGCCTGTCGACGTCTGTGTTGAGCGACCGTGGCCACGCCTGTCGTGGGCGATTACCCGGTAGCCCTTACTGAGGAAGAACAGCATCTGATTGTCCCAGTCATCGGCGCTGAGCGGCCAACCGTGGTGGAAGACGATGGGTTGGCCCTTTCCCCAGTCCTTGTAGAATATCTGAGTCCCATCCTTGGTGGTGATCGTGCCCATTGTCTTTTCCTCGGCTGATCGTTGCTGTGTCTGTCCACTCGCGGTCGATACCGGAGCAATTGGTGAGAACCCAAGGAGGGACGCTCCGACAGCTCCTGCGGCGCTGCCCAACACGGCGCGACGTGAGATCGGAGGAAGCCCTGATTTTCGTTCTGCCATGACCTACATCCTTCGGTGGACCATCGCTTGGACGACGGCTGGGACGGCGAGCTCGACAGGATTTCACTCTCGGTGCGTCGATCGCTTTCGGTGCCTTCAATGTTAGACAGGAGGCCCTGCTCGGCCAATCATATGTTTCCGTTAGTCGTGGAAGCGGAACTAGCCTGTTCGTATCGATCGAAGTATAGTTTCAACGCACTCCAATGGTGCAACCTGGGGAGAATGCCGTGAGGGTGCATCAAGTAAGGCAATACGCACCTGCACTTGCTACGGGATGCGCCGGAACTGCTCTGGGGATAATGGAACAGGAGCCGTATGGTGTGTTGTTCCTAGCCATTGCGGCACTCATGCTTGTCAAACGCAGGCAGGTCGCAGTGGCAATTGCGTTGCTCTTAATTGTCGTCGGCGCACTGATCGCATTCCTATCGTCCGATGGGTTGGCCTCCGTCGCCCGTTCGGCGGCCTTCGTTTCGTGTGCACTGGCCGCCTTTTGGCTTGTAAGCATATGGCGATCGCGTGCTGATGCCGAACAACACCTCTACGAAGCGAAACTGATCGTTGAAAGCATGCCGGGGCTAGGTTGGGCTACCGACGCCAAGGGAAACTTCGTCTACGTGAACCCGAGCGTAGTCGATTACGTCGGCAAGCGAGCCGACGAATTCAATACCACAGGGCGAACCGGACTGGAGGCCGTTCACCCGGACGAGGCCGAGCGCGTAACTGACGCTTGGGTTACGAGCATGCGGACTGGATCCTCTTTCGAGTCAATCCATCGCATTAGGCGGTCAGACGGCGAGTATCGCTGGTTTCACGCATACGGCCGCCCCCATTTTGATAAGCGCGGCAACATTCTCGGGTGGTTCGGAACAACAATCGACATCGATGAGAAGAAGCGCGCCGAGCAGCGGTTGGAGGATAGGGAACGTCAGCTTCAAACTCTGATCGATACGATGCCGGTGATGATATGGTGCGCCTCCCCGGCGGGCGTGCCGATCTACCAGAACCCCAAGACCCTCGACTACCTCGGAGCGACATTCGAAGAGATCAGGGGGAACAATTTCGGTGTTGTTCATCAGGATGATGTTGAAGGTTTCCAGTCGGCGTGGGCGGTCTGTGTCGAACGAAAGGCATCACTCTCATTGGTCTGCCGGTTGCGATACAAGGACGGCACCTACCGTTGGAACAGGATCGATGCCGCCCCGCTGCTCAGCGAGGAGGGTGAAATCATCGAGTGGTATGGGACCAACGTCGACATCGAGGAGCTTCATCGGACCCAGGAGGAACTCCGGGCGAACGCCGACCAGCTGAGATTGATGCTCGACACGCTTCCTGCCTTTGTGTGGTGCGCGAGCCCGGAGGGGCAGCCCACCTATTTCAACAAGCCCTTGATGGAATATTCCGGCGTCACGCTCGAGGAACTTCGTGGGATAAAGGGCTCGGGTTTCGCGCCGATGATAAGCAGCCTCGTCCACCCTGCGGACGCGGCTTGTCTGCGGCATCGCTTTGAGCAAAGCTTCAAGTCCGGCGAACCCATTGCACTGAAATACCGCCATCGTCTGGCCGACGGCCGCTATCACCTCGTCGATTGCAGGGCACGTGTCCTGCGGGACTGCCAAAGCAGGCTCTTTCAGTGGTACGGTGTCATTGTCGACGTCGAGGAGGAGAGGCAGGCGCAGTCGCAGCTTCAGAAGGCCCAGCATCAGCTCGAACTCGCGACACGTGCTGCCAGTCTGTCTGAATTGTCAGCCTCGATTGCCCACGAGCTGAACCAACCTTTGGTCGCTGTCGTGACCAACAGCAGCGCTACCGAAAGCTGGCTTCGTGCGACTCCTCCAAACATCGAACGGGCGAAGACCAGTGCCAGGAAGGCTGCAGATGCCGCGAACGACGCGGCCGAAGTGATCAGCAGGATAAAGGCTCTCTTCAGGCAATCAGGCGGGGCGAAAAGCCCGGGAAACATCAACGATGTCATTGAGGAGGCCTGCACGCTGCTGCGCGAAAGGATTTCGGGTTCGAAATGCGATCTGCGAACTCACCTGGAGCCGGACCTGCCTGCCGCAAACTTCGACAGGGGCCTCATCCTCCAAGTACTTGTAAACCTTATTCAAAACGCCATGGACGCAATGGCGACCTTGAATGGAGCAATAAGACTGCTGGAAATCAGATCGCGGTTCGACGACGGCAAAATCCTCGTGGATGTGCGCGACAGCGGTGTCGGACTACATGACAACGAGAAGATATTCGAGCCATTCTACACCACGAAGCATAACGGCATGGGGATCGGGTTGTCGATCTGCCGAAGCATCGTCGGCGCACACGCGGGAAAGTTGTGGGCTTCGCCCGCTGAGCCCAGCGGCACGGTATTCAGCTTTGCACTTCCCTTGTCCGGAGGATAACCCGATGCACAGTCAGGAGAACGCGGTCTTCGTGGTAGACGACGACAAGCGCGTCCGAGACGGGCTTTCAGAGCTCCTGGAATCGTGGCAGATCAAGGTTGCGACGTTCGCAACCGCGCAGGAATATCTGGATTCACCAAGGCCCCAGAATCCTTCGTGTCTCGTACTCGACATACAGCTGCCAGATATCGACGGTTTCGAACTCCAGGCTCGGTTGGCGGATGAACCGCATCCGCCTATCATTTTCATAACGGGCCACGGCGACATACCAATGACTGTCCGCGCGATGAAGCTGGGCGCAGTTGATTTCCTTCCGAAGCCGTTCAGGGAACACGAGCTGCGCGCTGCGATCGAATTGGCACTCGCTCGCGATTGCGAGGCTCGACGCGATCGGGCCTCCCTTAGTGAGCTACAATCCAGGCTAAAATGCCTTTCCGCCAGGGAACGCGATGTCCTTCCACTCGTTGTAAGTGGGCTAATGAACAAACAAGGTGCAGCGGAGCTTGGAATAAGCGAGATCACCTTCCAGATCCATCGAGGCAACATGATGCGCAAGATGCATGCTGACTCCCTTCCCGATCTAGTGCGAATTGCCTCCAAACTAAGCATACCGATTACCCGCTCCCGACATGGAAACTGACGAATGGTCGCGCAGGCGGGTCATACCCTTGCAATTGTAGATGATGACAAGCGTGTTCTTGACGGGCTGCGTGAGCTTCTCGAGTCCGCAGGTTACCTTGCCCGTACCTATAGGTCGCCGAAGGCATTTCTCTCCAATGGAGACCTCTCCGCGTATGACTGTATTATCACTGACATCAGCATGGGCTCGATGGACGGATTCGAGTTGGAACAGGCGGTCAGAGGCCGTCTACCGGAAATGCCAATGATACTGATGACAGGCCGCAGCGACATCGAGGATCGTGGTTTCGCAGGAGCGGATAGGCGAAGGGTCTTCATGCGAAAACCACTGAACAGCCAGGTGCTTCTCCAGGCGATTACGCGGCTTCTTGCATTTCCGCAATGATCGGGGTCACCCGGCCTTCCTTTGCCCTCGCGAGGTTTTTTCTATATTGGCTGGGCGCGCTTCCCATCACCCTCCTGAAGGCCTTGGTGAAAGCTGCCTCCGACCGATACCCCACGCTTCGCGAGATCATGGAGAGCTTGTCTGCGTTGTTTTCAATCATTCTGGCAGCCTGGTAGATCCGCCATTCTGTCAGATATTCCAGCGGGGGTTGTCCCACGACATCCTTGAAGCGGGCGGCGAACGCTGAGCGCGACATACCAGCCTTCTTTGCGAGTTGATCCACCGTCCACGGCATTTGGAGCTCTGAGTGCATGGCATAGACCGCCAAGACCAGATTCCTGTCGGAGACTGCCGCGAGCCATCCCGTCTTTTGCGCCGATCCTTGCTGAGCGAAAGCACGGATCGCATGAACGAAAAGCAATTCGAACAGGCGACGCACCACGGCATCCGAACCGAGGCCCGGAGCATCTGCTTCTGCCGCGAGCAACTCAAGCACGGACTGGAATTGCCGGCTCCGGCGCTGCTCCGATTTGAGGTGAAGCAATTTAGGCAGAACATTGAGCAAGGGCCGAGCGTCAAGTCCGTCAAGCTCGAAGAAGCCGCTTATGAACGTGGTCGTCGCCCCGCCTCCACCGAACTGAATCCTATTGCCTACACGAAGGGTCTCGACATCAAGACAGTCCGCGGTGCGCGAGTCCGCGTGATCGTAAACTTGGTAAGGCTCGTTTCCGAACATGATGAAGACATCGCCTGCGAGCAACGGCACTGGCTTGGGATTTTCCCTTGTGGTCAGAACTCCCGATCCGCGGACCACGAGAACAAATTTAATCGCCGGGTCACCATCGGAGGCGACGCCCCATGGGGCAGTCGCGTCCAGCGTCGTGAACTTCGCTTTCCTAATTCGCATCGAAGAAAAGATGTCGCTCAAAGGATCCAACTAAATGTTCCTATTATGGACGATCACGCCAAAACTTGGGACGATCGAGACTGAAGGCTCTTGCGTGTCATCGCTATATGGAGGCTCGAAAAGGAGATTCCAATTGCAAAACCATCACGCCGTGGTCGAAACCATACGCACGTTGAAAGCTCGCTACTGCCGATACGTGGATACCCAGAACTGGTCGGAATTTGCTGCGATGTTCGCACGGCACCCGTCGCTCCGCTTTATCGGCGAAGACGGCGTCGTGCTGGCCGAGTTTGGCTCCCTCGACGAATTCCTGGCCGTCACCAAGGGCTATCTTGCTGGGGCACGGACAATACATCAGGTACACAATGACGAGATTGATGTCATTTCGGAGACCGAAGTCCACGCCATCTGGTCCATGGAAGACTATCTGATTTTTCCCGATGTCAATGACAACCGTCCGGCGTCGATGCACGGTTACGGCCATTATCACGAAACATGGCTGCTCGAAGACGGACAGTGGCGCCTGGCGCACCTGGAGCTTCGCCGCACGATCCTAGAAATCAAGCCGAAGGAGAATGCGGCATGACCCTCAATCCCATCAAAGTCGGCATCATCGGCGTTCATCCGGAAAAGGGCTGGGCTACCACCGCACATATCCCCGCACTGAAAGCATTGCCTGAGTTCCAGATCGCGGCTGTGAGCCACAACAGACCGGAAATAGCTCGAGCGTCCGCCGAGAAGTTTGGCGCGGATCGCAGCTACGGAACGACGCATGAACTTGTGACGGATCCGAACGTTGACCTGGTCGTCGTGACGGTCAAGGTTCCACATCACCTTGAGCTCGTCACGATGGCCCTGGAAGCAGGTAAAGCCGTTTTCTCGGAGTGGCCCTTGGGGATGAACCTGCGCGACGCCGAAAAAATGCTAGCGCTGGCCAAGAGCCGGAATGCATTTACAGCGATAGGCCTTCAAAGCCGTTCCGCTCCGGCCATCAACTTTATCAAGGATCTAATCAAGGACGGCTATGTCGGCGACGTACTGTCTGTTTCCGTCATCGGGTCTGGTATCATCTGGGGCGAGGAGATCAACGAGAGCTACCTGTACACACTGGATATGGCAAATGGAGCTTCAATGTTCCATGTGCCGTTCGCCCACACGCTTGACGCAACCCTCTACGCCATCGGCTCGAGACTGAAGTCCGTCGGTGGCGCGCTGTCGAACAGTCGCGCGATGACCCGTATAGCGGAGACAGGGAAAGAGGTTCCATTGACAGCGCCAGATCAAATCATTGTCGCTGGCTTGCTCGCGAACGGCGCAGCCCTCAGCGCCCACTTCCGCGGCGGTCTCTCGCGTGGCACGAACTTTCACATCGAGATCAACGGCACCAAAGGCGATCTCATCCTGACGAGCCCCGTCGGTTATATCGGGCTGGGCGGTTTCACTGTAAAGGGCGCACAGGGGCCCGAGCAGATGCAGGAATTGCCAGTACCGCGTCGCTACGAGACCCTCGGCATCGAGGAAGGTTTCAGTCAAAGCGTCGGGCTTGCCTATTCCCGCATCGCGTCCGACATGAGAAATCAAACCAGGCTGTCTCCTTCATTCGAAGACGCGGTGAACCTGCACCGCGTTTTGGATGCAATCGTCTCAGGCAACGGGGAACGACGCGATGTCTGAGAAAATGCAGGCACTTGTTGTCACCAGACCCGGCGGGCCTGAAGTCCTTCAGGTGCGCGAAGTTGACCGCCCTCGACTACGGGACGAGCTTGATGTTCTGGTTGAGGTGAAGGCGGCCGGCATTAATCCTGCGGATTGGCAGAACAGGAAGAATGGGGCCGTCTACGACAGCGAAGGAAGTTCACAGAAAGATCCTACAATCCTCGGCATCGACGGTGTCGGCGTTGTGGTCGAAGCCGGACGAGACGCGGTGAACGTCAGGGTTGGCGACGAGGTCTGGTACGTGGACGGCGGCTACGCCGGAAACCCCGGGAGCTATGCAGAATACAAGGTCGTCCGTGCCGATTACGTCACTGCAAAGCCGAAGAAACTGACCTTCGTGGAAGCCGCCGCCCTGCCAGTTGTGGCCCTTACCGCATGGGAGGCCGTGTTCGAAAAGGCGATGGTTAGCCGAGGTGATCATGTACTGGTCCACGGTGGCGCTGGCGGCCTCGGGCATATCGCAATCCAGTATCTGACTTCTCTTGGAGCCAGGATCGCCACCACCGTTTCAAACGAGGCTAAGGCCGCATTTGTGAGGGAGCTGGGTGCCGACATAGCAATTAACTACCGGGAAGAGAGCGTCGAGGAAGCCCTTCAGGCTTGGCGAGGCGAGCCCGGCGCGAAAGTCGTATTCGACTTCGTGGGCCACCGAAACTTCGCGGCAAGCTTCGCCCATACGGCGCCCTACGGACGCCTGATAAACACTGTTGTATCGGATTGGCCCGCCGAGGGAAACGGCCCGGCCGAGTGGAAGAACCTGGACATCAGCTTCGTCAACATAGGCCTGCCGCAGATCAGCCGCCATCATGCACATCGCCTACGCCAAACCGCTGCACTCTCACAGATTGCCGAACTCGTTGATCGGGGCAGTTTGCGGGCACGCATTGACAGGGTGGTGTCTTTCACCGGCGTCGGCGAAGCGCAAAGGGCGCTTGAAGCAGGCGAAACTCTGGGCCGCCCGGTCCTTTTGATCTCAGGTGAATGAAGCGATGCAACGTTGGGAATATCGGCCGCAGGAACGCGGTCTCACACTATGTGACGTTCCGATCCCGGAGCCCGGACCGAGGGAAGCTCTCGTCAAGGTGAAAGCGGTGTCTCTCAACTATCGGGATGCCGCCCTGATCGACGGAGCGATGGATTCTGGCCCAGACGGAGTCCTGGTGCCGGGGTCAGATATGTCGGGAGAGGTTGTGCGACTGGGACCGGATGCAAAACGCTTCTCGATCGGAGACCGTGTCATCTCGGCGGATACCATGAACTGGATCGATGGTCCGGCTCCGCCATACGAGACCAATAGCGTCCCGCTTCTTGGAAGGCTCGCCGAATATGTGTGCGTGCCAGAAGACCGCCTCGTCGCTCCGCCGAAGAGTCTCACGAATGTCGAAGCAAGCACCCTCCCCGTCGCGGGACTGACGGCATGGTTTGCGCTGGTTGAACTTGGCCACGTAAGAGCCGGACAGACTGTTGTGGTTCAGGGTACGGGAGGTGTCGCGTTATTCGCCGTACAGTTTGCCGCGGCGCACGGCGCGCGCGTTATCGTGGTGACGAGTAGTGACGAGAAGGTTGAACGTGCGCGCGCGGTCGGTGCTTCCGATGGCATAAATCGCCAAATCCATCCTGCCTGGCACGAGCGTGTGTTGGAACTCACCGATGGCTTTGGCGCACATCACGTACTGGAGATGTCGGGCGGCGAGAACCTTGGACTCTCCGTTGTTGCGCTGGCTCTAGGTGGGCGGATATCTCTGGTCGGGTTGCTAGGGAGCTCGGAAATCCGTGCGCCGATCGGACCAATCCTCTTCAAGCGGGCACAAATCGTCGGCATCGGTGTGGGACATCGCCGGGCGCAGGAGGACATGGTCGCGGCGATCGACCGGCTATCCCTGCGACCGGTGATCGACAGGACCTATACATTTGCACAAACTCCGGAGGCGATTGCTCATCTCCGGCGCGGTCCGTTTGGGAAGGTTGTCGTGTCCATGTGAAGAATTCGGGACCCGGTGCCAAGGGCTGCGGGTCTCGGTTAAGCTGGCGGCTGTTGAAGACCCTGTTCACGAAGGAACGAAACGAAGGCGCGCATAGAGGCGCTCAAATGGCGATGTCGAGGATAATACAGTGATAGCCCGGGATACGGTGGCGTCCATTCTTCCAGGACCTGTTCAAGGATTCCGGCATCCAGGGCAGAACCAGCCATCCACTTGGTCACGTAAGCAAGCCCGTAGCCGTCGATGGCGGCTGCCAGAATGAGGCGGGAATTATCAAGGACCAGCCCACCCCTTGTCTCGATAGCCATAGCCTCCCCCCGCCGTTCGAATTCCCAACGGTAAAGACGCCCGCTGGGCATCCGAAGTTGAATGCATCGGTGATCGACCAGATTGGCCGGCGAACGCAATGCAGGCGCGTTTGCTAGATAGGAGGGAGCGGCTACCACGACATGCTGTTGCATCAGCCCAATGGGAACGGCGATCATGTCGTCGGACACAATTTCACTGGAGCGGATGCCGCAGTCGAAACCGTTCTCCGCGATGTCGACCAGCCGTCTCTCGCTCACCACCTCAACCTGCACGTCGGGAAACGACGCCATGAATTTGAGCACGAGCGGACCGAGAACCTGTTCGGCAGCCGTAGCATCGGCGTTGATCCGTAGGGTCCCCGACGGCCGGGAACTAAAGTCACTCAATTCGTCGGCTGCCTTGGCGATCTCATCCAGCGCGGGTCCCAGCCGGGCAAAAAACCGCTGCCCGGCATCCGTCAGAGAGACATTGCGCGTGGAGCGGTGAAAGAGCTGGACGTTCAGACGGTTCTCAAGGTTGGCAACGCTGTGGCTGAGGGCAGATGGACTGAGGTCACATCTGCGAGCGGCAGCGCGAAATCCGCCAGACTGAGCAACGGCAACGAAGGCCGCCAGCTCGGCAGGCGAAAGCGCACTCACTGTCCGAAATATCTCATCATACTGTTCAGTTGTGTCCATCTAAACAGAACAATGCATCAGGGTTATCTGAGTTGCAACCACAACATTGAAAGGTCGAAGCAATGACTGACCAGCCTCCTTTTGGATTCTCGACTACTGCATCAGAAGTGCTCTCTGGGATAGATTTAACTGGCAAAACGATGATCGTCACAGGTGGAGCCAGCGGCATCGGTATCGAGACGGTGAAGAGCCTCGCTGCGGCAGGAGCGTCGGTCACCATCGCTGCGCGCCGCCCAGATGCTGCCGAAGAGGTTGCCCAATCGCTCAGAGCCGAAACGGGCAACCTGAAAATCGAAGTGCGTGCGCTCGACCTGTCCGACCTGAAGTCTGTCCGTGCTTTCGTCAGCGACTGGGACCAGCCTGTCCACGCTCTCGTCAACAATGCCGGGATAATGATGTTGCCCGAGTTGGAGCGCTCTGCCGAAGGTTGTGAGATGCAGTTCGCGACGAACTTCCTCGGTCACTTCGCTCTGACGCTTGGCCTGCGTCGACACTTGGCGAAGGCCCAAGGCGCACGTGTCGTCTCGGTCAGCTCGACAGGCAGTCTCTTTGGTCCGGTGTTCTGGGACGATCCACATTTCCGGTTCATGCCCTACAATCCCCTGCTCGCATACGCTCAATCCAAGACTGCCTGCATTCTGCTCTCGATCGGCATCAGAGATCGCTGGGCTTCCGATGGAATTGTCTCGAACGCACTTAATCCCGGTGCAATCGCCACCAATCTTCAACGTCACACCGGAGGATTGAGAACGCCCGAACACCTCCGTAAAACACCTGAACAAGGGGCTTCCACATCCGTGTTGTTGGCCGCGTCTCCAGTCGTGGAAGGAATAAACGGACGGTATTTTGACAACTGCCAAGAGGCCCCGTTCGCTCCAGAAAGACCTGAGGGCAAGCTTGAAGGCGTAGCGTCTTACGCACTCGATAGTGCAAATGCCGATCGCCTTTGGGAGATGTCTTTAAATCTTGCCGGAGAACTGAAATGAACGAGGTGCGACGTGTGGGATTTATCGGACTGGGTGATCAAGGTGCGCCAATGGCAACAGGGATTGCCGAGAAACATGACCTTCATGTGTGGGCAAGGCGTGAATCCTCCTACGAGGCCCTTGGACACTCCCCGCATAAACGGGCCTGCAGCGCGGTCCACCTAGCGGCTAGCGTGGACGTCTTGTGCCTTTGTCTTCGAAACGACGCAGATCTGCATGAGCTGTTCGCGGATCGCAGCCTGTTTCGCGAACTTGGCAGGGATAGGGTCATCATCAACCATGCCACAGGCGATCCGATCGAATCGGAAGGATTTGAACGACTTGCGGCCGAGTGGGGCGTCCGGTTTCTCGATGCGCCGGTTAGCGGCGGACGCCCAGGTGCGGAAGCTCGCTCGCTCACCTGTTTCGTCGGCGGAAGACCTGACGCACTCGACGAAAGCCGCGCCATCATCGAGTGCCATAGCTCCAGCATCATAGCCATGGGTCCGGCAGGTTCCGGACAGACGGCGAAGCTCTGCAACAATGCTCTCACGATTTCCAACCTCCGCAATTTGGTCGAAGTGTTCGCGATGGCGGACAAGCTGGGGCTGTCGCTGGTCGGCCTACGCGAGGCGTTCGCGCACAGCAGTGGAGGTAGCTTTATCCTCCAGGCTCTCGGAACCAAGGTAACGATGACGAACGCGCCTCACATCGCCGAGCTCAACCGAACGGACCTGCTTGAGTTCGCGGACGCCATGCGTCGAAAGCACATCGATCCCACGGCTCTGCTGCAATGGGGAATCAGAGGCCCAGACGGCTTAGAAGATCTGGTTCGTCGATTGCAGCAGTCGGGCAGCTAATATGAACCCATGATTGGTAGGGGCTGACCCGATGTGTAGCTTTGTTGAAGCGGGCATCTTTCCACAATGTGAAACGTAAGACGCTCGCGCCAAACCCGCTAACAAGGGAATGACGCCATGTCAGACGCCAGTCATGCAATCACTATCGATGTCCCGGTTGAGCTGAAGTCTGTAAAATCCGTGCACAGCATCGGCTCGCTCCAGTTCGAAGGCGATCTGCCTGCCGCGATTTTCCACCTTCAACTCATTACCGACGACATAGCGAACTGGGGCGCTGACTCCGAAGTCATCGTGGTATTCCACACGAACGCGGGACACCTCACGCTGCATGACGAGGCGTACAACCAGACACGGAAGATCGCAGCCGGAAACCCCAACAAGAACCTGATAGCCGATTTGGTGAAGCGAGGTGTCAAGATAGAGCTCTGCGGGGCCACCGCAGAGGCAAACGGCTGGGGCAATGCGGACCTTCTTCCAAACGTGAAAATCAACACGGACGCGATGGCGCGAACCATCCAGCTTGTGCAAGAAGGATTCGTAAAGATTACGGAGGCGTAGTCGCGTCGGCTCTACGCGTCCTTCTCGAAGTAAAACCGATATGTCGCCTAGATTCCCCAGCAATCCAAAAACCGAGCCCGGGAAAATCCGAGACGCGAGCACGGCTCGTTAGCAGCTTCGAAAATACGCTCGACGTTTCGAGTACTGGCTAAGCTTCCTGAAGGGAATTCTTGCAAGCAATAAGGTCGAGACCGCCGAGTATGCCCCACTCGCAGTCGAAGCTCAGAACTTCGCTCCATCTCCTTCAAGATCCCGATGCGCTAGAGCCCATTGAAGACCTCCGCATATGGCAGAACGAGCCAAACGAAATCTACGAAATGGTCGAAACGATTGTCTCCATGCGCTGACCTGCGAGCAGCAGGCCGCGGACCAGAGCTCGTACATGAGGGAATCCTGGCGCGAGCGCTGTCTCGTTAGACAGGAAGACTGTTCCAGGCTGCCCACTTGTTTGCTTAGCTGAGCGGGGTGGTGGCATCCTATTGTCCGTTCACTCGGGTAGGACGAACTCTGGCCAAAGCGCACTGGTCGTAAGTCTGGAATGCGGAACTGGCATCTCTTTTCCAACGTGATCCGTCTGCATCGAAACAACGGCGGCATCCAAGTCAGAACGGATGGAGTTCGATGGGATAGTCCGGCCACTCGAGACGACGATTGACGCGCCGCCGCGTCGAGGGCGTATGCGTATTGCATTCTCGTCCAGCATTTCGGCGGTTAGATCAGCTCTGCCCTCGAGTATGCCATCCAATTCCAGTGCTTGGTTCTCGATCTCGACATCTGAAGCTTCGACAACCGCGTCATAGAGCATCCTTGTCTCGCCTTCGGTGGCCTCGGCCGGCCAGAGAACCCGTTCGGCGATCGAACGTTTCCGCTTCATAAGGCGCTGTAGAAGACAGTCGAAAGAGCCCGCGCCCAGCCGAGTGTGAACCGCAAGCGGGATATGGACCGTGACGGGCATCGTTTGACCGATACGATGGGTGCGGTCATTGCATTGCTCTTCGACGGCGGGGTTCCACCAACGGCTCAGATGAATCACATGATTGGCTGCGGTGAGTGTCAGGCCCGTGCCTGCGGCTCTCGGCCCAAGCACCAGGACGTCGAACCCACCGTCGTTCGTTAGGTGTCGTTGGAACCGGTCCGTAATTTCCTTCCGGGCATCAATCGTCGTGTCGCCGTTGATAATCATCACAGTCTCGAGATTGAACTCCAATCGGACAACTTCCGCAAACCAAGCTTGAACGTCCCGGTTCTCTACGAACACCAGAGCGCGTTCGCCCTTTGATTTGATGTGACGCAGGATGTCCATCGCCGCCTCGACCCGTGCCGCCGACGCGCTGAACTCCTCGGTGGTTTCGCCTTCCAGTAGGCCGGGATGCAGCGATATCCGCCGGATGTGATGAAGGAGCGCGAGCATCATGCCGCCCTTACGGCGCGCCTCGTCATATCTCAGCATCTGAGGCTCGGACATCTCCCTGGGGTGGAGGATCCGCACCTTGGTGGGCAGCCCAGGTGCGGCATCGGTCTTCAGCCGTCTCATCGCTAAGGGCGGACGCTCATGCTGCCCTGAGAACAATGCATGGTGCAGGGCCGACATGTTCTCTTCCGTGGGAATACCGAAGACCCGTTTGAATTGCGTCAACGCACCGAGCGCCCCGGGGAAGAGTTGGTCCATCAGCGCCCAAAGGTCTTTGGTCGCGTTCTCGATGGGTGTCCCGGTCAGTCCGATCCGGAAGTCCGCATTCAGCGATTTCGCCGCCTTAGCGCGCATTGTCACTGGGTTTTTAACGAACTGGATTTCGTCGAAAATGGCCACCGCGCATTGAAGCTCCATTAGGCTGATCGCGAAGTTCGCGAGCGTCTGGTAGGTGGTTATCACAACGGGCGCGCCATTCTCGAGAGATCGGATTTTATCCAGATCGAGCAAGGCTTCGCCCTCGCGGATGTCTTGGCCCGAGAGACCTTCCTTTTTGAATTCGGCCAAATGGGAGCCATACAAGCGTACCGGAGTTCCAAGAGCGCCTGCGGCGAGATGTCGATCTATCTCCGCTTCCCAGTTCAGAAGCAGCGACGTTGGAGCCACGACGAGGAAAGGTCGGTGCGGAACGGCGCCGGCGTCCATCTCGGCCCTAAGCCATGCCATGAATGACAGCGTCTGGAGCGTTTTGCCCAACCCTTGCTCGTCAGCGTTCAGAACGCCGGGAATGCCCGCCTGCCAAGCCGCCACCTGCCATTTGAGCGATGTCGACTGATGGGGCTGCAGCGCGGTTCTGACGGCATCGGGAACCCTGAATTCTGCCTCGTTTCCCCGCGGGCGCACCACGGCCTTGAAGTCGACCTCCCAGAAGTTGTCGTGGGTCACCGGCAGGTAGGCATCCAGCGAAACAGAGGGTGCATCGATCGGCTTCTGCCTCAGGTACTCAGCCAACCGCCTCGAGACCGCTTCAAGTACTTCGGCGATCGCAGGTATTTCGCCAACCGCGTGGGTAATAGAAGGCACGTATTCGGCGATTGCAGTGCGTAGAGCCTCGACGACTTCCGCTAGCTGTTCATCCTCGATCTGAGAAAGGCGATCGGCCAGTTCAGCATCTATGGAGGAGTTCAGCCATTTCGTCCCCGAACTCTCGATCCCTTCGATTTCTTTCGTCTGCCATTTGGCGACACCGAGTACCCGAGACACCCATTCGGTGGTCTCGACCCACGCTCGAGAGGTTTCTTGCTCGACTCTTTCTGCCCTGGCGGCCGGGCTCATAAGAGCGGTTATGCGTCCGTCATCCTCCATTTGACGTTCGATCGCCGATTGAATTATCCGGCCAGCGTCTGCGATAAACGCGCGTCGCCCCGCTTCATCGGCCGTTGCATACCTTGCGATAGCATCAAGAACAGGAGCGGCCGAGCGATCAACGATCAAAAACTTCCCGTCGGCAACCCGGTATGCGGGTTGAGCACCGCGACGCATGGCTCCGTTGCGAAATTCATCCAGCTCACGCCCTTTGAGGGCGGCAACATCGGCGGTGTCTCTCTCTGGATCTGGTTCAGGAGCACCGACGAAAGGGAGCGGGAAGAACTTCGTATCATCGCCGGAATCGAACGCGATGCCGACCGAGTCACAGGTTACCACCGAAAGATTGCGCAGGAACCCTTCCAGGTTCTCCTGCGATGCCGGTTCGTCCGACGCCTCGAACAGGCGGCGGAACTTCCCCAATTCCAGCCAATGGTCCGTAACCGATGTCCCCTCCTTGAGGGCATTAGCCTGCTGGATGGCGGAATAGATCTGACTTGGCAACCGCATCATTTGCGCCGCGGAGCCGAGAAAGGCTCCCTGAAGCGGCAAGGTAACCGTCCTACCGTTCTTTTCCCACCACCAGTCAATGCCGAAGTCAGGGCTTCCAACGGTCCCGGCAAGTTTCGCCTTGAAGACATAGCCTGTCATCAAGCGCGGAAGTCCCAGTGCGGAAGCGGTGTTGGAGTCCAGCTGCGCTGCAAGTGGATGGCGGATCACGAGACCATTTTCGGCTATCTGATGCAGTTCACCCAACGGATCCAGATGTCTCAGTCGCGCCACCGCCAATGCCGTTGCGCGCTCCGACTTGGTCAGAGCCCGCAGGTCGACCGCCTCCCGTCGCCGGAACGCCGAAAACCATCCTCTTTTCTCCGGCGCAACGGTGACGTATGCAGCCTCGTTATCCACTCGAAAATCAAACTGGATCATCGGACCACCCGCTCCTCCACCCATCTCTTCCAATGTCCGGGTTGGTCATGGATTCTTGTGTCGGGATGGCCGGCCCCAAGGATAAGGGCCTCGGCGTCGTAGCTCGCCTGATACAATTTCGGCGCACGACTGTCGGTGTCCGAGAACACGTGGACACGATAGTCATGCGAGCCTTCGACCACGATGTATCGACCTATGCGCATTACGAGCAGACAGGTGTCTTTGCGAGCTTTCGATGTCTGCCTACCTGCCACCACGCTTGCGGCGTTGGCCGATTTGGCAAACATGCTTTCAGCAATGGCCGCCGCAAAGGGCGACAACGCCACCCATGCCTCGTCTACAAGGCCGCGGTTGAAGAGCCCCTTCCAGAAATCGTGCCGAGGCGGCCACATGTGATTGGCCGTCGACCTCGTGATGACCGACAAGAGGGCGTCCATGCTCGCCCCGGCAAGCCATCGTACCAACACGCCTCGACACGGCGGGCTGACAAGCGACCAAAACTCCGGCCGCTTATTTCGAGGATCTCCGTATGCGTCCGTTATACGATCCAGGAGTCCCTTACGGTATTCTTGGTCGGGCATCTTGTGGAGCCACGGGCTCAGCAACTTCTCGACGGCGCCGGCGGCCATTTTGTCGCTTGCCCTCGATCGACCGTCGGGCAGTATCCATCGGAATACCTGCGCGACTTGCGCATCCGTCTTGATCTCGGGCAGTGCCCGCAACCAGGCCTCATGTAGTTCCTGCATCAGGTTGCCCGAGTGGGGAGAGGAGACGCCTGCCCCCGCCAGCCATCGATACGGGTCAGGCTCCATGACCATCCGCTCGGCAAGATGTTCCGGAGCATGACTTGCATCAAGCGCCTGCGGGATGGATACAAAAACGTTCTGCCACCGTTTGGATAGATGTGACGATCGCTCCTGCATGATGCCGGCCAGCCATCGCGTCAGTTGACCGCCGCGTGACCACCCGGCGAAATACCCTTCAGCAGCCGCGTCGAGAAGCACGGGATTGGTGGTGGCCTGCACTTCCCGTCGCACGAAACCGAGTGTCGGCGTGTCGAGTTCCTCGGCACGCCCAAAGGCGGCGCTCGCCAGCATCCCCACTTCCCCGACCGTGACGCTCTCCCATTCCCAGTCGCGAAGGGCTGCTGCAATTTTCGCTTTCACTTGATCGAGCGTAGCGGGCGAGGTGCGACTGACTTCCGGAAAGGCCTTGAAAACGGCTTGGACCGCTTGGCTCAAGCCGTCGATGCTCTTGCCTTCGAACTTTTTGCGATGAGGCATCGCACGAAGCGTTTCCAGGAGTGACACGTCAAGGCTCCCCCGACAGCGCCCGTCGTATCTCGGCGATATCTGCCTCCTTGGACGGGACGACCATGATGAAGCGAAGGTCGATTCGTCGGTTAGCGTCTCTGCCGCTCTCCGTCTCGTTCTGCTGTATCGGCCGTCCCTTGCCAAAGCCGGCGACCGACAAGACCGGCTGCTCGTCCCGGTTCTCATAAAGCACGAGATCTGGCTTTTGCTGAATCATGAGCGCGTAGATAGACGCAGCTCGTTTGGCACTGAGGTCCATGTTCAGTACCTCGGTACCGACGCTGTCCGTGTGTCCTTCTACTTGTAACGAGTCAATCAGGGCAAAAGCCGGATTGCAGTCTTCGGTGAAGGCTCTCCTCGAGCCGAGCGAATAGCAGCCAAGGTTTTGGTCCAAGACTTCCGCAATCTGCCGCATACGAACCGTCCCCACAGCAGTCGGCACCTCTTTTCCGGAATCGAACAACCCATCTCCTGCGAACTGAAGCGCATCGTAGTTCGCACTGACCTCCACATTAACCCCTGGTATGCGACTGTTGATCTCGCTTTTCAGGCTCGTCAGCAGCTTCTTCCTGGCGTCTGCGACTGCCGAGTTGTAGACTTCCATTTTGTTTGCCTTCTCGGGAGTATTGAGAAGCTCGCGCAGACGTTCGAGCTCGTCCTTCATCTCCTGGGTCGCCGTCACCACCGGACGACCGTCGGCCTCGACAATCTCAGCGATAGCATCAATGTCACGTTGGAGGCTGTCTTTCTCTTCTTTCAGGCTGTCGTACAGAGGACGGGGGACCGTATCGGAGACGTTGAACTGGCTCGCGAAGAAAGCCAGTAGGATCATCAGAATAAACAGAAAGCTGATCGTCATGTCGGCCATCGAGATGAAGACCGACTCTTCCTCTTCTTCCTGACGACGCGTACCTCCCCTGCCCCTCATGCCGAGGGCCTCGCGCTTTCAGGTGTGAACGCCTTCGCATTCTCGATCACTCCCTGAAGGGTCGTAAGAGCTTCCGTATACTGACCATGGACATTGTTCGCGTGATTTTCGACTTCGCCGATCGAGCGCGAAATCTGCTCCGTGAACGTCCTAAAGGCAGTGGCCAACTGCCCGTCGTAGGCCGCGGCCCGCGTTTCGAAGCTCTTGATGTGATCTCGAATGGAATTGGCTGCGGCTACCACCATCTCGCGCTCAGACGACATAGTCTGGCGTGCGCTTTCCACCATGTCGATGCTCGAGGAGGCGATCTGCTGGGTAGCTTCGGCAGTTTTGTTCGCGGACTCCGCGACGGGCACCGCGGCCTGTGCAAGTCCATTGCCGGCTCGCGCCAGGTTGTCTGAAACCAGCTCAAGCCGCCTGGCCGCGCCATCCAGACCAACGGCTGTGCGTTCGGCGGCTTGGGAGAATTCTTGCGCTGCCCCGCTGAGCGTGGCCGCAAGCCCCTCCAGGCGACCGGATGCCGCTTCTAGCCGCTCACTCGTGGCAGACATCGCACCGACCAAGCCCTGCGTCAAAGACCCCGCCAGCGATTGCACCATCTCGTCAACATGATTGACGCCTGAGGCCGCGGCTTTTTGCAGCGGTTCTGAGATAGCAGCGATTAGCTCGTGATTGAGCTTCTGCATATGGTCGCGCTGCTCGACGATCGCCTTCAATTGCTTCTCCGCGAGGTCCTCGAGACTGACGAAGTTCATCCGGGTCTCTATCTCGTGCGTGAGGGTCCGCATTGCCTGTTCGAGCCCGCTACTTTGCACGCGCATGACGACGGTGAAGACGATCGAACAGAGTAGCCCGGTGAGCGACATGATGAATTTGGCGGATGCAACGGTCAGAAGCTGCGTAAGCGCCTTCATCACCGCAGCTTGGTCGCCGCCTGCACTGAGGCTGTTGCCCGTTTCCTGGAGGGCGGCGATAAGACCGAGGAACGTCGCCGCGAGTCCGATCGATACAAAGAGGCTCGGCACGACCCGCCAGCCCGAAACGCTGAACCCCATCTCCTCGAGATTGAAGAAGACGGACGGACGGATGGCATTTCGAATGCCCGTCTGCCCCTGGGACTCGATGGTGGTCTCTCTAAATTCGTCCCAGGTGTCGGCCAACCGGCCGGCATCCATTCCCGACCACGACTTCAATTCGTCGTAGGTTTCCTGAAAGCGCTCCCGGAATTCCTCTGGCCCACGGCTCTTTTTTACGAGCTTCGTCGCCCGTCGAAGCAAACTCACTCTTCTCCGGACTACAGCCCAGAACCAGAGGGTCGCTATCCCCAACAATACCACTAGAAAGAGACTGAACAGCCCCGGCGCCGGCGGTTGCTTCAGCAACGAGGCTAGCGCCAAAACAAGATCGCGCGCAAAGATGCCCGCCTTAAACATGATATCCAATTTTACCGCCCCGGTTTCCGCCCATCTTGAGTTAGCGGAACCTGAAATTCGTGTAAAGATTGCACATCCATTCCGAGCAATCTTTGCACTGCAGGTCGGGATTTCCCCACTATGTGACCCTGCGCAGGCCAAGGTCCAGGAGCAAGCTCGCGCCGCACGTCGCTCGCAGTTGTGCCCAGTCCTCGACTCCGGCATTCGCGATCGTATTACCGAAATGTCGCGCAACGAGGGGCAATATGAACGCTCGGCGACAGTGTGGTATTTTTCACTTGAGCAAGGAATTGACCCGGCAGTGCCCTGAGCGAAGGCACACTGTTATGAGGCGTTGACCGGATAAAGGGATGCCGCCGCGCCTTTGCCGCTGCCTCAGGACGGTACGACGGCCGCCGATAACCAGTCGCGGGGGATCAACATTCGAAATCACTCAGGCCAGCGGATTGCCATCCGATTCAACAAAAGCCCTGCCGGCCGTCAAAAGCGCGAGCGCTTTGATCCGGGTGGAATAATGTTTGCGGGGGACGGAGGTATTCTCAAATTCCTCTAGGTCCCGGTCGTCCCTCGCTCTTTCGTCGGCCTGAAGGGACCAGTATATCGAGTCGGACATCTCAAGAGCGTCCCACTTCATTGCGTGGAAGTAGCAGTAGCGAGTTTCGTTGTCCGGAACTGGCCGCTCTGCCTCGTACCCAAAACGCTGGATTTCCACAGCAAGGATCTCCCAGGCGACCTCAACGGCTTCAATGGCCAGATCAAGCCTTTTGCCCAGGCGGCTTTCCCACAAAAGGTCCTCTTCTCGATCCAATTCCTGCTGAATTCCATCTATGCACTGCATGCCGCATGCTCCGTGGTTTATAATTGAAGTGTTTGGCGACCGGCGGATCGGCGCAAGGCGCTGAGCCCACACAACGCTGAGAGAGAATGGCAGTTACGAGGTGGCCGGCGTCGGCGCTCAGGCGCAGGCATAAGCAACTTGAGAGACCCTAGACCGTCCCTTTCACGCTAACGCCGCGTTCAATGCGCGCTTGCGCCGGTCGCGGCACGATCAGTCCGAAAGCAGCCTGCGGTACCCGCCGCGGCCGTCAACAATCCAATCGCTCCTATAGCGACGACCTACGCTCCTATTGAGCGACAAGAATATCGCACCGTAGGCCTGCTCCGTCTCACCGGCGAATAGGTCCGGTGTGATTTCGCCAGCCTTTCCAGCTCTCCGTTTCTGCGTGTAAAATATGGGACCGCCAATGATCTCAAGACGTTCCGACAGCGTGATACGGTCCGCCAGGTTTTCGTAACGCTCGACGAGCGAATAACCGGAAAGCCCGTATCGTGAACCGCGGAGCGCCCATTGGACGTTTTGCCTCCAGTTCACCTCCCAGCCTCGAAAGCCAACCGCATTTGCAGCTTCGATAAGTACTAGTAGGCCGCGCGTCAGCTCTGCCAAATCCTCTGGTTGTCGAGCCTTCCGGACCATTCCATCAAACGAATTAAGACCATCCACATACATCTGGTAGAGGTCAGCTGAGCAAGCTTTCGGCCACCAACGTTTGCGAGATGCGACGCACGGTCTAAACCTGACTTCGGATGAAGGCAGGTTCTCGTGGCTGAGTGCGCTACGGGCACCGAGCAGCAGTTCCTCCGCCGCTCCTTCCCTCGAGAACCGAAACACTTCCGCTTGATGAAAGCGTATGCGTTCGTCGTCATATTCCGATTCGATCGCCGATGTATTGATCGCAGAGCCGCCCATATTCTTACCTTTACCCAAGAGCCACAAATTTTTTCGTCTAGTTACATGATCACCGGCGAATATCTGCGCGTCAATATGCAGATGTATTACTGCGTCTTTGTTTTTTTGCTTGAAGCAAGGCAGAAATGTCATCACTCCTAGATGATTAAAATTTTAACGCCCTCCGCAATACTTGGCTTGGGTGGTTGAGGACTCGCTATTTCGGAGGTCTGAATTCGCCGTGGCGCGACCTGCTGTTGGCTATGCAATCGAACTTTTGATCGGTACAGCACTCGAGCAAAGGAGAATGTCTGCGAATGCCCCGTCACCAGACTCACCAACGGCAGCTGATACGTCGCGAGCACTGCACTCGCGCCTCGGTATCACGCTGCCGTTCAACAGCGTCTAGGATGAAGGGACCAACATGGCCAGCCACTCCACCTCTGAACTCAACGCTCTGTGGGCGGGTTCTCACGCGGTAATCAACTGCGAACTCGCGCCTTCGTACCAGGCGTTCACTCTTGCCCTGTACCACGAGCATCTCAGCGCGCCCGGCGGAAAGCTCGACGGAAAGGCCTTCGTGGTCGACCGCGATGGCCTCCATCTCGCTCCCCTGCCGGCTCGCAACTACTCTCGCAACGCTGTCGTGGTGCCGTTGGCCCCTGGCCTGCCCGCGGCGAACGCAATCGGGGTGATCGGCCTCCCCTTCGACTGCGACGCGCTTGAGTTCGCCTACTTCGTGATCAAGACCTACGGCGACACTCGCATGCCCTCGCGCCATCACCGCCAAGTCGAGCAGGCTGTGCGTGACTTCGTGAAGTCTGCACGGACCTACGAGGGCCCTTTGCCCGAAGCTTCCCACTGAACAAATTCGGCCCCGGCGTCTGCAGACGTCGGGGCCGTTGAAGCAAGTCGATTTGTGAGATCGCATACTCGCGCGACAAGCCCCCAGCGTTCCTCAACGAACTTTAAGGAAGATGCGTGCCCTGAACATTTTCGGGCTATCCCTCGCATTTGGTGTTGCGAGCCTGTCGAATCCGGGTGACCATCGAATTACAGACAGGGAATTTTCAATGCATCATGCGATTAGAAGTGCCGCCGCGACTTCAACATTTCTCGCCGCTGCCGGCGCTCGTGCAACGGTTTACCAGGCCCAAATCCTGACGACTGACCCTGATATTGCAATCTCGGTCACACGCGATGGAATGGAAGTATTCTTGGACACCGCCCCGGTGACGGAGGGCGAGCAATGGACATTCGTTGCGGACCATCAGGAAAAGATTAGGGCTGCGGTTACGCCGCTCCTGGACGGTTTCACGAGCGCGACTATTTTGGGCCGATGGATAGTTCACAATGGACGAGGTTTCATCGAGCCTTATGCCGTCGAACTAATCGACGCATCGGGAAAAACTAAGGTCCGGAGCTACGATCTCCGGATTTTCCAGCACGACGACAATCTCATGACCGGATGTGAGACATCGTTTACCGACGAGGACGGCGAGCAGATCATGTCCGTACTGATGTCGATGACCGAGGACAAACTCCTGTTCGACAAAATGGCCCACCTGGGTTCAAGGGGATGGCCAATTGGGCTTTTCTGGTTTTCGGGCGATGGCGAAGCTTGCTTGGCATACTACGCAATTGGGAAACGAGCTTTCTCGGAAACGCGATATGCTCGTATTGCTGAGGAAATGGCCGCCACACGGGGAGCGCCCATCAACAGAGGCGGGGATTCCGCACAGAACGCGTCGAGGTCGAACGGGCTGTTCGGTGCTCCGTGAAGCTGACGCGCCGACTAGACGACGCCGACGGTCTTGCCAAAATTCGGGACAAGTTACCCCATAATTCTGCTCTTAGCTGCTGATATATAGGGAGAAATTGGGCTCCCCGATATGATCAAGAAAACGGCCAAAATGGCACCTAAATGACATCACGCGACGACGGCGAAAGCATCGGCCTTTTCGAACCCCTGATTGTTCCCCAAGAGTCCAATTCGCACGCAACGTTGAACGACCTAGCGCTTTCGTTGGCCGAAAAATCTGATACCGATTCTCAGGCGAGGTCTTGTCGCAGCCTGAAACCGGTCATCGTGGTTGTGGGTGATGCCCGCAGTATGCTTGCAGTGAGCCTCACTCGCAACTACGGTTTGTAGGTCAGTAACCCGCACACGAAGAATCTCATGAAAAACAAACTGCTCATGCTCGCCATCGCTGGACTGTTTTTGCCTGGTTGCGTTTCCAGCCAAGAAATTGCACGCGTAGAAGCCTCCCAACGGGCACCTTCGACGGCGCTTAGGTCGGCTATCGTAAGTGCTGCCCGCGATCAACTCGTTGATCCTTACTCAATCCGCGATGCTGAAATTTCTAGCGTTGTCGATGCCTCGCCGGACAAAAAAGTTCAGGCAGTATGTGTTAAGTTTAACTCCAAGAACCGAATGGGTGGTTACGTTGGGCGCTCCGCATGGTCTGTCCGAGTGGTCAATGACAAGCCTGTAGGCGTCCGGCAAGACGCGCCGGGCTGTTATCTGGAGGGGATTAAGTATCATCCGTTCCCTGAACTCGAAAACTTGAAGAACCTTTAGAGGCTGCACACAAAACCGCGCTCAAGGCGACTTGGATGCGGCATCCGACTAGTCGAGCTCATCAACAGTGAATCCCGCCGGCAAAAAGACGCGCGAGTTTTGACGGTGGACACATGAACATGGCGCGATATTCATGCCAATGATCCCCAAAGCGAATGACTGGCGAGGCGTGAATCTCGCCAGTCGTGCGTCTAACGCGCTTGATCATGCCTGCCCGTATACCCGCCGCGGCTATCGGGGAGCGCTAACTCCCAGGTACGCCTACGAAAAGAACTTGATCCGGACGGTCACTGACCAGCTCGTCCGGTGAAATCTTCACGGGCCTTTTGCATTCGTGGACTGAAACCGCGTAGTTCATCGGCCAACTCTACGCCGGTTCTCGATGGCTACGGCGATTATGCCGGAAACTTGATGCGACAGATATCGCGGTCATCCCAAGCCTTGCGGCCCTTTCCACGCGCCTCTACGAGCGTGTCGCAATCCGGCCCCTGAGAACGTCGTCTGCTTCTTTCGCCATGGGGCGTTCATATACGTTGGACATGATAGCCCCTGTTACAGGATGTCGGGCCATCTGCGTTTTCACTGCCCGGCATCTTCGCGAAAACGGTCTCCCAGGACCGCATGATCGTGAGCAAGCGACGCCTACGTCAGCGTCACGATCCGGCTAACCCGCCGCCGTGCAAGGGCGCCTTCCCCCGCATCGAACTCAATCCACACCCGCGCATAACGGCGAAGCATCCGGCGGGGATGTCCAAGTCCCCCAAAAAAAATACCCATATCAATCTAGGGTAGTTTAACTAGAATCGTACTATTTTGAAGCGATAAATACGCATCATCAACTATAGCTTGCATTAGTTATTGCTTCCGCAACCCTTGAGGCGCCAAATGAGCACCGAGTCGGTTTAACCGCCTCGCAGCGATCAAGGATGACGAAAGTTCAAATTGTGGGAGTGCCAAATGAACGCCGAACATTACGCACGAGCTATACAATTCGCGCTGGAATACCTGGGCGTACGTCCATTTCAGGTGCATGGGAACCTGGAAGAGGCATCGCAACAGGTTTCACGGTTGAGGTTGACCGGACCAGGCATTTACACGCTCTGGATAAAGACGCGCGCCCACGAGGATCACTACGTTCCGACCTACGTTGGGTGCACGTCTCGAGGGATCAACACAAGGCTCCTCGAGCATGCGCGGTTTGGAAAGATCCGCGAGCTTTACACCGGCATGCCGGACGGCGCGTCCACCGCAAATGGGGTAGGCATCCTGGCGCTGGAACTCCCTACTCCCATGGCCCGGGCGATGGAGACCGTTTTCCTGGAAACCTTCGATTTCGCCCAAAACACGGCCGACAATTTGTTGTCCCGTGCTCTCGTACCCTGGGATGACGACGCCGATCTTTCGGAGGATGCGCCGATGCCCGAAAGCGCGACGGAGATCGAGGCGTTCAATGCGCTTTACCAGGCGATCTCAGATCAGCTCGAAGCACTGCAGGAACTGCACAGAACGTTCGCAAAGCTGAAGATGTAGGTCGCGGCCCCCAAGGCCTCACCACCAATCTACGTGTCGAGTTTCCCCTCCACACGGCACAACCCCGCTTGCCTTGCTCTACTCTTAGAACCGGAGAACTTCCATGCCTGACATCGAGGAATCAAATTCCATCGTCACCGTCGATCATCGCCAGTATAGCCTTCAGAAAGCACCGGTGTTCGACGATCCCCTCGTCCAACAAGAGGCAAAGGCTGTCCTTGGGCAGCTTAGCCTCAAGGACATTACGCAGAATCTGGATCTTTCTGTCGAGCTCTTCCATGTGGCGTACAATGGCGTGGCAGGTGCCAGAGGCGGTACCTTGCAGGCCGATATCGCTGGCTTACAGAGCCGCCTCGCGATGCTTTGCAATGACTGCGTTGTGACCATGACGACGTTCGAGACCGAAACGAAGAACATTATCGAACTCCTGGAGCAAACCTATCGTTGGCTCATCAAAGGCCGGGAGTCCCTTGCCATCACGAAGCTGGCGCATTGCAAGGACTCCTCAAGCAGCATGTCCAAAAAGGCGGGCGACCTTGCAGACAAGTTCAAAGCCCTGCAGGTGGAATCCAGTAAGGCGAAGTCGAATACCATTCTCGAGGAGGCGAGCGAGCGGGATCGCCTCCTGGCCGCTCAAAAAGCCGAGCGGGAAACAATCGCCAAGCAGAATGCTGAGAAGGTGAACCAGGAGGAACTGGTCGGCCAAATCTCAAACGCGCAGACCCTCTACGAGGAAGCCAAGAGTCGAGAGGAAAAGGAAGCCACGAAAGCGTTGGTGATGGGCGTCGTCGGAGCGATCACCGGCGCCATCGGCGCTGGACTTGGCGCGTTCACCGCGGCGCAGAACCCAGTTGGCACGGTTTTGAACAAGGCAGGTAGCGCCATCGAGAAGAACGACCGCATCGCCTCGGCGAAGGCGGGCACGGACGAGGCCAAGAAGCAGTCCGATGACGCGCAGAAGAAGTTCATCGAGGCGCAAGATCAGCAGGCCGGCAAAAAGCTCGCACATGACAAGATCAAGACCGAGCTAGACGCCCTGAACGAGGCTTTGGCCAAGATGGAGCAGGACGGCAAAGCCAAAGAGATCGACATCGCCGCACTGAAGAAGAAGCGTGATGCGAAGAAGGAGGAGCTAGCGAACCTCGCCGCGGAACTTGAGAAGATGTCCACGAAGGTGGTTTCACTGGAAAAGACCGCGGATGCCGCGAACAAGGCCTATGCCGCTGCAGGCACGGCTCTGAAGGACCTCGCGGCCGCCACTAATCAAATGGCCAGCAACGCTGCCAGCGCCGAGGACTCGATCCACGAAGAGAAGATGAAGTTCCTCAACCAGAAGATCGAGCTCGAAAACCAGAAGCGAGCCTCCCTCGTCGCCTTGGCGGGGTACGCCGAGTCCCTGAAGAACATCAAAATCGAAGAGGGCAACGCGACCTTGTCAGTGGACTCTCTTCACAGCGCAATCGACGCCCTCGGCAAAATCATCGGAACGTTGACGAACGCCTCTCTCTTCTGGGACCAGATGTCGAACTACTGCAGCCGCATCACCGACCAGGGTTTTCAAAGGGACATCCAGGATCTCAAGGGCCTCGACCCAGATGAACGCCTCGCCGAATATCAGGCCCCGTATTTCATGGAAACCTTCCTGCGGTATATGTGCCAGTGGGTCGCTCTGAACGGCTTGTCCGGCGACTACCTGAAGTCTGCCGGCGTCGCCCAGGCGAAAGCAGTCAAATATCTGCAGGACTCCCCAACCATCGAAGAGGCAATCCGCCGAGCTCCGGAACTCGCCAAAAACCTCAGCGTCATCGTTGAGCACGATCTGTCCGAATCCCGCCGCGCCACCATCGAACTTGAACAGCAGCGCGCCTTGATCGAGCAGGCGCGGGCCGCCTGACAACCCGAGGCACAAGGAGACTTACGATGAACAATGTCGCCATCGCAGATACGGATCAATCAGCGGGCTCGCAGGTTGTCGAGTTCAAGACAATCCTTGCGAAGCTTACTGAAGCCACTGAGCTTTTGAAGAGCCAGAAACACGAAGAGGCTGCCGCGACTATCTCGGCAATGTCGGATGCCGTGGACTACCTGCACTCTCAGGCAGAACTCGGCGAGCGCATGTACGCCAAAGAGCAGCAGGTCACATCGGAACTGGTGAAATCGATCATCGCTGACCTCGGCCTTCTCAACCAGAAGATCACCGGAATCCAGCAGGAAATCGCTTCCGTCAGTATCGAGATCCACAAGGATGAGCAGGATGTCGAATTGCTCAACCAGCGGATCGGTCAGCTCATCAATCAGATGAGCGCAGCTGAAAACGAGCTCGCGCACCACCGCCGGAAACTCGACGAGCTAAACGACAAATCGGCAGCCAGCATCGTCAGATCGATCTTTTGCCTTGGGCTCGATCGGGCGATCATGGGCATCATCACCCTTGTCGATCAGGACCAGGCTAAGATCCGATCTCTCACGGACGAGCGGGAGAGATATCGCCAAGAGCGTGACATGGATGAGGGACGCCTCAGCGCCACCCGCGATCTGCTCTCAAGTTTGCAGAACCAGCGGGATGAGTACACCCGAACGATCAAACAGCTGGAATCAACGGAAGACACGCTTCACCAGAACGAGAAAGCAGCGCGCCGCAAGCTTGCGTTCTTCACCGACATCTCGCTCTTCTACGGAAAGCTGCAGGCTGTCTGCGATGGCATCGGAAACAACCTAGCCTCAGTCGCCGATGTCTTGGACGAGTTGAACGATGCCAGCCCGAGAATTGTCGACATTGACGCCTCGGGTTCAGAGCTGATCCCGCTGAAAGCCGCGTTGTTCAAGTTCGACGCCATGCTCGGCGATGAACCAGTTCTCGCTCTTTTTTGACGCGTGAAGGGGCGGCCTCCGCCCCTTCCACCTCCCTCTCCCGGCTGAGAGCCACAAACGTCGGCCCGGCCCTCAAATGAAGGAACCTCGAGATGCGGACAGTTAGCGATCCTCCGACCCTGGTCGCCCAGAAGACCTCCAGTTGGTGCTTCGCGGCAGCCGAGGTAATGGTTCGAGCGTACTACGGTTTGCCCAAGTTGACACAGTACGAGATCGCGCGGGCTAGCACCGAAGCACTGTCGAAGGTCCAGTTCGGCCTTGGGGAACGTTGGGAGTTGGCAATGGCGCTCGACAGGTCCTTGGGAGCAACCGAAGACGGTGGTGAAAATCCCAACAGCCACATCGCGAATTTGGTGCGTGGGCAATGGCACTCCTTCAACCACGAAGCCATTGGCGGACGCTTCATCGCCAACGTCAGTTGGGCTAACGTTCAAGAAGAAATCGACAATGATCGGGTGTTCGTGGTTGGAAGCGATATTCACTACTACGTAGTCTTTGGCTACACCGAGGAGAGCGGCGGGAAGTGGCTTTATGTGCTGGACCCCTGGCCGGCGGGCAAGGGAGGTGAGAAATCGGCTCTTTCCTTCGCGGTACTAAAAGCCACCGATGGCCATGCGTGCATTGTGTTTGGCGGCTGATGAAAGTGAAGCCTCATGCGATGATACACGGGTTGCGGCGGCTAAGGCTGGGGGCGAATCTATAAGCGTTAGCAAGGACTCAGTGAAATGGAAGAAAAAGACGATATCCCCACGGCCTCGATAAACCCGGCCACTACGATACTCGCCACAATGTTGCTGAAGAATGTGGCTCCTACGGCGTACTCGCGCAACAGTTTGAGGCTAACGAGACCATTTGACGGCGACGGCGAGTCGTGCTCAGCTTGCAATCTACCGGGCACTCAAAGAACGGGCCGAAGTTTCACTTGCGTACGAAGCGCGCCACGGCAGTGGAAGCTTGCTCAAACTAGACCACCCTTTGAACCCCAACTCATCGAGACGGGCGTCTTGAACGTGAGAAACGCGGCGGAGGATTGTTCGCGCTCCAGTCATCCCATGCCGCTTTCGAAGCTGCAGCCAAAGAGGGGGAAACCGAAGGCTGCACCCCATAGGGTCCCCAGACCACGAATGCCCTTCCGACTTGCTAATCGGTCACGAACCGATGATCTCAGCCACCCTTCCCGCCCCCTGGTAGGCTTCAAGAAAAGAAGAGAATGGCGGGCCGCATCCAAGCGTTTCCTGACGTAATTCACTCAAATTCGCTCAGTGGTGCCGCAGACAAACAGACATATTTTTTAACTCTTCCCCACTAACCAACCCGCGCAAGGAGTGTGTTATGGGCACCTACGACCTTTACCTGAAAAATCTTTTTGACGACGACGGCGAGGAGATCATCCGCAACCTGTTCGGAGAAGAGGTAACTAAGCAGGAAAACACGGACCTGCTGCTCGGTGTTCCGAGATTTGCAGATGATTGGTACCAACTGGAAGGAGACAATCGCTTCCTCCATCTGGAATTTCAATCGACAAATGATTACACAATGGGTTGGCGAATGGCCAACTATCGCGCGGCGATGGCATTCAAAAAAGTCGGCTGGAGGAAACCGTTCGATCTTCGGCAAGTCGCGATCTATTTTGGCAATGATCCCTTGCGAATGAGCCGAAAAATTTCAGAACATAGACTTTCGTTCGGCTACGAAGTGTATGACATTCGAGAATTGCCCCATCCGCAGTTTGACATCCATAACCATGCTTTCAACGTAAACTTAATGACGCTGTTGGGGGAAGCTACTCCGAGATTGAGAAACTGGCAGAGCCTGATATCCCAAGCTTGTTTCTTGCCAGATGAAACACTGAGATCATGATACCTGCTGAAACTGGAATCTCTCGCCGGCTTACGCGGACAAGAATTCCTCGTTAACGTCGTGGAGGAGATTGAAAGTTTGGCCCTGGAACTGAATATTAAGCACACCACTCTTGGTCGACAAATTTATGATGCGGGCAGACGTGACGTCTGGATTTCGACCTTGGTCGAAGATTATCACACGGAAATTCCGGCCCTTCAAAATCATCTTGAGAGGCTTACGGCCTTTCAAGCCAAGTACGTCTTTGATGAAGTACGGCGTGGGACTCCTCTGTGGGACGCGTACAACGATGCGGAACGACTACAGGTCGCTATAACTCCCAAGCCGTGATCGCGTGAGCGCACCAAGGCGATGCGCCGACTCTTTCGGTGAAGCGGTAGTCGCGTCCTGGGTGGTCGGGAGTGTTGCGAGCGGAGAAGATCAAGCCGCAAGCGACGTAGATATCCGCCGATGATTACAACATGTATCTCACGCTGGGTTTTGGCGGCCTAATGGCGCGCGGCGATTCCAAGTATGACGCGCAGCAGGCCGCGGAGGCCCTCTGGTCAGAATTCATTGGTCATGCGGGAATCTAATGAGACTGAACTCAAGCGTTTCTAATGCACCAACGCATCGGTTCGAAGTCGAAGTTCTGACGAGGCCCGTTTCCGCGGTAGCGTGTCCACGATGCCGGCGCACAGACATTCGCGGGGGTTCGGGCTGAACACGAGGGTGCCGCCAAAATCAACGATCCGGCACCGATCTTGGGCTCGCGCAGATCATCCAACCTTGTTCGCTCGCTTGCGTGGAGCGTAACCTCGTCACGCCGCGGTCCCAACATCCAGACGAGGCATCGACGGCCCTTCCCCACCGGCGGCGATCATGCTCTGGCTTCAATCCGAAAGTGCGCATCTCACGCTGCACGATCAAACCTGGGCCGTCGACGGTAGCGAAACGAAGGAGCGAGCAGTTACAGTCCCGTTGCCGCCGTACTCCTGCCTTGCCGCGGCGATCCGATTTTACTCAACCCCTTAGTCTGGAAACGCGCCGGGTTCGCGATCTACCTAACCTCTTCGTAGACGGCACCGGAGATCATATTCGCCCTAAACTTTGCCTCGAACAGATCACCGGCTCTTACCGCGTCGAACATGTGCTCGAGATCCGCCCGCGAACGGCCTTTCGCAAAAACAGCCGCGACGTTGTTTGAAGTCGCCTTTGTGTCGAGAAGGCCCAGGTCGGCACACACTACGCCTGGCTTGAACTTACCTCTGCGACTACGGAACCTGATCCCAGCTTCTGACACTTCGATCATCTCCACGCTTCGCTCAGACAGCTCGTTTACGTGCGTGCAAAACGCCTCTACGGCGGCCCGCGCTTCGGGGCTTGAAACAGGCTGCGGGAGCGGCGGAGGAGGCGGCGCGAACTGAAGTGTAAATTTACCAAGACGAACTGTACGAGACTTCTTCACGAGGCATTCCTAAAGCTGGCTTATTACCTTTATCGTCAGCTGGGCTTTTATCGGCCGCAAGCGGAAATCTCGTTATCCGGTGATAATCGCGAAAACCTCCTTAACGAAATAACAGTTTCCAAGTTGAGATCGAGAAGGGCGCCGGCAGACCGCAAGCGCTCAATCGAACCCGGTCAAAGTGTCGGTCTCGGTATTCCGGCTACAGAGGCTCTTGCAGCAAATATCGGATTTGCCCGGCGAGCCCATGAACCAGCCGCTGCTGCAGGTCGAGCGACACGTTTTTTGAACGTTCGAGCTCGAAGTTCAGCAACCGATGGAGCCTAGCGGCAGCTGCGATGCTTTCGTCCCACCTCCCCGTTTTATAGTCACGCTCATCGCGATAGACGGTGGCGACATCGGCTATCCATTGCATGCCCGCCAGTGGGAAGTTCCACAGACCTTCCTTCTCGCGCGGCTTGAGATACCGATCGACCGTTTCCAGAGCTGCAGTCAGTGCGGACGCCATGTTCGGCGGTGAGACTTCAAACGGACGCTCTCCCACGCTCAGCGCATTGAGCGCGGCGTCGCGCTGGCTATGCTCGTACTCGAGATGCTGTGGGGGCTGGGCCCACATCAGGGCGTCTCCATACGGCCCGGGCTCTCGATACACCGCAAACTGTTCAATGACAGGGCCGATGTCTGAGAAGGTCACACAGTCGTATTCATTGTCCGCTGCCCAAGAGAGTACCTCGAAAAGATCCGTTGGCAAAAAAGTGCCGGAACAACCGTTGCGTTCCATTGTCCGGTAGAAAAAGCCGCATTTGCCGATCGGCCCTCCCCCATATGGCCACTTGTAGGGGTCCGTTGCCCGGAGCAGCGAAATGGTGCGTTCGGAAATGTGCCGGGTGGTGGTCACGAGCATTTTTTGGCAGGTAGCAATGTCTGTCTGTGTCATGAATTCCGAGAGCCTAAGTGAGGTTGTCTACATTTATGGTTCTCCGGAAATTTCGGGCATGCAATAGAAAAATCACTCCCGCAATTCCTTTTTTAGAAACCTCAATCAATCACACCGCGTTAATTTCAGAACCATCTTAAATTTCTCACCGCCATTGGGTTTTCTATTGACGTCACGACGTAATGACCGAACACTTTATCTCAATATTTACCTCATAAGGGGCCGAAGGCAGCAAAATGTCGACGAGAATATTAGAAGCTAGTCTTTTTCATCTATCTGCAGACGGTGTCAGCGACCTTCATCGATACGATGGGCACCGACAAGGGATTGGAGTGACGTCGTTCGGCACGGGGTTCCTGTTTCAGGCGAATACCGCCCGTGATCTCGCGTTCGCCCCTCGCAACATTCTCGATCGGTGATTTTGCCGAAAACGTTTGTCCCTGCGCTGACTGATTTGGGCGCTTCGCGGGATTTGATTTGGGCATTTTCGATTTTTAGTGCCTTATCGCCTCGTACGCACGGTGACCCGGCACGCGTCGATTCAGTAGCGATGGCGGCGATATCGTCCTCGTCGACTTAGGTTAACCTTCTACTGGTTAGGTTAACCTAAGTGAGCCGTTTCATTCGGCATTTCCGATTTTTGCTCAATTGTAGCCCCCAGTTTCGATCGACATCGACGGCGGCGCGGTCAGACGCGCGTATTTCCCTCTTGCAGAGCTTGTTTCTACCATTGCCGCATCGGATCGGGACCGAGTGGGAACATTATAGACGACACATTCGACATAGATCGGCTCCTCGAGACGCACGAACGGACCAAAGTGTTTCGTGATCTTGGGGAGCACCTTGTTGACGAGATCAATCGGGAACAGTTGAAACTTTGGACGCGGGCCGTCGAGGGCGGATACCGCCATGTTTGGCTCCACGACAACGGCCCCGTGCTGGAGGCCCCTACTTACGACGAAGGCGACGTGCTCGAGGCATTCCACACTCCCC
Organism: Ensifer sp. ENS10; assembly: GCF_014852025.1. Classification (NCBI taxonomy): domain Bacteria; kingdom Pseudomonadati; phylum Pseudomonadota; class Alphaproteobacteria; order Hyphomicrobiales; family Rhizobiaceae; genus Ensifer; species Ensifer sp. ENS10. The sequence continues at coordinate 497,298 of NZ_JACVAS010000003.1, forward strand.
GATTCAATCCATGGATCGATGATAGCGAAGAAGCGCGGGAAGCATTGGAAACGCTGGAGGAGGAAGACACGACCTTCGAGTGCACACCTATGTATTTCGAGCGGACAGCGGAATGGAAACTGCGGCAACTTCGTGCGGCGTCGACTCAGTTCGACTATGGCGCTCTGGGATTGATTGAAGAGATTCATCTGCTGTCATGCGCGATCGAATGGGCCAAGCATGAAAGCCACAACCACTGGAGCCGTTGCGACAAGGTCTTCGTCGAACTCAGGGACTGCCTGCTCGGGATGATAGAATTCAAGATCGCCCAGGAGGACCGGGACATCATGAGCATCGAAGAGGACTTGTTCACGACCAAAACAAGGATCGAACGGAGCCTGAGGATGACAAGCCAGTGGCGGCATCAGGCTGCCTGACGACAGCGTTAACTACATTATCTTCCCCGGAAGCACCCCTCTCCAAGAGGTGGCCGCGAAAAATGGAGCTGAGGAGTCGTAGTCCCTGATCAAATCTGCATTGTAAGCCACCAAACGCTTCAGCGGAGCCTCATGCCGAATAGAGTGGTACATGACTTGGACCGTCGCGATGCGCACGAGCCTTAGGTCCAAATCGTTGATCGAATACTCGACGCGCGAAAGGCCATCCTTTCCCCCCGCCGCATAGCATTGGCGCAAGTCACCCATCACCAGAGCGCCGGTCCCGCATGTCGGCTCGGCTCTTTTGTTGTCCTTCGCTCCGGTTGCACTCAGGAAGTCGCTGACTGAGGAGGCAAGAACAGTTGGCGTCATGAACTGCCCGATATCGCCATGAAGCAAGGCCCCATACTTGTCTGTGACAACGTCTTCAAACGGTGCTGCCTGCTCAAGCTCCTCCCGCAGCATCAAGAGAAGCCTCATCAACTGGTCTAGGTCGGCATCATTATAGCCTTCAACCGATTGCACAGTTTCGGGCGCATGGGTCACAGAGGGATAGAGTTGCTTGTATTCTTGGCTCCCTGTGCAGATGTAGTTGTACAGCAGGACAAAGAGGTCGTCGAAAATACGCGTCGCGGGAAGGCCGCTATGATCGGCGAAACTACGCACTTCTTTTAGGAGGTCAGACATTGAATCCGGGAGGCTTCTTTAGCATCGAGTTTGAACAAACCATCGATTTCTCGACAGCCGTTGGGCGAGCCCCTGGCCATCGAACGATCAGGCGAATAACTAGCGACAAGACAACAATCGTTCGTTACCGTCCCGGGCTGCTCCAAATGGCGAGCATTCTGTGGTTAACGGCCGTCAGAAGACCGCTTGATCCTGATACGAAGCATTAACCACGCACGACGAATGTGTGCCAAATCCGGATGAATCATCTCCGGTTATTCTTGCGGCTCCGAGTTCCAAAATATAAAGAGACGAGACCGAAACCGAGAGGCACTCTTATGAGACCTACGAGCATAACGATAGAGAAGCGGGCTGGCCGCAATACGACTCTCTAGTCCGGTATGCTCTGCCGCGACTTGAGATCGCGGCCATCCCTCGAATGCGCATGCTAACGCTGAGGGAAATCGGTTGAAGACTATCACTACCACATTGTCTGATTTCTGCCGCCGGGCGAACCCCGAAGCTCCACGTACCTCGATTTCCGCGGCACGCGCGCACCGCTGCGCGGCTGACATCCGCACTTCCTTCGACAATCCTATACGCCATCCGGCGTAACTCGAGCCATTCCGACACCGGAACGGCTGCGGTTGGCTTCACCTCGGGATTTCGGTCCCGAGATTGGATTGTTGGAGGAATGAAGCATGCTCAATCGCATTTCTAACGGCTGGACGGGATCCCTCGCCGACTTTCGAGCCGAAATCTGCTCCAGATTCCTGAAGCATGAAGAGCGCCTCGGCAAAATTCCGCGGTCAGACACGCACATGTATCCGGTCCTGGCGTTCATTAGCAGGGAAATGCAGTGGCACGGGAATAAACTGCCGTCGCCCCATTCGGTTCGTCGCTGGCTGCGCGCCATGACCGTACACTCAGAAGCTCCTCCAACCGCATAGCCCCATCTCGCCTGACGGATCGGCGTCGTCTCGGACGCCCTTGCTGCCCGGGTCTCTTCCCCGGACAGCCATCCCTTTGACTTGGCTATGCTCAAGGAACGCAGAAATGAATGGAATGCCTAATACGAGCTTCGGATCATCCGCGCGCTTCCACGCCGGAACGCCTGTGGCTTCTGGCTTTAATGCCAGTCTCCCCCCCTCACCCCAACCCATACGGCGGTCCAACCGGGCCGTCGAGGAGCGCCAGCTCCTCGTGATCAACAGGCGTATGGGAAAGGGAAAAATCCATGAACGCGAAACAAGTCCTCCGCTTCATGAAAGACCGCGAAGCCGGCATCGACCGTGACAACATCAAGACTGTCCGTGAGCATCTCGAAGCTGACGAGGTTTCGTCCGGACGCGAAGTAGTCGTCGAGGGTGTCGACGAAGACGGGCAGCCGCTCCTCTACAAGAAGTGGGTTCCGACCAAGAAATCCACCGGAAGCCGAAAGCCCGCCGAGCGTACCAAAGGACACTCCCGCGGCTACGTCACCGATCCGGCGAGCAAGCGCGCGATCGGCTTCGAAAGCACGCACGAAATGCGCTGCGCGATGATGCTCCTGGCAAACAAGAGCGTCGTGCATCTGGAAGACCAGCCTCCCGCTGTCCACTACCCGGATGCCGAAGGCGTCTGCCGTAAGCACACCTTCGACTATCGGGCGACCTTTGCAGACGGTCGTCGCGTGGCCATCGCCGTCAAGCCGAGCCATCTCGTCGAGTCGAGCGAAATCCGCGAGGTCGTGGCGCGGGTGAAGCCGTACCTGGATGGATTTGCCGATCAGGCCCTCATCCTCACCGAACGAAACCTCACGATCGCTCGCGGCGACAATGCCGAGCACATCGTGCATGCCCGCCGCTATCGCAACGAGGCCGACTGCGAAGAACTCCAGGCGTTCCTGGAGAACGTTCCGGGCGTCTTCCGCATCTACGAAGTCGTGAACCGCTTCCCCGACTTCGCCGCAGCCATGAACGCGATGTGGTGCCTGATCTACGACGGCTTTCTCAAGCTCACGTATCCGGACCGGACCCTTCGCGACGCGCCTTACGCGTACGTCGTGCATCTCCGGAACTGACCCAGTCATCGTTCCAGTTCTGCCAGCAATCTCTCCGGAACCACAAGGGACCTCCCATGCGCATGACCATGAAAACCTACCAAGCACTTCTTCGCCTCAAGTTCGACGTCTGCTATCAGTTGCACAACCTCGGCCATGACACCGCCGCGCCCAACGGCACGAACCGCGACATCCTCGAAGACGCCTTCCGGCTTGCCCTGCTCTGGCAGGGGTGCTCGTTGGAGGACGCGTGGGAGGGCGCTTTCGAGCTTGGACGTGCCACGCCCGCTGTCGTCGTTCGTGAGTGGCTTGCCGCCTATCGCGACGAGCACAGCATCGAGGCCCGGCAGCAGCGCTCGATCGGCGCCGTCTTCGAGCCCCCTCTTCCCACCGCCGAGCTGGCTTTCAGCAGCTTCAAGGACGACTGCGAACGTTCATCCCGAGCCCCCGCGCCTTCCCTGCGCACGTTCCAGCGCCGAGTGCGCATGGAGCGCCGGCTGCTCAGCATCATGCAGCGCCTTCGGAACCGCCAAGCCAAACGCATGCGAGCTCTTGAAAGGGAGCGTGCTCGCATGCCGCAAGCATCGGACTTCATCGGCCGCATCCTGGACATCGCCGAGGCTGAAGGCTTCCGCGTGGCCCGCCCGGGCCGCTCCTGACGCCTGCCCAGTCCCAATCTCAAACTCCCAAGGAGACCGAAATGACGCAACCGAGCAATGCCAGCATCCCCTTGATCGTCTTCAATGATGAAGACCGCTTCACCCGCTTCGGACAGGACTTCACGTTCGTCTCCCAGGGACCCGGCGGGTTCGTTCTTCAGAACCTCGCCAACGGTATCCAAGTCGCGCTCGCGCCCGATCAAATGGCGAAGATGTTCGCGGGCCGTAGCCGCCCCGCAGCGGCGCGCACGACTGGAAGGCTGGGTGCCGGCCATTCCGCCACCCATGCAGCAGACGACTGCTGATCTCTTCCACGGTTCGCCTGCCCATTCCTTGCCATATCCAATTCCAAACTCCTAAGGAGCCTGAAATGACCCTTCCCTTCTTCGAACCGAACAAGCCCATCGTTCCGATCTTCGTTTTCAATGACGGAGATGGTTTCACCCGCTTCGGACATGAGTTCAAGTACGTCTCCGCTGAACGCGGCGGCCACCTGCTGTTGAACCTGACCAACGACATCCACGTTGGTTTCACGGACGAGCAGATGAAGGAGATGTTCGATGATCCGATCAATCCCTTGGTCTACTATCCGGGCCGTCACCTTCCCGAAGGCGCACGGGCTGCAATGCACCCGCAGACCTTCGTTGGCGACCTCAACGACGTCAACGACCAGGAAGAAGTACTGTTCAAGACTCAGTTCGCGGAAACTTTCGTTCGCTGGGAAGCGGAAAACCCCAAAGTCACGCGCTCGGATGACAGCATGAGCATCTACGTGCCCAAGATCTTTAAGGAGATCCAGAGCGGCAAGACGTGGAAGAACAAGCACGCTACCCCCAGCTGGCGCACTCTGCGCAACTGGATCCGGACCTACGAACGCGATCCGAACCCGTACTCGCTCATGTCCCGACGCGGCCGCTGCCAGAAGAACACGTACTTCGACGCCGAAATCGAAGCGCTGCTTCGTGATTACACGTTGCAGTATGCGACCGACGAACGCCTTCCGATGTATCGCCTTCACAGCAAAATGAAGGACGCCATCGACCTTCTCAACGCCAAGCGACCGGCGGACAAGCAGCTCAAGGTTCCGTCGCTCAAGACGTTCCAGAACCGGGTCAACGACCTCCCTCCCGCGTTCATCGAACTTGGGCGCAACGGTGAGGAAGCGGCAAACCGGAAGTTCAACGCCATCCACCGTGGGCAGGAAGTCGTTCGCCTCGGGCAGCGCACGGAAATGGACGAATGGCGCATCGACCTTCGCACTTTGCTGTCGCTTTCCCCTTTCTGGAAAACGCTGACCCCAGAACAGAAGGAGCGGGTGCCTAAGATCACGCTCTGGATGACCGCCATCATCGACGTGGCTTCGCGTTGTTTGCTGGGGTTCCGGGTGCATCGGAAAGCGCCCTCCCGCACGACTGCGATCGGTACTCTCGAAATGGCGACGATCGACAAGACCGCCATCGCCAAAGCCTACGGCTGCATCGATCCCTGGGAATTCGCTCTCACGCCTTCGTCCATCGCGGTGGACTCGGCGACTTGGTACACGGCGACGGCGTTCCGCGTAACGGTCGCGGACCTTGGTGCGACCTTGTTCCTGCCGCCGGCTGGAAAGGCTTCCGCGCGCGGTACGATCGAGCGCTTCTTCCGCACCTGCTCGACCCAGGCGCTCGAGGAACTCACCGGCCGTACCTGGGGTTCGATCGAAGCCAAGGGTGACCGCAATCCCGACGAAGAGGTCAGCGTGACCTTTGACGAGGTTGCGCCTCACCTCACCCGGTTCTTCGTGGACGTCTATCACAACACGCCCCACGCAGGCCTGAATGGCGAGACGCCTCGCAATGCCTGGAAGCGCCTTCGGAAGCTCGGCATCACTGCGCCACCGACGGGTGAGCGCCGCCGCCACATCTTCGGCATCAACGTGATGCGCATGATCGCGCCTAACGGCATTCGCTACCTCGGCATCCACTACCAGTCGCGGGAGCTGCAGCACATCCGTCGTCGCCGCCGTAACCCGGAAGTGTTGGTCCGCATCGATCGGCAAAACCTCGGAGCAGTATCCGTCTGGGACGGAGACGGCTGGGTGTCGGTCCCGGCGGTCCACGAGGAATTCCAAGGCATGAGCTACTGGGCCTGGTCGGCCGCGTGCAGCGAGTTGCGCAAGAAGAACCTTGAGAAGGCGGAACTTTCCCGTCCCACGCTGCGCAAGGCCAAGGCGGACCTGGCCGCCCACGGGGAAATGATGAAGATCGAAGCCGGCCTCTCCCACGAGGGCCTTACCGAGGACGTCTACTTGGCCTGGGAGAAGAAGATCGACTTCCCCATCAAGATCACCAACAAGGCAAGCTCCCTGCCCGAGGACTTCGTGCAGGAGATGGTGCTGTCCGAGGAATTCTACGAGGCGGTCGGCATCACCGGGCTGCCTGCGGTCAAAGACCTGGGCAAGGTGAAGAAGACGGCGGAAAAAGACGAAGCCGATGGCTGGCTCGACCCGCGCGAGCTGCCCACCAATGACGATCCGACTCCTGCCGCGAGCGGCAGCGGGCTCACGCTCGACAACAACTATGACAGCATGGGAGAGTAATGATGGACTGGTCGGAAAATTTCGCCGAAGCCATCGCGCAACTGCGTTCCACGTTGTCTCCCGTGGAACTCGAGATGGCGGACCGCGTCCATAAGTTCCACATTCCCTACATCGGCCTTGGACGCGATCCGGGGGTCGCGCTCGCCTTGAAACGGATGGTGCTGAACATCGCCGGACAGCGCCCCGGTGGTCGTAAGCACCCCAACAAAAGACGAATTCTTGCGGTCTGCGGGGATTCAGGCTCGGGAAAGACCCGAGCGCTGCTGGAGCATACGAGCAGAATTCCTGCCCTGCAGCCGTACGAGTTCCAAGGAGCCACGTACTCGCCCTTTCTTGCGTACGAGGCACCCTCCCCATGTACGCCGAACCTCCTTGCTCAAGAAGGGTTGAGGGCGTTGGGCGTCGACGTGAAATCGACGATCAAGGAGAACGCGGCATGGGACCTCTTTCGCAACGAGCTCAAAGCCCACCGGGTGCTCTTCGTGCTCATCGACGAGGCGCAGCATGCGGTCAATACGGCAAACCGTATCGAAGCCCAAAAAATCGCGGATGCGCTAAAGAACCTCGTCCAGATGCCCGACTGGCCTGTGCGGCTCATCCTTGCGGGAGTGCCGCCCCTCGACGAATTCTTGTCGACCGAAAAGCAGCTGTTCAATCGGAGGACTCTCATCAGGTTCGAGAAGCTCCATGGCAAACGTGGGCTCGATAGCATTCGCGAAGTCCTCGGAAAGGTAATCAAGGAGCACGCGGGGCTTCAGTTGAGCGAAGATCTTGCCGGCGATTTCGCTGCGCGTCTCAGTCATGCAAGCGATGGAGACTTTGGCTCCGTCATCCAAATGATGCGAGACGCAGCGGAAATCGTGATCACAACGGATCGCCCGGCCGTGGAGCGAGCAGACTTCGCTGCGACTTACGAGTCCTTCACTGGCTGCACGCCGGACAACAATGTCTTCAGTTTCAAGGGAGACGATTGGGTCAATCTTAAACCACTCCGCGCATATGCCCGACCGGAAGACCATGACTGGCGCAGTTCCTTCAGCGGAGCTGCAAAGCCGAGATCCAAAAAGAAGACCGTCGCCTTCGGAGACCGCCCATGAGACAGCTAACCCTCACGTTGCCCCGCAGTCAGGACGAATCCCTGGCGAGCCACTTCTCGCGGGTCGCGGCCCTGCACGGTCAGCCTACCGCATCCGCGTTTGCCGGCGTGTTCGGTATCAGCTTCCGAAAACTGGCAGCCGGAGTGAGCCCGGATGTCTACAAGGCGGCGGCCGCGCTGGGCGACACGCCCGACAGCGTCGATGCGTCCCTCACCCGGTACCAAAAGAGGCGTCTTGGTATTCGGGGCCATCTCTTCACCCGCGATTTCGCGTGCGCGCGCCAGAGGCGCTTCTGCCCATCGTGCCTGATTGAAGACGAAGAGCAAGGAATGGGCCGCCCCGGCCTTCGTGCCTACGGCAGACTCTCCTGGCTTCCTCGCTTCGTCCAGGGATGCCCTGTGCATGAAACGACACTCGTCGAGTTCGATCCGCTGGCCTGGCATTTTGGACCCGACTTCACGCTGTATCTCCGGTCGTCCCGAACGTCGCTGGCTGAGTATCAAAGACGGGCGCGTCCCGCGGCGAACACCGCCTTTCAGCAATTCGTGCTCGGTCGTCTCGCTGGTGCTGCCTCGGGCCAGTGGCTGGACAGCATCCCGTTGCAAGCCTTGGGCCATCTGGCAACCGTCGTAGGCATGACCACGAGGGGAGAGACCGCTGTCTCGCCACGCGAAGACGAAAAGGTAATCCGCGACTGCGCGCCTGACGGCTTTGCCATCCTTGCATCCGGGGAGAACGCCTTTCGGGAGTTTCTCTCCTCCGTTATCGCCCGCAACTACACACCAAGGAGAAAGCTCTCCGCCTTGATCATCTACCGAGAACTGGCCACGGAGATGTCTTTCCATCGGGACGAGCCTGGCTACCGTGACATCTTGGCTATCATGCAAAGCGTCGCTCGGGACATGCTTCCTTTGGGCTCGAATGAAGGCTTCCTGGAGGCCGTCGGCCAGCGGCATCTTCACTCGATCCACAGCGCTTCCAAGGAGTTCGAGATTCCCTTCACAATCCTCTGGGCAGCGCTCGAAGAGAAGAAGTTGGTGCCCACGGGTCTCAGCCCTTGGACCGTTGCCCGGATGACCTTCGAAGCCGAGTCGGTTGCCGACGTCGCGCGCGCCCTGCTTGAAAGCGGCTTTGCCGGATCGGAAGCCCATAAGCGGTTTTCACTCTCGGCACGTTTGGCCGCAGCGACTGACAAAACCAACTTCGAGCCGGCCGATTGGCTGACCTTGGAGCAGGCAACCAGGAAGCTCGGCACCTTGAATAGAGAGCTGATGGCTGCCTTGGTTGACGATGGCTATCTGACGGAAATCGAGGCTCCCACTCAGGACGCACCGCCGCGAATACGAAAAGCCGACATAGAGGAGTTCTGCCGAAAATACGTACTGGAGCCGTCATTCCATAAATGGGTTTCCCGGAAGACCAGCCTCGAACCAAGTGCCTGGCTCAACTCTCTAGGGATAGCTCCAGCGCTACCTGAATACCGAATGGGAATGAACATTTACTCCATGGACTCTTACGCGAAAGCATCGCGCGCCAGGTCGGCGAGGTCCTGAAAAGCGAGCCGGGGATTCCCCGGCTTCTTTTTTGTTCATTTTCCGTGGGAAACTTGAGGGTTCCTTTTGGGAATCAGGGGTTTACTCTTGGAATTTTCCGGGCCAACGATATCAATGGGTTGCAAAGGGCCTGGGCAACTTGAGCTTACTTTTGACAGTTGCCCGGCGTCCGGATTGGACCTATGACCATTGACCAACAACGCAAAAACGCTTCCGAATTCGCCGAGCCGGAAGGCTTGGCCAGCAGGGTTTGAACACGATGAAACTCGATGCCGTCGATGTCAGGCAAGCCGCCTCAGCCGCCGATATCGTCTATGAAGCCTTGCGCAAGGCGATCATCGAAGGTGACCTCGCCGAGGGCGAGAACCTGCGCCAGGACCACATCGCCCAGATGTTCAACACCAGCCGCATTCCGGTGCGCGAGGCGCTTTCACGTCTTGAGCAGCATGGCCTGATCACCACGGAGCGCTACAAGGGCGCGGTCGTCGCCGGGCTTTCGATCGAAGAAATCGAAGAGATTTTCGAGTTCCGCGCGCACATCGAGGCTGAAGTCATTCGTCTGGCCGTGCCCAATCTCGACCGCCGCACGCTCGAGCTTGCACGCCAGCATTGCGAGGAGTTCGAGCGCGAAGAGAATGCGGAGCGCTGGGGCGAGATCAACCGCAACTTCCACTACAGTCTCTACGAGGCGGCGCGGCGGCCCTATTACCTCCAGATCGTCCGCGCCTCGCTCGACCGTATCGATCGATACCTTCGAGCGCAGTTGACGCTGACGTCAGGCGTTGCCCGGGCGCGTCGCGAGCACAAGGCGATCCTGGATGCCTGTATGGCACGCGACGCCGAGCGGGCTTGTGCGTTGACGCGCGACCATATCCTTGATGCCGGTCGCTCGTTGACCATCTTCCTCAGAGAACAAAGAGGCTAGCGGCGCTAGCTTTCCCGCCACTCTGGCCAACCGTCATAATAGTTTGATTTACATATCGTTTTATCTTGTTTCATTCCGGATCGATTCTTGACTCTTCACACCAGGACTCCCGCTGAAATTGCACCGGAGCTTGATCTCTCCTCGGTTGACAAGCGACGCGGAAGCCTGAAAAGTGAAGCCCCTATCGAGACCGGCAGCGTTGGGAGGACTTGATGTCTGTGCGCGCGTTTTTCGGCCTTTCCACCCTACTTTTGTCTCTTTTGACCATCGGAAGTCCCGCCGCTGCGCAGGAGACCGGTCGCCAAGTCGAGATCACGCAGGATGGCGACTATTTCGGTTTCGATCTTAGGACCGAGCAAAACGTCTCGCTCGATGAGTGCCAGCAGACCTGTATCGCCGATCAGTCCTGCCGCGCCTTCACCTACAATCCCAAGGTGAAGTGGTGCTTCCTCAAGTCCGATTACAATCAGCTGAATTCCTTCCCGGGCGCGATCGCCGGCAAGATCGTGCAGCCGCAGGCCGCCGAAGCCGATATCGGCGCACCGCCGCGGCTGAAATTCCTGTCGGATCAGATCCTGCAGGACGCCCGCAACACCAAGGCCAACCTCACCCTTGCCGACGACCAGCAGGGGATGGGCGTCAATACGCTCCTCGACATGGCGCGCGGCCAGGCCGGCATGGGCAATATCGAGAACGCCCTGAAGGCGTTCCAGGGTGCGCTGGCGATCACGCCCGACGACGCCGAGCTTTGGCTTGAGACAGCCCGCACGGCCAACCGCATCACCAACAATTCGGCCGTCTCGATGCAAGCGGCGATCGCCGCAATCAACGGTTATGAACTCACGCGCACGACCGAGAGCCGCGCCCATGCGCTCGCCGTCATGGCGAAATCGCTCGAAGGCGCTGAAAACTTCCGCGCCGCACTGGACGCCTACAAGGCGAGCCTGGAGCTGGTGAAGGCGAAATCGGTCGAGGCGGCCTATCTCGATCTCAAGCAGCGCAAGGGCTTCCGCGTGGTCGAGCATACGATCGACTCGGACGCAGCAACGCCCCGCGCCTGCGTGCAGTTCTCCGAACAGCTTCTGAAGAGCGGCGCCGACTATGCCTCCTTCGTCACCGTCAACGGTGCGGCGCCAAAAGCGCTCGAAGCCAAGGGCGACCAGATCTGCGTCGAGGGACTTTCGCATGGCGAGCGTTACAAACTGACGCTCAGGACCGGCCTGCCATCCACGGTCGACGAGGTGCTGGAAGCGCCCATCACCCTCGACATCTATGTCGCTGACCGCGCCCAGATGGTGCGCTTCACCGGCGACAGCTTCGTGCTGCCCTCGACCGCACGCCGCGGCATCCCCCTCGTATCAGTCAATACCGACAGCGCCAAACTCAAGCTCTACCGCGTCGGCGATCGCAGCATCGCCCAGGTGCTGCAGAGCTCGCAGTTCCTGACCCAGCTCGACGGCTACAGCGCCCAGCGCATTGAGGACGAAAGCGGCGAACTCGTATGGCAGGGCACGATCGACATCGCGCGTGACGTCAACAAGGAGGTTGTCACCAGCTTCCCGGTCGACGAGGCGCTGCCTGAGCGCAAGCCCGGCGTCTACGTTCTAACCGCAGCCCCGACCACCGGCGTCAGCCAGGAATGGGATGCGCGCGCGACGCAATGGTTCGTCGTTTCCGATATCGGCGTTTCCACCTATGCCGGCACCGACGGGCTGAACGTCTTCGTTCGCTCGCTCGCCTCGGCAGAACCGATCGAAGGCGTTGAGCTGCAGCTCGTCGCCAAGAACAACGAGATTCTTGGCACGGCGACCAGCGATAGCGATGGCCGCGTTACCTTCACGGCGGGTCTGATCCGCGGCACGGCCGGGCTGACCCCTGCTGTCATCACCGCCAAGAACGGCGAAGACGATTACGTCTTCCTCGACATGAGCCGCGCCGGCTTCGACCTTTCCGATCGCGGCGTTACCGGCCGCGCCGCGCCCGGCGCCATCGACATTCTCGCCTGGACCGAGCGCGGCATCTACCGCGCCGGCGAGACGGTGCATGCCGCAGCGCTTGCCCGCGACGTCGACGGCATGGCGATCGAGAACCTGCCGCTGACCTTCGTCTTCCTCCGTCCCGACGGCGTCGAATATCGCCGCATGACGAGTTCCGGCGGTAAGCTCGGCGGCCATACGCTCGATCTCGACACCCAGGCCAACGCCATGCGCGGCACCTGGACGATGCAGATCTTCACCGATCCGAAATCCCCGGCGATCGGCGAAAAGCAATTCCTGGTCGACGACTTCGTGCCCGATCGTACCGAATTCGACCTGACGAGCGACGCAAAGGAAATCGCTGTCGGCGAGACGGCAAGCGTCGCTGTCGACGGACGCTATCTCTACGGCGCGCCCGCGGCCGGCCTCGAGCTCGAAGGCGAAGTGACGATCAAGCCGACGCGCGAAAGTGCCGCCTTCAAGGGCTATTCCTTCGGCCTCGCCGACGAAGAGGCGAGCGAAGACACGCGCCTGCCGCTTGAGGAACTTTCACCGCTCGACGAGGAAGGTAAATCCAGCTTCGACGTCCTCATCGATGAAGTGCCCTCGACCACGCAACTGCTCGACGCGACCGTCACCGTCCGCATGCGCGAGGCCGGCGGCCGCGCCGTCGAACGTTCGCTGAAACTGCCCGTGCGCGCCGAAGGCCCGATGCTCGGGATCAAGCCGGAATTCGAAGGCGAACTCGCCGAAAATTCCGTCGGCAAGTTCCGTGTCATCGCCGTCGATCCGAGCGGCAGCAAGATCGCCATGCCCGGGGCCTTGTGGAAACTCATCAGCGTCGAGCGCAATTATCACTGGTACCGTGACGGCAGCGCCTGGAAATACGAGCCTGTCGTCACCACCAAGCAGGTGGCAAACGGCAGCGTCGACCTGACGGAAGACGGCGGCGAAATCGCCGTGCCGGTTGGTTGGGGGCGCTATCGCCTGGAGGTCGAGACAGCCTCGATCGACGGTCCGACGTCGAGCGTCGAGTTCGACGCCGGCTGGTATGTCGCTGCCACCTCGACCGAAACGCCCGACGGCCTGGAGATCGCGCTCGACAAGGAGAAATACGCGGTCGGAGACACGGCCAAGCTCAAGGTCTCGCCGCGCTTTGCCGGTGAACTGCTGGTCACTGTCGGCACGGAGAACCTGATCACCACCCAGACCGCATCGATTGCCGCGGAAGGCGGCGAAGTCGAGCTGCCGGTTACCGAAGCCTGGGGCGCCGGCGCCTATGTGACGGCGACGCTCTACCGGCCGGGCGATGCGCAGGAAAGCCGCATGCCGATGCGCTCGATCGGCATCAAATGGCTCTCGGTCGATCCGGCCGAGCGCAAGCTCGCGGTCACACTCGATGCACCGGAAAAAATGGAACCGCGTAAGGCACTCGACATCAGCCTTCAGGTTGCCGGTGCCGGTGCCAACGAGGAAGCCTATGTGACGATCGCCGCGGTCGACGTCGGCATCCTCAATCTCACGCGTTACGAGGCGCCAGATCCGGAAGCCTGGTACTTCGGCCAGCGGCAGCTAGGCCTCGAGATCCGCGACCTCTACGGCCGCCTGATCGACGGCTCGCTTGGCGCCACCGGGCGGTTGCGCACCGGCGGTGACGGCGGACAGGTCGCTCTTCAGGGCAGCCCGCCCACGGAAAAGCTGGTCGCTTTCTTCGAAGGTCCGATGCAGCTCGACGGCGACGGCAAGGCGACCGTCAGCTTCGACATCCCGCAGTTCAACGGAACGGCGCGGCTGATGGCCGTTGCCTGGACGAAATCCGGCGTCGGCCACGCCACGCGCGACGTGGTGATCCGCGATCCGGTCGTCGTCACCGCCAGCCTGCCGCGGTTCCTGGCGCCGGGAGACCGGTCGGAACTGAGGCTCGACATCGCCAACACCGATGCACCGGCCGGCGACTACCAGATCCATGTCACGACCAGCGGTCCCGCCACGGTCGAACAACCGGGCACCGGCAACACGGTGACCCTGGAACAGGGCGGCCGTTCCTCCATCACCTTGCCGGTGGTCGGGCAATACCCCGGCAACGGCGTCGTCACGGTGGCACTGACCGGTGCGAACGGCCTTTCGCTGGAACAGTCGCTCGATCTGCTCGTGCGTCCGGCCACCCTGCCGGTGACCCAGCGACAGGTCGTCGCGATCGCGCCGGGAAGCAGCCTGACCGTCGACGGGCAGTTGCTCGCCGACAGCATTCTGCAGGGCGCCTCGGTCAACCTCAGCGTCACGCGTTCGGCCGCCTTCGATATGCCGGCGCTGCTGATGACGCTCGATCGCTACCCCTATGGCTGCGCCGAGCAGACGACGAGCCGCGCACTGCCGCTGCTCTATCTCAGCGAGCTCGCCAAGCAGTCCGGTCTCACCGACGACGAAGGCGTGACGAAACGGGTGCAGGAGGCGATCTATCGCGTCCTTTCCTATCAATCGTCGTCGGGCAGCTTCGGCCTCTGGGGGCCGGGTTATGGCGACCTCTGGCTCGATGCTTATGTCACCGACTTCCTGACCCGCGCCCGCGAACAGAAATACGACGTGCCGGAGGCCGCGATGGTCCAGGCGCTCGAAAACCTGCAGAACGGCGTCAGCTACGACACCAATGCCAAGGATCGCGGCAACGAGATCGCCTATGCGCTCTACGTGCTCGCCCGCAATCGCAAGGCGGCGATCAACGACCTGCGCTACTACGCCAACACGCTGATCGACGACTTCCCGACGCCGCTCGCCAAGGCGCATATCGCCGCGGCGCTGGCACTCTATGGCGACGCCCAGGGGTCGCAGGATACCTTTGCCAAGGCGGCGAACATGTCGACCGGCCTCATCAATGTCAGCCTGTCGCGCTCCGATTACGGCTCGTCGCTGCGTGACAACGCGGCGGTGCTGGCGCTCGCCGCCGAAAGCCGTCCGGTGCCGCCGATCGTTCCCGAGCTGTCGAAGATCGTCGCGCGCGAATGGGAGCAGAAGACTTACACCAGCACCCAGGAACAGGCCTGGATGCTGCTTGCCGCCCGCGCCATCCAGAACGGCGACGAGGATATGGCACTGGAGGTCAATGGCGCATCGAAGACTGGCAGCTATGCCGCCCAGATGACCGGCGACGCGCTTACGACCCATCCGATCGTGATCCGCAACCAGGGCGCCGATCCGGTCTCGGCCGTCGTCACCACGGTCGCCGCACCTGCCCAGCCGCTTTCGGCCGGCGGCGACGGTTTCACCATCGAGCGTACCTACTACACGCTCGATGGCGCCGAGGCGAACGTCATGGAAGCGCGACAGAACCAGCGCTATGTCGTCGTACTGAAAGTGACGGAAGCCAACGACTGGCCGTCGCGCGTGCTCGTCACCGACCTGTTGCCGGCCGGCTTCCAGATCGACAATCCGAGCCTCGTCGACAGCGCCCAGCTCAGCAACTTCGAGTGGCTCGGCGAAATCACCGCGACGCATACGGAGTTCCGCAACGACCGCTTCGTCGCGGCGCTGGACCGAAGCACGGGTGCGGGGCGCGAAGTCACGCTCGCC
Organism: Ensifer sp. ENS10; assembly: GCF_014852025.1. Classification (NCBI taxonomy): domain Bacteria; kingdom Pseudomonadati; phylum Pseudomonadota; class Alphaproteobacteria; order Hyphomicrobiales; family Rhizobiaceae; genus Ensifer; species Ensifer sp. ENS10. Next base: position 512,776 of record NZ_JACVAS010000003.1, read on the forward strand.
TATGTGGTGCGTGCCGTGACCCCAGGCGTTTACGACCATCCGGCTGCCTCCGTCGAGGATATGTACCGGCCGCAGCTTTCGGCCCGCACTGCCACCGGGCGCATGGAGGTTCAGGCGGCACAATAGGCACGACCATGTCGATTGGGCGCAAACTGCTGATCGCCTTGCCCGTCTGCCTGCTGCTGACGGGGCTGACGGGCTTTGCGATCGAGAAGGCCGACGAGGCCTTTCCGCCCCCACTTGCGGAGGCTGGCGTCGTCTCACGTGAGGTGGACGATGCCAACGGGCAGTTGCTGCGCGCCTTCGCAACACCGGAAGGTCTCTGGCGGTTGAAGACGACGGTCGACGATGTCGATCCGCAGTTTCTTGAGATGCTGATCGCCTATGAGGACCAGCGCTTCCAGGAGCATTCGGGCGTCGATTTCCTCGCGCTCGGCCGCGCTGCTCTGCAATTCGTCAGCAACGGCCGGATCGTCTCAGGCGCCTCGACACTCTCGATGCAAGTCGCACGCCTGATCGAGCCGCGCGCGCAGCGCTCAGTCACCGCCAAGCTCCTGCAGATCGCCCGCGCTATCCAGATCGAAAGGCGCCTATCGAAGGACCAGATCCTCAACCTCTACCTCACCCACGCGCCCTATGGCGGCAACATCGAGGGTGTGCGCGCCGCAAGCCTCGCCTGGCTCGGCAAGGAGCCGAAGCGGCTGACGGCCGGCGAGGCAGCGCTGCTCGTCGCCCTGCCGCAATTGCCGGAAAAGCGCCGGCCGGATCGCAATCATGCCGCGGCAGTCGCTGCCCGCGAGCGGGTGCTGACGCGTCTCGCCGTCGCTGACGTCATCGGGGACGGCGAAGCCGAGCGCGCAATCGCGACATCTGTCCCCTCGCGCCGCCTACAGCTGCCGTCCTATGCCGCCCATCTCGCCGAGCGCGCGTTGCGCAAGGACCCGCACGCGGCCCGGCATCAGACGACTTTGCGCCTCGCCGTCCAGCGCAACCTCGAAACCGTGGCAAGGGAGGGCGCTGCCAAGCTGGGGCCGAAGGTTTCGGTCGCCATGATGATGGCCGATGCCAAAACCGGCGAGATCGTCGCTTCGGTCGGATCGGCCGACTATTTCGATGCGAGCCGCTCCGGTTGGATCGACATGACCCGCATCACGCGCTCGCCGGGTTCCACCCTCAAGCCGTTCATCTACGGCCTCGCCTTCGAAGAGGGGCTCGTCAGCCAGGAAACGATCATCGAGGATCGGCCGGCGGACTTCTTCGGCTATCGGCCGCGCAACTTCGACATGAGCTATCAGGGCGATGTCAGCGTGCGCGAGGCGCTGCAACTCTCCTTGAACGTGCCGGCGATCCGCCTTCTCGATGCGGTCGGCCCGGCTGAGCTGATGATGCGCTTCCGCCGCGCCGAGGTTAAACCGGGGCTGCCGGCAGGCGAAGCGCCCGGACTTGCCATTGGCCTTGGCGGCGTCGGACTTTCGCTGCGCGATATCGTCCAGCTTTATGCAGCACTTGCCAATCGCGGCTTCCCCCTTCGTCTTGGCGACGGCATCGATGGCAAGGCCGGCCTGATCGAGGCCGAACCCTTACTTTCCCCCGTCGCCGTCTGGAATGTTTCCGATGCGCTCTCGGGCGTGTTGCCGCCGACGGGCAGCCGCCAGCGCGGCATCGCCTACAAGACCGGCACCAGCTACGGCTACCGCGACGCCTGGTCGGTCGGCTATGACGGCCGCCACGTGCTCGGTGTCTGGGTCGGCCGTCCCGACAACGGTGCCGTACCGGGCCTCACCGGCTATGGCAGTGCCGCCCCCATTCTCTTCGAAGGCTTCGCCAAGTCAGGCTTCGGCATAACCCCGCTACCGGATGCTCCTGCCGGCGCGATCCGCATTTCGCAAGCGGAACTGCCGATCAGCCAGCGCCGCTTCTCGCTGACCGCTAGCGGCCTCGTCAACGCTTCAGCGCGCGAACCGGCGCCGCAGATCGTCTTCCCGCCCGAAGGCGCGCGCGTCGAACTTGGGATGGATCATCAGGCAATTTCGCCGCTGACGCTCAAACTGCAAGGCGGACGAGCGCCATTCCGCTGGCTCGCCAATGGCCGGCCTCTCCCTGAGCTGACCCGGCGCCGCGTGACACAATGGCAGCCGGATGGGGTCGGCTATTCGACACTCACCGTCATCGACGCGGTCGGCCGCGCCGCCAGCGTGCGCGTCTTTATCGAGTAGCGGCGCTCCGTTCACGCACGCCATCCTCGGGATTTGCAGCCAGTACTGCCGCGGTGGCCGATGTCGCCGCCGTGTTCCTCGCTTCCTTCACGCTCGGGCGGCTGGCTGGTGGCGCCGGCCACCTGGTGCCCCGCGCTTGCGGCTCGATCCTCATCGGCCTTGGCCTGATGCTGGCGAGCCAGCCGATCTGACTATCACAAGACGACCGGTGCCCGCGTGGCTACCTTGGTGTATCGTGAGACACGCTGGAGTGGAGGGGCCGGACCATGCTGAATGCAACCGAGATCGCCAAGGCTGCCGAAAGCCTGCATCAGGCAGAGCAGGATCGAAAACAGATCGGGCTTCTGTCGCTCAAACATCCCGACATGACTGTCGACGACGCCTATGCGATCCAGGCGGCCTTGGTCAGGCGCAAGCGCGACGACGGCCACCGCATCATCGGCTGGAAAATCGGCCTGACGTCCAACGCCATGCAGCAGGCACTCGGCATCGACACGCCGGATTCCGGCGTACTCTTCGACAACATGCTGTTCGATGATGGCGCAAGCATTCCGGCCGACCGCTTCATTCAACCACGGGTCGAAGCCGAGATCGCCTTCGTGATGAAGGCCGGGCTGAAGGGTCCGCGCGTCAATATCGTCCAGGTGCTGAACGCCACGGACTATGTGATGCCGGCGCTGGAAATCCTCGACAGCCGCATCGTCCGCACGGATCCGAAAAGCAAGAAGGCGCGAACCCTCGTCGATGCGATCTCTGACAATGCCGCCAATGGCGGCCTCATCCTCGGCGGTCGCGCCGTACGTCCGGATAGGGTCGACATGCGCTGGATGGGCGCTATCGTCTCGCGCAATGCGGTGATCGAGGAGACGGGGCTTGCGGCCGGCGTCCTCAACCATCCGGCCCGCGGCATCGCCTGGCTTGCCAACCGGCTTGCGCAATGCGGCGATGCAATCGAGCCCGGTCAGATCGTCCTCTCAGGCTCTTTCATCCGCACGCTCGAGGCCAAGAGCGGCGACACGATCGTCGCCGATTTCGGTGCCTATGGCTCGGTGAGCTGCCACTTCGCGTAGCGCGAACGTGGCTGGCTACGCACACGCCCGTTTCACTGCACCAGGATGGCGCGGAAATCATTCACATTGGTGCCGGTCGGCCCCGGCTTGAAGAGATCGCCGAGCGCATTAAACGCCGTCCAGCTGTCGTTCTTCTGCAGCAGCGCTGCCGCATCGAGCCGTTGGGCGACGAGCCGGGCGATGGTCGTATCATCGGCAAAGGCGCCGGCATTGTCCTCAGAGCCGTCAATGCCGTCGGTATCGGCGGCAAGCGCCGAGACACCGTTGGCGCCATCGATGCCGAGCGCCAGCGCCAGCAGAAACTCGCTGTTGCGGCCACCCTTGCCCTTCCCGCGGATCGTCACCGTCGTCTCTCCACCCGAGAGAACGACGACAGGCTTGGTAAACGGCCGGCCGCGACCGGCAACCTCACGGGCGATCGCCGCGTGCACGCCGCCAACATCGCGCGCCTCGCCCTCGATCGCATCGGAAAGAATGATCGCTTCAATGCCCGCGGCACGCGCCTCGGTAGCCGCAGCCTCGAGCGAGACCGACGCGGACGCGATGAGCCGGACTTCGTTTCGGGCAAAGCGCAGATCGTCAGGCGACGGCGCGGCGCTATTCGGGCTTTTTATCCAAGCCATGACATTGGCGGGCAAATCCAGGCTGTAGCGCTCGATCAGCGTCAGCGCATCCTCGCGAGTGCTCGCATCGGCAAGCGTGGGGCCGGAAGCGACCAGCGCCGGATCGTCGCCTGGAATATCGGAGACGATCAGCGAGACGACCTTTGCCGGATAGGCGGCGGCGGCAAGCCTGCCGCCCTTGATCATCGAGACGTGCTTGCGCACGGCGTTCATGGCGCTGATCGGCGCACCGGAGGCAAGCAGTGCCCGGTTGACGGCAATCTCGTCTTCCAGCGCCAGGCCGGGCGGAGGCGAAGGCAGAAGCGCCGAGCCACCGCCGCAGACGAGCGCCACGACGAGGTCGTCCTCCGTCAGCCCGCTGACTTCGATGAGCAAACGCTTCGAGGCAAGTAAACCGTTTTCATCGGGGAGTGGATGCGATGCTTCAAGCACCTCGATCTTCTCGCAAGGGGCAGCGTAGCCATAGCGGGTGACGACCACGCCAGAAAGCGGGCCATCCCAATGGCGCTCGAAGGCGGCCGCCATCTGCGCCGCGCCCTTGCCGGCGCCGACGACCACCGTGCGCCCCTTCGGCCGCTCCGGCAGATTGGCCGCAATCACCTTTTCCGGGTCAGCCGCGGCAACGGCCGAGGTGAACAGCGTTTCCAGGAAGCGGCGTGGGTCGGTGATGGCTGGCATTTGTCTCCCCTTAGAGCACTTACGCAATTTCCGGGCGGAAAACCGCTTCACACTTTTCCTGGAATTGCTTGATGATGTCTCGGGCGGCGGTTCCTCCAACCGCCGCCCGGACACATGACCGGCCCGGCACAATGGGACGCCAGACGGATCATGTGCATTTCATGCCTTGCGCTTTTGAAGCGGCGCAATTCCGAACGGAAAACCGCTTCACACTTTTCCGGGAATTGCGCTAGGCGACCTGGTGGTTCGCCATGCGCTCCAGCGCGCGCACGAGACCCGAGTGATCGAGACCGCTGTCGCCGTTGGCGGCGCAGTTGTTGAAGAGCTCCTGCGTTGCTGCCGTGTTTGGCAGCGAGATGCCGAGCGACTTTGCGCCCTGGAGAGCCAGGTTCAGGTCCTTCTGGTGCAGCGAGATGCGGAAGCCCGGGTCGAAGGTGCGCTTGATCATGCGCTCGCCGTGTACCTCGAGAATACGCGAGGAAGCAAAGCCGCCCATCAGCGCCTCGCGAACACGTGCCGGGTCGGCGCCGGCCTTGGACGCGAAGACAAGCGCTTCCGAAACCGCTTCGATCGTCAGCGCGACGATGATCTGGTTGGCAACCTTGGTGACCTGGCCGTCGCCGCAGTCACCAACGAGGGTGATGTTCTTGCCCATCAGCTGCAGGAGCGGCAGGGCGCGGTCGAAGCTTTCCTGGGCGCCGCCGGCCATGATCGAGAGCGAGGCGTTCTTGGCGCCGACTTCGCCGCCGGAGACCGGAGCGTCGATATATTCGGCGCCGGTTTCGCGAACCTTCTTGGCGAATTCCTTCGTCTCGATCGGCGAGATCGAGCTCATGTCGATGACGAGCTTGCCCTTGGAAAGGCCGTAAGCAACGCCGTTTTCGCCGAAGAGGACGTCCTTGACCTCAGGCGTGTCCGGCAGCATCAGGATGATCGTGTCGACGGTCTCGGCGAGCGCCTTCGGCGTTTCGACGAATTTCAAACCGTTGTCGAGCAGTTCCTGGCGCGGCGGAATGACGAACTTCGAGGTGACGATGGTGTGGCCGGCATCCTGCAAGTGGCGCGCCATCGGCGTGCCCATGATACCCAGTCCAATGAAACCGATTGTTGCCATGGTGCTTAGCTCCTGATCTTGATGATGTCTGCAGATTGGGTGCGCTGGCGCTCGGTGCCGAGCCAGCTAAGGCCATCGGCCGTGGTGGTGCGCGGCTTGTATTCGCAGCCGATCCAGCCGTCGTAGCCGGCCTCTTCCAGTGCGTCGAAGACGAAGGGATAGTTGATCTCGCCGGTGCCGGGTTCGTTGCGGCCGGGACTATCGGCAAGCTGAACATGGGCGATGCGGTTGGCAAAGCGCTTGTAGGTGCCGACCAGTTCACCCTCGGTGCGCTGCTGGTGGTAGAGGTCGTACTGGATGAAGAGGTTGTCGCTGCCGACTTCCTCGATGATCGAAGCGGCCTGGCCCACCGTGTTCAGGTGGAAGCCCGGAATGTCGAAGCGGTTGATCGGCTCGATCAGCAGGCGAATGCCATGCTTGCCGAGTTCAGCCGCGGCGAGCTTCAGGTTCGCAACCAGCGTCGTGCGCAGGATGCTGTCGGACACGCCATCCGGCGCGATGCCGACTAGGCAATTCACCTGCTTGCAATCGAGCGCCGTCGCGTAATCGATGGCGCTTGCGACACCCTTGCGGAATTCGTCAACCCGGTCGGGCAGGATGGCGATGCCGCGTTCGCCGCGGGCCCAATCGCCGGCCGGCAGGTTGTGCAGAACCTGGGTCAGGCCGTGGCGCTGAAGCTCGGCGCGCAGGCTCACCTTCTCAAATTCGTAGGGAAACAGATATTCCACGCCTTCGAAGCCGGCCTTGGCAGCAAGGGCGAAACGATCGAGGAACGGCACCTCGTTGAACAGCATTGTCAGGTTCGCAGCGAACTTCGCCATGCGATGTCTCCTCCTTGTGTTTGTCTTTGGATCGGGATGCGGGCGGAAAACCGCCCGCATTTTGCTCAGTCGAGCAGGGCGGCCGTGATTGCGGTCGGCACGTCTTCGCCGCGGATCGCCAATTCCTCGAACTCGACGACGGCATTGATGTCTGCGCCCATGGAGATGTTGGTGACGCGCTCGAGGATGAACTCGATGACGACGGGAACCTGGTGCTCGTCCATCAGCGCCCGTGCCCGATCAAAGGCCTCCTGGAACTCGTTCGGGCTGCGCACCCGGATCGCCTTGCAGCCGAGGCCCTCGGCAACCGCGACGTGGTCGACGCCGTACCCCTTCTCTGCATCGCCCGAGGCATTGATGTTGTCGAAGGCAAGGCTGACCTCGAAGTCCATGTTGAAGCCGCGCTGCGCCTGGCGGATGAGGCCGAGATAGGAATTGTTCACGACCACATGCAGGTAAGGCAGCTTGTGCTGGGCGCCGACCGCCAGTTCCTCGATCAGGAACTGGAAGTCGTAGTCGCCGGAAAGCGCAACGATCGGCCGGTCCGGATCAGCGGCGCGAACGCCGAGAGCCGCTGGCAAAGTCCAACCGAGCGGGCCAGCCTGGCCGCAGTTGATCCAGTTGCGCGGCTTGTAGACGTGCAGGAACTGCGCACCGGCGATCTGGCTGAGACCGATGGTCGAGACGTAGCAGGTGTCGCGGCCGAAGGCCTTGTTCATCTCCTCGTAAACGCGCTGGGGCTTGAGCGGCGTCTGGTCGAAGTGCGTCTTGCGCAGCATGGTGCGCTTGCGCTCGCGGCACTCTTCCGCCCAGGCGGACCAATCGCGCAGCTTGCCGGCCGTCTTCCACTCCGTCGCGACGTCGAGGAAGAGTTTCAGCGCAGCGCCGGCATCCGAGACGATACCGAAATCAGGGGCGAAGACACGACCGATCTGGGTCGGCTCGATATCGACGTGAACGAACTTGCGGCCTTCCGTATAGGTCGGAACGTTGCCGGTGTGGCGATTGGCCCAACGGTTGCCGACACCGAGAACGAAGTCGGAAGCGAGCATGTTGGCGTTGCCATAGCGGTGCGAGGTCTGCAGGCCGCACATGCCGGCCATCAGCGGATGGTCGTCGGGGATCGTGCCCCAGCCCATCAGCGTCGGGATGACAGGAATGCCGGTGATCTCGGCGAATTCGGTCAAGAGGTCCGAGGCGTCGGCGTTGACGATGCCGCCGCCGGCGACGATCAGCGGACGCTCCGCCTCGTTCAGCATGGCCAGGGCCTTCTCGGCCTGGGCACGCGTCGCTTTCGGCTTATAGGGCTCAAGCGGCTGATAGGTGTCCGGATCGAACTCGATCTCGGCGAGCTGGACGTCGACCGGCAGGTCGATCAGCACCGGGCCGGGACGGCCGGAGCGCATGATGTGGAAAGCCTTCTGGAAGACGAAGGGAACCAGCGCCGGCTCCATGACGGTAACCGCCCACTTGGTGACGGGTGCGGCGATCTTCGCAATATCGACAGCCTGGAAGTCTTCCTTGTCGAGCCGGGCGCGCGGCGCCTGCCCAGTGATGCAGAGGATCGGGATCGAATCCGCTGAAGCCGAATAGAGGCCGGTGATCATGTCTGTGCCGGCCGGGCCCGACGTGCCGATGCAGACGCCGATATTGCCATGCTTGGCGCGGGTATAACCTTCGGCCATATGCGAGGCACCCTCGACGTGGCGGGCGAGAATGTGGCGGACGGAACCGCGGGCCTTCAGAGCCGAATAGAACGGGTTGATGGCGGCGCCAGGTACGCCGAAGGCACAGTCGATGCCTTCCTTCTCCAGAACATAAACAGCCGCGTCAACGGCACGCATCTTAGCCATGGGATTTCCTCCTATTTCCTGAAAACATAATCCATAATTTTCGATACGCAACACATAAATGGAAATCATTTCCATCATGTGGAAATAAAGATTTTCAACAATTCGGAGAAAATCCCTCCGTGGCCTGATAGAGGATGATGGCGAGAGACGTGATTTGCAGAGAGGCTTCGATGGATGGCAACGGCAGGGGAAAACGCGGACGCAAGGCGGGCGAGAATGCAGCACCGTCATCCGTACAGGTGCTCGATCGCAGCCTTGCTCTTCTGACGGTGGTCGCCGAGGAGGACGGCTCGACCCTGACCCAGCTTGCCGACCAGACCGGCATGCCGCCATCCACAGTGCATCGTCTGCTGACGACACTGGCCGGCCACGGCATGGTAATGAACGACCCGGACACCGGCGCCTGGACCGTCGGCCTCAAGGCCTTCGAGATCGGCAACGCCTATCTGCGCTTCCGCAAGCTCGGAACGATCAGCCGCCCCTTCCTCAAGGGCCTCATGGAGGAAAGCGGCGAAACGGCGAATATCGGCATCGAGGAAGGCGGCGATGTCGTTTTCATCTCGCAGGTCGAAAGCCACGCGCCGATGCGCGCCTTCTTCCGCCCCGGCCGCCGTGGTCCGGTTCATGCCTCCGGCATCGGCAAGGCGATCCTTTCGACCTGGTCGGACAAGGAGATCGCTCAGCTGCTCGGTGGCCGTGAACTCGCGCATTTCACCGACAAGACCCGCGACACGCTGTCGGCGCTCTTGAAGGACATCCAGGAAATCCGTCACCGCGGCTGGTCCGTCGACGATGAGGAGCACACGCTCGGCATGCGCTGTGTCGCAGCACCAATCTTCAACGAATATGGCGAAACCATCGCCGGCATCTCGATCTCCGGCCCGTCCGTCCGCGTCAGCGACCAGAAGCTTTCGACCTTCGGCCCCATCGTGCGCGAACGCGCCGACGCCCTGACGAGGGCAATGGGTGGCAAACGACCGGAAGACCTGTAAGCACGAGAAAACGCCGCGTATCCAAACGAAACGCGGCGTTTTGAATGGTGGGCTCAACCCTTTTTCGGCTTCGCGAACCCCAAAAGGCGTTCAAAGCCCGGTCAGGCCGTTTCGAGGCTTCTGACCGCTGCCGTTGCCCCATCCTTCGCGCCGTTTGCAGCGCGTTTCATCGGCTTGCCAGCGACGTAGGTCTCCGCCACGCAGCGGTCGTCACCCATCGTCTGCAGAATGAACAGCTCCTCTGCAAGCGAACCGGTAACCCGCATGCGCAGCTCCATCGACGGCTTGGCACGGCTGTCGAGCACGACGATGTCGGCATCGGCGCCCACATGCAGCGAGCCGATACGATCTTCGAGATCAAGCGCGCGAGCATTGCCGAGCGTTAGGCGATAGAACGAGTTGAACGGTGTCAGCCGCTGGCCCTGCAGGTGCAACACCTTATAGGCCTCGTCCATCGTCTCCAGCATCGAGAAGCTCGTTCCGGCGCCGACGTCGGTCGCGACCGACCAGCGCGCGCCGAGCTTGTCGAAGCGATCCCTGTCAAAGAGACCGGAGCCGAGGAACAGGTTCGAGGTCGGGCAGAAGGTGCCGACCGCGCCTGTCTCGGCGAGAACCGAGATCTCGCGATCGCTCAAATAAATGCAGTGGCCGAGCAAGGTCTTGCGTGTCAGAAGGTCGTAGCGCGCGTAGATATCGGTGTAGTCCTTGGCCTCCGGATAGAGCGAGGTCGCGAAGGCGATCTCGTCCTTGTTCTCGGAAAGATGCGTCTGGACGTAGCACTCCGGGTGCTCGGCCACGAGCGTGCGGCTCATCTCCATCTGTTCCGGGGTCGAAGTGATGGCAAAGCGCGGGCTGATGGCGTAATGCGCACGGCCGCGGCCGTGCCACTTGGCGATCAGCGCCTTGGTCTCGTCATAGCCCAGTTGCGGCGTATCGCGCAGCGCGTCGGGCGCATTGCGGTCCATCATCACCTTGCCGCCGATCATCAGCATGCCGCGGGCTTCCGCGGCGCTGAAATAGGCGTCGACGCTTTCCGGGTGCACCGAGCAATAGGCGACGGCCGTCGTCGTGCCGTTGGACAGAAGCTCGTCCATGAAACGGCCGGCGATGTAGTCGGCATGTTCCGGCTTCCGGAACTTCTGCTCCTCGACGAAGATGTAGGTATTCAGCCATTCGAGAAGCTGCGCGCCGTAGGAGGCGATCGCCTGCGTCTGCGGGAAATGCAGGTGCGTGTCGATCAGGCCAGGCAACACCAGATTGGGGCGGTGGTCCGCGACCTTGACGCCGGCGCCGGCGCGGCGGGCGACTTCGGCATGCTCGCCGATATCGGCAACCTTGCCGCCCCGCACCAGCACGGCGCCGTCCTCGAAGTAGCGATAGGAGGCGGTATCGTCGATGCCCTTGGGCTCGTCGACAAAGGTCAGAACGCGGCCGCGGATCAGCAAATCGGTCATTGGGTCTTTCCTCCATTCACGACGGATTCGTACCAGGCGACGAGCAACTGCCGCTCCTCGTCCGATACGCCGGTGACGTTGGCGGGCGGCATCGCATGCGAACGGCCGGCCTGCAGATAGATTTCACGCGCGTGGTTTGCGATCTCGGTGTCGGTTTCGAGCGTCACGCCCTTCGGCGGCACGACCAATCCTTCCCAGCCCGGTTCCTTGGCATGGCACATGGAACAGCGGCCAAGCACGGTGTCGCGGACCTTCGGAAAGGCTTCCGCCGTCACGAAGGGCTGCTGCGCGGCGGAGATCTTTTCCTCGCCACCGCCGGCAAGCACCTTCGGCACGGTCGACAGCCACATGATCGCGACGAAGAGCAGCGCGGTGACGAGCCAGGTCCAGGTCGGATTGCCCTTGTCGGCGTGGCGGGTGTTGAACCAGTGGCGGATGGTGACGCCCATCAGAAACACCAGCGAGGCGATGATCCAGTTGAACTGGGTGCCAAAGGCCAGCGGGTAGTGGTTCGACAGCATCAGGAACAAAACTGGCAGCGTCAGGTAGTTGTTGTGGGTTGAGCGCTGCTTGGCGATCACGCCGTACTTGGGATCCGGCGTGCGGCCCGCGATCAGGTCGCCGACGACAACCTTCTGGTTCGGAATGATGATGAAGAACACGTTGGCCGACATGATCGTCGCGGTAAATGCGCCGAGATGCAGGAAGGCGGCGCGGCCGGTGAAGAGCTGCGTGTAACCCCAGGCCATGCCGACGAGGATGAAGTACAGAAGCACCATCAGCCTGGTGTTGTCGCGGCCGAAGGGCGACTTGCAGATCGTGTCATAGGCGAGCCAGCCGAAGGCGATCGAGCCCAGTGAGATGGCGATCGCCACCGGCTTAGAAACATCGAGCACGTTCGGATCGATCAGGTAGAGGTCGGCACCGGCATAGTAGACCATGCACAGCATGCCGAAGCCTGAAAGCCAGGTGACGTAGGATTCCCATTTGAACCAGATCAGGTGCTCCGGCATGTTGGCCGGCGCCACCAGATACTTCTGGATGTGGTAAAAGCCGCCGCCGTGCACCTGCCACTCTTCGCCATAGGCACCGACCGGCAGATCCGGTCGCTTCTTCAGGCCAAGGTCAAGTGCAACGAAATAAAATGACGAACCGATCCACGCGATACCCGTGATGACGTGCAGCCATCTCATGGCAAAGGTGAGCCAATCCCAGGCTATGGCATACTCGTACATGGAATTCTCCCATTTCTCCTCGGACCATTATGTGTCATTGCTGGAGGTCGCGGGAACGTCGCTGCTTCACCAACACTTTCAAAAAAATCTATAAAATAGCGACGCAATGGATAGGCTAGAGAGAAGCCGGAGGAGTGGGACGGAGGCATGTCTTATCTGGACAATGTGCGCGTCTTCGTGCGCGTCGTAGAGCTTGGAACCCTATCGGCGGCCGGTCGCGACCAGCGCGTGACGCCGGCGGTTGCAAGCAATAGAATCAAAGAGTTGGAACGCCATATGGGCGTTCGCCTGTTCAACCGAACGACGCGCAAGCTGACCCCGACGGAGCATGGCCGCGTCTTTTACGATGGCGCGGTGAAGATCCTCGAAGCGGTCAACGAGGCCGAAAACGCGATCGCCGATCTATCGCGCAATCCGAAGGGGGCGCTGAAGATTACCGCTCCCTTGGGGATAGGTCGGCGCCTGATTGCATCGGGCATTCCCGAATTCCATGACAAGTATCCCGACATCGAAGTGCGGCTTCGTCTGTCGGACCACAATGTCGATATCCTCTCGGAAGGCGTCGACGTCGCGTTCAAGCTCGGCATCCTCGAAGATTCGAACCTGCGCATGCGTGGCATCATGAACTGCGAGCGCGTGGTCTGCGGGTCGCCCGACTATTTCGAGAAGCGCGGCGTGCCCCAAACCCCTGACGCGCTGATCGCCGACAAACACGACTGTCTGCTGCTGCGCTACCCGGGTTCGAAGGAGTATTTCTGGACGCTCCAGACCATAGAAGGCATGCGCAAACTCGAGGTGACCGGCCCCTATGATTCCGACGACGGCGACGTGCTTACCCAATGGGCGCTCGACGGCCGCGGCATCATCAACAAGCCTCTCTTCGAGGTGAAAAGCCACATCAACTCCGGCGCGCTCGTGCCGATTCTGACCGACACGCCGCCGCTCAGCGTACAGCTTGCGGCGATCTATCCACACAAGCGCTTCCAGGATCCGAAAGTCAGGCTGATGATCGACTACATGGCCGAGCGCTGTCAGCGCTTGATCGGCAAGGCGCTGGAGTAGCGTCTAGAGCGCCGTGCGTTCAGACGAACGCACTAAGGACGCTCTGGCACTTTGATTCTAGAGCATCTTGTCCGCTTTCAGTGATTCCACTGAAAGCGGGATGCTCTAGCCTCTCGTCTTCTCAATACCGGCAATACCGCTGACCTGCTCGACGAGAAAGTCGACCAGCAGGCGAACCCGGGCGATGCCTGCGCGCTCGGGCACGATCAGCAGGCTGAGCGGCACCGAAGGCAGCCTGTAGTCCGGCAGGATCGGCAACAGCCGACCACTCGCCAGGAGATCGTCGACGAGCCATTGGTGTGTTGGTGCGATGCCGCGCCCGGCGACCAGCGCCTCGCGGGCGGCAAGCCCATGGTCGACGAGGAACCGCCCGCCAAAGGGTACCGCGTGGCTGCGGCCGTCTGCTCCTTCCAGCGAGATCAGGTCACTGCCTGCGACGTTCGACATGCGGATTCCCTCATGGGCAGCGAGGTCGCGCGGGGCAGCCGGGCACCCACGTGCCGCCAGATAGGCGGGCGCGGCGACGAACAGACGGCGGCTTTCGCCAAGCACCCGGAGCTTCATGGAGCTGTCGGTGAGCGGCCCGAGACGCAGCGCGATATCGACCCCTTCCCGCACCAGATCGATCCGCTCGTCGGTCAGGCTGAGATCGACCTCGATATCAGGATAACGATCCTGAAAGGCGAAGATCAAGCGGGTTGCGTGCAGGACCCCGAAGGCGGCGGTGCAGGATACCCGGATGGTCCCGGCCGAGGCGCCGCGGGTGCTGCGCGCCTCGTCGCCTGCCTGGTCGACTAAGCGTAGGATCTGGATGCTGTTGGCATAGTAACGACTGCCTTCGTCGGTCAACGTGACGCGCCGGGTGGTGCGGCTAAGCAGGGGCACGCCGACGGCTTCCTCCAGCTCCCTCAGATGCCGCGTAACGCTCGACTGGCCGATGCCGAGTTCGCGGGCAACGGCCGACAGGCTGCCGCGCTCGGCGACCCGTACGAAGCTTCGCATCCGTTCCAGCGTCACGTCCGATTTATCCATTTTTCGGTATAATCCTATCCATATTGGATATCTACCGCATGGACAAACGGCGGTCTACCTAAAGTCTCAGTTCACGACTGAAGGATTGCCGACCATGAAAGTTCTGCTTGTCTATGCCCATCCCGAACCGCGTTCGCTGAACGGGACACTGCGCGATGTCGCTGTCAAGGCGCTGGAAGCCGAGGGACACGAGGTGCGCGTCACCGACCTCTATGCCGAAGGATGGAAATCCGAGATCGACCGCGCCGACTTCCCCGCGCTCCTTCCGGATGCCCGGTTCAAGCCAAGCCGTGCCTCGAAGGAAGCCTTCGCGACCAATACCCTGACCGCTGATGTCAGGGCCGAGCAGGAAAATCTGCTATGGGCCGATACCCTGATCCTGCAGTTTCCGCTGTGGTGGTACTCGATGCCGGCGATCCTGAAAGGCTGGGTCGATCGCGTCTATGCCTATGGCTTCGCCTATGGCGTTGGCGAACACAGCGACAAATACTGGGGCAAGCGGTTCGGCGAGGGAACGCTCGCAGGAAAACGTGCCATGTTGGTGGTGACAACAGGTGGCTGGGAAGAACACTACTCGCCGCGCGGGGTCAACGGACCGATCGACGATCTGCTTTTCCCGATCAATCACGGCGTTCTCTATTATCCCGGCTACGACGTACTTCCGCCTTTTGTCGCCTACCGGGTCGACGGTCTTGACGAAGCCGGTTTCGAAGCGACGGCCGAGCGGCTGAGGCAAAGGATGCGCACGCTAACAACCACGCCGCCTATTCCCTATCGCCGGCAGAATGGCGGCGACTACCTGATCCCGACCCTTGAACTGCGTCCGGATATCGAAGCCGCAGACGCGCGCGGCTTTGCGCTTCACCTGAACGGTGCGATACACCAGGGCAATAGCGCCTGAGCCGTTAGCGTGCAAACTTCGCGACAGCCGGACGACGCGGGCTATCGGGTTGGGCCGGCTGCCGGAAATTCAGCGCCGCCGCCATGACTTCCGCGGCGGCAAGCGCTGCGATGACGGCCGGCCGCTTGTCCTTAACCGACGTGCCGCCGATCGGGCAGACGAGCCGGTCGAAAAGATCCGGGCGGCCGATCTCACGCGACAACCAATTCTTGAAGGTCCCGCGTTTCGTCTTCGAGCCGATCATGCCGACATAGGATGCGTCGTCGCGGCGAAGCGCCTCGGCGGCGATCAGGAAGTCGAGCGCGTGGTCGTGCGTCAGGATCACGAAGGCGCTGCCGGGCGGGGCGTCGCGCACGACCGCCTCAGGCATCGCCGTCAGGCAGGTTTCAATGCCCGGTATATCGGCGACAGCCGAAAGCTCGTTCTCGCGGGTATCGACGAGAACGGTGCGGACCGGAACCAGGGACAGCGCCATGGCCAGCGCATCGCCGACATGGCCGGCGCCGAAGACATAGACATGCGGCCGGCTGGCGATTTCCAGGTCGCTGCGTTCAATCAGCATGGCGGCTTTCTCCCGATCGATGCGTGTGAAGGCGAGCGCCACGCGCCCGCCGCAACACTGGCCGATCTCCGGACCGAGCGGGATGGTCATTGCCTCCAGCGCGTCGCCGCGCTTCAGCGCCCGCCGGCCATGGTCGATCGCCATATATTCGAGCTGGCCGCCGCCGATCGTGCCGAAGAGGCTATCGGTGGCGACGAGCATCCAGGCATCGGTGTCGCGCGGCGTCGAGCCGGCTGCACCCGTCACTTCCACAAGCACACAATCCGGCTCGCGTCGGAGAAAGTCCCTGATATCTTCGCGGCTCGCCACCATGACAATCAGCCCCTGTTACCCTTTCTGCCTCGCGGCCGCCCGCAGCCGCTCGATCGCCATCAGCACCCGTTCCGGCGTCGCCGGCGCATCAAGGCGCGGTGCTATACGATACTCCGCAACACTGGCCGCCGCCATCGACAAGGCCTCCAGAACGGAAATGCCGAGCATGAACGGCGGTTCCCCGACCGCCTTCGAACGGCGGATCGTTTCTTCGCGGTTGACCGACCATTCGGCAAGCCGGGTGTTGAAGACGCGCGGCCGATCGGACGCAAGCGGGATCTTGTAGGTCGAAGGCGCGTGGGTGCGCAGCCGACCCTTGGCATCCCACCAGAGTTCTTCCGTCGTCAGCCAGCCCATGCCCTGGACGAAGGCGCCTTCCACCTGGCCGAGGTCGAGCGCCGGGTTCAGCGACCGGCCGACGTCGTGCAGGATGTCGGTGCGATCCACCTGGTATTCGCCAGTCAATGTGTCGACGCTGACTTCGGAGCAAGAGGCGCCATAGGCATAGTAGAAGAACGGCCGGCCCCGGCCTTCCGCGCGGTTCCAGTGGATCTTCGGCGTCTTGTAGAAACCGGCAGCCGAAAGCTGGATGCGGGCGCCATAGGCGATCTTGATGAACTCGTTGAAACCAAGGCGTTCGGCGCCGATGCGAACCGTGTTCGGCTCGAAAGCGACGTCGGCCTCAGCAACGTTCCAGCGCTCGGCGGCAAAGCGCACGAGCCTCTCCTTGATCTGCTGGGCGGCGTTGGCGGCCGCCATGCCGTTGAGATCGGAGCCCGACGAAGCAGCCGTCGCCGACGTGTTCGGCACTTTGCCGGTCGTCGTCGCCGTCACCTTGATCCGGTCGAGGTTGACCTGGAACTCATCGGCAACCACCTGGGCGACCTTGGTGTAGAGCCCCTGCCCCATCTCGGTGCCGCCGTGGTTCAGATGGATCGAGCCATCCGTATAGACGTGCACCAGCGCGCCGGCCTGGTTGTATTCGGTCTTGGTGAAGGAGATGCCGAACTTCACCGGTGACAGCGCGATGCCGCGCTTGACCACATGGTTTTCGCGGTTGAAGGCGATCACCGCCTCACGACGCTTGGCATAGTCGGCCGAGGTTTCCAGTTCCTCGATGATGCGGCCGATGATGTTGTCTTCAACCGTCTGGTGATAGGGCGTGAGGTTGCGGCCCTCGCCGCCGTAGAAGTTCAGCTTGCGGATTTCGAGCGGATCCTTGCCGACGGCATAGGCGATCTCCTCGATCATGCGTTCGCCGCCGACCATGCCCTGCGGACCGCCGAAACCGCGGAATGCGGTGTTGGAGACCGTGTTGGTCTTCAGCGGACGCGAGCGCAGGCGCACGTTCGGATAGAAGTAGCAATTGTCGGCGTGGAACAGCGCGCGGTCGGTGACCGGACCGGAGAGATCGGCCGAATAGCCGCAGCGCGCCGAAAAGACCGCGTCCACCGCCTCAATACGACCTTCATCGTCGTAGCCGAGCTTGTAGTCGACATGGAAGTCGTGGCGCTTGCCGGTCGCGCTCATGTCGTCGTCGCGATCAGGCCTGACCTTGACCGGGCAGTGGTATTTCTTGGCAGCAACCGCTGCAACCGCTGCGAAAATGTTGGCCTGGGTTTCCTTGCCGCCGAAGCCACCGCCCATGCGGCGCACGTTGACGGTCACCGCATTCGACGGCACGCCGAGAACGGTCGCAACCATGTGCTGCGTCTCAGCCGGATGCTGCGTCGAGGAGTAGACGAGCACTTCGTCGTCCTCGCCGGGGATGGCGAAAGAGATCTGGCCTTCCAGATAGAAGTGATCCTGGCCGCCGATGCGCATCTCGCCTTCGAGGATGTTCTTCGCCTTGGCGAAGCCGCCTTCGATGTCGCCCCGCTCGAGCTTGAGCGGATCGATGACCAGCGGATAGTTGGCGGCCGCCGCTTCCAGCACGTCGGTCACATGCGGCAGGTCGCGGTACTCGATCTTGACCTTGGCCGCCGCGCGGCGGGCCGCCTCACGCGAGGTGGCGATGACGGCAAAGATCGGCTGGCCGTGGAACTCCACCTTGTCGGTGACGAAGATCGGCTCATCGTGCTTGTGGGCCGGGCTGATGTCGTTTTCGCCGGGAATGTCGGCCGCCGTCAGCACGCCGATCACGCCATCGCTGCTCGACACGGCCTCGAAGTCGATCGACAGGATGTCGGCATGTGCTCGCTGCGACAGGCCGAGATAGCCGTGCAGTGTGCCCTGTGGTTCCGGAATGTCGTCGATGTATTCGGCGGTTCCCGACACGTGCTTGTGGCCGGATTCGTGCCGTTCGTTTTCGTGTACGCCGCCGCGGATGCGGTCGATGGGCTGCATCACGTTCATGGCTTCCTCCCTTAAACCGCGACAGCAATGGTGCGGTCGAGGCGGATCTGTCCGCTCGACTGCGTCTCAAGATAGAAGCGGCGAAGCAGGTTCTTCGCCACCAACTGGCGGTACTCGGCCGAGGCGCGCCAGTCGGTGAGCGGCGTGAAATCCTCGTCAAATGCCGCTACGGCGCGCTCGATCGTGTCCTCGTTCCACTCCGCGCCCTTGAGTGCGGCCTCGACATTGGAGGCTCGCTTCGGCGTGCCGGCCATGCCACCGAAGGCAATCACTACGTCGGTCACCCGATCGGCATTGAAGGCGATGCGGAAGGCGCCGCAGACGGCGGTGATGTCCTCGTCCAGACGCTTCGTCACTTTGTAGACAGCGACACGGGCATTATCCGAGACGAACGGGATGCGCACGGATTCCACGAACTCGCCTGGCTCGCGATCCTGCTTGCCATAGGCGATGAAGAAATCCTCAAGCACGACCGTGCGACGGCGAGCGCCCTTGCGCAGCGTGATCGAAGCGCCAAGCGCGATCAGGGCCGGCGGCGTGTCGCCAATCGGCGAGCCGTTGGCGATGTTGCCACCGACGGTGCCCATGTTGCGGACCTGCTGGCCGCCGATGCGGTCCCAGAGCTCCGTCAGTTCGGGGAAATGCGCGACGATAACAGGATAGGCCTCGGCATAGCTCACACCGGCGCCAAGCGTGACGCCATCCGCATCGACCGTGATCCGCCGCAACTCTTCGAGATGAGTCAGGTGAATGACCGGAGAGATGTCGCGCATGAACTTCGTTACCCAGAGGCCGACATCGGTCGAGCCGGCAACGATCGTCGCCTTGGGGTTGGCTTCGAACACGGCGGCGAAATCATCGACCGAACCCGGCAGGATGAAGCGCTCCAACTCAGTGCCGATCTCGACGCGACGGCCATCCTGCAGGGCAGCCAGTTCTTTGGCGATCCGATCGCGTTCGGCGACCAGCGGATCCTTGCAGACATCGCCGATCGTCGAGATCGCTTCGGCTGCGCGAATGATCGCGGCATAGCCGGTGCACCGACAAAGATTGCCCTGAAGCGCCTTTTCGATATCGGCGATGGACGGCTTCGGGTTTTCCATCCAAAGGCCATAGAGCGACATCACGAAACCGGGCGTGCAGAAGCCGCACTGCGAAGCGTGCGTGTCGAGCATCGCCTGCTGCACCGGGTGCAGCGGACCGGCTGGCTGTGCCAAAGAATCCACCGTGACGATATGACAGCCATCGAGCGAGCCGACGAAGCGGATGCAGGCATTGACCGACTCGTATTTGAGCTTGCCGTCGAGCAGGCGGCCGATAAGCACCGTGCAGGCGCCGCAGTCGCCCTCGGCGCAGCCTTCCTTGGTGCCCTTCAGATTGCGGTCGATGCGCAGGAAATCGAGCAGGGTCTCGACCGGTGAGACGTCGGCGAGCTCGACCAGGCGGTGGTTCAAGAGGAAACGAATGGTGTTGCGGATCTGGATCGTCATCGCTTAGCTCCCGCGATAGGTGGAGTAGCCATAGGGCGAGAGAAGCAGCGGCACATGATAGTGCGCACCCTGGTTGTCGATGCCGAAGCGGATCGGGATCACATCGAGGAACGGGTTCTCGCCGCGCTTGCTCTGACCGCCGAGATAATCACCGGCGTGGAAATGCAGCTCGTAGGTGCCGGTCTGCATGCGCTCGCCGCTGAGCAGCGGCTCGTCGCAGCGGCCGTCGTCATTGGTCCTGACGGACTTGATGTGGGTCTGGCGCTCGCCATCGACCCGGTAGAGCTCGATGCGCAGCCCCTCGGCCGGCTTGCCGCTTGCCGTATCCAACACGTGCGTCGTCAGGCGACCGGCGTTTCCACCATGAGATTGCATTCTTTTCGCTCCTCCCGAAGTCAGCTTTCCACCTCGCAGTATTCCGGCATTCCGGCCCGCTTGGTAGCGAGCGGATCATTCGAGACTTTCAAAATTTTTGGGGGGAATGGCTCGAAACAAATGCCGCTAGAAATTTGCTGCAGAGACGAAAATGTCTGGAGGAGCTGCTTTGATGAGATACCCCCGCGATCTTCACGGCCACGGCCCGAACTTCAAGATTACATGGCCAGACGGCGCGCGCATCGCCGTGCAATTCGTCATCAATTATGAGGAAGGCGGAGAGAACTGCGTGCTGCATGGCGACGCGGCCTCCGAAGCGTTTCTGTCGGAAATCGTCGGTGCGCAGGCCTGGCAGGGCCAGCGCCACTGGAACATGGAATCGATCTACGAGTATGGCGCGCGCGCAGGCTTCTGGCGGCTGCACCGCATGTTCACCGAACGCGGCGTGCCGGCGACGGTCTATGGCGTCGCCACCGCGTTGAAGCGCTCGCCCGAGCAGGTCGCCGCCATGCAGGATGCCGGCTGGGAAATCGCCTCGCACGGCCTCAAGTGGATCGAGCACAAGGACTTTTCGCCGGAGCGCGAGCGCCAGGAGATCGCCGAGGCGATCCGGCTGCACACGATCGTTACCGGCGAGCGACCGCGCGGCTGGTACACGGGCCGCTGCTCCGACAACACGCTCGATCTCGTCACCGAAGCTGGCGGATTTGACTATGTGTCGGACGCCTACGCGGACGATCTACCCTACTGGCATGAGCATGCCGGCCGCCATCAACTCGTCATCCCCTATACGCTCGACAGCAACGATATGCGTTTCGCGACGCCACAAGGCTTCAACAGCGGCGACCAGTTCTTCAGCTACCTCAAGGATAGCTTCGACGTGCTCTATGCCGAAGGCACCGCCGGTGCGCCGAAGATGCTGAGCATCGGGCTGCACTGCCGCCTCGTCGGCCGTCCCGGCCGCGCCGCAGCTCTGGCCCGTTTCCTCGACTATGTGCAGAGCCATGAAAAGGTCTGGCTTGCAAAGCGCGTCGACATCGCTCGCTACTGGACAGAGACCTATCCGTTCAAGGCCTGGGACGATCGCCCGTCGCGGCTTAGCGAAGAGGCCTTTGTCACCAAATTCGGCGGCGTCTTCGAACATTCGAAGTGGATCGCTAAGCGCGCCTTCCAGGGCGAGCTTTCACCCGCCAACGACACGGCGCTAGGTCTTACAGCCGCACTCTCCGCCGTCTTCCGCGAAGCCTCCGCGGAGGAGCGGCTTGCCGTTCTGATCGCCCACCCCGATCTCGCCGGTAAGCTGGCGCAGGCGAAGCGCCTCACCGAAAGCTCGACCAACGAACAGGCATCCGCCGGGCTCGATGCGCTGACCGACGCAGAGCGCGAGCGCTTCACCACGCTCAACGCCGCCTATGTCGACAAGTTCAAGTTCCCGTTCATCATGGCCGTGAAGGGACGCACCAAGGACGAGATCCTCGCCGCCTTCGAAAGCCGGGTCGAAAACGACTGCGAGACGGAATTCGAGACGGCGTGCCGGCAGGTGGAGCGGATCGCCTTTCTGCGCCTCAAGGACATGTTGCCGAGCTGAGGGCCTCGCGATGACGACCGACGGCGTGAGCCCGCCCGAATTCGCGCTAAACGCGATCAACCTCGCCTCCGCCGCTCTCGGCGCGAGGCCGGTCTTCGCAACCGACGAGTTCTTCGCGCCGGTCGAGCGCATGCTTCAGGACGCGCCGCCGGTCTATCATCCCGGTGTCTATGACGAGAACGGCAAGTGGATGGACGGCTGGGAGACGCGGCGTCGCCGCGGCCCCGGCAACGATCATGCCATCATCGCGCTTGCCGCAAACGGTCGTATCCGCGGCTTCGAGGTCGATACGGCGCATTTCACCGGCAACTATCCGAGCGCCTGCGCCATCGACGCCTGTCTGGCGCCCGATGGACCGGATGAGCGGACGGCCTGGACGGAACTTGTCTGCGCGCGGCCGCTCGGGCCGAGTGCGCTTCATCATTTCGAGGCCAGGTCGGAAGCGGTCTGGAGCCATGTCCGCCTGCGCATCTATCCCGATGGCGGCATCGCCCGCCTCAAGGTTTACGGCACGCCCGCCCTGGACCGGGCGGCGATCGGCGACACGGCAGTCGATCTCGCCTCGTCGCTGCTCGGCGGCCGCATCATCGCCTACTCGAACGGGCACTACGGCCACCAGCGGCTGCTTGCGCCCGGACGCGGCATCAACATGGGCGATGGCTGGGAGACACGCCGCCGACGCGAGCCCGGAAACGACTGGATCGTGGTGAAACTTGCGGCGCGCGGTGCGGTCGAGCGGATCGTGGTCGATACCGCCCACTTCAAGGGAAACTACCCGGATGCCTGCTCGCTGCAGGCAGCCGACCTCAGCGCAGCCACGTGCGAGCTGGCTGCCTCGATCACCGCATCGTCGATGTTCTGGCGCGAGGTTCTGCCGCAGCAGAAGCTCTCGGCCGACAGCCTGCACACCTATGAAGCACACGAATGGGCCGCTGGTCCGGTGACCCATGTGCGTTTCAACATCTTCCCCGACGGCGGCATCAGCCGGCTGCGTGTCTTCGGGCGTATTGCGAAAGCCGGCAGCCCCTAGATCGTTTCGCAGAGGAAACGAAATGATCGAACCCGAACCGCAAGTTCCAGGGAAGCGCTTTCCCCGGAATTGCTGCCATCGATCAACATTGCACGGAGGAGCGTCGCATGAAGGAGATCGTCATACAGCCACTGACCCGGGAGGCCTTTGCGCCCTACGGCGACGTGATCGAAACGGAGAACGCCCACAACTTCCCCATCAACGGCGGCAAATGCACCCGCTATCACGATCTCGCCAAGATCGAAACGACGGGCGAGAAGGCCCGGCCGATGATCAGCCTGGTGCGCGGCGAACCCTATCCGCTGCCACTCAAGCTCACCATGGTCGAGCGACATCCGCTCGGCAGCCAGGCTTTCATTCCCTTGAGCGACAATCCGTTCCTCGTCGTCGTCTCCCGGGAAACCGACGAAGGCCCGAGTGAACCGATCGCCTTCAAGACCACACCGGGCCAAGGCGTGAACATCGCCCGCAATGTCTGGCACGGCATCCTGACACCACTCGAAGATGTCTCGGATTTCGCGGTTGTCGACCGCGGCGGCGAAGGCGTCAATCTGGAGGAACACTTCTTCAAGGAGCCGTTCCTGATTGTATGAATGAACGAATGGCCCGGTCAACTGACCGGGTCATCGGTGCGTGGGTCACGGGGCGTACCGTGGGGCTCAACTGTTTTCCTGATGCCCATCAATCGACATCAGTAGCCGCCATCCCGACGGAACTTCGTCGGCGTGTATCCCGTCACCCGGCGGAAATCGCGCGAGAAATGATAGGGATCGGGATAGCCGCATATCGCCGCCACCGCGGAAACCTTCGCGTCGCGGCCGACCAGCAGGCGCTTCGCCTGGTTGATGCGCTCGTGGCGCAGCCAGTCCATCGGCGTCGTGCCCACCATATCGCGAAAGCGGCGAAAGAGTTGCGACTGGCTAAGCCGCGCTAGGGCCGCGAGATCATCGATCGTCCAGGCGCGGGCGAGATCGTCACGCATCGCTGAAAGAACAGCCAACAAACGATCCTCGCCCGGTGCATCCTCGCCCGGCTCACTGCCGGTCAGACGCGGACCGATCATGTCCACGATCAGCCCGGAGATAGCCGCACTCGCCAAGGCATCGGTCGCAGGCGAGCGTTCTGCCAAAAATCCGCTCACGCCCTCAAAGGCCGCTTGCACAGTCCGCGGATCCCTCGGCGCGAACAATGGCGACTGCTGGACACCCAGGAACTGGTAGAGCGCATCGAGACCGTGCCCCTCGATCCCCATCCAGAGATAGCGCCAGTTTTCGCTGTCGGGCGCGCAGCTGTGCGCATAGGCCTGCGCGGTATCGAGCCAGGCGACGCTGCCCGTTTCGGCCAGGAACCCTTGACCGCGCACCTCGATCAGCCCGCAGCCGCCGGTGGTGTAGACAAAGACATGCTGGTGGAACCGCTTGCGGATCGGCGCTTCCTCAGGATGGGCGGTCCGGCTTCCGGCGACCAGCGCCAGATAGGGAAACGCATCGGCAAATTTCGCCGGCGTATGGAAATGGATCTCTTCGTTTTCAGACAGCATCCGCGTTTTTGTCAGCCAATGCGAGTTTTGTCCATCATCTTGCGACAGTGTACCATTCCCAACGAGACTGTGGCGACGCTATCATGCAGCTTCATGCACGGAGTGTTGCCCATGACCGAAGCCACGCCGAACGGCGAAGCCGCGAAGCTGACCTTCGCGCCGCTATCCCCGGATTTTGCCCGCGATCCCTATCCGACCTACCGCGCCTTGCGTGAGAAGGAAGGGCTGCATTATTTTGCAGACTTCGACATCTGGCTGGCTTCGCGCTTCGAGGATGTCTCGGCAATCGTCATGGACAAGCGCATGGTGCGCTCGCTCGACGACATCGCGACCGCCGAGGAGCTTGCAAACCTGCAGCGTGCGGCCAACTGGCATGACATGCCGCACCACGAGCGCTTCGTGCAGTTCAGCCTGCTCGACAGCGATGGCGCCGTGCACGACCGGCTGCGCAAGCAGGTGTTCAAGCTGTTCACGCCGGCCATGATCGCCAAGCTGCGCGACCAGATCCAGGCCTATGTCGACCGCCTGATCGACAGCCTTGCCGATCGCGGCGAGATCGATTTCGTCGACGACCTCGCCGCCCACGTTCCCGGCCATATCATCGGCCGCCTGCTCGGCGTGCCGGACGAAGACTGTCCGCAACTGCGCATCTGGTCGGAAAACATCGTGCAGTTCTTCGACGTCGACCGTTCCGACGCGCGCAAGAAGATCGCCGAAGACAACACCACCGAGTTCTACGAGTATCTGACGGCGCTGAAGCGCGAACGCGAACGGGCGCCGAAGGATGATCTCATCTCGGTGCTGATCGAGGCCGAACGTTCGGGCGCGATGAACTTCGACGAGTTCATCTCGACCTGCATGCTGATCCTGATGGCCGGCCACGGCTCGACGATCGACGTGCTCGGCAGCGGCATGCATGCGCTCTTGCGCTTTCCCGAGCAGATGGCGCGGCTGAGGAATGAGCCCGGCCTGATCCAGACCGGCGTACAGGAGATGTTCCGCTACGAGTCTCCGCTTCCCTTCTTCCACCGCCATTGCGTCGAGGACGTCGAGATCTGCGGCCGGCGCTTCGAGCGCGGCACCAAGTTCGGCCTGCTCTACGGTGCGGCCAACCGCGACCCCAAGCAATTCGAGAACGCCGACACCTTCGATATCGGCCGCACGCCCAACCGCCACCTCGCCTTCGGCGGCGGCGTACACTTCTGTCTCGGCAACCACCTCGCGCGGCTCGACATGGATATCATCTTCAGCACCCTGCTTCGCCGCTTCCCGACCATCGAACTCGCCGAGCGGGAACCGGAATACAAGCGCGGCCTTTCGGTGCGCGGCCCCAAGCGGCTGAAGATCGCCATCCGGCCAGCCTGACCCGCACTGAAACCGACATTCTAAGAACCGGAGAATACCCATGCCCAAGATCGTCTTCATCGACGCGGACGGCACGACCAAAGAAGTGCAGGCGGAGGTCGGCCAATCGCTCATGTCCGCGGCGGTGCAGAACGGCGTCGACGCTATTGCCGCCGAATGCGGCGGGTCCTGCGCCTGCGGCACCTGTCACTGTTACATCGACGGTGACTGGGCCGAACGATTGCCGGCACCCGATTTCCAGGAGCAGGACATGATCGAGTGCGTGGTCAATCCCAACGAGCGCAGCCGCCTGAGCTGTCAGATTACGGTCTCGGCCGATCTGGATGGCCTGGTGGTGCATCTGCCGGCCGGGCAATACTGAGCAGGTCCAGGAAAAGTGTGAAACGGTTTTCCGTCCGGATTTGCGAACCCTAAAAAACCAGACCAGGCAGAAAAAGGCCGGGGCAACATTTTCGTTGCTCCGGCCAGCACTTACGGGGAAGTTCTGATTGGCCGAGGCGACGATGGCCCGGCCAAATTTCGTTACTCGGCGAAGAACGCGAAGCGCACGATGAACAGGGCGGCGACGATCTGGGTGGCCGGGTGGATGACGCTCCACTTTCCGGTGCAGACCTTCAACACGACGTAGCTCACGAAGCCGAAGGCGAGGCCGTTGGCGATCGAATAGGTGAAGGGCATGGCAAGCGCGGTGAGCGCAGCCGGTGCCGCTTCCGTCAGGTCGTCCCAGTCGACTTCGGTCAGTTCGCGCATCATCAGGCCGGCGACATAGAGCAGAGCCGGAGCCGTCGCATAGGACGGGACGGCCGCTGCCAGCGGCGAGAAGAACAGCGCTGCCAGGAACAGCACGCAGACGGTAAGCGCGGTCAGACCCGTGCGGCCGCCGGCCTGAACGCCCGAGGCGCTTTCGACATAGGCGGTGGTGCTGCTGGTGCCGATCAGCGAGCCGGCGACGATCGCGGTGCTGTCGGCGAGAAGCGCGCGGCCGAGACGGTTCGGCTTGCCCTCTTCGACCAGCTTGGCGCGCTTGGCGACACCGATCAGCGTGCCGGTGGCGTCGAAGACTTCCACGAGCACGAAGACGAGGATGACGTGCAGCAGGCCGCCATGCAGAGCGCCCATGATGTCGAGCTGCAGGAAGGTCGGAGCAATGCTCGGCGGCGCCGAGACGATGCCCTTGAACTCACTGACGCCAAGGATCATCGACAGAACCGTGACGACCAGGATGCCGATCAGGATCGAGCCGCGAACCTTCAGCGCATCGAGCACGGCTATCACGAAGAAGCCGAGGATGGCGAGAAGCGGACCGGTCTGTTTGAGATCGCCGAGGCCGACGAGCGTTGCCGGATTGTCGACGACGATACCGGCGTTCTTCAAGGCGATGATGCCGAGGAAGAGGCCGATACCGGTGGCAATCGCGCTTCTCAGCGAATGCGGAATGCCCGCAATCAGCCAGCTTCGCACCCCGGTTACGGTGAGGATCAGGAAGATCACACCCGAGATGAAGACCGCGCCCAGCGCCTGTTGCCAGGTGAAGCCGAGGGCAGCGACGACGGTGAAGGCGAAGAAGGCGTTGAGGCCCATGCCGGGCGCCATGCCGATCGGCCAGTTGGCGACGAGCGCCATGACGGCGGAGCCGAGTGCGGCGGCGATACAGGTTGCGACGAAGACGGCATCCCTATCCATGCCCGTGCTCGACAGGATGTCGGGGTTGACGAAGATGATGTAGGACATCGTCAGGAATGTCGTGATACCGGCGATCACCTCGGTGCGCGCCGTCGTCTGATGCTCTTTCAGCTTGAATAGTCGTTCAAACATCTTTCCTCCCTTGGCGGCGTCACCACGACGCAGCCGAACGACAGTGACCGGGAAACCGTCTCCTCCAGTTCCCGACCAGTGCATTTCGAACGCCCGGACGTTCCGGAGCGATCGCTTCGCTTAAGGCTTCGTGCCGGCTGGCGATCGTCCGCCCTCTTTCGGACGACGCGAATGCCTTTTGCACAGCCTTGGGATTGTGC
The DNA here is from genome assembly GCF_014852025.1 of Ensifer sp. ENS10. Classification (NCBI taxonomy): domain Bacteria; kingdom Pseudomonadati; phylum Pseudomonadota; class Alphaproteobacteria; order Hyphomicrobiales; family Rhizobiaceae; genus Ensifer; species Ensifer sp. ENS10. The sequence goes on from NZ_JACVAS010000003.1 coordinate 540,459, forward strand.
GACTTCCGGAGCCGCACCGCTAGCCGTCCATTCCCGGGATCGGCAATGAAAGACTTTCAAATTTTTCGGAGCATTTGGCGGCGCCGAAACGGCGTCTTTCGCGTGTTCACCACCATCCGAAGGGCACGGACAACCCTCGAAAAAATATGTTGAAAGGCCGTCTTGACCTTCCAACGGTGGGAAACCCCATGTTTCTCTCACACCGAAACGAAGGAGACAAGCATGCAGACCTACAAGATCGACAACATGACCTGCGGCCACTGCGCCGGCGCCGTGCAGAAGGCAATCCTAAGCGTCGATCCGCAGGCGACGATCAAGGTCGATCTCGGCAACCGGGAAGTCAGCGTCGAAACCGCCGCTGCTGCTGGCCCGATCGCCGACGCCTTGAGGGCCGCCGGCTACGAAAGCCGTGCGCTCTAGGCGATGGACCGCGCAGGAAACGACCTTCCTTGAGGCATCAGTCATGGGTCGTGGACCATCCACGGCCCCGACCGGATGGATCCGAATAGACGCTGCGCGAAGCGCTTTGGTGCGGACCCGGCTTGATAGTCGTCTACATCACCGCGTTTGCACCCGACCAGGGCGAATCGATCGCCAAGCTCATCGCCAACCCGCCGGAAGGCGCACCCGTTCCGCCGATCCTGCCGCCACAGGACGGTTTCCTCTTCCTCGACAAGCAGAAGTTCGCTCCCGCCTTTGCCGCAGACGTCGAGCCCGGTCTCGCCGCCTTCATGGCCGACAGCCAGGTTCCCTGGGGCGTCGAGGCGCTTCAGGGCGAGGTGAGCAGGCCCGCCTGGAAGGAAAAGCCGAGCTGGTATCTCGTCGCCACCGAGGACCACATGATCCCGGTCGGCGCCCAGCGCATGATGGCCAAGCGCGCCGGCGCGACAACCGTCGACGAGGCAGGCAGCCATGCCATCTGCGTTTCCAAGCCCGCAGCCGTCGCCAAGATCATCGAGGACGCGGCCAACGGCGTCGATTGACCTCATCGCAGGAGAAACAAATCCAGCCCTCGAACGCGGCGCCGTTCGAGGGCCGCGCGTTCGTTCGACAGCGAAAACCGCAGAGTACCGCCTTCAGATGGGCAAAGGTGCAGACGGCACTTTTGCTGCTTTCCTTGCCTGCGGGCATCGACCCGAAGGCAAGTCGCCGGTCCCCGCAAAGTTGTCTGCAACGTCCAGCGTCCATTGTCCCCGGCTCTCAAGCCTGTCTCGGCAGGTCCAAGGAGCCTTTCCGATCCAACGGCACCCGCGTAGCCGCCGAACTCTAGGGGCGAGCGAGCACCACGGTCATGCCAGGCTCGAGATCGCTCGTGGGCATATCTGCCTCCAAGCGAACACGGAAGCTATTGAGGTCATGGTCTCCGACAGCCCGCGCCGCTCGCCATGTCGCGAACTCGCCCAACGGCCGAAGTTCCGTCACATGTGCGGGGACGGACAGCCCGTTCGGCGTCGAAAGCGTTACGGGGGTGCCGACCGTCATGCCGCGGAGATCATCCTCACGCACGGTGAAGGCAAACCACGACCGGTCGTCGACGTCCATCGTTACGACAGGTTTTCCCGGCCCGATGATCTCCCCAAGTTCGGCGACGCGGATGTTGATCGTGCCATCGGCTGGCGCAACGAGCCTTGTCTTGTCGAGCTTGGCTTGAATACTGGCCACCGTCGCCTCGGCAAGTGCGACCCTGGCATCTGCGAGTGCCCTCTCTTCAACAGTAGGACCCGTATTCGCTGCCTCTGCCTGGGCGCGTTTTACCTCCAGATCTGCCTCGCCCTTGGCGAGAAAGGCAGCGGCTTCGTCGGCCGTTTGCCGACTTGCGAAGTTTTTGGCCGCAAGTGCGGTCGCCCGGTCGTTCTCCTGTTGCGCAAGGACCAGGTTTGCCTCGGCCGTGCGCACGGCCTCCACTGCAATATCAACCTGTTCGCGCCTGACGCCGGAATAGATCCGGTCGCGCTCCGCCTTCGCGCTCGCGGCCGCCGCCCTCGCCTCTCCGACAAGCGCTGACAGATCTGGATTGTCCAACACCGCGATTATGTCGCCTTTGCGCACCTTCTGTCCGGGTTTTACGGCAACGCTGGCGAGGCGGCCGGATGTCTCGGGAGCGATGCGGATTTCCGTTCGCCTGACCATGCCGGCGATAGCCTCCCTGTCCGCCGCCGCTGCAAACGACGCGGCGGATGCCGAGAGGGCCAATGCGGCCGCGGTAATGATCGGTAGGCGCAAGGATCTAGCGTTCATTGACGCCCCTCCGTGAAGTGACGAACCGAGCGGAGATCATGGCCAGGGCGGCATAGATGAATGCCAGAATCCAGAGCCGCGCCCAGTCCTTGAAGACGTCGCCGAAGGCGGCCCCCATCTGGTTTGCTCGAACCAGCGCATCAATCCCGGACGTGCTTGGAAGGGCGTAGCTCGCGGCCCGCAACCCCGGCGGGATCGCCTCCGGTGGCCAGGCGACGCCCACAAGGAAGAACAGCGGCAGGCTGATCGCTATGAACAGCAGGACGGCGGTCTCTCGGCGCTTGAACCAGCTCCCTGCAAACTGACCCAGGAAGCTGACCGAGAGAACAAAGGGAACAGCGAGAACGAAAAGGTCCAGCACCCGGTTCGTGGCGGAAAATCCGTAGACTCTCGGCAGGACGACGAGAAAGAATACGTAGGCTGGCAATGCCAGCAGAAGATGCGCAAGCGCCTGGCCGAGAACCGATTTTACGGCGCTACGGCTTCGCCGCGCCTCATGCCCGCCGCGTTCGAACGCTACCCCGCCAATCGTCGCCGTGCCCATCAGCAAGGTCTGCTGCAAGATCAGGACGAAGGCAGCCGGCACGACATAACTGCCGTAGCCACCCGTCGGATTGAACAGCGGCTGGTTGAGAATCTCGACCGGCGAACTGACGGACAAAGCTGCCCGATAGCGGCTTCCTTCGGCGCGCGCGCTTTGCGTGGAGAGGTCGGAGCGAACCGAACCCACAGACTCCTGGATGCCCTGAAGCGTCCGACTGTAAAGCAGGAAGTATGTGGAATCGACAAAGGCGGGCAGACGCGCCGTGGCCCCCTTCATGACCTCGCGCTCGGTACCGGCAGGAATGCTCAGGATACCGAACACCTGCCGCCGGGCGAGGGCCATCTGCGCTTCGGCAAGGGTCGTTGGGCGGGCTGCAACTTCGACCGCTTCGTGTCCATCCAGGGCCTGGACGATCGTGAGGCTGATGTCCGAGTGGTCGTCGTCGACGACAGCGATCGGAATGTTCCGGATGAGTTGCCCGACATAGGGCTGGGGGTAAAACAGACCGTAGATGATCGGGCCCAGAACGATGAGGCCGAAAGCGCCGCGGTCTCGCAGGACGCGGCCATATTCGTCCGCGAGCGCGCGGGCGACACTGATCCTGCCTGATCGCCGTGGTTCGACAGCCTCCTCCGCGGTGGGGACAGGTTTATTCGCGATCGCGCGCAACCGAAGCCATGAGAGCAGGAAATAGAGTGCTGCGAGAGCGCCAAGTGCCATGAAGGGCGTAATCGAGTCCTGCTCAGGTACACCGCGGGCCGCCTGGTCGAACAGAACCTGAATGTACCAACGCAGCGGCAGCAGCATCCCCCAGCTTTGGGCGAAGGTATTCATCGCCAGGATCGGGAAGCCCACGCCGGCATAACCGAAAGCGGGGGAGCAAAAGATACCGGTCAGGCTGAGGCCGGAAGCGAGGTTTCTGACGAGCAGTTGAAAGAGAGCGCCGACCGAGAGATAGGCTATGATGAGAAGGGATGCTGCGGCCGCGACCAGGACCGGATTGCCGCGGAACGGGATCTCGTAGAGGCCGTGAATGATGCCGAGCACCACGGCCATCATCAGCAGGAAGATCGCCAAATACGGCAGCAACTTGCCGACGAGAGCCGTGAGGCTGCTGCCTCCGGCCGTGGCAAGCCATTCGCTCATGCTGCGCGATCCGAATTCCGACCCGACAGCATAACCGCCCGCGATCGCGACAACGACATGAAGCACCGTCGGCAATATGGCGCGAAGCAGAAACTGCGCATAGTTCAGGGCCGGATTGGTCAGGACATATTGCTCGACGACGAGCGGGCCCGGCCTGAAACCCGGGCTTGCCGCGCCGCGCGGCAGGTCGGCGATCGCCGCCGAAACCGCCGACTGCAGGGAGGTCGAAGCGACGTTCCCGGGTGTGAAATACTGTTTGTTGAAGAACACCACGATCTGCGGCCGCCGCCCGGCCATGATGTCACGCTCGAGATCCTTGGGGATATAGACGGCAGCGATCGCCTCACCCGACCGCACCGCGTGCATGGCGCCGCTAAGATCAAAGGACCGCCTGTCGACATTGACCCCGGGAGCGGCGCTGATTGCCTGCACGAAGGTCATCGAGGTTCTCGACCGATCCTGATCGACCACGTCGACGTGAAGATTGCGGATGACCGCATTTCCGAAAGTTGCGGCAAGCAGCGAGAAAGCCAGAAGCGGGATGCCCACCACCAGAAGCAGGGCCACCTTGTCCCGCCACATCCACAGGACTTCCCGGGCGGCAACCGCAACGAGCCCGCGAGGCTGAGCGGCCGTCATCACCGTGCGTCCGCCCAGTCGGCATAGGCGCTCATGCCCGGCCTCAGCGTGGCGATCTTTTCGACCGGATAGGCCCGAACTTCGAAGGTCCTGAGGTCGAAGTCACCGGTCGCCCGCGTTGCGCGCCAGCCCGCATATTCGCCGCGCGTCGCAATCGTGCGGACCTCGACTTCCACGGGGCTGTCACCGAGAGCTGGAATTTTCACCTGGAAATGGTCACCCACCTTCAGGCCCTTCACGAGATCCTCTCGAAGGTCGAAGCGTACCCAGATATCGGAAAGATCGACGAGCGAGAGCATAGGCACGCCAGGCGAGACATACTCCCCCGATTCGGTGGCAATCTGATAGACCTGCCCGGCGATAGGCGCGGTCACTGTCAACTCCGCGACCTGTGCTTTCAAGGTCGCGATTGCGGCCTCCGCCTTCGCCACGGCCGCCTTCGCGACACCGCGCTCCTCTGGCGTGTAACCGGCCACGGCCTCGTCGTAGGCGAGTTTGGCCTGCTCGCTCGACCGTTTGGCGACATCGAGATTTGCCGTTGCCTGGTCGAGGTTCTGGACCGACGCGTGTTCGCCCTGGGTCAACTGCAGCGTGCGATCATAGGTCTGCTGTGCCAGAGTCAGGCTTGCCTCGCTGGCGGCGACCGCAGCCTTGCGTTCCGCCACCACCTCTGCCCTTGTGCCGACTTCGATCCGATTGAGGTCGGCCACCGCGACGGCGCGAGCGGCCTCGGCCTCCCGCAGCTTCATCAGCAGCTCGGGATTGCTGATCGAGGCGAGCGTCTGTCCAGCCTTGATATCCTCGCCGCGTGAGACCGGTCGCTCGCCGATGCGCCCGTCCACACGGGCGGCGATATCGATGCGGGTCGCGTCCGCCTCTCCCTGGACCAGCAGCGGCTGTGGCTGGACGAGGTACCAGAGGGACAATCCGACGATCGCCAGCGTGAACACCGCGACGATGAGCGCGGCAGCGATCGGCGGCTTCCCGCGCAGGCCCGCTTCGGTCGCGTCGGAAGGAACATTTTCTGGATCGTCGGGCCCACGAAGCTGGACGTTCGGGTCCACCGCCTCGTTTCGGTCCGTCGTCTTTTCCATCGCGCTTGCCGCGCCATCGGAACTGCGGTCAGTTTCTGAAACACCGTTGCCTGCGCTGCGTGACGTATCTACCACTGCACCGTCTCCACTTCGGCTTGCCCACAGCTCCAAGCAGGGCAAAGCCGTGCTTCGTCCGATCTGGCCCGCGTCTTGAACAAACTGGCCGCCGAGACCTTCGCCCGAGGAGCAAATGGTGCCCGCGTGATGTCGGAGACGTCAACAGGAAAAACCGGTGAAGCGCCGATCACGTGCTTGCACGGCAGAAATGAAGAAGGCGCTGATTTCTGCCGCGTCGGACTCGCCGGAACTCTCTTTCTTGAACTCCTAAGCGGTTTCACGACTCCCGCGGCATCGAGCGGATACCGACCTGCATTCGATCCACGGATTGAACTTGAATTCGCGCGAACGAACCTACGCCGTGGTCGCGATCGAGGTCGTCCCGTCACAGATCCGGAATGCGGTTGCGAGTTGGCATGGGCAGATATCCGGCTAAACACCCCAAACCACGGCCTGTTCATGTCGATGGATGAGGTGCTGAAGTTGCTCGAAGCTGTGGCGGATATGTTGCGAGAATTTTTCGATGGCCGGGGTATGCGCCGAGGTCGCGCGCCTCAGAAGCCCAAGAGCACGTTCCGGGTGCGGGACGGAAACCGGAAGTGCCGTGATCGATTTTTCGTTGCGTAGCGCAAAGACGACACTGTGCGGAAGCACAGTCAAGGCGTCGATACCCTTCAGATAGTTGACGAGGCTCATCAGCGAGCCGCCTGTGTAGCGTATCTTGATCTCGGTCGCCCCGAAGGAGAGCAGCAGGCTATGAAGATCCGCAAGCAGCGGGCTTCCCGGCGGCGGCGCCACCCAGGGATATTCGAGAAGCTGCGACGGCTGCGGCCGTCTCTTCAACAGAAGCGGATGCGTGACCCGGCAGGCGACGACGTTTCGGCCGGGAAGCACCTTCTGGAACGCCAAGCCCGATCCCTCCTCAAGAATATCGAGCGGGCAGATGGCAAGATCGATCTGATCACCCTTCAGGGCAGCGCGCAGGTCGGCCATGTAGCCGTAGCTCTGGTCAATCCTGACGTCAGGGTTTTGTGCCTGGAAGTCTGCGATCATCGGCGCGATCAAGGCGTCCATGAAAAATGGCGTGCCGCCCACGCGCACCAGACCGCTTTTGCCGAGGCGAAAGCTCTCGATCGTATCGGACGCCTTGCGTGAGGCCGACAGCATGACCTGGCCATGATCGGCGAGCGCGCGCCCGAGCGGCGTCGGTTGCAGCGGCCGCCGCCCTTTGACGAAAAGCGGTTCGCCCAGGCGCTTTTCGAGCATGGCAATGGTGCGCGAGATCGCCGGCTGCGACAGTCCGAGCAGCGCTGCCCCTTCGGTGACACCGCCGGCTTTCACGACCGCAGCGAGCTGAACAAGATGGCGTTCGTCTATCTTCATAACAATTGATTATATTAACTCAGAGTAAAATCATCAATCGCGCCAGATGCCCGTGTTAGCTTTCATTTCAGCCAAGTGTCTGGAGGAGTGTGATGCGGGGCGCGACGGTTTCGAATCCCAATGAAGCAGCCTTCACCGAGGCTTTCGCACAGCGAATATCGAAAGCCGACGACGGCTCGCTGCCGCTGGTGCTGCGCACGGTCGTCACCCACCTTCACGGGCTCATCAGGGAATTGCGTCCCAGCGCAGCCGACTGGCGCAAAATGATCGAGTTTCTGACCGAGGTTGGTCACACCACGGACGAGCGGCGGCAGGAGTGGGGTCTGCTGTTCGACCTGCTTGGCGCTTCGGCGCTGGTCGATGAGATCAACTCCCGTCGCCCGAAACAGGCGACACCCAATACGGTCCGTGGGCCGTTCTTTCGCGCCGACACGCCGAAACGCATATCCGGCAGCAACATCTCGCTCGATGGCGTCGGCGAGCGGCTGGCGGTCTTCGGGCAATTGCTCGATCTCGACGGCCACCCGATCGAGGGCGCGGAGGTCACGACCTGGCAGGCGAACGCCGCAGGTTTCTACGAGAACCAGCAACCGGACCTGCAACCGGAGTTTAATTTGCGCGGCGTCTTCAAGACCGATCGCGAAGGGCGGTTCGACTACCTGACGGTGCGCCCCGCCGGCTACAGCGTCCCGGAAGACGGGCCGGTGGGCAAGCTCCTTGGCCAGGCGGGTTGTTCGCTCCGGCGCCCAGCCCATCTACATTTCATCGTCACTGCTCCAGGATTCCAGACGATTACGACGCATATCTACGACGGCAGCGATCCCCATATCGACGAGGACGCGATCTTCGGCGTCAAGCCGGAACTGGTGCACGAATACAAATGCTCCGACATCGGCGGCAAGCCCGGCTGGCGGCTGGACTTCAAGTTCCTGATGGCGAGGGCAAGGGAAGGATCTGGGTCGTGAGGAACAATTTCACCTACCAGGGCAGTGCGGCGCACATCGTCTTTGGCGAAGGCAGGAGCCGCGAGGCCGGAGCCTGGGTCGAAAAGCTTGGGCGCAGCCGAGCTTTGGTGCTCTCAACACCGCAGCAACGGGCAGACGCGGAAGCATTGGCGGAGCGGCTCGGGCCACTTGCCGCAGGCGTTTTTGCCGGGGCCGTGATGCATACGCCAGTCGAGGTCACGGCAAAGGCGATGGAAGCGGTCAACCAAAGCGGCGCCGACTGTGTCGTCTCCCTTGGCGGCGGATCCACCACCGGGCTCGGCAAGGCGATCGCCTATCGCACCGATCTGCCTCAAGTCGTTATCCCGACCACCTACGCCGGTTCGGAAGTAACACCGATCCTCGGACAGACAGAAGGCGGCCGAAAGACGACCGTCAGGCATCCTTCGATCCTGCCGGAGGTGGTGATTTACGATCCCGAGCTGACTCTCGGCCTGCCGGTCGGCATGAGCGTCACCAGCGCGCTCAACGCCATGGCCCATGCGGTCGAAGCGCTCTATGCGCAGGATCGTAACCCGATCTCTTCGCTGATGGCGAAAGAGGGCTTGTCAGCCTTCAAGACGAGCCTGCCGACGATCATCGGGACGCCGCGCGATCGCGAGGCGCGGGCCGAAGCGCTTTACGGCGCCTGGCTCTCGGGCACCGTGCTCGGCGCGGTCGGCATGGCGCTGCATCACAAGATTTGCCACACGCTCGGCGGCACCTTCGACACACCGCACGCGGAAACCCACGCGATCATGCTGCCGCATACGGCCGCCTATAACGCCGCGGCCGTGCCTGACCTGCTTGAGCCCGTGGCCCGGACCTTCGGCGGTTCGGTTGGCGGCGGCTTGTGGGATTTCGCAAAGTCGCTCGGTGCGCCGCTCGCCTTGAAGGACCTCGGCCTTACCGAGGCCGATCTCGATCGGACCGCCGCGATTGCGACCGAAAACCCCTATTGGAACCCGCGCCCGATCGATCGGCAGTCCATTCGGGCGCTGCTGCAGGATGCCTGGGAGGGCAACCGGCCGACGAACTGACGACACCCTTCGGGAGGAAGGGCATTGGGAGGAGGAACCATGCTGACGAGACGCGATTTTCTGAAGACGACAGCCGCAGGTGGCGCAGTCGCCTTTTCATCCGGACTTGCGATGCCGGCGATTGCCAAGGACACGGCGATCAAGCTTGGTTATGTGAGCCCCCAAACCGGGCCGCTCGCCGCCTTCGGCGAGGCCGACAAATTCGTGATCGACGCGTTTCTGGCGGCGACCAGGGCAAAGGGCCAGAACTTCGAGGTTGTGGTCAAGGACAGCCAGTCGAACCCGAACCGGGCGGCGGAAGTCGCCAAGCAGTTGATCGTCGATGACGAGGTCAATCTGGTTCTGGTTGCCTCGACACCCGAAACCACGAACCCTGTTGCAACCACCTGCGAAGCCGAACAGATGCCCTGCATTTCGACGGTTGCGCCGTGGCAGCCCTGGTTCATCGGCCAACAGGGTAACCCAAGCGATCCCGCTTCGTGGAAACCGTTCGACTATGCCTATCACTTCTTCTGGGGCCTCGAGGATGTGATCGCCGTCTTCACCAATATGTGGGCCCAGGTCGAGACGAACCACAAAGTCGGCGGCCTCTTCCCCAATGACGGTGACGGCAATGCCTGGGGCGACGGGACCGTGGGTTTCCCGCCGGTCCTCGAAAAGCTTGGCTACGGGCTCACCGACCCCGGCCGTTACCAGAACATGACGGACGATTTCTCTGCCCAGATCAATGCGTTCAAATCGGCTGGATGCGAGATCGTTACCGGCGTGGTCATCCCTCCTGACTTCACGACCTTCTGGAACCAGGCAAAGCAGCAGGGTTTCGTGCCGAAGGTCGCCTCGATCGGGAAGGCATTGCTGTTCCCGCACGCGGTCGAAGCGCTGGGCAAGGCAGGCCACAATCTCTCGTCCGAAGTCTGGTGGTCGCCGAGCCACCCCTTCGCCTCATCGCTGACCGGCGAGACATCCGCCCAAGTGGCCGATGCCTTCACCAAGGCGACCGGCCGGCCCTGGACCCAGCCGATCGGCTTTGCCCACGCCCTCTTCGAATTGGCCGTCGACGCCGTTACGCGGGCCGACGACCCGACGGACGGCGATGCGGTGGCCCTGGCAATCGCCGCCACAAAACTCGATACGCTCGTCGGTCCGGTTGCATGGGACGGCAAGGGATTGCCGCCGTTTGCTGCCCGCAACGTCGCCAAGACGCCGCTCGTCGGCGGTCAATGGCGGCTGAAGGACGCCGGCGGTTATGACCTCGTCATTACCGACAACAAGACGGCGCCGAACATTCCCGCCGGTGGAAAAATGGAAGCGATCGTTTAAGCGCCTGATGGCGTGGGACTGTGACCGAGGAGGGTCAGGCATGTCTCTGTTAGAGCTCGAGCGGGTCTCGAAGCGCTTCGGCGCGCTGACCGTCGCCGACGAGGTCAGCTTTTCGGTCGGCGAGGGTGAGGCGCTGGGCATCATCGGGCCAAACGGCGCCGGCAAGTCGACGCTGTTCAATCTGATTACCGGCAACATCGCCGCCGACAGCGGCACGGTCCGCTTCGGCGGCGTGGATGTCACCCGAACGCCGCCGATGGCGCGCTGTCTTTCGGGCATGGGGCGGACCTTCCAGATCCCGCAGCCCTTCGAAAAGCTGACAGTCTTTGAGAACCTGCTCGTCGCGGGCAGTTTTGGCACGCGGCGGCGCGAGGCGGAAGCCTGTGACCGCTGCGCCGAAATCCTGGTGGACACGGGCCTTTTCGAAAAGGCGAATGTCCTGGCCGGCGGCCTTACCCTTCTGCAGCGCAAGCGGCTGGAACTGGCAAGGGCGCTTGCCACCGAACCCCGGCTGCTGCTGCTGGACGAGATCGCCGGCGGCCTGACGGAAGCCGAATGCCACCAGCTGGTCGCGACCATCAGCGCCATCCAGCAGAAGGGCGTTGCCGTCATCTGGATCGAACATGTGCTTCATGCGCTGACCTCGGTGGTCGAACGGCTTCTGGTTCTCAACTTCGGCAAGGTGATCGGTATTGGAAAACCCGACGAGCTCATGGCGTCGCGTGCCGTCCAGGAGATCTATCTGGGGATCGAGCTATGACGGCTAGGCTTGAAACCAGAGGGCTCAAGGCCTTCTACGGCGACTTCCAGGCCCTTTTCGGTGTCGATATCGCCGTTGCCAAGGGGGAAACCGTTGCGATCATCGGCGCCAATGGCGCGGGCAAGACCAGCCTGATGCGCGCGATCTCCGGCGTGCTCACAAGCGAGCCGGGCATGGTCGTCTATCGCGATGAACCGATCGGCGCGCTGGCAGCACCCGACGTGCTTGCCCGCGGCATCGCCATGGTACCGGAAGGCCGCCGGCTGTTCCCGTCGCTGACCGTCGAGGAGAACCTGTTGATCGGCGCCTATGGCCGCAAGGGACAGGGACCATGGACGCTCGAGAGCGTCTATGAGCTCTTCCCGATCCTGCGCGAGCGTCGAAACAACCCGGCGACGGCCCTTTCCGGCGGCCAGCAGCAGATGGTGGCGATCGGCCGGGCGCTGATGTCCAACCCGGATGTGCTGCTCTGCGACGAGATCAGCCTCGGCCTGGCACCGGTCGTCGTTCGCGACATCTATGCGGCTTTCCCGCGTATCCGCGCAACGGGCGCCTCGATGGTCATCGTCGAGCAAGACATCGCCCAGGCACTGAAGGTCGCAACCCAGGTCTATTGCCTGATGGAAGGGCGGGTGACGCTTTCGGGGCGTCCGGAGGTGCTGACCCGCGAACAGATCCACCAGGCCTATTTCGGAGCGCCGCGCCATGAGCTTCATTGACACGATCGTGCAGGGCGTTCTGCTCGGCGGGCTCTACGCCCTGTTTGCCGCCGGCCTGAGCCTGGTCTTCGGCATCATGCGGCTCGTCAATCTCGCCCATGGCGACCTGATCGTGCTTGCCGCATTCCTGATCCTTTTGCTGACCTCGGCGCTCGGCCTCAATCCATTCCTGGCAGCGCTCATTGCCGCGCCACTGATGTTCCTGACAGGTTGGGGCCTGCAATACTTCGTGCTCAATCGCACGCTCGGCAAGGACGTGTTGCCGCCGCTGCTCGTCACGTTCGGCATCTCCATCGTCCTCCAGAATGGCCTGCTCGAAGCGTTTTCCGCCGACAGCCGCCGCGTGTCCATCGGGGCGCTGGAAAGTGCTTCGATCGGCGTCGGCTCGCTCAACATCGGCCTGATGCCGTTGATGACCTTCCTGTCGGCGCTCGCCGTGATCTTCGGCCTCAACCAGCTGATCTATCGAACGGCGCTCGGGCGCGCCTTCCGGGCAACCTCCGACGACATCGTGACGGCCGGGCTGATGGGTATTCGCCCGCAACGCGTCTTCGCCATGGCAACCGGGCTTGCCATGGTCGTGGTGACGATCGCCGCCCTCTATCTTGGCACGCGCGCCAACTTCGATCCGACATCGGGACCGTCCCGCCTGATCTACGCCTTCGAAGCCGTGATCATCGGCGGCCTCGGCTCGCTCTGGGGAACGCTTGCCGGCGGGGTCATCCTCGGCGTTGCGCAGACGCTTGGGGCGGCCGTCAATCCGGAATGGCAGATCCTTGCCGGACATCTCGCCTTCCTCACCGTTCTCGTCATCAAGCCACGCGGGCTTTTCCCCCGCGCCGTCGATTGAGGTCAAGCCGATGTCCATCGCCATTCCGTCCTTCAAGGTCGAAACCCGGAGCGGAACCTCATCGCTGGCAGCTTTGGCGGCAGTCGCCGGCCTCGCGCTTGCGATTGCAGCTCCCCTCATCGTGTCCCGCGGCGTCGTGCAGGATCTCTTCTTCATCCTGACCATGCTGGTGCTGGCACAGAACTGGAACCTGCTTGCCGGTTATGCCGGGCTGATCTCGGTCGGCCAGCAGATTTTCGTTGGCTTCGGCGCCTATACGATGTTCGGTGCGGTCATTCTGGCGGGTATCGATCCCATCGTTGCGATCCTGATTGCCGGCGCTCTTTCGGCGCTTCTCTCCATTCCGACTGCCTTTTTCACCTTCCGGCTGCAGGGGCCCTATTTCGCCATCGGCACCTGGGTGGTGGCCGAGGTGGTGCGGCTGCTACTGGCACAGTGGAAGGCGCTCGGCGGGGGTACCGGCACGTCGCTGCCGCGCGAGGCGACGAAGGACATGGCAGGCGTCGATATCGTGCGCGACCTCTTCCGCATGAAGGCCGCCGCAGCCAGCGATGCCCTCACCTATTGGATCGCGCTCCTGCTGGCGCTCGCGACGATCGGCTTCATCTACCGCCTGCTGCGAAGCAAGCAGGGGCTCGGTCTTGCGGCCGTGCGCGACAACGAGCAGGCCGCCCGTGCCGTCGGCGTCGACGCCCGCCGCATGAAGGCTCTGGTCTACGTAGCGACGGCCTACGTCACTGGACTGGCCGGTGCGCTGATCTACGTGCAGAAAGCGCGTATTTCGCCGGACGCGGCTTTCTCCGTCACCGACTGGACGGCCTATGTCATCTTCATCGTGGTGATCGGCGGGATCGGCACCATCGAAGGGCCGATCGTCGGCGTGGTGCTTTTCTTCCTGCTGCAAAAGCTCTTCGCCGATTTTGGCTCCTGGTACCTGCTGGTCCTTGGCCTCATCGGCATCCTCGTCATGCTCTTTTCGCCGCGCGGTCTCTGGGGCCTGTTCTCCGATCGCACCGGTATCCAGCTCTTTCCGGTCCGTCGCAAATTGATCGGCGGACCACTCGCACACATGCCAAAGGGAGGACCAAATGGCTGATATCACAACCGACGTACTCATCATCGGCACGGGGCCAGCCGGTTCCGCCACGGCCGCCCTGCTTTCGAGCTACGGCATCGAAAACATGGTGATCAACCGCTATCGCTGGCTGGCGAACACGCCACGCGCGCATATTACAAACCAGCGCACGATGGAGGTCCTGCGCGATCTCGGCCGGGACGTGGAAGACGAGGTCTATATGTTCGCCGCCGAACAGGACCTGATGGGCGAGAACGTCTTTTGTACCTCGCTTGCGGGCGAAGAGATCGGGCGCATGAAAAGCTGGGGCAAGCACCCGGCCTCGCGCGCCGAACACCAGCTATCCTCGCCGAGCCAGATGAACGATCTGCCCCAGACTTTCATGGAGCCGCTCCTGTTCAAGACGGCTTGCTCGCGCGGTACCCAGGCGCGGATGTCGACGGAATATGTCAGCCATGTGCAGGACGGCGAAGGCGTTACCACGACGTGTCTCGACCGGTTGACCGGCAAGGAAATCACCGTTCGCTCGAAGTATCTGATCGGTGCTGACGGCGGCAATTCGAAGGTCGCGGAGCATGCCGGGCTCACCTTCGAGGGCCGGATGGGCGTTGCCGGCTCAATGAACATCCTGTTTGAGGCCGACCTGTCGCGTTATGTCGCCCATCGTCCTTCGGTACTCTACTGGGTGCTGCAGCCGGGGGCCGACGTCGGCGGTATCGGCATGGGCCTCGTGCGCATGGTCCGCCCCTGGAACGAATGGCTGATCGTCTGGGGATACGACATCAACCAGCCGGCACCGGCCGTTGACGAAGCCCATGCGAAGAAGGTGGTGCGCGACCTGGTCGGCGTGCAGGATCTGGACGTGACGGTCAAGCAGGTCTCGACCTGGACGGTCAACAACATGTATGCGACGACGATGTCGAACGGACGCGTCTTCTGCATGGGCGACGCCACGCACCGCCATCCGCCATCGAACGGGCTCGGCTCCAACACATCGATCCAGGATGCCTTCAACCTTGCCTGGAAACTCGCCTTTGTGCTGAAGGGCCAAGCGAGCGAAAAGCTGCTTGATACCTACACAACGGAGCGAGCGCCGGTCGCCAAGCAGATCGTCACCCGCGCCAACAAGTCGATTGAAGAGTTCGGCCCGATCTTCAAGGCGCTCGGCCTGCTCGATTCCATCGATCCGGTGAAGATGCAGCAGAACATGGATGGGCGCTGCCGCGATACGCCGGCGGCGGAAGAACAGCGCGCCGCCATCCGCAAGGCGATCGCCGCCAAGGTCTACGAGTTCGACGCCCACGGCGTCGAGATGAACCAGCGCTATCGTTCGGACGCGATCGTCACCGACGGTCAACCCGAACCGGCCTTTGCCAAGGACCCGGAACTGCATTTCCAGCAGACCACCTGGCCGGGGGCCCGACTGCCGCATGCATGGGTTTTCTCTGGCGATGGGAAGAAGGCCTCGACGCTCGATCTCTCCGGCCACGGCCGGTTCACCGTCCTGACCGGGATCGGCGGACAGGGTTGGATCGAAGCGGCGAAGGTTGTCGGCCATGAGCTTGGTGTCGATATAGCGGCCCACGCCATCGGCGCGCGGCAGCATTGGGATGATTTCACCGGCGACTGGGCCGGGCTGAGCGAAGTGCGTGACAGCGGCATCGTTCTCGTGCGTCCTGACCATCACGTCTGCTGGCGCTCGGAGGCGCAGTCGGCAGATCCCGTTGCAGACCTTCGTCGGGTCATGACATCAGTGCTTGGGAGGTGATCCATGGAAGCGCATGAGAAAGGCTTCTTCACCGAAGAAAACTCGATTGAGGTCGTCACGGGCCGCAACAAAAATGCCAAGGACGAACGACTGAAACAGATCATGGACGTCGTGACGCGCAAGCTGCACGAAGCGGTGAGGGAAATCGAGCCGACGCAGGAGGAGTGGATGGAGGCGATCCTCTTCCTCACACGCACCGGACAGATGTGTAACGAATGGCGGCAAGAGTTCATCCTTTTGTCCGACACGCTCGGCGTCTCGATGCTGGTCGACGCAATCAACAATCGCAAGCCGTCGGGTGCCTCCGAAAGCACCGTGCTGGGCCCGTTTCATGTCCAGGACGCGCCGGAGCTCGAGATGGGCGCAAACATCTGTCTCGACCAGAAGGGCGAGGACATGGTGGTCGGCGGTCGCATCCTCGATACCGAGGGCAGGCCCATTGCTGACGCCGTGATCGATGTCTGGCAGGCCAATGACGAAGGTTTCTATGACGTTCAGCAGAAGGGCATCCAGCCGGAGTTCAACTTGCGCGGCGTCTTCCGCACCGGGCCAGACGGCGGATATTGGTTCCGGGCGGTAAAGCCGAAATACTACCCGATCCCGAACGACGGTCCGGTCGGCCGGATGCTGGACCATCTCGGGCGTCACCCCAACCGCCCGGCCCATCTCCACTACATCATCAAGGCCGACGGGTACGAGACGCTCATCACCCACATCTTCGATCCGGATGATCCGTATATCCATTCGGATGCGGTGTTCGGCGTGAAGCAAAGCCTGCTTGCGACGTTCCGGTGCGTTGAGGACCCGGGCCGCGCCGCGGATTACGGGTTTTCGGGTCGCTTCTGGGAAGTGAACCACGACTTCGTGCTGGCGCGGTCAAAGGGCGCCAACTGACCCGGTTCAGAGGTCATTGCCTGGCAGCGGCACGCCAAAAAAGCAATCGTCGCTCAGGCCGCAGGCTCGCCATTCTGCTGCAGGATCACGTCCAGCATTGCTGGCGCGCGTGCCTTCGACGTGGAAGAAGGAGGAGGCAGGAAGGTTATTCCCTTGCCTCCTTCGGATCCTCAGATGAAATATCTGGTGCGGTCACCCCGAAGGGACGGACCGCCAGGAGCGACGAGGCGAAGGCAGCAGGAGACATTCAGTGAAAGAGCAACTTGCCATCATTCAGGCGCTTGGCGTTCGATCGGAGTTCGATGCGCTGAGCGAAATCCGCACGCGGATTGAATTCCTGAAGGCATATCTCGTGCAAGGCGGACAGCGCGCCTACGTGCTCGGGATCAGCGGCGGGGTCGATTCCCTGACGGCCGGGCTTCTCGCCCAGCGCGCCGTTCAGGAGTTACGCGAAAGCGGCCATTCGGCGACGTTCATTGCCGTCCGGCTTCCCTACGGTGTGCAGGCGGACGAACACGATGCGGCCGCAGCCGTCGCTGCGATCCGCCCGGACCGTGTCATCACCGTGGATATAAAACCGGCGGCCGATAGCCTCATGGACGCAATCCTTGCCGGCGGCGTTGACCCGGCCCCACGTCATCATTTCATCCTCGGGAACGTGAAGGCACGGCAGAGGATGGTCGCCCAATATGCGATCGCCGGGGCATCGTCGGGTCTCGTCATCGGCACGGACCACGCTGCGGAGGCGCTCATGGGCTTCTACACGAAGTTCGGTGATGGCGCAGCGGACATTCTCCCTCTCGCCGGTCTGAACAAGCGCCGCGTCCGCGCCGTCGCCTCGAAACTCGGGGCGCCGGAACAGCTCGTCTGGAAAACTCCCACCGCTGACCTTGAATCGGACGCGCCTCTGCGGCCGGACGAGGATGCTTACGGCGTGACATACGACCAGATCGACGACTTTCTCGAAGGCAGAACTGTCGAGCCGGCTGCGGCTGAACGCATACTCTCAACCTATCGCGCCAGCGCACATAAGCGCGCCCTTCCCGTCGTTCCCACGGACCATCACCAGGTCTTGCACGCCACGACTGCATGATATCTGCGGTTCGGCAAATCCTGGTCCATTCCGGTGTGAGGCCCGCGCAGACAAGCGACACCAGCGAGAAGGTATCATCACAGCTGTGAGCGCTGTTGCCGGGTGGATTATGCATTCGGGGCTGCTCCGGCTTCGCGCCAATAGTGGAGAGGAGGAACGTTGGCAGCAATTGACATATCCAATATATCTATTATTCTGGATTAATGGATAATATCACCGCAATAGCGGCGCTTGCCGCACTGGCCCAGTCTACCAGGCTCGAGACATTCCGGCTTCTCGTCCGACACGAACCGGATGGCGTGCCTGCCGGCGAACTTGCCCGCCTTCTCGACGTCCCGCAGAATACCATGTCGGCGCACCTCGCAACGCTGTCGCGCGCGGGCCTCGTGACAAGCGAACGGCAGAGCCGCTCGATCATCTATCGAGCCGACCTGCACGGCCTGCGAAACCTGACCCTCTTCCTGTTGAAAGACTGCTGTGGCGGCTCGACCGAACTCTGTGCGCCGCTGATCGCCGAACTTACGCCCTGCTGCGGACCCGAGGTGAAGCTGTCATGAGCGACATCAGACTAGAGCCAATCCCGGGAAGCGATCCCGGACTGAAGCTGGCGCTATCGGCCTCCGGTCTTCCGATCGAGGACCTCGGAGAGCCGGGACGCTCGTTCTTCAGGGCGGTTTCCTCCGATGGCGGCACAATTGGCTACGCTGGCATTGAGACGTGCGGCGATGCGGTCCTCCTCAGGTCAATGGTCATCTTGCCCGAGCATCGTGGCAAGTCATTCGGCAAATCGCTGGCCAGGGAAACCCTGAAAGCCGTCAAAGAAAGCTCGGCAGTCTTCCTGGCTACGACGACCGCCGCGCCGTTCTTCGAAAGCCTCGGTTTCGTTGCGGTCGAGCGAGCCGATGCGCCGCCCGCCGTTCTCGCAACCCGTCAGCTTTCGGGCATTTGCCCGGCATCGGCCACGATCATGAAACTCAGCAATCCTCCGACCTAACCACGGACAACGACCATGACCGACAAGACCTACAACGTGCTTTTCCTGTGCACGGGCAATTCCGCACGTTCCATTCTCGCCGAATCCATCCTCAACAAAGAGGGCGGCGGACGGTTCAGGGCATTCTCCGCGGGCAGCCAGCCCAAAGGCGAGATCAATCCGCATGCGCTGAAGGAACTGCAAGCACTTGGTTATCCGGCGACTGGCTTCTCCTCCAAGAGTTGGGACGTCTTTGCCGAGCCTGGTGCGCCCGAAATGGACTTTATCTTCACCGTCTGCGACAGCGCACACGGCGAAGCCTGTCCGGTATGGATCGGACATCCGATGACCGCGCATTGGGGTGTAAAAGACCCGGCCGCCGTTGTTGGCACGGAGGTCGAAATCCAGCGCGCCTTCGCGCAAGCCGCCCGCTTCCTGAAGAACCGGATCATGGTGTTCGTCAGCCTCCCGCTGGCATCCTTCGATCACCTGGCGCTCGAAACGAAGCTCGGCCAGATCGGCGCGATGGAAGGTTCGGCGGCAAGCCAGGGAAAGTCCGCCAATGTCGACGTTTGAACGCTACCTGACCATCTGGGTCTTTCTCTGCATCGTCGTCGGCGTCGCCCTCGGCCATCTGATGCCCGGTGTTTTCCAGGCCATTGGCGCGGCGGAGATCGCCAAGGTGAATTTGCCCGTCGCCATCCTGATCTGGCTGATGATCATCCCGATGCTCATCAAGATCGACTTCCGCTCGCTGGCGCAGGTGAGCACCTATTGGCGCGGAATCGGCGTGACCCTGTTCATCAACTGGGCGGTAAAGCCGTTCTCCATGGCGCTGCTGGGATGGCTGTTTATCGGATGGCTGTTCCGTCCCTATCTGCCCGCCGACCAGATCGACTCCTACATCGCAGGTCTGATCATCCTTGCGGCCGCGCCCTGTACCGCGATGGTGTTCGTCTGGAGCAATCTGACGCGCGGCGAGCCGCTGTTCACGCTTTCCCAGGTCGCGCTCAACGATGCGATCATGGTTGTCGCCTTCGCGCCGATCGTCGGTCTCCTGCTCGGGCTGTCGGCCATCACCGTACCGTGGGACACGCTCGTTCTATCGGTCGTGCTCTATATCGTGGTCCCGGTCATCATCGCGCAGGTCCTGAGAGGCCGTCTGACCGCTGACGGCACGACCAGGGCGCTGGACGTCATGCTGGCGAAGCTGCAGCCGCTTTCGCTTGTCGCGCTGCTGGCAACGCTCGTCCTCCTCTTCGGCTTCCAGGGCGAGCAGATCATCGCGCAGCCGACGATCATCGCCCTGCTGGCCGTCCCCATCCTCATCCAGGTCTATTTCAACTCGGGGCTGGCCTACGTCTTGAACCGGATCTCGGGCGAGCGCCATTGCGTCGCCGGACCTTCGGCACTGATCGGGGCCAGCAATTTCTTCGAACTCGCGGTTGCGGCCGCAATCAGCCTGTTCGGCTTCCAGTCCGGCGCAGCGCTGGCGACGGTCGTCGGCGTGCTCATCGAGGTTCCCGTGATGCTCACGGTCGTCTGGGCCGTGAACCGCACCAAGGGCTGGTACGAGGCAGCACCCGCCGTCTCCCGGAACACCATTACCGAAAGGACATGACAATGGACGTCACCATCTATCATAACCCGGCCTGCGGCACGTCCCGCAACACACTGGAGATGATCCGCGCAGCCGGGATCGAACCGACGGTCATCGATTATCTCCAGTCTCCGCCTTCGCGCGAGGAACTGGCAAGGATGATCTCCGACGCCGGGCTGACCGTCCGGCAGGCGATCCGCGAGAAAGGTACGCCTTACGTCGAGCTGGGTCTCGACGATCCGAAGCTGACGGACGACCAGTTGCTCGATGCCATGCTCAAGGACCCGATCCTCATTAACCGGCCGTTCGTCGTCTCGCCGCTCGGCACAAGGCTCGCGCGCCCCTCCGAGGTCGTTCTCGACATCCTGCCGGATGCCTTCAAGGGAGCCTTCTTCAAGGAAGACGGCGAACAGGTCCTCGATCAGGAGGGAAAGCGCATTGTCTGAGACCTTTCCCGCATTGCAGTCGCCGCATCTTCGCCAGCCTGACCTCGACGCGTTGCGTCCCGCCTTTTCGATGCACAAGCCGCGCATCCTGATCCTCTACGGCTCGCTCAGGGAGGTATCGTACAGCCGGCTGCTCGCGCACGAAGCCAGACGACTTCTCGAGCGTTTGGGGTGCGAGGTGCGCATGTTCGATCCAAGAGGGTTACCGCTTCCCGACGCGGCTCCGGCCAGCCATCCGAAAGTGCAGGAACTGCGCGAGCTGTCGCAATGGTCGGAAGGCCAGGTCTGGGTCAGCCCCGAGCGCCATGGCGCGATGACGGGCATCATGAAGGCCCAGATCGACTGGATTCCCCTGTCGCTCGGATCAATTCGACCGACGCAGGGAAAGACACTGGCGATCATGGAAGTCTCTGGTGGCAGCCAGTCCTTCAACGCTCTGAACCAGATGCGCGTGCTCGGCCGTTGGATGCGGATGATCACGATCCCGAACCAGTCGTCCGTCGCCAAGGCCTACCAGCGGTTTGACGCCGACGGCCGGATGAAGCCGTCCTCCTACTACGACCGCGTCGTGGACGTGTGCGAGGAACTGGTCAAGTTCACGCTGCTGACGAGGGACGCCTCCGCCTACCTGACCGACCGCTACAGCGAGCGGAAGGAAAACGCTGCCGAACTTGAAAAACGGGTGTCGTTGAGGTCGATTTAGTCACTCAGCCTTCGTGGGGCTGCGCGTAGAGACAGCCAATGCGACGAATGCAGCAATCCCGAGCGTACCAAGCATGGCATTGACGAACAGCGCCGCGGCGATACCGAGATTCTCCATCGCCGTGGCGAACGCGAAGGGGGCGGCGGCACCCACCGCCAGTCTGGCCGCAGCCATCTTTCCTGTAATCGCTCCGTAGCCCGCGGACCCGAACAGATAGAGTGGCAGGCTCCCCTGAGCGATGCTGTTGATTCCGGACCCAAGGCCAAGACAGACGGCGAAAGCCACCGCGCCTGGCAACCAATCACCCGACACCCCGAGTAATACCGCACCGAGGACCATGAGCGCCGCAGAGACGATCGCAAGCGCGGGCGGCGACAGGCACTTTCCGAAGGCCATGTTGATCAGGCGGCTCATGACCTGTGCCGGGCCGAACAGCGATCCGATCACGACCGCCGCACTGCCGAGTCCGATCGCGCCCAGCATCGGCACCATGTGGGCGAGTATTGCCGCGAGAGTGAACCCCGAAAGCGAGAAGGCAATGGAGACCAGCAACATCCCGCGGCGGCGCGCTTGCGGCTGAAGTGCGCCGACGAGGACTTCGCGGGTTCTTGTCTCATCCAGTTTGGAACCGACCCTTCCGGCACGCATGATCCAGTAGTGAAGTGGCATGCAGATGAGAAGATTGAGCGCCGCGAACACCAGATAGATTTCCCGCCAGGACAGGTACCTGATCAGTGTCGCGGCGATCGGCCAGAAGATGGTCGAAGCAAAGCCGCCGATCAGTGTGAGATAGGTGATGCTGCGGGAGGCTGAACGGGGTTCGCTCTCGACCAGCGTCGCGAAGGCTGCCTGGTACTGGACCATGCCGGAGGACACCTCCAGCAGGATGATTGCAAGGGCAAAGAGCGCTACGGACGGCGACCACGCGCAAAGCGCCAGGGTGAACGCCGCAAGGGTCGAACCAACCGTCATCACCGTCGCCGCGCCGACCTTGTCCATATGTCTGCCGATGAACGGAGCGGAAAGACCTCCAATGAACAGGGAGACCGAGAAGACGGCGAAGACCCGTTCCAGGCTGATGCCCAGGTCCTTGGCCATTCCTGGCGCCAGGATGCTGAAGGCATAATAGAGAGTGCCGTAGCCAATAATCTGCGTGACACCGAGAGCGGAGACGATGCCCGCAGGAACCTTGTTCGTATGCAATGACGTATTCCTCGGCGCTCTACGCTTCTCTTGGGCAGCAACGAGCGGATCGCTCGACCGAGCCGCGGATTTCGGGATGTCCTGCGCAGCAGTCCTCCATCAGGAACGTCACCAGGTCAGCCAGCGTGTCATAACTTGCGCTGTAGACGATCGAACGCGACTCGCGGCGCTGGGAGATGAGGCCGGAGCGTTCGAGTTCCTTGAGGTGAAACGAGACGTTCGATGGAGAAACGCCCATGCGCTCCGCAATCGCGCCTGCGGCCAGGCCCTCAGGGCCGGCGACGACCAGCGTTCTTACGATGGCGAGCCGGGTCTCCTGGGAAAGTGCCGCAAAGGACGCGAGGGCTTGACGATCATCCATATTTCAATAATCCTTGAACCATTGAAATCGAGGATAGACGCAAATGAGCAGGATCGACAATAGCCATTCCAACAAAACTGACATCTCGCTCGGAGAGTTGCTTGAAAGGATCGCTGACGCCGCAGACCTCCCACTGGTGTTCGCCTGCGACGGAAAGCCCGTAAAGCCCGGCTACCATGTGACGGAGGTCAAGGCTGGCCAGTTCTCCGCGCTTGATTGCGGCGCTAACCCGGAGGCCTGGTCTGAAATCTTCGTGCAGTTGTGGGACATCGAAGAGGGCGAGCGGACCCATATGACGGCCGGCAAATTTTCGGCCATTGTCCGCAAGGTTTCCGAGCACGTCCGTCTTGACGGTTCCGCCAAGCTGACCTTCGAAGTGAGCGATGGAGTCCGCCCGATGCAGTTGTTCTGCGCAAACGATCCTGTCGCGGAAGACGGTGCTCTCCACGTTACGTTGACACCCCGCCCCGCGAGCTGCAAGCCTCGAGACCGGTGGCTGGCTGAACACGCGTCCAATGAAAAGCGGTGCTGCGCCTAGTGGATCAAGGCATATTCGCGAAGGGTCGGATGATCCAATCTCTGCTCTTGATGGAGGCGCCGGCCATCACCTGCACGGCCGATTCCCCCATGCGGTAACCGCCAGCGCTCACCTCGCGTGCCGTTTCCAATTCGAAGATAAGAACCGGAGTTTGGCGCCCGGCAAGCTCAAATATCCCCTTCATCAGGTCATCGAGCGGTTTCGATGGTCGCCCGATTTTGAAAAGAGGATATTTCCATGAGCAAAGAAGAAGACAACAAGGCCGTCGTCGTTCGCTGGTTCACCGAATTCTGGGGCAAGGACGTCAATCTTGCTGTTATCGATGAGATCGCGGCGCCCGATATGCTCCTGCAATATTCCCTGCACGAACCGCGCCGCGGCCGCGAAGACATCAAGGCGTTCATGACCGACTTCCGCGCCGCGTTCCCCGATCTCAACTTCTGGGGCACGGCCGATCTGATTGCCGAGGGCGACTATGTGGTCGGCCAGTGGGAAGGCGGCGGCACCCACACGGGTCCGGCTTTCGACGACTTCCTGCTCGGCGGCGTACCGGCGGCGACCGGCCGCAAGATGCACTTTACCGGCAAGACCGTGCTGAAGCTGGTCGACGGCATGATCGTCGAAGAGCATGGTCTCGACGACGGCCTGACCGCAATGATGCAGCTCGGGCTGATCCAGAAGGCCTGATCGAAAACCACATAGCGTCAGTTGGCTTGAGCTGCGCATCTTGGCCAAGAGAAATGAGGCTCGCACAGCTCCCTGTGCGAGCCTCATTTTCTTTTCATATCTGCACCAGAGGGTGCGCCTGAAGCCCGACGCCCTATCGATCGCCCGCGCAAGTTTCGGGTGGGTTTTGTTCGATTCGAGAGCAAGGATCGGAGTGTGACAAGCGCGGATCGGAGGCACGATCGAGCCAGAACAAATTCGAGTAGAAGATCATGGACATGAACATCCGGCCCGCACCAACCCTTCACACCTCACCACCTTTCGTGGGGGACGACCCCCGCTGGGCGCGGATCGTAGCGCGCGACAAGTCTGCCGACGGTCAGTTTTGGTATGCCGTTTCGACGACCGGCATCTATTGCCGGCCCTCCTGCCCGTCACGCGCGGCAAATCCGAAGAACGTCGCGCTGCACGATACGCTCGAAAGCGCACGGGCAACCGGTTTTCGTCCGTGCCGACGTTGCAACCCCGATGGCCCTTCGCTCGAATGCGAGAATGCCGCGCTAATTGCCAAGGCCTGCCGCATCATCGAAGAGAGCGAGGAGGAACCGTCGCTGGAAGAGTTGGCGGCTATTGTCGACCGCAGTCCGAGCTATTTCCATCGAATGTTCAAGACGTCGACGGGGCTGCCCGAAGGCCTATGCCACCGGCCACCGCGCGAAGAAAGTGCGAGCGGGCCTCGAAACCGGCACGAGCGTCACCGAGGCGATGTATGACGCCGGCTTCAATTCCAGCGGCCGCTTCTACGAAAAGTCGACCGGTATGCTCGGCATGACGCCGACACAGTACCGTGCGGGTGGCGCCAACGAGGAGATCAAGTTTGCGGTCGGCCAATCCTATCTCGGCGCAATCCTCGTGGCGTCCAGCACCAAGGGCGTCGCCTCGATTCTGCTCGGCGACGATCCGGACGAGCTGGTTCGCGATCTTCAGGATCGTTTTCCGAAGGCATGCCTGATCGGCATGGACCGCGAATACGAGGCTCTGATCGCCCGCGTTTGTGGCTTCGTCGAAAACCCCAGCGTCGGCCTCGATCTGCCGCTCGACGTCCGCGGCACGGCGTTCCAGCGCCGGGTATGGCAGGCCCTGCAGGAGATCCCTGTCGGCGCGCGTGTGTCCTATTCGGAAATCGCCCGACGTATCGGCTCGCCGAGCGCCACGCGCGCGGTCGCCGGAGCATGCGCCGCAAACAATATCGCGGTCGCCATTCCCTGCCATCGTGTCGTTCGCAACGACGGCGCGCTCTCCGGTTATGCCTGGGGTGTCGACCGCAAGCGCGCGCTGCTCGATCGGGAAGCGTCTCAGACCGCATGACGTCACGGCCGCAACCGCCGCTCCGCCGCGGCCACATCCTGACCATCTGGAACCGGCCGCGCTTCGCGGTCGCCGACGAATGCAAGGCGTCCTTATGAATTTACCCTCTCGCTACGATGAATCTGTCGCCTTCCTCTCCAGCCATGACGACGACCGTGCCGGCACGATCCCAAGGCCGCCCGCGAACCATACGAGGCGCTCGTTCGCGCGATTGCCTACCAGCAGCTGACGGCCAAAGCTGGCGATGCCATCATTGGACGCCTCAAGGGGCTCTTCGATGACCGCGATTTTCCAAGTCCGGAAGACCTCATCGAGGCCGAGTTCAACCAGCTTCGGACCTGCGGCTTCTCAGCCAGCAAGATCGCCACCATCAAGGCGATCGCCCAGGGAACCTCGGATGGCCTGATCCCCACCCGCGACATCGCCGCCACGATGGAGGACGAGGCGGTGATCGACCGCATGGTCGGCATCAAGGGAATCGGCCGTTGGACGGTCGAGATGCTGCTGATGTATTCTCTGGAGCGGATGGATATCCTGCCCGTCGACGACTTCGGTGTCCGCGAAGGCTACCGCGTCCTCAAATCGCTGCCCGAACAACCGAAACCGAAACAGTTGCGCGAGCTCTCGAAGGCCTGGTCGCCCCATCGCACGGTCGCGGCCTGGTATCTGTGGCGCATCCCGCGTGAGCGCGGAAACGCATTGAAGTAAATACGGCTCCGGAAAGTACATCATGCCCCTTCAAAACCGCGTCACGCCCTTCGGTGATATCGTCGCCGTTACTCAGCGCGGGCTGTTTACCGGCAATCGCGGCATCATCCACGATCCGGCAACGAAGACATTGCTGGCCAGGCGCTGGGCAACAAAGACCTGGCTCGTCTGCGCCTGCGAATTCAAGGGTTGGCGCCGGGACGTGATGGCGCGCCGGAGCTGGACGGAGCTGTTTTTCCTCGACGAGGCCGTGGCGTTCGCCGCCGGCCATCGTCCCTGCTTCCTCTGCCGGCGCGAAGCCGCGGAACGCTTCCGGGCCTGCTGGGCGTCGGCGAAGAAAGAGGCGCCTCCTTCGGCTACGCATATGGATTCCGTCCTGCATGCCGAGCGCCTCGATCGCGGCCGCAAGCGCTTGCATCCGATCGCCCTTCCGGTGACCGACCTGCCCGACGGCGCGGTCGTCGTGGCCAAGGATGAGGCTTACACGCTGCGCGCCGGCCGGGCGCATCGCTGGACCAATGACGGCTACGACAGGCCCGAAATCCTCAACGACGCCGATTGGCTCCTGACACCACCATCGACGGTCATGGCGCTCCTTGCGGGCTACTCGCCCGTCTTTCACGCGTCGATCAACACGCAATAGGCCCGAAGATGCCCGATCTGTTTGATATGCTTGCCCCTGCCGATCCCGCAACCGAGATCATGGCGGAGGGTGCCATGCTGCTTCGCGGCGTAGCACTTCCCTTTGAAAAGGATCTGCTCGCCGCGCTCGGCCACATCACCAGCAAGTCGCCATTCCGACATATGGTCACACCGGGCGGCTTCACCATGTCGGTGGCGATGACGAATTGCGGCACGGCCGGCTGGGTCACGGATCGCACCGGCTATCGATACGATCGCAACGATCCGGAAACAGGCCGTCCCTGGCCGGCCATGCCGGAATGCTTCCTCGATCTGGCTGTGGAGGCGGCGACACGGGCGGGCTATCCGGACTTCCGCCCTGACGCCTGCCTGATCAACCGCTACCAGCCGGGCGCCCGCCTCTCGCTGCACCAGGACAGAAACGAACGCGACTTCGCCAATCCGATCGTGTCGGTCTCGCTCGGCCTGCCGGCGACTTTCCAGTTCGGAGGCCTGAAGCGGAATGATCCTGTGAAGAAGTATGCGCTGCGGCATGGCGACGTGGCGGTCTGGGGCGGCCCGTCGCGGCTCTTCTATCACGGCGTGGCCGAATTGAAGGATGGCGTCCATGAGACTGTCGGACGGATGCGCATCAATCTCACTTTCCGGGCAGCGCTATAGCTCATCTTTCTTCAGTTTGATGACAACAATCGGAGTTCCTGGTGAAGGCAGTTGAAGTCGCCGGCAACATATTGCAGCAGCAGCGGCGTCGGCCGGGTTGCCGCGCCTTTAGGCCGCCTTGTCGCGGCCAATCGCCTGGACCTTGTCCCAGATCCGCTCGGGCCTGGGAATCTCAAGGTCGAAAACGGTCTCAAACGTGTCCGCGAGATGGTCCGCGCTTGTGATGCGATGTTCGCGAACGCTGCCCGGCGTGACCGTGCGCAAGCGATCATTCTGTAGGGCGACATAACCGTCCGCGGTATGACGCAGCACTGCAAGCGCGTTTGTGAATGGCGACCCGGGGTCCCGCATCAGCCACGAATGCGTGGCGGCCATGGCGGCCTCGCAGCTGTAATCGGCACGGAAATCGAAGCTGTGTGCGATGCCGTGTACATGGTTGTTGAAGCGCAACCAGCCGTCCTCCGCCGGCATGATCGAAAAATCGAAACCGCGCTGGCTGAACGGTCCGACAGCAATCGGCACGGGTTCGACGATGGCGTCGGCCACGCCGACCTCGGCAAGATAGGGGCGGTCGAGATTAACCCGCAGGGTCAGATGATTGCCGATGGCGATATTGCCCAGTTTTTTGCGGTCGACGGCGCCGCAAAGACGGGTTACCCGGAAACCGAGCGCGTCAAGTGCTGCGCCGAAGAGACCGTTCATCTCGTAACACCAGCCGCCGCGCCTGCCCTCCACCATCTTCGCGAAGGCGGATGCCGGGGAGATCGAGCACGGCCATCCCATGAAGGCATCCAGCGCCTCCCAGGTGAAGGTCATGAGGTGAGCGCGGTGAAGTTTCGACAGGCCTTGAAGGTCGAGAGAAATTGGCCGGTCGACCCGGATCCTTGCGAGATAGGCGTCCAACTGGCCGGCGGTCAGGCTCATTCCGATTTCGTGTGAAGGCGCGTGTGTCATCCTTCGGTCTCCTTTCGATGGACCGTTGTCGAGTTTTCTCGGCACTGTGTTTGGGGCGGTCTGCCGCCGGATCAGGCGACCTTGCGCCTGCCTTCAGGCAGGAAAGTCAGGCCGAAATCCGCTGCGATGGAGGCGATCTCCTCGGGCGTTTCGGGCTTGCAGAGGTCGATGATCGGAAAGAAGTTCTCGAACCCGCCCGGCGTCACGACGACCATGAGGCAGCCTTCCGTCTCCCCGATGTTCCGGAAGCGATGCGGCACGCCGCGCGGCAGCGCGATGCAGCCTCCCTCGGCGAGCTCGACATAATCGCTACCACACCAGAAACCGAAGCAACCGGACAGGACACGGAAGAACTCATCCTCGCGCTCGTGCACATGAAGCGGCGGGCCCTCCCCGGGCGGCACGATGGCCTCGAGCATGCCCAGCGCACCGCCTGTATTGTCGGCCATCATCCGTATCACGTGTTTGCCGAACGCCGCTGCCGGCATTCCATGTCCCGGCGGTGATACCGCCGCGTAAGTGAATGTCTTCATGTCGGGTCTCCTTCTGCTTGAGGACACCCATCGATTACTTTGTGCTTCGTCTCATGATAAGAGCGATGACTTGACATCATTGAACGGATAATCGCGCTCATGAAATCGCTCGATCCGCTTGACGGGATTGCCGCCTTTCTGACGGTTTCCACCCATCTCAGCTTTACCAAGGCTGCGGACGAACTGGGCATGTCGCGCGCGACGGTGGGAGCCCAGGTCAGGCAGCTCGAGGATCGCCTCGGCATCCGCCTCTTTCAGAGATCGACACGCAAGGTCGTTCTTACCGAGGCGGGCGCCGCTTACCGCGAAGCCCTTTCGGGTATCCTTCCGCAGATAAGGGAGGCGGAGCGGACGGCGACCTCGTTCCAGAAGGAAGCCGTCGGACGATTGCGGGTGTCGGCGCCGCCCGATCTCGGGCATCTGGTGATCGTGCCGGCAGTTTCGGAGTTCCTGAAGCTCAACCCGGCCGTGTCCATCGAACTGGACCTGTCGCATCGGGCCGTAAACCTGGTCGAGGATGGCTTCGACCTTGCAATTCGAGGGCGCCTCGAAGTCGACATCAATCTCATCACTCGGCAGCTGGCGACATCGTCCCTCGTGATTTCCGCGTCACCCGCCTATCTGGCCGAACACGGCGCACCGAAGACGCCGCACGACCTGGCAAACCACTTCTGCCTCCACTTCGCCGAATTGCGGTGGGGGCGGATCTGGCCGTTCAGGAGGAACGATGAGGAGTTCCGCATTCCGATCGTGCCGCGGCTGGAACTAAATCACAGCCTTGGTCTTCGTGACGCCGCCTTGCTGGGAGTCGGTATCGTCCTCCTGCCCGACTTTATCGTTGGCGAAGACCTCAGGCAGGGCCGGTTGGTACAGCTTCTCCCCGATTGGCATATCAGTACGTTACAGCTGCAGGCGGTCTATCCGGCCAACCGCCATATCGCGGTCAAGGTCCGACGCTTCGTCTCGTTCCTGGCAGGCAAACTGCGGACGTAGAAGAGGTGATCTCGACAATTCCCGTTGAACGCGAGTTCGATGGGTCTTCGCGTTGCACCTTGGCACAGCCTGGAATACAGTCGAGGGGCAGAACCTGCATTTACAAGGTCATTCCTCAGATATCGCCCAGGGATTGTCGTTGAACTTCGATAGCAAAGACATGGCATGCGTAGGCGTCTGCTTCGGGACGCCAGAGGCCCCATGCTTGAGCACTGTTCCAATCCGCGCCGCGACCTTTTCCGTGACCAGCATTTGCCGCGAACCCAGGGCCGATGAGGCAAACGACGTTCGGCTCCCTGCCTCCCAGTCCTATTTCCTCATGCTCTACCTGGAGGACGCCGAACACGCCGACATTCGGGCGGATGGCTCCTGTACTGAGGTTCGCCACTTCGCGCGCGGTACGATCTGCCTCGTGGATCTCGCGGACGGGGCGGGCATTCGCCTCAACAGTCGGCTGCGCTCGCTCGCCTTTGTGCTGCCCAAGGCCCTTTTCAACGAGACTGCGGAACTATCGCCGGAAATCGGGCGACGACGCCTGATCTGCCGTCGCGGCGAACCGGATTCAGTGCTTCGCAATCTCGGTACCGCGCTGCTTGCATTTTTTGCCGGCACCGGAACGGCGCCGGCGCCTCTGCGACCCGTAGCGGTCGCCATCTGCGCCCACCTCCTGCACCGGTATGGCGAGCCGATCGAGGAAAGCGTTGGCAAGGCGCAAGGGGCTCTTATGCGGGAAGAACCCGGAACCACGCTACGGCCAATCGCCGCGCAGATCGGCAGGGCGAAATCACACCTTGCCGACCATGCCCTCTCGCTGGAGGACATTGCGCATGCGTGCGATTTCGACGACCTCGGACATTTTGAGAGGGTATTTGTCAGTGAAACTGGCGTTACGCCTTCAGTTTGGCGGCGACGAGGCCTCCATTAGTCCAATTGCTTCAACGAAGAGAGTTGGGCAATCTTTCGTTCGCCAGTTAGTTGGGAGTGCACGATGTACAGGGAGTCCGCCCCAGAAAAGACCCAGGAGCCGGACGCCATACGCCGATCGATCGTCGATGCGTCTCCCATCTCCATAATGCGATTGAAGTCCGATCGGGAAGACTTGGCACCAAGCCCGGCCAACGTGCGCGAGGACGCCTTTAGCATTATCACGCAATTGCGCGACTTTCGGTTACATCGGCTTTGGCGTGGTAAGTCGCTGATTTTCGAAGGCGGCCACCCCGAGGGGGCGCTTGCCATCACGGACCTGCGCGAGGAATGGCGCTGCCATCATCTATCGCCCTTCGACAACGTGCGCTTCCGGATTCCCTTTCGGCATGTGCGCGACTTCGCCACCGAAATCGGGCGGCCCGACCTCATGGGCTTCGAATGCCCTCCTGGTACAGTCGACACCGTCATTCTCGGCCTCGCCCACGCGCTGCTGCCCGCGCTGGAGCGGCCAAAACAGGCCAGTCGGCTATTCATCGATCAAGTCACGCTCGCCATCATGACACATCTCGTGCAGAAATACGGCGGGCTGTATTTTCCGGGCGAGCGCAAGGGCACGCTGGCTCCCTGGCAGGAAAAGCGCGCGCTGGAGTACCTGGCCGCGCAGCTCGACGGAAACCTATCGATGATGGAGCTCGCAAAAAGCTGCGAGCTGTCTCGGAGCTACTTTATACAAGCCTTCAAGGCGAGCTTCGGCCGCACACCACTACGCTGGCTCACCGAATACCGCATCGCCCGCGCCAAGGAATTGCTGCTCCAGGATATGCCAATCGCCGAAATCGCCATTCGCTGTGGCTTCGCCGACCAAAGCCATCTGACCAGAAGCTTTTCCCTGATAGCGGGCATCACGCCCGCTCGTTTCCGGCGTGACCGGCGCACCTGAATCGGCCAAACGGGAGCGACCGTTGGCTGCATGGAACGGACGCCTTGTAAGATAAACACGACGAACAAGCCTCCGCCCCCGGCTCAACCTTGGCGGCGCAACCGGCGATAAGTTCAGGGAAAAACGTCCGGACGTCCACAGAGTTAGATTTCGCTGCTTAAACGTGAGAATCTTCAAAAGGCAGACATTCCCGACAAGAAACTGCAGTGGAATAAACGCAATATTGGAGAAACAGCCCCGCAACCGGCAACTGATCTGGGAGAAGCCGATGATCCTGGCAGCCACGCCGCCGTCCCGCAGCCTTCTGATCTCACCTATCTTAGCGCCGTCCGCCCACTCGACAGCCAGTTCGTTGATCGAGTGACCTTGCCGGCAGCTTGGCGCCCCCCTTCGCAGGTTTTTACCCGCTCCTTTCCCCTGACATTGGCGCCGTCATCTGCTGCGCGGCGGCATGTCGATCCTGCCATTTTCCTTCTGGGCTCCGCGACCACGTCAAGCGCAGGTATTGGACGCCGGGCAGCAACTCCATAGATAGGAAACCCGTATAATGCCTACACGGCGCAATTTTCTCGGTGCAACCGCCGCCGCCCTAGCCTTGGGCAGGGCAACCGCGACACACGCCCAACAGACTGGAGACACCTCGATGACGCCCGACCTGATCCTGCACAACGGCCTTGTCACCACGCTCGACCGCAGCAACCCGACGGCAAGCGCGGTTGCCATCAAGGACGGAAAGTTCCTGGCCGTCGGCGACGACCGGACGATCATGGCGCTGGCCGGCCCGGGCACCCGGGTGATCGACCTCAAGGGCAAACGCGTGCTGCCGGGCCTCAACGACAACCATACCCACGTCGTGCGCGGCGGCCTCAACTTCAACATGGAACTGCGCTGGGACGGCGTGCGGTCGCTCGCCGATGCGATGGCGATGCTGAAGCGCCAGGTGGCGATCACCCCGGCGCCGCAATGGGTGCGGGTCGTCGGCGGCTTTACCGAACACCAGTTTGCCGAAAAGCGGCTGCCGACGATCGACGAGATCAATGCGGTCGCCCCGGATACGCCGGTGTTCCTGCTGCATCTCTATGACCGGGCGCTCTTGAACGGCGCCGCCCTCAGGGCGGTCGGCTATGGCAAGGACACGCCCAACCCGCCGGGCGGCGAGATCACCCGTGATGCCAACGGCAACCCGACCGGGCTGCTCCTGGCCAAGCCCAATGCCGGCATCCTCTATTCGACCTTGGCCAAGGGACCGAAACTGCCCTTCGACTACCAGGTCAACTCCACCCGCCACTTCATGCGCGAGCTCAACCGGCTCGGCGTCACCAGCGTCATCGACGCCGGCGGCGGCTTCCAGAACTATCCGGACGACTATGCCGTCATCCAGAAGCTGTCGGACGACGATCAGCTGACCGTTCGCCTGGCCTACAATCTCTTCACCCAGAAGCC